>NZ_FQXD01000044.1 GCF_900129865.1 Virgibacillus chiguensis
CTTGTTGTCTTAACTTACGCCAAGCGCTAGAGTTGTAAAAGGATTTCTTTTGTTTGTCTGTCTTGTATTCAATCGTAGGCATGACCTTTCACCTTACGTTCAATTCTGTTAATCGTTGGTAAAGATGCGTGTCTTTCAAAGTGTTCGATTGCATAAGTTAATCCACCCTCAGTTGGATATGCTCCGTCTGTTTCCCAATCGAAGAATACATTACGTTTGAGTTTAATCTCTTTACCTTTGTAAATTACTTTTGGTACATCTGTTTCGCTTTCTAATTCGATTACAAGCAAGCTTGTTCTATCTCTTCCACTAGCAAGATCAAGACCGTATCTTAAATAATCTATTTGATCACGAGTTCCTTTTGCTTCTTCGTATTCTTCCGCCAGTTGCACGATAGTCTCCATTTGTTCAGGATTAATCTTCTTGCAACCTTTTATGTTTTTATCTAATATCCTTTTTCTAATAAAGCATGTCTTATCACTTATTTTCATAGTTAAACATCTCCTTTTCTGCATAATAAAAAGACACCTCGATGAGATGTCTTTAATAACAAAAATATTATTTCTTTTCTACTATCGTCGCTGAAATTAATGGCAATCCAGTAACTTCATGTTTACCGGCATAAGTTCCGT
Source organism: Virgibacillus chiguensis (assembly GCF_900129865.1). GTDB lineage: Bacteria > Bacillota > Bacilli > Bacillales > Amphibacillaceae > Virgibacillus > Virgibacillus chiguensis. Next base: position 633 of record NZ_FQXD01000044.1, read on the forward strand.
AAACCTTCGCAATATCTCCTTCTTGGACTTCCTCTACATTAGGTAATGTGGTGAAAGTACGAACCTCGAATACTCCCCATTCGTCCTCACCATACTTAATCGATAAACCAAAATCTTGCATTACGTCACTTTCATTAGAAGAATACTTATCTACTTCACCCTCACCATAAACCTTGGTGCCTTTAGGGATTTCATCAGAAACTGCTTTCGCCCAGTCGATCGGTACAGCTTCTTTCTTTAGTTCCTCATCCAGTTCCTCTTGAGTTGGTTCGTTTTCTTCAGGCTCTTCTTTCTCTTCTACCTCTTGTTTAGGTTCTTCCTTTTCTGTCTTAGCTTCTTTGGTCTCACTATTTGAACAAGCAACTAAAGTAATGGCTAACATGCCTATTAACAATAAAGATAATGCTTTTCTCATTTCAATCTCCCCCACAATTATGTATACACTTATTATGCTGGAGTTGGAAATGTTATGCAATATAAAAAGAGGACATATGCTCACATAGTGAACATAATATCCTCTCTGTTT
>NZ_FQXD01000043.1 GCF_900129865.1 Virgibacillus chiguensis
AGAATACTTCTTTTACATAAGTATAAAAAAATTGGAAGTCATGTTGGGTAGGGTGAGATTGCATCTCACTCCACCCCAACATTTGACATAGAACCAGATTAAAAAGGCCACGCACTTTGCGAAATGAAAAAATCAAAATCTCTACTTTCAGAAGCACATTACATTATATTTAATTTGAACTTCACTAAAAATAAACCTCTACTTGTTCACATATAGATAAAATAAAATGCCATGTTTATAACAATTGGGGGGACTTAGTATGAAAGAACTAATCAATGAACTATTGGGAGATCATTTTTATGTTATTTTAACTCGTTTACTTATTGCATTATGCCTTTCTGGATTAATCGGGTTTGAAAGGGAGTTGAAAAATCATTCAGCTGGATTTCGCACCCATATTTTAGTAGGTGTTGGCTCTTGTCTAATGATGTTACTTTCTTTATTTGGATTTGAATTTTTTCTAGAGCATTACGAGAATATCCGTTTTGATCCCGCAAGAATACCTTCGTATGTGATAAGCGGAATTGGGTTTTTAGGTGCTGGTACCATCATTGTTTATGGTGGCACGATAAGAGGTTTAACGACAGCTGCATCTATTTGGACAGTTGCAGGTTTAGGGCTGGTAGTAGGTGTTGGTATGTATGGGGCAGCAGTAGTAACAACGGTAATAATATTACTGAGCCTTATATTCCTTAATAATTTTGAACGTCTATTTAAAAAAGGAAAAGTTTCCCATGTTATTCAAATAGTTACGCTCCCAGACTTGCCTGTAAATGAAGTGGTTGCAGTGTTTGACAACCATTACGTTTCTATTAAAAAAGTAGAAATATCAAAATCAGATAATAATTACCGTAATATTTTTATTAATACGGAAGGAATAACGGATGCAAAACGTTTAACTTTATTTGATGATATTTCTCGTATTAACCAGGTTAAAAATGTTACTGAATTAAAATAAAAAGCATATCTTATAAAAATGTATTTAGATGAGAACTCCATATAGTGGAATACTCATCTTTTTTACACTATAGCAAGTAGTGACGATAATCCAAGTTGTTGAACTATCAGCGGAAGATTAAGTCAAATTGTTGTTTAAAAAAGGTTAGGATAGAGAAAAACAGGGGAATTGTCAATAACAAGGTCTGAAAATGGGTAATACGCGTACGAATGAAATACGTTCGTATCTTTTTGAAAGATAAGAAAGCATTCCTGTAATAAAGCAAAATGAGGATTGAACAAAAAATGCCCCCTTGGTATGATACGAGGTGTCCAATGCTGTTGAGCAAAACTGGAC
>NZ_FQXD01000042.1 GCF_900129865.1 Virgibacillus chiguensis
ATTAGTATTCGTCAGCTCCACGTGTCACCACGCTTCCACCTCGAACCTATCAACCTCATCATCTCTGAGGGATCTTACTCACTTATAGTGATGGGAAGTCTCATCTTGAGGGGGGCTTCATGCTTAGATGCTTTCAGCACTTATCCCTGCCACACGTAGCTACCCAGCTATGCTCCTGGCGGAACAACTGGTACACCAGCGGTGTGTCCATCCCGGTCCTCTCGTACTAAGGACAGCTCCTCTCAAACCTCCTGCGCCCACGACGGATAGGGACCGAACTGTCTCACGACGTTCTGAACCCAGCTCGCGTACCGCTTTAATGGGCGAACAGCCCAACCCTTGGGACCGACTACAGCCCCAGGATGCGATGAGCCGACATCGAGGTGCCAAACCTCCCCGTCGATGTGAACTCTTGGGGGAGATAAGCCTGTTATCCCCGGGGTAGCTTTTATCCGTTGAGCGATGGCCCTTCCATGCGGAACCACCGGATCACTAAGCCCGACTTTCGTCCCTGCTCGACTTGTAGGTCTCGCAGTCAAGCTCCCTTCTGCCTTTACACTCTGCGAATGATTTCCAACCATTCTGAGGGAACCTTTGGGCGCCTCCGTTACCTTTTGGGAGGCGACCGCCCCAGTCAAACTGCCCGCCTGACACTGTCTCCGGACCGGATTACGGCCCTGGGTTAGAAGGTTCGTACAGCCAGGGTGGTATCCCACGGTTGCCTCCACGTAAGCTAGCGCTCACGCTTCGATGGCTCCCACCTATCCTGTACAAGCTGTACCAACATTCAATATCAGGCTACAGTAAAGCTCCACGGGGTCTTTCCGTCCTGTCGCGGGTAATGCGCATCTTCACGCATAGTATAATTTCACCGGGTCTCTCGTTGAGACAGTGCCCAAGTCGTTGCACCTTTCGTGCGGGTCGGAACTTACCCGACAAGGAATTTCGCTACCTTAGGACCGTTATAGTTACGGCCGCCGTTTACTGGGGCTTCGGTTCTACGCTTCGCACCGAAGTGCTAACGCTTCCCCTTAACCTTCCAGCACCGGGCAGGTGTCAGCCCCTATACTTCGCCTTTCGGCTTCGCAGAGACCTGTGTTTTTGCTAAACAGTCGCTTGGGCCTATTCACTGCGGCTCCTCCTTAAAGGAGCACCCCTTCTCCCGAAGTTACGGGGTCATTTTGCCGAGTTCCTTAACGAGAGTTCTCCCGCTCACCTTAGGATTCTCTCCTCGCCTACCTGTGTCGGTTTGCGGTACGGGCACCTATGAACTCACTAGAGGCTTTTCTTGGCAGTGTGAAATCC
>NZ_FQXD01000040.1 GCF_900129865.1 Virgibacillus chiguensis
TCAAACGTTCATGAGGTGGTACAGGAATATCTACCTGTTGTCCATCGCCTACGCCTTTCGGCCTCGGCTTAGGTCCCGACTAACCCTGAGAGGACGAGCCTTCCTCAGGAAACCTTAGGCATTCGGTGAAAGAGATTCTCACTCTTTTTTCGCTACTCATACCGGCATTCTCACTTCTAAGCGCTCCACCAGTCCTCACGATCTGACTTCACAGCACTTAGAACGCTCTCCTACCATTGTTCGTAAGAACAATCCGCAGCTTCGGTGATACGTTTAGCCCCGGTACATTTTCGGCGCAGAGTCACTCGACCAGTGAGCTATTACGCACTCTTTAAATGGTGGCTGCTTCTAAGCCAACATCCTGGTTGTCTGGGCAACTCCACATCCTTTTCCACTTAACGTATACTTTGGGACCTTAGCTGGCGGTCTGGGCTGTTTCCCTTTCGACTATGAACCTTATCACCCATAGTCTGACTCCCAAGGATAAGTAGCTGGCATTCGGAGTTTGACTGAATTCGGTAACCCGATGAGGGCCCCTAGTTCAATCAGTGCTCTACCTCCAGTACTCTTTCCTTGAGGCTAGCCCTAAAGCTATTTCGGAGAGAACCAGCTATCTCCGTGTTCGATTGGCATTTCACCCCTACCCACACCTCATCCCCGCATTTTTCAACATACGTGGGTTCGGGCCTCCAGTCAGTGTTACCTGACCTTCACCCTGGACATGGGTAGATCACACGGTTTCGGGTCTACGACCGCATACTATATTCGCCCTATTCAGACTCGCTTTCGCTACGGCTCCGTGTCTTCCACTTAACCTTGCATACGATCGTAACTCGCCGGTCCATTCTACAAAAGGTACGCCGTCACCCATTAACGGGCTTCGACTACTTGTAGGCACACGGTTTCAGGTTCTATTTCACTCCCCTTCCGGGGTGCTTTTCACCTTTCCCTCACGGTACTGGTTCACTATCGGTCACTAGGGAGTATTTAGCCTTGGGAGATGGTCCTCCCGGATTCCGACGGAATTCCTCGTGTTCCGCCGTACTCAGGATCCACTCCGGAGGAGATTCTTTTTCGATTACAGGGCTGTTACCTTCTTTGGCCGACCTTTCCAGATCGCTTCATCTAAAGAATCTCTTGATAACTCCAATGGAGTGTCCTACAACCCCAGAAGGCAAGCCTTCTGGTTTGGGCTAATTCCGTTTCGCTCGCCGCTACTTGGGAAATCGCGTTTGCTTTCTCTTCCTCCGGGTACTGAGATGTTTCAGTTCCCCGGGTATGCCTCTTCTACCCTATGAATTCAGATAGAAGTACTGCTCCATTACGAGCAGCGGGTTCCCCCATTCGGAAATTCCTGGATCGATGTCTACTTACGACTCCCCAGGACATATCGGTGTTAGTCCCGTCCTTCTTCGGCTCCTAGTGCCAAGGCATCCACCGTGCGCCCTTATTCACTTAACTAATCTTACAA
>NZ_FQXD01000036.1 GCF_900129865.1 Virgibacillus chiguensis
AGGGAGGTGATGAACGATTGTACACGTCGAAAGATTTCGCTATCAATCTAGCAGGTGCTTTGTTGGTAGTCTTAGGTATCATATTGGTTCTGTTTTAGAAAAGAAAAAAGCCTGATGTTGGCGCATCAGACTAAAACTATCATAATCCAACTTTATTATAACTTGTCTTGCAGTATAGAAGCAAGAACATTTAGGAGGTAATTACTAATGGAAATTAAAATTTCAATAGATCAAGCATTTACAAACGCAGTTTTATCCCTAGCGCAAGCCTTATCAACTAGCGGTTTGCCTAAAGTGACAGAGGAACAAGTCCAACAGGAGCCAGCAGTACATCAACAAGCTCCAATGCAAAAAGAACAACCTGCTGTGCAACAGCAACCAACTGTTCAGTCAGTTCCAACTCAACAACAAGCACCTGTACAGCAACAACCCCCTGTTCAACAAGATCAGCCAGGAGCGGTGCCAACGGTGGAGCAGACTTATACAATGGATCAACTGGCACGTGCTGCCTCTCAATTAATGGATGCAGGTAAACAAGCTGAATTGGTACAGCTTCTTGGTCAGTTTGGTGTACAAGCTTTGACTGCTTTGCCTCAGGAGCAATACGGTACGTTTGCCACGAAACTACGGGAAATGGGAGCGAAGATATAATGGCCAAACAAATTGCACATGCTGAACGAGCACACGCTTTGTTATCTGCTAGTGCATCTAATAGATGGTTAGCTTGCCCCCCTAGTGCTCGGTTAGAAGAACAGTTTGAGGATAAAGGATCCACTTATGCAGCAGAAGGAACTTTGGCTCATGAGATTGCGGAGTTAAGGCTACGAAAGTATTTTGTTGAGCCGATGGCCAAAAGCACATTTACCCGACGTCTCAACAAAATGAAAAAGAATGAACTGTTTCAACAAGAAATGTTAAAGCACACGGAAACGTACCTGGATTACTTAAAAGAATTAACTCTAGGTATGGAAGTCAGTCCGTATGTAGCTGTAGAGAAGAAAGTCGATTTCAGCGCTTATGTTCCCGAGGGATTTGGAACAGCGGACTGCATCATCATTGGCGGAAATACATTGTATGTTAATGATTTTAAATATGGAAAAGGGGTTCCGGTAAGTGCTGAGGATAACCCTCAAATGAAACTTTATGCTTTAGGTGCTTATGCAGCATACAGCTTTCTTTATCCTATCTCTAAGGTGCATTTATCTATTGTGCAACCAAGACTTGATAATATTTCAGAATATGAGCTATCCCTTGAAGAGCTGTTGAAGTGGGGAGATGAAATCAAACCTGTTGCTCAAAAAGCTTTTAACGGGGAAGGGGAGTTTGTACCCGGCGAACACTGCAAGTTTTGTAAAGCAAAAGCAACTTGTCGAGCGCGAATGGAACAGTACAGTGCGTTGGATGATTTTAAACAGATGAAACCACCGTTGATCAGTAATGAAGAAGTTGGCCAAGCATTAGAGAAAGCAAAACACTTGGAATCATGGGTTAGAGCTCTAAAGGAGTTTGCACTTAAAGAAAGCTTAAAAGGAAATGACATTGCAGGATGGAAAGCTGTTGAAGGACGAGGAAGTAGAAATTATGTAGATCAAGACAAAGCTTTTCAACATCTTAAAGAACACGGAATTAAAGAAGCTTTGCTTTATGAAAGAGTTCCTTTAACAGTTCCTAAATTAGAAAAAGAACTAGGGAAAAAAGAATACCGTGAGTTATTAGAGGAACCAGGATTGGTACAAAAATCACCAGGTAAACCAACCCTTGCTCCTGCAACAGATAAAAGGCAAGCAATAACTAATGAAGTTAGCGCAACAGAGGATTTTAGTTAATGGGTGATATTGCAGATTACCACGTAGATTAATTTATCTCAGGAAACTGGGGAATGTCAGTAAATAATTTTAAAAGGAGAAATGAAACTATGACTAATCAAAACACACGTATTGTATCAGGGGAAGTTCGCTTTAGCTTTGTGAATCTATTAAAACCGAGGGAAAACCAATACGGTGGGGAACCGAAATACAGTGCAACGATTCTTTTACCTAAGTCAGATATAGCTACTAAACAAAAGATTGATGCAGCTATTGAAGCAGCAAAAGCAAAAGGAAAAGCAGAGAAGTGGAACGGTGTAGTACCTCCAAATGTGGCGGTACCTATCCATGACGGTGATGGAGTAAAACCATCTGATGGTATGCCGTTTGGTCCAGAGTGTAAGGGTCATTGGGTGTTTACAGCTTCAACAGGCGTTGACTATCCGCCAAAAATTGTTGGACCTGATCTTAGCCCGGTTATGGACGCAACAGAAGTTTATAGCGGAATGTACGGAAAGATTGCACTCAATTTTAGCCCTTATGCTTTTGCTGGCAAAAAAGGTGTAGGTGTTTATATCAGTACAAACGTACAGAAAACTCGTGATGGTGAACCTTTGGGGGCATCAGCTCCAGCTGCTGATGAA
>NZ_FQXD01000034.1 GCF_900129865.1 Virgibacillus chiguensis
TTCAGCTGCTGTAAATTGATTTTTGGTGTCATATGTGAGGGTTTTATCTTTGGAGTCAAACTTCGCTTTACCAGTTAATAAAGCGGCATCTTGAGAAGGTGTTCCTAAATAAGGTGTTTTTCTATAATCTTTTTTGGTATAATCGGAATCACCAAGGACAATTCCTTGGATGTCTTCTTCCACATCTTTTAGGGTTTCAGAATAGTCTACGTCTTTTTGGTTATAAACAATATACCCATTTTTCAATTCTGCTCCACCCCCGGCACCAGCCAATCTAGCATCTTGAGAGGGTGTCGCTAAGTATTTTTCTTTCACTTTGGTTGTGGTTGTTTTAGGTAGTTCCGTTCCCCTAAAACTGATAACGATTTCATCTGTATCATCGTTTTGGAGCACATATCCATGTAAGCCTGTATCGGAGTCTTTAATAGTTTCGATGTTTTCCCAAACTTGTATATGATAATCTGTTTCAATGAAAATCTTTCTTGGAATCTGTTTATAAGATTGCCTAGAAATTGTAGAAGCGGTGAGGTCTGTTATATTGTTATAATTTACCAAAATTGCGCCCTCCATATTTTGATACTAGTTAGGAAGTGAAACGAATGAAAAAACTCTTAATTCTAATATTTTTAACTGTTACAATTATACTATTGGGAGGTTGTTTTGTGAAATCAAATGAGGAAGATTTTAATAATAATACAATTCTCAAGGCGGAAAAAACTATAGAAAGTTATTTGAGTAACAATTTTAAAAATATCCATACAATAACTTTTAAAAAGAATGATTATAGTACTCCTATGGGTGGAATGGTGATTAGCGGTACAGTAAATAATAATGAAAAAGCAACTTTCTCCATTGATGTTGATTATGAAAATGATTTTAAAATTATTTCTAGCGCTGTAGGAAAAGAATTCCCTGAGAGAAAAGAGGAGTGCAAAGAAAAAACATGCGATTATTAAATTTGTAAAATTTATTGTTACTAATGTCGCTTTCTTGCACCTATAGTTTATAGTTTTTATAACATGATTTTCTCTTACCTTACAAAAATAACCCCGGCTTCCTCAAAAGGAACGGGGCCTATTTCTATTTGTTTCACTAAAAAAGAACTCCTTGTATGAGCTCTCGCACAATGCTCATCTTTTCCAAATGTGAACGGCACCTTTGCCAACACCTAGCCGATATACACACTATCGCATGTATTTGCCTGTGGTTCGTAATAACAATGTAACTTGTATTGACCAGCAAATGGTTGACCGTACCATGTAGGCGGGCATGGAGCATATGGATTAAAATACCATAGCGCATATTTGGAAGGATGCTCTCTCCAATGCTCCAATACTCTTCTGGCTAATTTCTTTTCTACACCTCTCGCTCTGTTGTAGAAAACATTACCTTTCTGCACAGCTTCAAAAGAGTAATTGCCTCCCTGTATTTGAAAAATTACGTCGTATATGGATCTTAAATCTTTAAAGTCTAAGCAATTAGCAACTAAACGATTTACAATGACGTTACCGACCATCAGCATCCCTAGCTGGCCTTCACCTTCCGCCTCTGCCCGCATCATCCTTGCCACTAAAGCCACATCACTATCTGTATATGCTACCCTTCCCATTTTTATCACCTCTAAAAATTATATGAGGAAATTTGGTAAAAATGATTGCTAATATCATTTTTTACATGGGCTTTGCTTGGTCTACTACATCAAAGTGATTGTATTTATTAGCTCCTTATTGGCATAGTCTTCATTCGGACAATATCAATTTTTCGCGGTAGGTTCAGGTTTTCAGACATCTTTGTAAAGCATACGTGTGCATTTCAATATCCGCTACAACCGTCAGCTTCTTGGTATAATACTGGGATATTACCCCACATAAATGGTAGATCGCTTTTTTGTTGTTTATAGAAGTACTTCATCCAACTAACTTAATCATGCAGCTTATTGCTCTTTAATAAAATAAAACCCTAGTCCATTTTCTTGTGATACATACCTTGATAAAGCTGATGAATTCTCTACACTACGTTGTTCTTCTGCTGTGATAACTATCTCAAGGTCTTTCCCTTCCATACTCTAATTTTCACGTAAATCTTGTTCCTCTACGGTTACAACTCTGGTTTTATCTTCACCACTCACGTCCGTTTGTGCTTTTGCTAATACATTTGTAAATACAATTGATAATACAAGGGCTCCTATTAATCCAAAAACTAAGCCTAATTTTCGTCCTCTAATCAAAAGGATAAAAAAGAAAGAAGGACAATCTCAGAAGAATTTAGACGCACCTTTCCGTAAACCTAGAAGTGAAATTATCAAATACATCGCACAAAACAAACCTGTTTTTCAAGACATTTATTTTTCATAGGCTTTATACCAATGATACGGTTGAATTTCTCCCAACGTTTTATATTCAATTCTTCCATGTGAATTTGTTACAGCCGCTTTTACATCTCTACCCCAATAAAAAAGACGTTCTTGACATACGCCACAAGGGGTTAATATTGTAAATTCAGCATTTTCATCTTCCCTTACCACACAAATTGTATGGGTAACCTTTGTATTACGTTTATGTGCTTCGAGGATAGCTCCCGTTTCTATACATAATTCCGTTGAAGCGTTAATAACATCCGGGGAAACACTGGTTAGTATATTCCCATCCTCCGTTAACATCGCAGCAGCACCTCCCCATCCAGAAGGATATCTATCCTTTATTAACGCAATTGCTGACTGATACAGTTTTTGCTCTATGTTCATATTTACCTCCTTCTATCCATTGAACAAAACATATATACGCATTAAATTACTTAACAAAGATGTGCCCATGAAATTATTCTAGCATCACTTTATAATACGAAATATTCTGTGTATTAAAATAAATAATGTCTTTAACAGTGATATTACATCTATTATTATTACTGCTTGTAGTATTTCCAAAAGTTAATACTTGTTTTACATCAATTATGATAAGATTCAAGTTCGTCACTAAGCAACTCTCCCAGATACACGTAGAACAAAACCGAAGTCTTATCTCTTTAAGTCCTTATTTTCAATAAACTGCTCAAAATCATCGTGCGTATTTTTATTTAAACGATGCTGGTTAAATGTTTCATACTCTTGAATGGCTAACTTATCAGCTACAGCCTTTGAGATCCTTCCTGCATTTTCAAGAATTTCACGCTCATTAAATTGAAGAAAGGCATTAAGTTTATCAATCCAATCGTTCATATGCATTGGCTGTTGTCTTTCCACTTGATCTTCAGCATAATCTAAGTACATTGTAACAATACGATTGAGTGATTTAAGTTTCTTTTCCGTTAAGTAATTTTTAGCAACTGTTACATCTGTTTTTCTTACCTTATCGCCTTTCCATGCAGTAAGACCCATATTCTCTTTCTCGGCCTTCGCTCTATCTACTATAAGTTCAGCCGCTGTTTGACCATGAATTGCAAAATGTAGTTTATTTTGAACAGTTGCGAAAAATTCTTGTGTGACTTCTGCTTTTGGATCGTAGTCAATAGACGTCGCATAAACGTCTGTAATTTTTTGATAGAACCTTTTCTCGGAAGCACGGATATCACGAATTCGTTCTAGTAACTCATCGAAATAATCTTGCCCAAAATTACGCATTTCTTTCAAACGATCATCATCCATTGTAAACCCTTTAACAAGATACTCATTTAACCGCTCTGTTGCCCATTGGCGGAACTGTGTACCTCGGTGAGAACGAACTCTATATCCAATTGCAATAATCATTTCAAGGTTATAGTGTTTTGCTTTTCTTTTCACCTCCCTTCGCCCTTCACTTTGAACTTGTAAGTAATACTTACAAGTTACTTCTTGCTGTAATTCCCCTTCTTCGTAAATATTTTTTATGTGAAGTGTAATATTTTGAGGTGATGTTTGAAACAACTCCGCTATTCCCTTTTGGGTCATCCAAACTGTCTCATTCTCCAATCTAACATCTATTTTTGTGTTACCATCCTCTGTTTGATAGATTAGTATACTAGTTTCATTTTGCAATGTCATCACTCCTTTTTAAAAGAATCCCCGTTTATTATTTTTTTCTAAACATCTAGTTTGTGTACTATTATACCATTTTAAGTTGGATAACCAAACGAAAAACGAACGCACGTTTTCTTTGTTGTGATTTTATTTTCTGAATCCAAATGTACAACGCGTTAGTGAGAAATCCATCACTTACACGGATGCTTTCAAGAACAGGTTTATGGATAAGTATCTAAACTCCCACGACAAATTTTTATGGAGAGTGGATTTGATGAAGAAGTAATTGGCATAAAACGATCCGGTGGAAGAAAACTTATGAAACCAAAGGGTTAATAGGGCTTACTGATACAAAGAAAACAGAAGCTGGCAGAACCCTGAAACGGGAGCTTAATCCTTCTGAAGTGATCGTGAGACAAAATGCACGAGGATGAAGTAGATTATAAATCAGCCAAAACAAGAAAGGAATTAAAATGAAAAATCAATCATTACATGACTTACTGTAACAATTACCGTTATCAATGGAACTTAAAAAAAGAAGGCCCCTATTCGATATAGGAAGCTTCTTTTATTTGCATAAGCTCTTTTTTTATAAGTGCCCTTGACACAGATGCCAGTTTAATAGTTGCCCACTTAATCTTTCTCAGTAATATTTATTAATTGTTTAAAGAGCTTTACTCTCTAATAATTTATATCTCTTTATCTCTTTATTTCTTTATTGAAGGCTTCCATTAAATTTGTCGAATAGATACTCCGTCGAATAGAGGCAGGGAACTCATAAAATGTTAATAATTGTTCATTTTTTACAACTGCGTCAATGACACGTGGATATGTCTTTTCCCATTTGCTTTGAAACTGTTCTAACGCTTGCAGGGTTTCTTTTTTGTCTATGGCATGATAAACAGTTTTAAAGTCACCAAGTATCTCTGAACGGTTTTTGACACGAACCTTCTTAGCAATATTACGGGCAACATGGACACAGCACATCTGATGCTTTGCTTTGGGATAGACACGGTGAATGGCATCTGTCATGCCAGTTAAACCGTCTGAGACGAAGAGTAGAACGTCTTCAACACCGCGCTGATATAATTCCTGCATCCATTCTTCCCATATATGTGCGGATTCTGTTGGTGCAATAGTAAAATCTAATACTTCTTTTATGCCGTCTTCCGTGATCCCAATTGCAATATATACAGACTCTTTCTCTACAGTGTTACGACGAATAGGGATTTGAGTAGCATCTAAGTAAATGCATGCGTAACGCTTTTCTAATTTACGTTCATGAAATGCTTGTACATCTTCTGCTACCAATTTTGTTAAGTTAGACACGGTCTGTTTGGTGTAATGATGTCCGTACATTCGTTCGATTAGATGTGCGATTTCATCTGTTGTAATTCCCTTTTCATAAAGATGAATAACAAACTGTTCCAGCGTGTCGTTGGAACGCTTATATGGAGCCACTGTTTGTTGTTGAAATTCGCCGTTCCTATCCCTTGGTATACGAAGTTGTAGCTCACCGTACTCCGTCTTAAAAGTACGGTCATAAAATCTATTACGAGAGTTACCAGAATGAACTCCTTTGCGTTCATACGGTTCGTAATCCAGGAATACAGTTAATTCATGTTTTAGTAGTTGGTTAATAGC
>NZ_FQXD01000033.1 GCF_900129865.1 Virgibacillus chiguensis
CTATCCAAATACACATTATTATCCTTAGCAAGTATCTGCATTAAGATATTATTTTGCTCTAATGTTGCATCTAGTAGGTCTTTGGTGTAGTCTTTGTTGTCGTTACTTATGGTAGCATCAGATAGCTGACTAGGTCGTTTATTACCTTGTTTGTTTCGTTGTATATCCTTACCAGCTAAAGCTAATAATTTCATAGCTTCTGTTCTTCGGGATGGATTTGTTGGTATGACATATTCTGGCCATCCATCTTCCGCAAGTTCATACAATCCCTTGTTTTTTACTAAGCCACCTGTTTTATAACCAACGTATTTTCCACCTCTACGCATTGCTTTGATACCGGGTACGTTAAAGACATTGCCGTAACGGGATTTAATATAATTTATGGCTGCTACCGCATTATGAATAGGGTTTAAGATATTATCAAGCCCACGCTTTTTATGCGCTTGGAAAGTAGGCATAATTGTCTGCATTAAACCCATGGAAGGAATACCACGTTTAGCATTTATATCCCACCTGTTTACAGCGCGAGGGTTACCTCCAGATTCCTTAACCGCTATAGTGGTTAATGGTTTAAACCAACTTTGAGGAACACCTGCTATTTTAATAGCAGCATTAATCCATTTAGAAAGGCTACCATTTACCTTTCCTTTAACATCTTCCCCAAAAGAAAAGAAGTCTTTAATTTTATTTTTTATATAACTACCGGCTCCCTTTTTAGCGTAAGACACCGTACCTTTAAACAAGTCTTTAAAAGTTCCTCCAAACGAAGGTAGTTTTCCAAGGAATTTACTCCATACTTTATTTACTAATTTTTTCGGACTAGATAAAGCCATGTCAAAGAAATTCCCAATACCTGATTCATAACCAGGGAATCCATAAGATTTTAATAGATTTTCAGTGTGCTTATTTGGTAAGACAGATGTTCCTTTTGGTAAATCTAAAAATTGAGGTCCTGTTTCTCCCAGCATAGTTATGCCTTGACCTGGTATATAAGCGAGTTCTCTTCCTTTCTCCCCCACAATCGCGTGACCGCCCGGATGCCCGTGGCGAGAAGTACCTTTTTCGTACCCCATCAGTGCTTTGGTCATTGTTTTTGGAAACCACTTAGGAATTTTCAGATGTTTTAGTCCTATTTTCCCTAAAACCCAGTTAACACCATCTGTAATATTCCCCATCGCTTCTGCTACACCAATAACCAACTTATCCCAATTAGTAAGAACTGTTCCTCTGGTCCAATTAACTTCTTTAGCATGTCCTTTAGCTTGTTTTCTCGCTTGGTCAACTACACCTCTGTGTTTTTCTTTTGCTTTTTTTATGGTTTCGTTCTTCGTGTTTCTTGCATCTTTAATAATCTTATCCGCTTCTTCTTTTGATAAGTTCCCTGTTACATCCCGCTCATAAACAGCCCAATTCCTCACCTCATTGAACTTTTTGTTCGCTTCTTTAACCGAGCCATCTTTAGCCTTTTTGCTGTTTTTAACCGTATCCGCCGCTTGACGAGCTGTTATGTTACGGGAATTGTTCTTAAGTTCCGTCATAATTGCTTCTTGCTCAATTTGAGATTTGGACATTGTTTGAACAGCAGTTTTCCTCATTGAATCTTGAATCTGGTTAATTTCTGTCTTTTCGGATTTAGTTAAAGAACGTTTTTCTTGCGAAGCTGTATTTAATATTTCTTTGATTCTATCTTGATTCTTTTGTACTTCCTCTTGCCGTTTTAAATGACTTTCTTGCATTTTGAGTAATATAGCTTGTTCTTCTTGGTCTGACAGTGCTTTTGAATTTGCGAAAAAATTGCTCATAGACTGATAGCTCTCGTCAAATTTTGTTTTCATATTAGTGGAAATTTGATTGGTCATAGAACTAAAAGTCTGAATTAATTTTTGAGACCCTTCTTCCGTTATCTCTTGCCCGCTCCAAAACAATTGATTTAATTGGGTGGTAGCTTCATTATTCAATTTTTCATAACCCAAAACAGCCTTAGTTGTTGAATCCGAAACTTTATCGCCAAATCCTTCAACAGCCGGAATGCTATCCTCTTTCAGATGGTTAACCAGTCCAATTCCACCTTTGATTAATGCAGGAATTGCAATGCTTGCCAAAATTCCCATTGGACCACCTAATGCAGATAAACCTAATCTAGCTATACCAGCTATTTTTCCAACTCTCCCTAAACTTCCGACCACTTTACCAAACTTACCAGACGTTTTTAACGCTTCGGTTCCTGACTTTTTAGATACGCCATCAAAAGTTTGTAATGATTTTCCAGCGTCTTTAGAGCCTTTACCCATACGTCCAAAAAACTTAATAGTTTTGGATAGACCGCCAGTAAACATGCCAATAGTCCGAAAAGCTCCACCGAACACCAACATTAATGGACCCATGGCAGACGCTAAACCTCCAGTAGCGACAATCGCTTTTTGTATCTCTGGAGAAAGGTTAGAAAACCACTTAGTTGCATCTTGAATCGCTTTTGATACTTTAGGTAATGCGTCTTCTGCTATATCAAGGAGTACTTCGCCAATTGGTAATAATGCCGACTGCAAATCTCTCCAAACTTTTTTAACACGTTGATTAAACGTTTTTTCCATGTTTTTAGACATTTTGTCCATTGTTCCATTAACGCCTTTTAAATTGCCATCTATCCCGCCAAGAGCATACATAGCATCGGCTTCAAGGTCTTCCCACTTAGTTCCAAAGAGTGCAACCCCAATTTCGTTGGCTTTTACTTGGTCATCCATACCTTCTAATTCTTTTAAAACAGTATTTGATACATCTTTAACCGTCTTATCACCGTTTAAAAAGGCTTTCCAAACGTCTTGTGTAGACTTTGACATTTCTCCCATCGCATCACTTGTAGACTTAGATCCATCTTTCAGACGAACCTGAAACTCTTTCATTGCATCATTAATAAAGTCTAGGTTATATACGCCTGCTTTTGAACCTTGAATTAACATTTGAAAATATTCTTCAGCGGAATATCCCATTTTCCCAAACAACGGAGCATATTCGCTGAGGTTATCAAACATTTCGTTAGAAAAATTTAACCCATTTTGAGCACCGGAAGCCATTAAATCAAAAGCTTTGTCAGCTTCTATGCCAAAGCCCTTAATTAAATTGTTTCCGGCACGAGTCACTTCGTTCACATCAGAATTAAATGTTTCAGATAAAACTAAAGCTTTTTTAGTTATTTTTCCAAGCTCAGCCTGATTCAACCCTTGAATATTTTGCTTTGTTTGCAAGAGCGCGTTGTCTACTTCTTCAAAGCTATTTCCAAATCCTTTTTTGTAAATATCGCGGGATATTTTCGTTAGACTCTTAGCTTCTTTTGCTGTTAAACCTAACGAATTTTGCATACGTACAGAAGAACTTTCAAAGTTTTTTGCCGTTAACAAAGAACCGGCACCTAACGCTAAAATAGGTGTAGTCACGGATGTTGATAAACTTGAGCCTAAATTCGTGAATTTTTCACCAGTACTTTTCATTCGGTCTGATGCTTGATCTAAATTACTTGTAAATTTCCCCCAGCGAGAGTTGGAGAGGTCCTGTTGTTTTCTTAACTTTTCTAATTCTTCACGTGCGTTTGACACATAACGATCAAGGTTGTTAAGTGCGGCAGCTTGATGATTATACTCTCTGGCAGCCTTTTCAGCTTCCTTTGAGCCTTCCCCATACTCGCTAACCATTTTTTCGTATTCAGCTTTTGCGGCTTTAGTCACTGCTTTTTGTGTTTCTAATTTTTTATTCAGACCTCTTAACCTAGTTTCATATTTCTCAACAGTTTGATCTCCACGATCAAAAGCAGACATGTTCGCTTTCATTTCACTATTTACTGTCTTCAATTGATCTTTTAAGCCGGTTAAACCACGTTCTAGCCGTAACGTCTCAAGGTCAAGAGCAATAGACATTCCTTCAATACGCTCCACACATTAACCCCCTTTCATGAAGAAAAGTCATTAACCACCAAATGCGGCGATTAATGACTTTTCTTTTTTTGGTTTATTTCTTTCGTGTAATAATTCCAAAACAAAATTATATGGCATATTTAATATGTCATTAATATCTTTTCCAGCTTCCATTAAATCCATGATAAAAGCATCCATATATTCTTTTTGCTTATCGGAAGTATAGTCTTTATCATTTAATTTTTCTTCGCCAGATACTTTTTTGTTTCATCATTTTGCATCCCCCTTGAAACAAACAAGATTTGATCTTGCAAAACTTTAATAGCATCAGGGGCATGCAAACCATTAAATAGTTGATCTTTTGTAAATTGTTTCCCATAAATTTTATCAGATACAAATACTAGCATTTTTTCCATTAATTCTTTTTCTTTTTTCACACTATCATCATCTGCGACTTTTTCAATCTCAGCAGACAAATCAATCGCTTCGTACACAACTGACATTGGGAGAAAAATAGGGGTTAAAAATTTTTCCGTTACAGTTTCTCCTGCTTTTACTTCTTTCACAATCTCTATCATATGTCTTTTTAAATTAGCCATTTTATTTCCTCCTAATTTTAAAAGAGCAAGGGATTAACCATGCTCTTATGATCCTGCACCTTCTAGCGCTTCTAATCTTGCTATAATGTCGTTATATTGAGTTTCGGTTCCAAAGCCATCTTTGCCGTCTTTACCCGGATTACCTTTGTCTCCTTTATCGCCTTTATCACCCTTCGGACCTTTTAAAGAGTTTAACCACTCTTGCTCGGTTCCTGTAAAGCCACTATCAACAGCGATCTCATATGCTGACTTACCGTTTTTTCCTGGATCACCTTTTTCACCAGATCCTCCGCTAGATTGTCTGACTAAATTGGCTATTTCTCCTGCTTTTACAGCATCTGTTACGTAACCAATTCCTTCCCCAGCAGATCCAACAATAACACCGCCTTCTCCTGCTTCCACATATTGACCTGCGGTTAAATCTTCCCCCGCTTCTACGTTCCATATCGGCTTATCTCTCATGGTTACGGTGACGGCTTGACTTTCTTTAAGATCGCCTGTAGACACAAAGTCTGGTGATCCCCCTGCTGCAGTAATAGATAAATGTGGGGCACCGTTACCACCTGTCATAGATAGTAAGCGATTAGCTGGTATGTCTTGGGTTACAATTGCATCAAAAGTACTCATTATCCTTCAACACCTCCGGTATTTTCTTCTTCATCCGTTGGATAAGGTTTTCCAAAAATCTTTAAGAATAGTGCGTCACGGTTAGTGGTTTCTCCTTTTTTATCGTACGCAAAAAGGGCTGATTTTTCTTTACTAAATCCCTCTACTTCTCTATCCATAAATGACGCTGTGATTTCCTCACTCGAAAACTCGGTGCTTTCTCCTTTGGAGTTTCCAGTAACACTTGGGCGCGTGAACATTCCTTTCGGTAATCCAACATATTCTTTGGATCCATCTTCAAATGTTTTAGCAAAAATCACTGCTACGTAAGGTGGATTATCGTTGCTTCCGGTCGCTATGATTCCGTCAACTCTTTCCCATCCTAGCAATTTTTCTTTGTCTTCCAGTGGAATTTTATGAAACCCTGCAGTAACGGAAACGTCTCCACCAGATACAGCTATTTCTGCGGTTTGATTATCACCGTAAGCTCTAACCGGCTCTTGTGGCATTTCTACTGTAATAGTCTGCAAAAACTTTACTCTCTCAACATAATCAGCGATGACATTATCACCTACTGCACCGTAATAAAATTCATTTACACCTGTAGATGCACGGTAATTCTTTTGTTCTGCCAAATTAATCACTCCTTAAAATAAAATAGACAGCCTATAAGCTGTCGAAATCATCTCGATATAATTTACCTCTATAGCGTCTCGCATCACGAAATACGCCTTCATCATACTCTTTGGGTCCTGCTTTTTGTGCAAACCCAAATGTCTCCCACATGATGTTCCGTATTCTGTTGGCCACACTATCAGTTAGCTTTCTGTCACGCGACCAAACATCAATCTGCAAGAGAAAATCTAATTTTGCCCATTGGTTATCCGCATAGTCAGCTGGAGCCGGTGAGTCAATCGGATCAATAACAATATAAGGGTTGTCAACATCGCCAGTTGCAGGGTACTTATAAAATTTAATTCTATACTCCTCAACGGTCTCGTCATATGTTTGTTTTTTGATATAATCATCAGCAATTAACGCTTCATATACCTTATCTAAAATATCCATTACAGCCCACCCTTTATTGCTTTACGCACTGCATCGCGATATGCCTTTTCACTATTTTTCATTGCCCTTGCAACTGCACCTTTACCTCGTGGATTAGGATTTTTAACCGTACCCCATTCATTCAAATGAATTATACGGTAGCGTCCTTTTGGACCAGTCCAATGTATTTTAATGGTTCTTGTGCCTTGTTCCCACAAAGGACCTGTAATAGTGATTTCATCTATGCTTGCTCCTGTGTCTCTAAAACTCTGAAATTCAGACTTTAGGACTCTTACAAACTCATTTGCAGCATTAATTAAAGCTTTGTCGCTTATCCGTTGCATACCTTGTTTGCCTAGCTTGGTTTCTAACTCATCTAAGAGTTTGTTTAATCCTCTGATTTTCACACTCATTTAACCAACCTACCAACAACCGTAATAAACTTTTTGTTTTGTAAATCGGGTTGTACGTGTTTAATGTTATATCGTTTATTACGATATTCAGGCGCATCGATAGATAGATAATGATCATCGCTAGGGATGTAATCTTGCAACGGATCTCTTACAGTAAGTGTCACATCTGATAAAGTACCATTAGACTTAGCAAGCTCTAAGTCCTTGAGCCAAACTTCATCTACTTTAGCCATGCAATCATACAGGACTTGCTTTTCTTGTTCTCCTGGCTCGGGTCCAGGATTAGGCGCATATTCATAAAAGGTTACTGGTGTGCGTAAATCACCAGCATTAACGCGTGGTGGTTTGTACTTAAAAGGTTGCATCTTCTTCACCTTCTTCTAATAAAGCAATATCAATTCCTAGTGAATTTATTTCACTAAGAAAATTATTCTCAAAGTATTCAAGCGCTTCATTATAAGCATATCTAGTACGCTCGAAAACCAGTTCCCTTGCTCTGACATCAATATCTGATTCTCCTGCGATATTAAACTCCCCACAATTTCCTTTGATTGATGAAATAGAGTAAGACAGCAACTGTTTTAAATTGCTGTCCTCTCCGCTATGCGATATATGCATTCTGTCTTTGAATTCTTTTAATAAATCATCTGTGACCAATCAGATCACCCCTCAACACCAGCTTCATAAATTTTTAAGTTGTATACTTGAGCAGCATAATTATCTTTTGGTTTACCAGTAGCGTACTGTTT
>NZ_FQXD01000032.1 GCF_900129865.1 Virgibacillus chiguensis
GGACCATGCCAACCATTTGGATTACTGCCGTAATCAGATACCATCCATTGACCATTGCCGAGTGTAAAACTACCATCAACAATACCGCCAAGTGGACCTTTAAGCGCAAACCCTGCCGTTGTATTTGTCCATCCTGTAAAGTTATCCATGCGATTATTTAATAAAGTGGTTAATTTTTCAGCAGGCTCGTTTAGATCAACGTTAATCGACTTACCTATCATGTTATATTTATCACCATTACTAACCAATGCAAATGTGACAGGTTTAATTGCTTCTAACTCTATAATTGGAGATGAAGGAGCTGTGCCGTTATTTTCGATTATTCCAGCGTCTTCGGTAAACTCATAGGTTTGTTCTTCTCCGTACTTATAAGGAGATGGACATAATATTGTTAAAGTCCCGTTATGTAAAAACGTGTACTCGTTTACTTCATCGGCAACTTCAGGGATTCCATAATAAACTTTTTCTGGTTCATCAGGAAAAATAATAGGCACAGGTTCATTTACGTCGAGTATCTTATTTAATAAATCAATTTTCCTTCTTATTTCTTCCCGACCTTGGGCTCTTACTTGTAATTCGATTATTATTCTTCTAGGAGGGTGGCGTTTTCTGGAATAATATACTCCGTCCATGTTAGAAATATTTATAATCGTTAGCTCATTTGAAGTTAACCCCCTGCCTATAACAGATTTAATTCTAAAGTGTGGCGTTAAATCTAATCCGTTAAAAATCATAAGTGATGTCTCCCTTCATTAAACCTATTTATTCCCCCTCTAGCTCTATCTATGTTTTCTTTTATTGGTTTCCATAATACTTTTCCTGCATAACGACTATCGATTAAGACTTCTGAAGGCTCAATAATAATCTTCTGATTATTATTCATTCTGGATAAAGTTTTAGAAATATCAGTAGATCTTATTTGAAAACCTTTTATCACCTCAGCAATGTAATTATGCCCCGCATGTGCCATTCTATTTGTTCCCAAAGCTACTTCTGGAGTCGATGTCATAACCATTGCACTGGATAGTTTATTAATTTCATCATAAACAGATTTAGCATTATCTTTTATCCCCAAGGCAATTCCTTCAGGTATCCATCTACCAACATCATCCTTCATTACTCTAGATGGAGAATGTATTCTTAATGCGCTTTTCATTGTACTAGCAACGCTATTAGCGATACTTCTAGCTGTAGACATCACTCGTCCTCGACCAGACCACAAACCTTGATTCAAACCAGCCATTGCGTTTCTACCAATAGAATTAAATTGAGACATAGTATTTCTAAATGGATTAGTTAATGATTTAGACAAGTTCTTCATGGTACTAATTTGCTTCGGTGTACCTGACTTTAGTCTATTAAGCATATTTGACATCGACTTTTGAGCAATTTTCGGTAGCTTATTTAACGATTTATCAATTCGCTTAATGGAATTGTCATATCCTTTTGTGATTACTTTAAAACTTGAATCGGAACTTTTTATAACCGATTGAAACATTTTTTTCACAGCCTGAATAACCTTAGATGTGCCTTGGTTTATACCTAAAGTAAGCCCTTCTGTAACGCCTGCTCCGATTTCTTTAAAAACTCTAGATGGGCTGTTAATACCTAATGCTTCTTCTGATGCGTTCTTTGTGTCGTTAGCCATTTTTTCAGACGCTTTTTTAGCATTTTTCGACCCGTTACTAATACCGCTCGCCATCCCATTGGGTATGGCGTTACCCACGGATTTAAAATTAGCGGACTCTATTTGTTCTGTTAATGACTGTTTTGCACCTGTTACCAAATGACCAACAGCTTCCATAACGCCAGATTCTTCAATGCCTAAAGATTTACTAAGAGCGTCGGTTGCTGTATCTCCACCTTTTTTAAATGCTTCGCTTAAAGTTGCCAGTTCCTCATCTGATGCATTTACCAAAGCATTTACATGTCCCGCTGATTCTGGACCCGCTTCTCTTAAAGTATTCAATAAACCTTCATCCACACCGCGTTCAGCCAGAGTAGCAATATTATCTGCCCAATTACTTATAACCTCTTGGTTTTTCTCAAGATTATTAGTCATTTCACTAACGGACAGTTCAGACTTCTCGCTTAACGTATCAAACATATTCGTCGCTTGTTCTTTATAAGTTTCCCAAGTAGATTGCATGGACTCAACGGTCTTTTGTTGTGATTCGGACAGTTCTTCAAACTTGAGTACCTGATTATACACGCCGTTTTCAGTAGCCTCTGTTATATTAGCCATTGATGTCGTTAGCTGTTTCTCTGTGAGTTTTTGTTGTTCTGCTAACTGTTTTTTAGTCTCTCTTAAAGAGTTTTCTTGTTCTCCTAATTCCGCTGTTGCTTCTTTGTGGTCCTCTTTCGATATTTTCTCATCATCATGCAGCTTCTTGCTTTCAGCTCTAAGCTCGTTAATTTCACTAAGTTGCTGATCGACCTTGTTTTGTTCTTCTGATATCTCCAATAATCTTTCTTGTGCTGCTATACCTGCCTCTTGCTCTTTCATTAAGCCTACCCTAGCTTTTAACTGTTCGGATGACATACTCAGAGCGTTAGCCTCTTCATTATAAGCAAGATTTAGTCCCTCTACCCTTCCATTAAGTTGCTCAATGTATTTTGCTAACATTTGCTTTTCAGTAGCTGACTTGTTTTCCTTTTCTGCTAATTTTTCTATCTTATCAGTTAATTCTGTATTGGCTTCTGCAGTTGCTTTAATATCCTTTTGATTTTCTTGATAGGCCTCAGAAGAACTATTTAGGGAATCTTTTAATGAACTTGTTGATTCACCTAGTTTTTCGGTCTCTCCATTAAGTTTTTTGGCTTCTTCGCTAGATTTATTAAACCACTTTACTATCCCTACTGCCGCACCGACTAATGCACCAATTCCTGCTGTAACCCAACCTATAGGACCCATAAGTATTTTTTTAGCTGCAGCAAGAGCGATAGTGGCAGCTGTAGCTAACTTTATTTTCCCTGTCATTACACCAATTACCAAAGTGCTTAATTTTATTGCTCCCGTTTGTGCGGCCGTAGCAACAATGTCCGCTTTTTTAGCTGTAGTTGAAGCAACTTGAGCAGTCATTTGTGCTTTAGTAACTAACGTTAATGCTTTTTGTGCCGATTGCGCCGTAGCCAATACTGCATTAGACGCTTTTATTGCGGCACTTACTTTAGTAACTACCATAAGACCCGCATAAGCTGTTACTGCTCCCATTATAGCTGGAGATAACGCCTTGACTACAGGTATTATTGCTCCTACAGCTGAGCCAAAAACTTTAAATAGTGGCGTGGTACTCTCTATGACTGCTCCAATTACTCTAAAAGACGAATTGACAATCCCTTTTAGGCTATCAATGTTTTGAGCAATGTCTTTTCCGGTGACCTCTTTTGATAATTTGTCAAAAGAACTTATGATGTCAGCTATACCTTTAGCTGCCGCATTTCGTAAGTTACTTAAAGATGTAGCTATCCCTAAACTGTTTTCTTTAGCTAATTTAGCCATAACGCCTGTTCCGGTACCAACTTCAATCAATTTATCATTAAATTGATCCATTGTTATTGTTCCATCTTGCAAAGCTTTGTAAAGGTCATTTTTAGCACTTCTACCTGTATATCCAAATGATTCGGCGATTTTCAACAAACCAACATCCATTGTTTCTGATAAAGTATGCCAGTCGTCTAATTCAAACTTGCCCTTTTGAAGTGCTTTAAGATACTGATCTGTACCACGCTTAGCTTCTTCGGCGCTTGATCCTGATCCTAGCAATGCATTATTTAGTGCTAACGCTGTGTCTGTTGCTTTATCCATATCATTAAATGACGTGTACATACGTTGTGCGGTCGATGATATTTCATCAAGTTTTGTTGGTAGTCCATCTATTCCATCTGACAATTTGTTCATAGCTTTTTCTGAATCCTCAGCAGACACACCTAAAGCTTGAAGTACTTTAGGAAAGGTATTAAGTGTGTCAAAACGGGAAATAGCATCATCCATAGATGCGCTTAACGTTTGAAATGCCGCAGCACCAATTGCAACAAGGCCTAACGACGTAGCTAATTCCTTAATGCCAATAGATGCCTTATCCGTGCCATCTGCAGCATTTTTAGCTCCGTCTGACATGTCGTCCAAACTATCTGTAGCACCCTTTACGCTAGAACCGGCTTTTGAACTACTTGCTCCAAGGCTATCTAAACTGCTTTCAGCTGCTTTAATACCTTTTCCTGAATCAAGTCCAGCTTCTTCTAGTTTGTCTAATTCTCTAGAAGCGAGTTTGACCTGTTTTCCATCGACTTCAATTTGTATTTTTATAGACCCATCCGACAACTACTCCACCTCCTCCTGATCATCGTCATCAAGTGCATATATTTTTTGGAGTTTCCTCATGGATTGCTTATATTCGGTTGATTCTCCTTTCGAGGGTTCCCATTGGCGTATTTGTATAATGCGCTTCATAATTGTGTCATCTGGCAGTCCTTGCAATAGCGATTGAAATTCATGCCAATGTAAACTACCTTGTTCTTGGTATAGATTCATTCCGTAAGCCTGTTGAAAAGAGGCAAAAATATATTCCGCATCTTTATCTAAATCAATCAGTTGTTTTTGTTCCTCATGTTGCACTGGCAAAGGATTACCTTTCAAATCATATTCAATCGGTTGTTCATTTTCGATATAGATAAAAGATTCATAGACGTGATTCCACAAATCAATTGTTATTGCTTCATCAAAAGGTTGTTCTCCAAACAACAAAATAAGGCATATTTCAGCTTTCTCGTAGTCTCTTAATAATTCATCATTAAGCACATCAAATACATCTAATACATTGTCAAAGGCTAAATCAATGGCATATTCTTTACCATCATATTCAAAGCTAGTGACCAGAGGATCGTTCAACCTCATACATTGTCACCTACTTCTTGCTAGACTTTTTATTTAAGTACTCATTTTTCTTAGCTTCTACTTTTCCAGAACGTTCTTCCTCTTGTTCTTCAATCCGTTTAGCTATAGCTATCCCGACAGCTTCTAAAGCTTGCTCTAGAGCTAAGATATCAGGGTGTTTTTTGTAGATTTTTTTAAAGGATCCCTCACCAAAAATAATGTCATATTGGGCAGCAATAAACTCTTTGTTTACATCAAGAGCAGCATCAACTGTTTTTACATCTAAGCTTTCGATTTCAGCATTATCAGGAAAATGAATATGCTGTGCCTTTTCTTGCGCTTCTTTTAACTTTTCATTTGCTAGTTCATTTACATTGAAAAAGCGTCTTAAGTTTTCCAAGGAACTGTCAAACCATAGTTCAATGGTGCCTATTTTCACTGGAAAACCTGTTCGTTCAATACCTATATTTATTTCCGACATTAGTTTATCCTCCCATTAAAAAGAGACGCCCTATAGAGCGCCCCCCTTCTCATAGTTATTTTAGATTTACAATAGCCCCATCCGTTGTAGATTCAACATTTTCAACAGATGGGGTATTTACTCCCCCGACGGTGGAGTTGTTAGATCAGTCTCCTTTGGTAGCGTATCAAATCTAATGTTACAGCTAAACGCTTCGTAAGCACTAGCGTCGCCAGCGCCTGCTACAATTGCCGATACCGTCGCTCTACCAACCCATTCTTTTTTGCCATCAGACCTAACAACTTTATGCCAAATTTTACGGCCATCACCAGTTTTGTATTTTAAACTTGCAATTAATGCCTGGGCAGGGTCATCTGGGTTAAAGTATCCTTCGGGCGTGTATGCCCCTGCTACAGATATAATATCTGATTCTAGAGTTCCATCACCATCGTAAAAAGCCATATCTTCTGTTTCTTCCTGTGTATCATCACCAATAGTTGATATATAGTTTGCTAGTTCTAACCAGCCATCTTCCGTTGGTTCTTGATCAGGAATATATTCTTGTACAAAATGCCCACGCAAAGCGTTCTTTCTTCTTGCCATCCTTATTCCTCCCTAAATACTGTAATTTTTGCTTGTATATTCAATAAAAAGACGTACCAACCTTGTTCATCAGCGTTATTGATGAAAGGCTTATTCGTTATGATTAACTCTTCAAACTCAAAACTATCATCAAAACTTTCCAAGACTACTAGATTTTCCAGTTCGTTTTGAACTAGCCAAAGTGTATTATGAATTTTACTTTGCAATTTCGATTTCATTGCAATTTCATAATTTAATTGCTGGTCAGTTGTGCCATCCATGTATTCTGTCACTACTTGGGATCCAGGTAAAGGATATAAAGCAAGTGATTCTTCTGCACCTAAATACCCCAATTTGCAGGTAACAGGAAGCTTAGGTATGTCATTTATTCTGTCACTTAATCGTTCCATAAAATCCACTACCAATCAGCTCCCTTCATAAATGCGTTAATCCAATCACTCATAAATATCCTTTTCGCTTTCATATCCCATCTTGGTCCTGTTCCGGGTGTAGTGTAGTTATACATAGGCATATAAAATAGTCTGGCAGCATAAGGCGTGTCGTAATTAATTGCTGTGCCATCAATGTCTATAGTTGCGGTTTGTCTTAAAACTCCTTCATCCATTGGTACAAATTGGTTCATGTCGGATAAAGCTTGGTTCGCTAGTGATCTTCTGCCTTTTTTAATTATCTGTGATTTTAATTTATGTTGCGCACCTTTTAAATTAATGTCAACTCGCGCCATCAGACCACCTCTAACTCATACGAATAGATGGTTTTAGAATAAGCTTCATAAATTGGAATCACCTTGGTTACAACGTGGTCTTGATCATCAAACATCAATACCGACTGTGCTTTAAATGCAGGTAATGGATCGGTTATGCCTTCATAACAAAAAACAACCGCATTATATAGCAGTTGCTTACCGGATGTTGTTGAAGTATATTCAGCACCACGATCAATACGGCAATGCTCAATTGAGATCGGTTTAGCATACTCGGGTTCAGACCAATTATTTTCACCCAGGTATTCTTTGTATTCAAATGAATCAATACAAAAGTCTTTTGGTGGTTTCGGCATTACCATACACTCACCCCAGAAAAGAGTAGTCCAGTACCTTCTAGGTAGATGTACACATCTTCTGCTACCAGTGACTTTCCACCTGAACTAGAACGACTTTTGTTAGTAACCGTTGTACGCCCAGCACTAAACGATTGTGGTGATTTATTAATTCCTTCAAATGTTGTTGCTCCTATTTCGTAGAAAAACTCAATTTGAGCGCATAAAGCCTGTTTAAATTGAGTTACCCTCCACTCATTATCTTTCGTAATGTCATTTTTAACATAGAAATAGCTAGTTTCAGCATTTAACACCGCACTAGCTTTTTTAATTAAACTCTTAAAAGTTGATTCCTCAATATCTACTTCAGATATTTCTTTAAATTCGTCATACGTAAGATAATTCATTTTTATTCACCTTCTGGCGGCGATTCTGGCTCTGGTTCAGCCAATGTTAGGATATGTGTATCAGTAAATGAACCATCAGTTGTAGTAACCGTTGTAGTGTATTCTCCTGCTGGCACATCTGCAGACCAACTAATTAAACCACTGTCGCTAACCGATAAGCCAGTTGTAGATGGTGCAATCGCATAAGATACACTCTTATTAGTTGCATTAGAAGGTGATAAAGTAGCTGTTAATTGTCTGCTTCCAGTTGTTCCTGCCTCTGCATTGGAAGTTTTAGGAGATAGCTTCACTCCCGTTACATCAATTGGCAGGGTTTTAAATGCAGGAATGTCTATTTTCTCGCTTTCTCTGTCTCCTTCGACTCTAACAGCTTTATAGTCTCCTGCCTTAACACTTTGATTAGCGCCAATTCCTGTGATTCTAAGAGGGCTTTCACCCTCTACGACCACATCATTACCTTTGTAGATTTTAAACATAAAAGCCCTCCTTATTTTAAAATGATGACTGCCCCGTCAGTCGTTGGCGCGACATTGTCAATATTCGGGGTCGTTACTCCCCCAACTGAACAACTTTGATAACAGCTTTTTTGTTGGCAGGCAAAATAAACTCTCCTGCTTTACCAGCACCTTGAAAAGCTACTCCGTCAAAGTCCTCAGACTCAATAGTTCGTGTTGTATTGATACCAGTAAATTGCTTACCAACACCAGCAATCGACGTATAAGCAAGTTCACCAGTTTGGAATTTTGTTTCTGGTACTTTTTTGATAAGAAAATCTTTGAATTGTAAGATGTTGTTCGTATCAACATTTGCACCTGAACGCTTAGCAGTCGTTGTAATTGGATGGTCAACGATTGCATTGTATAAAGCTGGTTTCACCCATGCCATTTTTGTACCAACGGCTTCCATATTTGTATAAGCTTCGTTTAGTGAATTAAACAGCTTTAGCACTGGATCATTTGCAATCTCAGCTAGTTCAAACACTTGATCAGCAACCGTAGAAATAAACTTACCGCCATGATTATCAAACATTTGTACTTTTGCTTGTGCTTGTAAATCTGATCGGTCTGCAATAGTTGCAGCAAAATCATTGTTTACAGTATGGCGGTCAATTCCTTCATGAAATACCCATTCCCAAGTGTAAGGTACATCTTTATCTGTGTAGATAATTTCTTGACGATCGCCAAAACGTGATGATTTACCTGTTCCTGTTCCAAAACCTACATTTTCGTCTTTGTTATACTCCGTTCCAATTACAACAGGAATATCACTTGTTTTAATGGAGAAAGCTGTTTTGTTATGAGTAACTCCGTCTAATGCTTCCAACCCGCCACCGAAAAACTCTGAAAAATAAGCACGCTTTTGGTAAACAGCTTGCAATAGTTCTTTAAATTGTTTTTGATAGCTTCGCACTGCTTGATTGTTGTTATTTCCTGCAGCAAAGTACTGTAGGTTTAATTGTAATAGTTGTTGCTTTTGCTTTACTGTCATTTATATTACCTCTTTCTTTTAATTATATTTTGCTAGTTTTGCAGCAAACGGATCATCATTTCCCGTATTAGTTCCGCCGTTTGGATTACCTGGTGTGACAATCGTTGGTGAGGGCGGCTTTTCTTCTGCTTCAAATAGATATGGCTCGTTCTCTTTTAAATTATTCAATTGATCGTCAAGACCTTTAAGAATATCGCCATCAAGTTTAATGGTATCCATATCTAATAGAGCCTTAACAGCCTTGGTGTTTTTAACTTTCGCGCCAGATAAAGTGTTTTCTAACTTGTGATCAAACGCCTGTTGTTCAAGCTTCTGCTCATATTCCGTCTTTGTTGTTTCATTCTGTTGCTTTAATTCTTCAATTTGGGCAGTTAGTTCTTCATTACCTTCGGCTTTTTTTCCAAGTTCCTCTAGTTGAGTATCACGATCTGCTAATTGCGTTTTATAGTCTTCAATTTGGCTTTCAAGAGTATCTGCTTTTTCGGCCTTTTCTTTGATCGAGTTTACTACTTTGCCATGGCTGGTCATTACTTTATCAATCAGTTCATCTGACAAACCTAATTCTTTTAATTCTTCTCTATTCATCTTCCATTCCTCCTACATTTGTTGACGTGGTCTTGTCCACGATGGATTAGTTATTTTACGCATAACTGCGATAAAAGCGCATAACAAAAAGCCCTGTTTATACCGTCTGTTGGCTAAAGACGAGGGTTATTCGTTTCTAGCAATAGAGGCGTTCGCCCACATAACTGATGTTTCCAGATTAGTTAATGCAACTGACTTCTCACGACTATTAGGACAAACTTCTTCAAGCAAATAAGCCAGTTCCTTAGCTTTCTCTCTTATTGCATTATATTTCTCAACCTGCCCTTCCTTTGGTGCATGATAACTAAAGTTATTTTCGATTTGGTTGTTCATTTTATATCCTCCTAAGACTTCAACATTTTAAATACTAACTTCAGGTCTAATTACCTCAAGTTCTCCATCATCATCTTTTAGACAAACTGAATTCCCGTAAGATTCCATAGCCTTATAGCCATCTTTCAAAATAACATCATCAGGTGATATAGAAGCTACTAACTTCCCAGCTGGATCTACAATGTTAATGATTTTATTAGACAAACCCTCACCTCCTAACAATCATTTTTTATATGAAAAATCCTCTAATAAAGTAGATAGAGGTGTATATACCTTTTCACGCTTATAGTTCCTGCTTAGATATTTACCATTCTTTTTTAAATGATCACGCATAGCCTTTTGCCTGCGTCTTACCATCATTCTCCAATGCCCTGCTTTATCACTACCTAATTCCTTAGCAACCATAAGGTTTTTCTTATACTTAACAATCCCTCTTTCAATACGACGCTGAGTATCTCTTGCTTGCGCTACTCTAGCATTTAAATCAGCGTCATATTGTGGCTGATTATTTGTATTTACATCAGGAATAAAAGGTACATGTAAATGACGGCAATTCACTCCTCTATGACCTCCAGCTGTACCGTATTCAGCACCCCAAGATGGATCATAGATTGATTTATACTTACTGCCTTCTGGTATTTCGCTAGGCATTCTTAGATCTACTACATTGCCCTGAATGGCAGAACATTGTTTTCTTGCCCCAGCGTGACTTGTAACAAGTACCGTATAAACGTCATATTCAGCCATACGCCCTGTTCTTAACTCATTATAGGTATTTCCTAGTGTGGACTTTAAAACGGTTCTAGTGTATCCTTCTAAGCTCCATGTGTGGCCGCCTTTATCAGTTAAAGTGGTACGAATGCCTTTTTGTGCTAAATTTGTAATAGCTCGCTCTAACGATTGTTCAAACGTATATAAACCAGTATTAAACATTGCAGATGTTTCATTCAATACATTTTGATAGGCTAGTTGAGCTGTACCAATACCATAATTAGTGGTAACGAGTGTTTGATTAACGTAATTATCAATCTCATCCCAAACTTGATCATGATAAGCCTGCATAACCATATCTAAATTATTGGGCATAGGCTTTGTTGGATAAGGCATTGACCTATCTATATCTTTTATAACGCCAACACCTGTATCTTCAAACATTCTCTTAATCTCTGATTCAGCAACACCAGATGCCTTAGACAAAAGCTTGACCACCTCATTATTAAATAACCGCAATTCGTACAGTTTTTGTGCTTGCCACTCAGCAATATCTTTAGAACCACTATTCAGCCGCTTTATAATAACCCTAATTATTTCACCTTCAAGACTGTTATATAAATCAGCCATGTTATTAGACCATAAATCTATTTGATATGGTGTTATCATTCTTCATCACCAAATAAATTATTGGAAGCCTTATTATCTAATTGAGACGGATCCATACCGAGTTGTTCTGCCTGTATTTCTTGTAACCATTGTTCAGCTGTATCTTTTGGTACTTTAAAAACACGCTGAATAACCTCAACGGTAGGAATAAAACCGTACGTTTTTGCTTGGCCGTAAAATTTTAGTAGCGCTGATCGATCTTGAAATACTCCATCATCAAAGTCAACGCCAATATGTTCAAATGTAGGTATCTCACCGCTAAACAAACCGTAAGCTTTTGCTAGTTCTAGAACAGATACAACCAATCCTTTAATAAACTGCTCTACTTCGTATACATGGTCATTCCTGGTGCGATACGTTAAGTCATTCTCACTAACGATTTCTGTTGCCGTCTTCATACTACGGCCGTCAAAAGAAAATGTACCAACAGATAGCTTTAGCTCCATTTCAAGTGTTCTCAAAGATTGATTAATTGCTGATATATATTGTTCAGTCCGGATGTCGCTAGTTACATCTTTCACTGGTTCTTTTCCATCACCCATATGAGCTGATTTATAAACATTGACATCTGGATCAAATACTTGTTTAGGAGGGTTACCAGCTTCATCTGGTAATGTATTAAGCATTGAATCACTAACAAATACAGTTCTTTGCCCCATTTTGACTTCCCACCAAAACTGATCGTATGTGTCATTTATTTTTTTGAGGGTAGATGTTGCATTATCAGCTATCCCTAACCCTAATGGACTAAGCGGACATATGTTATTAAATCCTGATGGCTTCACATAATTAAATAACGGGCGTGATAGATTCTTTATTTCTGTCCTTTCTTGTAAGTTTTCGTATAGCTCATCCAACGGCACCCGTTTTCCGACTTCACCCTTGTTGTCTGACTTATATAATTCATTGGTAATAACGTACAAATCATCTTCCCATTCGTGAAATTCTAGCAAGGTGTAATAAATAGTTTTGTTTCTTTCGACCTTTGTTGTGACTGATTTTATTACACCTTCCGAAATGCCATTACTATTACTGCGCAATGGAAAAAAGGCATTTGCCAATGCCCAAGAAAATTCTATTTCGCCTGACTTACTATCTACATAAGGTCTTACATTTAGACCACCAAGGGCAAATGTAGGCTCTAAGTAATCTGCTAAATTTTTCTTGAATTTGTTATGTTCAAATACATGTTCAATAAAATCATGAGCTGACTTGTAGCTATTTTCCTTCTTTTCTTCATCTTTTACATCCGATACATATATCTCACATTGCTCGTTAAATACAAGTCCAGCAAGTACTTCAGCACTAAGCTTTCTCATATTCAGCGTCATATAATCACGTTTTTTTAAATGACCATGTGAGTTAATATATTCCACTTGAGGATAATCGCCTTCATACTGTTTTAAGTTGAGGTCTATCCTAGCTAACTCTTTTGGATCAATGTTTATCTTAGGGTGGTCGTTAATAGTTTTTAACGTTTGACCTGACAAAGCGTAACCTCCTCTCTTAAATAGATTTTTAATGCGATCTATGATTTGCAAATTACCACCTCCTAGACTTTTAAGCGCAAGTCTCTAGCGTTAGCTGTGCAGAAGTATTGAAAATCATCACATGTATGATCATCTTCCTTAATAACTTTAGGATCATCAGAGTTAAGTGTATTCTCGTCAAACTGATATTTCTTATGTTCTTCGATGAAAATATCATTGTTATCTGCATATCTCAGACCTGTTCTATATGGATTTTTAAGATAATAAAAACGCCCCTGAGCTAATAAGTCATGGACGTAATCAATCATATCTATTTTCTTTTTCTTAGCAACCGGATCCCAATGTTGACCATAATCTTTATAGTATTGATTTCTTAATGCAGCTTCCGCGCTATCAATTGTACGTTTTTGTATCCTAGCGCCTTTCCAATGATCTTGTGTTGATGTCGCTTTAATAAAATCATGAATATCCTTAGACAATTCACTAGGTGCTTTCTTTCTTACTTGACCAGCTGGACTGTAATAATACGTGTTCAAACGAATTACCTTCCCCTTTGTCGTCAGTCCATAACAGCCGCATGATGTAGCAGACACAGAATGACCAGTATCCATAGAGTAATATAGAGCGATGATTCTATCATCAGAAGGTAATTCGTCAAGTGGTTTAAACAAATTCATATTATAAACATTGGTTCCAAGCCCCACAGGCTCACCAAGGTACAAATAACGGTAATAATCATAGTCATTATTTTTGATACGTTCAATATCCTGTAGCATCTGTTCAGTAACAAATCCTAGTTCGTCGTTCTTGTAGCTTGAATCATGAACCAGATAATTATCTTCGCCAACCATGCTATCAGACCACTCATTTATCCAACTGTATGGGTTTCTGGGTGGATTATATGACCAAAAGAATCGCACCATATCAGCTAATTGATGTTTTTGCCTCATGAATGTAGTGTTAGTCTGGTCAAATTCTTCTGCATCATTAAACTCTGCCGCTTCTTCGTACCAAACAGCAATAATATTCCCAATATCATTTGATTTTAACTTTTGGAAATCATCTTGGCCATAAAAATAGAATGTTGATCCAGTCGGCTTGTGCGTTATCTTGAATGGCGATACTGTACAACTAAACTCATTTAATAGTCCAAACTTGGTTAAAGCCCACTGTATCTTTAAATAAACCGAATCCCTTATTGTGTTTGCTACTTTACGAATGACAACAATATTAGCTTTCTCGCCTTTTTTGATGTATCGCAAAATCATATAAACTAGCAACAATGCTATCACAGATGATTTAAAAGAGTTACGACCACCACGCAATATGTTATATGGTTTATTAGTCGTCCATACCGATTTAAAATGTGGATTGACTTCTTTTTGTATATTAACGGTGACTTTACTCATTTTCTTCACTCCACGCATCTACAATTGTAATTGTTGGCGGAGTATTACTGTTGTCATCTTTGGACAATTTCTCGGTTTCGGCTTTTGTCTTATCGATAACAGCTCTCATTCTTTCAACTTCCAGCAGCCTATCATCGTCATAATTGGCCAACTCATAAAACTGTTTCAACATGCTTCTTAGTTCGCCCATAGCGCGACTTTGGGAATTTAAAAAGTTCGCCTGTTTATCCCAAGCGAACTGTATTTCCCATTCATTCTTTTCTGTTGAAAAATTATCTCCGTCGGCTGTTTCTGTTTTCTTAACTTCTTTTGTTAAATCATATTTATCTTCAACAAACATAATCTGTTGCGCTCGCATAATGGATGCAAACTGCATTTTTATGTTCATCCATAGAATATCTAATGGAGCAATGCTATCTATTTCGTTTACTATCTCCAGCGTTTCTTCTGGTAAGTACTTGGCGAACAAACCGTGTTTAACAGCATTAGTATTTCTTTTAGGAGCAGCACCGCCAGGATTTCCTATAGCATTTTTGTTACCTGGTTGACCGCCTCTTTTTGTGTGCACACTTTTTTCTTTGGGTGCACCCTTATTTCTTTCCCAACCATGACGCCTTTTCCACGACTTTACGGTATTAATCGATACTTCATATTTATCAGCTATATCCTTATATTTCATGCCTTGGATATAATCTTTTTCAGCTTTCTTATGCTTGGCTTCCATTTACATCAACACCCACCTCCAACTTTAATCGAGTTTGTTTTGGGTAAAAGAAAAGACACCTCATGCTTGAGATGTCTTTGGATAGTTATGTTGTTTTTTTGATTCAAGTTGTTATTGATGCTAATTATTTACTAATCATATTTTATTGTGCCATCAGATAGCAGATGATAAACTACTAATTCCCCGTTTTCTAAATAAGAGTTAGCTACATGTATAATCTTTCCATCTTCCCAATTTATAAACAATTGCATCTTAACAGTACCGTTCTGTATTGCTTCGATGTCAATGGCATCAACAATTCCTTCTCCTAATTGTTTATCAATTTCATTCTCATAATCGCCTGGTGCTCCTATATCGTATCTCCAGCTAGGTAAAGCATCCTTAGCGTCCACACCAATTGCATCTGCTTCTCCAAGTAGATCTATTACTTGGGATTCTGTCATTCCAATGTCTAAGTTTTCCTCAATGAATTCTTTGGTTATTTCATCAGATTCAAAGCTTGTAGCACTTTCTTGTTTATCCCA
>NZ_FQXD01000031.1 GCF_900129865.1 Virgibacillus chiguensis
TGATAGGTTCGAGGTGGAAGCGTGGTGACACGTGGAGCTGACGAATACTAATAGATCGAGGACTTAACTAACCTTTTTGGTAGATGTACGTTGAATGATCTCTTATTTAGTTTTCAAGGTAACAAGGAAAAAATGACTTTTTTCAACAAAGATCTTGATTTTTTCACAAAAACGATTATAATAAGATTTGTGCCTCTTTGAAGCACAACATAACAGATAGCAACTTTGCCTGGTAGTAATGGCGGAGAGGTCACACCTGTTCCCATGCCGAACACAGTAGTTAAGCTCTCCAGCGCCGATGGTAGTTGGGACTTTGTCCCTGCAAGAGTAGGACGCCGCCAGGCAAAATTGATTTATATTTTGTAGAAAGACTTATTTCATATCGCGGGGTGGAGCAGTCTGGTAGCTCGTTGGGCTCATAACCCAAAGGTCGTAGGTTCAAATCCTGCCCCCGCAACCAAATTATCATCTAAAAATAAACTAAAAAGTTCAATAAGAACATTTTGGCTGTATATATCGAACAATATCCTACATTAATATAATAAATTTGGTCCGGTAGTTCAGTTGGTTAGAATGCCTGCCTGTCACGCAGGAGGTCGCGGGTTCGAGTCCCGTCCGGACCGCCAGATAAATAGAACTCAACACACATGGTTTTAATAAAATCGTGTGTTTTTTATTTTCTTATAAAATGTTGGCTTATCACCAAATTTCTATGGTGAGTAACGCTATCGTTTTGTTTCTACGTTAAGCTACAAATTTATATACCAGATATAAGGTGCTGTAATTCAGTATAGCATCTAAATCACTGATTTGATTAGAATCATTTAGATTACAACTTATAGTACTATCAATTACTGGGGGATGTTAAAAACCCCCACAGATTGTAGATCACTTTATACTTTCCTGTAGTGTAAAACAAAATCACAATACAAATCTTTTCTCCACAAAACCAGTATTTCCTTTTTCTTTTTCCCACATTTTTTGCTATCATAAATATAGTTATATATGAAATTTGGTGAG
This sequence comes from Virgibacillus chiguensis, assembly GCF_900129865.1. Taxonomy (GTDB): domain Bacteria; phylum Bacillota; class Bacilli; order Bacillales; family Amphibacillaceae; genus Virgibacillus; species Virgibacillus chiguensis. The sequence goes on from NZ_FQXD01000031.1 coordinate 1,021, forward strand.
CGACAAGTGGATGAGTTTGAATTTATAAACACAATTAAACAAAATTACTACAGACAGTCATCTGTGGTAAAAGGTATAGGCGATGATGCAGCTGTTTTTCGGCAAAACACAAAAGATATCGTGACTGCTGTTGATACGTTTGTGGAAGGTGTTCATTTTCGAAAAGATACGATGTCTGCTTATGATATCGGCTTTCGTACTTTAGCAGCAAATATTAGTGATTTAGCTGCTATGGGTGCTCAACCTGCTTTTTATTTGGTTTCCATTGTTTTTCCCAGCCATTGGTGCCCTCAAGAAGTGCAGCATATTTTCCAAGGGATGAAGGCAATAGGAAGCAGGTATAATATGGATTTAATTGGTGGAGACACAGTGTCTGGAAACGAACTCGTTCTAACCATTACAGTGATAGGCTATGTTGAAAAATCACAAGCTCGATATAGACATCATGCTAAAGATGGTGATATTGTCTTTGTTACGGGAACTTTAGGTGATTCACAAGCTGGTTATCATATTATAACAAATCAAAAGAAGTATAAAGATGCTGCTTATTATACGGAACGCCACCGAAGACCAGTTCCTCGAGTTGATTTTGCTCTTGGGATACCTACAACTGTTCGCGTTGCGTTAAACGATGTGAGTGATGGTATAGCTAATGAGGCTGCAGAGATAGCAACAGCATCAAATGTAAGTATGCAACTTTTTGATGAAGCAATTCCGGTCTATAAAAGTTTTTTTCAGTTTTCTAAGTCTGACCAGTATCAATGGAAATATTTTGGCGGAGAGGACTTTGAATTAATCGGTACAGTTGCTGCAACGAATTGGGACATATTAGTTGATACTGCCAAAAGAGTCGATTTACAGCTGACGCAAATAGGAAAGGTATTCTATGAACCCGATCATAATCATGTTTACATAAACAAAGGAAATCAGCAATTAGAAAGATTGCTACAAAAAGGGTATAATCACTTAAAGTAGGTGTACAAATTAAATGTATGAAATAATAACAAATACAGAAGAAACAACCATAGATTTAGGTGAAAAGTTGGCTTTGTTATTGAGTCCTGGAGATGTTGTTACGTTAGAAGGCGATCTTGGTACAGGGAAAACTACGTTCACAAAAGGATTAGCTGCAGGGCTTGGGGTAAAACGACATGTATCTAGCCCAACATTCACAATTATTAAGGAATATGAAGGTGAATTGCCTCTTTATCATATGGATGTGTATCGGTTGGAAAATAGTGAAGAGGATATAGGTTTTGATGAGTACTTCCATGGAGAAGGAGTAACGGTTGTAGAATGGCCTCAATTTATAGCCCCATTCTTACCAGTAGAGTATTTGGAAGTAAAGCTTGCTAATATTGACGAAAGGTCACGAAAGTTTACCTTTATCCCACATGGTTATCACTATGAATGGGTAATAGAACAGTTAAAAAGTTAATTCGACATACGAGGAGTCATGGACATGAATATACTTGCAATGGATACATCGAATCAAGTATTAGGTGTTGCCATTCAACAGGATGATACAATATTAGGTGAAATAGTTACAAATTTACCTAAAAACCATTCCGTTCGATTAATGCCTGCTATCGATAAACTAATGCAGGAAGTAAATATGAAACCGGAACAGTTGGACAAAATAGTAGTAGCTAAAGGGCCAGGTTCTTATACAGGTGTTCGTATAGGATTGGCTACAGCAAAAACGATGGCGTGGGCATTAAATATCCCTGTTATTGGCGTATCAAGCTTAGAAGTGCTTGCTTATCAAGGACGTTTTTTTAATGGCATTATTTGTCCTTTTTTTGATGCTAGAAGAGGGTTAGCCTTTGCAGGATGCTATCGTTTTGAAAATAATCAGTTACAAATTTTGAGAAAAGAAGAAAACGTTGCTATGCAGGATTTACTTGAGGAACTTAAAAGCTTGGAAAGATCAATTTTATTCTTAAGTCCAGACATATCCATTCATCAAGAACAAATTATATCAATAGTAGGGAATAGAGCAGTGATCCCAGAAGAGCCGGTTCATGTAATTCGTCCTGCGCATGTAATTGCAACAGCTAAAGAAAAACAAGCAGGGTCTACACATACACTACGTCCTAATTACCTTCGTTTAGCAGAAGCAGAGGCTAAATGGTTAGAAAGTAATAAAGGTTGTTAACTTCGTGATGAAGCAGGAAGTTACCATAAGAAAAATGCGAGTAGCAGATATAGATGCTGTTATGTATGTGGAGAAAGAATCATTTTCTACAGCTTGGTCGGAGGAAATTTTTAAACAGGAGTTAGTTGAAAATCAATATGCGCATTATTTTGTTATTGAATGTAATAGAAAGATTGTCGGTTATGTAGGTATATGGATTGTCTTTGATGATGCACAAATAACCAATATTGCTATTTTGCCATCTCAGCGTGGAAGAAAATTAGGTGAACAGCTTTTCCGACATGTATTCAAATATGCACTTATCCAAGGAGTGCGTCGTTTATCATTAGAGGTGCGAAAGTCTAATATTGTTGCTCAAAAGCTCTATCGCAAATTTGGGCTTGTAGCTGGTGGCATTAGAAAGCAATATTATACAGATAATCAGGAGGACGCAATTGTGATGTGGGTGAATATAAATGAGTAAAGAAGTAGTAATACTAGGTATTGAAACAAGTTGTGATGAGACGGCAGTTGCCATTGTCAAGGATGGTAAAAAAATCTTGTCCAACGTCGTTTCATCACAGATTGAAAGCCATAAGCGGTTTGGTGGTGTTGTCCCAGAAATTGCTTCCCGACATCATGTAGAGCAAATTACATATGTTTTAGAGGAAGCTATGGAACAAGCAGCTATTAGTTGGAGGGAAATTGACGGAATCGCTGTAACAGAAGGACCGGGTCTTGTAGGAGCGCTGTTAGTTGGTGTGAATGCAGCTAAAGCTCTCGCCTTTAGTAAACATAAGCCATTAATTGGTGTACATCATATTGCCGGTCATATCTATGCAAATCGCTTGCAAGAAGAATTTAAATTTCCTTTATTAGCACTGATCGTCTCCGGCGGGCATACAGAGTTAGTTATTATGAAAGCGCATGGTGAGTATGAAGTCATTGGCGAAACAAGAGATGATGCAGCTGGAGAAGCATATGATAAAGTAGCAAGGCTATTACATCTACCTTATCCAGGTGGTCCCGAAATTGATAAGTTAGCAAAACAAGGTGAAGAAACGATTGCATTTCCGAGAGCTTGGCTGGAGCCAGATAGTTATGACTTTAGCTTTAGTGGTTTGAAATCTTCGGTAACAAATACAATTCATAATGCAAAACAGCGTGGTGAATCGTTGAAGCCAGAAGATATTGCAGCAAGCTTCCAAGCAAGTGTCATAGATGTATTAACAACGAAAACGGTGCGCGCGGCTAAAGAGTATCATGTAAAACAAGTCATCGTAGCTGGTGGTGTGGCGGCTAATAAAGGGCTTCGATCTTCTTTACAGCAGGAATTTGCCAACTTACAAATCCCTTTACAAATTCCGCCACTTTCTTTATGCACAGACAATGCTGCAATGATTGCAGCTGCTGGGACGATTGCTTTTGAACAAGGGAGAAGGTCTGGTCTAGATTTAAATGCTCGAGCGTCCATGTTATTAAAATAATCCACACCCATCCACAAGTCTGTGCATAACTGTTTAAAGTAGTGGTCTAGTAATAGCTTTATTGTGCATACGTTTGTGGATATATATAATTAGTGCTGTGGATAGTGTGAATAACATATGTGAATCGTTGGTAGCCACTGTATGAAAATAGGGTTTCCGTGTGGATAATGTTAGAGTAAAAGCAGAAATTTGGTGATAAGCAATGTCAAAAAAGCAATCCTATTATATACAAACAGATTTAATCTCTATATTTATATTACTTGTATGTGTCAGTTTGCTTTCGATTTATAATGCGCAACAGCTAGAGCAGTACAGTGCAAACTTTATGCTACAGCAATCCGTTTGGTTTACGGTCGGAATTGGTATCGTTGCAGCTATACAATACTTGGACATGGAGCAAATATATAAAGTGAGCATATACATTTATGCTTTTGGTGTATTTGTACTTTTTGTACTACTCATTAGCCCAGAAAGTATTGCACCACATACAAATGGAGCAAAAAGTTGGTTTAATTTCAAAGTTGTTACAATACAACCATCCGAGTTTACAAAAATAACGACCATCATTTATATGGCTACAGTTATACAAAAGCATAAAGAAAAATTTCTTAAACCAACCCTTAAATCTGATTTTAAACTGCTTATTAAAATTTTGACCGTGGTAGCTTTACCTGTGGCATTAATTATGATGCAGTCCGATTTTGGAACGTCAATGGTTTATTTATTTATAGCTGGAGTTATCATTATCCTTTCAGGTATTCATTGGAAAATACTAACGACATTAATTGTGAGTATCACTTCTGTTATTGGAGCTGCGCTAGCTTTTATTGTTAAATTTCCTGATTTAGCTAAGCAGCTAGTCGGTGAGGGACAAAAATATCAAATAGATCGTATACTCACTTGGTTTGATCCATCGCAACAGGCAAGTGATGCAAATTGGCATTTTAATCAGGCCTTTATGGCACTCGGATCTGGTCAATTGTTTGGTAAAGGAATGGGGAGTCAGGAAGTGTCGTTTCCGGAAGCACAGACAGATTTTATTTTCTCCATCATCGGGGAAAGTTTTGGCTTCGTTGGCGGTGCACTTGTGATTTTTCTATATTTTATCTTCTTATATAAATTAGTAATGATTGGGTTGTCCATTTATAGTCATTCCCCTTTTTCCGCATATATTTGTTTTGGATTTATGAGTTTATTGCTCATTCACGTTTTTCAAAATATTGGTATGGCGCTAGGGATAATGCCAGTAACAGGAATACCGCTGCTTTTTATAAGTTATGGAGGTAGTTCTGTAATGGCTTCTATGCTTGGTTTTGGTGTTATTTATCGGATAGCTGTGGAAAACTCTATTCAAAATGATTATTTATTTAAGTAAAACTTGTGGATAAATTAAATATTCGGATTATCCACATGTGCATAATGGGGAAGTTTAAATGATAGTAGGAGTTTTTCCGCTTTATTTAATCGTTTAAAGCTGGGAAATACACGATATATCCTAGGTGGCGCTTCAAACTCAACAAGATTTCCTATAGAAAACTTGGCTTATCCCCAATTCTTTAAGGCTTTCCTATAGTAGTATAAAATAATAAAACTTACCCACATGACCAAGTCATGTGGGTAAATTAATCTTCCAGTAATTCTGCCCATTCTTCCATGTAGAAGTTCACTTTTTGTTTACGACGATTGACTTCTTCTGATAATTCTAATGCTTTTTCATGATCTTGAAAGATTTCTGGTAACTCCATCTGGCTTTCTAGCTGCTCTATATCGTTTTCTAACTGTTCAATTTTTGTTTCAAGTTCTTCGATTCGTCTTTTTTTCTTTCTTTGTTCGCGCTGTAATTGCTTATCGCGTTCAAAATGGCGTTTTCTGTCTGAATCGGGAGCATGTTCACTTTGATTGGATGATTCGTTTAATCGTTTTAATTCAGCTTCTTCTGCTTTTTTTTCTAAATAATAATCGTAATCGCCAAGGTAAATCGTCGTTTTCATCTTTTGCATTTCCACTACTTGATCAGCAATTTTATTAATAAAGTAACGGTCATGGGAAACGAATAAAATTGTACCAGGAAAGTTTACTAAGGCGGCCTCGAGTACTTCTTTACTATCAATATCTAAATGGTTGGTCGGTTCATCAAGAATGAGAAAATTTGCTTGTTGCATCATTAATTTTGCTAAAGCTAGCCGCGCTTTCTCGCCGCCACTTAATGCATTTACCGGCTTTAAGACATCTTCACCAGAAAACAAGAAATTACCGAGAACTGTCCGAATATCTTTTTCATTTGTGGTTGGATAGTCATCCCATAATTCCATCAACACGGTTTTAGAAGAGTTTAAGTTTGCTTGTTCTTGGTCATAGTAGCCGATTTGTACGTTCGTTCCGAGCTGAACTGTCCCATGGATCGCTTTTAATTTTCCCAACACAATTTTTAGTAGCGTCGTTTTCCCGACTCCGTTCGGTCCAACAAGAGCCACGCTTTCTCCGCGGTTAATTTGCAAATGTACATTTTGGAATAAATTTTCTTCTTCATTCGGATATCGAAATGATAGTTTATCTAATTTAAGTACATCGTTGCCACTCCGACGGTTCACTTGAAACGAGAAAGAAGCAGACGCTTCGTCCCCTAATGGTTTATCTATTTTATCCATTTTTTCTAGTTGTTTCCTTCTGCTTTGTGCTCGTTTTGTAGTTGAAGCTCGCACAATATTACGTTGAATAAAGTCTTCCATTTTCCTGATTTCAGTCTGTTGCTTTTCGTATTCTTTCCATTCTCTTTCAAAATCAAGTGCTTTTTGCTCTAAATACTTGCTATATGTTCCGACATAACGCTTTGTTTGATGGCGAGCTATTTCATACACAATAGATACCGTTTTATCTAGAAAGTAACGATCGTGGGATACGACTACTATTGCACCAGGATAACTATTTATGTAGGTTTCTAGCCAATTTAACGTTGCAATATCTAAATGGTTGGTCGGTTCATCTAAAATGAGTAATTGCGGCTTTTTTAATAGTAGCTTTCCTAATGAAAGTCGTGTTTTTTGACCGCCGCTTAGCGTTTGAATCGGTGTATCATAGTCAAATAAATGAAAATTCAACCCCGTTAAAACCGCTTTTATATCGGCTTCATACGTATATCCGCCATTTTGTTCATAAGCGTGACGTAAGCGGTCATAATCACGTAATAGTTTTTCATAGGCTTCAGAAGTATAAGTTGTTGCCTGTTCCATCTTCTCTTCCATTATTCGCAGTTGTTTTTCTTGTTTCGTTAATTCAGGGAAAACAGTAAGCATCTCCTGCCAAATTGTTTTTTCAGACTCTAGTGCAGTATGTTGAGCTAGGTAACCCAAAGTAAGATCTTTAGGCATAAATAATTCACCTTGGTCATAGCTTAGTTCCCCTGCCATTATTTTTAATAATGTTGATTTCCCGGAGCCATTTCTTCCCACGATAGCTATTCGATCATGATCTTTTACTTCTAGCTTTATATTTGATAAAATTTCATCAGCACCAAATGATTTTGACAGACCGTTCATTTGCATTCGTATCATAATATACCCCCATCTCTCTTCTAGTGTATCTTACTTTCCTAAAATCAATCAATATAATTGTGAACTAAGTCACGACTTATTTCCAGTTTTCTGCTAAAATAAAAGAGAGTTAGTAAATAAAACCAAATCCCCCGAATGAATCTAGGTTAGGAAAGTTGATCAAAAGCATTGATACAGTTTTGACTCGAAATCTATATATCAAGAGGAAAGGAAACTTTTTGATCGCTTTATAATGTAAGCGATACACAATAGGGCACGAAAAATTTTTAACTGTAGAGTCAAGAAATTGGTAACAGCATGCTGTAAAAAAATAAAATATAATAGTTGAAGTGGAGGATGATAAAATGATGGAGCAAAATAAAATACCTCAAGCGACTGCTAAAAGATTACCTTTATATTACCGATTCATAAATAATTTAAATCATCAAGGGAAAAAGCGTGTTTCTTCAAAAGAATTAAGTGATGCGGTGAAAGTAGATTCAGCTACGATTCGCCGAGATTTTTCCTATTTTGGCGCTCTTGGTAAAAAAGGGTACGGTTATAATGTGGAGTATTTGCTTGAATTTTTTCGGAAGACATTAGATCAAGATGAAACGACAGAGGTTGCACTCATAGGCGTTGGGAATTTAGGTACTGCATTTTTACATTATAATTTCATGAAGAATAATAATATTGCGATTAAAATGGCATTTGATAGTAACCCTGAAAAAGTCGGCACGATGGTTAGTGATGTGCCTGTTTATCATATAGAGGAATTAGAGGATAGACTGGGTGATATTAAAGTGGCCATATTGACTATTCCTGGAAGTGAGGCACAACCTATGGCTGATCATTTGGTTAATAGGGGAGTGGAAGGGATACTCAATTTCACACCAGCAAGAATAACTGTACCAAAGCATATTCGTGTACATCATATTGATCTAGCTGTGGAGTTACAAGCATTAGTTTACTTCTTAAAACATTATCCTCTAATCACAGAGGATGAAGAAGAGGAAGTGCCCATGGATTGAGGTAGTTCAAGTATAAATGAGGAAAATACACAAAAAATGATGGCTTCCTGAATGGGTGCCATCATTTTTTTGTACTATAGAAAGTTTAAAAGTTTTATAGTATAAGAAACACGATAGCGTTTTTTCACCATAGGACTAGGCGACAAGTCAAGTTTTTCTACATTATAAAGAAGGATGAAGTATCAATTAACAAGCTCAACAAGATATGAGAGTGCTGAAATGCATAATGAGCCTTCGTACATGTCGGGACTTCATCTTCCACTTGTAAAAAAACTGTCATCCGCCATATATCCTCTATCTACCTTCTTCCTTCCTCATTCGTTCATCATGGATAAACAAATAAATAAAAAATCATACTGCTTCATTCTAAGCGTTTGAAATGGTAATAGAGCGTATCGATTTGCGAATCTTATGTTTTATTGTTGCGTTTTTGTCGAATATGAATGGCGAGTAAGCGGATGCCTACACCTGTCTCCAGTGTGGCGAATAATGCTAACACCATTGTTGTTATATTCCACATTGTTTCATCTACACTTAAAATAGCAACATACGTGAAAAATGCTCCCATAATAAGGTAGACGATTCCCATTGTTTTGGGAGAAATCTTCATATTGAAAGCCTCCAACCAGCCTAGTTTTCATATTACATGTAAGCAGAACGTTTATTACAAAGATTTGGTAACGTTTTTTATTAAATCCTATAAGTTAATGGTAGCATAGACGTGTACGTATGCAAGGTAACTTATAATAAAAGGACGGTTTGTAGCTCGTTTAGTTGTTTTTCGATTTCCGCAGGATCAAGATTGTATTGCGCAATAACAACAATTCCATTCATTGCCATGTGAGCAAAGATGGGTACGATAATTCGTTTCGTTTTCACATATAAGTAAGCAAATACAAGCCCCATTGTTCCATAAACTAAAATATGTTGTGGTTCTCCATGAATAATCGCGAAAAGAGCCGCAGATATAAGCGCGGCAATAAAGAAGTTCGTTCGCTTATATAGAGTTCCAAATATAATTTTTCGGAAAATAATTTCTTCTAAAACGGGGGCTGTCAAAACTGGAATAATAACAAATAGAGGTATAGCCCGTGCCATTGTCATAATTCCTTGTGTATTTTCTGAACCTGGTGCAATGCCTAAAAGCGCTATTTGGATAAAATTTGCAATGCCTTGGCTAAATATAGCCATAAATGTACCTAAAATCGACCAAGTAATGATACCCCAAATGGATGCACCGTCGCGCTGTTGTAACCCTTGTTTCATGTCGGGTCGCATTAATAGTAGTACTACAATAAGACCTAATAGAAAACTAATTACCCCTCCATATATGGATGCCTCTAATTTGGAAACAGGAAATGCGCTATAAACGATACTCCCAGTTAATATAACCGAAAATTGTGTAATAATGTAGCTAATAATAACCCACCAATATCTTTTTGGCAATGTACAACGACTCCTTTTTTTGTACTAAAAGTGTAAAGGTTTATAGTTTAAGGAGAACCACAGCTTCCGTTAAAAAGAACTGGCGGTAAGCCCAGTTTTCCTAATACTAGGATAGTAGAGGATTTTTGGTTTATAGTATAAAACCAATGATGGTGCTTTTTCGCCATAAAGACTTATTTTTCCTCAATGATTCTATACATTTCTATTTTTATCTTTACGTATATTATTTTAAGTTTTTCGTATGAGAAAAATGATATTCTCCGTAAAAATGTCTTCATGTTCAATAATAAATGATCTATCCGTATCATATATTGCTTTTATGTCATGTGTTGGGGGGGATAGATATACTTCATATAAATTCATTACATAAAGTGTCTTCATATCTTTATTAGGGCAAAAAAAATTGTCTTATAACGTGTTCTTGTTTTTATTGGAGATACAAGAGGGATGGAAAACACCTTATTGTTAGAACCGTATTTTAACGCATGAGAAATAATACGTATTTCGAAGTATTTATATTTGAATTATCACAATGAGTAACGATAACATAGAATGTACATGTTATTTTATCATATATTCGTAATTTCTATATAACAGAAAGATTGATAATGTATGAATTCTCTTGCTCTCTTATGTGTATGTTATTTTTACACTGTAAGGAAACAATAGCTTTTGCCATACAGATTAGGCGAAAAGCCAAGTTTTTCTAAAAAAATTATGCTTTCCTACTTGCAATTTTCTCCGGAATTATTTATTATAATAATTGGAATTAGCACTCACCTGATTCGAGTGCTAATAAAAATATAAGATTAGAATTAAGGAGGCTTTCTACACATGATTAAACCACTAGGAGATCGCGTTGTTATCGAGCTTGTTGAACAAGAAGAAAAAACTGCAAGCGGTATCGTACTTCCTGACTCTGCACAGGAGAAACCACAGGAAGGCACAGTAGTTGCAGTTGGTTCTGGACGTGTAACAGAAAAAGGTGAAAAGGCTGCCTTAGAAGTGGCTGAAGGAGACCGTATCATCTTTTCAAAATTTGCCGGTACGGAAGTGAAATACGAAGGCAAAGAATACTTAATTCTTCGTGAAAATGACATCCTGGCTGTAGTAAGCTAATCTCGATATAAGAATAGATAAATATTACGTAACTTGAACAATAAAAGGAGGATTTATCGATGGCTAAAGAAATTAAGTTTAGTGAAGAAGCACGTCGCGCAATGCTACGTGGTGTAGATACATTAGCAGATGCGGTAAAAGTTACATTAGGACCTAAAGGACGTAACGTTGTATTAGATAAAAAATTCGGTTCACCGCTTATTACGAATGATGGTGTTACGATTGCCAAAGAAATTGAGCTTGAAGATAAGTTTGAAAATATGGGTGCACAACTCGTATCTGAAGTTGCTTCTAAAACAAATGATGTTGCTGGTGACGGTACAACGACAGCAACTGTACTCGCTCAATCCATGATTCGTGAAGGGTTGAAAAACGTTGCTTCTGGAGCTAACCCTGTTGGTGTTCGTCGTGGAATCGAAAAGGCTGTTGAAGTAGCAGTAAATGAACTAAAAACGATTTCCAAGCCAATCGAAAGCAAAGAATCTATCGCTCAAGTAGCAGCAGTTTCTTCTGATGATGCAGAAGTAGGTAACCTTATTTCTGAAGCAATGGAACGTGTTGGTAACGATGGTGTTATTACCATTGAAGAATCAAAAGGTTTTAACACAGAGTTAGAAGTAGTAGAAGGTATGCAATTTGACCGTGGATATGCTTCTCCATACATGGTAACAGACCAAGACAAAATGGAAGCTGTTTTAGAAGATCCATACATTCTAATTACAGATAAGAAAATCGGTAACATTCAAGAAGTATTGCCTGTACTAGAGCAAGTTGTTCAGCAAGGTAAACCTTTATTGATGATCGCTGAAGATGTAGAAGGCGAAGCGTTAGCGACACTTGTTGTTAACAAATTACGTGGTACATTTAACGCAGTAGCTGTTAAAGCTCCTGGATTCGGTGACCGTCGTAAAGCAATGCTTGAAGATATTGCTACACTAACTGGCGCTGAAGTGATTACAGAAGACCTTGGTTTAGATCTTAAGAGCGCTACAATGGATCAACTAGGTCGTGCTGCGAAAGTAGTAGTTACAAAAGAAAACACTACAATCGTAGAAGGTTCTGGAAATCCAGAAGCAATTTCTGCGCGTGTTGCACAAATCCGTGCGCAAGCTGAAGAAACAACTTCAGAATTTGATAAAGAAAAACTACAAGAGCGTCTAGCTAAGCTAGCTGGTGGAGTAGCAGTAGTGAAAGTTGGAGCTGCAACAGAAACTGAACTAAAAGAGCGTAAACTACGTATTGAAGATGCGCTGAATTCTACACGTGCTGCTGTAGAAGAAGGTATTGTTGCTGGTGGTGGTACAGCATTCATGAATATTTACAACAAAGTAACTGAATTGAACCTTGAAGGAGACGAAGCAACTGGAGCTAACATTGTACGCCGTGCTATGGAAGAACCAGTACGTCAAATCGCACACAATGCCGGTCTTGAAGGATCTATCATTGTTGAGCGTCTAAAAGGTGAAAAAGTAGGTGTTGGTTACAACGCTGCTACTGGCGAATGGGTAAATATGGTTGAAGCTGGTATCGTTGACCCAACAAAAGTTACTCGCTCTGCACTTCAAAACGCTGCATCTGTAGCTGCAATGTTCTTAACGACAGAAGCAGTAGTCGCTGACAAGCCTGAAGAAGACGGCGGCGCTGGCGGCGGAATGCCTGATATGGGCGGCATGGGCGGCATGGGCGGCATGATGTAAAAATCCACTCAAGAATGTTGATATAGCAACATCTTAAGCGGATATTCTACCGTCAAAACCCTAAAAAGTAACATAAAAATAACATTTTTTAAGAAATTAAGTTAGAAAGGGCGTCTTTGTATAAAGTTCTTACTTTTGCAGAGGCGTCCTTTTTCATTTTATTTGTTACGTGAGTATAAATTTTCATAGTTGTTTTCATATCCTCATGACCTACTTTTTCCATAATAGTTGCCAAATCGATTCCGGCCTCAGTCATCATACTAATATGTGTATGCCTAAAAATGTGAGGGGTAGCTTTTTTAGTAATATTGGTATATTCAAGTAATCGGTTCTTTTCTGGATAAATGGATAACCGTTAGGTCTGCTAAACACAAAATTTCCATCGTGGTACTCTTCTAATTCATGCCTATATTTCATCTTGGTTTTACTTTGCCTTCTGTAGTGAGATTTTAATAAATTTATAATCTCTTCTTCTACATTTATTGTTCGAATGCTTCCTTCTGTCTTAGGCGGTGTTAATTGGTATTTTTTCATGTTGTTATTTTCGTTATAAAGCGTCTTTGTAATTCTAATTTCATTACTTTTAAAGTTAATATCTGTCCATTTTAAAGCAAGTAATTCTCCTGAACGCATTCCAGAAAACGCCAATAGATAAAATCTTTCAAGATCTAAATCCAATCCATGTTCACGTACAGCTTTAAGAAAATCATCAAGTTCTTTACGTTCCAAGTATTTAGTTTCAATTGGATCTTTTTCAATTTCTTCAACTGTTTTTCTTTTTTTAGGAACAACTACCCCGTTTTGAGGGTTATCTTTTATTAGTTTATCTTTGATTGCTTGTCTGAATATCATTCCAGCTGTCGTATTTACCCCTTGCACGGTTGTCCTAGCAATATCATTCCTAGATTGTAAAATTAAGCGAGACACATAAAATATTGTCATCACATCAGTATTTAAGTGAAGGTCACCCTACCTCCACCCTTGACCTTGTTTGTGCCCGTGGTGAGATGTAAGCGGCGGATAGTTGAAAAAATGCTATAAGGCAACATCCGCATGAATAGCGTACCACGGACAATCCATTCTAAGCTCCGCTGGTGGGGTCCCCCGTCCCCTTCCACCGATCACTAAGAATGGGCACGGTGGTCAAGGGCAGGCAGCTAAAGCTGTGGTTAGTGTGATATTGTGACTTCAAAGAGATGACACCATGCAATACAAAAAAGACATACCATGATATACTCAATCAAAACCAACCAAAGTTAAGGAGAGTGTATCTGACATGTCTTATACCTATCTTACCAAAACAGAGCTCATATTCATAGGGAAATAGCTTGAATTTGGTCTATTAGGTCGGAAAATCGCTGAAAAATTAAAGCGTTGTCATGAAACTATTTATCGTGTAATTCGCGAACCAAAAAACGGTCTAACTCCGATAGACATTCATTTGAACTATAAAGCGAACAAAGCTAAATGCGGTCGAAAAAGAACGTAGTTAACAGATGAAGAAAGAGCCTACATTGAAGAAAAAGCCCGTGACGGTTGGACGCCTGATGTCATCATCGGTCGGAATGAAAGACTATTTCCTGTAGCACGCGTACCCTTTATTGTAAGTTTGAAGCAGGCGAATTCGATGTGAATACTTTACCTATACAAGGCAAACGCAAGCCAAATGGCTATAAGGAAAAAAGAGGGAACCGAAGCTTTAGACGCAGCATTCACGACCGAGACAATGACCATCCGAATTACAAGAAAGAATTCGGTCATCTAGAAGGAGACACGATTGTTGGTCGCCATCGTAAAAGTGCTGTCATCACATTGGTTGAGCGATTAACAAAATGTATCATTGCCATTAAGCCGGAGGTAAGAAGAGCTGCTAATGTTGAATCATCGCTTAATGACTGGCTCGCTCCACTGCCGAAACACTTGTTTACATCGATTATTTTCGACTGTGGTAAAGAGTTTTCTAATTGGAAATCTATCAGTAATAAGCAAGATATTGATATTTATTTTGCAGATCCTGTAACTCCTTCACAAAGAGGATTAAATGAGCATTCCAACGGTCTGCTCCGAAGAAATGGGCTACCAAAAGATATGGATTTCAACCACATAACCTAAACGTATATTTCTGAAGTAGCATTTAAACGAAACAATGTTCCAAGAAAATCATTAGGTTACAAAACACCGATGGAGTGTTTCATGTCAATAAAGAATTTGATCAAAATATGTTGTCTCGATTAATTTGACAAATCAAAACTTAAAAAGCCCTGTCCTTAATTGGATGGGGGGTTAGCATACAATCACAGTGTTAACCTTTAGCCTATTAATAGTATTTAATTTATGACAGAACGATTTGGGCTATTAATTATGATCCGTTTAACAAAATTAAAAGATGAAACATAATGAATTATTCTGTATACTGTAACTAAGCATGTATTAAAGCTGGAGGGAATTTTATTTATGTTTTTGCCCGAAAAAATATACAGAATATTAGTTCTTATTAGTTTGGTGGCTATTGTTACGGTTGTGTTTGAAGAGGAAGATTTACTGTGGTTCAGGATCTTTTTATTTGTGTTTATTGTAATAACTATTATAGATTTAATAAAGTTATTTAGAAAAAAGCGTAATCAGTAAAGGATTTTATGCATTTAAAAAACCGCATGATTCTAAAAATAGATGTCATGCGGTTTTTAATATTATAATGACTCGATTTTTAATACGTTGACACGTCGTAACCTACAATATGTTCACCTGTATGTTCGACCCAAACAGCACCGTCAAAAACCTCAGTAGTTCCTCTTTGGGTGTAGATAGTAATTTCTATACCGTTGTTTCCTTTAGCTTCATTGAGCGCGGCTACAAGTGCCCCTGCAACACCGGCATATCCAAGAACGGCTTTCCCAACTCTGTTTTTGACAAGTCTTTCTAGAGCTAAACTACCTCCTGAATAAATACCAAGAGACCCATTTGAAATACGAATTGTTTCTTCTTTAATTGGACCATACAGTTTGTCTTCTTTAACTCCTTCATTAGGATTGTAATAATGGTCAGGGTCTCCAAGAAAACTAGGTATTGGTTCAGCCTCAGATTTACTAGATTCTGCATTAATTCCAGGTGCAATTAAACCAGAAACTAGTAAAATTGCCGAAACAGAAACAAGTAACTTCTTAAAATAATTTTTCTTTTTTGAAATAATAAAACCCTCCAAATAATTTTTGTATAGCCAATATTATGGCTATATACAATAATTTCTACAGGGAAAATCAAAATCCTTCTTCATTATACATTATTTTTATAAAATAATAATTCAAGTTAAATAAGGGCCGCAGTAATTATTGGTTTGACTACGTGAAGTCCAGATATTTTTCTTTCCACAACCAAAACCACCTCCTGTAACCATAATCGAAATGAACTGCACCCCTTAGACACAACTCTAATAATTGGAAGTGCAGTTTTTTATGGCTAAATTCACCAATGTTGAAAAAATACAAGCAGTCATTCGCTATCAAAGTGGTGCAGAAGGCGTAAAGTCAATGGCTAAATCCATAGGAGTTGACCATTCAGTCCTCTTAAATTGGATTAAACAATATGAATATTACGGAGAAAAAGCTTTTGAAAAATGCTATACATCTTACACATTGCAGTATAAACTAGATTTACTTAATTATATGAACGAACAAGGGACATCTATCCGGGAAACAGCAGCGATCTTTAATATTTCTACACATTCCACGCTTTTACAATGGAAAAAGCAAATGGAAGCAGAAGGAATAGATGCCCTAGTACCAAAGAAAAAGGGGCGTCATCCATGAAAAAAGGTTCTGATCATACATCTAAAAAGTAAAAGCCGGATAAATGGACTTTGGAATCATTACAAGCAGAAATAGATCGTTTACGCATGGAGAATGCCTATTTAAAAAAGTTGAATGCCTTAGTTCAAAATAAGGAAAAATCACCAAACAGGACAAAGCGCAAGTAGTCTATGAACTAAGGCATGAATTCCCTGTGAAGGCACTTCTGCAGCTGGCAGAGATTCCACGTAGCACGTACTACTATATAATAAGTAAATTCGGACTTCCGGATAAAGATGCGGAGTTGAAAAAGCTGAATCAAGCTATCTACGATGAGCATCAAGGACGTTATGGATACCGCCGTATCCGGGACGAACTATGGAATCGAGGGCATAAGGTAAACCATAAAAAAGTCCAACGCATCATGAAAGAATTAGGTTTAAAAAGCCTAGTTCGAATGAAGAAATATCGCTCTTACAAAGGAAAAGTTGGCAATATTGCACCAAATATTTTAGATCGGAACTTTAATGCCGAAAAGCCAAATCAAAAATGGGTAACGGATATTACAGAGTTTAAATTATTTGGGGAGAAACTCTATCTTTCACCTATACTGAATTTATATAATGGGGAAATCATTGCCTATACAATCGACTCTAGACTTACTTATTCACTTGTATCGGAAATGTTGGAGAAATCATTTAAACGGTTATCAGAGGAAGATGCACTGCTTATTCATTCCGATCAAGGCTGGCATTATCAAATGAAACAATATCAGCACGCCTTGAGAGAAAGATTGATTACGCAAAGTATGTCACGTAAAGGCAACTGTTATGATAATGCCGTTATTGAAAACTTCTTTGGCATTATGAAATCAGAATTTCTTTATTTAATTGAATTCGAAAGTATAGAGCATTTTAAGCAAGAGCTAGAAAAATATATAGAATACTATAACAACAAACGAATCAAAGCAAAACTAAAAGGCCTGAGCTCGGTACAATACCGAATTCATACCTTAATAGCTGCTTAGTAAAATTATCTATCTAACTTTATGGGGTCACTTCAAAATAAGTTACGAGGAGGTGTTTTTTTTATTTATTCAAATAAAAATTAAAAAAGTTTAATTAGTTAGTAAAAATCACCTATATAAAAACAGGTAAAAAAGATGCATGGTGTATGGGTTATTTTACCATTAGAATTTATATAGAGGAAGAAAAGCTGAAATGTCTTCATAACAAGGGGATTTAAAAGGAGAGGGAGAAGGGGGATAGTTTGTGAAGCGTGACTTACAAATTAATTATGGGATTTTAGATGATATTATTGGCGAACTTCGGACATATAAGCCTGCTTTAGAAAAAATGGACGATTCACTTGATAAAGTGAGTACCTTTGTGCAAACAAATGAGGGGAAAAGTGTTGAAGCATGGGATCAGAACATAAACACCTCGAAAGAAAAAATTGCTAATTATGAAACACAGATTAATGACCTTTTATCCCTGTTTGAAAATTATGTAACAGACACGACGAGATATATCTCACCGATTTCAAGAAATACGATGATGCGTGTGGATCGTAATGATATTTGGGCGAATTTAAAGCAAATAGAGGGCGGTATAACGAATAATGTGTTTAAGGCATTAAACAAAAGCTATCAGCAACCTGCTTCATTTTTCGGCATGTTTGATGACCCAACGGATGCGGAAAAAGAAGCAAGTGAGATCAACCGACGTCATATGGAGCGGATCCAAACGAGTATTGAAGCAACGAGAAAAAAGTTGGAACGTTATATGGACGAGTTATGGGATTTATATCATTCCAAAGTGAAAAGATTTGAAAATGCGGATGATGAATACAATAACTTGGCGGGAAACGTAAAAAGGAAATATACGAATTTCTTTGAAGGTGTCATGGATGTTGTCAGTAGTGTAAACAAAGCTGTCGATGATTTTGAAAAAGGGATAGTAAACAGCATTGCGGGCATGGTTACGGGACTGCTAACCGTTGTTAAAGATGCAGGTGTTGTCGCCGTATCTGGCGTTGTTCCTGATCCTGTGGAGCCATCTTGGTTAAAAGATAGCGCAGATGAAACAGTTGATGCCTACACACAAGCTGCGATACAATTCTTACAAGACCCTATGCGTGCAGTGGAATCAACTGCCCAAGCCTTCACAGATACGGTGGAAAGTGAAGGGGTTATGTACGTTACTGGTGCGACCATTCCTGCCTTAATACCAGGTAGTTTGGCTGTTAAGGGAGCATCAGGCGTTGCCAAAATAGGTGCAGGCGCAGCGAGAAGAGCGCCGAAATTATTGGATAGTAAGCCTTTTAGTGGTAATTATTATCGGGAAAAGGTAGAGGCAGCTAAAGCTGGAATGGTTAAAGTGAAAATGCCTGTTTTCTATCGAGAGAAATTGTCGACTGGAGAATCTACAATTCCGATACTTGGCATGGAACGGAAACCTCTTGGTGAGATTCGTCCGCAGATGTTTTCGGTGAAGAACCTCGGGGAAAGAGCTCAGAAAAAATTTGAGGCTAAGAGTACGGTTAATAAAGATGCGGAAGTTTCACCTGCTTTTAGGCAAACTGAATTTGCTAGTTCGTATGAAGCAAGGCTTAATCAGACACCTTCACCGATTAATAAAAAAGTAGGATTTGAGGGAGGCAGAGGAGAATCTTTATGTACGCTTAAACCTCCGCCAGATCCAGAACTGAAAAAAATGTTAGATGAAGCTGGCATTAATGGTATACAATATAAAAATGCTATTCCTGATTTCTCATCAATAGCAAAGGCTCAAGTGGAAATTAATTATATGCTAGGCGGAAAGAGCGTTTATGGCGGGAAAGCTAGACGAGCTAATTTCATTCAATCAGATCAAAAACTAGCTGACCAACTTAATAATTCACCTGAATTAGCAAGAGAATTTGGGATGGAGTCTGGTAGAATCATCGCAAGAGATATAAAGAAATACCGGGAAATAAACAATTTGACATGGCATGAATTAAATGATGTTAAAACAATGCAGCTTGTGCCAACAAAAATAAATAGTGAATTCGGACATTTGGGTGGTGTAGGTGAAATAAACACTGGAGCTTTTGAACCTGGAGGCTTTGCCAATAAACAAAGAGGGGAGATTATAAAATGACTATAAACGATCCAATTTTTGGTGAACTTATGTATGATTATGGTTGGTCAAGAGTCATAACTATTGATTTTTTTGGAAATGAAACCGAAATAGATTTACTAATAGATGGTGAAGAGGATGGACAGTTTGATGAGGGCCAATATACGGCATACCAATCATTGATGAAAAAATGGCATGATTTACAACCAAGTTTTTTGGATTCCATCTTGGAATATTACAATCAAAAGCGACATGAACTAGGCTATGATATTGAATTAAATGAAAATTATCCTTTAGTTGAAACGACAAATCAAATGTTAAAAATGATAAGTTTAGATGGAATTGTTGTTCCATATGCAGATATTTTTGAAGCTCGACATATCGGAATTACATTTAATTGTACTTGGGATACAGAAAATGGACTTGGGCTTCGTCTATTAAATGAAAAAGTAACCGAGGTAGGTTACCAGGATGTTGCAATTTAAATATTACTATTTTAATATACCATGTATTTTTGGACATAAATTAATATTAGATCTTTAAGTAAGTTAAAAACCTTGATGGGCCAAATCTTTAAAGGATGTTATTTTTTAAAAAATAACATAAAAATAACCGATGGAAATAACGGAATGAAATACGATGAAAAACAATAGTGTTTTTATTTTATAAGCTGCATTTTTTAGGTGAAAAGAAGTGAGAAGTAATTTGAAGAAATGGTGTCAATTATGGCGGCATGATGTAAATCATCGCCCGTAACCTCTGATGCATCAAGGGTTATAAGTGTTGGTTAGGTGATATTTGGAGAAAGTCTCACAAAAACCTCACATTTTTTAAAAAGTTGTTTTTTCAAGGATGTTTCCGTAAAGATTAGATATCTTTTCGGTTCCATCCCTTTTCATTTTATCCGAAACATGTGTGTAAATCCGCTTAGTAGTATCAATATCTTCATGGCCAACGCGCTTCATGATTGTAATAATATCAACACCAGCTTCGGCTAGCATACTAATATGAGTATGTCTAAAATGTGAGGTGTAGCATACTTTTTTATACTTGTTTTTCGCATGAGACGATTCATTCTGGTTAAAATTGTCTTTGTAACAAAAGGAAACTCGTTTGCTCTTGCGAATACAAAATCTTTGGCGTGATAGCCTTCAATTAAAGTTCTATAGCATTTTATGTTTATCGTTTTCTTGAACGACTTTTCGTAGCATGTCCATAACGGATTGTTCCATGCTTATTAAGCGATGGATCCATCTGTTTTGGGAGTTATTAGTTCGTAACCACGCATTTATTTTTTCATTCGTCTAAGTAAAGGTAAAAAAGAAGCTCAAAGAGTTTTCACGAAAACAGTCGTAAGCCGATTAAAAGCTTTGGGAGTTCATAAATTAGCTTGGGCAGCAGGAGCAACGTTAGCGATTGCTAAACAAATTGACAAAAGGGATAAATATCCTAATAATGGATGGATAGATATTGCGTT
>NZ_FQXD01000030.1 GCF_900129865.1 Virgibacillus chiguensis
CCGGCAATTTTTATACAATCGGGCAATGACCCTGTAGGAAAGCAACGCCGGCCCCACTTCATGGATAGACCGAACGAAGGAATGTATGCGCGAAGACGCTGTGAGATGTGGGAGGGTTTGTCACCATGAGTATTGTGGGATGAGAAGGTGCGATCATAGCAGTGAAAATTCCCATTTTTTTCAAAAAGAGAAGGATGGCTTATTAAGTGCACCCTTCTACATTAAAATTATGCTTACACGGTCTTAAATATCGTTAATGAGTAAAAAATAAAATGAAATTCTAAGAAAAACAAAGAAAACAAGAGAAAACGTTAGTATATAGAGGGAGTATAAAAGTTTTAAGGGTTATAGTATAAGAAAAACTATGCCATTCGCCATAAGACTTGGCGATAAGTCCAGTTTTTCTAAACTTCTATAAACCATAAAGGCGCTATTAACGGTTAAGATCGGCAAAAGATATGTACGTATCGTATTGGTTTCCCATACATGCTTTTTCATGAAAAAGAAATACTATACGATAGGAGGTGTTTGAAATGGAAAAACAAAAATATTACGTCCAAATGGGGTCAGGAGAAATATCGCGGGTGAAGTATCACAATAATGATGAATTTGTTATTTACGCAACGGAACAAGAAATTGTGCAATTACGTGAAGCCTTCGATGAAGCAAATGCTTCTGGGATACGTTCATTCTTTCGTGCGCATATTCCAGCAGTTCCTTACCATAACGATGCAGCAAATGATGAGTATGACAGTGATATGGCAAGAGCGTTCAAACTTGTACATGATTTAGGAGATGAAAAAACGAAAGCGCATATTCAAAAAATGGGCATTTTAAACACGTATTTATAAGACCAAAAATGAAGCGTTAAAAAACTAATTTATTATGCCATTTGTGTGAGTAAAGGTTTATCTATTGGTATGGACAGGAATAGACTAGTAAGGAAAGGATCCTGCTCACACAAGGAGGTATATTGGAGATGAATAAACGACGCATCGTTTATAGCACAACCGTGCTTATCGTTACCATGTTATTATCGCTTGTAGTATTGCATATACAAACGCCAACTGCTTCAGGGGATGTACTAAAAGAAACAGCGCAAGCTACAGTTAATGCTGAAGCCACCCAGTTAACGGAAGAAAAAATAACGAACATAACAGAACAATTTATGAATATACTAGTGCAACCTATTCATAGAGATTATCGTGTGAAGAAATTAGGTTCTAAACAAGATCTGTATGAAAAGTTTAGCTCCATTGCTACATATTCAGTTGCTAAACCTTTTGTAGAGTATTATTATAGGGAAAAGAGCGATGGTCTGTACCTTCGCCCAACGAGTAAGCCAGCATGGTTTTTAAAAGGGGAGCCTTATGAAATCACTGAGCAAAGTGATAATCAAGTTATTATAACACAAACAAACGAAACAACTTTTTATGGCGATTACACAATAAAATTCGCATTTTCCTTTGATAAACAATGGAAAATAACAAATATTGAATATCCTAAATGAATTTTATGCCAATAAGTCCATATTGTAGTAACCCGTGTAGGCACATTTTCATATCGGGGCATTTCATCCATATAAGACTAGGAACAGAAACTTGTCTGCTACATTCTTACAGTATTTATAGAAATGTTAGGGATTTTACCGAAATGGGTGCTAGATATACAGTATTTGTGAGGAAGCACGAAAATGCAAATTTATTTTAAGGAAATGAAGTACTAGAGAAGGCGTTGAAAAAATGTATATATTTAAAGATTATTACCATAATGAAGTAAAATTATCCTTTGCAGATCAACCCTTTTCTAATTCTCCGCTTCATGTTTGGGTCATATGCGTATATAAAGATAAATGGCTGTTGACGAAGCATAAAGAAAGGGGATTGGAATTTCCAGGAGGGAAGGTAGAAAGAGGGGAAAGTGCAAAAGAAGCAGCTATTAGAGAAATTAAGGAAGAAACTGGAGGCATTGTTGAAAAAATAAGCTATGTTGGTCAATATTTTGTTTCTGGTAAGTTTGAAAATGTCGTTAAAAATGTTTATTTCGCAACAATTTGTTCATTGGAGGAACAAAAGACATATTATGAGACATGTGGGCCTGTTCTACTAGATCACATCCCTGTAGATGTGAAGCAACGTGAAGAGTACAGTTTTATGATGAAAGACAGTGTGTTAACGTATTGCTTATCACATTTGAACTTGCAGTTATGAAATAAGTTTTTTAAACCTACTAGGAGCTCGCGTCATAGTCTATCGTTGTTTTTGGTGGATTTTTCTGAGCATGTAATTGCTTTATTATTAAAGATCTATACGGCAGTAATTTCTGCCGTATAGATCTTTAATAGTATATAGTGTACGAGAAATGACAGCTTTTGGGTTATAAGTCAATGCTTCATTTCAAGCCTGTTTTATTTGATTAACCAGCTTTCTATTTTTTCCACAAGCTTATACATAATAGCTGCAAAAATAGCTATTAAAACTAAACTCATCATAACAAGCGAGAAGTCAAACACTTGAAAGCCATAAATAATTAAATAACCTAACCCTTGTTTTGAAACAAGAAATTCTCCCACAATGACGCCAACCCAGGAAAGCCCAACATT
This sequence comes from Virgibacillus chiguensis, assembly GCF_900129865.1. Classification (GTDB taxonomy): domain Bacteria; phylum Bacillota; class Bacilli; order Bacillales; family Amphibacillaceae; genus Virgibacillus; species Virgibacillus chiguensis. The sequence goes on from NZ_FQXD01000030.1 coordinate 2,603, forward strand.
TACTTTTAGTGTAGAAATTATTGTTGGTAATGTGGCAGGGAAAACGGCGTGCTGAAATACTTGCCGTTTAGTTGCTCCAAAACTTTGCAGTACTTTTGCGTAATTAGGGTCTACTTCATTAAATGCTGAATAGACGACAAGTGTTGTAATGATTACGGATATAATGGCTCCCATTGCAATAATGGATACATATCCGGGTCCTAAGGCAACGATGATTATCGGGCCTAATGCTACTTTAGGCATGGCATTTAAGATAACAAGATAAGGATCTAATATGTTAGATAAACGCTTGGAAAACCATAGGGAGATGGCGAGGAAAACACCTACAATAGTTCCAATCAAAAATCCAGCGACTGTTTCTAATAAAGTGACTTGCATATGTGCGAGAAGTGACCCATCTTGCATCTTATCTACAATGACTTGATATATCGTAGAAGGAGAGCTAAATAATAATGGGTCGATCCAGTAAAATCGACTAGCGATCTCCCAAAAGAATACAAAACTGATTAGGATTAAAAGTTGCCAAATAAGCACATGCTTTTTTTCTTTTTGGACAGAGGATAAATATTGTTGAAATAATTGTTCTTCGGCATTGCTTTGAGCCATCCTTATTTACCTCCCCCTAAGAATGCGACATTTTTGCGATTATCCAATTCATCCCATACTTTATCAAATAATAGCTGATATTTAGGGTGCCTTCTTGCTAGAAATGGTTGTTCATTACGTAGCTCGATAGGCACGTCAAATACTTTCGATATGGTTCCAGGGTTTGTATTCATGACAAAGATACGATCACTCATAGCAATGGCCTCGCCAATATCATGCGTAACAAGTACGGTTGTTTTACGGTATGTTTTTAACAGTATTGCGACTAAATCCTCTAACTTTAATTTTGTTTGGTAGTCTAAAGCAGAAAAAGGCTCATCAAACAGTAAAATCATCGGGTCATTAATTAAAGTTCGTACGAGGGCTGCTCGTTGCCGCATCCCTCCTGATAATGCATCAGGATACGCAGTAGCTACATGTTCTATTCCCACTTCTTGTAAGAGTTCCATACCTTTTTCTTTTATTTTATTCGTAGCCGTCTGGTTTATTTTCGGCCCTAAAAGGATATTATCTAATATGTTTTTCCATGGAAATAAATAGTCTTGTTGCAACATATAGCCTATTTCTGAAGAAGGGGATTGGATTGCTTTTTCTTTTAAGCTAACATTTCCTTCTGTAGGCTGAATAATACCTGCCATAATAGAAAGAATTGTCGATTTTCCACAACCACTTGGTCCTAATAATGAAATAAACTCCCCTTCTTGAATAGATATAGATATATCCTTTAATGACTTTGTAGCTCCTTGCTTAGAAAAGTAGTAATGAGTAATATTTTCTAATGTTAAAAGTGTCATCACACACTCCCCTTAATCTTGTAATACATCCTTTGCAAATGTAGTATTGACGAGTTCTTCATAAGCTACATCTTCTGGTAATTCTCCCGCTTCTTCCATAATGTTTTTCAAGTTATTCCATGCATCTTTTTGTAATAATGGCTCCGTGGCAAAGGAACCTTGACTTTTATAGCGTTCTATAGATGAGGTTAGCATTTCTAACTCTGTATCTTCAAAATAAGGTTGAATCGTTTGAGCAATTTCTTTTGCAGGCTGCTCTGCAACCCATTGTTGTGCACGGTAAATAGCCTTCGTGAAATCCTTCATCTCTGCTTCGTGTTCATCCATATAGGTTTGTTTTGCCATATAAACGGTATATGGAACAATTCCTGATTCTTCTCCGAAAGAAGCAATAATATGGCCTTTTCCTTCCTTTTCAAATGCACTCGCAGTTGGTTCAAACAATTGTACATATTCAACATCTCCAGACACAAATGCACTAGGAATATGAGCAAACTCAATATTTTGTTGTAAGTTTAAGTCCTCATGTGGATCAATTCCTTGCTGTTTAAGTACGTATTCACCAACCATTTGTGGCATGCCCCCTTTACGTTGCCCTAAAAATGTTGTTCCCTTTAATTCATCCCAACTGAAATTTGATTTTTCTTCTTTTGCTACTAAAAAAGTTCCGTCTGTTTGCGTTAGTTGAGCAAAGTTAATAGCAATGTCTTTTGAATCTTGAGCATAGACGTAAATAGACGTTTCCGCTCCTACTAAAGCGATATCAGATCCATCTGATAATAGGGAAGTCATCGTTTTATCACCACCCCATGTGGTTTGTAATTCTACATCTAACCCCTCATCTTTAAAAAATCCTTTTTCTAAAGCGACATATTGCGGTGCATAAAAAATGGAACGAGTAACTTCAGCTAATTGAATTTTCTTATTGGTGTTTTCATTATTACAACTTGTTAAAAACAAGAGTATGCTACTGAAGAGCAGGAAAAATAGAATTTTTTTCATCCTATTTGCTCCTTTCTATAATTTCATTCGTCAAAACAGTTTATGATTGGATAGAAAAATGTGTGAATGCCTAGTTAATTAGAAAAATTTGGCTTGTCGTCAAGTTTTATGGCGAAAGCCTTTGTTTTCCTATATTTAAACCCTAAAAATATCCTTTTCTTTAGTGGGACAAAGGAGCAAGCGCCCGTTCACAATGTAATGGATCAAAAAAGATCAAGGAATCATGCCACTAAAACAGGGGTATGCCGACGTTGGGCTGTAAGCTCGTTTTTAGTCGACCTTCCTCTCAGGGATCGGACCGACCGATGATGACTTAGCTTAGGGCGCTGGAGCTGGACGTGGCTAAATAACTTAGTAAGTTTATCCACAGCTACTGCTAAATTTTATCAATTCCTTAATTTCCTAGATAATAAAAAAATCGACCTCTTTTTGAGGTCGATATGCAGCAGTAACTGCTATGGTAATACTTTATATAAAATTCCTTTTGGGATGAGGAAACATAAGTTAACCCTTAAAACTAGGGCCAGCATTAGCAATATCTTCACGAGCTTCCGTAAATTGTTTGAAATTCTCATGAAATTTCATTGCAAGCTGTTTTGCTGTTTGGTCATAAGCGGCTTTATCTTGCCACGTGTTTTTCGGAATTAATACTTCATCTGGGACTCCAGGCACATGCATTGGAATCTCCAATCCGAAAACTTGATCTTTTGTTGTTTCTACGCCATGTAATTCTCCTTCTAGAGCGGCATGAATCATAGCACGTGTATAAGATAGCTTCATACGCTTTCCTACACCGTAGGATCCTCCTGTCCAACCAGTATTAACGAGGAAGACATTTGATTGATAGGCATCAATTTTCTCCCCTAGCATAGCGGCATATTTAGATGGTGCTAACGGGAGGAACGGAGAACCGAAACAAGCTGAAAAGGTCGCCTGTGGTTCTGTTACGCCTCTTTCTGTACCTGCTAATTTACTCGTATAGCCACTTAGAAAGTGATACATAGCCTGTTCTTTTGTTAATTTACTAATTGGAGGCAATGTTCCGGACGCATCTGCAGTTAGAAAAATAATTGTATTTGGATGTCCTGCCATACTAGGAATTGCAATATTATCCATGTTCTCTAACGGATATGCTGCGCGCGTGTTTTCTGTTAAGCTTGTGTTATCATAATCAGGAATTCTAGATTGTTCATCTAAAACGACGTTTTCTAATACTGTGCCAAATTTAATGGCATCATAAATTTGTGGTTCCTTTTCCTGAGATAGATTGATACATTTAGCGTAACATCCGCCCTCGATATTAAATACACCATTAGGACCCCAACCGTGCTCATCATCACCAATTAGACGACGATATGGGTCAGCGGATAGCGTAGTTTTTCCTGTTCCTGACAAACCAAAAAATAAGGCAACGTCACCTTCATTACCTACGTTAGCAGAGCAATGCATCGATAATACATTACGTTGTGGCAATAAATAGTTCATAACGGAAAAAATAGACTTTTTAATTTCGCCAGCATACTCCGTTCCACCTATTAATACAATACGTTGTTTAAAGGATACAAGAATAAATGCTTCTGAATTTGTACCGTCTACTTTTGGGTCAGCTTTAAATGTTGGTGCAGATATAACAGTAAATTCTGGCTGATGCTTTTCTAGTTCTTCCTTCGTAGGTGTGATAAATAATTGTCTGGCAAAGAGATTGTGCCATGCATATTCATTAATTACTTGCAAAGGGAGACGGTATTCATGGTCTGCTCCAGCATATCCTTTAAAATGAAAGATTTCCGACTTGTTTTTTAAATAGGCAACGACTTTTTGATAAAGCTTATTGAAAGTCTCTTCGTTAACGGACCGATTTACCGTTCCCCAATCAACATACTTTTCGCTCATTTCATCTTCTACAATAAATTTATCTTTAGGAGAGCGACCAGTATAAGCTCCTGTTTCAGCTTGAACAGCACCAGTTGCTGATAACTTTCCTTCATTTCTAGCTAAAATTTTTTCTACAAGTTGTGGTACAGATAAATTCGACAACAAATGAGGATGTGCATATAATTCGGTTACAAATGATTTTTCTACCGTTTTCATTAGAAATACCTGCCTTTTAACTCAAATTTATTCATGTTCATGGAAGAAGAACGTATTTCATGTGTTTAATCTGTAAATAGTATAACACATTTATTCAAATAGTCCATACTAAATGTGATGAAATATAAAAAATTAAAGAAGATTTTATATGCCTCTCTGGTTTTTCTTACATTATAGAAAAGTACAAATTTTAGGTTTTATAGATTTAACTAGAAAAACAAGGCTTTCTCATAAGACTTGGTGACAAGCCAAGTTTTCTACTAGTATGTTGGTAAAGTGATTGAAAATATACCCAAATTAATTGACAGAAACCTACTATTTCGGTAAGCTGAATTGCGAACGGATCTCTTATTCAGAGTTGGTGGAGGGACAGCCCCGAAGAAACCCAGCAACCATCACGCATTTGTGAAAAGGTGCTAACCTGATGCAAGGTCATACGAAACCTTGAACAATAAGAGCGAAAGGATCGCTATTCCCTTTCCTCATGATAAGCAGGAAGGGGTTTTTTATACTGTAGAAAAGTATAAATTTTAAGCTCATAGTATAAGGAAGACTACCGCTTTCGCCATAGGAACTTGGCGTTTAAGTCAAGTTTTTCTATTGTTGAATGGATACAGGCAATCTAGCGCAGGATAACTAGAAGTATTTGTTCTTGTCATTATATATGCATATCTTATAATAATGTCATTTTAGATTTCTTTTGTTTATCGTGTGTCAGAGAAAACACCAATTAAGTAAATTTTCACGTTATATAGAGTTCCGTATCTGATTTTAAAGGAGGAAGTAGCAAAATGGCTACGAATCGACGTTTATTTACTTCTGAATCTGTAACAGAAGGTCACCCTGATAAAATATCAGATCAAATTTCTGATGCTATCTTAGATGAAATATTACAATCGGACCCTTATGCACGTGTTGCATGCGAGACAACCGTTACGACAGGTCTTGTATTAGTGGCAGGTGAAATATCTACGACTACTTATGTTGATATCCCAGCAGTCGTACGGAAAACAGTTGAAGAGATAGGTTATACGCGAGCAAAATTTGGTTTTGATGCCAAAACTTGTGCTGTATTAACGGCAATAGATGAGCAATCTCCAGACATTGCTGGAGGCGTAAATAAGGCATTGGAAGCAAGACAGGGACGAATGAGCGAGCAAGAAATCGATGCTATTGGAGCTGGTGACCAAGGTTTAATGTTTGGATTCGCTTGCGATGAAACGGAAGAATTAATGCCACTACCGATTTCTTTAGCACATAAGTTAGCTAAACGTTTGGCAGATGTTCGTAAAAGGCATATCTTAGATTACTTGAGACCAGATGGAAAAACACAAGTAACCATCGAATATGGAGAAGATGGGCAACCTATTCGAGTTGATACCATCGTCATTTCCACACAGCACCATCAAGATGTAACTGTGGAGCAAATTGAACAAGATTTACTGAAGCATGTTATTTCTCCAGTAGTCCCAGCACATTTGTTAGATGAAACAACAAAATACTTTATCAATCCAACTGGGCGATTTGTGATAGGTGGTCCACAAGGTGATGCAGGTTTAACTGGAAGAAAAATTATTGTGGATACGTATGGTGGTTATGCACGACATGGCGGTGGAGCATTTAGTGGTAAAGATGCAACGAAAGTAGATCGTTCTGCCGCTTATGCAGCAAGATATGTTGCAAAAAACATTGTCGCTGCAAAATTAGCTAAAAGTTGTGAAGTTCAACTAGCTTATGCAATTGGTGTAGCAGAACCGGTGTCAATTGCTATTGATACGTTTGGAACAGGAATCGTTCGTGAAGATGTATTGGTTCAAGCTGTGAGGAAGTTGTTCGACCTTCGTCCTGCTGGGATTATTCGTATGCTTGATTTACAACAGCCAATATTTAGAAATACAGCTGCATATGGTCACTTTGGGCGTACAGATGTTGTATTTCCTTGGGAAAAAACGGATAAAGTAGAAGAATTAATTGCATTAGTAAAAGAACAGCAGTAGAGTGAGCAATAGCATGACTTTTCGGTCGCTGGAGAGGTCATGTTTTTGTTTTACTGTAAGGAAGGGGAAGAAAGAGTTTTCTATCATGCTTTTTTCTCAGGTTTCTGGTTTGTGAAATGTGATAACAGACCAACAAGCGATAACTCGGTAGTTGTAAGATTTTCCATCCCGTTAAGTGGAAGTTTGAGGAGTGTTATAGTTGATACGGTTAAGCTAACGGAGGAAAAACACGGAGACTCTTCGAAAATGATGGAGGTGTTTCATTTACGTAACTTTCCTTGTCCTGTAGGAAAGCGCAGCGGGAAGACGCCGCAGAAAAAAGCGACTTCTTTTTTCGAGGAGCTAAGCGCCAGACCAAGGGAAGTGTAGTGTTTTTCCGTAGCGGTCACTAAAAATGTACATAAATAGAGTGCTGGAAATATAGAGGTTATAACTATGTCGAGAAAAACTTGACACATACCAAGTTTTCCTAAAAGTTTTTAACGAACGTTTGGTGTGGTATGATAGTAATGAAAAAAATGATGCGTACCATACGTTACTATATTTAATGAGAGAAGGTAGACAGCTATGTGTGGTTTTATCGGAATGATATTTGATAATCCTGTAGAACGAACAGAACAAGAAGTAGAATTATTTAAACAGCAAAATAATTTGATCACTCATCGAGGACCAGATGATGAAGGATACTATTTCGATTCTTATATTTCCTTTGGGTTCCGACGTTTGAGTATTATAGATATTGAAAGTGGTTCCCAACCATTAAGTTATAATGATGAACAAATATGGTTAGTTTTTAATGGTGAAATTTATAATTATATTGAATTGCGTAAACAATTACTTGCAGAAGGTTATGCATTTCAAACGGATTCTGATACAGAAGTAATTGCAGCTTTATTTGCAAAACATAAAGAGGGTGCTTTTCAGTATTTAAGAGGCATGTTCTCCATTCTTGTGTGGGATAAAGAGACGGAGCAATTGTATGGAGCTCGTGATCCTTTTGGAATTAAGCCGCTCTTTTATTATGAAAATTCCTTCGGGACCACATTTGCTTCTGAGAAAAAAAGCATCACACTAATGATGGACCAAGAAAAAGTAGACCAAGATGCGCTGCAGCATTATTTGAGCTTTCAATACGTACCTGAGCCAATGACGATGACTGCTGGCATAAAAAAAGTAGAACCAGGGCATTATTTTATTAAAAAACCTGGACAGCCTATTCAATTTACGCGTTATTGGCATGCAACTTTCCATCCTGTACTTCGTGAAAAGCAGGACTGGATTAAAAAAATTCAAGACGTCATGTATGATTCAGTAAATGTGCATATGCGCAGTGATGTTCCAGTAGGTTCATTTTTATCTGGAGGAATCGATTCAACGTTAATTGTTTCCATTGCGAAGGATATTAATCCAGCAATAAAAACATTTTCTGTCGGTTTTGAACGCGATGGATATTCTGAAGTTGATGTGGCCAAAGAAACAGCAGATAAATTAAATGTAGAGAACATTTCCTATATGATTTCTCCTCAAGAATATGTAGATCATTTACCAAAGATTATGTGGCATATGGATGATCCATTGGCTGATCCATCTTGTGTACCGTTATATTTTGTTTCTAGAGAAGCTAGAAAGCATGTAACAGTGGTTTTATCTGGAGAAGGCTCCGATGAACTTTTTGGCGGATACAATATTTATCGTGAACCGGATTCATTAAAGTATTTTGATAAAATGCCTTCTTTCATGAAAGGGTTGCTGAAACGAGTTTCTGCTGTACTACCTGAAGGAGTGAAAGGTAAAAGCTTTCTCGACCGTGGAACAACCCCATTGCGTGAACGTTATATTGGAAACGCAAAAATGTTTGAAGAAGAAGAGAAGAGGGAGCTATTAAAAACATATAATGAACAGTTATCTTATCAACAAGTAACTGGTAAGTTATTTGATCAAGTAAAAGATTATCCATATGTAAATCAGATGCAGTATGTGGACATCCATACTTGGATGCGTGGAGATATTTTATTAAAAGCAGACCGAGTAACAATGGCGCACTCTCTTGAATTACGAGTTCCATTTTTAGATAAAGAAGTATTTCGCATAGCAAATGAGATTCCAGTTGATTTAAAAATCGCCAATGGTACTACGAAAAGCTTGTTGCGTGAAGCTTCCAGAGGTATTGTACCTGACCATGTATTAGATCGTAAAAAATTAGGGTTTCCTGTTCCTATTCGTCATTGGTTGAAAAATGAGTTAAATGGTTGGGCAAAACAACTCATTCATGAAAGTGAAACCGACCATTTATTACACAAAAACTATATCCTTCAACTTCTAGACGATCATTGTCAAGGAAAAGGGGATTACAGTAGAAAAATTTGGACCGTGCTTATGTTTATGCTCTGGCATAAAAACTTTGTTGAGAAAAAGTTTGATGTATCAACATTGAATGAAAACACAGGAGAATTAATCTTCTCTTAGTACTATAAGAAATTTAAAAGTTTAAAGGTTTATAGTTGAGTAAAACTTGGCTTCCTCTATAAAGATTGGCATCAAGCCGAGTTTTTCTAATTATGTAATATTTTAAGTGGTGTAGTAGAAGGAGCGGCTTTCGCCCTAAAGAGATAAACCAAGTATTCCAAACATTATCTGAGGTTATTCTAATGTGAGATTAAAATTATATGACTTAATAAACAGGCGATCTTCCATTTATTTTGCAATGGTGATCGCCTGTTTTCCCATTTGTATCCAAGCAGCTTTGAACTCTTCAATAGGAGCCTTATCTGCTTTGTTTAATGGATCGTTAAAGTAAATGTAGTTTTCATCATATCCAGTAATTAAAACAGAGTGTTGCTTCATCGTAATGTCAATCTGCCCGTCTTTTGTGTGCCATGTAGTAAATTTATCTTTTGGTAGTTTATCATAAGTTGTGTTTATAATGACCCATACTGGCCGTTTATGGTTCAATTCTTCAATAACTGCTTGGAAGTCACTTCCTGTTAAATCATTTACGACATCACCTACGTATTTTTTTGCCAATTCAGCAATTGGTTTATGGTATACGCCCATCCCTGGGGTTTCAAAAGAGTACATATCGCCAACAAACCCATTATAAGGGTTACCAAAGTGGATTTTGCCGTCTTTTTTTCTGTATGGCGTAGGGTCTTTTTTCACTTGTTCAGCTAATTTCATTTTATCAACACGTATATCATAATGGTTTAGCAGCATGGATAAGGTTGTGACTTCACAACCTCTTGGTAGCTCAGGAAGTTGCTCTATCATTGGAGCTTTAATATTGACTGCTTTCTTTATCGTGTGTTTTGATAATTTGCTGACCTCAGGAGAATAGTGATTGTCTTCATGTACTGGGATAGCACTTTCTATTAATTGTTTAAAAGTTATTTTATGTTGCATGAAAAACATAGATAAAAGAGAAATGGCCGTGATAGAAAAAATAAAACCGTATAGGATAAACGATTTTTTCACCCATGTAATTTTTTGCTTAGAACTAACATAAAATAAGAAGGTAGCTAGAATACAACAAACACTAAATAAAATAATGTTCATTTTTACAATCTCCCCGTAGAATAAGTCCTAAATGCTATGCTATGAAAATGTCACCTTAGTTGAATAGTTGATTTCAGAAAAGCACTCGTCAAAATGAGAGGATGTTGCCACTTTTATGCTAAAAGAAAGTTTGATTAAATTACATTTCTTTTCAAGCTTACCCAATGACGAAAGAACTATTGTAATAAGGTGAATGATTAATGGTTGGTTTTGATTTCTTTTCTTTCATCGCATATACTAACTACAGTAATGTTTTTTGTACTATAGGAAAGTATAAAATTTTTTGGTTTATAGTATAAGAAAAAAATACAGCTTCCGCCACAAGCTGAGTTTTTCTAAAGATTGGAAAATGGAATGGTGTTATCTCTCCTTATTTAAATAACAGCTAGATTGGCAAAGCGCATTCTCCCTATATATCGGTTGATTGTAATGAAAGTTAAACTAAAAATGTATATATTACCTGTTTTGTTGTTTGTAAATAACTCCCTTTTCAACATAGGATTGGCAAATGCGTTGCATTTCTGCATAATCAGATTCTGTTAGCTCTCGGACGACTTTTGCTGGTCTACCTAGTGCTAATGTAAAAGGCGGAATCTTTTTATTAGGTGGGACAAGACTTCCTGCTCCAATAAATGCGTATTCTCCTATTTCTGAGCCATCCAGTAAAATAGAACCCATACCAATTAGAGCATGTTTTTGTATCGTTGTAGAGTGTAGCGTAGTTTGATGACCGACAGTAACATCACTTTCGATCGTTAATGGCATACCTGGGCTTTGATGTAGAACGGATAAGTCTTGAATACTAGTTCGTTCTCCAATATTGACAGGTGCAACATCACCGCGTATGACTGTTTTAAACCAGATACTTGATTGTGCACCGATTGTGACATCACCGATGATGCTTGCATCATTTGCTATAAATACAGAGTCATGAATAGTTGGAAATATTCCTTTATAAGGATGTATCATTTGAATCCTCCTAAAAAATATGCTGATAATAGTAATAGAAACAAATAAGGTAAAAGTGTTTGAAATTGGAACGGAGGCAAGACGTTGAGTATGGAAGTCCCAAGTACACCTATCCCTTTAATGATAACAGTTTATCGTAAGATCTTTCCAGCAGTAAGAGAGGAACTTGCTTTTTGGAAACAGCGAGCGAATGAAATCCCTGATCAAGAATTGCGTTATCAAGCACTGGCAAGTATGTCTGAAAAACAATTTCATTGCCAAGGTGGGGCAGTGTATGCGCTATTAGCAGGGAAAAGATGGAGAGATTGTGTACGTTTTATTGTAGCTTATCAAACAATAAGTGATTATTTAGATAATTTATGTGATCGAAGTACATCGCTAGACGCTAAATCTTTCGCGTTGTTACATACCTCCATGATTGATGCGCATTGTCCTAAGTCTTTACCAAAAGATTATTATGCGTTATTTGAGCATAAGCAAGACAATGGTTATTTGCAACAGCTCGTAAAAACCTGTAATGATATCGTTAGAAAGTTGGATGATATTCCAACATATCAAGAACAAGCAATAAAGTTGGCAGGCTTATATAGTGAGTTACAAGTGCATAAACACGTTATTCATGAGGAAAGAGTACCACGTTTAACAAAATGGTCTAATGAGAAAAATGCCTATTCGCTAGCTTGGTATGAATTTTCCGCTGCAGCTGGATCCACTTTGGGTGTTTTTTGTTTAATGGCCTACAGTTTAGCAGGCAGGTTGTATCGAAAGTTAGCTGATGAAATTGTAACAGCTTACTTTCCTTATATTCAAGGATTACATATTTTATTGGATTATTATATTGATCAGCAGGAAGATAAAGAGGAAGCTGATTTAAATTTTTGCTCATATTACAAAAACGAGTCAGTCATGCATGAACGATTCAAGTACTTTTGTGAGCAAGCAAAATTATATGCAGTTACCATACCTAACTCGAAATTCCATGTAATGGTCGTACAAGGATTAATCGGATTATATTTAGGGGACAATAAAGTGGGACAAATCTCTAATTCCAAACGTTTAAAGCGACTTCTTTTTCAAACGGCCGGATATCCTGCTATTTTTTTTCATCGAAACACAAGAATGTATTATTTTCTTAAATTTTTTAAACTACAAAGGACCGCTGTTACAAATAAGTAACAACGGTCCTGTACAGTTTTACTGATCTTGGGTAGGGTAGAACAGTAAATCAATATAAACGGAAATCATGTTATAAGGTTTTTATATTCCTTTATATGCGTCACGGTATATAGTTGCCAGTTCAGTAATTAAAGGCAATTTTGGGTTTGCTGTTGTACATTGGTCTTCAAAAGCTAATTCAGCTAGTTTATCTACTTTTGCTTCAAATGCTTGTTTGTTTACACCTGTGTCTTTAATGCTCATTGGGATATTTAGTTCTTTAGCAAGTTTAATAATAGCTTGTACTAAACTTTCTACTCCTTCTTCCACCGTTCTTGCTGGAAGCCCTAGCGCTTTTGCGATTTCTGCATAACGCTCATCTGCTATAAAGTATGCGTATTTAGGGAACGTAGCAAATTTTTCTGGTTTTTTAGCATTGTAACGGATAACATGCGGTAGTAATATCGTATTAGCTCTACCATGTGCAATGTTGAACGCTGCACCTAGTTTATGAGCTAAAGAGTGATTAATGCCTAAGAACGCATTGGAGAATGCCATTCCAGCAATTGTTGAAGCATTATGCATTTTTTCTCTAGCTAACTCATCATTTCCGTTATGATATGCTTTTGGCAAGTATTCAAAAACTAATTGAACTGCTTTAATTGCAAGCGCGTCAGTATAATCGTTTGCCAAATTGGACACATAAGCTTCAATGGCGTGTGTTAATACGTCCATACCAGTATCAGCTGTTACTTGTTTTGGCACAGACATGACAAATTGTGGATCAACTATAGCAACATTTGGTGTCATTTCATAATCTGCTAGCGGGTATTTTGTATCTGATTTTTTATCGGTAACCACTGTAAATGATGTTACTTCAGAACCTGTTCCTGACGTTGTTGGCACACATACCAATTGAGCTAGTCTTCCTAATTTCGGGTATTTGACGATACGTTTACGAATGTCCATGAATTTCTGTTTTAGAGCGTTAAAATCAGCATCTGGATGCTCGTAGAATAACCACATGGCTTTAGCAGCATCCATTGGAGATCCACCGCCAATAGCGATAATAACATCTGGTTCAAACTTTTGCATTAACGCAGTACCTTTGCGGATGGTTTCAATAGATGGATCAGCTTCGACATCTGAAAAAATTTCACAATGGACATAATCAGCACGTTTACGTAAATAGTAGAGAGCTTTATCTACATAACCTAATTCTACCATCATCGGATCAGTTACAATAAATGCTTTAGAGATGTCAGGCATTTTTTCTAAATATTGAATTGCATTTTTTTCAAAATAGATTTTAGGAGGTAGTTTAAACCATTGCATATTATTTCTCCTCCGAGCGACTTTTTTAATATTCATTAAATTGATTGTTCCGACGTTTGTTGATACGGAGTTTCCGCCATAAGTTCCACATCCTAATGTAAGGGAAGGCATATGGTTGTTATAAATATCGCCGATTCCTCCTTGAGAAGATGGTGAGTTTACAATCAGTCTACCTGCTTTCATCTTTAGAGAAAATGCTTCGATAACCTCTTGGTCAGTAGAATGAATGACTGCTGAATGTCCTAGTCCTCCAAAGTGTAGCATTTCATCGGCGCGCTTGAATCCTTCTTCTGTGCTATTTACTTTATAACAAGCTAATACAGGGCTTAATTTTTCTCTAGATAACGGATATTCTGGTCCAACACCTTCAATTTCAGCAAGTAAAATTTTAGTGTTCTTGGCCACATTTACTCCTGCCATCTTAGCAATTTCATATGCTGGTTTACCAACAATATCCGCATTTACTGCACAAGATGTAGGGTTAATAACCAGTTTTTCTACTTTCTTTCTTTCTGCTTCTGTTAGAAAATGACAATTATTAGCTACCATTTCATGTTTTACCGTGTCATATATTTCTTTATCAATAATAACTGCTTGTTCAGATGCACAGATCATTCCGTTGTCAAATGTTTTGGATAAAATGAGGTCATTGACAGCGCGCTTTATTTGTGCGGTTTTTTCTATATAACATGGTACATTTCCTGGGCCAACACCGAGGGCTGGCTTTCCAGAACTATATGCTGATTTCACCATTCCTGAACCACCAGTAGCAAGTATAAGTGATACGCCGTCATGATTCATTAATGTTTTCGTTGCTTCAACAGAAGGTGTTTCTATCCACTGAATACAATTTTTAGGCGCACCTGCTTTTACCGCGGCATCAAGTAATACTTTTGCTGCCTGACTGCTACATTTTTGAGCAGAAGGGTGGAAAGCGAAAATAATTGGGTTTCTCGTTTTAATGGAAATAAGTGATTTAAACATGGTTGTTGATGTTGGGTTTGTAACTGGTGTTATACCACAGATCACACCAGCTGGTTCAGCAATTTCAACCATTCCTTCTTGCTCATCCTCATGAATAACTCCAACCGTTTTATCATATTTAATGTTATGATAAATATATTCTGTTGCAAAGATGTTTTTAATAGCTTTATCTTCAAAGACGCCACGACCTGTTTCTTCAATGGCTAATTTAGCTAAAGGCATATGCTGATCAAGACCTGCTAATGCCATTTCTTTGACAATTGTATTAATAGCTTCTTGATCTAGCTGTTTTAAACCTTCCAATGACTCTTCTGCTTGGGAGATTAGTTGGTTAATTTTAGTGGAAACTAGCTCTTCAGTTCCTTTTGTTTTCTCAGTCATAATAGGACCCTCCTTAGTTTGTGAAACACTGAGCAATCTTTTTACACCCTCATTATATAATGGTTTTTTATAAATTTCCACACCTTTTGTGAAATAATGAGCAAACAATTTTAATTGGAAACGTTGTACTATAACAAGTAAACGATTACAAGGTTGATTTGTTAGTATTATGTATTTTTTGTGAACAGTGGGCTTTTAATTGTACAATTGAAAGTGGTGATATTTCCAATAAGAGGAGATCTCATTTAAACTAAAGTAAATCTTATTAGTAGCGAGTTTTTTTATTTCGATTTGTTTGTTCTTAAAGGCTCTTGCGAGTTAGAGTGGGCTGTTTTCCTCCCGCTTCAAACCTTTTCAAAATTGAAGTGGGTGTCTCAGCCATTGATACATTTCAAATCTAAACGGGGTCTACAGGTGTATTTTTATATAGGAAAGTATAGAGATTTAAAGTTTAAAATAGGCAAAATGAAGGTTTGAGTCTTCATAATGATTTGACAATAAGCCAAGTTTTCTAAAAAGAGAAGGATGGCTTATTAAGTGCCCCCTTCTACATTAAAAAAGCTTCCTAATACGGTCTTAAATATTGTTGATGCGTAAAAACAAAATGAAATTTTAAGAAAAACAAAGAAAACAAGAGAAAACGTTAGTATATAGAGGGAGTATAAAATTTGTTGCTTTTGGATACCGAATCAATGGAATAGCTATGTCTAGCTTCAGCGCCCAGCAACTAGGCGATTTGGCGAAATCGCCCTAAGCTAAGTCATCATCGGTTCGTTCTAAATAGGAAGGCCGACTAAAGACGGACTTGCCGGAGGGCGCCGGCATACTCCTGTTGCAGGAGCATGATTCCTAAAACTGCTGATTTGCTCCACTCGCTACATTGCTAAACGGGCGTCCCGAGCTTTTATTACACTATAGGAAAGTATAAATGTTTAAAGGTTTATGGTATAAGAAAAACTATGCTATTCGCCATAAGACTTGGCAAGCTAAGTTTTTCTGAATTTTCTTTTAGAAAAAGCGAACTAAAATGACAATTTTCTTTTAGTAAAGCCATTCCCCTTTTTTTCGATAGCGATAATAAATGGCGGGTTATTTCTTTGATTAATAAACCGATATTGTAACACATGATAGGAGCGTTGGCTCAGCTGCATTACATGTTTTAAAACAGCTTCTTTTTCTTCGTGTCCTCCTTCATGACCATAATAAACAACGATGACAATCAAGCCGTTTGGTTTTAGGAAATGTAATATTTTGTTGATGGCCATAATGGTGGAATTAGCATTGGTGATTATGGTTTTATCGCTTCTAGGCAGGTAACCAAGGTTAAATACTGCTCCTCCAACTAACATTTCTTTTGTAGGTAAGTATTTTTCTAAATGTTCATGGCTATCATGAATAATAGATACATTCTGTTTTTGATTTTCTTGCATTAACTGTCTAGTTGTTTGAATTGCTTGTTCTTGAATATCGAATGCTAAAACGTGGCCATTTTTACCAACAACATTACTTAAAAACAGCGTATCTTGGCCGTTTCCGCAAGTTGCGTCAATGACAGTTTCGTTTTTTTCAATAGTGGATTCTAATAAATAATGCGCATAGTGCAAAATTCCGTGTAACATGATTATCTCCTTTGCCAAAATTATTACTACTTATTTTAGCAGATGAAGTCACATGTTGTCTTGACAAAGATAAAATAATTCATTACAATTCGATATAATAAGATAATGACAATGCCAAGGAGTAGTAATAAATTATTTCAGGAATAGAGAGGCAATGGTAGGTGGAAATTGTCCCTGTTTATTTATGAACTCGCCTTGAGCTGTTGCAGGAGCGAAAATTGCAGAGTAGTTTCTGACGTATGTCCTCGTTACGGATTTCAAGTGAATGCTGATGAGCATTAAAATGGGTGGTACCGCGGGTGAAAGCATCTCGTCCCTTCTATGAAATTAGAAGGGACCGTGATGCTTTTTTTTATGGTCAAAGAAATTATCAAATTTAGCAGCTGTGGATAAACTTACTAAGTTATTTAGCCGCGTCCAGCGCCTAGCAAGTAGGCGACTTCACTCCATTGCCCTAAGCTAAGTTATCATCGGTTCGTTCTAAATAGGAAGGTTGACTAAAGACGGGCTTGCCGGAGGGCGCCGGCATACTCGTGTTGCAGGAGCATGATTCCTAAAACTTTCGTTGATTCGTTCCGCTCGCTCGTTGCTAAACGGGCGCCCCGAGCCTTTGTTCTTTCTATATAAACAGTATCATTTTTGAAATGGCTATGTTCAGTTGAACCTGAAACCTAATGTATCTAGAAAATTTAAACTAATAGGAGGAAAAACATGAGTTATCATCATCAGCAAATAGAGAAAAAATGGCAAACGTATTGGTTAGAAAATAAAACATTTAAAACAAATACGTTTTCTGAAAAGGAAAAGTTTTACGCGTTGGATATGTTCCCGTATCCATCTGGAGCTGGCTTGCATGTGGGGCATCCAGAAGGGTATACAGCTACAGATATTATATCGAGAATGAAGCGAATGCAAGGTTATGAGGTATTGCATCCAATGGGGTGGGATGCTTTTGGACTCCCTGCTGAACAGTATGCAATTGATACGGGGAATAGCCCGGCAGCTTTTACAGATAAAAATATAAATATATTTAAGCGACAAATTCAGGCTCTCGGCTTTTCTTATGATTGGGATCGCGAAGTTAATACAACAGATCCTAACTATTATAAGTGGACACAATGGATATTTATAAAAATGTATGAACACGGGCTAGCATATATGGATGAAGTCCCTGTCAATTGGTGCCCTGCTTTAGGTACGGTATTAGCGAATGAAGAAGTAATTGATGGGAAAAGCGAGCGGGGAGGGCATCCTGTTATTCGTAAACCAATGAAACAATGGATGCTACGGATCACTGCTTACGCAGATCGTCTTTTAGAAGATTTGGAAGAATTGGATTGGCCAGAGAGTTTAAAGGATATGCAACGAAATTGGATTGGCAAATCAGAAGGTGCTGAGGTTAGCTTTGAAATTGAGTCATTGAATGAAGCGTTTACTGTTTTTACAACTAGACCAGATACACTATTTGGCGCAACCTATGCTGTTTTAGCACCTGAGCACCCTTTGGTAAAGAAAATTGTAACAGATAAACAAAAAGATGATGTTGAAAAGTATATTCATGAGATCGAAACGAAGTCAGACCTAGAACGAACAGAATTGTCGAAAGAAAAAACAGGTGTTTTTACAGGGGCATATGCTATTAATCCTGTGAATGGGGAGAAAATGCCAATATGGATTGCGGATTATGTATTAATGAGTTACGGTTCAGGTGCAATTATGGCTGTTCCAGCACATGATGAAAGAGACTACGAATTTGCTACTAAATTTGAACTCCCTATTGTTGAGGTTGTTGCAGGCGGAGACATTACAAAAGGAGCTTATAGTGGGGAAGGCGAGCATATTAATTCTGGGTTTTTAAATGGTTTAGGTAAAGACGAAGCAATTATGAAAATGATTGCGTGGTTAGAGGAACACGGAAAAGGTACAAAAAAAATCACCTACCGTCTTCGCGATTGGTTGTTCGCTAGACAACGTTATTGGGGTGAACCTATTCCTATAATTCACTGGGAAGACGGAACGATGACAACTGTTCCTGAAGAAGAATTGCCATTAGAATTACCGTCTATGAATAATATTCAACCATCAGGAACGGGAGAATCGCCACTAGCAAATGCTGAGGAATGGGTAAATGTCATTAATACCGAAACGGGTATGAAAGGAAGGAGAGAAACGAACACCATGCCGCAGTGGGCGGGAAGTTGCTGGTATTTCTTACGCTATATTGATCCGGAAAATTCTAAGCAATTAGCTGCTCCTGATGCACTCCAACAATGGCTGCCTGTCGATCTATATATTGGTGGTGCTGAGCATGCTGTTCTTCACCTGCTATATGCGCGTTTTTGGCATAAGTTTTTATATGATATTGGGGTTGTCCCTACGAAAGAGCCGTTTACAAAGCTGTTTAATCAAGGGATGATCTTGGGAGAAGGCAATGAGAAAATGAGTAAATCTAAAGGTAATGTCGTTAATCCTGACGACGTTATAGAATCTCATGGTGCAGATACTTTACGACTTTATGAAATGTTCATGGGTCCGCTAGATGCTTCTGTTGCGTGGTCAGAAAATGGGCTGGATGGCTCACGTCGCTTCCTCGATCGCGTTTGGCGCTTAACTATTGAGGATGATGGGCAACTTTCTAGAAAGATTATTGAAGAAAATGATGGCACTTTAGATAAAACTTACCATGAAACGGTAAAGAAAGTGACGGAGGACTTTGAAAATTTGCATTTTAATACAGCTATCTCTCAAATGATGGTGTTTGTGAATGAATGTAATAAAGCGGAATATATTCCTAAAAAATATGTGGAAGGATTTATAAAAATGCTATCCCCAATTGCGCCACATATTGCTGAGGAAATATGGCTAAAGTTAGGTCATTCCGAAACGATCACTTATGAACCTTGGCCTGTATATGATGAAGAAAAGCTGATAGAAAATGAAGTGGAAATTGTCTTGCAAGTGATGGGGAAAGTTCGTGCTAAAGTAAATGTTTCCAAAGATGTTTCAAAAGAAGAATTAGAAAAAATAGCTTTAGAAAATGAAAAGATTAAAGATTTAATTACAGATAAAACAATTCGGAAAGTCGTTGTTGTACCAGGGAAACTAGTTAATATCGTTGCCAATTAATCCACATGTTGCTGTTCTTAACAAGGATACTTCTAAGAGCAGCGGGCTGTAGCGCAATCAGATAATTGATTGTGTAACACCCTCCTTTGCTTAAAAATAAAGTGCCGCAGAACGCTAGCTTTCACAGTCGTTTGCAAGGAGTGAAAAGAGCGAACTGCATGGCACTTATATGTTGAACTAATTTATTTAAATTAATGGGTCTTTATTTAGATGGAACCCATTTAGTATTTAAAATAATCCAATTATCGTTTTCGAAATACCATATAGTCTCTACGGTTCCTAATCGGTCGGCGTGGTATGCGCCGCTAATTTGTTGATAACTTTTTAGGCCATATCCTTTACTATCGCTTATTTTAAAGACTTCAAAAAAAGCGATTGGGTCAATCAAAACAGATTGGTTTTGCGAATGTAAGCTACCGTCTTTATTATAAATACCAAGTCGAATATAATCTTGAGCACGATTTTTAATATCTATTGTAATTGGCTTACTCGTAGCTGTTAATGTTATATTAATTTTAAAATTAGGTTGGAAATAACCGCTTAAATACATTTGTTTAGGTAATGGTATTTTTTCCATTTGGGTGTGAATGATGGTATTTAGCTGGTAATTATAAAGCCCGCCACTTCCTCCAGTGGCACTTTGATAAAATATATCTTTTATTCCATCGTGATTCAAATCGACAAACTGTAAAAAAGGGTCATAACCGCCATTGTAAGAGATCTTCCATTGATTATCATTATTAGAAATCTCTGCCCATATTTCACGATAGTATGTTGAATCCGCAGAAAAAAGCGTACCCATTAATTTAATTGTCTCTGGATGATTATCGCCAGTTACATCAGCACGATATGTCTTAATTAAATTCGGCTTTGTTTCTTCTGCAATAGCTGAACTAGAAATAAAAACAAGAAGAAACACACTACATAGAATAAAACAAGTATGCTTACCTTTCATGATTACACTACCCTTCTATGATGTTAGCTTTAGATTGTGTTGCAAACTTGAAAGTTATCCATTAAAAAATTATTATTAAAATAGGAAAGGTTTGAGGTGATAAAGTGAAAGAGTTAACCCCAGAGCAAGTGGAGAAGAAGTTAGAAAATAACGATGGTACGTTGGAACTTATTGATGTACGTGAAGTAGAAGAGGTAGCCCAAGGCAGAATCCCTCACATAACGCATATTCCTTTAGCGCAAATACCAGAGGAAGCAGAAAAACTAGATAAGTCTAAGCAATATATTATGGTCTGTAGATCGGGGAGAAGGAGTGAAAGAGCAGCCTCCTATTTACATAAACAAGGATTTGATGTAGCAAATATGGTTGGTGGCATGTTAGAATGGCGTGGAGAAATCATAAATTAAAAAAATATAGGAGAGGGCTTGACTTTTCTCCTATAATCCTTTAGTATTGATTTTGCTGTCAAAAATAAGCAGTTCTATTTCATTATTAGACAGCATTGAGTTGACTATGATTGTTTTACATGATATACTTGTTATCCGCATTAATCACATTGTGGTTTGGTGCAAAAGTTATTTTGGCTATGTGCTTGACAAATATAACATAACAGGTTATGATTGTTAAGTTGCTAAAAAACATTACATTATTTGCTCTTTGAAAACTGAACAAAACAACCAGTATGTCAAGGAAAAAACAAACCCTGTTTTTTCTTAAGAAATAAACTGAGAGAAATCTCAGCAGCTAAGAATGATGAAGAACGGTGTTCATCATCACAAACTTTTATGGAGAGTTTGATCTTGGCTCAGGACGAACGCTGGCGGCGTGCCTAATACATGCAAGTCGAGCGCGGGAAGCAAGTAGATCTCCTTCGGGAGTGACGCTTGTGGAACGAGCGGCGGACGGGTGAGTAACACGTGGGCAACCTACCTGTAAGACTGGGATAACCCCGGGAAACCGGGGCTAATACCGGATGAAACAAAGCGT
>NZ_FQXD01000028.1 GCF_900129865.1 Virgibacillus chiguensis
CCATCTTCAAGCGTGTGAAGGGTGAAATCCCAGCGGTAAGGTGGAGATGAATTGGCTTTCGGTCAAGTACGTCTTTAGACGTGCTAATTGACCGAACGCATGTTACCATAAGAGCATGAAGTGTTCTTTGAAAACTGGATATATGAGGTTGCATGGAGAAACTAATAATGCGAAAACCAAGCGAATCCTTCCATGCGTAAAATATCCAAGGTACGAAAGAAACTCCGATTCGTCGGACATCTAGGGCAGGAACTTCCCGAAGTAACGCTCATGGAGACGAAAGGTTGCTTTCGTCGTGGAAATGAGAAGCTCCCACTTCAAGCGAAGCTAAGTGGTGAGTAGTTCACATAAAAGAAAAACTGCCTACATGGGTGGCTACCCTCGAAAGTGATTTTTAACTCTAACTCTCGGAGGTCGGTACCATGTATAGGCAGTATTGGTTTGTGAACATTTTTTAAAAGAAGTCTATTGCGAGATCTGTAATCGAACAAGTATAGAAGTCTATACCCAGCCAAAGCCTTTTACGACTTGCGCAATAACAAATGTGACGACAATGGCGATAGTAGTAGGTAATATAAAGGCGGCCGACGTCCATTTTATACTTTTTGTTTCTTTCCAAATGTTGAACATGGTTGTACCACAAGGGTAATGCAATAAAGAAAATAGCATCATATTAAGCGCTGTTAACCACGTCCATCCATGGTCAAGAAATATTTGTTTTAAATCGTTTAAGTTATCCACTTCGATCATCGATCCTGTTGCAAGATATCCCATTAAAAGAATCGGCAGGACGATTTCATTTGCAGGAAAGCCTAAAATAAATGCCGTTAAAATAAAACCATCCAAGCCAATCGCTTGTGCAAAAGGGTCTAAAAACCCAGCAAAATGTTCAAGAACACTTTGATCACCAACGAAAATATTCGCTAAAATCCAAGTAATAACGGATGCTGGTGCAGCAATAATGACGGCTCTTTTTAATACAAACCATGACTTATCCAATGTAGCTCGAACAATCGTATTCCATATTTTCGGTTTTCTGTAAGGTGGCAGTTCCAATGTATAGTGTGAAGGCACACCGCGCAATAATGTTTTGGAAAGAGCCCATGAAACAAAGATAGTCATGATAATGCCAAACAATACAATTCCTACGACAACGGACGCAGCAACAAACGTATTCATACCGCCTGAAAATCCAGCCGCCATAAATAAACCTGCAAGGAGAATTAATACTGGCCAGCGCCCATTACACGGGACAAAGTTGTTTGTCAAGATGGCTATCATGCGTTCCCGTGGTGACTCGATAATGCGTGAAGACATGACCGCTGCAGCGTTACATCCGAACCCCATTGCCATTGTTAATGATTGTTTACCATGTGCGCCAGATTTTTTAAATACACGATCTAAATTAAATGCTACTCGTGGTAAATATCCGAAATTTTCTAGCAAAGCAAACATTGGAAAGAAAATAGCCATTGGTGGCAACATGACACTAACCACCCAGGAAGTACCACGGTAAAATCCTTCTACCAATATTCCATACAACCAATCTGGGGAGTTAGCCCATTGGAATAATGCAGCAAGCCAATTTTCAACTGTAGCAAATAACTGGCTTATAACAATACCTGGATAGTTTGCCCCTACAATCGTTAAATAAATGACTACTCCAAGTAGCATAAGCATAATGGGAAAACCATAAATACGTGATGTTAAAATATTATCCAAATTTTCATCAAGCCAGGTTGCTTTTTTATTAGAACGCTGTATGGAATGCTGGGTTATGCTTTGCGTAGATTGATAAATACTTGAAACGATATGATCTCTTAACGTATTTTCTTGATCACTGTACTTTTCAAACAATGCATCAAGTTGCTGTATTTGTTGGTTTGTTTCATACGCCATGACAACAGCCCCCTTGTGCAGATGGATGTTTTTCCGAACTGAATTGTTGGTTTTGGATATACGCTTTTAGCGATTCTAATAATTTTTTATCTCCATCTAATATACGTAAAGCGATCCATCTCGCAGGAAAGATATCCCCAAAAATTTGCTTGATTTCTGATTCGAGTTCTTTTATTTTCTTTTCTATTTGTGGACTATATTTAATTTTGTAACCTTTCGTTATTAATTTACCTTCAATCATTCGGTCTATCGTTTTTAGTAGTTGAATGATACCAATTTTTTCTCTAGCTGATATTAACACAACTGGAATACCTAATTGTTTAGATAACGCTTCTTTATCAATATGGATGCCTCTTTTTCTTGCTTCATCAATTAGATTGACACATAGAACGGCACGATCAGTCATTTCTAATACTTGTAATGCTATATTTAAATTTCGCTCTAACGAAGTAGCATCCACTACAACGAGTGTAATATCCGGTTTTTCAAAAATAATGTAATCTCTTGCTACTTCTTCGTCAGCTGAATTGGAGTAAAGAGAATATGTACCAGGTAAATCAATGACCTTATATACATGCTTCTCTGTTTTTAGTTCACCTTCAGCCCGTAATACCGTTTTCCCAGGCCAATTTCCTGTGTGTTGTTTTAACCCAGTAAGCAAGTTAAACAATGTGCTTTTTCCTGTGTTTGGATTTCCTGCTAAAGCAATGGTATGAAACATTTATACCACCTCTTTATGAACTTTCTTTGCGTAGATAAAAGAACTTTCTTCTTTCCGCAGTGCGATCGTCGTGTTAAAAACTTTAAAAGCGATTGGATCTCCTAATGGACTTTTCTGTACTATTTCAATGGTGGCTCCTGGGACAAAACCTAAATCTAGTAATCTACGCCGCATGACATCATCTCGTATTTCAACAGATGTAATTTCTATTCGATCACCAATTTGAAATTGATAGATAGGTTTTTTATCAAGCATATTATGTCGCTCCTTTGGCTGTGAGTTAAATAGTTGGTTTAGGGAAACTTTAGGTTATACATAACTATATTTTAATAACATATGCTTTGTTGGTATGGATGTTGATTTTGTTTACTCTCTAAATATATTATGATTATAACTTAAAAAGTTTCCTTAATGCAAACAATGCGTCGCGTTTTTTATAATACTGTAATAAGAGGCTTTCATGATTTTTTACTTTATGGAAATTTTTTCAGTTCTAATGAGCTTTCACGTGGGTAAAAAAGTTTGTATTATATAAGCGAGTATATATCTAAATAAGCGGCTTACATTTTATTCATTTAAGTTAAAACATACCTTGTCGCCATTTTCAAAATGCCAAATGATGGTATAATAGACCTACCTTATTAGTTGTTAACTATTTAAAACAAGTCGTTATTATAAAGTTATACGATAAAAGAAGTGCCGGCAAAGGAACGTTACAGAAGCATATGATGTCACTATCAACAAGCTAGCTGACTCCCCAAGTTTTAATCTTCCTTTTTTCTTTTACTCCCCATAGTAGAAAAAAGGATGAATTTTAAGTCTTATCGGCTATACAAAACGGCGGCAATATGTCTTGAAATTTGTGTGAAGTGAAATTTTCTAATGTTTTGAAAGGAGGCTAAACATGCGTTGCCCAACATGTGGAATGAAGAAACAAAGAAGAACGCGTTACTGTTTAAATTGTGGAAGAACGTTAAAGCGAGGGATAGTATTTAAGTTAACAGCCATCATTTCATTTTTGCTCCTTGTGAGCGGAGGCACTTATTTATTTATCGAAAGTAATGCTGCTAACAATCGTCTAGAAACGCATACAAAAGCGGCTAATGCTGCAAGTCGCAATGATCCAGAATTAATGAATAAACAAAGCGATGACGTAGATGATGAAAAAACCGTTGAAGAAAAGATTCAAATGGCTGAAAAAAACGTATATACAGTTAGGACGAATGAAAGGGAAGGAGCTGCTTTTTTATATAATGATCAAGGCATCTTATTAACGAGTGCACATCTTGTTGAAGGGCATACGGAAGTACAAGTAAGAAATAATCATGATGCATTTACTGGTTCTGTTATCGGCTATTCCAATGAAACTAATTTGGCAGCGATTCAAGTAGCTGAACTTGCAGGGGATCAACCAGCGCCAACCGAGAGGAAAAAAGGTTTATCTGCAAGGGATAAAGTTATTGCTATTGGAAGCGAGCGTGTTTTAGACAATAATACAACGGCTACTGTTGTCAACGAAGTGGACTGGCATTTTTCTTATGGAAATTTTACATATGAACATACGTATCAATTGGAAGAGACGCTATTACTGGGATATAGTGGTGGGCCTTTATTGTCTGCGGAGACTGGTAGTATCGTTGCAATTAACTCTATTGCCCATGTCAACGATATTGCTGTACAATTTAGTGTCCCTATACACGAGGTTACAGATGTAATAGAAGGTTGGATAGATGAACCGATGAACGAAGCAACAATAACAGAACAATTTTTTGGTGCTGATGGGGGCTATTTTTTTGGAGATTATTGGGGGACTCGATATCCAGAAGAAGCGGTCACCAATCAAGAAAGTGAATTTACTAGTGAGGGAGAAAATAGTGTAACAAATGACGCCGAAAATAATACTTCTCATCATAGTGGACAGCAAACGTGGCAAGCACCTGCTTATACGCCACCAGCTAATAATGGGTGGCAAAACCGGGGCAATCATACGCAAAATAGCACCAATGATACAAACCAGAATTCCACTCCGGAACAAAAGAAGGATAATGAAACAAATAAAGGCGCTGCTGAGGGCCCTTCAGACGGTGGTGACGATCAAACAAATAACGACGAAAATTCAACTAATCCTACAGATGGACCGAAGAAACCAGAAAAACCAGAAAAACCAAAAGAACCTCAAGAAGACCCGTCAGAAGAAGATAACGTATCTAGTCAGCAATAATTTCATTTGTAATCTTTTTGTCTTAGACAGACTTGGCATCATTTCTCAGTCTGTCTAAGACTTGAGGCAGTGAGGTGTCATGTTATAAGAGACAAACCTTATCCATTTCATTTGTTAACGAACGATTACTTTTAACTTTCTATCGTATCTGTTGGTTTTCTTACAAAACACATAATTGCGGCGGCGAGATATAACAAAGATTGAAATAAAATCCCTGATAATAAAAGCCAACCACTTAGAACAGCCGCTGCAATAAAAAATCCGCCAGCAGTTTTAGGGTTTCGCTTCAACTGTAATACACCAATCAATCCTAAAGTAAAGCTTATCACAGCGCCAATAATAGGAATCCAAATAAAGATAGATAAGAAGGAGCCAACGTTTG
Organism: Virgibacillus chiguensis; assembly: GCF_900129865.1. GTDB lineage: Bacteria > Bacillota > Bacilli > Bacillales > Amphibacillaceae > Virgibacillus > Virgibacillus chiguensis. The sequence continues at coordinate 5,224 of NZ_FQXD01000028.1, forward strand.
AAAGCACTCCAAAATCAGCCGGATCAATAGAACCTTCAAGCAGGTCGATACCGCTGTTTAAAAGCAAAATGCCAACGATCCCAAAAATAGCTAAGGCACCGTCCATTAAAAATCCTACAATGCCTAAAATCTTTTCAACTGTTCGATTCACGCTTGTTACCTCCTCTGTCTAATCAATGGTTTTATTATGTTACGTAAAAACAGCACGAATTGTTTCATTTTTCCTTATACGATAGAAAACGAACATGGCTTGTGCCAAGATTTATTAGGGGTGTAAATTTAATGTTTCTCTTTTTTCGGAAAGCAAACGGTCACGGTTGTACCTTGTCCAACTTCACTATTAAAATCTATGGTTCCGTGATGAGCATCTACAAGTGCTTTCACAATGGAAAGCCCAATCCCTATACCGCCAGTCTTGGTGGCCCTTGACTTATCTCCACGATAAAAGCGTTCAAACAAAAATGGAATATCTTCCTGCTTAATACCTATTCCCTCATCCATAACCATAAAACAGATGTAATCTTCCTTTTCTTCTGTAAAAATTTTCACTGTCTTTCCTGTTGGAGTATACTGCAATGCATTGTTCATAAGGTTTGTTAAAATTTGTGTAACTCGGTCTTCATCTGCACGAAAATGGATTTCTTTGTTTGGAAAGTAGCTCCTTAATACAACCCCTTTTTTATGAAAAGCCGCCTGAAATTGACTATCCATAAAACGAAGAAGTTCCCTTGCATCTAAAGTAGACATGTTTAATTTCTTTTGTGGGTTTTCCACGGCAATTAACGTTTCCAATTCATTGACGAGTCGCACTAAGCGCATAAGTTCATGGTGGCTTTTTTGCAATCGTTCAGGAGTTGGTTCCCAAATACCGTCTTGATAAGCTTCCAATTGACTCCGTAATGTTGCTAGTGGTGTTCTAAGTTCATGTGCAAAATCAGCGGTAAATTGCTTTCTTAATTGTTCCTCTTTCGCCAAGGAATTAGCTAATTCATTAAATGATTCCCCAAGTTGTTTCATTTCAACACTTAAATCTTTTACAGGCACATCTACTCGTTTATGTTTTTTTAATTGCTGTATTGCTGTTGATAATCGCGTAAAACCAGCACTTAACCTTCTAGAAAACAAAAAACTAAATAAAATCGATAACAATATAATAGCGATTACCGCAATTAGTATGTTTTTTTGAATCGATTTCAAGAAAGTAAAGTCCTCACCAACGAGTTCTACTGGATACACCACTTCCATCGTGCCAACCTTTTCTCCGTCTACTTCAATAGGGTGAGAACTTGTTTCGTAATCAACTGTTTCTGCTTGTTGGTGCATGCCCATGCCCCTCATCATGTGCTGCATTCTTGTTGAGTCTGCCACAACATCGCCGGACTGGTCATAAATCGTATAAAACAAATTCTCTGTCATTGCTTGGTCATGAAGTATGCTGTTTGCTTGTTCACTTACTAAGCTTCCGGTTTGCTGATACGTTCGAATGATCTCTTCCTCTACAAATGACGTTTTTTCTTCTCTACTTATTTGTAAATAGCTAGAAAATTGATTTTCTACCCCGAAAAATATGGAAAAACTCGTTAAAAAAACACCGCATAAGGAAACAAGTAATAAATAAATGAAAATTTTAGTGCGGAGTGTTAGCTTCATCTGGTTTTCCCCCAAACTTATACCCCATTCCAAAAACCGTTAATATATAATCAGGATGTCTAGAATCCTGTTCGATTTTTTTTCGTAAATTTTTTATGTGTGTATCAATACTTCGCTCATATCCTTCAAAAAAAAGATCATCCTCTTCTTGAATTTTTACGAGCAAATCCCCTCTGCTATATACCCTTCCAGGATAACTAGACATTGTGATTAATAGCTTATATTCATTCGGTGTAAGTGCGACAACTTCATTATTGACTTTTACTTCCTTTTTTAAATGGTCAATAATTAGTTGCCCGTTGTTAAAACGGAGTTGGTCATTTTTTTCCGTCTTAGAAATTCGGCGCAGTAAAGCTTTAGCTCGCACAACAACCTCTCTTGGGCTAAAAGGCTTGGTAACATAATCATCTGCACCGATGACAATTCCATTTATAATATCATCTTCTGCTGACTTAGCAGTAAGCATGATAATTGGCATATCACTATCTTTTCTAGTTAATCTGCACACTTCTTCTCCAGAAATATCGGGGAGCATTAAATCAAGAAGCACAATATCTGGGTTCCCTTCTTTTATTTGTTTTAGCGCTTCTAGACCATTGGCGGCAAATAAAATACTCCAACCTTCTTTCTCAAAATAAGCTTGCAAAACTTCGCGAATCATTTCTTCATCATCGACAATTAATATGCGTGTCATTATTTTTCCCCCTCTTGTTTTGCACATCTTGTATTCTCGAAAGTGGATGCTGCTTTCATCTCACTAAAGCTGTATAAGAAATTACTTACTTCATTGTAGTTTCTATAGTATCATGCTAACACAGTAGAATTCACATTTTCACAACTTCCCCATAAGTTCTCCATAAGAACTACAAATGCGTGCGATATGATATAGATAATGAAAGAAAGGAGTTGGGCATAATGAAAAAATTAATGATTGGTGCTATAACAGGAGCGATTATTTTAGGTGGTGCAGCAACGTATACATTCGCTGATGCCAATGAAGAGAATCAAGAATTTTATAATGATAGGAGACCGTATATGGAAGAAATGCATCCAAACTTCTCCGATGAGGATTATGAAGCAATGTATAACTTTTGTCACGGAAACGGAGACTTAGAAAGACGGCATCGCGGTGGAAATGGTTTTGATAAAAACAATGAATAGATAAGAGGTGAGTAGTAATGATGAATGGCTATGGCCTTCATTTTGCAGGATTTGGAATACTAGGATGGATAATAAACCTTCTTGTAATAGGAATTGTCGTATATTATGCAACTAAATTGGCGTTAAAACATGATGATAAGGACAAAAATTAAGTAAAGGATTGGCAGTCATCTTGCCAATCCTTTTTTTATATCGTCTTTATTCAAAAGGCTATAAGGATGCTACATTCGCCATTCACCTCTTATTCTGAAAAAACCACTTGCTTTCAGGTCGTTCACGAGGGGTTAAATTCATAATAAAATAGCCAATAATTAAAATTAAGATAACGAATGCATAAAATAACGTATCTAGCGCATTATCATGTTCAACAATGATCAAACGAATCATTGCTGTTATACCAATATATAAAAAATAACGTAAGGGAAAATGATAGTTTTCCTTAAAATATTTTACAATCATAGCGACAAACTCAAAATATAGGAAAAATAATAATACATTGGCAAGAAACAGTTGGTAGTCTGTCGTATCACCTTCAAGTAAAATTGTTCCGAATAAAATAAGCTCCTTTACAAGTAAGACAGATAAAACAATAGCGAGAATAATCAGGGATACATTTAATATAACTTGTAATAAATAAGGAAATACATATAATGATTTTGTATACAGCGACTTTAAATTTTTCATGCAAATATAAGCCCTCCATTCTAGCATGATACGTACATATTTCTTATTGTTATCATAACACACCTCCAATAGATGACAGTATTAAATTTTCAATACTTTTTACTCTTTTAATAAAATCTAATATCTATTTTTCAAATAAAATAGAAGTAATAAACTATTCCTTTGACATGGAGAAAAAATTAGTTATAAGCTAAAGGCAATAAATAAACTTCTATTTTTCCTATAGGACGTAGAGGCTTCTCGGTTATCGTATAAGCCAAGTTTTTCTGAAATTATGTTATGATAAAATAAATAAATCGAGGGGGGAGACTACGTGCTCGATTATACGAATTCAGTGCCTTTACATGTACAATTGAAGAAAATAATTGAAAAGCAAGTAGAAAATGGCGAATTGCAAGGTCAAATACCAAGTGAACGTCAATTCATGCATACATATAATGTAAGTAGGAGTACAGTAAGAGAAGCTATCACGCTATTAGTACGAGAAGGAATTGTAGAAAAAAGGCATGGAAAAGGGACATTTGTTTCTTTAAAACCAATTCACGACTGGCTTGGAAATTTGCGTAGTACAACAGAAACAATTCAAAATATGGGGATGGAGCCTGGCGCGCAACTAATCACAAATTATAAAACAATAACGCCAAGTTATATTCAAGAGCAAACCGGATTAAGAGAAGCATATTTTATAAAAAGAATACGTTACGCAGATCAGATCCCTATTGGAGTGGAGCGTCACTATTATCCTATATGGATTGGTGAAAAACTGCTGCAATATGATCTTAATAATGCAACCCTATATGATTTGCTGGAAAATAAATTAGGGATTACATTTGCGGAGGCGGATCAAACAATATCAAGCGGTCATATTTATGAAGAAGATCGACCTTATCTTTATATAGAAAGAGAAAAACACGTACTCATTGCCGAAAGAATTATAAAAAATGGAGCAGGGGAGATCATAGAATTTGAAGAAGCCTTTTATAGAAGTGATTTATATGCGTTTAAAATTAAGTTGTCTCGAAAATTTGGTTAACTTGTGTTGCACACATATAATAAGCGGGTACTTCATGGCGTGTAGGGAGGGAAGTAAAGACTTGCTGAAGTCGGCTTACTATAGTTAATTAGATTGGTCGTTTTTTATAAATATTTTTAAATCATTCATAAAAAATGCTTATAAATAGTATTTTAATTACTAATATCTGAATTTTAATAATAGATTGAAATGTAGATCGTTATTTGTATATAATATGTGTGATCACAATGATTCAACTGGTACGGATGTCCTTCGCAATTATTGATGTAGCAACCTGTATGGCGTGTTAATAGCTCATCGAGGATGTAGTAAATTGAGTCAATTACATGCATCCTTAGCGAATGGTGTGAATACAGTTTTATAACACATGAGAAGATTGTGGCCGCTTTTGATTTACCGTTATCTATTGCTTTATCAGAATATATATCTGAATAATTTTTACAAAGGGGGATTTAGGAATGAAAGAGGAAATGGAAATACGTTCTGTTACAGAAGAGAAGCCCTCACACTTATGGCATGCCATGCATCGGCATGACCCGCAAGTAAAGCAGTTGGTTGCAGTTAAAGGAGAGGGCGGTTGGTTTACAGATGAGGCTGGTAATTGCTATTTAGATGGTGTTTCGGGTTTATGGTGTTTAAATCTAGGGCATGGAAGGCAAGAAATTATTGAAGCATGTGCAGCACAAATGGGGAAATTAACCTATGTTCCATTAACGATGAGTCACCAACCTGCATTGCAGTTAGCTACGAAGCTAAGTGATTTATTAGGCGGAAACTACCAATGCTTTTTTTCAAATAGTGGTTCGGAAGCAAATGAAACCGCTTTTAAGATTGCGAGACAGTATCACAAACAGACAGGGAATCCGGAAAAATATAAAATCATCTCCCGTTATCGGAGTTATCATGGGAACACTTTAGGTGCATTAAGTGCTACTGCACAAGCAAATAGACGTGTAAAATATGATCCGGCTGTTCCAGGGTTTTTACACGTCTATCCACCATATGCTTATCGGTCGATTTTTAATGGTACAAAAGAAGAGTCTGATTTAAAAGCTGCGCAATTGGTAGAGGATACCATTCGTTGGGAAGGAGAAGAAACAGTAGCCGCATTTATCATGGAACCGTTTATTTCTGGTGGTGGAGTTCTCATTCCTTCTATGGAGTATATTGAACGAGTTCAAGATATTTGCAATCGGTACAATGTCGTACTCATCATGGATGAAGTCGTTTCTGGTTTTGGCAGAACGGGAGAAATGTTTGGCTTTATGCATGCAAATGCGGTACAACCTGATATCGTAACAATGGCAAAAGGATTAACAAGTGGTTATTTACCATTAGGTGCAACTGCTGTAAAAGATAAAATCTATCAATCATTTAAAAGCGTTGGCAAAGATAACCATTTTCGACATGTATCCACATATGGCGGACACCCTGCAGCGTGTGCAGTAGCGCTGAAAAATATTGAAATTATTGAACGGGAAAATGTAGTGCAACGTGTACACGATCTTGCTAAAAGTCATTTAAATGCGTTACAGCGACTAACAAAGTATGACCATGTTGGTGAAGTGAGGCAGATTGGTTTCTTGGTAGGCTTGGAAATGGTCGAGGATAAAGCAACCAAAGAACCGCTAGCAGATGAAAAAATGGTGGGAATATTGCAAAACTGCAAGCAAAGAGGCTTAATTATTGGAAGAAATGGCGATACGGTACCTGGCCAAAATAATGTCATCATCATTGCTCCACCATTAACAAGTACGGAAGAAGATTTGATGTTTCTAGTGGAGACGGTAACAGATGTTTTTAATCATCTCTTTGGTAGTAATATTTCTGAAAGTATTCCATTATAGAACCTAAGAGTAGATAAAATGGGGGGATGGCGTAACGTGAATTATGAGCGATTACAAACGTTTATTGCAGTTGCTGAGAAAAACAGTTTTTCAGAAGCTGCGAAGAAGTTATTTGTTACGCAACCGACGATTACCTCACAGATAAAAGCTCTCGAAGAAGAATTACAAACTAAGTTATTTGAAAGAACGACGAAAACAGTTAAGTTAACCCAATCGGGGGAAATTTTGTTAAAGTATGCTAAAGATATTGTTCAGCTAAGCAGTTTGGCTCGAAAAGAAATTTTAAAAATAGAAGAAAAAATATATGGGGATTTAAAAATAGGGTGTAGCTTAACAATTGGAGAATACATTTTACCGCATTTTTTAAAGCGTTTCAAAGAGAAGTATCCACTTATTCATATGCAAGCAAAAATTTCTAATTCAGCATCCATTATTCATCATATAAAGGATCAGGTCGTACATGTAGGATTAATCGAGACTTCAATTCATGATAAGCAAATCGTGATGCATCCCATATTAGAAGATGAACTCTGTTTAGTAACGAAAGTCGATTATTTTCCTTTTCCCGAAAAGCAAATATCGTTAGATCAAATAAAAAACATTCCTTTAATCATACGTGAAAGTGGTTCTGGCACGCGTGAAGTTGTGGAACAACATTTGGAGCGGGCGGGAGTTTCTTTTCATGATTTGAATATTGTAATGGAAGTGGGCAGTACAGAAGCAGTTAAAGCGGTAGTAGAATCAGGATTAGGTGCTTCTTTTATTTCGAAAACCGCAATTATGAAAGAAAAACAATTAGGCTTACTGACGTCCTATAGTATAAGGAATATTACATTTAACCGACATTTTTATTTGGTGTTTCGAAAAGGACAAATTTTATCTTCAACTACAGAATTGTTTATGGATGAATTGCAAAAGATGACTCTAGCACTAGAGAGCAACATTAGTGCAAATCGATTAGGTGTGATTTGATGAGGATCAGGTTGAATAATAAGAATTTTCAATCCTGCATAATTATTGCGCTCTCTAATATTTGTAAACAGCAACAGTATGACCGAAACAGAGCTTGAAAGAAACAAGGTTTTGCAGTTTTCTATGGACGAAAGGGAAGAATGTAAATTTTTGAGATGGGAATTTGGAGATAGCTGACATTTTTCTAAAAATGATATGGATAGAAGTAAAGGGAGGCATTGATTATGGTAAAACAACAGTATGTGGAAAATAAACAAGTAGGTAATAAAATGAAAATGACGCCTAGTGAGGCGATTGTTGAAACGTTAATTGCAGAAAATGTCAAAGAAGTGTTTGGTATTGTCGGATCAGCTTTTATGGATATGTTAGATTTATTTCCAACTGCAGGTATTCGATTTTTACCAGTACGGCATGAACAAAGCGCAGCTCATATGGCGGATGCTTATACACGCGTGTCAGGAGTCGCCGGTGTAGTCATTGGGCAAAATGGACCGGGAATTACAAATATGGTTACATCAGTTGCAGCAGCAAACCAAGCCCACACACCTATGGTTGTTATTTCCCCGTCAGCTGGGACACCGACAATAGGCTGGGACGGTTTTCAAGAAGCAGATCAAGTATCCATTTTTCAATCCATTACCAAAGAGACGGTTAGGGTTACTCATAAAAGTAGGGTAGCGGATTGTTTGCGGACAGCGTTTCGAATTGCGTATGCGGAACGAGGGCCGGTTTTGTATGATATCCCACGTGACTTATTTTACGGTGAACTAGAAGATCAAATTCTTTCTCCCCGTCAATATCGCGTTGATAAACGAGGAAATGGTGACCCTGCTGCAATAAGTGATGCTGTCGCGTTATTACAGCAAGCTGAAAATCCAGTCATCCTATCTGGGCGAGGTGTAGTAGATGCGGATGGCGTTGATGTAGTAAGTAAAATTGCTGAGCATTTAACAATTCCAGTTGCCGTTTCGTATATGCATAATGATGCTTTTCCTGCCAATCACCCTTTAGCAGTTGGTCCTATTGGTTATATGGGATCAAAAGCAGCGATGTATACATTACAAGAAGCAGATGTTGTTTTAGCAATTGGTACACGGCTGTCTGTTTTTGGAACTTTGCCTTGCTATGATATTGATTATTTTCCTAAACAGGCTAAAATTATTCAAGTTGATATTAACCCGAGAAATATTGCTAGAACACATCCTGTTGAAATTGGAATTATTGGCGATGCGAAATCTTCTGCAGAAGCGATTTATGAACAATTACAGAAGTCTATACCTAAAAGAAAAGACGGGCGATTGACAGCAATTAGTAAACGAAAACAAGATTGGGAAGAAGAACTGATTGACCTTGCTATGGTAGAAGGGGAGCCGATTAATCCGCGTCGGGCTTTACTTGAACTGACGAAAGCTTTACCAGAGAATACGATTATATCCACAGATATTGGTAATGTTTCATCTACGGCTAATGCGTATTTGAAATTTACTCAAACACGAAGACATATTGCAGCTTTAACGTTTGGAAACACTGGATTTGCTTATCCTGCAGCTTTAGGTGCACAATTGGCTGAACCAAGCGCTCCAGTAGTTGCAATTATTGGCGATGGAGCATGGGGGATGAGTTTGCATGAGGTGAGTACGGCTGTAGAACAAAACATTCCAGTTATTGCTTGCGTATTCAACAATAAGTCTTGGGCAGCGGAGAAGAAAAATCAAGTCGATTACTATGATAACCGTTTTATTGGGTCTGATATTGAAGCGCCTGATTTTACAGAAGTAGCGAAATCAATGGGCGCATTGGGGTACACAATAGAGCAACCAGAAGCTATTGCTGAAGTTGTACATGATGTACTTCAACAAAGAAAGCCAGCTGTATTAAACATTATGGTTGATGGTACGCAGCTAGCACCACCGTTTAGAAAAGACGCACTGAAGATGCCTACACGTCTATTGGATAAATATAAGCATTTAGATTATGAAACTTGGGGAAAATAAAACGAGAAAATAAAAACTCACTGCATCCAATGAGAAGCAGTGAGTTTTTATCTTTTAAAGCAACGTTGTTAAGAATAAATAAATCTAGATGTAAGCTGCTGTACAGCCCGTATTTTGCCGAATGATTTGCCAGTAACAAACCAAGTAACTTATTAACTTGTACAAGCAACTATTTCGTTGGGTAAGCGTAAATAACATAACGGTCCGGCGCGTCCCCGATGTAGGAAAAAGGATAGCATGTAGATATCGTTAGTACTTCGTTTTTTCTGTCTGGATCTATAACCGTTGTATCATCTGCAGCGACAATTTTATGATCCTGCATGGTATAAATAAAGGTACCCTGTTCCATTTTTACATGGAATTCATCTCCATCTTGTAATTGGTCGAAATTTCTAAACACCGTATCACGATGCCCTGATAGCAATATTTGTTTATTTTCTCCGGGAAACCCTGTACCAGTATAATGACCAACACCTTGCGCGAGATCGTCTTCATCTACACCTTCAATGATTGGCAACTCTCGGTCAAGCTTTGGAATGTAAAGTACTCCGACTGTATCTCCTTGTTTGAACGCTTCATAATTAAATTTTTCTACATCTTCTACATCAGAAATCACTTTATTGGAAACAAATGACTCTGCTTCTTCCATCCGCTCACTTTCCATTGCTTTTGATTGATAAAGTTGAAACCCACCATAGCCTAGGGTGGCTATTCCGCATACAATTAAAATGATTGATAAGGTCCTTAACAACATTCCCACCTCTACCCAAAGATTTTAATGGTTTTAAATGATGAAATTTTCTCACAGTATATTTTAATCATATATGAAGTGGAGTAGGTTCGTAAAGTATAAATTTTTTACGTCAGTCGCAGCTTATATAGAAGCCAGTAGTGTAAATTTCTATCCCATATTGACAGGAGTAAATAAGGCACTTTTTTGTAATCTTTGCACTGCTTCGTTTAGCACTTCTTCTGGTTGTACTAAGCCAATACGTACATACCCTTCTCCTGAAGGACCAAAAGCATTCCCAGGCACGACAACAATTCCTGCTTCATCCATTAGTTTATAAGCGAATGCAGTCGATGTATAATTTTTGGGAACTTTAGCCCAAATAAACATGGATGCTTTCGGTGAAGCAACCTTCCATCCAGCATTATGAAAACCAGTGACTAACAGATCTCTACGTGCTTTATAGACGTTGCGTAATTTTTGTGTGAAGGAAGATGCATGTTTCAGTGCGCAAATTGCTGTTTTTTGTATTGGTAAAAAAACACCAAAATCTAAATTAGATTTCAAACGTTTTAGCCCGTCTACTATTTGTTCATTCCCTACTATATAGCCAATTCTGCACCCAGCTAAATTGAAACTTTTAGAGAATGAATTAAATTCTACGCCAACTTCTTTAGCACCCTCAACCGAAAGAAAACTAACTGGTTTTTCGTCATAGTAAAGCTCTGAATAGGCAAAGTCATGTAAAATAGCAATGTTATATTTTTTAGCAACAGCCACTACTTTTTCAAAAAAAGTTTTTGTAGCCGTAGCTGGTACAGGATTCCCCGGAAAATTAAGGATCATCAGTTTCGACTTTTGCAAAATTTCTTCTGGAATAGCATGAAGGTCTGGAAGAAAATGATTTTCAGCCTTTAGTGGCATGAGGTATGGTTCAGCTTCAGCTAAAGCTACACCCGTATGATATGCTGTATATCCTGGATCAGGAAGAAGAATGGTGTCCCCTGGATTTGTTAATACCATTGGCAAGTGTACCAGACCATCTTGGGAACCCATGACCATAAAAGCCTCTCGTGTCGGCAAAAGCGGCACGTGGTATTGTTCGCCATAATAGGTTGCTATTGCTTCATGTAGTTCATCCGTACCTGTAAGCGTATATCCGTATTGTGCGGGATTTTGCACTTGCTTTGTTAGTTCGTCAATCAAGAATGATGCTGGTGGAAGGTCAGGGCTCCCTACACTCAAGTCAATCATGTTGACCCCTTCGCTAATCTTTTTCTTTTTATAGCTAGAAAGTTCATTAAAAATAGATGTTTGAAAATGCTTCATTTTGTCAGCTAGATTAATATTCATGTGTAACCACCTTATCGTTGTGTATCCTTATACTGAAATTAGTATGATTATACCACTTTTACAAACAGAATGGTAAATGAAATTTATAAGGGAAACCATGTTTGCTCTCACTAAACAACTATCCATTATAAGTGAAAGACGAATGGTTAAATGAGTGAGCAGAAAATATAAAAACAAGTGTATAAAATGTGTTATTTACCCCCATATAAAACAAGTTTTTAACGTAGTATTATTAGATAGAAAATGTAAGATAGTTATATAGTTTTAAATTTTAGAAAATTAACTTGACAGTTAAATAAAGAATAATTAGAATAATGAATAAGGTGAGGAAGGAAGTGAAATGGTATGTCCTTGAGAGAGAAAAAAGTAGCAGAAAAAAAAGAGGAAATCATTCGTATGGCCATCCGTGTCCTATCGGAAAAAGGATACAATGGAATTACGATGGAAGAAATTGCTGCTAAGCTGTTAATGACAAAAGGAACTGTTTATTACTATTTTAAAGATAAACAGGAATTACTGTATCACAGTCAAATTATGCTATTGGAGCGGAGTTTGTGGAAAGTACAACAAATTCAACAAAAACAAATTCCTATCGATAAAAAGCTGAATCAATCGATTATTTCTCATATTGAATATATATTGGAGGAGCGCTCTGGGTTTGAATTGATGTTAAAACCAGAACAAATATTTAATACGAAACAATTAGATGTTATTTTTAAACTTCGAGATACGTATGCCGGAATTTTTGATCAGATGATTATAGAGGGAATAGATGAAGGCACCTTTCATGTTACAGATGTAAAAGTGGTGCGAAATATAATTTTAGGTTCGATGAACTGGGTAACGCAATGGTATGCTGAGAATGGCAAAAAAAGTAGGACAGAGATTGCAGAAGATATTGCTATCTATTTATTGCGAATGTTGTCACCGAATAAGTGACAGGAGGTCCTTGCTAACGAAAGTGAATAGACGATAAGCCACGTTTTTCACACGATAGGAATCATAAAATTTTTATGTTTATAGGAACAAAGGCTCGAGGGCGCCCGGTTAGCAACGTAGCGAGTGGAACGAATCAACGAAAGTTTTAGGAATCATGCTCCTGCAAAAGGAGTATGCCAGCGCCCTCCCGGCAAGCCCGTCTTTAGTCGGTTTTCCGATTTAGTACGAACCGATGATGACTTAACTTAGGGCAATGAAGTGAAGTCGCCTAGTTGCTGGGCGCTGGAGCCGGGCGTGGCTCATTCGGTTATTTGATCATCCCATAGGAGCAAATTTTTATATTTTCTTATCTCTCAAGAAAAACAATGGTGTCCTTCTGCCATAAGATAATTAGCCGAGTTTTTCTAAAAAAAGTTGTGTATGGTGACATGTGAATATGGAATTTCCATGGTACTTGAGGAGAGTAATTACTTGTTAAGAAGCAAATTTAAAATACATGTTGGAGGAGATTAAATGGAAATAGCAAAAGGGGTTGCTGTTGTTACTGGTGGTGCATCTGGCCTTGGTGAAGCTACAGTAAGAAAAATTGTAGAGGGTGGTGGAAAAGCCGTCATTTTTGATCTGGCAAAGAAGAATGGTGCATTACTAGCTGAAGAGCTCGGAAGTGCAGTAGATTATTATTACGTTAATGTAACTGATGAGCGAAGTGTACAGGATGCATTAGAGAATACGATCAATCAATTTGGAAAAGTGGATATGCTTATTAACTGTGCAGGAATAGGCGCCGCAGAAAGAACACTAGGAAAAAGAGGGGTGCATGATTTAGGAACCTTTAAAAAAGTTATGGAAGTAAATCTGCTTGGAACGTTTAATGTCATTCGGCTTGTTGCGCAAAAAATGTCCGCTAATACTGTTAATGAAAATGGAGAGCGAGGAGTTATTATTAATACAGCTTCAGTAGCAGCATTTGATGGTCAAATTGGTCAAGCGGCTTATAGTGCTTCAAAAGGTGGGATAACAGGAATGACGTTACCGATCGCTAGAGACCTATCATCTATAGGTATACGTGTTATGACGATCGCACCTGGATTATTTGAAACCCCGTTATTTGCTTCCTTACCTGAAAAAGCAAAAAAAGCGTTAGGGGAAATGACACCGTTTCCATCTAGGCTAGGTTATCCTGAAGAATATGCACAGTTAGCAAAAAGTATTATTGAAAATCCTATGTTGAATGGAGAGACGATTCGATTAGACGGTGCCATACGTATGCAGCCCAAATAATAAATCGAAATATTTATACAATATAAAGTATTAAAATGTAGGCGTAGTCGTAGAAGAAACTGCCAATTTGCATTCGATAGCTACTATCTATTAAGAAAAGAGGAAGTTTATAAAAAACTACATTGCACATATAGTTGTAGTAGAAGCTAGATTAGGTTTTTCTCAAATGGTATTAGGGGAGGGTTTTGCTTGAAAAGACATTTTTTAAAAGAAGAACATGCGATTTTCCGTAGTTCATTACGAAAATTTTTGGAACAAGAAGCAGCTCCATATTTCGCTGATTGGGAAGTGAATCAGCAAATACCAAGGTCATTTTGGAAAAAAGCAGGGGAACAAGGTTATCTTTGTTCTTGGGCTAAAGAAGCCTATGGTGGTTTCGAAGCAGACTTTAGGTATTCGGTTGTTTTAAATGAAGAATTTGAACGGATTGGCACAGCAATGGTAGGATTGGGCTTACATAATGATATTGTAATGCCTTATATAGATACGTATGGTTCAGAAGAACAAAAAAAACGGTGGTTACCTAAAGCGATACAAGGAGAGATTATTTCTGCTATTGCGATGACGGAGCCTGGGGCAGGATCTGATTTGGCAGCAATTCAAACAACGGCAAAAAAAGATGGAGATGCTTATATTGTAAATGGAGAGAAAACATTTATAACAAATGGTTCTTCGGCAGATTTAGTGGTCGTCGTTTGCAAAACGAACCCACATGCCCAGCCTGCTTATAAAGGAATAAGCCTGCTCGTTGTAGAAGCTAATACTCCAGGTTTTCGAAAAGGGAAAAAGCTAAAAAAGATGGGACAGCACGCAAATGATACATGTGAATTAATTTTTGAAGATGCTCGTGTACCAGCTGGGAATTTACTAGGAGAAGAAGGTAAAGGATTTTATTATTTAATGGAAAAGTTGCAGCAGGAGCGGTTATTAGTAAGCATGCAAAGTGTTGCAGCTATAAAAGAAATGATTACAATCACATCTGAATATGTAAAACAACGAAAAGCATTTGGAAAGCGAATTAGTGAATTTCAACATACACAATTCCAACTTGCTGAGCTTTATACGGAGTGGCAAATTGGCAATGTGTTTGTTGACCGTTTAATTGAACAACATATGGCTGGGGAGCAGATTGTATCAGAGGTGTCCATGGCAAAGTGGTGGACGACAGATTTAGCTAAGAAAGTAGCAGCAATTTGTATGCAATTACATGGTGGATATGGTTATATGGAAGAGTTTGAAATTGCAAGAAGATATCGTGATGTAGCTGTGTCATCTATTTATGCAGGTTCTAATGAAATTATGAAACTAATTATTGCCAAAAATATGGGATTAGTAGATGCGGAATAGTTAGATAACAATTGCCATGGTTCGTATTGGAATAGTCACCATATACGAAGAAAGATATTTACAGGATTATTTATGCATGTGAAAATGGAATCTATTTATTAAAAGGGTTTACATCTCGGAATTAGGCAATAGTCAGTAATAACATATATCAGAAATGGAAGGGATGATCATATATTGCGAGAAGCGGTAATTATAGAGGCTGTAAGAACACCAGTTGGAAGGCGTAAAGGGAGTTTGTCAGCAAAACGTGCAGAAGATTTAGCGGCAAAACCTTTGCAAGCATTAATAGAACGAGTAGGCATTGACCCTGGACTAGTAGAAGATGTCATCTACGGTTGTGTGTCTCAAGTAGGTGAGCAGGCGTTTGATATTGCTAGGCAAGCTGCATTAATTGCTGATTTTCCAGTTGAAGTGCCTGGAACAACGATTGATCGTCAATGTGGATCGAGTCAACAAGCTGTTCATTTTGCTTCTCAAGCGATTATGAGCGGAGACATGGATGTGGTCATTGCCGGCGGCGTGGAAAATATGACGCGTGTTCCAATGGGGTCCAATATGCAAGGGGTTACAATAAATGAAAATTTAACCTCCAAATATGAAATCATTAATCAAGGGCTATCCGCAGAACGAATTGCTGATAAATGGGGATTTAGTCGCCAGCAACTAGATGAGTTTTCACTCATAAGTCATGAAAAAGCCATTGCAGCAATGAAATCGGGCTACTTTGATAAGGAGATCATGCCACTAGAAGTAAACTTACCAGATGGATCATCGGATTTGTTGAGGTATGATGAAGGACCGAGGGAACAAACAAGTTTGGATAAGTTAAGCGAATTAAAGGCTGCATTTCAAGAAGGTGGAAAAATCACTGCTGGCAACTCCAGTCAAATTAGTGATGGTGCAGCAGCACTATTGCTAATGTCTCGTGACAAAGCAAACGAATTGGGTTTAAAGCCAAAGTTTCGGGTCTTAGCACGTACGGTGATTGGCTCTGACCCGACGCTTATGCTGACGGGACCAATACCTGCTACGGAAAAAGTATTACGTATAGCCCGATTAAGCATATCCGATATCGACGTTTTTGAAGTAAATGAAGCTTTTGCCTCTGTAGCTTTAGCTTGGTTGCATGAAACTGGAGCAGATCCAAAACGTCTTAATCCAAATGGTGGTGCAATTGCGCTCGGTCATCCGCTTGGAGCCAGTGGGGCAAGATTAATGACAACTATGATACATGAATTGGAACGTACAGGTGGACGGTACGGATTACAAACCATGTGCGAAGGTCATGGTATGGCGAATGCAACAATTATTGAACGTTTAGCTTAATAGAAAAAAGCTTGGTGTAAAATTTTAAACAAGGAGGTGTTCTTTTGCCGCTTACATCCATCCGTGTACTTGATTTGACTCGATTATTGCCAGGTCCCTATTGTTCTATGTTACTTGCAGATTTTGGTGCAGAGGTTATTAAGGTAGAAGATCAAGATAAGGGTGACTATGCTAGAAATTATTATCCTCTCCTTGATGAGGACAGTGCCATGTTTCATGCGTTGAACCGAAACAAGAAGAGCGTCTGCTTAAATTTGAAACGGGAAGCAGATCGAACCATTTTTTTACACATGGTCAAGGATGCAGATGTTGTACTTGAATCTTTTCGACCGGGGGTAATGAAAAAACTAGGCGTAGATTATGAAACATTAAAAACGATTAACCCGCAAATTATTTATTGTTCGATTACAGGCTATGGACAAACAGGTCCATATGCTTCAAAAGCCGGCCATGATTTGAATTATCTCAGCTATGCGGGATTATTATATCTCATAGGAGAACAAAATGGAAAGCCAATTGTACCAGCTGCGCAAATTGCAGATATTGGTGGCGGTGCTTATCCTGCTGCATTAGGAATTATGCTTGCATTGTGGGAGAGGCAGACATCTGGAGAAGGACAATTCATAGATATATCGATGATGGACGGCGTTCTTTCGTGGTTACAAACAAGTTTGCCCAATTACTTTGCTACAGATGAATTACCAGAACGCGGGAAACAGCCTTTAAGTGGAGCATTAGCATGCTATGAGGTTTATGAAACAAGAGACGGTAGATGGTTAGCAGTAGGAGCGTTGGAACCGAAATTTTGGCAAGTATTTTGCGATACGATTGGCAAAACGGAGCTAATCGCTTATCAACACGCGCCTTTACTTGAACAGCATCGTGTTAAGTATGAAATTCAATCCGTTATTCAACAAAAATCATTAAACGAATGGGTACAACTTTTTGAAGGTGTAGAGGCTTGTATATCCCCCGTTCAAAACTTTTCGGAAGTAGAAAAAGATGCCCAAGTAAGGGCACGAGATATGGTTGTATCCATCTCCCATCCTACAGTTGGGGAGGTGAAGCAGATTGGCATACCTATAAAACTCTCTAAAACACCAGGAAGCATTCGTTCTTTAGCTCCTAAGCATGGAGAGCATAGGGAAGTGCTTGAACCATATATAGCTCATAGTTCTACCACAGCTTTACAAGATGAAACCTAAACGAAAATGGGGAGGTAGAAAAGTACAAGTCGTTCATTACACTTTAGCTTTTTTAGAAAAAGTGGGCTTATACGATAGAACCTAACATGTGATAATTTGCTATAGTGTAGAAGCGTTCTTTGTGTTGGAATAAGGATGATTTTTAAAGAGAGAGATAAGGAAGTATAAAATTTGTTGCTTTGGGATACCGATTTAACGGAATAGCCACGTTCGGTTCAGCGCCCAGCAACTAAGCGATTTCACTTCATTGCCCTAAGCTAAGTCACCATTGGTTCGTGCTAAATAGGAAGCCCGACTAAAAACGGGTTTGCCTTCGTGCGTCGGCATACTTTTGTTTTAGTGGTATGGTTTGTAAAACTTTCGTTGATTCGCTCCAGTCGCTGCGTTGCTAGCCGGGCGCCCTGAGCCTTTGTTACACAAAATTGGGAGGGATAGATGTGAATATAGGATCGACGTTAGCTAGAAATGCGCGGCAGTTTCCAGATAAGCAAGCTGTTTGTTTTGAAAACCAGACCTACACATATAAACTATTAAACGACGAAGTTAATAAGCTTGCTAATGGTTTATTAACCCATCATGTAGGGAAAGGGGAAAAAATAGGTGTTTTAATGAAAAATTCCGATCAATTTATGATTGTATTTTATGCCATTATGAAAATTGGAGCTATTGCTGTACCAATTAACTTTCGTTTAACAGCAGGCGAAATAAAATACATTGTGGAGGATGCAGACATTTCTGTTCTATTTTTTGATGAAGCTTATGTTTCTTTGGTTCGGCAAATTACGGAAAATAATCCGAATATAAAGTTATGCATTTGTGCGAGTGATCAAGCTAATGAAAACATCCAAACGATACATGATATTCGTGTACAAAATGTATTAGAACCGAATGTAGAAGTTGCAGAATCAGATGATGCTGAAATATTATACACTTCTGGTACAACTGGAAACCCTAAAGGGGCTTTATTTGACCATCATCGAATCCTTTATGTCGCATTTACCTCCGCCATTATGATGAAAATAGATCCTGCAGACAAATTACTTCACGTTGCGCCATTATTCCATTCCGCACAATTAAACCTATTTATGATTACAGGTACTCTTCTAGGTTCTACGCAAGTTATCCATCAAGATTTTCATCCCGCTCAAGTTCTACAAGCAATTGAACAATATAAAATATCGCTCTTCTTTGCTGTCCCGACCATGTATAATTTCTTACTCCAAGTGCCGAATTATGAAACTTATGACCTTTCTTCAGTAAAACGTTGCGGTTATGGTGCTGCACCGATGCCAACAGCATTATTGAAAAAAGTGATGCACTTATTTAATCACGATCAATTTTACAATATGTGTGGTTTAACGGAAGCTGGTCCAGGTGGAGTTCTATTGTTGCCAGAAGAACATAAGACAAAAATGGGTGCAGGTGGAAGGGCTATGCTCTGTACGGAAGTCAAAGTCGTCAATGAATGGGGAGAGGATGCTGCACCTTATGAAGTAGGTGAATTTATTATTCAAAGTGAAATGGTGATGAAGGAATATTATAAAAATCCCGAAGAGACGAGACGAACGCTGAGAGACGGATGGCTTTATACTGGAGATTTAGCAATCATAGATGAAGATGGGTATATTACCCTTGTTGATCGAAAAAAAGATATGATTATATCCGGTGGTGAAAATATTTATTCTACAGAAGTAGAACAAGTTCTTTCTCAATTCCCGGATGTATTAGAAGTAGCAGTAATTGGATTACCAGATGAAATATGGGGAGAAAAACTTGTTGCAATTGTTGTTGCAAAAGAAGGTAAAAGTTTGGACGTAGAAAAACTAAAAACGTTTTGTCGCCAACATTTAGCCAGCTATAAAGTACCGACAGCATTTATTAAAGAAAATTCCATACCTCGCAATGCATCGGGAAAAATCTTGAAATATCGTCTTAGAGAAGCGCTACAAACAGGAGAATCATCATCTTAGCTAATTTTTTAAAAGGAGTGGAGCAAGTATGATGGATAGCCCTTTATTAATAACATCGTTAATCGAACGTGCAGAGAATTATTTTCCCAACAAGGAAATTATTTCAAGAACGCAAAAATATATGCATCGTTTAACGTATAAGGAACTTGGTGGCAGAGTAAGAGCGTTAGCTCATGCATTAGAGGAATTAGGGATACAAAAAGGAGATCGAGTTGGGACATTTGCTTGGAATCATCATCGCCATTTAGAAGCTTATTTTGCGGTGCCATCTATTGGTGCGATTTTGCATACTATTAATATTCGCTTATCAGCTGAACAGCTCACATATATTATAAACCATGCGGAAGATAAAGTGATTCTTGTCGATGAGGAGCTTTTACCTGCGATAGAAAGCATATTCCATCAGCTTGACACAGTAGAAACAATTATTGTAATGACAGACGAAGAACGGGTTCCTGCATCTACATTACCTTCTGTTTTACATTATGAACAGTTTCTAGAAGATGGGGATACTACATTTGTTTTTAAAAAGGACATGGAGGAAAAGGAAGCAGCAGAATTATGCTATACATCAGGAACAACAGGGAAGCCGAAGGGGGTTGTATACTCCCACAGGGGTCTTGTTCTACATGCGATGGCTTTAAGTCTAGCTGATACTTCTGCCGTTTCTGAAGAAGATGTTTCTATGCCTGTCGTTCCAATGTTTCATGCAAATGCTTGGGGCATGCCGCATGCAGCAACATGGATGGGAGCTAAACAAGTTCTACCAGGCCCCTTTCCAACACCTGAAATTTTAGCAAGATTAATAGAAACAGAGAAAGTAACCATTACAGCAGGTGTTCCTACTATTTGGCTAGTTTTATTAAAAGAATTAGATAAGAAAACATACCAGCTTGATAGTTTGCGTGGAATATTATGCGGAGGTTCTGCAGCGCCATTTGGAATGATAAAAGCCTTTGAAATGAAACATAACATACCGTTTTTTCATGCATATGGGATGACTGAAACGACACCGTTAGCCTTATTTTCCAAATTAAAAAGTTCCCAAAAACAACTGTCAGAAATGGATAAATTAGATATAAAATCAAAACAAGGAATGGCGGTGCCGGGAATTGAAATAAAAGCTATAAATGAGAATGGAGATATAAAAAGAGATGGCCGGGAAATGGGAGAGCTGCTGGTTAGAGGACCTTGGATTGCCGACTCGTATTATAAAGATGACCGTAGTGACGATTCGTTTCGTGATGGCTGGCTGTATACGGGCGATGTTGTAACCATTGATGAGGAAGGGTTCGTAAAAATTGTTGATCGAACGAAAGATTTAATAAAAAGTGGCGGAGAGTGGATTTCATCTGTAGATTTAGAAAATGCTCTTATGGCTCACGAAGCAGTGTATGAGGCTGCTGTGGTATCCGTTCCTCACGAAAAATGGCAAGAACGTCCAGTTGCTTGTGTTGTATTAAAAGATGATTATAGAAGCATTGTAGGTCAACAGGATTTATACGCATTTTTAGAAGCACAATTTGTAAAATGGTGGCTGCCTGATGACATTTTATTTATGGATGCGTTACCAAAAACATCTGTAGGTAAATTTTTAAAAACAGCTTTACGAGAAGAAGTGAAAAAGCAATTAACGAAGGATTTTTAAAACTAAATAAGCTGATAAATCAAAACATCTTGTGTGCTGTATGTTATCTAAGGTTTCCTAAACCAAAACCATCTATCAAAAAATATAAAAGTGTGGTTGGTTATTTAATTTACAAATGCGTGGTCTAACTCCACCGTCTTTAGACGGTATTCGCTTTTAGCCTTATCCTTTTTGTCCATACTAAGTGAAGAGGTGAAAGTATGGAAGGATATAGAAAAAATAGTCATACTGTGTATGATATCAAGTATCATGTCATATGGGTGACAAAGTATAGATATAAGGTTTTGGGCGGGCATATAGCGGTGAGAGTGCGTGATTTGATAAGACAAGGTTGTGAAGCCAGAGGAATTACCATATTGCAAGGAAGTGTTGGGAAAGACCACATTCATTTATTATTATCTTGTCCTCCAAGTATTGCTCCAAGTAAAATATTGCAGTATCTAAAAGGAAGATCATCGAGATTATTGCAGGATGAGTTTCCAGAACTT
>NZ_FQXD01000026.1 GCF_900129865.1 Virgibacillus chiguensis
GACCCTTTGTGTAGAATAAAGTTAGCACACAAAATTCACAGAAAAGAGGTCTTCCCTATGAACCATCTTACTACAGATTTAATTGAAGCACTAGCAAAAAAACAAGATATTGAAGAAGTTTTTCGTCGTCATTTAGAAGAAGCTATTAACCAACTACTAAAACATGAATTAACTGTATTCCTGGATTACGAACCGTATGAACGCAAAGGAGTTCATTCTGGTAACTCTCGTAATGGATTTTATAACCGTACTTTTAAGACGGAGTACGGTGAGCTACAACTTCGTATACCAAGGGATAGGAACGGCGAATTTCAACAACAAACAGTGGCTCCATATAAGCGTTCCAACGACACGCTGGAACAGTTTGTTATTCATCTTTATGAAAAGGGAATTACAACAGATGAAATCGCACATTTAATCGAACGAATGTACGGACATCATTACACCAAACAGACCGTATCTAACTTAACCAAATTGGTAGCAGAAGATGTACAAGCATTTCATGAACGTAAATTAGAAAAGCGTTACGCGTGCATTTACTTAGATGCTACTCAAATCCCTATCCGTCGTAACACTGTAGAGAAAGAGTCTGTATATATTGCAATTGGAATCACGGAAGACGGCATAAAAGAAGTATTAGATTTTACTATTGCACCAACAGAATCCGCACACGTATGGGAAGAATTAATGCAGGAACTATATCAGCGTGGTGTTGCAGACGTTCTGCTCTTCATCTCAGACGGTCTAACTGGCATGACAGATGCCATTCACCGTGTCTATCCTAAAGCAAAGCATCAGGTGTGCTGCGTCCATGTTGCCCGCAATATTGCTAAGAAGGTTCGTGTCAAAGACCGTTCAGAGATACTTGGTGACTTTAAAACTGTTTATCATGC
This sequence comes from Virgibacillus chiguensis, assembly GCF_900129865.1. GTDB lineage: Bacteria > Bacillota > Bacilli > Bacillales > Amphibacillaceae > Virgibacillus > Virgibacillus chiguensis. The sequence continues at coordinate 894 of NZ_FQXD01000026.1, forward strand.
CATAGACAAAAAAGAAGCCCTACAAGCGTTAGAACAGTTTCAAAGCAAATGGGAAAAGACATATCCACGTGTCATTGACGCAGTCGTAAAAAATGAACAATTATTAACATTTTATGAGTTCCCTGCCTCTATTCGACGGAGTATCTATTCCACAAATTTAGGGGTTATCAGCCGTTGCTTGAACTAGCTTTTCTACGGAGCTCTTTTCTCCTTGAGCTGCTCTCTCTCTGTAGATTTGATAATCAATTCCGATAAACGGCAGGCATATGAAACGTAGTTCCATTTCATCGATCGTATTAACATACGTGGTGAATTCGGATAAATCGGCAAACTTCCGTTGATGAAGTATTTGTAACAACGACTTCCATGTGTTATTTTGCTCAACGAAATTGAGGTGGGCCAATAGTTCATCCGTTATAGAGTTTTTTATTTCATCCCAATATTTTTCTGATCTTTCTAATGTCTGTAATAGTTTACTGTTTGTAATTGCGGCAATACCTAAAGCGCTTTCCCAAAGAAGAGAATACGTTAATTGAACATGGTATGTCTCCCTTTTTCGACTAGTCAGTTGTAAAATATCCACTTCTCTACCTCCCTCTATTATTTGGGATAGTATATCACTAGCATTGCATAAATATGGTTTGAAAATTCAGTAAACACATTCGCAGGATTTTTTGCCAAAAAGACAAAGGCTAAACAAAGGTGGTCTGTCCATTTGGAAAAATTATACAATTAAACTATTAGCAACAACGACACTGTATGTATTTACGGAATAGATCTATCGTCAAATCTGCGAATCCAGATGTACGCAGGTTTCCACAGCGCTTTATTTAACCAGCGGCTAATTCGGAGTAAGGACTTCTTACTCCTCATCTCTAACTGGATAAGTACATGTAAACAGTAAGCAATAAGTGCAAGGAAAATTTGATTTTGAATGGCAGTTTCGCTCATGCCATAAAAGTGTTTGATCTTTACATGCTGTTTGAGCCACTTGAAAAATAGCTCAATGGTCCATCGTTGACGGTAAATTTCACTAATCTCTTCGGAGTCTAGATCGAAACGGTTAGTAATTAGTCGTAGAATGTTTCCCTTTGTATCCACTACTTCAAGTAGGCGGAATACATTCTCTGTACGATTTTGCGTCGAACCGATGTAAACCATCTTGTCGGATAAAACCGTAGAATCTTTAGGTATAGAAAATGATTCTACTTCACGAGTGATGGCGTTTTTCTTCAGTCTTGATACGAAAAAATAGCCTTCATCTGTCATTCGATCAAATCGTTCATAATCAACGTATCCACGGTCAAACACATACATGGCTTCTTTGTCGTCTACGAGAACTTCCAGTTGATTTCTGTCATGTTCTTTGGCTGTTGTAATCACTGCTTTTTCAGGATAGACGGTGTCTTTATTCATAAATACAAGTCGTAAATGTAGCTTAACTCCTGCTTTTGTTTTACGGAACTTTGCCCACTTATGATTCGTTAAGTTCAATGGAAGCGTGCTAGAATCAATGATTTTCAATGGCATGTATTTCCCGTTTTTAAATTGGATACCTTTTATTTTGTAAACAAGGTCCAAGAATAAATGGGAAAGGATCATTGGATTCATTTCATTATTCTTCCTTGATAGCTGAGATGTACTAATTCTTTTTGAAGTCCATCATCTATTAGGGCATCGCTCATTTCTTCCAAGCTCTCGAATCCTTGCAGTTGGGCAAGTAACATAAGCTTTATATACGCTGCAGTTGTTAGCTTTTTTGTGTAGTAATCTTGTTTATTTTCTTCTACTTGTTCAAATAGTTTTTTCGTATTTATAGGTGAAACCCATTTACCAAATGATGATTTTAGTGTTTTCTTGTCCATACGGATTATCCTTTACTTTTGGATTTGGACAGGAACCACCTGTACTTCCATTGTAAAGGATTTTTTTGTATCATGAACACGTAATTATTGAACATTTTCAGTATTTTGAATCATCAGGTTTATTTAATGCAATGCTAGTGATAGAATATATATCTTTGTTAGTACTAGGAATGCATTAGAATAGGTATAGTATGAAAAGCATTTATGCTTCTTGGCAAGCTCTAGATCATGCTAGATGAAGGGAATAAAGATGCTCTTATACAATCATTAGGAAAACCTGCTTAACGCCGAAGTCACAATGGCGCAAGTTTATTTCACTTATACTTTAAAGCCGCCTAAAACTTTTCTATAGTAAAACGAAGGAATCCAGCAATAAACTGAATTCCTTTCTCTCATACTGTAAACGCTAGCTGAATCATTCTCCTATCCATTTATTCCGCTTCTAAGATAAACTTCACGGACTCTTTTAGACAATCGTCTGCTTGGACATAGTCACCGACCTTATCCATAAATCCGTGAATCATTCCGTTATAGCGTAAGCAGTACACATCTGCGCCTGCTTGTTTCGCTTTTTCATAAAACGCGTCTCCTTGAAGGCGTAGTGCGTCATATTCCCCAGCAATATATAAAGTTCGTGGCATGTTTTTTAATAAATCTTCCTTCACATTATACGGCGAAATCATCCAGCTTTCTGCATCCGCACTTTGAATATACCATTTATCAATAAAATAAAAGAAATGCATAAATCCTTTTATATGCTCATGCACCAAGTCTTCATGTTCATGTGCATAAATTGCAGATAAATCATAAAATCGTTTTAATAACGCTTCATTTTTCCCTTGGTATACAACGGGGTAAATGGAGACGGCATGGTTAATATAATTCGTTCCGTATAACCGGTCTAATAAGGAAACGACATACGTTAAATTACCCCCAGCTGAATCGCCCATGACATTGATATGATTTGCATTTACTTTTAATTCCTTGTGGTGATGATGAATATAAACGACTGATTGATGTGCGTTTATAACCGCTTCTGGGTAAGGGTGTTCTGGTGCTAAGCCATATTCTACGGAGAAAACACGTACCTCCGCCAAATCTGCCAACCGTCTACATGGTAAATCAACATTATTTAAAGAACCACCAAAAAAACCTCCCCCATGATAGAATATGATGGCTGGTAATACGTCATTTGCTATAGCTTTTTTTACATATGTTCGAACAGGGACACCCGCAAATTCCGTGTCTTCTACCATTAGTTCATTTGTAGTAATATCTTTGGCATTGGACCAACCGATTCCAGCACGCATCATCTTGACTGTAGGTTCGCTCGTCTTTTCTTCTGAAGATGATTCCTCTGCAGCCATACTTAGCTCTTCAAGCGTACGTGGGTCGATATGACCTGACTCGTCTTTTCCCGGCACAGGCTTTACTTGCATTCGCGTATCATCTGTGTTCACAGTCTTCATTAGCCGATCTGTTTTTACATTCATGATAATCTTCCTTTCAAATAAATGAATTTGTTACTAAGAAATCGCTTTAATGAATGGAGTAATTGTTTTAATTAAGTACTTATGTTTAGGAATTAGGTTTTGCTTAAATTTGCATTGCTCCTCATTATTTACGCAATATTTTCTCCATCGCTTTTCCCTTGGCTAATTCATCAATCAGTTTATCCAAATAGCGAATTTCCTGCATCGTCGGTTCTTCAATGTCCTCCACTCGAACGCCACAAATAACTCCTTTAATGAAAACCCGTGAAGGATTTAATTGCGGAGCTTGCGCAAAAAAGGTCTCAAAATCAGTCTGTTTTTCTAGTTGCTCCTCTAACTGCTCTTGGCTATATCCTGTTAACCACCGAATGATTTCATCAACTTCTGCTTTACTACGTCCTTTTCTCTCTGCCTTCGTTACATAATGTGGATAAACACTGGCGATACGCATCGTATAAATCTTATGTTTCGTCATCATACACGCCCTTATTTTTATATTTGCCTCATTTTAACACGAAAAATAGTCAAAAATCATCTAACACAGTATTAGGTGCCCTCATCTTTGAACAATTCAAAGAGCAAACTTATTCGGCACTTTGATAGTAGTCCATAACAGACTTAGCAAGCGCTACGATTTTATCTGGAAGGTCCTTTGGCGAAAGCACCTTCAGTTTATTTCCAAACCCTAATAAAAATTCAATCGCCTCTTGCTCATCATGAAAACGTACAGTCGCTAATAGCCATTGACTATCACGTTGATGCTCAGTTTCTATAACTTGAACAAACTTACCTGTAAACCGAAGCCGCTGCATTATTTCTGGGTCTACTTCTACTTGCACATCATACTTAGGTAGATTTTGAATAAAATCCGCTTTTGACTGTTCCCAATATGCCGCTAAGTTAAAATCCTGTGGTCTGTCAAAAATTCTCTCTTCAACCTTTGCGTAGTGTATGCGTGAAACTCTATAATTACGTAACTCTCCATTTCTTAATGCGACTAGATACCAGTTACTCCCTTTCGCCACCAACCCTAATGGATCAACTAATCTTTCTTTTCGTTCACCATTAGCTTGTTCATAATGCATGCGTAACTTTTTACTTTCCCAAACAGCTTGTTGAACAATTTTAAGAGCGCGCACTTTTCCCTCGGATTGTCGCCAAGTGCTCGCATCGATGTGAATTCTTTCCCACATGGTTTGCGCTTCATTCCGATACGTATTTGGTATAGCTGCAAATAATTTTTCCCTCGTATCTAACGCTTGGCTATTTAACCCTAAATCCTCAAGTAATTTTCCTGAAGGGAAGAGAAATAGGGCTTTCATGTCATCTATATGTAAGCCACTTAAGGTACTGCGAAAGTTATCTAACAGACGCCATCCCCCCTCCTTCCCCTTTTCCGATACAACAGGAATCCCCGCAGTACTTAATGCGTCCATATCTCTTAGAATCGTTCTAACGGAAACTTCTAATTCACTAGCTAAATCCCTCGCCGTCATTTTCCCTCTATTTTGCAACAAAATCATAATCGTCATTAATCGATCTGCTCGCATAACACCAGCCCCTTTGGTTAAAAAACAATTTATAAATATGACAAAAGATGTCATATTTAAAGTATATACTTAATCTATAGCTACGGAAAGGAGAATGATTGTGAAGCAGCATCGAAATGTCGTATTATTTATCGCCGCAAGCTTAGATGGATACATTGCCACGAAAGACGATTCTTTAGAGTGGTTATTTCAAGTAGATGGTGAAGGAGATAACGGTTTTGCAACGTTTTATGAAACCGTTGATACCGTTTTAATGGGGAAAAGAACCTATGATTGGATTATGGAACAGGACATGCAAGAATTTCCCTATAAGAATAAACAAAGCTATGTATTTACGAGGTCTTCTGTTACGGAGATGGAGAACGTGAAGTTTATATCTGACGATGTGTCTGATTTTATTCAGCATTTAAAACATCAAGAAGGAAAAGACGTTTGGATCGTTGGCGGAGGCGAATTATTGCATACTTTTCTACAAGAAAAACTGCTAGACGAACTTATCCTGACCGTTGCCCCAACTATTTTAGGTGATGGAATTCCATTATTTAAAAAAGGCGATTACCAATTAGATCTTTTCTTGAAAAATACGAAGCGATTTAATCAATTTGTTGAATTGCATTATAAAGTGAAAAGGTGAATAGAATTAGAAAAAGGGATGATGTAAAGCAACAGCTCTTCTATTAGAGCTGTTTTTCTTTGGTTTTAAAACCAACACGCTTTCATCAAGCAATATAGAAAGTGTTCTGGAAAAATTAGCGTTTCTGCGCATACAGTTTTTAAATGTAAGAAAACCAGAGAGAAGTATCCTAGCTACACTAACAATAACAAACATTCAAATATTCCTACGCAACACTATAAAACTACATCAAATTATCACCAAAACTTTAAAAATATGAATATAAATCATATCATTTCTTTACTAATTAAGGTAGAATTGTTCCTAGAATGATAGAAGGAGTGGTAGGTATGGAGCAATATAAGTTTAACCCCAGTGATGGCAAAGAAATTGTTACTGCCATTGTTGAAGGCTACCGAGATTATATTGAACACCGTAAAGATTGTCATGATAAAATGGTGATTAGCTCTGCATTCGCATGGACGAAAGGCAATTTTATAGAGAGCAAATTGGCAGAAATTAGTTCTGATCTCAAGTTCAAGTATAAACGAGCAAAAGCTGGACTCACTTGGGATTATTTGCAATTTATTAACGGTGAAAAAAAGCAGCTTTTCCTAATTAAAAACGCTGCTTACTTTAATCCAAATTGTTTTTCTCAAGCTGTTTCACCGAATAGAAAGAGCATAGACAGCAGAAGAACCTACCTCTACGAACTTTCTAAAATAAACCAAAATCTACAATTTCCGTCTGACATCCATACAGAGAATGAATTTTTCAATGAAGAAAGCGTGCAACTTTCCCTTTTCATTTCGGAACAACATATAAAAGAGGATATAGAAAACTTTCACGCTTCTTTTAATGAATTCCATATTCTCACGTACAACATTGACGAAGCATATCAAATTTCAGAGATTATGCATTATTTACCTAACCCAGCGAATAATATAGCATATGAAATAGAAAATTTATCAGAATATATTTCTGGTGCCGAGTTAACAAATGAAGAAAGAGAAATTATTGCACCAGATCAAGATAGTGATATCATGGACCCTGCAGTTTTTGACATTGGTATCTTTGAAGAAAAGGACAAAAAGAATTAGCATTTTCTATCACTATACAATTTAAAAAGGGAGCCATATGAAGAATGGTTTTAATTTTTATGGCTCCCATTATCTTATGAAAATCAAGTAAGGGGGAGCGCTATGTTTATTGGTGAAAATTTAACAAACCTTCGTATCATGCATGGATATTCACGCAAACAGCTCTCTGACATGTTACATATAACCGAACAGGCAGTCTGGCAATATGAAAATAACTATACATCACCGAAGTTGCAAATTGTCAATCACTTAAAATCCATTTTTCATGTGAAAAGTAAATATTTTTATCATCAAGATGTTCTAAAACGTTACTTTACAACGGGAAATATACCTGTTATGAATATTGCCTATCGTTCAAAATTGAGAAATGTCATTTCAAAAACAGAAGCAGAAGCAAAGCATATGGAATATCTGGATAGTTTTATTAATTATATAACGGCCCATTTAAGTATGCCAACACAAAACATTATTCAGTTAAGAGATGAAGTCATTCATTACTTAAATAGCACATTAGATGAGCGGAGCGAGCAAATAAGTAACGTAGCTAAACTCGCACGAAAGCGATTAGGATTGCGTAATGATACAAACGATGATGTTATGTTTCTCATTGAAAAAAGTGGTGCCTTTATATTTGAAAAGTCGATTGGCGAGGAAATTGACGCTTATAGTTTATGGACAGAAAAGCAACGCCCTTTCATTGTATTAGGGAATAGGAAGCATTCCGCTGTACGCAGAAATTTTGATCTTGCTCATGAACTTGGCCATTTATTACTCCATTATAAGGTGGAATTTACTCATCTGGATGGTAAGGAACATAAGAACATGGAAGATGAAGCGAATTTATTTGCAGGTGCTTTTCTATTACCAGAAGAAGATTTTCTAGAAGACCTAAACACCATCTCTTTTATTACCAATCCGGATGCATACCTTGATTTAAAAAAGAAATGGAAAGTATCGTTGCAGGTTCTAGGTTATAGAGCCGCACATTTAGGTATAATGGATGCGAAAAAACATCGTAACTTTTACGCATCCCTACATCGTAAAGGGTATTTAAAACGGGAACCATTAGATGATTTGCTACCAATACAAAAACCACAAAAAATAAAGTCCATTATTGATTTAATTGCCAAAAAAGGGATTATCGATATTCATAAAATGCTGGAAAGAGACTGGATGGTAGAGGTTGATTTTTTGCATAGACTCACTGGAATTGATAAGGGATTTTTTACTAACTATTTAGTTATGGATCAAGATTTTGAGCTCGTTCATGTCAATAATATTACATCTGTTGTGCAAAAGAAGAATGGGTAACATATACCGTTAAAAAGCAAAGGAAGCAGCAACAAAAGTGTTTCAAGGCTATGGATGGATGCTTGATTCTGAGCTTTAGTTAATATATGTAAGCTGTTAATTAAAAAGCTGTTTAAATCGTTAGCTCTCCGTTGAACGGGGAGCTTTGCCTTCCATTATCTATACTTTTTGAGTTTCTTGATACTATCCCTTTTGGCCCCCTAATTGTATGATCTACTTTTGGTACTAATATAGCAGGAACTCTTTTCCAATCATAGCTATTTATAAATTTTTTCATAACCACTTTTTGTCCAACGTGATGCGCTTCTAAACCTGATAGTCCTCTAATTTCACTATAAGTACCTATATCATATTTTTTTAAAGCTTTCTGTTGGTTGTACATAATCAGCCAACTCCAGTTGTAATTGCTATAAATGCAAAGACTCTCCCATTCACAAACTCTGTTTTATATGATTTAATCGTTGATTCAGCTACAGCGTTATCATAAGGGAATCCTTTTGAGCTAAGAGAACGTTCGATTTGAAATACAGTTAATGCTTCATCAACGACTTGATTATCAAATTCTTTGCCACAATCCGTGTTAGAAATAGCGACCTCTTGTAGATTTGCTGGAATACTAGCTAAGCTTTCATAACCAATTAATGGTTTTTGTTTGCTCCTGCGCTATATCCAATGATTTCTCAATTAAAAAGGTCGACAAATAGGCAGACGTAATTACATTTTCCAGCCACATCTACATACGTCAAGTCGCTTGCAACTGAATATTAAGTACTTATTTAGACTTCGAGCGAACGTTGCTACAGAAAAGTCTACCCGTTAGAGTAGGTTATACTAGCTATATATTTGCTTAGGAGATTCTCTATCCAACGAACAATCATCTAGGAATATCTAATTGATTTAAAAATTCTTCAAAACTATTGGCTATTTTATACGTATTTGCATTTTCATTTGATTTATCAAAGTAAAATGAATGATCCCAATAGTAGATGCCATCGTGTTCGTTATCTGCAATTAATACAATTAATCCCGACCCAGGATCATCACCTATCACTAAACTATTAAATAATAAATCATCAGCAAATTCATCATACCAAGTTTCTAAATCGAATGTTTCATCATCAACTCCTATTCCATATAAAACATCTAATTGTATAATTTGATTCAGCTCTTTAACAAAGAAAGTACTATATCTTTTTTTAGATGTACCACCATTATATCGTAATAAAAACTGTTTATAGTCAGTAGGTAAAGAAAAGCCTATCCTTATTTCAAAATTGCTGATTAATTCTTCTGTTGCTCCTTTAAAAGGGTTGATGTTCATAGTAACACTCCTATTCTTTTGATAACGCCATACCACCGCGGTGCGTAAACCTTCTATGCAATATTTTATTTACTTCTTGCATCGTTTTTAAATCTTCGTGGTGATGCCAAGTATTTTTTGAAGATTTAGGTCCGTTTGGTGCCAGTTTATCTGCTACTTCAAAGTCTGCAGAATAACTTTTAAATTTTCTTAGTTGAACTTCTTGTATTACTAATCCAGCTGATTTAAAATCGGGAAAGCCATTAGGGTAGGAAACTTTATTTGGAGGCACTTCCCAATCAATATATGTCCATATGCCATGTTCGTTAATTTCGATTCCCCCACCTTTCTTTTGCCATTTAATCGGATCACGGGAATAAGGTGGTTTTGAAGCTAATTGTTCTTTTGTGAAACTTAAAACTTGTTTTTCCTTCTTCACTGTATATTTACTGTTCTGTTGATAATCTTTAAGCGCGCCTTTAACCTCATGTTGATTAACCTTATTGAAATTTTTATTTGTTTTTTGATTACTGCTCTCCTTTTTTAAGGCATTACTTCCCTTACTCACTGTATAATGATAGCCGTCTGTTGTATCCTTAACTACATTGACTTTAGGTATTTGTGTTCTCATCCATTCCTTTATATTCAATATCGTAGGAATTTTTAGAGAGGACCTTGTATACGTATTATCTCTAGAAATTACTTCTCCAACATCATTTCGGTTCACCAATTTACTACCAGATTTTGGATTAGAAAGGAACGTCTTTGCACCAACAACAGTAGAAAATAGCCCAAAACTAGATAACCAATGTTCTTTGGAATACGTTTCTTCAGGACTTATTGTCCCATGCATCATGTCAACTCCACCAATAGTAAGCCAGTTAACAAAGTCTTTTGGTGTATGCAACATGCTTTCTTCCCTGACCTGCAGACCTTTTGAAAAGTCCTGTCCCTTATTTAATGCACCAAAAGTAATATAATTTCCGAAATCATAAAAAGTGTCGAATTTAGCTTCATTTCTATCCTCTGCTGCTTTTAATACATCCGAACCTATCTCTCGAAACGCTTGAGCAGATTTTTGAAATAGATTTTGCCTACGATCATCAGGAATTGATGATACCAATTCGTACGTCACGGAACCATCTGATTCTTTAAATTTTCTGACTTTTCTGTCGTCGATTAGTGTATAGTACTCCCCATGCCATTCTTTTTTATAGTCGGAGACGTTTATTGTGGAAACCACTTGGTGCTCAATAGTAGAAAACTCTCTTGCAGTTAAGCGATCCCCTGATGCTGCCACAGCTGCCTGCATTGCTCGGTAGCTATAATCCATTGTTTGTAGCCCGAATTTTTTCTGTAGATAATGCACGAACAAGTTTGCTGGTGGCAAATGCTGAGATAATAGATACTTGCCAACCTCACCAAGCACCGTCTCTAGCCCAACGGCATTTCGAACAGCCTTACTCCTAATGCCGCTTATTAGCTCTTTATGAAACCTTTGATCTGCTAATTGCCGTGCTTGGTAATTGCCAATATGTATTTGGCCATGATTCCCTAACTCGCGGATTTGGCTAATGTAGTTTTTCATCATGTGAATATCTTGTTCAATCGGTTCCAGCTTAGCTGTATTATGACGATCCAATTCATACAACTTTTCTAGGGTCTTATGGGTCTTTTTCTTTCCCTGTTGTACAATATCCAAGAACTCGCTATCATCTATCTTAGGTAAGTCCACAATATCACTTACCGATTGGATAATAGCATTCGCTTCATCTGTTAAATCCATCGTAACTTGTTCCATCCGTTCTAATCCCCGTCGTACATCTTGAGAAATAAAATCTTCTCGAATAACCCCGTCTTTATCTGGTTCCATGTACTGAATCGACTTCTTCATTTCCTGTAAAGTATCGGTGTAATTCGTAATAAATCCCTCTAGAAACAACAGAAACGGCATGTGCACCTCTTGATAAAAGGCACGAATAGAATTAGCCAGTTTTCCTTTAAATTCATCCTCCAAAGCTATCATAGCTTCTATACTCTTCTGGATGTTTTTCACTTGTGTATGTATTTGTTCTAGGCGTGATATCGTTTTGTCAATATAGCTATGGAGGTCGTTCACATAAAGCGCCTTAATGAACATCCCCTCCCATTGGCAATAATTTAAATGTAACCCCTTTTAGTTGCATTATACTAAAAATATAAGATATATGGAATTGTTTGTAGAAAGCAATATGAAACACGTAATACTCATAAATAAAACTAATTGGTGCATCTCACACATGATTTGCGTGGCACCCCTCTATGCAATCATCTTACTAGGATTTGGATGGTTGTTTTTTGGCTTCAAAATAGCAACAATCAAACAGGCAAAAGAGATCATTCATATCCAGCTCTAGAAAACTAAAATAGGGCTCGTCAAAAAGGAACTGACCTGCTAACCACGATAAGTTCTAGCTTATCTCATGGAATCTTCCGCATTTACCCAAAGCATGGCATCTGTCTCATAATGAGCAAGCACATCTTTAATTTCCTCAATGGCTTCACGTTCATATTCTTTTCTTACATGTTCACAAATCCTAGGATTTCCATACCCTTTTAACGCTTCCTCGTATTGGTCAACAAGTGCCATTAAGGTTCCAGATAAAAGCAAATCAGTGTTCATGAGGGAAGCTAATTGGTGTACCTCATTTATGATAGATTTCGCATTCGCATCATTCCAATTATGATAAACGAGACCTAATAATATTTGAATAGATAGAGCCCCCTTATATCCATGTGAAATTTGACTTAATAACTCAATCGCTCTCCCTCTATCTTTGGTTAACGATAGGTCAAAAAAGGCAAAAGGGATATCCTTAACATCATTTTTTTCAATGTAATGATCCACCCAATGAATAACCTCCTCCACAGTAAAAAAGTGAATGAGTAATCCAAGTCTATAAACATCAGCAATTATTTTTTGTTCCATTGCAACACCTACTTATATATAATTTTGCACACATACAATTATAAGTTACCATACATCCATTGCGTCTTTTCTAGTTCATTCCCTACGTTTCATGATTAGAAGTAAGGAAATAATTAGTGTGACTATAGGAAAAGTAATATTCCAGCTAGATAAATTAGCTCCATATAGTATCAACTCCAATAAAATGTTTGCTAATAATGTAGCAATAACTCCTAGCATAATTTTTTTAGTTATCCATACCACTAATAGCCCCAGGGATATAACAATAAAAGGTATGATGACTAGTTGTAATAAAAACGGGTCCATTCCTTCATATACCATCAAATAGGATCCTCTCTTTCTTCCATGACAATTAGGTGCTACTGCCTTTTTAAATATACAACATTTTCCAACAGAAAACATTCCTTAGAACAACTTGGCTGTCAGATTTTTTTCCCATACTTTAATTCATAAAACTTTTATGCTTTCTTATAGAGAATTGGATAATTAAATACAAGAGGGATATATGGACGAATTGCCCCTTTTTTTCAATCTTTTCTTTGGCAATACGCTTGGTTTACCACACTGCGCCCTATATTTTATACGAATTTAAAACTCCATTCCGCATAGAGAAGGCATTACCCCATATTATATCTATCACATTCTTTCTCCTAAGCTGTTTCTTTGTAAACCGTTTCAATCCCAAGTACAATAGCTAATATAAGTAAATATTTTACAAGAGAAAGGGAGTAAAAAGTCATGAACAGCAAAGTGAACACAGAACAACTTATTGATCCATCTTATAAATTATATATTGATGGCAAGTGGACAGAAGGCACCGAGGGAAGAAAACTAGCAAGTTATAGTCCGAGTACAGGCGAAAAACTCTCTGAAATTATTGATGCAACACACGCCGATGTCGATGCAGCAGTAGAAGCAGCGACAAAAGCATTTCAATCTTGGAAAACCGTTGGCATTGAAGAAAGAAGCAAATTACTTCTACAAATTGCTGATTTGATAGACAAAAACGCAGATCATCTAGCCATGGTGGAAACGTTAGATAATGGTAAACCAATTAGAGAATCACGCGGTGCTGATGTTCCATTATGCGCTGACCATTTCCGCTATTTCGCTGGCGTTATTCGTTCTGAAGAAGGAACTGCCAAAGAGCTAGATAATGATACATTAACGTTAACGCTAAAAGAACCAATTGGAGTAGTAGGGAAAATTATTCCATGGAACTTCCCATTACTAATGGCGGCTTGGAAAATCGCTCCAGCCATTGCAGCAGGGAATACGGTTATTATTCATCCATCTTCCTCTACGTCACTTAGTTTATTAGAATTGGCTAAGTTACTAGACCAAGTGTTACCAGCAGGCGTCGTCAATGTGATTACCGGTAGAGGTGCTGATTCGGGTGATTATATGCTTCACCACGAGGGGATTAGCAAATTAGCCTTTACAGGATCAACAGAAGTTGGTTATACCGTAGCCAAAGCAGCCGCTGACCGTTTAGTGCCATCGACATTAGAGCTAGGTGGAAAGTCGGCCAATATTTTCTTTAATGATGCGCCATGGGAACGAGCGATTGAAGGTGCACAATCGGGCATTTTATTTAACCAAGGACAAGTATGTAGCGCTGGATCACGTATTTTCGTTCAAGAAGGCATTTATGATAAATTTGTCAGCGAACTAAAAGAAGCGTTTGAAAATATTAAAGTTGGACTACCGTGGGAAGATGGCGTGCAAATGGGGGCACAAATCAACCAAAAACAGCTAGATAAAATTTTACAATATGTTGAAATTGGCCAGCAAGAAGGTGCTAAACTCATTACAGGTGGTTACCAAATAAAAGAGAATGGTATGGAAAATGGCGTTTTCATGGCACCAACTATTCTTGCTGATGCAGATAACAATATGCGTATCTCTCAAGAGGAAATCTTCGGACCTGTAGCTACGGTGATTAAATTTAAAACCGAAGAAGAAGTAATCCGTTTAGCCAATGACTCCGAATACGGTCTTGGTGGTGGCGTATGGACAAGAGATTTAAATACTGCCTTGCGGGTAGCTCGTAAAGTAGAGACAGGTCGCATGTGGGTGAACCAATATACGAACTTCTCCGCTGGCGCTCCATTTGGCGGTTATAAAAAATCAGGTATTGGTCGTGAAACGTATAAAAGCGTACTCGACGCATATACCCAAACAAAAAACATTTTCATTAGCATGAAAGAAGAAAAAGACGGACTGTATTAATCTTTTGAAAGCTGTGGCAATAAGCAAGCTGCTTATTAGCCGCAGCTTTTTTGAAATAAAACAAATACTATCCATAAGAATGGACTTTCTAACACGATAGAAAATGACAATATATAGGGTCTAACATAAAAGCAAAATAAAGGCTGCACCATAACCCGTCTTCTTTATGTAAAAAGCCACAATAACTCAAACGTCAAAACAAACACCTAGCCTAAGATTTTTACATGAAGGCTTTATATAATACAAAAAGAACTTTCGCCATAAAAACTGGCGCTGGCGGAAAATCTACCTTTTCTAATATGAACTGTTCTTACAGATCCCCCCAAAACACCCTTTCCTTTCGAAAGCAGATTGGCAATAAACACGATCATTCTAGCAATTTTTCTGTTTAACATTCGCTTTTTAACGAACATTTGTATACATTTGTTTTACTTCTTACCCTTTATTCATGTATATTACTAATAGAATGTTTTATTTTAGTTATTCTTTAAGGAGCGATTAAATTGGAAAGAGTAGTCGGAACAGTTGTTAGAGGACTTCGTTGCCCCATTATAAATGAAGGAGACAATATTGAAGAAATTGTTGTCGATAGCGTATTGAACGCCTCTGAAGTGGAAGGTTTTCCAATAAATGATAAGGATATTGTTACAGTTACGGAATCCGTCGTAGCACGTGCGCAAGGGAATTATGCATCAATCGACCATATTGCTACAGATGTTCAAGCCAAATTTGGCGACGAGGCAATTGGCGTTATATTTCCTATTTTAAGCAGAAATCGTTTTGCTATTTGTCTACGTGGTATTGCCAAAGGCGCTAAAAAAATTGTCTTAATGCTGAACTACCCTTCTGATGAAGTAGGAAACCATTTAGTAGATATTGATATGCTGGATGAAAAAGGGGTAAATCCTTGGACAGATGTGTTAACAGAAGAACAATTCCGCGACCTTTTTGGTCATCAAAAGCATACATTTACTGGTATTGACTATATCGATTATTATAAATCCATTGTGGAAGAGTATGGCATTGAATGTGACGTTATTTTCGCCAATGACCCTAAAACCATTTTAAACTACACGAAAAGTGTACTCAACTGTGATATTCATTCACGTTTTAGAACGAAAAGAATTTTAACAGCTCAAGGCGCTGACAAAGTTTACAGTCTGGATGACATCTTAAAAAATTCTATTGACGGCAGTGGTTATAATGAAGCATATGGACTATTAGGGTCTAATAAATCTACTGAAAATACCGTTAAGCTTTTCCCTAGAAATTGTCAACCTGTAGTCGATAAGATTCAGCAGATGCTTAAGGAGAAAACTGGGAAAGATGTAGAAGTGATGGTATACGGAGATGGTGCATTTAAAGATCCTGTTGGAAAGATTTGGGAACTTGCTGATCCTGTTGTCTCACCTGCTTATACATCTGGACTTGAAGGTACGCCAAACGAGGTGAAATTAAAATATCTTGCGGATAATAATTTTGCCGACTTAAAAGGAGAAGCACTTCAAGAAGCGATTAACAACTATATTGAAAATAAAGGAGAAGATCTTGTTGGTTCCATGGAAACACAAGGAACAACGCCGAGAAAACTGACAGACTTAATCGGTTCCTTATCTGACTTAACATCAGGTAGCGGTGACAAAGGAACACCAATTATTTACATCCAAGGCTATTTTGATAATTATACGAAATAAGGAAAGTGCCAGGTGCCAGTGATTTTTGTTGGTGCCTGGCTTTATTTGTTGAAGAGGATATAGCTGAAAGAGTGATCTTTCTGAATAAAATTCTAATAATTCATTCTGTTCCCTCTTTTTTATACTATTAGGGGGATGCTTTATGAATGGATCATCCAGTTCTATAGATTGAATGTTTTTAAAGTTCGAGTTTCACCTCTTTAATGCTAGGTACCATCTAGTTTTTCGTTCTACAAATGTGGAGAAGCATCCCTTGCTTTTGCAGCGGCTAGAGACAACACTATCAAGCTATTCGAACAGTGCATGACGATTACCCGATGGTGCATTTCAAACCGTCACAGTAGATAGAAGTAAAGAATTCGCTTGTTATAGCTCCATTGAACAAGAAACGGACATTCATGTATATTTTGCGCAACTCATGGCAGCGTGGTAGCAATGAGAATACAAATAGTTTATAAGAGAGCTTTTCCCTAAGAAAACCGATTTGTCTAAAGTCTTAGATGCAGAACTACAAAAAGCATTAGTACGAATAAACAATAGACCTAGAAAATGTTTAAATTGGAAAACTACACACGAAACGTTTCAAGAAGAACTGTTGCACTTAATTTAACAAACTTTCCTACATTAAAAATGAAAATAAATAAATATTGAAAATAAACTGTTTTTGATAAAAACAAATAAATGTTTGATTTATTTATAAAATATTATGAATTATTTATGCAACATTGTTAAAATTTACTTTTTATTGTTATAATGTAAATTATTAACTATTAAAAGGAGTGAGTTTAATGATCAAAAAAATGATATGTTCGGTTGTTGCCACAATAACTCTACTAATTTCTATTGGGGGGACTCCCATTTCTGCTACTGAACAAAGTAATGAGATGAAAAATGTAGAATATGTAAAAGTTGATAAAGAATTAGTTGATAAAGCTAAAGAATTAGAGTACAAAATTGATAAATATGTTACTGTTACAGATGAAGGTTTATTGCAATTAGACCCAGTAGTCGAGGATAAATACGGAAAAGAACTTTATAAATTCTTTTTATATGGAGTTTATATGAATAACGATCGAATTATAAAAGGAGAACTCGTTGCTTCAAATAATGGTGTTCTCTCCAACCAAAACGGCTTACAAAATGATATAGATGCACCAATAATGGCTGCAAGTGGTTGTTCATGGTCTAATTATGGAAAAAGTCTCATTGGAGGTGCTACTACTGGAGCTATTACAGGTGGTGTTAGTGGCGCTGTAGCTGGCGGTGTTGGAGCTGGACCTGGCGCAGCAGTCGGTGCTATTGGCGGGTTTGCAGCCGGTGGGGTGAAATACTTCGGTACTTGTTGGTGGTAAGAAAGGGGAGGCTATATGTTGACCAAAAAAAATCAAAATGATAAAGATAATGAGATTACTTTTACTAAACGTAAATTCTACATTTTCATAGGACTAATTATAGGATTAACTATAGTAGTTTATGGGGTAGTTGAACAAGCAATGGAAAGATTTTTTTAAATAATTAAATGGCAAGCTTATTAGATCAGTATAATGCAAGTCTATTTTACAGTATTTTTTTATAGTGTTTTGCATAAATAATCTATTAACTCTAAATAAGCTTTCTTCATTTATTGTTATAATTCATGTACACCTATCTATATTTCATGTCTATTTAATTATAAAGATATAATACTTGGGATATAACTACGCCCCTAAAGTTCAAGTGACTTTAGGGGTGTTTTGTATGTTGTCATAACCAATCATGGATACGGTGTAAAAAATTTTTATTATGTTCCTATTTCACTTTTACGAACCATACTTATTCATTAATTGATTTTCCGCTGTTGCTTGCCTTGTTTCCAAAATATGATCAAAGTAGGTCGTGTATGCGGATTCACCACTATAAGAAATCATCAAATGCTCAATTGCACGCGTCATCCCTATATACATCAAAGCTGCTTCTCTATTTTTATCTTCCTCTAAAGCAAACGGTGTATTATCTGCATTTACAATAAACACCGCTTGAAAATCCAGTCCTTTGCTACTATCAAACGTTGATATTTTTACAGAACCGTCGTTTTTCCTGTAGGTACGTTTAGATTCCTGGCTCTCTGTTACCCATGTATAAGGAATTTGATGCTGTTTCAACGTGTTTTTCAACGTGTTCACAATATCTATTTTATGTGTTCGTTTTACCCGATATAAAATAAGCATTTCTTCATATGGAACGTTCTTTTCTTGATGGAGTGTCATCATTTTCTTGGCTACCATCCGTGTTTCTTCTTGCCAGCTATTGGCTCGTACAAGTATGGGCTCAGGACCTTTACGTCGAGTACTTTGTGGAGGAATAATTTCTTGTCCTTCCACGGTACCCGTAACAACTTTGTTTGAAGCTGCATGTGTTTGATAAAAATCCCAGGCGAACTGAATAATTTGCGATGTATTACGATAATTGATTTGCAAAATTTTAGAACGACCTCTAAAATCAAGCCCTGTATTTTGCAAGTAATTTCTCCCCCGCTGATAGATCGTTTGTGCACGATCTTCCACTAACAACATGGAATACGTATCTTCATTCAATAAGAGGCTAACCAGTTTCAACCAATCAGCTTCAAAATCTTGCCCCTCATCAATGAGTACTGCCTCATACTTAGGAAGAATCGTCTCCTTATTTTTTAACTTCTCTATAATGGTAGGAAGTTGCGCTTCAGATATATGTAAATCTTTTTTCAACCACTCATGGAAGTTCCTTACCGTGATACCTTGCATCCGATCCTCAGGTTCTAAAGTTGCTTCAAATAAATCCGTCGGTTCTTCCATTTTTGCACGCACCATCGATTCAATTGAACGTGAAAGAGAAATATTATAACAAAGAATCAAAATATTCCAGTCTGGATGTTGTTGCTTTATTAGTCTTGCCCAGCTTGCTAAAATCAATGTTTTACCACTACCAGCTACGCCTCTAATTAAACGATTTTTATCCCCTAATTGCTTGGCTAACTTTTCTTGATGTAAATCCATTGTTTCTAAATTATGTAAAGAAAGCAATAACTGGTCTCGATACGGAGCTGCTTGTTTGAACTCACGGCTAATTCGCACTTCTGGAAACAGATGATAACGAATTGCATTGATTTCTTCACTAGATAAAGGGTCCCTTAAACGAAAAGATATAATAAACATGTTCATCAATTTTTCTATTAATAAATCTTCTGAAAATTCATCTTGGTCTGGATCTATTTCTTCACGAGTTAATAGAAAGTTCGGATCTATCACTTCGTAAAGGTCTGTTTTGATACATTGCTTCTGACTTAACCGTGTAAAAACAGTCCCAAACCCACAAGGAAACTTCAAATTTCCTTGATATTTCCCCTCTTGTTGTGTTAAATTTTTGTCTTTTCTTAATAAATTCTGCACAGCAAACATGTAATCTTTCGCTTGTTTTAAGGGCGACTTGACAGTTACTACCCCGTCATTTTTGCTATTAATAATCCATTCTTCTTGCGTAAGACGATGTAGCGTATTAACGGTATAATCTTTCACTTCTAAAACAAGCAAGCCCAAATAAGGCCCAATAATAAGGAAATCTGGTCTTTTTCCGTTAATTTCAGGTTCATAATAAACAATGTAATCATCATCGAGGTATTCTTTTAACGTATGAAAAAGAATACGCTCTCCTGCAGTAGCTGAGCTTCGAATTGATTCCGGTATGGTAATGGCCACATGCTTCTCCCCCTTATCTTTTCCACATAGGTAATATGTACTATACTATCATTAATTGGATAATTTAGGAATACCAAGGAAAGGGATATTGAATTTATTATAAAAAGCCCTTATCTCGAGTAGTCTATCTCGAAATAATAAGGACTTTTTATCACTATATTCTTTTGACAGCAGCAAACATTTCTGAACTATTCATTTCACTTTTTACTATATGCATGTAAAAACGTTACGATTGCCGAAAGAACATCTATTTCATCTCCGTCATAGAAGTGGATTCCGTTTCAGAGCAAGAACCGCTACATGACTTATGGAGTGGACAAGCTGCACACTTGCCTTGTTTGCTTCTTTTAATATGGCGAACCATCATCCAACCCGCATAACCAAATATAATTAAACCAAGGAAGATATTTACGATCATGAATTGCGCCTCCTTTTTTAAAAGAATAGTCCTCCAATTTGATAGATGACAAGGGAAATGATATATGCAATAACCAAGGAATAGATCACGGAAACATAGGTCCACTTTTTAGAAGCCGTTTCTTTTCTAATCGTAGCTACCGTCGCTAAGCACGGGATATACAGCAATATAAATGACATGAAGCTCAATGCAGATAACGCAGAATATTGCGTGCTTAATACGCCCGTTAGTGACGCTGTATCCGGCGCGTGATATATAATATTCATCGTGGACACAACGACTTCTTTGGCTAGAAATCCTGTCAGTAGAGAAGCCGCGGCTTGCCATGTTCCAAATCCTAATGGTTCAAAAATAGGTGCTAACACGCCACCAATGAATGCCAGAAAACTATCATCCATTTCCACATTCCATCCGTGCGGCCCTGCGTAAGTTAGTAACCATATTAAAACCGATCCAGCAAAAATAAACGTCCCTGCTTTACGGATAAATCCTTTCCCTTTTTCCCATGTACTTCTCCATAACGTTAAAGCCTGTGGTACACGGTACGGAGGCAACTCAATAACGAACACACTCTTCTCCTTTTTTAAAAATAGAAAGGAAAATATTCTTGCCATTACCATAGCTACGACAATGCCAAGCACATATAAAGAAAGAACTACTAACGCTCGATGATTCACAAAAAAGGCACCAACGAATAAAGCATATACAGGGAGCCGCGCTGAGCAAGACATTAAAGGAGTTAGCAAAATGGTTAACAGCCTTTCTTTTGGTTGTTCGATGGTACGTGCTGCCATAATTCCCGGAACATTACATCCGAAGCCGATGATCATTGGAATAAAAGCTTTTCCGTTCAGTCCAATCGATTCCATGATGCGATCCATTACCATAGCGACCCGAGCCATGTAACCAGAATCCTCTAAAAAAGAAATCAGGAAAAACATGATAAAAATTTGCGGAACAAACACGAGCACTCCGCCGACACCAGCAATAATTCCATTTAGTACTAAATCCTTTATAAACTTAGAAGCACCAATAACATGCAAGCCATTCTCCGTCCAAGTGGTTAATGGACCAGACATAAAGCCATCTAATACATCCGAAAGCGGTGTTCCTAGCCAATCAAACGTCAACATGAACACGACATACATAAAGAATAAGAAAATAGGCAAACCAAGAAATTTGTTTGTTACAACTCGATCAATCATATCCGTCGTAGTCGTTTTCGTTGACGAGGTGACTATTGTAGTTTGTTCCAATAAATGCGTAATGTTTTTGTCTCGCATATGATAGATGAATTGTCTTAAAGAGTGAGCATATCCGCGCTTTACCAGTTCTTCTTCCACTTCTTGCTTTATCTGTTCCAGCAAAGCTGTATTGGGCATATGCTGCGATACATAGGATATGACACGTTTATTGCCCTCTAAATATTGCACAGCCATCCATCTTTTGTTCAAGTTCACATCGTCTGGAAAAAGCTCGCTCATTTGCTCAATGATTTCTTCTAAAAACCCATAGTCTACTTTAAAAGTAGGAGTACCCGGCGATTTTTTCCTTGTATCGCTCGTTAGTTCCTTTGTTAAAAGATCACAGCCCTTACCAGTTCGAGCAATTATCGGAACTACACGAACACCCAATATATCGCTTAGCTTCTTTTCATTGATTTGAATACCTCTCGATTGTGCGACATCTACCATATTCAGTCCTACGATAAGTGGCTTGCCAAATTCGATTAATTGTATCGTTAGCTGTAGATTCCGTTTTAGTTGCGAGGCATCAACAATATTTAATATTTTTTCAAATTCATCTGTTAATAAAAATTCGGTCACCACTTCTTCATCTTTAGAAAGCGGATTTAAAGAGTATATGCCAGGCAAGTCAACAAGCAAATCTGTTTGGTGGCGAAGCTTTCCTACCTTTTTTTCAATCGTTACTCCGCTCCAGTTCCCTACATATGCATAAGAACCTGTTAAATGATTAAACAGGGACGTTTTACCTGTATTCGGGTTTCCTAGTAAAGCAAACTGTGACATTTGTTAGCTCACCCCTATACGTGATGCCTCTTTACGACGTAAGCTGAGACATTGTCCACATACTTCAACCATGACAGGTCCTCCGAACGGCATGGCGCATTTCAAACAAATCTCTTGTCCTTCCACGAGTCCCATATCAATTAAGCGTTGTTTTACTATATCATTTAATTTTGTAACATCTGATACGACAGCTGTTTTACCTTGCTGTAAATCTGTGAGATTCATGATGTCGTCCTCCTATTACGCACACTATTAATAATGATAATTATTCTCAACTAATTGTATCATATAATAGCAGGGGAAAGCGTAGATAATTTTAACAATTTTGTTGCTTTGTATAGAGAATGTCTAGAATTAGTGAGGGGGAGTGAGATATTTGGCCAATTAAGTGATTATTGCGGATGAATGGAGCCACTTGTGAAGAGTTTTGAACCAATCATAGCGGGGAAAAAACCACCTTTGCGGAACAGTGAATCACTGTTTGAACTAACTCATTTGCAATATTTATTTTAAAATAATTCCACTTAGTTAAGTAAATACATTTATATGTTCAGTTTCGCTTAAATCCATTAAATTGATGGTTGTTAATTTGAGTAGAAAGTGTTCATATTGACCCAAAACGGTTCAATAGAGTTTAGCAGTTATAATCATTCACTTAAGACGCCTTACCTTCTTCAATCACATACGAACCTAGTATTATATGATTTATCAACTGTTATATCATAGCTGTTTAAAATATACTTCACACTAAGTCCTACTGATTTATATAAATTTATAGCAGCATCATTTTCGCCACTAACACATATCGTTATATCTTCAATTTCTGGATGCGAAAAAATATTATTGATTGCTCCGATTAATAAGGATTTGCCCACTCCTTCTTTTCGATATTCTTTGGCAACCGCAATATATTCAATATTAGACTCATGATGTTTCGAATTAGATTCAACATAAACATATCCTTTTATCTCATTATCATTTTTCTTTGCTAGTAACAAATTATTTGATTCATTTAATCTATTTAAAATCATGTCCCTATTAAAATATGTTTCTGGAAATACCTCTTTGTGAAGCGTTTTAAACGAAGACCTAAATTTTTTTGTATAAGATTCTATTCCTCTATCCATTTGGTTTAAGTTATTTTTTTGGTGAGCTCTAAAATTAAATCGTCTCCTCGATATTTCCCTTGATTTCTTAGCTTTTTACTTCTTTTTAGTGCAGTTCTACCAGATTTTGTAATCACTTCATCTAGCAATAATGGGAAGAACAATTCCGAATACATACAAGACGAATATACATATTTTATTGAAGATAGTGAGTTAATAGACGAGGAATTACCAGATGAAATAATTGAACTTGAAAAAGAGATTGATAGTTATCTCAGTGGTTTTAATTATTCCGAACAAGATTTTGAGAATATGAGTGACGAAGAATTTGCAAGA
The DNA here is from genome assembly GCF_900129865.1 of Virgibacillus chiguensis. Classification (GTDB taxonomy): domain Bacteria; phylum Bacillota; class Bacilli; order Bacillales; family Amphibacillaceae; genus Virgibacillus; species Virgibacillus chiguensis. Next base: position 24,623 of record NZ_FQXD01000026.1, read on the forward strand.
GTATATGAAGATATCTATAACAGTTCTGAATTTCTAAGACTTGAAGAGAAATATAATAAAGAATACGCTGATTATGAGAAAGAACAAGAAACTGGAATCATTATGCCTACAATAGCTCCAATCCTCGTTCCAATTGCTGCAGCAGCTGGTAGATTTGCTATACAAGCAGCCGCTAAACACGGAACTAAAGTAGCTTCTAAATATCTTAAAAATAAACTTAAAAGGGTCGGAAAACATTATAAGTTACATTGGAACTCAAAAAACAGATACGGAAAAATCACATCACTACTCAAAATCCAGCATAACGATCCAAACAAATCGTATTTAGAGTTGATAATGGAGTAATCCCCTTAAAACCGGGCTCTTCAAAATGGTATTGGCATTATCACATTGCTAGTGGTAAAAATGGCATGGGACAACATTATTCTTTAAGATCTTTAGTTCCTTCTAAACATAAACCAAAATCCAATACAACACTATATTAAGACAGGGAAGAGTGAATTAAAATCACTCTTCCTCTTTTTCTGTGTTTTGGAAAATTTTAAACACATCGTAAGGTGCATTAGGATCATTGTTCAAATTAAGGAACATACTATGATCATTTTTTTTGCCAAATTGTTCTGTATAGGGCATTTCAAAAGATCGAAACAACTTTTCATCATTTACCATTCCAACATACACTTCATACCCCTCATCATCCGAAGGGAAAAACATTCCGCTAGCAGAGGTACCTTGAACAAGAGCCTTATCAATTAATCTTCTAAGCTCCAATAATCCTTCTCTATTACCAACTATTAAAGATTCCTGATGGTAGGAGTGTTGAGCGTAAACATGTAAATAACGCGTATCAGATGACATTACAAAATCCCCTCTCTTTAAATACATATATTAACATTACAGTATATCAACCTCCAATGTCACCTAACTCGACTAATCTTCTAGAGAAATTTCCATTACCACAAGCTACGTCTAATATAGCTTCATTTCCTGCAACCTGTAATAATTTTTCCGTACTTGGCCTAATCAACTCACGGTGAAATTGATTACTTTCCTCACCCATATAATCATCCCAGTATTCAGCATTTTCATCCCACCTAGATTGCGAATCTCTTAGCAGTTTCTTCCATTCACTCATCTTATTCCCCCTCCATTATTTTTCTTATAAACGCAGTAGGGACAGGCTATCTTACCAAACCGCCTCTCCCCATTATTCCTGTTAAATTTTAATTTCCCTATGTATCCCCATGTATGATATAACGATACAGCTTATGGTCCATAGCTTTATCTAAAATCATATCCATATGGACAACCGGAATTTGTTTTCCATTTTTATCTATCATGGTGTCCTGCTTAACAGTCTCTTTGTCAGGGAGTGTTCTACCTACGTAGTAAAAGCCCCTACCCTCATCATCATCTTTTTTAATAAACAGGTGCATATCCATATTTGTTTCTTCTGCATGGAGAATCTTTTTCACTTCTTTTGATGCCAAGGTTCTTTTGTTACGAGTATACCACTTCAATACCTTTGGACTTATAAATTCATCCCCATAATTAACGCTGGCTTCTACTGCATGATTTTTGTGATATGTCACGAAAATGGGACATGTGTCGTACTTTGGTTTATACCCATAAACCGTTGCACTCTCATCATTCTTCCAATTCAGTAACTTACATGCATCTCTTCTCGTATATTTTTCATACCTGGTAAAAGGTTCGCCTGGATTATATTTTTTATTTCGTTCTAAACCACTCTTAACCACATCTTTGACTAAATCTTTAAATATAGAGTTAGTCTGTAAACTTTGGTATATATCATCATTAAATGAATAAGTGCAGCCGTTGTTAAGTTCAATAATCGGTTTGCTTCCATACTTCTTTTGATCTGTTTGCGTAAAAAAGGATAAATCAAAAATGCGTTCCACAGACTCTCTAGTCTGATTATCAACTATACAACCGGCTCCTTTTAATTCCTTCTCAAAATCCTTGAGAGAAACAGTCCCTTGCTCTAATAACAGCTTAAGCAATATAAGCTCATGCTTACGCTTCCCATCTAACACTTCCAGAGATAACATAGTTACAACAGCGTTTTCATATGCACTTATAGTAGAAATATTTTCTTTCATTTTTAACAAAAACGCATAATGATTTTTAAATTTCCTTGCAATGACTACAGGATCGAGGGAATGATTTATAATAAAATCAAATAAAAATGGTGTTCTACCAATTCGGTTTTTCAGTTCCGCGAATGCTTCTTTGAATACTTTCATTGCTGTTAAATTGCTGGCATTAATGGACTTAAATATCTGTTTCTTAGCAATCTCTTCAAAGTTAACCGTTGAAACGCCCTTAATATAACTTGATTCTGTTGCTTTCCTACGTATATTATCCTTATTTTGCGACCTATCTCCTGAAAGAGCTATTGGTATCAGGTAATTATTTTTATAGTTACCAATGAAATCAATGACAGTCACAAACTCCTTAGATTGATGCTTGCGAAGACCACGCCCTAATTGCTGTATGAAAATAATACTTGATTGTGTTTGCCTTAACATGACAACTTGATTAACACTCGGAATATCAATACCTTCATTAAAAATATCAACTGTTATAATGTAATCCAAAGAACCATTTTCGAGGCGATTCACTTGATACATGCGTTCTTCCTGCGAGTGATCTCCCGTTAAAGCAACAGTTCGGAAACCTCTTTGATTTAGAGCATCTGATAATTTTGCAGCTTCCTCTTTTCGACTACAGAACATCAACCCTTTTACTGAACTACCTGAGTGCCCATAGTAGTGTAGCTTATCAAGAATATGTTCTACCCTTTCATCTGTGACGAGTTTTGATAGAATTGCTGTATCGTCAATTACCTCTCCATTGTACTCTAAATCTGTAACACCAAAATAATGAAACGGGCAAAGCATATCTTCTTCTAATGCTTCTTGCAACCGAATCTCATAGGCAATATTATAATCAAACAACTCATATATGTTAAAGTCATCCGTACGCTCAGGTGTTGCTGTCATCCCCAATAAGAATGCAGGTTGAAAATAATCCAATACTTTTAAATAAGAATCCGCACCTGCTTTATGAACCTCATCAATTAAAATATAATCAAACTCCTGACAATCAAATTGCTTCAAGGTTTCCGGTTTAGAAATCGTTTGTATCGTTGTGAATAAATACTTTGCATCCATTTGTTTATGCGAGCCAGACAGAATTCCAAAGTCCTTGCTAAGACCTCCCATCACTCGTTGAAAATCTGATTTAGCTTTATGTAAAATTTGCTCTCTATGTACGACAAATAGCATTCGTTTTGGGGCAACACCACGTACATCGAACGCAGCCAAGTAAGTTTTCCCCGTTCCTGTTGCTGATATAACAAGCCCTTTATCATGTCCTTCATCTCTTACCCGTTTTATTTCTGCCAATGCCGCGGTCTGCATTTTATTCGGTTTTATATTTGTCGCGGTTTTTAAAGGATTATCCTCATAATCTACGGGAAGTTCTACTACTTTACCAGCAGCTTGATATGCAACAGGTGTATATACCTCTTCATAAGATTTAATCCACTCATTGGTTAAAGGAGTTGCACTATTCCAAACATCCTCAAATTGATTTTTAAAGTGATTAATTATTTCTCCATCTAAATAAGATGTAAGCTTAACATTCCACTCATAATTCACCTTCAACGCTTGAGCAGTAAGATTTGAACTTCCAACAATCAAAGAGAAATACTTATCATGCTCAAATATATAACCCTTAGAATGAAATCCTTCTTTATCGGTTAATCTTACTTCTACGTTCGTTATTTTCATTAATTCCTTAAAAATTTTCGGTTGATTAAAATTCAAAAATGTAGATGTTAGAATTCGACCGTGAATTCCTTTTCTTTTCATATCTAAAAGATGAGATTTTAGCGTTGCCAAGCCGCTTTCCGTAATAAAAGCAACGGAGAAAATAAACGAATGACAACTGTTCATCTCCTCGATTATGGAGGACAATACATCTTCATTTTTCTGTGTATTATTCACTAATAACTTTGGTTTATATGTATCTATTTTTCCATAATTTCGATCTATGAATCCCTTATACAAGGAATCTTCTAAGTTTCTAAGAAAATTTTCCATCTTACCACCAACCAAACGAAATGATTACTTTAGATAACTGATTCATTCACCAATTTTTCGACTGCCGGAATATCTGCTGGCGCCCAATCTAACATATGCAATTCTTGTTTTGGTAACCATTTTATTGTTTTATGTTCAGTTAAAACTGGCTCACTTCCTATAAGCGTACAATAAAACGTAGTCAAGTGTACAATCCCAAATTCGTATTCGTACACCGTGTGATCCAGCTGACTACCAACTTTAATATTGCATTGCATTTCCTCTGCAATTTCTCGTTTTAAGGCATCTTTTGGCGTCTCACTGTTTTCTATCTTACCTCCAGGAAACTCCCATTTGTAAGCCAACGTTTTTGTTGCTCCTCTCTGAGCACATAGAACTTTATTATCTTTAATGATGACTGCTCCAACGACATAAATGTTTTTTTTCAACGAATACCTCTCCTATTTGCTATTGTTAGTATCTATTATACTAGAATAACGATCCTTTAAAAGAACTTCAGGTTACGAACAGTTTACTAGTCAATTTTAGCGAGAGTCCCTGAAACGATAATCTAAACTGTACTTTTAGGATATATTCCCTTTGTCTCAAACAGAAAAAATCAGCTTTCCTTGGGCTTACTTATGAGTTTTTTCCATGTTAACATTGCCTAAATTTTCTACTTTCTCATATTTGGGTTAGAATAGACCTTCCAATTGTGTTATCAATCTTTCCCAATTTGATGCATCAAACCATTCAATTTCTTCGGTATGATACCGACCTAATTTTACAGTTATGGAATTGGCTATTTCTTTATGATATATTCGCCATTCCAAACAGTTGGTATATACAACGGTGTTAAATTTTTTAATATGCTCTTTCAATTGTTCTTGCTCATCAATCGTTTCGCCTAAATCATTTTTAAATGGCAAATATTTAACTTCTACAGTAGCGCAAGGATCTGGCTTATCTTTATGTAAGATGAGCAAATCAGGAAATCCAGCTCCACTAATGTAACGAGGATAATCATCGCCGCTCCATTTTCTTCTACTGGATACATTTATTACATTGTATTCCTCGGAAAGAGTTCCTCGTATCAACAACTCCACTATAAAATAAAGCCCTACTTCTACACTGTTTCTTGCGTTTATAAGCTCCACCTCCGATTGATACTTTGCAAAATCAACTTCATATTTAACTTTCGTCATATGCTTTTCCTCCTCTAAAGTCTTTGGTACAAAAAATATTGTAGGTGCTAGCTGCCTATTTGCTGTAAAGTAGGAACTTATACGTTTTAGTTTTTAACAAACCCATTAAAAAAAACCATTACAACTGAATACTTTCATAAGCAATATTACGTTTAACGCTCATGCTTGATATCCTTAAAGCATTCATTTCAAGGCGTTCTACTAGAGCTCTGTTTGCCTTACCGTCAAATTGTTGAGTTAAGGCATCTTTCACTTGGGAATGCTTTTCATAAAGTGACTCATCATAAAAGCATTCATTAAAGGATGTTCTAAATTCCTTTGCTTTTTTTTGCAAAACATCTCTTATGTGTGTTCTCAATGCTTCCTTTTGCTTTCGTCTAATTAAGTAATTTTCCCACCACTCTTCCCATTCTTTCAAGCTGCTCACTCCTTTAGTTTTTAATTCCAAACCATTGGGCAAGAATTTGGTCTATACGTTCAAAATCTCGAGCCATCTTTTCCATATGATGGGCTATTTCCCCTGTATCCTTTTGCAGGTCTTTTAAAGTAGCCAATAAATCTTCAAATTCATCCAAATCAAGCAACATGGGAATGCCGTCTTCCATCTTTACTACTTCGTGAAACGCATCCTCTACATCTGCAATGGTCAATTTATCATAAGCCCCTATTCCTGCTGTTCCTATAAATGTATTTTTTATTTCGCTCATATCTGCAAAATAATAATCTAAAAA
>NZ_FQXD01000024.1 GCF_900129865.1 Virgibacillus chiguensis
GGGTGAAATCCCAGCGGTAAGGTGGAGATGAATTGGCTTTCGGTCAAGTACGTCTTTAGACGTGCTAATTGACCGAACGCATGTTACCATAAGAGCATGAAGTGTTCTTTGAAAACTGGATATATGAGGTTGCATGGAGAAACTAATAATGCGAAAACCAAGCGAATCCTTCCATGCGTAAAATATCCAAGGTACGAAAGAAACTCCGATTCGTCGGACATCTAGGGCAGGAACTTCCCGAAGTAACGCTCATGGAGACGAAAGGTTGCTTTCGTCGTGGAAATGAGAAGCTCCCACTTCAAGCGAAGCTAAGTGGTGAGTAGTTCACACAGAACGCCACACAATGAGTAGCGTCATAGGAAAAAATTTACCTGAAAGTGTCTAAGCTTCGGCTATTACCTTGAAATTATCTGTTACAGTTGCCTTGACCGTGGGGTGTTTCTCAAAATACGCTTGAATCAATTCAACGGTATCTTTTTGAATTTCTTTCACTACAGGTTTATTTTTAAACATGGAGTAATCACCGCCACCACTTGCTCTGTAGTTATTTAATACGACATGATAGTTCTCTTTTTCGGTAATGGGCTTACCGTGATAGCATAATTCCTCCACTCTATTTCCAATAGGTTTGGCTACATTTATTGTGTAAGTAATCCCCTCCCACATATCATAGTTATAATGCTGCGGTTTTGGTTTTTCAAAAGCAGGATTCACCACAATGGCACCATTTTCATTCAGCGTGAAATAAGCAGCACTTTTTTCCAATGCGGCTCGAATATCCGCACCCTGTAATTCCAAAACGACTAACGTATTCGGATACATATAATTGGCGACAATATTACGCATGGTAACGGTTTGATTAAAACCTTTTGAGTTATTATTTAACAAGGCGGTTACAGAAATATCTACACCACTTACTTCCATTTGTACTTTTTGAATAAATTCAATAAACGGATGTTTACGAGTTCGAGCACGTAATGGATCATCAATGGTCATATCCCCTTTAATATAGCCAACAGGCAGATCAAGCCATTGTTGGGTGGAGGCTTCTATTTCTTTCGTTAAATGGACAATCTCTTGATCAGGAGGGGTTTGAGCTAAATTATGCAAGCTTGCTTTCTTATCAATAATTTGCCATCTTGCAGCAGATTTTGTAAATTGAATATCCACTTTACCATAGAGAGAGGCGTTATTTCCAGGCTGAATAACTAATACATCATGAACGGTGTCTGTAAGCTGGCGATGTTGATGGCCTGTTAACAGAACATCAATCCCCTTCAATTGACATATGGCATAGCCCTGATTTTCTCCAGTTAGCGTTTCTGTAGCCTCTCCTGTATGGATATCACGTTCAAATCCGCCATGGTAAGAAACAACGAGTAAATCAGGCTGCTCCTTTTTATGGATAGAAGGGACCCATGTTTTTACTGTCTCATATGCATCTCTAAAGTGAATGCCAGCAATATGTTCTGGAGATTCCCAATTTGGTATGTAATGCGTTGTAACCCCTAAAATGGCAACTTTAATTCCGTCCTTTAGCGTCTTTATTATATATGGAGGCCCGTATTTTGGCTCGTTTGTTTCTTCATCTAACACATTTGCAGCGAGCCAAGGAAAATCGGATTGCTTCATTGCAGCTTGTAAGATAGATTGACCAAAATTAAATTCATGATTACCAATCACAGAAGCGTTAATGTTAATTTTGTTCATGGCCTGAATGATCGGGTTTACTTCATGAGGGTGTTCTTTCACATAATGCGTCATTAAAGGAGTGCCTTGAATAAGGTCTCCATTATCAAGGACGATGACGTTATCATGCGTACTACGAATTTGTTTAACTGCAGTTGCATATCTTGCTAGTCCATTTGCAGATTCTTCATTTGTGCCATAATTAATCGGCATAATGTGGCCGTGAATATCACTTGTATAAATAAGGCTTACGTTGACAGACGTATTGTTCAAAGGGAAGCATCCTTTCCATGTAACTTATAGGGATAAAATTTTTGGGTTTATCGTATAAGAAAAAAGATAGTTTTTCTAACAAGATAAGCAAGTATAAAATCAGGGGCTTATGTATACAAAATAACCGAATAAGCCATGTCTGGCTCCAACGCCCAGCCAACTAGGCGATTTCATGAAATCGCCCTACGATAAGTCACCATCGGTTCGTCCTAAATAGGAAGGCCGACTAAAGACGGGCTTGCCGGAGGGCGCCGGCATACTCCTGTTGCGGGATCATGATTCCTACAACTTTCGTTGATTCGTTCCAGTCGCTACGTTGCTAACCGGGCGCTTGCGCCTTAGTTCATGTACCTATGGAAATAGCCCCACAAGGAATCTGTGGGACTGTATAGAAATAACTATACTATTTTCCGACGAATTCGCGCGGAAAGAAAGTCAATCACCGTAACAACGATAATAATGGCTAGTAAAATTAATCCCATTTCATTCCAATTTCTGTTGCTGGAAGCAAATATAATCATTGTTCCGATACCTCCAGCTCCAACAATACCTAAAATGGATGAAGCTCTAATATCGACTTCGAATCGATAAATGGCATAGGATAAAAATTCCGGAACAATTTGTGGTATAACTCCGTAAAATAAAATTTGAATTTTATTTGCCCCATTTGCCTCCATTGCTTCAATGACTTGCATATCAATGGATTCAATTACTTCAGAGTAAAGCTTACCGAGCATACCTGTTGAACCAATTGCAATAGCTAATACACCAGCAAAAGCGTTAGGGCCGACCGCTACAACGAACAATATTGCCAGAATAATATCAGGAAATGCACGCACGGCTGACAATATCCATTTGCCAATAGCAGTTAAGATTTTACTTCTGGTCATATTTTGAGCTGCTAAAAATCCTAATGGAATAGCTAAAACTGCGGCCATCAAGGAGCCGGCAAAAGCAATCAATATGGTCTCCCATATTTTTGCAGCCACTTCGCTTGTTGCAGACCAATCAGGTTGAAACAGTTTTGGGATAACCCGTGAGAAGTTATTTACCATCCGCTCAAAAGCTCTTCCCCAATCGATATCGATACCAAGAAAAGTCCAGACATATAGCGCTACGATAGCTAAGAAAATAACGATTCGTCTTACTATTTTAAAGGTTGATTTTGGTTGTTTAGGAGGTAAAGAATACGAAGCCATTAGATCAAAGCCTCCCTTAGTTTATTGCTAATAAATTCAATGACAATAACGACAATAAAAATTAAAATAATAATCGCCATGGCATTCGGATAATTATAAAAACCGAGTTGTTGATCCAGTACTAAGCCAATTCCTCCTGCACCTACTAATCCTAAAACGACAGAAGCGCGGATGTTAATTTCGAATACATAGAGTACGAAGGAAGTGAATTGTGGTAAAACTTGTGGAACAAGCCCAAAATAAATAACTTGAAAAACATTCCCGCCTGAAGCACGCATGGCTTCTAGTGGATTCATATCAACAGATTCGATCGTTTCACTAATCAATTTAGCTAGTATGCCTAAAGAAAAGATAAATAATGCTAAAATTCCTGGTAACAGGCCGACACCGAATAAACCAACAAAAATAACGGCTAGCACTAAGTCTGGGATCGTGCGCAGAATATTTAAAAATGTTCTTGTAATGAGATATAATGGTTTAAAAGTCGTTATATTTTGGGCAGACAAAAGTGCTAAAGGTACAGTCAGGATTGCTGCTAATGTGGTAGCTATAATTGCCATTTGGATGGTTTGCGCCATTTCTCCCCAAACCTTTGGAATAACTTCTAGATTAGGTGGAAAAAACTTTTCAATAACGACGTACATATTGCCTAGGGCATTGCCGAAACCACCGACCATTTCCCGTTGCGTCCAAAACATACTAAACAAATAAAAACCAATGACGATAAAAAAGATGATCGTAATTTGTAGTTTTGTTTTCACAGGATAAATGGAAGGTGTTTTCTCTGTCATCTCTTGTCTTGATTGTTTGGTCACGATTTGTTCGCCCCCCCACGTAAGTCATCCTCACGTATCGAACGTCCATAAATCTCTTCAAATGTTTTTTCCGTAACTTCCGATGCAGGTCCGTCAAAAACGATTTCGCCAGCACGCATACCAATAATTCGATCGGCATACTCCATGGCCATATCGATAAAGTGGAGGTTTACAATCGTTGTAATCTTATCTTCTTTATTGATTTTCTTTAAATATGTCATGACTTGATGGGAAGTGGGCGGGTCTAAAGAAGCAACAGGCTCGTCCGCTAAAATATACTTTGGCTGTTGTGTAAGTACACGTGCAATACTTACTCGTTGTTGTTGTCCACCACTTAATTCGTCTGCGCGATTATAAATTTTTTCGCCAATATTAACACGTTGCAAACTTTCATATGCTAAGCTTATATCCTCTTTTTGATATAAGTTTAAAATGGATCTTAACGTTCCAGTATGACCTAAGCGCCCAGCTAGAACATTCTTGAGAACGTTAGTTCGTTTTACGAGGTTATAATTTTGAAAAATCATGCCGATTTTAGTGCGCAGCTTTCTTAGGTCGCTACCTTTATAACCTAATATATTTTCATTGTCTATCGATAAAACGCCACTAGTAGGTGTGACGAGACGATTTATACTGCGAATGAATGTTGACTTTCCAGCACCAGATAGGCCTACGATGACGACAAATTCTCCGTCTTTAATGGTCGCATTAATATTCTTTAAACCCACGGTTCCATTTGGGTACACAAGCCCAACGTCTTTAAATTCTATCATTTATGTATAGCCCCTATCATAGAAAGATTGTTTTAAAACTGGAAAAAAAGGGAGAGTTTCCATCTCCCTTTTTTCCACATAATGTAATTAGCATGATTTTGAGCATACTGCTATATTCTTCAGAGGATCAAATAAACTTATAGCTCGATATCATCTTTGAATTTTTGATATGTTTCTTTAACGATCTCGTATTCTTCGTCGGAAGCTTCGTCAATCGCATCCCAATTGTATACTTCATCCATGATTTTAATCATTTCTTCATCTTCATTGAAAGATAGGAATGCTTCTTTAATTTTTGTCACTAATTCTTCGTCTAATTCTTTCGTTACAGAGATGGTGTCATTTGGGATTTCGTCCGTATATTCGATGACTTTTAATTTATCCATGACATCAGGGTATTCTTCTTCTAATTCCGTGCGAACATCGTCAAATGTAGTAGCTACATCAGCATCTCCTTCGTAAACAGAGATAGCTGCATTATCGTGTGCTCCAGCAGCAATCGTGTTACCGAAGAAATCACTTTCTAATTCTGTTCCAGACGCATAGTCAAATTCTTGCATCATTTGGTATGCTGGGAAAAGGTAACCAGAAGTAGAGCCTTTATCTGCATATGTCCATACTTTACCTTCTAAGTCTGCTAAAGACTCAATGTCAGAATCTGCTCGTACGACGTATTGTGCTTTGTATGTACCAGAACCATGACGAACAGATTTAAGAATAACATTTACATCGTATTGCTCATTAGCAAGTACGTAACCGAAAGCAGGAATAAAGCCAATCTGTACTTGGTTAGACCCCATTGCTTCTACAAGGGCGTTATAGTTGGTCATTACTTTCCCTTCAACATCAATTCCTAATTCTTCCCCTAAACGATCAGCTAGAGGCTTTACTGTATCTGCAATTGTATCAGAATCTTGAGAAGGAACAAATCCCATAACTAGTTTATCTGGTGTTTCTCCTTTTTCTTCTTTCGCATTATCGTTGCTTTCTCCGCTTGCGTTATCTTCTCCATCTGAATCATCTGACCCGCCACAGGCAGCAAGTACGAACGCTAAGGCAAGGACGATAAATAAACTATACCACTTTTTCATTTTGACCCTCCTAAAATTTATCTACTGCATTAAAAATGCTTACACCTTTATTAAATACTATTTATGAAAAAATTTCTAGATGTATTTTATTTTCTTTACAAGAAATTAATATAGATGGCTAAGTTTATTTGCGCATAGGAAATGGGAGTAAATTTCTTCCTTATTGTCAACGGTTTATCCCAGAGATAAGGCGTTGTAAGACTTACAATTCAAAAATGCTAATAATGTGAGATAGGAACTGGATAATTTTAAATGAGAGATAGTAGCATCTAAATTTCCATTTTCGTAGGCAGCTTTAAGGCCATACCCTCGGATGCTCACAATGAGTGGGAATGAAAGACATCCACTTTATGTTTTTTTATGCGAGCTTAGGGGAATAGCTAGTAAAAACAAGTTGGGCGTTGTAGTTTTTAGATCAGTGAATTTACTAAGTAGAACTATCTGCTATCTTGAAAAGTGAGCATAATGAGTCACCTTATAAAACATAGCAAGATGGGTTAATAAAGAATCCGTGGAGGGAAGTTGCTTCATGAGAAAATATGAAACGGCGTTACTTTTATATAATGGAAATGCAGATGAAGAAGACATGAGAAAAAAGTTAACACAAATCGTTGCAAATTTATCTTTAGCAATTAAACAGTTGCATTTGTTACAGACAGATTCTATTGAAGATGTGAGACAGGCGTGCGTACGGTATGCTGACCAAGTAGAGATATTGCTTGTTTTAGGAGGAGATGGCACAGTACATACATGTATTAACGCTATCTCTCCTCTAAAGAAGCGCCCTATTATTGGTATATTGCCTGGGGGGACGTGTAATGATTTTAGTCGTGTACTTCGTATGCCACAACGATTAGGGGAAGCTGCCTCCGCCATTGTGGACGGAGAGGTTGTGGAGATCGATGTAGGAAAGGCTGATGACAGATATTTTCTTAATTTTTGGGGGATTGGCTTAATTGCTGAAACATCGCAAAATATTGATCCTAATCAAAAGAAAAACTTCGGTGTACTTAGTTATTTTATGAGCACATTAAAAAGCCTTTCGCAAGCAGAAAGTTTTTCCTATCAAATAACTACAGATGAGCAGAATTTCGTAGGGGAAGCTGTCATGATTGTTGCTTTAAACGGAAGGTTTTTGGGTACGCAAGAAGTCCCAATTTCAAGTTTACAACCTGACGATGGAAAACTAGATGTACTCATTGTGAAAAATTCCAATCTTGCTTTTTTTCGTGATTTATTGGCTATGAACGATCCGAGCAAAAAATTAAAGGAATTGAATGAAATGATGTATGTGCAAACGACTTATTTGCAAGTAACTACTGAAAACAAGAAAGAAATCGATATGGATGGGGAAATCATAGCTACTACACCGTCAGAAGTGGAAATTATTCCAAAACATTTACAAATGATACGAGCAAAATGACTGCTCGTTATAAGAACAAAAGTATAACGTTTTGAACCCGTTCCCCTAGGAGTTAGAAGTGAATACTAACTTCTAGGGGATGTTGCTTGTAATGAAAAATGAAGCTTTTTGAATCTTTTTTCGCACCAATTTCGTACAATGATGTAAGGCAATGCTGTAAAGGGAGGATTTCCGTTGAAAACGTTAGAGGTTGTTGAACTTTCGGTAGAAATAGATCAGAATTTGCTGATTGATCATGCGTCATTTACATTAGAGGAAGGGACGATCACAGCGCTTGTAGGTCATAATGGGGCAGGTAAATCAACGCTTTTAAAAGCTATTGTCGGGATGCTTTCTAAAAGCCAAGGGAAAATTATATTTAATGAAACGTACCATCAAGATGAAGATTTTTTAACATGTAAGCTATTACTTGCTTATTTGCCGGAGGAACCGATGTTGTTGACGGAATTAACTGTGATGCAACACTTTCAACTTTACGGCATGAGTTATGAACTGGCTAAAAATGAAATGAACCAACGAATAGAAGAAATGGTAAAAGGATTTGAATTATCCGATAAACTAAACGAATATCCTGAGTCATTGTCTAAAGGAATGAGACAGAAGGTGCAAACCATTTGTGCGCTACTTCCTGATACACCGTTGTTACTTATTGATGAACCTTTTATGGGTTTAGATATTTATGCAATTGATTATTTTGAGCAGCTAATGAAAGAGAAGGTGGCAAAAGGAACGACAATTCTTGTTACAACACACCAATTAGACCGCATGAAAGGAATGGCGGATAATTATATTATGTTGCAACAGGGTAAAATACATAGCCAAGGACCAATTGATCAATTTGTTACGATTGATAGGAGAATGGATGAATGATACGTCAACCATCCCTATTAAAAAGCTTCTTTTTCATAAGAGTTCACCGCTTTAAGAAAAAGCGAAAGTTAAACAAGCAAGCGTCCCAATTACTTTTTGATAAGACAACGACGGTATATCTTGTTTTATTACTTGCCTATACGTTTGCAAGTATGTTTATCTTTAGCGATACTACGGCTATGTATAAGGACTATTTTATTTTTTTAGAGCAGCAGGCGGAAGATGTCATATGGGTATTGACTATTGTTTTACCAGTTCGTTCAATGTTTCATGCATTCCGAGAACCAGGAGTTCTATATTCCAGTGCAGAATATCAATTAGCTTTATTACCATATCCAAGAGGGAATATTTGGTTTTTAACGTTGCTAGAAAGATGGCTAAAGAGGCTACTTATATATAGCTTAATAGCGGGTGTTGCTCTACTATTAACGCCACTTAGCCTATCATTCATTCTTACGTTTGTGGCAACTTTCGTCATGTTTGATATTATCATGGCTATTCCACAATGGAAATTATTTCAGCAGCACTTTGCTAAAAAAATGATGCTGTTTTTATTAGCTGTTGTATTGGTAGGTATAGCGAGTCTTTTAAATCCATTGCTAGAGCCAAAATTAATTGCTTCCCTGCTCATTAGTTGCATTGTATTGGTGAATTTATTCTTATTGCCGCATGTATTTTCACATATTAATTGGTCGAAAGTAACGGAAATTAATGATTATACTATTTGGCGTATGCCGTTATTAGCTTTTGCTTCCAAGACGAAATTTAAACGACCGAAACGATATACTTTGTTTCAAAATAGTAGCAAGAACAAGTTGCCATTTACTACGGAGGGGCAGATTTATAATCGGCTATGGAAAATATATTTCATAAAACAACAAGCGATCATTTTTCGTGCCTTAGGAACATTATTTGTACTTATTGCGGTTCTCTTTTTCGTGCCAATATGGTTGTTCTATATTGGTATTGCAGTCATGTTGTATGTTTATATTTCAATTGCAGTTAGTTTTTATGCAGATCGATTTAGCAATGATGTCATTGAAGTATTACCATGGTCCACGAAAAATTATGCAAATTATTTTTCGCAATGGATGCGATTAGGCGCTATGCTCTTATTTATTCCCGTATTATTTTTTTATTTTATGCACCTTAGTTGGTGGACCCCTCTGCATATTTTGCTGTTTTGGACGACGTATCGTTGTGTGAAAGAAGTAAAGCTAATGAAAATGGCACATTCACTGACCAGGAAAAAATCTGTTTTACAAGTAGAAGAAACGATAGGGACAGTCGCTATGGTATGTTTAAGTTTAAGTGGAATTTATTCTTTTCTGACGATAAGTTCACTTGTGCTTTTGTTTCTGCTTTATAAAAGAAGCAGCAAGCCCATCTTTTCATGACAAGGGGAGGATAATTTGACGAACAGTAATGCTTTAAAAGAAAAACAGAACAATAGCTCGCTTAAATTATTGGTTGTATTATCAAAAGCATATCGAAGTTTAATGGAACAAGTAGAGGATGATATTCACCAAAGAGGTTTAAATTTAACCGATTTTGCAGTAATGGAGCTGCTTTATCATAAAGGACCACATACTTTGAAAGCGATAGGGGAAAAAATATTATTAACAAGTGGAAGTATTACGTATGTTGTCAATAAATTAGAAAATAGGCGTTATATCGTACGAATACCAAATGAAAATGACCGACGTGTCACATTTGCTGCCATTACGGAAAAAGGAGAAAGGTTAATGGAGGAAATTTTTCCCGGTCATTGGGCAAGAATTGAAGAAATTACAAGTGGACTAGATGAGACAGAGAAGCAACTGGCTATTGACTTGTTACGTAAGCTCGGTACTGCAAATAAGGTGAAATAAAAGAGATGAAATATGTCAAAAGCATGACGTTCAGTAATATTTATGTCATGCGTTTGGCATATTTTCGTTTGTAATTATTTGTAGTAGGGAATAGATGAGTGTATAAGATAAATGGTTCTAAGAAGGGGTTTTTACAATGAAAAAACCTAATGTAATTGTATATATTAGTACGAACTGTAAAGCATGTGAAGAAGTAATAGAATTCTTACAAGAATGGACGATCATGTATCAAACGAAAAATGTAAATGAAAACCCATCGAATATGAAAGAATTACAGAGTTTTGGAGTATTTGGTACCCCCGCAATATTTATCGACGGTAAAGAAGAACCAATTTTAGGATTTCAAAAAAATAAATTAAAGTATTCTTTAGGTATCATAAATAAAGAAATAACGCATTATAGTTCTTTGTTTGATGGGTATATAGAAGAAAAAAACAACGATCACAGATTTTAGTGAAATAGCATACGCTGTAAAAAAAGGTGTAGAGGGTGTGGATTCTTATGTATTATCGGCCTTATTTTAATTATAGACAAATGTATGATGAACGTCCTGCTCCTTTTGATACAGCGAATATGGGAGCGTCCATCCATTCTCAACCGTATATGTCTTCACCATACCAGTCTCCCTACGAATACTTTGCTAAACCTCAACAGCCAATGAGCTGGCCAGAAAGTAATTTTCAAACTTCCCAACAACATATGTACCAAGGATGGAATGGGCAACCTGCACCACAAGGTATGCACGAAAGTTTAAATGGGCAACCTTCGCCACAAGGTATGCACCAAGGTTTAAACGGGCAACCTTCGCTACAGAGTATGCAACAAATGGATATGCAAAGTTCACAAAATATGGAGCAAGAGGCGAATATGCTACAAACACAACAACCAACTGCTCCTGGGCAATCTTTTGATTTGGATAAAATGTTATCAACAGTAGGTCAGTTGGCTAATACGTATCATCAAGTCTCTCCTATCGTTAAGCAATTTGGATCACTTATCAAAACCTTTAGATGAAAGAGCTGGTGGTCAACCTCATCGGCTTTTTTATTCGTCTAGGAAATTATAAAATTTAGCAGCTGTGGATAAACTTACTAAGTTATTTAACCACGTCCGGCTTAAGCGCCCAGCAACTAGGCGACTTCACGAAATCGCCCTACGATAAGTCATCATCGGTTCGTACCTCACCGTGATTCCTTTATCTCAGTTGATTCGTTCCACTCGCTACGTTGCTAAACGGGTGCTTGCGCCTTTGTTCCTTTAAAAATTTCCAATAATCATCAAGCATGTTTTCGGTAAGAAAAGGGGAAACAAAGAATAGAACAGAAAGGAGAAAACGTAAAGATGGTAGCCTGTTTAATTATTCACGGATACACTGGAGGTCCTTATGAAGTAGAACCACTTGCAGATTATTTAACAAAACAAACCGATTGGCATATTGCTGTCCCTACGTTACCAGGACATGGTCGAAACTTGAACTTACAGCATGTATCTCATGACGAATGGCTTGAAGCTGCAGAACAAGCACTGCTGCAACTACAAAAAAGATATGATACCGTTTATCTCATCGGTTTTTCCATGGGAGGGATGATTGCAGCTTACTTAGCAGCGAAGTATCAAATTGAGAAGCTAGTGCTTCTAGCTACTTCTGGGAAATATTTGTCATTAAAGCAGATTGGAAAAGACATAGGTGGTTTTCTTACAGATGCTGTGACAGGGAAATTAAGAGAAAACAAACTGTTTCTGCACTATAAAAGAAAACTAGGGACAGTACCATTTCGCGCTAATATCGAATTTTTAAGATTAGTTCGGTTTACTAGAAGGTACTTAAATAAAATAAAATCGCCAGTATTAATTGCTCAAGGGCAGCAAGACGGAATGGTACCATATAAAACAGCCTATTACTTAAATAAAGAAATTACATCGGAGCAAAAGGAAGTGGTGTTTTTCGAGCGTTCTAAGCACTTAATCTGTTTAGGAGATGACAAAGATACATTAAACAAAATCGTACATGCCTTTCTGCAGTCATCAAGATCACCTACATTTATTTACTAGATAAAGGCTTTGTAATCAAGTGTGTATCCATTTTCTTATTAATAGGAATTGGGGATTTTTATTCCACGTAAGGGATGACGAAATCCTATAATATAAAAGGGAGTCAGTGTAATGGGACAAACAGATCCTATAGTATAAACAGGGCTATCACCATAAAGATAAGGTGATAGCCGACCAAAGAGTAGTGGGTTCTTATGCTTTGTTCCCTAATGCTTGAAAAAAGAAATAACGAGAGCACCTTCTCCACCATAAGTGGATATTAATGGACCTGTTTCCATAATGAGTGCATCTTTAAATGGATAAGCCTCTCTTATTTCATTTAGCACTTTCTTCGCACGTCCTTCTGCATTACAATGCGATAAGGAAATCACTTTATCCTCCACATTTTTAGTATATTCCCCAATTTGATCGATAAATCGGCGTATGGACTTTTTGTCCCCTCTCACTTTCTCGGTCACTTCAATAGCTCCGTCTTCACTTGCACGCATCAGCAGTTTAATATTTAAGGTTTTTGCAATCTTCCCTTTTACTTTATCAAGACGTCCGCCTTGAATAAGGTTTTCCAACGTTTTTAATACAAATAAAGTAGCAGTTTGTTCTGCTCGTTCTTCCAGATGTTCTACTAACGGTTCAAAGGAATAACCTGCTTCTATTTTGGTGATTGCTTCATGAAGCAACAAAGCGATTCCGCAAGAAGCAGTTTTTGTGTTAATAACGGCAATCTTGCGTTCAGGTTCTTCATCAAGTAATAATTTCATGCCAGCTACTGCGTTCTCATAGGTGCTGCTTAACCCTTTCGTCAAACTAAGCATGAGAATAGGGACATCTTGTGCAATTTGTTTGTATGCTGTGTAAAAATCATGTGGGCTTGGTGCTGAAGATCTAGGTAATTCATTGGTTTCAGCCATTTTTCGATAAAAGGATGGAATGTCTAAATCTACTCCGCTTTTATATTGTCCATCACTAAAATGTAAATAGAGTGGCACTTGAATTATGTTTGTCTTGGTTAATAAACGCTCAGGTATATCCGCTCCACCATCAGTCATTAATTGAATGTTCATAAGGTTTCATCCTTCTCCTTTTCTGTGTTGTTCTTACACTATAAGAAAATATTGCATTCTATATTTACGATTAAATAACAAGAGCATCCGTTTCAAAGACGATAAGTCAAGTTTTTTTAATCATCTTGTTGCTTCTTTTTAGAGATAGTTAAAGTTGTTTTTCTGTTCGTGCTCAATATAAATAAAAATAATCCAAATAGGACAATGGTTCCCCCTAATAGTTGGGAAGCGGTAACTTTTTCGTCTAAAATAATATATGCTAAAATGGAAGCGCCTATTGGCTCAAAGACAATGCCCATCGAGATCGTAGAGGTGCTTAGCCATTTTAATGCCCAATTAAATAACGTATGTCCAAAAAAGGTTGGTATAATCGCTAGAGCGATAAAAATCCACCAATGATCCATTGGGTAACCCGTAAATGCGTTTCCAACTAATAAGTTATAAATAATCAAAGTAATAGAACTTACACCATACACAACAAATGTATAGGTCATTAAAGAAAGATTTCTGCGTACACGCTGTCCAAGTAAAAAATATCCTGTTACAGTGATCGCTCCTAATAATGCCAATATATCACCAAACAGCGCCATTCCACTTATTTGGAAATCACCCCAGCTAATAATAATACTACCAATTAGAGCGATTAGCATACTGATAATTGCTCCGTAAGAAAAACGCTCTTTAAAAAAAATATACGTTCCCAAGAAAGCAAAAATAGGTTGGAGCGTTACTAAAACAACAGAACTAGCTACAGATGTGTAGTTCAAAGATTCGAACCATAATATAAAATGAAAGGCTAAAAACACCCCGGCAAGAGCGGATAAAAGCCAATCTTTACGCCCAATATGCTTTATTTCATGGCGATATTTTGCCAATATGATCGGAGCCATAAGAAGTACTGCAATCAATAGACGATAATTTGCTATCATAGCAGCAGGCGCTTGATCGGCTAATTTAACGAATACTGCTGAAGTAGAAACAGATAATACACCAATTCCTACAGCGATATATGGGTTAAATGGAGGAAGTCGCATTCTAACCCTCCTTGCTTCATTTTGTTTATTTACGTTATACTGTATATCTCATATATTCTATCATGGTATTTACAAAAAATCATTTATCAAATTAGTATCCTTGATAAAAATATGTTATGATATTCTTTGCATGAGTTCACGTGAGGCCTCTTACCAATCTGGTGAAGCCTTTTTGTACTTTAGGTAGTATAAAAACGCATTTTGTATAAAAAGAATGGCGTTTCATAACCAGAGGAACAATTTATGTTTTTCGTTGCTTTTAAGCAATCTATAAAAAATGTGAATGGAACAGTGAAGTATAATTGTAGGCAAAATGTTACCTTGCGTTCAGGCGTTTGAAACGGAAGAACAATGTTTTACGTATACGCAACTCTTTGTGCATTCTACATTATATGAACATTGTTTAATCTGTGATTAAGATCTGAACAGGACTAAAGTATATAGAAGCGACCAAGGCCTCTTACAATAAAATCTTAACATTAAAGGAGTAGAGGAATAGGTGACAACATTTAAAGAGCTGGGTGTGTCTAGCCCGATTATGAAAGCATTAGAAAGAATGGGATTTGAAGAAGCAACGCCGATTCAAGCAGAGACTATCCCATTAGCTTTAGAAGGCAATGATGTAATTGGACAAGCGCAAACAGGTACAGGAAAAACAGCTGCTTTTGGTATTCCTATGATTGAAAAATTAGATGCAAGAGCACGTAAAATACAAGGTCTCGTTGTTGCTCCAACGAGAGAATTAGCGATTCAGGTAGCCGAAGAATTAAATCGTCTTGGCAAGGTTAAAAAAGTTCGTGCTTTCGCCGTTTATGGTGGGCAACAAATGGAGAGACAAATTCGTTCTCTTAAAGATGGCCCACAAATTGTAGTTGCAACCCCTGGTAGACTATTGGATCATATGCGTCGCAAAACAATTCGGACGGAACATATTCACACAACGGTTTTAGATGAAGCCGATGAAATGTTAAATATGGGCTTTATCGACGATATTCGTGAGATTCTTAAAGCAATTCCAGAGGAAAGACAGACATTGTTATTTTCCGCAACAATGCCTAAGGAAATTCGCGATATTGCGACGAATTTGATGAAAAGTCCAAAAGAAATTAAAGTAAAATCAAAAGAAATGACAGTCGAAAATATTGATCAGTATTTCATTGAAGTACCTGAAAGATATAAATTCGATACGTTAAATAACCATTTGGACATTCATTCTCCCGATTTAGCCATTGTCTTTAGCCGCACGAAAAAGCGTGTAGATGAAATAACGGAAGGCTTGCAAGCTAGAGGTTACCGTGCTGAAGGTATCCATGGTGATTTAACACAAGGAAAAAGGATGTCCGTATTAAATAAATTTAAAAATGGTCGCGTAGATGTGCTTGTTGCAACCGATGTAGCCGCAAGAGGACTTGATATTTCAGGTGTTACGCATGTTTATAATTTTGACATCCCTCAGGATCCAGAAAGCTATGTGCATCGTATTGGTCGAACAGGGCGTGCTGGTCGAACAGGCGAAGCTATCTCTTTCATTACGCCAAGGGAAATGGCACATTTGAAATTAATTGAAAAAGTAACAAAGAGTAAAATGAAGCGTCTTACACCGCCAACGAATCATGATGCACGAAAAGGACAACAGCAAGTTACGATAAGCAAAATTGTTGAAACGATTGAAACAAAAGATCTAAACGATTATCATCAAGCAGCCAATCAATTATTGGAAGATCAGGACGCTGTCTCTGTCATTGCTGCAGCGCTTAAGTTAATGACAAAAGAGCGAAAGGATACGCCGGTGAAGATTTCTTCTGTTGCGCCAATAAGTGTGAAGAAAGCAAATCACCAGAATGACAATCGCCGTTCCAATAATAAACGATTCCAGGGTAAACGTGGACAAAATAATCGTGGTGGACAAGGTAGTCGTAATCGAAAAGGTAATTTTCAAAAACGTAGAAACCGTGATAAGTAAGGATAAAAGAAGCTTGAACATAAACAAAGCGAATACGATCTAGCAAAAGCAGCCGAACAATTGTCATTTAATTGTTCGGCTTTTGCGCTATAGTGGTATAAATTTTAAGGTTATCGTATAAGAAAACACCAATTTATTATAAAAATAAAATGCCTAATGTAAGAAAAAGTGGTATCTTAAGAAACTATTTCCTCCTAACAAACGTATGAATGGATGAAAGTTTCTACTAAGTAGAGTAGTTCTTTAAAATAAATGTAAAGAAAGGAAAGGAGAAATGAAATGCGACAACCCCCAAAACAACAAATAGAGAAAGACGCAATAAAAGTATGGCGGATAACAGCAGCTATTTATAATGGTATACTTTGTTTATTGGCGATGGCAGCTTTGGTTGTTAGTATTATTTTTGAATGGCCAGTTTGGTATAGCTTGGTAGCTATAGTTGTGACAATCATTTTAGCGTATGTGTTTATTTTTATATTACCAAAGCTTCGTTGGAGACGATGGCGCTATGAATTATTTGAACAGGAAATCTATATTCAATACGGTATTTTAATTATGTCAAGGACGCTTGTACCAATGGTGCGTGTACAGCATGTAGATACACAGCAGGGTCCAATTCTAAAGCGATATGATCTGGCAACTGTAACGATCTCTACGGCAGCAACGACACATGAAATCCCTGCATTGAATGAAGAGGATGCTTCTTTGTTGCGTGATCGTATTTCTGAGCTTGCAAGGGTGGATGAAGAAGATGTCTAAGCCAAAACGAATGCATCCAGCATTTATCTTATTTCATGTTATTCGATCACTAAGAGATACGATTTTACCATTTATTGCAGCTATCATTGCTATTCCTAAAGAGCATTTCTTTTTTGTTATTATAGGTCTTATAGCGCTTGCGTTAGTGTTTACCATTTTTAGTACGCTCTCATGGTGGCGTTTTACTTATGAAGTTACGAATGACGAACTACGGATTGAATCAGGAATATTCATTCGTAAAAAAAGGTACATTTCCAAAGGACGTATTCAGTCAATTGATATATCCGCAAATGTTTTGCATCGGGTTTTTAAATTAGCAAAGGTGCAAATTGAAACAGCTGGTTCTGGTGCTGAAGGTACATTGACAGCTATCAAGTTATCGGAAGCAGAAGATCTACGAACAGAATTGAAAGGTTACCAAACAAACGATGTCGACTTAGAAAAGACAGAAGAAACAATGAAAACACCGACTGTACCTTTTTTTCAAATATCTAATAAACGATTGTTCTTGGCAGGTAGTACATCTGGAAGTATCGGAGTATTAGCAGGTTTGTTTGCTTTTGCCGCTTCAGAAATGGAACAATTTATTCCGGATGATTTTTATGATAATACGGTAGAGTGGGTAGTAGGATTGAGTTTTGCATTGTTAATCATTGTTATTATTGTTATTTTACTATTTTTATGGTTAGTAGGTATTGCAGGTACAATGATTAAGTTCTGGAATTTTCGAATCGAAAGACATGAAAAAGAGTTATTTATAACGAGGGGGCTACTTGAAAAAAAGCAAACAACTATTCCGTTAAATCGTATACAAGCTATCGGTATAGAGGAAAGTATTATTCGGCAACCACTTGGCTATGCAAAAGTTTTTGCAGAAGTAGCTGCTGGTAGTGTAGAGGAAGGTGATGAGTTTTCTTCCGTTTTATTCCCAATGTTAAAAGAATCCGAAGTAGAAGAATTTCTAAAAACAATCTTGCCAACGCATGCTCACGTAGATGGAGCTTGGCATGCGATTCCAAAAAGAGGCTTATCTTACTATCTACTCCGAACCCTTCTTCCGGTTTGTTTAATTAGTGTTCCAGTGTATATATTCTTTCCTGGATTTATGTGGGCTGTAGCAATTGTATTACTTTTAGCCTTTATGTTAGGTTATCTTAGTTTTCGAGATACTGGATTCCAACTAGAAAAAAAGAGGATGTTACTTCAATATCGGCGAATAAGCAAAACAACGATGATTATTTTTCATCGACGCATTCAATCTATAGAAAAAAAACAACACGCCCTTCATCGAAAACAGGGTTTAGCTACACTATGTGTTTCAATACTTGGTACGAATAGTGTCGGGGCGCATTATTTTTTAAAAGAATTGGCAGAAGCTGATGCGGATAAACTAGCAAATTGGTATTCGCACAGAAAGCGTGTAGAAGACATGGATTATAGCAAGAATGAAAAGGAAAAGTGAATGTTTTAGGAAAAAATACTGGCGCGTAATTGTATGACGTGTAGAAAATGAAATGCATGTCAAGACAATACTAAATTCATAACCAAATAAGCGCCATTTTGTTTAGCTAACTTCACGTTTATAAAATTATTTCATCATGCTGATTACTTTTTTAGTTGCTTCGGCAATAAGCTTATCATCTGCTTCAGCATTTTTCCCCTCTTTGCTAGACAGGATAGCTAGTATGATAGGTGCTTTATTTGGGGGCCAAATAATAGCTATGTCATTACGAACCCCATAGGGTGCGGCCCCTGATTTATCGCCAACTTCCCACCCTCTAGGGGTTCCTGCTCGGATTAAATGATCCCCAGTTGTATTGCGTTTCAGCCAATCCACTAATAAATCTTGTTTTTCTTTCGGTAGTACATTTCCCATTGTGAAAGCTTTCAGGCTTGTGGCGAGCGCCTTTGGTGTACTCGTGTCCTTTATTTCTCCTGGATTTACCAGATTTAATTCTGGTTCCCTTCTTTCCGGGTTTGTCACATCATCTCCAATGTCTCGAAGTGCTTTTTTAAACCCATTTGGACCACCTATTCGATTTAAGATGTGATTAGCAGCAGTATTATCACTATATCTTATAGAAGCATCACCAAGTTCTTTCCATGACATATGTTTATTTACATGGTTTTCAGTAATGGGATTATAATTCACCAAATCTCCTTCTTTAATTAATACCGTTTCTTTTAATTGTTTTAAAGTTAATTTTTGCAATAGCACGCCTACAGCTAGTGCTTTATGAGTAGAAGCATAAGCGAATCGATCTTCAGCTTGATACGACACAGTTTTACCATTACTAGTATCTACCGCATATATCCCTAGTTTTGCATTATATGCTTTTTCTAATAGGCGAAATTCACTCTCGTCATTCATTGTTTCCGTTTCTCCAGTCGACTTATTACTAGAGGATTGCTCTTCTTTTTCTTCACAGCCAACAAGTGCCAAAAAAGTAATCAGTACAACGCTGAATATTTTCATGTACTTTAGCATTTCTCAAAACCTTTCCATTTTTTATGTTTCCATGCCTAATTTTAGTGCAAGGAAGGTGTATCAATGAATTGGATTACCAATAATAAACTAAAACCACATTATATAAAAATTTATTTTCTTATGTTTGAAGGGGGACCATGCAATTAGAATAAACGACTTAATAAGCCAAGTAACACGAGAACGCCGAAAATAATCCAACCAATATTTTTCGTGAAAGACCGCGGAAGGCGCTTTTTATTCCAACGATTAGGGTCAAACTGAATATCATCAACATTTCTGTAACGGTTACGTCTTGCCACGGCTGCCCATGGATTATAACTATTTGCCCCCGCTAAAACAATCGGTGCAATAATAACCCCACCAAGGAATCCGAAAATATGCCCTGAAACATTGATGCCTGGATTGAAGAAGGTCATAATCAAACCAATAACGAAAATCGTTGTTACGATTTGAGAGCTTATCTGATCGATGAGATGTTTGCGAAACAGAACCATAAATATATATATCCCAAACAAGCCAAAAATTGCCCCTGAAGCTCCTATATGGAAGTAAAATAAATCTTCGACTAAATACGTTCCAAGGTTCCCAAAGATACCTGCAAAAAGGTAGCCAATAATAAATTTTGTCCTCCCAAGCATTTGCTCTAAAGCAGGTCCAAATAGCACAAGGGAGAAGGAATTAAACAAGGCATGCATTAAATCGGCATGAAGAAATATTGGCGTGATAAGCCTCCAATATTCCCCTTGCTCAATACCATAATTACTCCCTTCACCTAATTGATACAGCCAAATGCCAAATGGTAATTGTAAGAAATTAATTACGAGCCATAAAGCTAAGTGAATGATTACAAGGGTGGAAACGATGGGGTACGATTGTATAAATTCTTTTATGCTTCTTTCATGTCTTATAAACATTAGATTCCTCCGTGGAATAGTTTTTGAAAATGTGTGATAGGGTGTATGATACAAGTAGTGCTTCCTTTTAAATTGTACCATACGTCCTTATAATTAATTTTATCCTACTAAATGCTATTTAAAAAGTCGAATAAAAATGACAAATGAATAGTTATTGTACGATGGTACGCCGCTATAATCATATTAAGCATATGTTAAAGCAGGAAAACAAATCAACGATCATGGACGAAAAATATACGATACGAGGAGAAGGCGATGATTAAAGGAATTGGAATAGATATTATTGAATTGGAGCGCATTCGACAGAGCTTAGAGAACAACGTTCGCTTTGTGGAGCGGATTTTAACGTCTCAAGAAAGAGAAAGTTACAGACAATTAACGAATGAAAAACGGAAGGTAGAATACGTTGCTGGAAGATTTGCAGCAAAGGAGGCATTTGCTAAAGCGGCAGGTACTGGTATTGGTAAACTCGCTTTTCAAGATATGGAAGTAAGCCAAACGGAAGCTGGAGCTCCTGTATTACATGTAGCAGGATATGAAGAAGAAAACATATTTCTATCGATCTCTCATGCAGAGCGTTATGCCGTAGCACAAGTTATTTTGGAAGCACGATTTTAATAGTCCTAAGCATCACGTAAAAGTTGAAACGTTGTTGTTTATCTTAAAAATTTATCGCACGTCACATGTAACACATGCATAATCACAAGGTTTGTCTCATATATTTTAGTGCGGGTAGGAGGGAACAAAATTGTTTATTGTCACCGCGAAAGAAATGTACGATATGGATCGCTTAGCTATGCAGGAATTTGGTTTAGAAGGAAAATTGCTGATGGAAAATGCCGGACGAGCTGTTGCTTTTAAAGTAATGGAGCAAACTTCACGAAATGAACAAATTGGTATCTTGGCGGGTGCAGGTAATAATGGTGGGGACGGTTTTGTCATTGCACGTACGTTACTTGATCATGGATATCAAGTAGAAGTATTACAAGTAGTTGCAAATGAAAAAATAACTGGTGATGCGTATGATCATAAGGTGATTTATGAAAAGTGTGGAGGAAAAGTTACTCTCTACAGTGGGAAATCTATCCAAATGTTGAAAGAGGCAGATGTTCTTATTGATGCCATGATTGGTATTGGGATGAATGGGGAGGTGCGTGAACCGTTTGCTACCCTTATATCTCTTATTAATGAACAGGAAGCCTATGTCATTTCTGTAGATATTCCTTCTGGCGTCCCTGCGGATGAAGGCGAGGATTCTATTAACGCTGTACAAGCTGATTACACGGTTATCATTGGCGCTCCGAAGCAAAGCGCCTTTCTCCCAAATACTGCTTCGTTCTACGGAGAATGGGACGTTGTCTCTATCGGCCTGCCGACGTTTATGTTCCATAGACTTACAAACAAAACAGTGTGGCAGCTAGACAATGTGGAAAAGACGTTACCAAAGCGCGAATTATTTGACCACAAAGGCAATCATGGAAAAGGTCTGATTATTGGTGGGTGTAAGGAAATGCCAGGTGCCTTATCGATGTCAGTACAAGCCGCATTAAAATCAGGAGCAGGTTTAATAACGGGTGCTAGTTCTTCACCTGTGATTCAAATGATTGCTGGAAACAGTGTGGAAGCTATGTATATACCTTTAATGGATACAGATGGCTATCTTAATAATCATTCAAAAGTCTCATTTGCCATATATGATGCCGCAGCAATCGGTATGGGATTAGGGAGGAAAAAAATAACACAGGATTTTGTCGCCCATGTTATGAATACAGCTACTTGCCCTATTATTATTGATGGGGACGGACTTTACCATTTGTCACATTTATTGCCTGATCTAAATGCCAGAGCTTATTCAACCGTTATTACCCCACACCCTGGAGAAATGGCTATGCTATTGGGGGTCACAATTCGTGAAGTATTACAAAAGCCATTTCAATATGCCAAAGATTTTGCGCAAACATATAGTGTGTATGTTGTTTTAAAAGGAAGATATACCATTATTACCGCTCCAGATGGTGTGCAAAGGCTAAACCCAACAGGTAATGCAGGCCTTAGCAAAGGCGGTAGTGGCGATGTGTTAACAGGGATCATGTTAGCAATGGTGATGCAAAAGCAAAGTTTGTTAGATGCTTTATGCAATGCTTGTTTCATTCATGGTATGTCAGCCGATTTACTTGTCCAAGATCAGCATTCTGAACATGATTTGCTTGCTAGTGATGTAATCAATGGAATAACACGTGTATATCGTGCGATTTTAAGTAGTGGTTGATAAGGGTTCCCTTTGTTTTACGTTAGAAAAGGACAAAAGAGATGGTCGGAAGGTAGAAAACGGAACTCTTTTCCTGTCCTACGTATAAGTACAACGAGGCAGTCGTCTACGTCTAAAGGCTTGTCACTAGCTAAGTTTGCTTGAATTAACTGAGACAAGGGAGATATGTACATGAAGATGAAAATTATTGGGGTGCTCTTGTTTGCCGGCCTCATAATCGTATTAGCTGCTTGTGGTGAAAAATCCCAAGAAGATGTTGTAGCCGATTTGCAAGAAAAGGCTGAGAAGATGGACGGGTATAAAGCAAAAGCGGAAATGAATATGAATACAGGTAAGGAACAGCAAACGTTTCAAATTGATATTTGGCACAAAAAAGAAGATATGTATCGTGTCGGATTATCCAACAAGTCTGATGAAAAGGGCAATCAAATCATTTTAAAAAATGAAGATGGGGTTTTTGTACTCACCCCAGCTTTAAATAAGAGTTTTAAATTTCAGTCCGAATGGCCACAAAATAGCAGCCAGCCTTATTTATATCAATCTTTGGTTCAGGATATTGAAAAAGATAAGGAAGCGGAATTTGAAATCACTGATGCCCATTACGTGTTTAAGACAAAAACAAATTATCAGAGCAATAACAATTTACCGTATCAAGAAATTTATTTAGATAAAAAATCGTTGCAACCTGTACAAGTAAAGGTGTTGGATAAAGACAAAAATGCATTAGTTGAAGTGAGCTTTTCCAACTTTGATAGTAAGGCAAGCTTCCAAGAAGATGATTTTTCTATGAAGAAGAATATGGGTGGAGAAGAAGCAAAAGAAACAACCGCTGTAAATGAAGAAGAAGCATTAACGGTGTTTTATCCATCTTACATGGCAGGAGCGGAACTAACGGAAAAGAAAGAAGTATCTACTAAAACAGGAGAACGGGTCATCTTAACCTTTGAAGGGGAAAAGAATTTTACCTTGGTACAAGAAAAAGCAAATGCGCAAACAACCATGGCTAACCCGAAGGAAGCAGACGGAGAGATTGTAAATTTAGGTTTTACGGTTGGAGCTATGTCGGATAATACGATGGAGTGGACGCATAATGGCGTTGATTTTATGTTGGCTAGTGAAGAGTTAACAAAGGAGGAACTCATTGAAGTTGCGAAATCTGTCCAAAGCAAAGAAGTGAAGTGACCCAGAGGTTACAAGCAGACTCTATCATTGGGGGTCTGCTTTTTTCTGTTAGGTTTTTTGTTTGAAAAACGTGTTAGAATAAAGCAGATTAGCAAGCGGTAGCGTAGTAGCCGTTCTATTTTCAAGTGCAAATATAGCGCACTGTGAAGCTAGCGTAGTGTTTTTCCACAGCGTCACTATCTACATTTCACTTGTACGTTTTTGATACTATAAACCAATAAAAATCTTATCTGTTCCTAATAGTGCAAAACAATTGCTACATAAAATGATAAATAGTGTGCTGGAAATATAGAGGTTATAACTATGCATGGAATAACTTAATGCATACAACAGAGTGACTAGCATTGACAGTGCTTTGTTAACAAGAAATAATAGATATATGAATCCTTAACCAAGCTATTTGCAAGAAAGGGAGTATTTATTTTGGACATACATCGAAATACATGGATAGAAATAGAATTGGATGCAATTGCATATAATATAAAGCAAATACAGAAAAAGCTACCAAAAGAAACAAAAGTAATGGCCGTAGTAAAAGCGAATGGGTATGGACATGGAAGCGTACAAATTGCTAGGCAAGCGTTGCAAGCAGGGGCAGATTATTTAGCTGTAGCACTATTAGAAGAAGCGATCAAGTTACGTGAAGCATCAATAAAAGCACCGATTCTCGTGTTAGGTTGGGTTCCACCTGAATCAGCAATCGTTGCAGCAAGGTATGGGGTTACACTAACCGTTTTTCAACAGGAGTGGTTAGAACAAATAAAAGGCTATACTTTCTCTCCACCTCTGCATTTGCATTTAAAAGTGGATACGGGAATGGGGCGAATAGGAATAAGAACAGAGCAAGAATTGAAAGACATTTCACAAGCATTAAATGAAAATAACAGCATATATTTAACTGGGGTGTTTACACACTTTTCTACAGCGGATGAACGAGAGTCAACGTATTTTGATGAGCAACGAATGCGCTTCAAAAATACCCTTTCGCAACTGAAAGAGCTACGAATGGAGAAACTTAACGTTCACATTGGTAACAGTGCTAGTGCTATACGACTTCCAGAAGCCATGTATGATTTTGTTCGTTTTGGAATTTCCATGTATGGGTTATATCCTTCACAAGAAATAAAAGCAAAGGGGGAGATAGAATTAAAACAAGCTTTTTCTTTGCATAGTAGGCTTGTTCATGTCAAAAAAATAAACCCAGGCGACTGTGTTAGCTATGGGTGTACGTATCAGGCAGAAGCAGAAGAGTGGATTGGTACGCTTCCTATTGGATATGGAGACGGTTGGCTAAGAAAGATGCAAGGTTTTTCCGTTCTTGTAGATGGAAAGCGAATGCCTATTGTTGGGAGAATTTGTATGGACCAAACGATGATCAAATTAGATCAAGCGTATCCAATAGGGACGAAGGTGACGCTGATTGGTTGTCAAAATAATGCTTGTATTTCCATGGATGAAGTGTCTAATTATGCTGAGACCATTAATTATGAGATTCCTTGTATATTGAATGGTCGTATTCCTCGTATTTATAAAAAACAATGAATATGTAATGGAATACGGAGCTAATACAACATACAAGAATCATAAAAAGTAAACGAAACGAAATTTGTTGAAGTTATTATCTGTTTTAACGATGTAGGAGAATTTATTGGCTAAAGAAATTACAGTTTTCGCTATAGAGTTTTGGCGATAAAGCTCGTTTTTCTTATACTACTAGGAGAGTGTAAAGTTATCATAGTGTATATAGTATAAGCAAAACGATGGCGCTCTTCCACCATAAGAATTGGCGAGAAGCCAAGTTTTTCTAAATAATGGACATAATTCTTCTAAATGTTATTCTATTTGTATACCACAAAAAAAGTAAAATAAAACGACAAAACAAGCGATTTTTTGGGGAATTTTTATAGAACCCTTTGCAAACAGGCGAATTCAATGATATTATAAAATTAACTTTTACAAAGTTCGTTCAACAGTTGGCGGAGGTGTGATGGTTTTGTCAGAAAGTTTGCAAGAAGTATTAGTGAAAATACCGAAAAACCTGTTAAATGAGGTGGATGGTCTGATGAAATATGAGAATAGTGATCTAAGTGATTTCATATGTCAGGCAACTAGAAACTATCTTCAGCATAAAAGAGATGAGCATTTTCAACAATTTCGCGAAACCATGGAAAAGGGCTATGCAGAAATGGGTCGCATTAATTTGACAATTGCTTCCGAAGCTTTTCAAGCGGAAGAAGAAGCAAAAATCACCTTGGAACGCTCTGTGATCGGGGTGTAACCATTTGATCGTACAAAGAGGCGAAGTGTATTTCGCTGACCTTTCCCCTGTTGTTGGATCAGAGCAGGGAGGCGTCCGCCCGGTATTGATCCTGCAAAATGATATCGGGAATCGTTTCAGTCCTACCGTTATTGTGGCTGCAATTACAGCACAAATTCAAAAAGCCAAACTCCCTACACATGTGGAGATTGATGCAAAACAATATGGGTTTGACCGTGATTCCGTTATTTTGCTAGAGCAGATACGAACACTTGATAAACAAAGGCTAACAGATAAAATTACAAAGTTAGATAAAGAAAAGATGAAAATGATTAATCAAGCATTAGAAATCAGTTTAGGGCTGAAGGATATGTATGATCAATAAATCCTCTTGTGATTGAAACAAGAGGATTTTTTTAATAGGCTTTGTGTGGAATATTATTTCATGATCAATTTGTATCTATGTTACAATAAATGTTGATATCTGCAGAAAATTGTAGGCTTCTATTCGACATATGCAGGGTAGATACCGCGAGAAGGCATATGTTTTGTTGCACTATATGTAAGTATAAAAGTTTAAAGGTTTACAGTATAAGAAAAACTACAGCTTCCGTGATAAAGCTTTGGCGATAGGCCAATTTTTTCTAAAAAGAATAGAGGACTTACACTTGAAAATATAACTATTTAACAATGTAGTAATACGTCGATGGGGGTAATGAAATGGATGAGAAGTTAAAAAATATGGCTATTGAAAACAGCGATTCGATTGTGCAACTTTGGATGGAAGAAATCAATTCCTTAAAGTTAGACAATTATACAGCAAGTATTTCTGATGAACTCTTTGAAAGTACGAATCGACAATTCGTGAATGTTATCTTTCAAAGTATAAAAGACGGGGGTTCATCAAAAGCGGTTAAAGATTTTTCGGAAAGAATTATTAACCTTGGCTGGCCTTTGGGATATATTACCGATGGTTTACAGGTGTTTCGAAGAGTTACGGTGGATTACATTTTAAGCCAATATGAACAACTTAACTCTGAATTTATTTCCAATGTGCTAAAAAGTGTGGATGCTTGGGTAGAACCTATTATCCGTCAACTTGTAAATGAATATTCAGGAAGCTGGGAAAATACCGTTTCCTTACAACGAGTCGCTTTACAAGAATTATCTGCTCCATTAATACCTGTTATGGACGGAATTACGATTATGCCATTAATTGGAACGGTTGATACAGATCGTGCGAAATTAATTATGGAGAATCTATTAGATGGTGCGATTAAACATAACTCAGAAGTAGTTTTAATTGATATTACAGGCGTTCCTGTTGTCGATACGATGGTTGCTCATCACATTATCCAAGCAGCAGAAGCCGTCCGTTTGATTGGCGCAACATGTATTCTTGTTGGCATTAGACCAGAAATTGCCCAAACGATTGTTAATTTAGGCATTGATTTAAGTAAGTTCCCGACAAAGAGTTCCTTGAAGAAAGGGTTTCGTACAGCATTGGAAATTACAGACCGCCAAGTTGTTGATTTGGAAAATAGAGCGGATAGCATAGAACATATGATTCAATCGTTAAAAGGAGAGTGAAGATCGTGCGAATTCCTATTTTGAAACTTCACAACTATTTACTTATCTCCATACAAACAGAAATTGATGACCAAACAGCCATCCAATTTCAAGAGGATTTATTGGATAAAATTCATAAAAATGGTTCGACAGGAGTCGTCATTGATTTAACTTCTGTCGATATCATTGATTCATTTATAGCCAAAGTTTTAGGTGATGTTGTAACAATGTCAGATTTAATGGGGGCAAAGGTAGTTTTAACAGGAATTCAACCAGCTGTAGCGGTGACATTAATTGATCTAGGTATTCACCTGAAGAATGTACCTACAGCATTAAATTTAGAACAAGGCCTTATTAAACTCTACCAGGAATTGGGGGAATAGCCGATGAAGCCTCAATCTTGCGTGAATATAAAAAAAGAATGGGATATAGTGGCAGCAAGACAGTTAGGTAGAGATATTGCAAGGAAGATTGGCTTTGGCACTGTGGATCAAGCTCGTATAGCGACAACGATATCGGAATTATCCAGAAATATTTATTTGTATGCTGATCATGGACAAATCTGTTTTGAGGTAATTGATACATTTGATAATAAAGGGTTATGCATTATTGCTATTGATGTTGGTCCAGGGATTGAAGATATTGGACAAGTATTAGAAGATGGCTATTCTACATCTGGAGGGCTTGGAGCTGGTTTGCCTGGTGTGAAGAGGCTGATGGATGAGTTTGATATTCATTCAGAAGTTGGCAAAGGAACACGAATAAAGACGATTAAATGGCTAAGGTAAGTATGTACCAGCTGTGGAATTGACATTGTGGGAAATGGAAACAGGATAAATTAATTTGTCAAATTAAGCGAGACAACATGCTTTTATTAAATTCCTGACCTAGGGATCGTCGTTACATAAAGATAAATGACCAGAAGAAAGTATACTGAATTTCTTTTTCCCGTTACCCAGTGTCTTGGTAAAGGTGAATGAGGGGGAGAACGATGAGCAGTTTATTGAAATTAGACACAGAAGGATATAAAGCGTTAATGAAACGATATATTGAAACGAGAGATGAACAATCTTTATATGAAATTGAACAGGCGAGTAAGTTATTTATTAAAAATAGTATTCTTCCTGATGAAATTGTCAATATGCATATTCAGTCGCTTAAAGATTTGTATCCTAATTTAAGTGAAGACATTCAATATTCTATGAATTTTTTGTTAGAGGCAATGATTGCATACGGAATTGCTCATCAAGAATACCAGCAGCTTAGGGAAAAGCAATCTGAATTGAAGTCAGAAATATCGGTTGCAGCGAGCATGCAAGAAACCCTTTTAGAAACAAAAAAACCAACGATTGATGGCTTGGATATAGGAGTTATAAGCGTCCCTGCGCATCAAATGAATGGAGATTATCATCATTTTGTGAAGGGTAGAGATGGATCTTTAGGGATTGCTATAGCAGATGTAATTGGTAAAGGAATTCCTGCAGCTCTTTGTATGTCGATGATTAAGTATGCAATGGATAGTTATCCTGAGGACGCGATGACCCCCAAAGCAATATTGGCGAATATGAACCGAGTGGTAGAAAGAAATGTAGATCCGAGTATGTTTATTACTATGTTTTATGCGCAATACCTTCCTTCTGATCATACACTTCGCTACGCTTCAGCAGGTCATGAACCAGGTTTTTATTACAATTCCAGCCAAGACACCTTTGAGGAGTTAACCACGAAAGGTCTGGTTTTAGGTGTTACACCAGACACTACTTATCCACAATATGAATTAAAAATTGAGTCTAATGATATGGTTATTCTTTTAACCGACGGTGTAACGGAATGCAGAGATGGCGAACGCTTTATTGAGCGTCAGGAAGTACTGGACGTTATTAAGCGATATGCCCATTTACCAGTACAAAAAATCGTTGACCAAACGTTCAAATATTTTGAGCGATTACAGGATTTTGAACTTAGAGATGATTTTACATTACTTATTTTACGTAGGGAAGTTTAGGCATATGAAATGCTGGGTATTAGTAAATGGAATGTAGACATGTAAAGATAAACGTAATGGTTTATCTAAAAAGTGTGAAAACTATAAGCTCCTTCATTGTTTTTAGGAGCTAGTTAATGAGGTTTTTTGGTTTTTTAGAAAAGCTTGGCTTGTCGCAAGTCTGATGGGGAATATGGACGCTTTTCTTTTGCTATAAACCTTTCTCTTTGATACTTTACTATCGTGAAAAGAATCCCTTTATGAAGCATATGATTTAGGAGGAAAAGTATGAACTTAACAATTAACGTGGTGGACGAACAACCAAGTAAATCTATTGTTTACTTAGCTGGCGAGATTGACGCTTATACTGCTCCAGATTTAAAAGAAGCTTTAATACCGCTTATGAGACAAGAGGACCAAGTTGTTGCAGTGGATTTAGCGGAAGTGAACTATATGGACAGTACTGGTTTAGGAACTTTTGTTAGCGCGTTAAAATCATCGAAAGAGTATAATAGCAAGCTTACATTGGTGAATATCCAAGACCGTGTACTACGGTTGTTTCAAATTACCGGATTAGACGAAATCATGGATATACGTGCTTCGATTCGAGGTGGAAGTGAATAATGAAGAATTTCGATTTTATTGAATTGAAAGTGCCGGCTAAAGCAGAGTATGTGGGTGTAGTAAGGTTAAGCATGTCGGGAATTGCTAATCGAATGGGCTTTAGTTATGAAGATATTGAAGATTTGAAAATAGCAATATCGGAAGCCATTACAAATACGGTAACACATGCCTATAACGAAGAAGATGAAGGTGAGGTAACCATTGGTTTCGGTGTATATGAAGATCGATTAGAAGTGATGGTTGCTGATCATGGTGGCAGTTTTGACTTAAATGAAATAAAAGACGACATTGGACCATGTAAAGAGAACGAATCAATTGAAGAATTGAGAGAAGGGGGTTTTGGTCTGTTTTTAATTAATGCATTAATGGATAAAGTTCAAATCAAAAATGAATATGGAGTCATTGTTTTAATGACAAAGTATATTCATGAACATGAAGCTGAGGTGGGCTTTGATGACGACCAAATCTCAACCACACAATAGCGGAAGAGATGAGGTTTACCAGTTAATTGAATCATTACAAAAAGAGCCTACGGATGAGTATTTACAGGAACAGCTTGTACTTAAATATAAGGATCTCGTGGAATCTGTTGCACGTAAATATTCCAAAAATAGCGCCATTCATGAGGATCTTGTTCAAGTAGGTATGATCGGTTTGCTTGCTGCAGTACGTCGATATGATTCAACATTCGGTAAATCTTTTGAATCTTTTGCGATACCTACCATTATTGGGGAAATTAAGCGATTTATAAGAGACAAAACATGGAGTGTACACGTCCCTAGGCGGATTAAAGAATTAGGCCCTAAAATAAAAAAAGCGGTTGATACGTTAACAATGGAAAATCAATCTTCCCCTTCCGTAAAGGAAATAGCTGACTTTCTACAAGTCTCTGAGGAAGATATTTTGGAAACAATGGAAATGGGAAAAAGCTATAAAGCTCTATCTGTAGACAGAAAGGTAGAAGCTGATTCGGACGGCAGTACAGTTGCTATATTAGATTTGGTTGGAAACGAGGAAGTTGGCTACGAACAGACAGATCAGAGGATGTTATTAGAGAAGATGCTTCCCATCTTGTCAGAACGTGAGCAAAAAATCTTACAATATACGTATTTCGAAAATAAGAGTCAAAAAGAAACTGGTGAATTGTTAGGTATATCGCAAATGCATGTTTCAAGGTTGCAGAGACGTTCGTTACGCAAATTACGAGAAGCTATTCAATCCGAGGATACGGAGGTCTTTGATTAAAAATGGGACAAGTAAAGGTGTCTGTATTTCAACAAGCGAAAACAGGCAATTACTACTGTGGTGATAGTTTTTTTTATGAAGAGACAAATCGTGAATTTGTTTGCGCTATTGCGGATGGGTTAGGCAGTGGAGAAGTAGCAAAGGAATCATCTCAAGTTGTTATTGATATTATTCAAAATAATATTCATGCAAGTATTGAATCCATTATTAAAGAATGTAATCAACAATTGCAGGGAAAGCGCGGTGTAGTCATTGGCATTCTCAAACTGGATTTTCAAGCAGAGATGTATTCTTTTTCTTCTATTGGCAACATTGGCGTGCTAACAATAACGGACCATCAGCATAAAAAACGTAATATACCCAATGCTGGCTATTTAGCTGGTTTCCATCGTCCGTTTAAGATTGTTCGGGAAAGGCTCCAACCGGATATGGTGTTTATTATGTTTTCGGATGGGGTGACCGATCGCGATTTATCGCAAAAATATTTGCTGACGAAAAATGTCCAAGAAATTACCGAGACGTTTAAATGTTTAGCTAGTGAAAATAGAAGTGATGATACAACATTAATAGCGATGCACTATAGAGGGGCTGATTGAAAAATCAGTCCTTTTCGTCATGAGGATATCAATCTTAAGGATGAGTCCGTCGAACATTTTTTGTTCGTTCTTTTAACGTAGTCATAGCGATAGTAGGAAAGCAAACCATTTTTTGATAAAATAGACCACATGAGTAAAGGAGGAAAGCTTGTGGCAAATGAAATGAATCAAGAATTAAGTTCGTGGGTTGCGAATGAGACGAAAATAAATGTACCCATTGTAAATAAAGTCATTGCTTTACTAGAAGATGGTAACACGGTTCCATTTATTGCTCGTTACCGAAAAGAAGCTACTGGTGGATTAGATGAAGTACAAATTAAATCTGTTCAAGATAAATGGAATTACGCCGTTCACTTAGCGGAAAGAAAGCAGGAAGTATTACGTAGCATTGCTGATCAAGGGAAGTTAACAGATGAGTTGCAGCAGGAAATAATAGCAGCAACGCAATTGCAACGGGTGGAAGATTTATATCGTCCTTACAAACAAAAACGCCGGACAAGAGCCACGATTGCTAAAGAAAAAGGATTGGAACCATTAGCTGAGCTTGTTTGGAAGCAAGAAATGACAATGCTAGCTGATGAAGCAACGAACTATCTTTCAGAGGAACATGAATTACATACCGTAGAAGATGTCTTAGCTGGCGTAAATGATATTATTGCCGAGTGGATAGCTGATGACCCTGGGTATAGAGAATATATGCGTGATGAGACGATGAAACGAGGTACGGTCGCATCAGAAGTAAAAGATCGGGAAAAAGACGAGAAACAAGTATATGAAATGTATTATGATTTCCATGAGGCAGTTCGCTCTCTCGTATCACATCGCGTCCTCGCTCTTAATCGCGGGGAAAAAGAAGAAGTGCTTAAAGTCACCATTCAACCCCCGTCAGAACGGATTCTTCACTTTTTACAACAAAAAATAGTAACAACCTCTGCTCATGCGGATGTTCTGGAATTATTACAACATGCGATTGAAGACAGTTATAAACGTTTAATTCAGCCTTCTTTAGAGCGTGAAATTCGAAGTAACTTAACGGAAAAAGCAGAACAGCAGGCAATTGAAGTGTTTTCCAAAAACTTAAAAAGCCTTTTACTCCAACCACCATTAAAAGGACGAACAATACTGGGGGTAGATCCTGCATTTCGAACAGGTTGTAAGCTAGCCGTTGTGGATGAAACAGGCAAGGTACACCATGTTGGTGTCATGTATCCGACGGCACCAAGAAAGGATACGGCTGGTGCAGAAAAGATTGTTCTGGATTTAATGAAGCAGTATTCAATTGAATTGATAGCGATTGGAAATGGTACAGCTTCTCGAGAGACGGAACAATTCATTGCCGATGTCATTCAAAAGCAAAACCTAGCCATTCCGTATATTATCGTGAATGAAGCTGGAGCAAGTGTGTATTCTGCATCGAAACTTGCAAGAGAGGAATTTCCTGAATTACAAGTAGAAGAGAGAAGTGCTGTATCCATTGCGCGTCGTGTGCAAGATCCATTAGCAGAATTAGTAAAAATTGATCCTAAATCGATTGGTGTTGGACAGTACCAGCATGATGTTAGTCAAAAAGCATTAAATGAATCGTTGACTTTTGTTGTGGAAACAGCAGTTAACCAAGTTGGTGTCAATGTGAATACAGCTTCTTCATCTTTATTACAATATGTATCTGGATTAAGTAAGACTGTTGCTAATAACATCGTTAAGCGAAGAGAAGAAGAAGGGAAGTTTACGAACCGAAAACAATTAAAGAAAATCCCTCGGCTCGGAGCAAAAACATATGAACAAGGAATTGGTTTTTTACGAATCATGGATGGAGAACATGCTTTAGATCGAACGCCCATCCACCCAGAGAGTTATGTAGTAACGGAAAGGTTATTACATTTACTCGGTTGTTCCCTAGAAGATATTGGTACAAATAAATTGAAAGAAGCTATTCATTCCATTAACACGAAAGAAGTTGCTAAACAATTAGAAGTAGGGGAACCGACGCTTCATGATATTGTCCAAGCATTGACAAAGCCGGGGCGAGATCCGCGTGATGATTTTCCACAACCCATTTTAAAGAAAAACGTCTTATCGCTAGAAGACATTGAACGTGGCATGGAATTACAAGGTACGGTACGAAATGTCGTCGATTTCGGCGTGTTTGTAGATATTGGCGTAAAGCAGGATGGGCTTGTTCATATTTCTAAAATGTCACATTCATTTGTAAAACATCCCATGGACATCTCCTCCGTAGGGGATGTTGTTACAGTGTGGGTAGAAGACATTGATGTGAATAAAGGAAGAATTGCATTATCTATGATTCAAGAGAAGTAAATATCTCGCTTTTGGAAAGAAAATATTCTCATACTCCTTTAGATAAGGTTACAAGGGAAAAATGCTTTCATTAAAAAATCCGAACGTTGAATTGGAAACTTGCTAAGAGGATTTCCAATTTGTTCGGATTTTTCTATACGTACATTTATTTAGCGAAAATAAATGGAAAGCTTATTAATATTTTACGCTTTCTGGAACTTGAAGTCCAAGCCCTTGTGCAATACGCTCGCCCCATTCAGCGTCAGCTTTATAGAAATGTTCAATTTGGCGAAGCTTTATTTCATCTCTCGTTACGGGTTTCATATGATCAACGAATGCTTGAATTAAACGATCTTTTTCATCAGCAGACATTAAACGATATAAATCTCCAGCCTGTGTATAATGGTCATCACTGTCATACGGTACGCTATCAGCTTCACCATAGACGTCAAATGGTGTTATTTTTGCTGTTGGATCCTCTACTGGACCATTTACACTATTCGGTTCATAGTTTGGCTTAGATCCGCCATTACCATTAACTGTCATAAAACCATCTCTTTGGTAATGATTGACTTCTGCTTTTGGACGGTTAACTGGAATTTGGTGATGGTTTACACCAAGGCGATAACGGTGTGCATCAGAATATGCAAATAGACGTCCTTGTAGCATTTTATCTGGAGAAGCTTCAATTCCTGGTACAAATTGTCCTGGTGAGAAAGCTGCTTGTTCCACCTCGGCAAAATAGTTTTCTGGATTGCGATTCAAAACCATTCTACCAACCTCAATACGTGGATAATCTTTTTTCGACCATACTTTAGTTACGTCGAAAGGATCCCATTTATACGTCTTCGCATCTTCATAAGGCATGATTTGTACATATAACTTCCATGCTGGAAAATCTTCGTTTGCAATAGCGTTGTGTAAATCTTCTATATGATAATCTGGATTTTCTCCAGCAATCTTCTCTGCTAAAGAAGCCTCAAGCCCTTTTACACCTTGTTCACTAATGAAATGATATTTTATCCAAAAAGCTTCTCCGTCTTTATTAACCCATTTAAATGTATGACTACCGTAGCCATTCATATGTCTAAATGTTGCAGGGATTCCACGATCGCCATGCAAGTAAGTGATTTGGTGAAGTGACTCAGGAGAAAGTGACCAGAAATCCCAAACCATATCTTTGTCTTTTAAATGTGTTTGTGGATTCCGTTTTTGTGTATGAATAAAGTCAGGGAACTTAATTGCATCTCTAATGAAAAATATAGGTGTATTATTGCCAACTAAATCATAATTTCCTTCATCTGTATAAAATTTAACAGAAAAACCACGTGGGTCACGAACTGTGTCGGCAGACCCTAATTCACCTGCTACTGTAGAAAAACGAATAAATAAATCTGTACGTTTACCTGCTTCGCTTAAAAAATCAGCTTTGGTGTATTTGGAAATTTCATCGTTCGTTACTTCGAAGTAGCCATAAGCACCTGCACCTTTAGCATGGACAATACGTTCAGGTATTCTTTCTCTATTAAAATGAGCTAGCTTTTCTAGCAAATGAAAGTCTTGTATAAGAGTAGGACCACGTTGTCCTGCTGTAATAGAATTTTGGTTATCAGCTACTGGCGCACCTGCTGCTGTTGTCATTCGGTTTCTTGTATCCATAATAACTCCTCCTTCTAAGTAATAAATCAGAACTACAATTATATTATAATACAAATCAAACAAAAATCAATATTTAATTATAATAATTTTAAATAAAATAGTGTAAACATAGAATTCGGTTAATCTAGGAGCAAAATTGTGGTAAATTATTGTATAATAATGTTGAAAAATGATAAGGAGTTTTTTCAAATGACAATAGTAAATGATAAAGAACTATATCGCTTCGTAAATAATGTATCCCTTAACTGGTTCAATAAACCATTCCTTCATAAGGTTAAATTCAATCACCGTTTAAGAACGACAG
The DNA here is from genome assembly GCF_900129865.1 of Virgibacillus chiguensis. Taxonomy (GTDB): domain Bacteria; phylum Bacillota; class Bacilli; order Bacillales; family Amphibacillaceae; genus Virgibacillus; species Virgibacillus chiguensis. The sequence goes on from NZ_FQXD01000024.1 coordinate 36,263, forward strand.
GTGGGAGATATATTCCTGCTAAAAAAATGATTGAATTAAACCCAAAATACTTGGAAGAGGCAGGAGAACAAGCGTTTATAGGGATTATTAAACATGAACTTTGCCATTATCACTTACATATAGAAGGAAAAGGTTATAAGCATAGCGATCGTGATTTTAAAGAATTAATGTCTGCGACAAATTCTCCAAGGTTTTGTCAGCCATTACCTTCGCAGAGAGAATATAAATATATATATGCTTGTAAAACTTGTCATCAAACGTTTAAACGTCAGCGGAAAATGAATACAAATAAGTATAGATGCGGCAAATGTAAGGGGGAAATAGCTTTAGTAATGGAGAAAGGTATATGAAAGCTTTTGGTGAAGTAAGTATAAACTGAAAAAAAACAGGAAAATACTATTGACGATTTTTGTCATTCGTGATACATTAAATAGGCTGTCAATTACATATGAATTCCAATAGAAAAGTGACATTATAAAATTTAGTTAATCTATTGACATTTCGTTTGATTTAATGTATTATATTTTTCGTTGCGATTTATTCAACTTATACTATTCCACAGTAGCTCAGTGGTAGAGCAATCGGCTGTTAACCGATCGGTCGTAGGTTCGAATCCTACCTGTGGAGCCAATCATGGAGAAGTACTCAAGTGGCTGAAGAGGCGCCCCTGCTAAGGGTGTAGGTCGCGTAAGCGGCGCGAGGGTTCAAATCCCTCCTTCTCCGCCATTTCATGGCCCGTTGGTCAAGCGGTTAAGACACCGCCCTTTCACGGCGGTAACACGGGTTCGAATCCCGTACGGGTCATTCTAAAAAAATGAAGAGGTCGGGTCCGGTAGTTCAGTTGGTTAGAATGCCTGCCTGTCACGCAGGAGGTCGCGGGTTCGAGTCCCGTCCGGACCGCCATTGTTGGGCTATAGCCAAGTGGTAAGGCATCGGGTTTTGATCCCGTGTATCCTAGGTTCGAATCCTAGTAGCCCAGCCATTTTTATTTTTAATGGAACTTTACAATTTCGCTATTCTTTGTTGTCGTAATAAGACAACAGAGGATTTCTAATCAGAAATAAATAGGAGCCATTAGCTCAGTCGGTAGAGCATCTGACTTTTAATCAGAGGGTCGGAGGTTCGAATCCTCCATGGCTCACCATTACACATTTAAATATTGCGGGTGTGGCGGAATTGGCAGACGCGCTAGACTTAGGATCTAGTGTCTTCGGACGTGGGGGTTCAACTCCCTTCACCCGCATTAAGATATAACTGTTTTCTAACTGTTTTCTTTATACTATAGAAGAAACTCGCAACTATCTTATCACAAAACAAGCTGCTGTAAATTTCGTTTTCAGCTCCAAATTAATTGTTAACAGAGAAGATTATGAATAGTTTGCTTTTGCCTAAGAAGTTGCTACTATAGGGTATAGACTAATTAAAAGTTTATCTTAGTCTTAGTGAAATAAGTTCATTTAGAAGCTGTGATATACAGCCTTTTATTTTCCGCTTCATATATTGCGGTCGTGGCGGAATGGCAGACGCGCTAGGTTGAGGGCCTAGTGGGTGTATAACCCGTGGAGGTTCAAGTCCTCTCGACCGCATCAAAATAAATGAAATATTTTTTGCGCCCGTAGCTCAATTGGATAGAGCGTTTGACTACGGATCAAGAGGTTAGGGGTTCGACTCCTCTCGGGCGCGCCATATTACGGGAAGTAGCTCAGCTTGGTAGAGCACATGGTTTGGGACCATGGGGTCGCAGGTTCAAATCCTGTCTTCCCGACCATCGCACACTTGATGTGCGGGTGTAGTTTAATGGTAAAACCTCAGCCTTCCAAGCTGATGACGAGGGTTCGATTCCCTTCACCCGCTCCAATTAATTTTATGGGCCTGTAGCTCAGCTGGTTAGAGCGCACGCCTGATAAGCGTGAGGTCGGTGGTTCAAGTCCACTCAGGCCCATTTGCTTGCTATGCTAGGGAGTATGAAGTTTATCGTTTTAATTCAAGGAAATGAAAACTTTAGCATGAAGCTAATTTTCTCTAAAGCTAGCAAGGCAAGATGATCTTATCCTAAAAGAAATGTTGTCCACGAAAATAAATTATATTTTTATTAAAAAAGTGTTGACATTCTGCTCTCTAGGTGATATGATATAAAAGTTGCTTCGTTGAAAGCAACGAAGAAATTTGCTCTTTGAAAACTGAACAAAACAACCAGTATGTCAAGAAAAAACAAACCCTGTTTTTTCTTAAGAAATAAACTGAGAGAAATCTCAGTAGCTAAGAATGATGAAGAACGGTGTTCATCATCACAAACTTTTATGGAGAGTTTGATCTTGGCTCAGGACGAACGCTGGCGGCGTGCCTAATACATGCAAGTCGAGCGCGGGAAGCAAACAGATCTCCTTCGGGAGTGACGCTTGTGGAACGAGCGGCGGACGGGTGAGTAACACGTGGGCAACCTACCTGTAAGACTGGGATAACTCCGGGAAACCGGGGCTAATACCGGATGAAACAAAGCGTCGCATGACGCAATGTTAAAAGGCGGCATATGCTGTCACTTACAGATGGGCCCGCGGCGCATTAGCTAGTTGGTGAGGTAAAG
>NZ_FQXD01000023.1 GCF_900129865.1 Virgibacillus chiguensis
GCTGACGAATACTAATCGATCGAGGACTTAACTAACCTTTTTGGTAGATGTACGTTGAATGATCTCTTATTTAGTTTTCAAGGTAACAAGGAAAAAATGACTTTTTTCAACAAAGATCTTGATTTTTTCACAAAAACGATTATAATAAGATTTGTGCCTCTTTGAAGCACAACATAACAGATAGCAACTTTGCCTGGTAGTAATGGCGGAGAGGTCACACCTGTTCCCATGCCGAACACAGTAGTTAAGCTCTCCAGCGCCGATGGTAGTTGGGACTTTGTCCCTGCAAGAGTAGGACGCCGCCAGGCATAGTCATTCTAATTGGTATTATTCCACAGTAGCTCAGTGGTAGAGCAATCGGCTGTTAACCGATCGGTCGTAGGTTCGAATCCTACCTGTGGAGCCAATGGAGAGCTGTCCGAGTGGCCGAAGGAGCACGATTGGAAATCGTGTAGGCCGTTACCGCGGCCTCGAGGGTTCGAATCCCTCGCTCTCCGCCACTATAAACTGTCACATACATAATTGGCCCGTTGGTCAAGTGGTTAAGACACCGCCCTTTCACGGCGGTAACACGGGTTCGAATCCCGTACGGGTCACCATTTGAGGAGGATTAGCTCAGCTGGGAGAGCACTTGCCTTACAAGCAAGGGGTCGCAGGTTCGAGCCCTGCATCCTCCACCAGTTCGAAAATGCTTGAAACTTTAATTTAGTTTTAGTAAACTGTTTTATAGGCTCTTGAAAATATCATTCATATCGCGGGGTGGAGCAGTCTGGTAGCTCGTTGGGCTCATAACCCAAAGGTCACAGGTTCAAATCCTGTCCCCGCAACCAATATTTGTTAGTTTTTTGGTCCGGTAGTTCAGTTGGTTAGAATGCCTGCCTGTCACGCAGGAGGTCGCGGGTTCGAGTCCCGTCCGGACCGCCACTTTAAACTAGTTTTGCTTTCATACATAAAACAAATGGCTCGATAGCTCAGTCGGTAGAGCAAGGGACTGAAAATCCCTGTGTCGGCGGTTCGATTCCGTCTCGAGCCACCATTTTTGTTTCCATATCGTGGAGGGGTAGCGAAGTGGCTAAACGCGGCGGACTGTAAATCCGCTCCCTCAGGGTTCGGGAGTTCGAATCTCTCCCCCTCCACCATTTTCATATTTAGGGGTATAGTTTAATGGTAAAACGAAGGTCTCCAAAACCTTTGATGTGGGTTCGATTCCTACTACCCCTGCCAATCATATGGCGGCCGTGGCGAAGTGGTTAACGCACCGGATTGTGGCTCCGGCACACGTGGGTTCGATCCCCACCGGTCGCCCTTTTTGTATATTGGGCCATAGCCAAGCGGTAAGGCATCGGGTTTTGATCCCGTGTACCCCAGGTTCGAATCCTGGTGGCCCAGCCATGAAGCGGAAGTAGTTCAGTGGTAGAACACCACCTTGCCAAGGTGGGGGTCGCGGGTTCGAATCCCGTCTTCCGCTCCAATTTTGTTTTTAGGATGGCGGTATAGCCAAGTGGTAAGGCAGAGGTCTGCAAAACCTTTATCACCGGTTCAAATCCGGTTACCGCCTCCAATATACTATGCCGGTGTGGCGGAATTGGCAGACGCGCGGGACTCAAAATCCCGTTCCCTTTTTGGGAGTGTCGGTTCGACCCCGACCACCGGTATCATTAAGATTGATATGACGACATTCTTACGGAATCTATTCGTAGGGATGTCTTTTTTTGCGTTGTATATAACATAGTACGTGCGATATTCAGTCCCGCGCGTACGGACGAACAGACGCTTTCCTTTAAACTAACCAGAGGAGGGCGTTTTTTTAATGGGATATATTAGGCGAAGAAATGAGTTGCCGCATGAAATAGATATGGCGGCAGAACCGCTAGAATATGAAACAAAGTGGGAATTTATACTTTTTCTGCGGAAAAATGGGTGCAGGAAAATCAACTAAATCAAAAGAAATAGCAGTAAATAAAAATGCGGTACTGTTATCTGAGGATGAATGGCTTTCATCCCTTTATCCCAATCAAATCGAATCATTTGAGGATTATCTAAAATTTTCGGCACAGATCAAGCCGTTGGTAAAAAAGCATGTCCAAAACATATTAAGTGTCGGTACAGATGTAGTAATGGATTTTCCAGCTAATACTCAAGGGCAGCGAAAATGGTTTTTGGAATTAGTTTTAGATGTCAATTCAAGCCATCAACTAATTTACCTTAATTTAACTAACGAGTAATGCTTACGTCAAATTGCACAAAGGCGAATAGAACAACCCGAAAGAGCAGAGTTTGACACGGAAGAGATGTTTACTCATGTTACTAACTTTTTTGAAGCACCTGAAGTATCAGAGGGTTTAAATATTTTAGAGTTCAGTGGAAAAGAATAACAAGGAGTTCGACATAAAAATGTCGCATCTTCATCAATCGGGCGCAGTTGTGGAGGAAGCACTGTGTTTGTATCGGGCGAGATTGTTTAAATAAATAAAACAAATAAAGGGTGGGGGGAACGGATGAGAATTGATCAGCAAGAATTTATTGTAAGCGATACAACCTATGTAATTAGATCTGCTAAAAATATAGACGCAAAGGAATTGTCTGAAATCAGATTGCAAATCGATGGAGAGACTGAAAACCTTGACAGAGAAAAAGGTGAAGCATTTATAGACATTCAAGGTTTTGAAGAACTAATTAAAACAGATACAGAAAATAAGAAGAACCTTTTTTTAGTTGCTGTAATTCATGACAAGATTGTCGGCTTTTCAAGATGCGAAGGCAATCGTTTGAAAAGGTTTGCACACAAAGTAGAGTTTGGGGTTTGTATCCTAAAAGATTATTGGGGTTATGGAATTGGTAAGAATCTACTAAAAGAATCAATTGCCTGGGCTGACTCAAACGGAATAAAAAAAATAACCTTAAATGTTCTTGAGACAAATGAGAAAGCAATAAATCTCTATGAGAATTTCGGCTTCAAAACCGAAGGGATTTTGAAAAATGACAAACTTTTATCTGATAAAGAATACTACAATACCATTGTAATGGGAAGATTTAATGGATGATGCCTATGCGCTGTTCCGTAAAAGGAAGCAGTTGTAGAAGAAGCATTGAGCTTGAATTAGGCCATTTTGTGGAAAAACACTTGGAGTGAGCAGTGTATGCGGGGATAGGAGATAAGAAAAATTATTAATCTGTTTTTAAATTTTAGACACTTTAGTAGAGCAAAGCAAAGAAGAAGGTTTTCGCTTTGTAGAACGGTTATTGAATGATTAAAAAAATGGTATTAATACGTTTAGCCATTTTGGAGAAGGGATCTTTGGTGTATTTAATGAAAAAGGTTTAGTTATCTCTATTGGCAAACTAAACAAGGACCCGTTTTCTAATGAACAACATATAGGCAGACTGAAAAGGTTTTATGTTGATATGGATTATAGAAGGAATGGCATCGGTAGTATTCTTGTAACAAATATAATTAACGAAGCCAGAAAGCATTATAAAATTTTAGTGCTTCATACGGATACAAAGCAAGCGGATAAATTTTACAACTCAATCTAAAAGGGCGATATTTATCCAAAACCAAGTCACTTTATGGAGCTTTAAAGCAAAAGTATTTATTAAGCTGTCGAAGATATTTAAGGTTGAGTTTCATCAAATAGGCCATTCAGTTGAACATTGGAAGGAGAAGTTATGTCTAAGAATATTGCTGTACTAACGGATATACATGGGAACAGTTCTGCACTTAATGCCGTACTTAAAGATATAGATGAACAAGGAAATATAGAGCATATCTATTGCTTAGGAGATTTGATTGCCATTGGACATGAGACAAATCAGGTCCTTGAGGGGCTTCTCTCAAGAAATGATATTTCATGTTCAAGGTAACCACGATGAATCTATACTAAATATCTTTCATGGGGTAGAACCTGGAAGCAGTGGCGAAGAGAGAGACCATCATTATTGGATAGCAAAAAATATGGATAAAGAATATATTTCATTTATTAATAAAATGCCAAAAAGAATAGAAATTACGATTAATGGCAAAAAGTTTTTGTTTCTGCATTACCATTTGAATGATAAGAATCAATTTCTAAGTATAGATAATAATCCTTCGGCGACAAAGCTTGATAATTTTTATGTGAATGAAGACGCAGACATAGTTTGTTTTGGACATCATCACATCTTACATCATTTTAGAGGAAGTCACAGGATTTATATTAACCCTGGCTCATTGGGATGTAATTCAAAACCAGTAGCGAATTATGCAATTATCAATATTAAAAATGATGGCTGCATTAATTGCACGTTTAAAGAAATACAGTATGACAATCAAGAGTTTCTTCGTGATTATTACAAGTATAACGTGCCTGATAAAGAAGCTTTGTTAAGTATTTTTCATGGCAATCAAGATAAAGAGATTATTGGAAATTGATTAAATGATTGTTCCATAATCGGGCGCAATTATTGAATAAGGATTAGCGCCAGTATCGCATATAAGGGCCATTATGTTTAACAACCAAGTAAATATCTCGGGGAAACATAGCATAAATGTATCATTGGAAAATAACGAAGAGTTTTCAACATTCTTAAATACTAAGATTAGGGAATTCAATAATGAACATTCAATCCATCATAAAAATGTAAGAAAAAAAGAATCAGTACAGCCAATAAATATCATCGTAACCAATGATGAAGGCAGATGGATCGGTGGAATTACTGCGGAGGTTTATTGGAATTGGCTTGAAATAAATGACTTTTGGTTTGATAAAAAGTTTCGTGATAATGGGTTAGGCGGTTCGTTATTGAGTAAAACAGAAGAAATAGCTCTAGAAAAAGGAGCAACAAAGGTAATGTTAACGACGTTTGAATTCCAAGCTCGATCATTCTATGAATTACACGGTTATAAAGTTGTTGGAGAAGTTAAAGATTATCCACCTGGAAGTAGTTATTACTCAATGGTAAAATCATTGAATCCAGAAAAGGAATAATTAATCTTCCAGAATCGGGCGCAATTCTAGAATAAGAGTTGTGCTCTTTATTTATGATTATTTATGAAAAGGGTCATTTAATCAAATAAAAGAAATGGTATAGATATAAAGGAATTGTTTTAGCAATCTAGAAGAAGTCTATAGTAATAAATTTCACACATAAGGAGATAAAACTATGACAAAAAGCAAATTACTAAGAATGGACAATGTCGGCATCGCTGTAGAATCCCTTGATAACGCAATCTCTTTCTTCGAGGAGATTGGCTTGAACCTTGAAGGGAGAACCACTGTCGAAGGTGAATGGGCTGGTCGTGTAACAGGACTGGGTTCTCAGTGCGTTGAGATTGCTATGATGGTTACCCCAGATGGCCACAGCCGACTTGAACTTTCGCGATATCTCACCCCGCCTACTATATCGGATCACCGGACTGCTCCTGTAAACGCCCTCGGTTATCTACGTGTAATGTTCACCGTTGAAGACATTGACGAAATGGTGGCCAAACTTACTAAGTATGGTGCCCAGCTCGTAGGCGAAGTGGTTCAGTACGAGAACTCGTATCGGCTCTGTTACATTCGTGGAACCGAGGGACTTTTAATCGGTTTGGCGGAACAACTCGGTAACAAATAAGTGAGTGACGTTTTATAAGTATACTGAAATGTTATATGCCAATTCGGCTCGATTTGAAAAAAATTCTTATTCAATAAAAGGGCGCAAATCATGAATAAAATCATTTTTGAATCAGAAAATCACTTTGGAAATTAAAGGAGGAAGTAATGACTAATATCATACTGTTATTTTCTTCTTTAGCCTCTGGTTATTTTTTAGGTAGCCTTAACTCTGCTGTCATTGTTGGAAAATTATATGGAAGAGATATAAGGAGCTGTGGAAGTAGAAGCGCGGGGCTAACCAATACGTTGAGGGTATTAGGTAAAACCGCTGCGGTATTTGTTCTTGTCGGAGATGTTTTAAAGGGGATAATTGCTTGTTTTATAGGTCTAATTTTCTTTGAAGTTTACTTCTATACGGTAGATGCTCAAGATAGTTTAAGCCTTTTAGTCGCAGGTTTAGGAGCAGTTATTGGGCATAACTGGCCTTTATTTTTTAAATTTAGAGGGGGGAAGGGAGCATTAACAGCAGTGTCTGTGCTGTTTATGGTTAATTGGATTCTGGCTCTTTTATGCATTACTTTTTTTATATTAATTGTAGCTATGACACGGTATGTATCTTTAGGAACAATTAGTGCTACTGGACTTATTCCAGTTGTCTCATTTATTTCTGTTTTTGGACATACCTTTTATTTTAATATATTTGCTTGTTTAATGGCTGCCATTATTATTATTAAACACAGAGAAAATATACAAAGGTTACTTTCAGGCACAGAAAATAAACTTATATTTTGATTTTAATGGTAGTGGATTTACCATTAAGGTTATAGTTTTGGGGGAGTGCTATTGGGAGTTGAAATACATGTAACGTAACGAAATGTGCATGCTTTTCGAGAAAGAACTTCGCAACCTTTAAAGATTCTATTGGAATTGTTTTATAAGTTGATAAAATTTTAAACATAGATATTACGTTTTGGTGGGCTAAAATAAAGGCGTACTGCGGGTGGTATCCCATTAAGTGATAAAAGTAGAGATAATGTAAATACTTAAATGATACAGAAATAGGTTGACTAAAGAAAGAATATTTGTTAAATTATAAATAATTAAACATTTAAGAGCTGCTTAATCTAATAGACTCTATTCCAGAAATAGAGCATTCCTTAGATAAAATCAGTAATAAAAATGGAGGTATATTATTTTATACTCTTTTTTATTACTGGTTTTAATTTTATTAGAGAAGGTAGCGATTCCATAACTAAGATTTTAATTATAAGAGGTAAAAGTTTTTCAAAATAAAACATTTCATTTTCTTAATCAGCAGTAAATCAGCTTTTCTCCTTGTTGGTAAATACATACAAAGTATGCAGAATTGCGTAGAATATGATTTACGAAAATTTTGGTGTTATCGAGGTACATCACCATTTAACAACGATACAACAGTCTTAATGGAAACTTACTTGTCCTTGGCTGTTAAGATGTTATTGAGCTTATTCAAATTATTAACAAACGTTTTCTTCAGATCAAATGTGCCATCCACGGGCGCTAAATGATTGCACGTAACGCCTATAGTTTTAGTATATATTAAACGAAAGGAAGAAATAAAATGAGATATTATTTGGAAGCGGATACAATTATTATGAATGCGAGAGTTTTTACCATGGATGACCTGCAACCGAGAGCTGAGGCAATAGCAATTAAAGATGGAAACATTGTCTACGTTGGATCTGAGGAAGAGGTTTTTTCTTGGAAAGGTGAGAATACTCAAATTGTAGATGTGAATGGAAAAACGGTATTACCAGGATTTATTGAAAGTCATACACATCCGGTTGAATACGGATTAAATTTACTTAAATTAGACTGTCGCCCTAACGAAACTCCATCCATAGGAGCTATCCTAAAAAAAGTTAAAGAAAAAGCGGATCGATTGCCAGAAGGTGAATGGATTAGAGGGTGGGGGTGGGATGACAGTAGAATGAAAGAAAAGCGAAATCCAACACGATGGGATTTAGATAAAGTTGCTCCAAACCATCCGGTTATTTTAGAGAGAACCTGTAAACATATGGCTGTATGTAATTCAAAAGCGCTAGAAATTAGTGGTGTTTCTGAAAATACTTCAAGTCCTGATGGTGGGCATATAGAACGTGAAAAAGATACTGGGAAATTAACAGGCCTGGTTCAAGAAAAAGCTCAAGGAATGATAGCTGTCCCTCAATACAAAGTGAAAGATATCATAAAAGGAATGAAATTAGCGCAAAAAGATTTTGCTAAATGGGGAATAACAACCGTACATGAAATGGGTACACAGGCTAACTACTTTAGGGCTTATCAGGAAATGGATATGAATAAAGACTTACAAGTAAGAATTAGGCCATGGTTTTGGGCGATCGATCAAAATGGATTTCAAGGTTATTTTGATGAAGTTTTAGCCTTGGGTATTCAAAGTGGTTTGGGTGACGATATGATAAAAGTTCAAGGCATGAAGTTCATGCTTGATGGTAGTGTAGGGGGGAAAACGGCAGCAGTAGAAATGCCCTATGAAAATGAAGAGAACCGCGGCATCCTGTATGATAATGCAGATCACTTTTCCCCTTTTGTGAAACAAGCCTTAGAAGCTGGATTAAGAGTGGCGATACATGGAATTGGAGAAAGAGCAATAGAAGTAGCTATTACTGCGTTTGAACGAGCAAGTACATCTGTTGATATCAAGAAAATGAGAAATCGTATTGAACATTGTGGTCTTCCAACTCATGATCATTTAAGGAGGATGAAGAATCTTGAATTAATAGCTGCTTCCTCCATAGGTTTTGTTTATTATTTGGGTGATAGTTATTTGAAAAACCTTGGAGAAGAAAGAGTAAAACGAGTTTATCCTCATCGCTACTTTAAGGAGTATGATATTGTTGCACCAGGAAATTCAGACTTGCCTGTTACTGGTGGCAATCCATGGACAGGGATTTATGCAGCGGTAAACAGAAAAACAATATCTGGTCAAGTACTCGATAAAACGCAAAACATTACTATACACGATGCGATTAAAGCATACACAGCCGATGCAGCATATAGTTCAGGGGAAGAACATTTAATTGGTGTAATTAGACCTTCCGCAAAAGCAGATATTATTGTTGTTTCTGAGAATCCGTACGAAATAGATGTAGAGAACCTAATAGATATCAATGTGGAATATACGTTTTTAAATGGAAAATTAATCTACAATCAATAAAAAATAAAATATAGAAGGGTAGGACCATGAATGTTCCCGGAAGAACAAAAAATGGTATTAGGTTCCATAGTGATTCTTTATTTCTTCTTTTTATTCGCCCTTTCTGTTTACATTAATAAAAGTTCGATTAAAACATATGATGATTACAATTTGGCAAGCAGAAATGTATCATTATTTCCTATTATCCTAACTTTTGTTGGGACTGCTGTTGGGGGATCGACATTACTCGGTTTTATGGAAAATGGATATGTTTTAGGGATGGGACAGCAATGGTTGAACATTAGCTTATTAGTAGTGGGAATACTTATGGCCTTCTTTCTAGTAAAAAAGATTAGAAAGATAGGAAGTAAACATAGAATGGTTACCATTGGTGACTTTACAGCACTTCGATACGGTGAATCCGCACGTATTCCTACTGTTATAAGTATATTGATTGCCTATTGCGCAATTACAGGTATGCAATTTACTGCTATTGCCACTATATTAAATTTGACGATTGGCCTTAGCATGACCACAGGGGTTGTAATTAGTTGGGTTCTATTAACCATCAAGACATATTACGGGGGATTAAAATCTGTTATATGGCAGGATGCTGTTCATGGGACTATACAGACAGTTGGTGTATTCTTACTATTCTTTGCCACTTTAATTGTTGCAGGAGATTTTAGTACTATTTCACAGTAAATGCTCAGGCAATAAACGAAGGAAGCCACTTAAATGTTTTTGGAATACCGACAACAGAAGTTTTAATATATACTGTTACAATTGGAGGTTATCAGTTTGTTCGGCAAGATTTATGGCAAAGGTATTGGGCAGCCAGTAGTGACAGAGTAGCTCTTCGTGGATACTGGGCTTCCATCATCCTTGGTTGTTTAATTGGAGCATTTGTAATTGCTATTGGAGTCTTAGGAAAATATGGTTTACAACTTAATATGGAAAATTCAGCGTTAATTTATTATGAAGTTATTACAAACGTTTTTCATTTCCCAATAATTATAATCATGATTACCGCGTTAATGGCAACCGTTATTTCAACTGCTGATTCCTTTTTTATGGCAAGTTCTTCTTCCGTTATCAATGATTTAATTAAACCTAGAATGAAGAATAGGGATGATACAAAGTTATTGAAATACAGTCGCTTATCCGTAATTTTAGTTTCAGTCTTTGCATTATTGCTTTCCTTGTATATTCCACAATTAGTAAATCTATGGGTAACTGGTACAGCCATGTTGGTATCGGGCTTATTGGCACCTGTTGTTTTTGGGCTATTTTGGAAAGGTGCAACCAAACAAGCAGGTATTTCATCCATGTGGTTAGGGCTCGTTGTTGCGGTTACATGGCAAATTTCAGGTCATCCTTTTGGAGTACATCCGGTATTTCTCGGATTGCCTATTTCTATTCTAACGTTGCTTATTGTTTCATTCCTGACAAAGGACAAGGAGCAAGATAACTCTATAGATATAGCAAATTAATTATTATTGGGAGGCGGTGATCACTTTGTTTTTGAAAATAACGAAAGATAGTAATACGAATTAGCTAAAAAACATATCCGAATACTTGTCGTAAATCTTCTATAATTTACATAAATGAAGTATGTCCTAAAACATATTTGCTTCCTTCCTTTTAGTTTTTCGTCTAATGTTTCATACTGCTGTCTATATTAAATAGAAACTATTAAAACATTGTATTTGTTTAAGAGTAATTAAGAACCAATTAACAGTTTATTTTGAAAGATAAGAAAGTATAAAATTTGATGCTATGGCGTAACCAAATAACCGAATGGGCCCCGTCCGGCTCCAGCACTCAACAATTAGGCGAATTCACTCCATTGCCCTAGGATAATTCATCATCGGTTCGTTCTAAATAGGAAGGCCGGCTAAAGACGGGTTTGCCGGAGGGCGCCGGCATACTCCTGTTGCAGGAGCATGATTCCTAAAACTTGAGTTGATTCGTTCCAGTCGCTACGTTGCTAAACGGGCGCTTGCACCTTTGTTCTTAGTTTTCAGTATGTTCAAGCTTATTTCATTTTAATTAGCTAAGAGGCAGAAAATAATATAAAAACACTTTTTGTATATGTCGCTCTGTACTAGTTTTTAAAGTTCTACGCAATATCTTTTTTTGTTTTTAATCTATAATCCTGAACGGTCCATAAGAAACCCATTATCCCAAGGCCGCCTATTAACAAAAACAGAACTGTCATCATAGCATTCGATAATAAAGCACTAACCATTAGACCTAAACTACCTAATATTTGTCCTGCATCCATGGATAATCCGCTCACTGCTATATAAGAGCCTCTTGCATCTTTATTTGCCAATTGAGCTACATAGGTTGAACGAATAGGCTGGAAAAGAATTTCTCCTACAGTAGCTACTGCGATTGCAACTGTTAACAGGACTATCACGTTATTCCATGCTAAGAAGCTATAACCCAATACGTACATAAACAAGCCTACGAACAAAGTAGTATTCATATTTATTTTCTGAGCTATGTTTCCAACTATACCCGATGCTAAAATTACAATCATCGTATTAGTAACAATTAGAATGCTTAACATTTTGGGACCATCAATGATGAGTCCGAAAATCGAAGTATGAATATCTTCATTTAGACGAACAGCGATAAAGCCATATAGCTGAAATTCTAACGATAGAATGAGTAGTGTTGATACGCAAAGGACCATAAAACGAACGTCTTTTAATACTTTTATATAATCGGAAATAAAGCCTAAAATAACACCATTTTTCTTATCATTTTTTGGCACATAATCATCTTGAATCCATCCCACTGTTAACAAGAATGTAAAGATTGAGAGGATGGCAAATCCTAAAAACAGCTCAAATTTATGAGTTTGGAAGAATAAACCACCGAGGATGATCCCAATGGAGAATGCAAGATTGCTAGACCAATAGACAAATCGATACATCAAGGGCTGTTCTTCCTCTGAACTAACGTCTATTAGGAGTGCTTCTGAGGCAGGGTCGATAAATCTGCTGGTAATACTTAATAGAAAAAACATAAAAAAAGTAAGCCAGACAGATTCAAACCATGGAGAATTAGCAAGAGCAATAATGACAAATGAAATTGTTTGAATCATACTTCCTGCTACCATGACTTTTTTTCTTCCAAACCGATCTGCAAAAGAACCCCCATACATACCAAAGATGATCGATACAACGGTTGTCAATGTTAAAATTGCTCCAGCCCAAGCTATTCCTAGATTACTGGAAAAATAAATGGCCATAAAGGGAAATATACTCATTTCCGCTATATCCGAAACAAATGAAACAACCATGCGGATTTTAATATTCAAATGAAATTGTTTAAAATCAGATAAATTCATTACTTTTCTTCTCCTTCCCTCTTAATATTGTATATTGGAAATTAAGAAGGAAAAAGTGCAATGTATGTTTTTATATTTCACATTTTTTAGAGAATTTGTTTTTCTAAATGAGAAAAGTCCAACAGTAAATAAGCATGCAGTCCATACTCTAATCTACTAGCTATAATTATTATTAAAGGGGTATCCTATATTAAAAATACATCTTTCAAAAAATGCTTGTGATAATCATTATATTAGCTATTTATAAATTATAAGCTCATTCTTTTTTTATCCATAACTTCTGGAATATTGGCCAACCGTATCCGCTTATATGAATTCCTTGTAAATTTGATTGGAAGGTGTCCTGTTCAGATGCATGAACGGTAAAAATAATGGTGCCATCTTCTTTTAACTTTTCTTCAACTGCTTGAAATACTTGAAGAAATCCCTCAAAATTAGGCTGTTTTATTATAGCATTGAACCCTTTGTCTAATTCGTCAAGTTGAGAAGGACTAAGAAATCTACGAATTCCATATTCATTGCGAAGCAGTATTAGAATTGCTAACTCTATATTATCTTCAAACCCTTCTCCTGTGTAAACGGCATCAAAGGATAACATGAAATCTTCATTGTAAATATCCGCTAACTCAATTGGGTGAACTTTAACCTTAATCCCGATCTCCTTTAGTTTGTGTGCCATCCAATTGGCATCCTCTAAAAAATCTTCAAAACGTAATGCAGCTAAATGGATAATTTCACCTTTGTATTTCGATTTATTAAGAAGTTGTTTTGCCTTTATAGTCGAATGCTTCATGTTCTTGTAATCGCTCTTACTTGGAATAAAACTTGTGGAAGGCGCTTCTCTTGCTCCCCCCAAGTCCTGTACCATTTTTCGAGAATCAATCATTTCACTCACTGCCTGTTTAAAGAAACAGCTTTGGTGGGCACCTGACTTTTTCATGTTAAATATTAAGTAATTACTTCCATTATCATAAATGGTATAAGTTAATCCTTTCGTTTTATCTTTTCCTAGATTATCATGGGTAAAAAAATTCAATGGATTAAGGTTAGTTTCAGGTAGTTTCCACATTTGAATTTGGTCTAAAAAAGGTCTTCCTTGAAAATGATATTCAAAAGCCTTTAAAACAATTTTTTTATCATTCACAAAGTCAATTTTGAAAGGTCCCGTTCCTATAAGAATGGAGCTATTAATATCATATCCTATAGGGATAATAGATGTGAAAATAGCACTTAAAAAATTGGAAAATACACGATTCCCATCTTTTAAGTGAAAGGATATGATGTACTTGTTTTGAATCGTAATATCTTGTATCCCCTCCAACAACCATTTATTTGGAATATCTATTCCACCATTTATAAGTGATTGAAATGTCCATTGAACGTCTTTACTAGTTAAAGTTTTTCCATCATGAAATCGAACCCCTTTGCGAATATAAAAGGTCCAAATGGAGTAGTCCTCGTTAACTTCCCATCCATGTGCAAGATGGGGTTCGATCGTTTTGCTAACAGGATTATAACGAACTAGTGTGTCAAAGACCTCATTTAGGATATGAGCCTCTGTAGCAATTGTTACAAAAAAAGGGTTCATATTATACATACTGTGTTGACATGGCATATGTAAAATATCATTCATTTCCTCTTGATTGTCTATATGTTGAATACCAAATGCATTTTTAATCGTAGATAAAAGATTCTCTTTTAGGCTAGAGGAAAAATTACTTTGTTTTACAAAGTTTACTGCTTCTTTCACTTTCTCCTTTTTAACCAAATTTTCAACATGAAGAAGTGCTGCTTCGTCCAAAGGCTTTAAAAATGTTAAGGTTGATTTTTTGCCACGACCACGTTGACCTTTCCAAGCAACATACCCTTTTTCAATCCATTTTTGCAATATATAGTGAGCATTTCTAGAAGAACAGAAAAGAATAGCTGCTATTTCTTGTTTGGATATTAGTATTTTATCCGCCTGTTGATATTTAAATTTTAAATCGATATAGTACTCTAAAACCTCCATTTGAAAACAAACTCCTTCAAAATATGAAAAATAAAATTTCATATTTCACTTTTTTCTTATTATTTTCCAATATACAATAAAACATAGATAATGAAAAGGAAAAAAATTACTTTCATAGCATGATTATACTATAATAAAGGAAATTTTAAATTTTTTATAGTTCTATTATATTAGGAATTAATTTTAGTTTTTAATAGTTAGAACAAAGGCGCAATTGGTTACGCCATAGCATCAAATTTTATGCTTTCTTATCTTATGAAAAAGTAGGGTGTGATATATGTTAGATATTTATCTAATCAAGTTGCCAACAAAAATACATAATTTTTCTCGTTTATTAAATGTTATTGATTTAGAAAAAAAAGAAAAAATTAGATCTTTTGTTAGAATATCCGATTCTTATAGAACGTTGATTTCTGATTTGTTAGTTAGATATATATTGTCAAAAAGATTACATGTCAGCTACAATGATTTAACGTTTGGGTTAGGGGAATTTGGTAAACCTTTTTGTTCTTCTCATCATGTTCATTACAATATTTCACACTCCGGTGATTGGATAGTTGTGGCAGTTGGAGAATTCGGGATAGGAATTGATATAGAAAAAGTGAATAGATGCGATTTTGACGATATAGTACTAACATTTTTTTCAAGCACGGAAATACAACATTATCTTCGAACTCCTGCTGCAGAGAGGAAAGAAACTTTTTTTGAAATATGGACATTGAAGGAGTCTTTTGTGAAAAATATGGGACTAGGATTAAATGTGCCTTTAGATCGGTTTTCGATATGGAAGTACAAGGAAGAAATATATATTAAACAAGATTTTGATGATAATGAGTACTATTTTAAACAATATGATGCTGTAGCTAACTATAAATTATCGGTTTGTTATAGAGAAGATTTTTTTCCAAAAGAGTGCCAACTAAACGAAGTTAATATGGGCTTGTTAGAAAATTTTTTTGTTTGATATAGGAGGTCATTAAATGAGCAAATTAAAACCGTTAATCTTAAATCTGCTGAAAGAGAAAGAAATTTCAAAGAATGCTGCTAAAGAAATTATTCAATCTGTAAATGAAATATCGGAAACAACCGTTCAAAATGTAGACAGGAAGGTTGCAATTATTGGAATCTCGTCTGAGTTACCAGGAGCGAAAACATTTGATGATTTTTGGGAAGTTTTAATGAATCAGGACGATAAAATAACGGAATTAAACGACTCGAGAAAGTCGCTATGTAATAATTTTATTAAGAATAATCAGGAAAGATTAGAAATCTCTTCGGAAAAACCTTTTTGGGATGCAGCATGGTTAGATGATATAGAAAAATTTGAACCTGAATTTTTTGGTATCACGGAAGCTGAGGCAAAAGTTATGGATCCTCAACAAAGAAGGTTTCTTCAAATTGCTTACAACTGTTTTGAAGATGCAGGGTATGCTGGTGATAGAATGAAGGGGTCTAATACGGGAGTGTATTTGTCTGCTGCAATGACGAATTATGCTGAATCCTTCCTAGAATATACGCCACTGAGTGTTCCTGGAAATGTTCCTGCATTTATTGCATCTCGATTATCCTATATTTTTGATTTAAAAGGCCCTTCTTATGTTGTAAATTCTACATGCGCTTCTTCTATGTTGGCAATTCACGAAGCGTGCGTTGGATTGATGAATAATGATTGTGACACAGCTTTAGTTGGAGGGGTGAATATATTTCCTTTTCCAATTAATAGTAACAAACTATTTATGAATGCAGCGGGTATTATGTCCGAACAACAAAAGAGCAAGCCTTTTGATAATTCAGCTAATGGAATCGGGAGAGGGGAAGGAGTTATATCACTTCTGTTAAAGCCTTTAGATAAAGCGTTAGAAGATCGGGATCATATTCATGCTGTTATCTCTGCATCGAAAGTAAACAATGATGGAACTTCAGCTGGGATTACAGCACCTAACCCAAAAGCACATGCTGATTTATTGCAAGGAGCTTGGAAGTTAGCAGGTATAACTCCAGAACAACTTGACTATATTGAAACACATGGTACTGGTACATATCTTGGAGACCCAATTGAAATAAAAGGTATCGAAGAAGTAATTGAGCGGTATACAAATCGTAAACAATTTATCCCTATTGGATCAGTTAAAGGTAATATTGGGCACTTATTAGATGGTGCGGCTGGCCTATCCGGAATTATAAAAGCTATTCACGTTATGAAAAGAGGCGTGGTTCCTCCTACAGTTAATATGCTGGAACCAAATGAACATATTGATTTTGTTGATTCCCCAGTTTTTATTCCTACGACACCCTACTATTTGAGAGAAAACAAATATGATGAAGCTCCGATTAGAACCGGAATAAGTTGTTTTGGTTTTAATGGTACAAATGTTCACATTGTTTTAGAGGAGCCACCTAACATAGATTATAACATCCAACAAATAACAGACGGGCATAAAAAATATGTATTACCTATTTCCGCAAAAACGACCGAGTCATTAGAAAAGATTATTAATCGTTACGCATTCATAGATGAATCTGAGTATCATTTACAGAACATTGCTTTTACATTATGTACAGGTAGAGAACACCATGTTCATCGATTAGCTATTATTGCAAGCAATACAAAAGAATTTGTGGAAATTTGTAAAGATTTATCAACTACCGACTTTGAAAATTGGACAAAAATTATATGTCAGGTAAACGTAGAAGATGATTTACTTCAACTAGCAGAGTCCTATGTAGACGGAGGTAAATGTAGTTGGCATAAACAATTTGGTAACATTACAATAAATAAGGTTTCATTACCGACCTATTCTTTTTATGAAAAATCTTATTGGACCAATAGTTTAATAAATCATAAACACGATCATGATACTTACCAACGGTCTAATCTGGAAGAAATTATTCATGTAGCTGAAAATATTTTGGAAATTACACATATCAAAAAAGAAGATAGTTTCATATCTGTAGGAGGCAACTCCCTATCAGGGTTACAATTTATTTCCCGATTAAAATCTAAGTTTAAGAGTGAAATAGAAATGGAAGATTTATTTACTTCTTTTGCAGAAATAGAGCAGAAAATCTTTAAAACAGATGTTACGTCCATGAAAGATGTTCCCAGAGTGATGGTGAATGAGGATAAATTATTCCCTGTGTCCTATGGCCAAAAAAGGTTAAGTATTATTGATCAAATAACAGAACAGAAAATGGTGTATAATACGCCATTTGTCTTTAAAGTAGCTGGTCCTATTAACAATAATAAGTTCAAGAAAACTTTCGATTTATTATCAATACGGCACGAAATGCTAAGAACTATTTTTGTAAGAAGTGAATCGGAAACAAAACAGAAGGTATTGGACAAACCTAATTATTTATATGAGTTTAAAGACTTTGCATTATATAAAAATGCGGAAGCAAATGCTTTTGCTCAAATTGATAAGTGGAAAGAAACTCCTTATGATTTGGAAAAGGGTCCGCTGATTAGAGTATTAGTTTATAAAATTTCAGATAATGAAAGCATTTTCTCACTTATGATGCACCATATCATTATGGATGGCTGGTCGCTAGCTATACTATCAGATGAATTATTCACTTTATATAATAGTGATAATAAGGTAATGGATGAACTACAAAAAATAGAAAACACATATATTGATTATACGATATGGCAACATCAACTTATAGCAAGTGAGACCTTTGAAGAGCATGAAAAATATTGGTTAAATAAATTTACTGATGACCTTCCTGTTACAGAGATTGTAGGGGATAAAATTAGACCAAATATTTTTGAATTTACTGGAAAGCTAAAAAAGTTTTCTTTTAGTTCTAGTCAGGCAAGAAGATTACGCGAGTATGCTAGTAAAGAAGAAAGCACACTCTATATGTTATTGGTTTCTAGTATATTTAAGTTAATTAATAGTATGACAGGACAAGAGGATATGGTGATTGGTTCTCCAATTTCTGGTAGATTTAATGAAGCTTTGGAGAAAATAGTTGGTCTATTTACAAATACCATTCCGGTAAGGGTTAACTATAATTCTAAAGATGATTTTTGTACGCTTTTATCAAGCGTAAAAGAAGTTTTACTAGAGGATTTTCAGCATCAGGATTATCCATTTAATTTATTAGTTGAAAAACTACAGTTACCACGAGATGCAAGTCGATCGCCAATTTTTAATATAAATGTCGCACTACAGAACTTTAAATTCAAGAATACGGAAACCCATCTTGATAGTTATGAATTAACACCGATACTGACAGCACACAAAACAACGAAATGGGATTTAGAATTTGAATTTGTTGAAATGCCAGATGGTGAATTGATTTGTAATATAGAATATTACGATAAAATATATTCTGATGAATTTATCGATACATTAATTAACAATTATCATACTATATTGGATGATATTCTAAATGGAGAACAAATAATAGACTATAACATCGTGGATCATGGAAACAGTATAAAGGGAAAAACGGTTCACACAAAATATTCCTTTATTGAAATGATTCAAGAGAGTGCTAACAAATATCCAAATCATGTTGCAATTGAAGATGAGAATGGCACCGTATCTTATCAAGAACTCTTACATATAAGTAGGGGAATAGCTAGCGAACTTCAAAACATGGATTATCCTATTACTAGTACTTTGATCATTACTGAGAATAATCGTTACACAATAATGAGTATTTTAGCAAGTTTGTTAGCTAATGTTACCTTTGTACCTATTTCTCCTGATACACCTAAATCTAAAATTGAATCGATTGTTAAGCAAACAAATGCAGAATGTATTTTAACAGTGAAAAATTTCTACTCTCTAACTAACAAAATTTTATATGAAAGTAAAGATATAAGAGTAGTGAAGATCCTTGACTCGGATAAGCTAGAAGAATCCGCTATAGGTGAAAAAAGTGAATTGATGGACGAATCACTATGGAACTTTTTTGCCGAAGAACAAAAGACCGATATAGGGGCGAGTGGCTGGAATAGTAGTTATACAGGGGAGCCATTTAGTGATGTAGAAATGGATGAATACGTGACTAACGCAGTAAGTAAGATACTTGATCTCTTACCAAATCATTCAAAGGTACTTGAAATTGGCTGTGGTTCAGGATTGACAACATTTTCGTTAGCTGCACATGTAGATTCATATATAGCAACAGACTTATCCCCTTCTATTATTAATAGAAATAGGAATAAAGCAAAAGAAGAGGATATTAATCATATAGATTTTCGAGTAGCTAAAGCACACGAAATTAATTATAAAGGCAAGGATGTAGACGCTGTTATTATCAATAGTGTTGTACATTGTTTTCCAAATTATGATTACTTGAAAATAGTATTAAAAAATGCAGTAGAGTCCTTAAAAGAAGGTGGGTTTGTTTTTTTAGGAGATTTGCTACATTTAGATAAAAATAAGGATTTCCTAAGTTCATTAAGAACATATAAAGAAAATCATCCAAATAGGAACACAAAACTAGATTGGGAAACAGATTTATTTGTAAATGATTTTATATTAGAAAATATCGTAAAAGATATTGACGCAGATGTGGAATTGATAAGTTCAAATAAAACTTACACAATCCCAAATGAACTTAATCAGTATAGATTTGATGTGATCATTAAGATTAAAAAGAAAAATACTGGCGTAAAGGGAAAATCCTTAAATAGAATGTTAGGAAAAACCTCTGTACTAGAAAGTAATGCTAGTAGTTTGGATAAGACAGTAAGTGGCAAACCAGCGTATGTATTATTTACATCCGGAAGCACTGGGATACCTAAAGGGGTAGTAATCTCAAGGAAAAATCTCAATAACTACCTTACTTGGGCAAAACGTTATTATTCAAATGAAAGACTATTAAATATGCCACTCTTTACATCTATTTCGGTTGATTTAACGATAACATCGATGTTTTTACCATTACTTACTGGCGGAAAAATATTATCTTGTGAAGGTGAGATTGACCAAAAGTTTGAAAAGCTCACGAATATTAGGGAAAAGATATCGATTAAAGGAACGCCTAAGCAAATAAAACTTCTAATAGAGAATAAAAAGGAATTACCAGATATACAGAACTTTATTCTTGGAGGAGAAGCATTAGATGTATCCTTATGCAGAGAGATATATTCTAGATTTCCCAATTCCAGAATATTTAATGAATATGGCCCCACTGAAGCCACGGTGGGTACGATTATTCATGAAGTAACTAAAGAGGATTTCGTCTCTAGTTACATTCCAATCGGGATTCCAATCCAAAATACATCTATTTATATTGTTGATAATCAGGGTAATCTAGCTCCTCCTCATGCAATTGGAGAGATCGTGTTATCTGGGGAAAGTGTAGCGTTAGGTTACTTAGGTAACAAAAAGTTAACTAGAGAAAAATTTGTTCCAAATACAATAGAGTACTTGCAACCTGGTTATATCTATAAAACAGGTGATATAGGTCAAATACTGCCAAATGGTGAAGTGGTTTGTTTTGGGCGAAAAGATAATATGGTCAAGCTACGCGGACATCGAGTGGAATTAGAGGAAATAGAGAGGTACTTACGTGATTTACCAACGGTTCAAGATGCTGCTGTTCGTCTTCATACGAATAGCAATCAAGACGAAAGGTTATGTGCTTATCTTGTAACGAATAGAGAGATCAATCAAACAGAGATTGATAAACTACTTCTACAAAATATACCAGAGACCTTGTTGCCATCTCATTATGAAAAATTGGATTCGATTCCAGTTACTACAAGCGGAAAAGTTGACAGAGCTTCGTTACCTAAACCTAGAATAAAGAAGTTTTCCGATGATACTGAACATGATTTAGAGTTAACGAATTTGGAAAAAGAATTGTTAGAAATTATGAAAAGTATTTTGGGAGATGAAGAGGTTGGTGTTAATTCCGATTTCTTTAGAGTTGGTGGGGACTCCATAAAAGCACTAAGACTAATATCAAGGGCTAAAGAAAGAAATATCCCTATTCGAATTAACCAAATCTTTAACTTAAGGACTGTTCGAAAAATTGCGAAGGAGTCTAGCAAGCAGTATCTTCAATCCGAGAACAGACATATAGAAGCTAAAGAGATTCATCTAGCGCCAATGCAGAAATGGTTCTTTGAACAATCCTTTACACACCCACACTATTGGAACTTACTAATGACAGTAGAATTACCAAAGGATGTTAATCTAGAAACTTTACAAAACGCTTTTAGATGTATCATTTCTAAAAATGAAAGTTTAGTTACGTGGTTCGATCTGACTGATCATGAACCTAGAGCATTTGTAGAACCTGATCTTGCTAACAATTTTCAATTAGTTTCGAAGGATTTTAGAACAATATCCAAGGAGAAGTTGAAGAAAGAGATGGAAAAGGTGCAATTCACTTTACAACATGAATTCAAATTTGGAAAGGAATTACCTATAAAAGGGCTCGTTTCATTAACAAATTCTCAGCCATTATTAACTTTATTCGTACATCACTTAGTTGTAGATGGTATTTCTTGGAGGGTATTAATGGACGAATTAGAGAGAACATACTCCGATATGCTTGCTGGAAAAGATATCAATCGTGTATTCGTAGAGCCTTTTTCTAGTTGGGTTAATCGCCTAAGGAATATAAACGTAAGCAAAGAAGATACGGCCTATTGGGATAACCTGAACATTGATCATGTGCACCCTCTATGCGTTACTCCAGTGAGAGAGGATTATATTTTTAGTGAGAGATATCATACTATTAGTAAAATAGATCGTGATAAAACGACATTAATTCTGGGAGCGAAAAATATAAATGAGGATTTCCGTACAGATGCCATGATAGTAACTGCATTCTCAAAAGCATTTATGAAAGTCTTCGGGGAAAGAGATATATTATTTAATTTTGAAGGACATGGTCGTAATGATACAAAAATAGATTTAGATTTAAGTAACACGATCGGATGGTTTACAACGATGTATCCACTTCTTGTATCATCTAATTCTGAGTCTATATCGTTACTAAAATCTGTTAATGAGTCAATAGCGAATACTGGAAGCGGTATAAGTTATATGGTCGCTAGATGGTTTCAAGAAAGGAAAAGTTTGAAAAAAATAAATTCTAATATTTTGGTGAACTACTTGGGTGAGTTTGATAATGATATTGGCACACATAACAATATATCGAACGAAAAAGAAAGACTGTTTAAATATGCGGAAGATCTTCCACAAGCACCTGCAATTCATCCAGATAATAAATTAAATTACTTATTGGAGATAAACATTTATGTGTTAAATGGACAATTCACTATAAGTCTAGAGACGGACCAAGAGAAAATTAGTAAAAGTGAAGCTGATTTGCTAATTGCAAATTTCAGGGGATATATGGATGAACTTGTAGATGGGGTAAAGAATGTTCAGAGAGTATGACCATGGATCGTTTTCAGCTTAGAAGTGTAGAGATAAAAAGTAGTATTTGTCTCATTGAATCTAGCAGTACATGTTAATGTTTAATACAAATATAAATTTCAGATTTTATCAAGGATATAAGGGGCTGTGAGACTCCCACTTCAAGAATGGGGAATGTTAGCTAACAAGTTTAAGTGGGAGATAACAGCACCTAAATCCCTTTTTGGGCAGAGGACTTTAGGTCATACCTTTTAGTACTAACAATCAGTGGAGGGTGATAGAATTTGAAGATTCACTTTATATATGTATCTTTACGTTAGCTTATTAAATTGGAGGGTCCTGGCAGATTAAATAGTAATGCATCATATGATTGCATTTTCTTTTAAGAAATAATATTACTGATTAATCGCAACATATTTCCTTAATAAAAACATCATAAAAACTTTGGGAGTGATAACCTTGAAACAAAGCAATATATCACGGAAAATACTGAGTCTAGTGGGTGACGAAAAACTGGATACCCAAATAGCACATGACTTATTAAATGAAGTCGAACAATTCCAATCTGAACCAATTGCAATAGTTGGAATGTCGTTAAAATTTCCCAATACTAACAATGTTGATGAACTATGGGACGGTCTTACTGAAAAGCGAGATTATATAACAAAATTTCCTCGAGAACGCTTTGATCTTGTTATGAACTCAAACAAAAAGCTTAGAAATAATTATAGTCATATAGCTGGTGATATAGAGGGAGACAGTAGGTCATATGGATCCTGGTTAACTGATATAGAGCAGTTTGATCCTGACTATTTTGATTTGAGTGAGCATGAGGCTAAATTTATGGGACCATCCGAGCGGTTATTTTTACAAACTGCAATAGAGTCCCTTAAAAGAGCAGGTTATGGAGAAGAGGATTTAAAAGGTTCTAATACAGGAGTATACGTTGCACATACCCCGCACCCTGCTTTTGACTATTTACGACTGTTCGACGATATTGATGAACGTGCATTTTTATCCAATATTCCAGCAAATCTTGGTTATCATCTGTCATATGCCCTAGATTTAAGGGGGCCAGTGATGGCAGTCAATACAACATGCTCGTCTTCATTAACGGCAATTCACACGGCTAAAAATGCCTTGCGACAAGGAGATTGTGATTTAGCAGTAGTAAGTGGCGTTAATTTAGACTTATTTCCTTATTGGGAAAAGAACGCCCCTGATTATGTGGTCAGAAGTAATAACTATCGCTGTAAACCTTTCGATAAGGACGCGGATGGAATTATTGGGGGCGAGGGCATTGCTGTTGTTGTAGTAAAGAGGTTATCTGATGCGATTCGTGAAGGAAACCATATTCATAGTGTAATAAAAGGCTCTAGTGTTAGTAGTGATGGCATGTCAAACGGTATGCAAGTACCTAATCCAGATGCGCAGTCAAAAGCCATAGTTGCTGCTTTGGATGAAGCAGGATTAACATTTGACCAAATTAACTTTGTGGAAGCACATGGAGCTGGTACACAAGTTGGTGATTTAATAGAAGTTGAGGGGTTAAATAAAGCATATACAAAGAGGGCGAAAAAGAAGAAAGATTGCTACTTAGGTTCTATAAAATCTAATTTCGGTCATATGGGCGATGCAGCCGGAATTTCTGGACTAATTAAAGCTACACTTTCTATTGAAAAACGGATGATACCAGGGGTGAATCATTTTAAAGAAGTGAATCCAAAGATTGATTTAAATAAAACAGCTTTTAAAGTGAGTGCTGATAATCAAGTTATTTCAGAGGCAGGTATATTAAGAGCGGGTGTTAATTCGATTGGAATAAGTGGAACGAATGTTCATGTTGTAATAGAAGAGTATAGGGATGACGACCTTCGTCAGGATATTCAAGTTGAACAAGAATTACCTTTATTAATCTCTAGTAAAACAAGACGTGCACTTTGGGAGCAATTAGGAGTTCTTTCCAAACACCTTCAACATAATAAGCACTACGCCATAGGAAGTTTAGCATATACGCTCAATAATTGTAGAAATCATGAGAAATCAAGGGTATGTATTTTTGCAAAAGGGATTGAAGATCTAATAGAGAAAATTGGAAGGGTACTACATGTCAGAACCTTTGAGAAAGTCCCTCTTAACTTTTATCAACAGGGAATCTTCTTAGCTGACGAAGAAGAGACCCAGTTAGAAAGTATCAAGAACTTGGATCACTTTCTTCAGCAAGAAGATTCGTATACAGGATTAGTGAAGAAATACCTTGATGGAGATTGTGTGGATGATATATGTAAAGAACTTTTTACACACAAAAAAATAGCTCCATTACCAGTAAGTATTTTCAATACAAAACGGATTTGGCCAGCAGATAAAGAGGTTTTGCAGGAACAGACGAAAGAATTATTTTATGAGAAGAAGTGGATTTACCATTACCTTGATTCAGGAAGAGATAATGTAAACATAAATGGAAAATGGTTAATTTTAATGAATGAAAATGATCCAATTCTTCTTGAATTAAAGAATATCCTTATAGAAAATGGGGCAGAAGTTATCGAAATTAATAAAGATAATAATTTCAGGAAAAAATCATCTGCTCAATATGGTATTAATATTCAATCAGAGGACGACTTTCAGCATCTATTTGAGGATATAGGTGCAGACGCACTCAAAGAATTAAAGGGAATAGTTCATGGTTTTACTTTAAAACCATTTGATAAAACAATGACTAATAAAGAAGATATAGAGTTAACGCAAGAGGAGGGAGTATTTTCTCTTTTCAATCTAACAAAGATTTTATTTAGGTTTGATGTTACGCATCCAATTCAAATTAATACACTTTCTTCCCTAACTGAACAAGTGAATGAAAATGAAGAAGTTATTCCAGCAAGGGTTACATTATTTGGTTTAGCGAAAGTAATTTCACAGGAACAGCCAACGATTAGTTCCTTCTTAATTGATCATGATTTAAAAGGAGATCCTATAGAAATCGCTAAACAGTTAGTAGAGGAATTACGTACACCAAAAGAAGTAAGACCAGAGTTAATAGCTTATCGAACAAATCAAAGATATACGAAAGTAATTGAAAGACAACGTGAGGATATAAAGGCTAATCCAATTACATTGAGAGAAAACGGGAACTATGTCATTGCAGGAGGTACTGGTTATTTAGGAGTACAGCTAGGAAGCTTTTTGAGTGAAAAAAATAAAGTGAATATTATTTTGTTAGCTAGAAATTTACTGCCTAATCGTTCTGAATGGGATGAAATTATTAATAGAAATAATGCGGATGATGAAATGCTCATTTATAAAATAAAGATGATCCGATCGATTGAGCAAAATGGTTCCAAAGTAAATATAATGAAATGTGATGTTACAGACGAACTTGCCGTTAAAAATACATTTACAATAATTAAAAATAAATACGGAGATATTAACGGAGCTTTTATGTTAGCGAAGCAGCTGTACCATTTATGGATAAAGGAGCTAAATATTAATCAGTTCAAAAAAGGGATTTACAATAGAGTTTTGAGCACTCATTTTATTGAAAGAGAGTTAGATACGAATACATTGGATTTCTTTATTTTATTCTCATCCATTTCTTCTTTAATGGGTACTAAATCGGCGAGTGAATGTTGTGCTGTAAATCAATATTTGGACTCTATGGCAGGTTATTTAAACCATAAAGGGATTAACGGTAATACAATTAATCTTACATTGATTTTAGATGATAAGAAAGATTTTGGAAATGATACAGCAATTCCTCCAATAGATTTTGTTGAATTCCAGAATGCACTAAAGTGTTTTTTTCAGAATGGTTACCAATGGAGTTTGGTTTCAAAATTTGATTTAGAGCAAGTTCATTATTTGAAACCAGTGTTAAAGATACCTTTTGGAGAAACGTTTTGGAAAGAAGTCGATGATTATCATTACGACAAGCAAAAGGTGAATATGGATGTTCAAATAGAGGACGAAAGTATACAGAAAGAATTAAATAAGGAAGAGATCGAATTAATATTATATGATATTTGGGATAAAGTTTTGGGAGTAGTTGATGTTGGAGAAAGTGACAATTTCTTTAGTAGCGGAGGGAGTTCACTGAGTGCATTAAGATTTGTGCAACTGATGAATCAGCATTTCAAAGGAATAAATTTTGAGGTGCCTGATTTGTATAGTAACCCTACTTTTGAAAATCAGCTTTCCTATTGTGACCGTTTCTACAACGGTGCTGAGAAAGATGAATTAGACGATATACTTGAAGCTCTAACAAATGATGACATTTCCTCAGAGGAAGCACTTCATTTATTAAATAGGAAATGAAGGAGTGAAAAAAATTGAAAACAGCAATCGTATTTCCTGGACAAGGATCTCAATACACTAACATGGGAAGGTTTTTATATGAAAATCATAAGATCGCTAGAAGATTATATGACGAAGCTAGTGAGATACTTGGTTATAATCTTTTAGTAGCATGTGAAAATAAATCTGGGGAGTTAAATGATACTAATATTACCCAACCTGCAATACTAGTTTATAGTATTGCAAGTTGGGAGATATTTAAAGAGTTAAATCAAGTTGAGGAAATTTATTTTTCTGGCCATAGTTTGGGAGAATTAACTGCTGCTGTTTGCGGTGAGGCTATTTCATTCTCAGAAGCGGTTCAATTAGTTCAATTAAGAGCAAAATTAATGAGCCAATGTGGAGCAGATGGAGGAATGATGGTTTGTTTTGGTCTTAATTACACGGAAGTGGAGTCTATATGTAAAGAAGTAAGTACAAATAACAACCATGTAACTATCGCAAATTATAATATGAAAGACCAGCTGGTGCTAAGTGGGCATCAAGATGCATTGCATAGAGTGGCTGAAATACTTAATGGGCAAGGTGCTGTTACCAAGAAATTGGATGTTAGTGTACCTGCGCATAGTCAATTAATGCAGCCTGCAAAGGATGGTTTTCGTGAAGCATTAAGAAAAATTCAGAAGAAAGATAGTAAGTACCCCATATACTCATGTATTACTGGCGAACCTTACTTACATTCAAACGACATTGTTAATCAATTAAGCGAGCAACTAACAGAAGGTGTGCAATGGCCTGTAGTTATGGATAAATTGATTCGTGAAGGTATTAGCCATTTTATAGAAATTGGCCCTAAAACTGTATTAACCAAGATCATTGAAGCTGAATATCCAAATGTGTTTGTTTCCCCTTACAACGAAATAAATGGGTATCATACCTTATTTCATTCAGAAGCACAATCCTACTCTATGAACGATATTATTTCGTTCTTACAAGCTAGTTTAAGAATCATAGTTGGGACCCCTATTAAAATAAAGATAGAGCAGTCGAAATTTGAAAAAGAAATACATGCCCCATTTATAGAATTGAGGCAGGAGTTAGGGAAATTAAAGAAAAATAATCGACCTCAAATTGATTCTATTTATTCGAAAAAATTATCTAACCAGTTCTTTTCTATTCTATTTAATAAGGGCTTTAATAGGGAAGAAACAGTGGACCTATTAAAATCATCTATTAGGGATAAAAATATCCTTGCAAGAATTCATAAACTATATATTTAAGAAGGGGGTAGAAAATGTTTTGTGAAGAAATGGTAAAAGTGGAGCAAAATTATTATGAGAAACAATGCTTATGGTTTAATAAAACGAAATATTTATTAAAAGATTTAGAGAAAAAAGCATTTCAGCTTGCAATACTTTTTAGAGAGCAAGGAATAGAACATAAAAAAGAGCAAAAGGTGCTAATCATGTTGAGGAGATCACCTGCGCTGTTTGTTGCACACTATGCGACATTTTTAGCAGGAGGAGTAATTGTATCCATCGATCCAGATACACCTGAGGATCGGCTACATACAATTATTGAAGAAACGAATCCTAATGTGATCTTGGTCCATACCAATCAATCCTTGAATGATAAGAGCAGAATTATTTATTTGGACGATGAATTAGAAATGTTAGATGGATCGGCTGCATTTCAATTAAGTGGGAATGAAAATTTTTCATTAAATGCAGCTGCATATATTGTCTTTACTTCAGGGACAACGGGTAAACCTAAGGGTGTAATTGTAGAATGGAAGTCCTTAATGAAACTAATTGAATGGCATACTAAAACCTTCCATGTAGGCTCCGATTCAATTGTGTCATTAACAGCTTCCCCGGGATTTGATGCGTCTATATGGGAAATATGGAGTGCTATTGGTGCAAAAGCTTCCATTCATATTACATCAGATGCACAAAGATTACTTCCAAATGAATTACAAAAAGAATGGGCAATACATAAGGTAACACATTCTTTTGTTTCTACTCCTATTGCTGAAAGATTGCTAGATTTGCCTTGGGAAAATCACGAAACTACATTGAAATACATGCTAGTAGGGGGAGATAAATTAACAAAATTTCCATTAGATAGTGTTCCGTTTAATTTAGTTAATAATTATGGGCCAAGTGAAGCAACTGTTGTCAGCACATCTGGTACCATTCAACCAAAGAGAGACGGAGGTAATGAATTTCCTCATATTGGAAAGCCACTACCTTATATGGATTGTTTTATTCTAGATGAACTCGGGAATGAAATTTCAGAAGTTGGAGAACAAGGAACACTTTGGCTTTCTGGCGTTGCATTAGCAAGGGGATACTTGAACACTAAAATAGAAACTGATAAAAAGTTCAGAAAAATAAAGGTTAGAGGGGAATTAATCAGAGCCTATAATACAGGCGACATTGTCAGTAAAGGTAAAGATGGAAATTTTTATTTTCATGGAAGGAAAGATTTTCAGGTAAATATTAATGGGGTCAGAATTGAGTTAGGTGAGATTGAAAAAGTATTACAAACACATGCAAAAGTTTTACATGCTATTGTGTTACCAATAGAATTTCATTCAAAGAAATTGATTGTAGCTTCTGTTGTACTAGAGAAGAATTCGATATTTGTAGAAGAAGAAATAAAAGCATACATAAGGAGAAAGCTTACAAAAAGTTTAGTCCCAATACAAATACTATATCATGATCAAGTCCCGTTAACGGATAACGGGAAAATAGACAGAAGAATTTTAACTGTTTTACATGAAGAACATTTACAAAACAAGCAAAAATCGAAAAACAACACTTATTTGGAAGATGTTAATGATAGCGTGATGACTCAAATTACAAAGGTTTACTCTGATGTCCTACAAATTCAATGTTATCCTAATACAGATATATTTGAGATGGGCGGAAATTCGATGGACGCTGCTCGAATAGCTGCAACCTTGTCAAATTTGTTTAGGGTGAAATGTACCCCTCATTTTATTCAAAAGGTTAGAACACCAATAAATGTATATCATCAAATTAGGAAACCTTTGCAAAATACATTAGATGGGCAACGTAAGGAATCTCCAGTCATAAATAGAGATGAATGGATTCGAGTAACAAGCATGAAAAAAGGATTATGGTATTTATGGAAAACAAATGAGAATAACACTTTTTATAATATTGGAGCCACTTTTCATCTGAAAGATACGATAGATATTCCTTTATTGTCGGAAATAATTGTTACTATTATCGAACGTGAACCAACGTTTTCTACTATATTTCGGGAAAATGTAAAAGGAGAAATTGAGAGAAAATATCAAAGGAAATTTGATACTACGGAATGGTTCTATCAAATGAAAGTTGATTCCAAAGAAGAGGCACTAATTCATGCTAATTCCATTTACAATACGAACTTTGATTTGGAGAAAGATTTGCTCATTAGAGGTGCATTAATTCAAACAAATAATGATGAGACTGTTTTTGTACTAGCTACGCATCATATTGTATGCGATGGATTGTCTTTACAAAAAATATTACGTGACATATCTACTGCATATAACGATAGAAGCTTAAATACTAGTACAAAAGAGAACATATATAGTACCGAGTATATAGCTTCAAGTGAAGAACAACTGTCAACATATTGGAAAGAAAAGGCAGGCCATTTTCATTTAGCGCAAGTATCAATGAAGGAAAATGCCGAATCTTTATTAGCTAAAGGGGAAATATACGAATGTAAAAGTAGATTAAGTGTCGGCAAATCAATAGATCAATTGGCGAAAAAGCATAAAATAAGTAAGTTTATTATTTTATTAACGGGTTGGGCTATCAATCTAACAAAATACTTTAGACAAGAAACCATCACAATTGGAATTCCTTATCATGGTAGGGGAGATATTGACTTTTCCAAGGTAGGGATGTTTGTTAATTTAATACCGGTTACAATTACTATTTCAAAAGAAAAAACATTCATCGATATATTAACTGAAGTAAATGAATTGATGCAGGAACATATGGAACATGGGGATTTTTCCATTGTTGATATTGCTTCACTAACAGAAAATAGGAAGCAATTTGATATCGTTAATAATACATTTAGTGAAAAAATCCATTTAGATGTAGAGTTAGGAAATAAACGAGCAGAGTTCATTGAGCAAGATACAGGTGGAGCTAGATTCCCAATTAGCGGTTTTTTTCATGTGCAAGATGAAGAAATAGCGGGGCATGTTGAATTCTCATATGCCAACTTTGACACATCAGAAATTAAATTATTAACGGATAGCTATTTTAACCTAATGGATGCTCTTGTGCGTTACCCTGACCAACAGTGGCAGAGTGCTTTTAAGAAGACATCTGTCATAGAGGCACAGGAATATTACAATTTGATGAAAGAAAGTAAGCCACTACACCAATTATTCGAGGATTCTGTCGCAAAGCATAAAGACTATATTGCTGTTGAAGATCATACAAGTGCATTTACGTATGGAGAATTAAATCAACATGCAAACCGATTTGCTTCATTACTACATTCCAAAGGTATCAGAAAGGGGGATTATGTTCCTGTTTTCATGACGCGAAATAAGGAACTGCTTGCTGTTATTTTAGGAATTTTAAAAATAGGTGCAATCTATGTCCCTTTAGATGTGGAGCATCCAAAAGAAAGAATAAAAAATATATTAAACAGAATAGAACCTCGAGTTTTAATATCTAACAAAAAAGTTGATTATATAAGCACGGGAAGATGGGAACTAATCTATACAAATGATATGGAAACATGTCATCAACTACCTATATTCAAAATGGAACACATTAAAACAAAAGATCCAGCTTATTTGATGTTCACATCAGGCTCGACTGGAAACCCAAAAGGGGTGTTATGTCCTCACCTAGGGGCCAGTCTTCGAGTGTTATGGCAAAAAAATCAACAACACTTGAAGCCGAGTAATCGAATTTTATTTAAAACGCCTTATACATTTGACGTATCAATATGGGAAATATTTTATACACTCTCTGTTGGTGCTACTTTAGTTATCGGAGCAAATGATTTGCATAAGGATCCTGAGAAAATATATGCATTGATTAAAAATAAATCGATAAATTATTGTCATTTTGTTCCATCTGTTTTTCAACGAGTGTTAGATTATTTTGAAGGATTAAGTACGGATACACTCCCATTAAAATACTTGCATTTAAGCGGTGAAGCATTGTCGAAACAACTAGCCAAAAAGATACAAGAAATCTTGCCCAATACAAACATTTTTAATTTATACGGACCTACTGAAACAGGTATTGAAGTTACTGTACAGGAAGTTAGTAATGGAAACTACAATATTGGCAAACCTCTTCCATATGTTTCTTTACAAGTTATCGATGAGGATGAAAATCCAGTACCAATAGGTTATCCTGGAGAATTATTAATTGGTGGACCATCTTTGGCGTTAGGATATTTTAAAGATGAGAATGAAACACAGAAGTCTTTCATTATAAAAGATTCACAACGCTTCTATAAAACAGGTGATTTAGTAAGGATTACGAGTAATGGAAGTATCGACTTTCTTGGAAGAAAAGATGATCAAGTGAAGGTGAATGGAATTCGCATCGAAACGGAAGAAATTGAAAGATGTGTAATGAATTTGGCAAACGTGAAAGATGCCACAGTCGTTTTAGCTGAAGGGATGAGGGAAAAACAATTAGTTTGCTTCTACACCTCTGTAAATGAACATGAAGCTATCGATATTGAAGTGAAAAAGCAGGTATCGAATAATCTCCCTGTATCGTACATTCCATCAGCATTTATTGAATTATCTGATCTACCTATTACACAAAACGGGAAAAGAGATAGAAAACGATTAGGTGAAATGGCGTATGAATATCTAAATAAGAAAGTGGAATCTAATTTTATTGAAGCCAAGACAGAACTTCAGAAATCCATTGTAAAGGTATGGAGTGATGTTTTAAAAATCAATAGAGTTGGCTTGAGTGATAACTTCTTTGAGCTAGGAGGAGATTCTATTAAATCTTTACAAATTGTTTCAAAATTACGTGCAGAAGGAGTTAACCTTACTCCTAGGGATTTCCTTAAATATCCAACTATATTAGAGTTAACTGCTATTCTAAAATAAATAAAGGTAGGTTGATAGAATGAATCAGAACATAAAGAAGCTTCCACTTACTCCTTTACAGACTGTTATGTTAATGGAAAACTTAAAGAATCCTTCTTCTGAGGCCTATTGGCAAGTTGTTTCCTATGAGATTCCAAGTTATCATACGGAAGATGATATAACTAATTCATGGGCAAAAGTAATAAAGGCAAATCCTGCTTTAAGAACGAAGATAGATTGGAATAATGGTTCTGAACCTATGCAAGTTATTGATAGCAATTGTGTGGCATCTATTACTACAATTCATTATGAACAGTTAATTAGAGCATGTGGAAGCTTTGAAAATTGGTTGAATCATGAATTACAAACTTTTCAACAATCATCCTTAGATACATTACAAAAATTGTATATGGTTGAACATTGGAAGGATGGCAAGCACTTATTAGTTTGGCTACATCACCATATTCTTGTTGATGGATGGTCTATGTCGCAAATTTT
The DNA here is from genome assembly GCF_900129865.1 of Virgibacillus chiguensis. Taxonomy (GTDB): domain Bacteria; phylum Bacillota; class Bacilli; order Bacillales; family Amphibacillaceae; genus Virgibacillus; species Virgibacillus chiguensis. The sequence continues at coordinate 33,405 of NZ_FQXD01000023.1, forward strand.
AGATGACTTTTTTAATGTTTTAAATCACGACTACTACATGTTAAAGGAACGGCCTGATGTTGAAGCATACATCGAATTTATGGAGCAATCGGATTATAAAGAACAGAGTGAAGCCTATTGGTTGAATGTATTACGTGAAGCAAAAGCGGCAGAGCGGCTATCTTTTGAGTGTTCCTCTTCTGAAAGTAAGGAAGAAAAATTCGAAATTTTTGATAGAAAATTAAGTCAAAAGGCTTGCAGAAATATTCATTCGTACAGCGTTCAAAATAAAGTTACTGTATCGAGTATTGTGATGTCTATTTGGGGCTTATTACTTAATAGATATCAATTAACGAACCAACTTTTTGTTGGTTCTACATTTGCTTTAAGGCCGTATCAATTAAGAGAGTCGCATGAAATGAACGGAATGCTAATTAATACGTTACCAGTAAAGCTAGATCTGAAACCTGATATCTCTATCAAAGAGTATTTCTTAAATACCATGGATACGATTCAAGATGTATCGGAGTATAGCGGGGTTCCGTATTCTAAGCTTTTGCAACTAAGTAATTTACCAGGAGACACCGAACTGTTTAAGTCTTCTGTTATATTCCAAAATTATCAAGGTGGCTTACACTTTGAAGACGCTGAACTAGTTCATCAAAAAGGAACGAGTTCTGATCCTTTGTCTTTAACCATCAGCTTAAACCGTGATAACGGTGAATGGAGATTAGGTTGGGATGCTAGTAAATATCAGAAACAAGATTTACTAGAGCTTATGGAATCATTAGAACATATATTTGAAGAAATAGAATTTTATGGAGATAAATTGATAAAAGAATTTAATTTAACTACCTTGGAAAATGAAAAATTGAAAATCTGCTTAGAAAATGAGTTGCCGATAAATCAGATTAATTATTCCATTGATTCTATGGTCGATTGGTCAAGTGATAAATTAGCACTGTCTGATGGGAAAACGGAGTTATCTTATAAGCAAGTAAGAACCTATATAGAACAGGTGTCTAATTATTTATCACAACAAGATGTTAAAAGTGGGGACACAGTTGCCCTGAATGGAGAAAAAGGTATTGAAGTTGCAATTGGTATGTTCGCTTGCTGGAGAATTGGTGCTAGGTGGTGCAACTTAGATAGACGCGTACCAAAAACAAGAAATGATCAAATAATAAAAGTATTAAATCCAAAAATTGTTTTAAACCTAGAGGAAATGAAAGAGCTTTTAAAAGACAATGTATGTCAGAATGAATTGGAATTAAATTCCTATGCATTTAAGGAAGAGGACTTAGCATATTTTATCTCCACTTCTGGGAGTACAGGCAAACCAAAACTTGTCTCCTTAGGAATAAAAGGTGTTTTTCAAATTATCGAAAGTTGGAAAACATTCTATTGTTTTAAAGAGAACCAACATATTCTACAACTCGGAAGCTGGACTTCCGATGTTTATTTGGGTGATTTACTTAAGGCATGGTCCACTGGAGGTTCACTAATCGTATGTGATGAGAATAGAAGAGTGGATATGGATTATTTATATGTTCTTTCTAAAGAATATAAAATATCTTTTGTTGAGTCAACACCTCACTTAATCAGGGAATTCATAAAGTATTTGTATGATAAAAATCAGATACTAGAACATTTGAAAACGATAGTAGTAGGATCTGATGTTTTTCGTCTCGAAGAGAAAAATGAGATTTGTAACATGCTTTGGAAAGGTGTGGATTTTTATAATGGATATGGATTGAGTGAATGTACAATTGAATCTGTTGTTTACCACTGCAATGATAATATGGATCAATTGTCCGTTTCAGGCATGTGTCCAATTGGTCAGCCTTTGCCAGGGACACTATTACGAATTGTAGATGAAACAGGAAATTCAGTAGCACCAGGGATGATAGGGGAGTTACATATTGGTGGTGATCAAGTTATGAATGGATATGTAACTATGAATAGTATGGATACGTCAAAGATTTATGAACATAACCATATAAAGTATTTTATGACCGGAGATAACGTGCGTTTAAATACAAATGGAATGATCGAGTTTTATGGAAGGGAAGATCAACAAGTTAAGATACGTGGATTTAGAGTGGAATTAGGAGAAATAGAAAATGCTTTCCTAAGTTTGGAGACAGGTATGGAATGTTTTGTCACATATTCATCGATGGAGGGGGAGAAGGAATTAGTAGTTTTTCTAAGTGGGACAAAGGATTCTGAAGATGTGATTCGAGAAAAGATTAGTAAGAGAATCCCTTATTATGCGATTCCTCGTTTTATTGTGCTACTTCATCGTCTCCCACGCAATTCCAATGGGAAAATTGACCGTCCACTACTCATGGAGGAATCAGAAAAAATAGTTCATCAATCACAAAAGGTTGTTTCGGTTGTATCTAATGAGATAGAAGACATTGTAAGGAATGAGTGGGAAATGGTATTAGGTAGAAAAGTATTTACGAATAAAACATTTTTTGATCAAGGAGGTCATTCTCTCATTGTATTAAAACTATTTAACCAGCTGCGGCAGAGATTACCTGATTATGAATTTGTAATTGGAGATTTGTTTCGATACCCAACGATAGATAGATTTGTTGAACAATTATCGCATCGAATTGATAATAATTCTTCAACCAATGGTCAAACAGAGTCTGTCAATAAGATAGACTTATTGGAAAAAGTTAAACAGGGTGATGTATCAATAGATGAAGCTATGTATATATTAGGTGGTAATAACACGTGAAGATGGAACAACGTGAAGGCTATATCATATTTAATCCAAACAAAAAAGCAAAAGTAAAATTAATGTGTTTTCATCACGCTGGGGGTTCCGCTTTATCATTTATACCTTTAGTGAGAACTTTACCTAAGGATATTGAGACCTATCTTTTTGAGCTGCCTGGGAGGGGAATATCGGCGAATCAAGATTTTGTTGCTAATTTTTCAGAGGCTATGGCATATTTTCTTCCTAAAGTAATAGATTGTATGGACAGGCCAACCGTATTTCTTGGACATAGTTTAGGAGGACTTTTTTCATATGCTATATCTGGTAGTTTAAGTAAGAAACAGAATTATATTGAAAGAGTTATCATCTCAGCAGCTAAATCTCCTCAAACAGTTCTTGAATATGCGATACATCCTGAAAAACCATTCATTGTAAGATCAAGAGATAGTGTGAAAATGGATATAGAAGCTTTAGGAGGAATACCAGTAGATGTGGATGATTCTTTATTGCATTCCATTATTAATATTACTGGAAATGACTTTCACTTATTGGATACATTTACTTTAGATGGCGTAGTAAAATCATCTTTTCCATTCGAATTATGGCTAGGGAAATATGACAAGGCTGTTCATGAACGAGAGATTTATAAGTGGCGTGAGGAAATTCAAGGAGATTTTTGTTATCGATATTTTAATGGAGGCCATTTTTTTATAAGTGAAAGTACTGAGCCGGCTGATCTATTAAAGGAAACTTTGTTGACTATTATGATAAATATTGAAAATAAAATAGTTTAGGAGTTTAGCTATAAATAGCATGCATAATACAAAAACGGAGGGGATTTAAAATGTTTAATAACGCAGATTTATACAAGCCGGCTAGAAATTGGAAAGATATTGAACTGTGGAAAGATGTTACAGAGGAACAATGGAATGATTGGCTGTGGCAGTTAAGAAATACAATTAAAACCTTGGAGGATCTCAAAAAAGTAATTAATTTAACCCCAGAAGAAGAAGCGGGGGTTAAGATTTCAATTAAGACTATACCACTTAATATTACACCATATTTTGCATCTTTAATGAATCCAGATAATCCACGATGTCCGATTCGTATGCAATCTGTTCCGATTTCTGAAGAGACTTATAAAACAAAATATGATTTAGAAGATCCTTTAGATGAAGACGAAGATTCTCCAGTTCCCGGTATAACACACCGATATCCTGATCGAGTATTATTCTTAGTAACTAATCAATGCTCTATGTATTGTAGGTATTGTACAAGACGGCGTTTTTCAGGTCAAATTGGAATGGGGATTGCCAAAAACTTGCTTGATAATGCAATAGAATATATTAGACAAACACCTGAAGTTCGCGATGTGCTCATATCAGGAGGAGACGGGTTACTAATTAATGATACTGTATTGGAATATATAATAAAAAATCTCAGAGCTATCAAACATGTAGAAATTATACGTATTGGTACCAGAGCACCAGTAGTATTCCCGCAACGAATTACGAATGAATTATGTGAGATTTTAAAGAAGTACCATCCAATCTGGCTCAATACTCATTTTAATAGCTCCATAGAAATAACGGAGGAATCTAAGCGCGCATGTGAAATGCTTGTTAACGCGGGTGTTCCAGTAGGAAACCAAGCGGTAATTTTGGCTGGTATTAATGACAGTGTTCCGATTATGAAAAAGTTGAATCACGATCTGGTTAAAATGCGAGTACGTCCATACTATATTTATCAATGTGATTTATCCGAAGGAATTGGGCATTTTAGAGCGCCTATCTCAAAAGGATTAGAGATAATAGAAGGGTTGCAAGGACATACGTCAGGTTATGCAGTACCTAAATTTGTCGTTGATGCTCCAGGTGGTGGTGGTAAAATTGTTGTCCAACCTAATTATATTATTTCCCAAAGCGCTGATAAGGTAGTACTTCGAAATTTTGAAGGTGTTATTACCACATATCCAGAGCCGAATAATTATGTATCCGGGCAAGCAGATGATTATTTTAAAACAATTTATCCTGATATGGAAGCATATCAATCGAAAATAGGAATATCATCATTGATTAATGAATCAGAATTTAATCTCGTTCCAAAAGATTTAAAACGTACCAATCGTCGTCTAGAATATAATCAAGATCAAAAACATTCTACTATAAAGGATAGAAGAGAAAAAAGAGATCAATTAAAAGAAAAGAAATATCAAAAACAACAAGCTATAACGTCTAAAAATTAAACTTACTTTTTTATAGAATCCCTTGGTCAGTAGAAAGGAAAGATTCGAAAGTGTAAAAAGGATAATTTAATAACAAAATAACAAATAAGTCATAAATGACCAATTAATAAATTATAGGGCGTATTGATTTTTGAGGTGTGATGTTAATAAAGGAAACAATTTTGATTTTATTGCCAGTTTAATTCTAAAGCCAATAAAAAATTTAGCATTTTCCTCTTCGTTAAATCATAAATTGACCGCATCCAATGTAAAGCTGATAGCGTTTCAAATGAAGTAATTGTGGACGAATGACATCAAATTACTAGTGATAAATTTACAGTTAATTAAATTTTTTGAGTACGGTGAAGGAGTGGATATAAGAATGAATAATATATACGGAAAATTATCCTCGGAGGTTTATGAAATTGATAAGTATATTGGTAAATCTTTCGGTGATTTGGAGTACTACCAAGATCGATTAAAAGGAATAGAAGGGAAAGTATTAGAGCCTGCGGTTGGAAATGGGCGTATATTAATTCCTTTACTAGAAAACGGTTTAGATATAGAGGGGATAGATTCTTCAAATAATATGTTGGAATTATTCAACAAAAATTGCAATGAAAGAGGTATTCATACTAGCTGTTATAAACAAGATATGTCCAATTTCACTATTAATCAAAAGTATGAGGCTATTATTGTACCAACGGGTTCATTTTTACTTTTGCATCAATTAGAAGAGGCAATTAGCTCTTTAAAATGTTTTTATGAACACTTAGAGAAAAATGGAAGATTAATTTTAGATATTTTTCTACCGGAAAACACCAAAGAAGGTTTTGTATCAAAACGAGGATTTACCAATCCACAAGGAGATACAATTATGTTAGAGGAAACATTGGTTAAAATTGACCAAATCAATCAATTTTCTGTCTATCATAATCGCTATGAAAAATGGAGACAAGGAAAGCTAATGGATTCTGAACTTGAAATATTTCCATTAAAGTGGTATGGAGTGGAAGAATTTCGTTTGATATTAGAAAAAATAGGATTTACATCGATAGTGATTTCTTCAGATTATATATATAATCAATATCCAACGAAAGCCTCGCAAATTATTACGTTTGAAGCTACAAAACACTAAAAAGTGGCTCTTCGCTATTTAGTGTGAAACTCAACAATTAGTGAGGTATGAACCCTTGCTAATTGGAGATTCTCTTTATTAAAAAATGGAAGTTGTTTACCATATTGGGTTAAGTGGATGACAGCAGTAATAAGAGGATGAAAAAGGTATAGAAAGGTGATATTAACCAATTAACAGATAGCAAACAAAGGCCACAATGAATAGTCTTACATCCTTTATTCATCTCAAAGCACAAGGGAGTTTTTGTTGATTTATATCATCGTAAACAGTAGAAGTGTGGTAGGGAAAATGTACCTCACTTCTAACCGCTCCCCCTTAAATGAGAAATTATAAGAAATCAAGAGCATATGGAAGATATTTTGGATGATTGAGGGAGGATGAATAAAGATGAGTATTATTGATAAAATTAATGAATTATACGATAAACGCCACCAAGTGGAACTTGGTGGTGGTGAAGAACGAATAGACAAACAACATATTAAAGGGAAGATGACGGCCCGTGAGAGAATTGACTATTTACTAGATAAAGAGACGTTTGTAGAATTGAATCCTTTCATGAAAAGCAGATCTTTTTCTTATGATGAGGATATGTACAATGGCGAAGGGGTAGTGACTGGGTTTGGAAAAATAAATGGGAAAAAAGTATATTTATTCGCCCAGGATTTTACTGTTTATGGTGGAACGTTGGGGGAAGTGCATGGTCTGAAAATTGCTAAAGTAATGGATTTAGCAGCTAAGAATAAAGTTCCTTTTATTGGTTTAAATGATTCTGGTGGTGCACGTATCCAAGAAGGTGTTTCTTCATTGGATGGATACGGACAAGTATTTTACCGAAACGTTATATATTCTGGTGTCATTCCACAAATTTCTGTTATTATGGGCCCTAGTGCTGGTGGAGCTGTCTATTCACCAGCTCTCACCGATTTTGTCGTCATGGTGGAGAAAAGCTCTCAAATGTTTATTACCGGTCCAAAGGTGATAGAAGCTGTAACTGGAGAGAATATATCAGTAGAAGAATTAGGAGGAGCACATGTCCACAATTCGAAAAGTGGCAGTGCTCATATGCAGGCTAAGACAGAAGAAGAAGCATTAGATATGGTCAAAGAATTATTAAATTATTTACCCTCCAATTATACTGAATTTCCAACGACGTATCCTTATGAAATGATGATTAATGAAGAGAGACCTGCTTTAGCAGATATCGTGCCATTTGATTCTATAAGACCCTATGATGTCAAAAAAGTGATTAAAGAGGTAGTCGATGAAAGCAGTTTTTTTGAAATTCATGCTGGATTTGCTAAAAATATAGTAGTAGGGTTTGCTCGTATAGGAGGTAGAAGCATTGGTCTTGTATGTAATCAGCCCAAATATATGGCAGGTGGATTAGATATTGATTCTTCAGACAAAGCAAGTCGCTTTATTCGCTTTTGTGATTGTTTTAATATCCCGGTTATTACTTTAGAAGATGTTACAGGTTTCCTTCCTGGAATCAAACAAGAATATGGCGGTATCATTAGACATGGGGCTAAAATTCTATACGCGTATTCAGAAGCTACGGTTCCAAAAATTACTGTCATTATGAGAAAAGCATATGGAGGTGCATATGTAGCTTTAAACAGCAAATCAATTGGTGCAGATTTAGTATATGCATGGCCTAATGCTGAAATTGCTGTCATGGGACCTGAAGGAGCAGCGAATATCATTTATCAAAAGGAAATTAGCATGAGCGAGCACCCGTCTCAAACGAGAAGAGAGAAAATTGACATGTTTCGTAAAAAGTTTACAAATCCTTATATTGCTGCTGGTCTTGGAATGGTTGATACAGTTATCGACCCGAGAGAAACACGTATAAAGTTATTACAGTCTTTAGAGATGCTAGAAAATAAGCAGGAAGGAAGACCTAAAAAGAAACATGGGAATATTTCTTTATGAATAATCAATTGAAAATAAAGAATTGAAATTGATAAGTACATGGAAATTTTAAACATAAGTTTAGTTCCTTTTTAATTAATCATCCCCTCTGAAGATAAAATTCTTCAAGGGGATATTTTTGGTACGAAAAATGTAGAGGGTATAAGAGGGCTTCAGGTCATACCCTTCCGTGTGAGATAAAAGACTCCCCCCTAATGATCGAATACTCAGGTTATTGTTTTGGTTGGATACAAGCAAAACATCATTTATAATGATACACGAAGAGGTGTATGTTATGAACAAAGATGATAAGAATGTAGAGCAGATAATAGAAGAATTAACGAAAGAAGAAATGGCGAGAATGCAAAAACAAGCACAGAAACAATGGCGAAAAATCCCATTTCCTTTGTCATTGCATGACGCTTTAAACAGATATACAAAGGCTGATTTAGACGGTATTAGAAAATATTTAGAGATCAAAAATGCAAGCAAATTAAAGAAAGCTGAAATCGTTCATCTCTTAGAGAAAAATATCCCTGATCATCTATATCCGTCGGTTCTTTTATGGGATAGGGAACGTTTTAATATGCTATTAAAAATCGCCGAAAATAACGGGAAAATAATGGCTCCAGATCTAGAAATGGATGAAATGGAGTATCTACGTCATACCGGGTTCATTTATACTGGAACTTGGGAAGGAAATAAGGTTTTTGCCTTGCCAAATGAACTGTACGACCCTATTCTAGCTTTGAAACATGATTTACATGTACGAGCTACGATAAAACGAAATACAAAATGGATAAAGCTAACGCGTGGCTTATTATATTATTACGGCGTATTAGACCCGGTGCGGTTAATCCAGATGGTAGAAAAATATATGAAAGAACCTATTGACGTTACAATGTATTTCAAAGTTATTGCAGATTCGACACATTATTGTCCGGAAATAACTGTTGACACAGATTCATTTTCACATATAGATGTGTTGGAACCGAAAGAGGTGAAGCGAGAACAGCAACTGAAAGAAAGCATTCCTTACTATGATTTTACAGAAAAACAACTCCTTGAAGCTGGAGCACCAGGTTTTGTGGAAAGAAATGCTAGTTACCAGCAATTCGTTCATTTTCTAACGCAAAACTTTGACATGGATATAGAAGATGCAGATATGATCGTAGAAGAGTGTACGTATACGATAAAATCTGGCGACAGTCCCAATCAAGTTATTTCCTATTTATCCCAGATGTTAGAGTTCGATAGCGAACAATTAGTGAAAGCTGTAATGGATAAAGTAATCCACTTAATGAATAACACAAGGGGATGGGTACTAAAAGGACATACTCCTGATGAAGCATTTGGATTGGAGAAAAAACATCTTCAACCGATGCCAGAAACGAAATCTAATTCCAAGATAAGTGGAAAGACTCATTCTAACCCTAGTCAAAAGGTTGTCAAAATTGGTAGAAATCAGCCTTGTCCATGCGGTAGCGGAAAAAAACATAAAAAATGCTGTGGCAAATAAATGATTAAGGTGTGCATTTAGACTAAACTCTCACAAATATTGCTAAGCGCAAGCATGTGAGAGTTTTTGAATGTGGTTAGTAGTATAGAAAGAAACGAACATAGTTCTCATCCACCATGATGAAAATATAATAAGCGCATCTATGTTATGATGAAAAGTGCATACATGATCCATATGCTGATTACCAATGTAGGAGTGAAACGAGATTGAATAAGAAGGACATCGCAAATATCCGGAAACAATTTAAATTAAATAATGATCTTTTAAAAATCCATGAGATTTTCAACGTATACATCATGAAAGAGTCAAGTGAAGTATATCATCATCAGAGTACACCATTTGAGTTATTAGAGGACGAACAGAAAGAGCTATTTATGGCCAATTTTAAAAAAGTATTAACTGGCCAGCTTGATCAGAAATTATTTGAGTTAAAATTTAAACGCGAAGCAGAAGATAATAGTCAGCTTATCCTGCATCAAGGATTACTGAGTAGTGACACCGAAGAATGGAAAGCGCATATGCTTCGACTCGTAGAAAAAATGCTAAAAGATAAGCAATATGAAATGGACATTGTTGTTAGTTTTATTCGTGGGGAATACTTGAAACCAATGAAACCCCAGCGTGAAGAAGCAGAAGAAAGTGAACGGGACACGGTACATTCTCACTCATTTATCTTATGCAGTATGAATAAAACACAAGATCCTAAAAAAGAGCTATTATTTGATTATGTGGAAAAGGAATTTAAATATAATATTGTCGTCGATCCAATTATTAACTTGAAAGCACCGATATCTGGATTTCTGTTTCCTTGCTTTACCGACAATGCTGCAGATGTGAATCATGTTCTTTACTCAGCAGGAAAAGCAAATGAATTAAATTACCATTTTATCGAGGAAGTATTGAATGCAGAAGAAATTATGACGGCTGAAGAAGATAAAATAGTCTTTGAAGAAATTGTAAAGAAAGTAGCGGGCGAGCGTATAAATACGTCGACTCTTTCCAATGTGTATGATGAAATCTATCATGTTATTGAAGAAAGTGAGGAAGAGCAAGAAGTACCGAAACTAGACTATAAAGACGTAGAAAGAGTTCTAAAGAGCAGTGGTGTAAAAGATGTGGATACGGAAAAGGTAGAAGAGGCATTCAAGACAGTCATTGATGATGAAAAGTTCGAATTAAAAGCGAATAATATTGTGCCGAAACCAACGTCAAAGTCGATCAAAATAAAGACAAAAGTAGCGGATATTTCCATTAGCCCACAAGACCTAAGATATGTGCGTCAAATTCATTTCGGAGGGAAATTAAGCCTGATGATTGAAGTAGAAGAAAATACGATGATTGAAGGTTTTGAATTGATCCCAGAAGTGTTGTTTGAAAAAGTGGAAGGAGAAGAGGAATAATTCGTATTGCCATGTTTGTATTATCATGTTAACTGGGACAATGGAAGAAAAGGATTGGTATTACTCCATCAATATACAATTGGAGGGGTTTTTTTGTATTATGATGAACAGACAAAAACGATTACTACGAATAGGTTATTATTAAGACTATTTCAAAAAGAAGATGCAGCCGAAGTTGCTAAACTTTGTAATAACTACAATATTTATAAGCATACATTGAATTTACCGTATCCTTATCAAATAGATGATGCTGTATCATGGATAAAGAACCATCATGATAATTTTTGTGAGGATAAATTATATGAATTTGCAATAACGGATAAGACGAACGGTAGATTGTACGGTTCCATAGCATTATCGAACAATCAAAGAATTCTTCATGGTGAAATAGCTTATTTCATTGGGGAAGTATTTTGGGGAAAAGGTTTTGCGACAGAAGCAGCAAAAGCTATCTTACAATTTGCGTTTACTGAAAAACATTATCATAAAGTGTTTGCTCGCTGTTTTTTGTCAAATGCAGCATCCAGTAAAGTTTTGCAAAAAATCGGCATGGAAAAAGAAGGAGTATTGAAGGAGCATGTAAAGAAAGAAGATCGATTTGAAGATCTTGTATACTATGGCGTAATTAACAAGCAATAGTAAAAATGATGTTGAGTTTACTTTAATAGTATGATAACCTATTTGAAATTGAATATAAAATACGATGAAGAGAAGAGTATATAAAAGGAATGCATAAGAGAGAGCCCCGGTGCTGAAAAGGGGTATGCAGTCTTTTATGGAACCAAGCCTCGGAGTAGCACGTTGGATTGCAAATGATAGCGTGACAGGAGCTCCTGTTATTGAGCTAAAGTATAAGCAAAGGTCCTTTTGCCGTACTTAAAAGGTTTATATGGTGACATATAAATAAACTGGGGTGGCACCACGGTTATCATTCTTAATCTCGTCCCCAAGACAATCGTCTTGGGGGTGGGATTTTTTATTTTGGTCAAGTATAAAAATTTAAAGGTTTATAAGAAAAACGACAGCGTTTTTTATATGAATTGGCGATAAGTCAAATTTCTCATGCTTGGTTTATAGCTTCCCTATAGAGATGCTATTATAATTTTATTTTTCTGATAAATTTAAATTAATCCCGAATATAAGGTGATGTACGACTCCCACTTCCAAAATTAGAGATGTAAGCTGAACTAATTTAACTTACAAATGCGTGGTCTAACTCCACCGTCTTTAGACGGTATCCGCTTTTAGCCTTATCTTTTTTGTCCATACTAAGTGAAGAGGTGAAAGTATGGAAGGATATAGAAAAAATAGTCATACTGTGTATGATATCAAGTATCATGTCATATGGGTGACAAAGTATAGATATAAGGTTTTGGGCGGGCATATAGCGGTGAGAGTGCGTGATTTGATAAGACAAGGTTGTGAAGCCAGAGGAATTACCATATTGCAAGGAAGTGTTGGGAAAGACCACATTCATTTATTATTATCTTGTCCTCCAAGTATTGCTCCAAGTAAAATATTGCAGTATCTAAAAGGAAGATC
>NZ_FQXD01000010.1:0-66187 GCF_900129865.1 Virgibacillus chiguensis
ATATTTTTGTGCCACCGTAGGAACGGTAACGGAAGAAATAATAAGAAATTATATAGCAAATCAATTCAATGAAGGTAAGGACGAAATATTCAGGATAGAAGAATGAGTTTAGTCTAGCTTTGAGGATGCTTTAGCTAAGGCCTTTGAGCAGGACTTTAGCCTGGGAAACGACTTTAGTCGTCGACATTTATGTCTAAATCCACCTGCTTTAGCAGGTGGTCGTTTAAGTTATTTAATGTTTACAAATAAGGGGAGTATTAACTTTGAAAATAGGTCTTGTTTATGGACATGTAGCTAGTAACTTGGGAGATTTATGTATTAATAAAGGTGTAGTCAGTTTAATTGAAAGTATATCACCTGACAGTAAATTAAATGTGGTTTTAAAAAACCCAAATCCAAATTATTTGGAGGTAGCAAAAAAATCATTTGAAGGTACTATGAAAATAAATTTTATTGAATTTCAACCTCCCAAAAATGTATACGATGAATATCAATCATTAAAAGAATATTTGGAAGATCCAAAAAAATTCTTAATTGACACAAATCTCTATGACTGTGATGTTATCGTTAATAATGCAGGGGAATTTCTCTTCTCTTATAAAGATAATCCTAGGCTAGATTTTATTTGGAGAACACTTCCGTCTATTGCTGCTAAGAGTGAAGGAATTAAATTTGTTACTTTACCTTCTACTTTAGGTCCTTTTCAAGATGTAGAGGGAAAAAATCTAATTACTAGTTTTTTAACTTGTAACGCTACCATTGGAGTAAGAGATAATGAGTCTATGAATTTATTATCTAAAATTGTTGGTGGACATCCCCAACCTCAATCACTGTTAGATCCTGCTTTTTTTATCAAAAAAAACAGGATACAACTTAAAGAAAAATTTGAGAAGCCAAGATTAGGAATGATTATGCGACTTGATGATTTTGGGTTAAGAACTGGCGGTAAAAAAAGTTCTGTTAATTATAGAATTTCTAAACAGAATAATTTTAAAAATAGTTTATCGTATATTTTTTCTATAAAAGTAATAGAAGATTTTTTAAATAAATTCGGTGGTATAGTTGACCTTTTTATTCAAACAAAGTATGATGATGAATTAGTCAAAACAATTTTTAATCATTGGAAATTTAAAGACTATGATAAGTATGTAAATGTTATCTATCCAACTAATATTGATGATTATTTAGAAGCTATTTCCCATTGTAATTATGTCATATCATCACGCTTCCATGGTTGTATACTTTCCTTTTTAGCGGGAGTTCCTGCTATTGGCGTGTATTTTAATAGTCATGGTCATAAGATGCCAGGTTTATATAAGATGTTGAACGTTTCAGATAGTTGCTTTAAGATTAATAATACTAACATTAGCCTAATTAGTAAATTAATTATTTCAAATTATAATTCAAAAAGTAAACTTATGGAACAAGTAAATAATAAGATTGAAATGTTGAAAATTAAAACTAAGAATTGGGCGGAAAAAGAATTGTTTAGCAGCTATACTGTTAATGAAGAATTAAATCAAATTGATATATTAAATTTTATGGAATATTTAGAAAAATTTAGGTTAAGCAGTATTGCAGATACCAAAAAGGAAATTAATGTCGTTAGAAAAATTGAATATGAATTAGAATGCTTAAAAGAAAATCAATATGCTATAGAATCGCAATTAGAAAAAATTCATACCAAACAAAATTTTATAAAAGAAAAATTAACTGAAATTGAGGGCAACAGTAAAAATAACTTTGATAATATACAAAATCAATTAGTTACATTACAAAAAAACATAAATGAAATTTTAAGTCACGATAATAGAAAGATTTATGAAAAATTTTTAAGAAAATTAACTAAGCTATCTTTCCCGAAAAGAATTTTTTCTTTAAAATTAAATATGGATAATAAAAAAACAAAATTAATCAGTTTTGTTGCAAATAAAAACAAATATTTAATTTGGAATTTAGATGAATTAATATATGATTTACCAGACTATTGCAATGCTTATATTAGTAGTCATTCACACTTCAATTTTGACATACCATCAGATGAAAATTTAATTGTTTTAGAACCTAACACTCGCTATCAAATTAGCGGTGAATTGTTATACGAAGGAGTAAATGTTAACCTTTGGCTAATAGAATACGATAATTTAAAAAGGCTTGAAAATCATAAGTATTCTTTAAAGAGTGGTTTATTTTACAAAGAGTTTGTGACGAATAAAGAACATGTTAAAATGTCTATTGCAATTCAAATCTATGGGAAGGGGAAATTATTTTCGCCAACTAAATCGTGGAATATTGAATAACCATTCTTTTTGTTTTCCCTTTTAACTTATGTTGGCACTAACAATTTTAATATATTTCATAGAGTAACTAGTTATTCTATGATAAACTTATAATGAAGTTTACTTAAAATTAAGTAGGTGTACATATGTTCTACATCCAAGAATGGATAATCGCTTTTATTATTTCGATGTTAACAGCTCTTTTAGTAACACCACTAATAAAAAAACTAGCATTCTATTTAAATGCTGTTGATAAACCTGATAACCATCGCAAGAATCATAAAGGAATTAAAGCGAGTTTAGGTGGGCTAGCAGTCTTCATCGGAGCAGCTGCAGGTTTTTTATACTTACAACCAGAGCATCCGCAAATGAGTACAATCATAATTGGTGCTGTGATTATGTTGCTTACTGGTTTCGTTGACGATATTTTTGAATTGAAACCGTATTATAAACTATTTGGGCAAATAACAGCAGCGATCGTTGTCGTATCTTCTGGATTAATTATCGAAAAATTAACAGTTCCTTTTTTGAGTACTGTTTATTTGGATGGTTGGGCTTATGTCATAACAATACTTTGGATTGTAGGAGCGTCGAATGCGATTAACCTAATTGATGGATTAGATGGTCTAGCTGCTGGCGTTTCGGCAATTGGATTATCTAGCATTCTAGTAATGGCAATCATGGATTACCGAATTGTAGTCGCTTATCTATGTATTGTGTTAGTCGGTAGTTGTATAGGATTTCTTTACCATAATTTTTACCCTGCTAAAATATTTATGGGCGATACAGGAGCGCTCTTTCTGGGGTATGCAATAGCTATCGTATCGATGATGGGGTTGTTTAAAAATGTTGCGCTGTTTAGTTTTATTATCCCTATCATAGTAATTGCAATTCCTATCTTTGATACAACTTTAGCCATTATTAGAAGAATAATTAATCAACAAAGTATTGCAACAGCCGACAAACAGCATATTCACTATCAACTAATGAAAATGGGCTATAGTCATAAAACTACTGTGCTAATCATATATGCATTCAGTGCTTTTTTTGGATTGCTGGCAATTACTTTTAATAGTAGTACAATGCAAGCCTCTATGATTACACTCGTTATTGCTGTGATAGCAATGCAAGTAATAGCTGAATTGTCCGGGATGATATTACAAGGGAAACAGCCAATTTTAGGTAGTATGCGAAAAGTATTTGGAATGCATAAAACAAATCAAATAAAATAAAGAAAGCTCGTTTCATTTTTGTGAAACGAGCTTTTTATTTCTGCTAATTTAATTTGTAATTTCCAAGTGATCTTTTAAAGTTTGTTTTACTTCTTCTAAAGATTGTTGATCAACAATTTGGTAGCTTATTCCGTTAATTCTATCCGGTGTTGTTTCTAGTTGAATTTTATCCATTTTACTAACACTAAAATCAGAATATTCTTTATAAAATGCAAGTCCTTCAGAGATTTTCATATTGGTCTCTACGTTCTTTCCAATTTCTTTTGCCAAATCATCGATTTTTGTAATAGTGCTTACAGACATTGCTTTATCAATGATACTTTTAATAACCTCTTGTTGCCTCTCGTTTCTTCCTATGTCCCCTTTAGGGTCTTCTTTCCTCATTCTAGCATAAGCTAGTGCATGGCGACCATCGAGTTCCATTTTACCCTCATAGAATTGTAGCTTTTCAGCAACTCTATCATCACTATTTTGCTGAAAATCAAATGGTACATTAACAGTTATTCCGCCAAGGATATCAACAACATTCTTAAAAGCATCAAAGTTAACGGTGGCATAGTAATCTATAGGCACATCAAGAAAGTTTTCTACAGTGTCAATGGTCATTTCTTTACCACCAAAAGCGTGAGCATGTGTGATTTTATCTTCTACACCTTTGCCTACAATTTCAACTAATGTGTCTCTTGGGATGCTTAAAAGTTTAAGCCGTTCGTCATTAGGACTAAAAGTAGCAAGCATCAGGGTGTCCGTTCGACCATGATCTCCTTCTGTCGCGTAATCTTCTACTCCCATTAAGAGAATAGATACAGGGTCTTTACTAATAGATACAGCCTGATCACGTAAATCAGACTTATCTCTGCCTAAATCATCATAAGAATCGCTTGCAGCTTGAAGGGTTTGTATGGCCATGTAACCACCAAAACCTATTAATGTAAGGAACAATAGAATTATCACTAAAAGAAGTTTACGTGTGCGCTTCTTCTTCTTTTTTTTACGAACTAATATTCGTTCACCCATTACTAGTCTCCTTTAAAAAAGTTGGTGGCTCTAATTTATTATAAATAGTATTCAGTTAAATATCAAATGAATTTTTGACAAGGGTGCGACACAATGTAACAAAATTATTGGGGAAATAACAGATTACTCCCTTTTGTATATTTTTCTATTGGATTAAATTTATAGGTCAAACCTTTGATGGGTTAGAAACATCTACTAAGTGAAGATTCACTATTAAATACATGAGAAAAAACCACATGAAATAATAGACAGATCATGTGGCTTATCCTTAAATTTGTTTGAAATAAATAGAAACTTTTGTCAGCACAGGTGTAAAACGACTAATTAAAGCTAATATACGTTTACCCTGAAGCTTTTCTTCTTTGATCTATTGGTGTTTGTAAGTCAATAATAAATTTTGCCAATCGTTCACTAGAATTACCTTTAGAGTACTGATTCCAAACATTGGCAAAGGATTTTATCTTTTCTTTATGAAAGGCCTCTTGTTTCATTACTGTAATTATTTCTTCCGTTGATTGAACTACCGGTCCAGGCATTTCGGTTTCATATTCATCAATTAATCCTCTTTCCTTTTTATAAGCCTCCAGGTCATAAGCAAAGAATATCATTGGTTTTTCAAATAAAGCATACTCAAAAGGAATAGAAGAATAATCCGTTATTAATAGATCTGTTATAGTAAGTAACTGATTTGTATTTGGATAATCCGATACGTCATACAAAAAAGTTTCAAATGCGCATTGTAGCTTATTCTTGATAGCAGGGTGCAATTTTATAAATAAAACGTACTCACTTGATAATTCTGTGTACATTTTTTTTAAGTCCATATTTATGTGAAAATTATTAAGCTGTCCCTCTCTGTATGTGGGAGCGTATAAAATGATTTTACGATCCTTAATTTCTGGGTATTTCTGTTTGAAATAAAGAGACATCTGTTTTTTTTCTAAACGATTAAAAAGCAGATCTGTCCGAGGTACTCCTGTTCTTATTATCCTTTTATTTGTCACATCAAAGCTTTCACGAAAGGTAGACGCCATTTTTTCTGAGCCAACAACAATATAATGAAATTTCTTATATACTTTACGAAAGCGTCGATATGCTTTTTGACTTCTATTACTGATGGACGGGTCTTTTAAGCCAAAATTCTTTAAAGCACCAGTAGCATGCCAGAGCTGAATACATGTAGTATCTGCTTTAAAATTCGTAACAGCTAAAAAACCAAAATAGTTATCTACTAAAATGGTTTTCGCTGTTGCTAGATGATAAATAGATTTTAAAAACAAAAGTGGACGCGACAAACTGAATAATAGGAGTTCATTATACGTGCCTTCTTTAAAGGGATACGTACAACTTCTGTCCTTTAATATAACAACTTTACTGTCCTCGGTTTGATTATTTAATGCTTGCACTGTGCAATGGATGTTGTCACCAAAAGATGCAACAGCTACAACCTTTTTTTGTAGAGGAAACAATCTGCATAAGCTGAAAATGATTCGAAAGATAAAAAGGTATATAGTTATGCTGAATTCTCTAACCATGGTTCACTTTTTTTAATTCTGACTTAATTTGGGTTGTAGAAATACCAATTGTTCTAGGCAAGTAAACGACCTCACAATATTTATTTAAATAATCAAATTTCCCTTTCCAATCATCGCCCATAACAAACACATCTATATTGTGTTTGTGTATATCTTCAATTTTTTGTTCCCATGAATTTTCGTCGATAACTTCATCAACAAAACGGATTGCTTCAAGGATAGCCTTTCGTTGTTCAAATGTATAATAAGCTTTTTTACCTTTTTTTAAATTAAACGTATCAGAAGAAATGGCTACAATTAAATAGTCACCATATTCTCTGGCGCGTCGCAATAAATTTATATGACCAGTATGAAGCAAATCAAAAGTTCCATACGTTATTACTTTTTTCATAATATTTTCCTCCAATTAATGAAGAACTATTTTTAAGTTGTTTCACTTAATAGTATAATAACATACCTTTACATAAAATTAATATTAAATTTACATTTCCTATAATTTCTCTGTTGAAATTTTCTGGAGTTTTTAATACGGTATGCATTATTAAAAAAGAGGTGTTCGTGTTGTATAACAAATTTATCTTTAGCCCCAACTACTTAAATGGCTTGGCGATTTATATTTATAGTTATTTACTTGAATCTACAGCAAAATTTGGAACAGATTGTGTATACAAGATCGGAAGAAATATTGATGGTTAATATAATAGAAAGCTTGACAAATATTGTTATGTAATGTAAATACAATGTAAATCCTATGTTAAATTTTTTTTATGTTATAATACTAGTAATTAGATTAATTGAGGTGAATACATTGATATATGCAGGTATTTTAGCAGGAGGAAAAGGAACACGCATGGGGAATGTACCTATGCCTAAGCAATTCCTGACATTAAACGATAAACCAATTATTGTTCATACAGTAGAGAAATTTATCTTGAATAACCAATTTAAAAAAATAATTATTGCAACTCCAAAAGAGTGGCTTAATCATACAAAAAATATTTTGCAGAAATATAAGTTGGATTTTGCAAAGCTTGAAGTCATTACAGGTGGTAGTGATAGGAACGCTACCATTATGAATATTATTGATCATATTGATACAAACTTTTCACTGAACGATGATGATATATTAGTTACTCACGATGCCGTTCGACCATTTTTAACACATCGTATTATTCAGGATAATATTGACGAAGGCCTTAAGCATGGGGCTGTAGACACAGTAATTAAAGCGATCGATACTATAGTTGAATCCAAGGATAATGAGTACATTTCTTCTATACCAAGACGTGACTATATGTTTCAAGGGCAAACTCCGCAAACTTTCAATGCGAAGAAGCTGAAGCAACTGTATAACGAATTAACTGCAGAAGAAAAAGAGATTTTAACAGACGCATGTAAAATATTTTCCATTAGAGGAGAAAAGGTCAAATTAGTGGAAGGTGAGATTTTTAACATTAAGGTAACCACCCCTTATGATTTAAACGTTGCTAATGCTATTATTAAAGGAAGTATAGACCAATGATAAATCAAGTTTATCGTTTAGTCTCACCTAGACAATTTGAAGTGACCTATAAAGATGAATCCATTGTTGATAATTATCTTATCGTAAGACCAACCCATTTATCCATTTGTGCAGCTGATCAGAGATATTATACTGGCACACGTGGAAAAGAAGCGATGAGAAAAAAACTTCCCATGGCTTTAACACATGAAGGCGTTGGTGAAGTTGTTTTCGATCCTAGCAACAGGTTTAAAATTGGTTCAAAGGTAGTCATGGTTCCAAACACGCCTGTTGAAAATGACCCTTATATAAGTGAAAATTACTTAAGGTCGAGTAAATTTAGGTCTAGTGGCTATGATGGATTTATGCAAGACTATGTGTTTTTAAATCCTGACCGAGCTGTACAATTACCAGATGATATAAATATGGATGTAGTAGCTTTTACGGAATTAATGACCATTACTGTACATGCTTTGCGTCGCTTTAAACAAAAAGCGCACCCTCGTGTTGATATTTTTGGTGTTTGGGGTGACGGAAACTTAGGATTTATTACTTGCTTGTTTCTAAAAAAATTGTATCCCAATAGTAAAGTAATTATTTTTGGGAAAACGGATTACAAGCTAAATCATTTCTCTTTTGTAGATGAAACTTTAAAAATTGATGATATTCCTCATGATCTTACTGTTGATCACGCCATTGAATGTGCTGGAGGCAAGGGAAGTCAGTATGCTGTTGAACAAATTATTGATCATATAAATCCCGAGGGTACTATTAGTTTGTTAGGTGTTAGTGAATATCCAATTGAGGTAAATACACGAATGGTATTAGAAAAAGGGTTAACACTTCTGGGTAGTAGTAGAAGTGGTGTGGTTGACTTCGAACGGACGGTGGAGATATTTAAAGAGCATCAAGATATTATTGATTATTTAAGCACTTTAATTGGAGAAGTGTTTGAAGTACGAAAAATAAAAGATGCAATTAATGCTTTTGAAAATGATTTGTCCAACTCATGGGGGAAAACAGTAATGAGGTGGAAAATTTAAATGAGTCATCTTCAGTTATGGAAGAAGATGTATGTTGTATGCTATAAATTGTTATTGCAAGCTACTTATAACCTTGTTTCATTTTTTAGAAAACATAATAGAAATAAGATTATTATTTCGCTTTACCGCTCAAATAAATTAGAAGGCAACCTTAAATATGTGTATGAAGAGATATTAAAACAAATGCCTTATGCTGAGATTCATCTTGTTCGTGGTCAAAACAAGATGAATCTTAGGCTTTTCACTGAAATATTTAAGTTGTCCAACGCCCGTTACGTCATATTAGATGACTATTATTTACCAATATATTTATTAAAACCGAAATCTAATTTAAAAGTTATTCAGCTTTGGCATGCAGCAGGAGCTTTTAAAAAATTTGGTTATAGTACAGTTGGAACGAAATTTGGGCCTAACAAAGATTATTTGAATCTAATTCCAGTTCATAGTAATTATACACATGTTTATGTATCAACTGAAAAAGTGGTTAATTATTATGCTGAAGCCTTTAATATGTCAAAAAGTAGAATATTTCCAGTTGGAATTCCTAGAATTGATTTATTTAATCGGGGAAAAGAATGTGACTTCATTATAAGAAAAATTCATGAAAGATATCCTCAGTTATCAAATAATGACACTGTAAATATCTTAGTTGCTCCTACTTATAGGGCTTATGGTAACCATGGCGAAACGAAATACAATATAGTGAAAACCTTAATACAAATTTTACCATCCATTAATAAGCGCGTTCGGATTATTTTTAAAGCCCATCCATATACGAATGAAGAAGATATAAAAAGCATACAAAAGGATGTTAAAATACTATTGGCAGAAGAATTTACTATTAATGAGTGGATGCTAATATCAGATGCATTCGTCACCGATTTTTCTTCTGCTGTTTTTGAATTTTCCTTACTGTACAGACCAATTGCCCATATGATTCCTGATTTGAACGAATATGAAGCAAATAGAGGCTTATATCAAAATATCCATGATGTTTCAGATGGTGTTATTTTACATGATAACAAGGAATTGCTTTTCTGGATTAATAGTAGAGAGAAAAATGAATATGTAGATACATCAAGAATGATTAAGCAAAATTTTGATAATACGTATAATATTACTGAAAAAATCGTAAGCCATTTTATAAGTGAATGAGTGAGGTGAGGCTGGATGTTTCATACAGCTTTAGATGGTGAACATCTAAAAATAAATGCAGAAAGCGCCGTACTGAATAAAGTTACTAACTTTGAGATACATGGTTCTTATTTAGAGATGGAAGGGTACACTACAGTCAAAAAACAATTAACGTTTCAAGAAGAAGAAATACGTAAGACCCTACTATTAGTTCCAAAGTTGAATATAGAAACATTAAGGGAAGAACACGAAGAATATGATACGCTTACAGACGTTGAAATCTTGGAAAAACATATTATCGGTATACCTTTGGATAATTGCCGTATGACTGAATTGGAAAGTAATACAGATACTGATTTTTCTTCAGAGGAACTAGAGGCGCTTTCTGGCTATAAAGGAGATATAGATTTATCTACGCTAGTGTATGGAAGGCCTTTAGAAAAAGGAGAATACAACTTATTTATTAAACTGGAACAATTGCTTCCTAACAGAAAAGAAAAATTTGAAAAAGTGTTACCATTATCCAGTGTAAAAGAATTTATTGAAGGAAGCAGTATTTTAAATACGAAGTTACAATACTTTTCAGCTAAAAAAGTGCTGAAATATAATTTGATTGTTTCATTTGATAAATATAGTAAGACTTTATTGTTTAAAAATACACTTTTACAATCATATGATCCGACTGAACAGGCAAGTGAGATTGATTATAAAGAGAGTAAAACATTAAAGGCGATAAAGCGGAGACTGTTTAAAGCATTTTACATGTTATTTACCATGCTGCTTCCAATTAAAAAGCGTAAAGTGGTGTTTGCATCAGATAGCCGTTCCGAATTAAACGGGAACTTTTATTTTGTTTACGAGGAATTATATAAACGGAATTTAGATTTAAACATTACATTTATATTCAATGAGCGAATTAATAATAAAAAAACGATAAATGATTTAGTGAAAACAGCTTATCATTTTGCAACGGCTAAAATTATTTTACTTGATGATTTTTATCCTCTTGTGTATCCTTTGAGAATACGTAATAATGCAGATTTAATACAAGTGTGGCATGCTGCAGGAGCATTTAAAACGTTTGGCTATAGTCGTATTGGAAGACCTGGGGGGCCATCACCAAGATCTAAAAATCATAAGAACTATACGAAAGCATTAGTTAGTAGTGAAGGGGTTAGAGAGAATTATGCAGAAGGATTTGGAATTACAGTAGATAAAGTATACGCTACTGGCGTGCCTAGAGCGGATATATTTGCTGATGAAAAGTATAAGTCATATGTACAGAACAAGTTAACTGAAATGTATCCTTTTATTAAAGGGAAAAAGGTTATTCTATTTGCACCAACCTTTCGAGGAAATGGACAGGCTTCAGCGCATTATCCGTTTGAAGTTCTAAATTTAAAACAGCTGTATGAAGATCTTCATGAAGAATATGTGTTCCTATTTAAAATTCATCCATTTGTGAATAATAAATTGCATATTCCTTATAAATACAATGATTTCTTTTTTGACTTAAGTGATTATCGAGAAGTGAATGATTTGTTATTGATTACCGATATTCTTATAACAGACTATTCATCTGTTTGTTTTGAATATGCGTTGTTAAAAAAACCAATGTTGTTCTTTGCTTTTGATGTCGAAAAATATATTGAAGAAAGAGATTTTTATTATAACTATTTTGATTTTATACCAGGTCCTTTAATTAAGACCACTGCAGAGATGGTTTCGACAATTAAAGAAGAAAATTATGATATGGAAAAAATAGATGCATTTGTCAATTATTTCTTTGATAATACAGTAGGTCAAGCATCGAAGAATGTAGTGGATGATGTTATTATACCGAGTCTTCAAGATATGGAACTGGACGATGCGGATCAAGAGGCAATTTTAACACCACCCGCTTCGAGAATTGAATTGTTTGAAAGAAGCATTGGAAATTATGATAAACAAAAAGACTAAATTTGGGATCTCTTTTATGTCTCATGTTATTTAAGAAAGGGAACTATTATGAAATCTGCGATTAAAGTAATAAAAGAACAAGTTGAACATTTTTACTTAATTCGAAGGCTTTCTCTTTTCGAGCTTAAAAGCCAAAATAAAAATAATTATCTTGGCATGCTTTGGGAAATTCTTAACCCGCTTATTCAAATCCTTATTTATTGGTTTGTTTTTAGTACGCTCCGAGCCCGTGCTCCTATTGAAATGGGGGATACAGTTATACCATTCTTTAGTTGGCTCATGGCAGCATTTTTCCTTTGGATCTTCTTTTATCAAGCAACAATTCAAGGGTCAAAATCTATATACACGAGAATAAAAATATTATCAAAGATGAATTTTCCAATGAGCGTCATTCCTAGCTTTGTCATATTTTCTCAATTTTATGTGCATGTGGCAATGCTATTGTTAACAATGATTACGTTGCAATTCATGGGCTTTACAATAAATATATATTACTTACAACTTATATATTTTGTGTTTGCAGCGTTATGTTTATTAATTTCGATTTCTTTAATTACATCTACTTTATCTACAATTGTAAGAGATTTTCATATGCTGTTGAACTCTGTATTAAGGATGTTGCTGTATTTGTCCGGAGTATTGTGGCCATTATCACTGCTGGAGGATTTCCCTAATTTAGTAAGTGTTATGAAATTAAATCCGCTATATTATCTAATTGAAGGATATAGATCTGCTTTCTTTGGACTCGATTGGTACTTTATTACTCATTGGCAGTATTCATTATATTTCTGGGGACTTGTACTATTTTTGTTAATTATCGGTTCTTCCATACATGTGAAATTTAGAAAACATTTCATTGATTATCTGTAAAGGTTTGTGAATATACCATGGAAAAAGCAATTATTGTTAAAGATGTATCAAAAAAATACCGTCTATATAGTAACCCAAAAGAGCGATTACTAGATTTAATTACCCCGAAAGATTTTGGTGAAGATTTCTATGCATTAAGCAATGTAAGCTTTGAAGCAGAAAAAGGGGATATCATTGGATTTGTAGGAGTGAATGGTTCGGGAAAATCCACACTATCTAATATTATTGCTGGTATCATTCCACCTTCATCTGGAGAGGTTTATAGGGATGGGCAGACTTCATTAATCGCTATTTCTTCAGGCTTAAAAGAAGAGTTAAGCGGGAGAGATAACATTGAACTAAAGTTATTAATGCTTGGTTTTAATAAATATGATATAAAGAAACTTGAACCAGAGATCATTGACTTTTCTGAACTGGGTAAGTTTATAGATCAACCTGTTAAGTCATATTCTAGTGGAATGAAATCTAGACTTGGTTTTGCCATATCAATAAATATTGACCCAAATATTTTACTTATTGACGAAGCTTTGTCTGTTGGTGATAAAGCATTTGCAGAAAAAAGCTTTGGAGTAATGAAGAAATTTAAAGAAATGGGAAAGACAATGATTTTTGTCAGTCACTCCATAAAGCAAATGGAAAAATTCTGTGAAAAGATATTGTGGTTGGAATATGGGAGAGTGAAAGACTTTGGTTCAGTTGAGGAGATACTTCCTAAGTATACCGATTTTATTAGGAAATGGAAAAAGATGAGCAAGGAAGAAAAAGAAAGTTATAAGAATGATGTAATAGCCGCTTGCAAAGTTTGATAGAATATTTCTAAGGGGAGAGAATAAACATGAAAAATTTGCTTATACGTGCAGGTATGTCTCCACTAGAGACTTTTGACGCCTCGCATATCATGTTAAATAACTCTATTGGTAGTAATGTTGGTAATCTAATCTATCAATACAGTGTGTTTCGCACATTAATGACAGAAGAAACGATAATTACCCCAAACTATTATAAAGTTTCATTAAAAGAAGCTAACGAGATTAATGAAAAGTATGATGCACTAATTATACCGTTAGCAGATGCGTTCCGAGAAAGCTTTATACCTGAATTAAGAAGATATACAGAGTTAATTAGAAAATTGCGTATTCCTGTCGTGGTAATTGGCGTAGGGCTTCGTGCACCATTTGAACCAAAGCTAGATGAAGGTTTTCCATTTGACGAAGATGTAAAAGCGTTTGTGCATGCTGTATTAGAAAAGTCGTCCATGATCGGTGTAAGAGGTGAAATTACTGCTCGTTATTTGTCACGTCTAGGGTTTCGTGAGGGGATAGATCATACAGTAATTGGCTGTCCTTCTATGTATACATTTGGGAGGCAGTTAAACATAAGGAATACCTCTATTACGAAAGATTCTATGGTCTGTGTGAATTCTTCTCATTTGTCGCCAGAACATGTTTTACGATTCATCGCTAAAGGTATGAATGAATTTCCAAATCATTATTTTATACCCCAATGGATGAAAGAATTACGTCTTACTTACATGGGGACGCCACCAATTGCTGAAGAGAGTGAACATTATCCAGTCAAGATGTCCAATCCTGTATATATGAACAATCGAGTTCGCTTCTTTTTAAACGTGCCCACATGGCTCAATTTTATGCGGCAGGCTGATTTAGCTTTTGGAGCTAGGTTACATGGCAATATTTCTGCTACGATAGCTGGTACTCCTAGTTTAATAGTGCCAAAGGATGCAAGAATGAGAGAATTAGCAGAGTATCATAATTTAACGCAAATTCGAGCAGATGAAATTACTGAAAATATGAATGTAGCAGATGTTGTGGCAAATAGTGACTTTCAATCACCTACTAAAGTTCAAGCCCAAAATTTTGATCACTTTATTGACTTTTTAAATAAGAACCAGTTACCACATATTTATCAACAAACATTTACTCCTAAAAAGGTGCCTTTGGATGATAAAATTGCAGAAATCAGATATCCTGCTCCATTACAACCAATTAGTAGCTGTGATTTAGAAGAATTAGTAAATCGCTTGGAAACATATTATCCAGAATTAGAGAAGAAGCACAATCAATCTATTCAAAATTTGAAAAAGAAGATTAACAAAAAAGAAAAAACAATAAGGAAACAAGAAGGAACTCTGAATCGAAAATCCGTGCGTATGGCATTAAAGACAGCAAATTTGTTTCGATTTAAAAAATAGATAAAACTATGAAAAAAAGTAATTAATAACATGCCTACTAAGGTCAATTAGAAATTATGAAGCATGAGAAAGGTTGCAATAGCCTATGGTAAATACAACTGCAGTAACTATAATGGGTATTGATTTTGTCAATGAAACAAAAGAAAAGTTTTTAACAGAATACGTCTATCCAAAGCTGACCCATAATCAAAAGTGTTTTATCGTAACAGCTAATCCGGAAATTGTAATGAAGACAAGGGAGAGCAATGCGTTTAAAAAATTGGTCAAGCAGGCCAATTATGTTGTTCCAGATGGCGTAGGAATTGTATATGCCTCAAAGTTTAAAAAGCAACTTATTAAGGAAAGAATCCCAGGCTATGATTTAATGCGTGATTTACTAGCAAAAGCGGATCAAGAATCCTACTCTTGCTATTTCCTAGGAGCTAAAGAACATGTTAATGAGAAAGTGGTTGAACAAATTAAACAAAAGTATCCAAATATAACTATTGCAGGTCACCATCATGGCTATATATCAATGGATGATAATTCCATCGCAGACAAGATAGCATCTTCTCATCCAGATCTAATATTTGTTGCATTAGGTTCTCCCCGCCAGGAAGAATGGATTACTACCCACATGGATAAGTTCAATAAAGGTTTATTTATGGGAGTAGGAGGAAGTTTTGATGTTATTGCGGGAGAGGTAAAACGTGCACCAGATGCTTGGATTAATTTGAACTTAGAATGGCTTTATCGCTTATTAAAGCAACCATTTCGCTGGAAGCGCATTTTAAAAGTATTGGAATTTATGGCGCGAATATATTTTAAGAAAGAGTAACCAAGCAGACGCAACTAAAAGTATTGAACCATTAGAAAATTTTACTTATCATCCGATCTTTTTAGTCAAAAATGCCGTCTTTTACTTATACGATAAACTATACTATCCTATAGTAAAACAAAAATCCGAACTTTCATTTGAAATGAGCTTAATTTTGTTTCAAATGAAAGTCCGGATTTATTTAAATTTCAGCTTCAATAACTACTGGAATTTTGTATTTCTTCTTTATTATTTTCTTGAGTGAAATCATAGTTTTTTTCAGTAGACACAGGTAGGTCTAAATGCTCGCGCAACTCGTTCTCAACCTCACTTCTACTTTGTTCATCTACTTGATAATACCAAAGGCCGTCTTCCATTTTACCGCCTTCACCGTCCATTGTTATTGAGTTTATCGCTAAATTTGTGTTCAAACCATAGCTAAGAAAACTTTTCATTTCACTGAAGGTTAGGTTGGTGTTCATATTATCGCCTACTGAAGTAATAAGGTCATCAAGCTTTAGTACCGAAGAAGCTGATGCGGTTTCCTTAATAATTGTTTTAATAATCTCTTGCTGCCGTTTTCCTCTCTCCAGATCACTATCATATTTTCTTGTTCGCGCTAAGGCTAATGCTTCTTCACCATTTAATCTTTGATAACCTGGCATTAAATGTATAGCGTCTTGATTATCGTCAGAATCAAGCTCACTCATTTCAAAAGGTACATCAAATTCAATTCCACCTATGGTATCAACCATTTCAATAAATGCTTCAAAATTTAGTTTGACAAAATAATCAACGGGTACATTTAAAAAATTCTCTACCGTTTCAATGGTTTTCCTATGTCCTCCATATGCATGGGCGTGATTAATTTTTGTATATCCATACCCAGGAATATTTACATAAGAATCTCTTGGAATGCTTACTATGTTTACATCTTTTTCGTCTTTATTAAAGGTTGCAAGCATTAGTGTATCGGATCTGCTATTGTTTTCATTGCGAACTTCGCTATCATCAACCCCAATAATAAGTACAGAAACGTTGTCTTCTACTGGAGTAACAGATTCATCTCTTAAAGCAGACTTTTCTCCATCTCTTCCAATTTTTTCAAATGAGTCGTTGGCTGCTTCTTGTGCGGTGTTATAGACATGAGCACCGTAGGAAACGGTTGTTATTAGCAAGATACTTAGGGGAATGACGATAAAGAATATGAGTTTTTTGCGACTTTTCTGTTTCCTTTTTTTAACTCGAGATATATTTTCACTATTTTTCGACATATTTACACCTCATTAAACATACTACTTTCCATTTTACTACTATATGTACTTGGCGTAAATTACATTTACATTACAATATTGAAAGGTAGGTCACTTTTGATATAAGAGGAGTGGCTTAATGAATAGTGTACCCTAAATGTACAGACATAAACTGCCAATTTTTTTAGTACAAAAATATGGTTTTTATATCATAATGAAAGGATAAGTAGAATACTTCCATACACACCATTGTTAGCTAATTTCATAGATCAAAAAACTATAACATGCATTTCACCACCTCCGAACTACTTCTTTCGATTATAGGTATGAAGGAGGTGATAACATGGCTATTGCAACTTTGATGGATTCGTCTCTTAGATTGGAATTTGACAATGGTATCGATGGAAATAGTGGGAAGCAACTCACAAAGGCTAAAAGCTTCAATAATGTGAAAACGACTGCCACGCCTGAGCAGCTATATACAGTTGCCCAAGCAATTGTTGGTTTACAACAGTTGTCATTGCTATCGATTGAGCGTAAGGATAGCTCAAACATTGTCGAGGAGTAATGAATAAAACGAAAAGGAAGGGAGGGAAAAAGATGAAGAAGCTGGAATTAAAATTTACGAACCAAGATGGTAAAACAGTCAATTATTCCATTGATAAGCCAGTCGAGCCAGTTGATACTGCAACTGTTAACGCAGCTATGGATGAAATCTTGCAACAAAATGCTTTCACTTCTAGTGGAGGAGATTTAGTTGCCAAAAAAAGCGCAAGAATCGTGGAAAGAATTGTTGAAGAAGTAGAAATGCAATAACAATAAGCAAGGCATGTATACGACCAGTAGTCATCTGCTGGTCGTTTGCTTTACATTTCAAATTTTACATGAAATAAACTATTGTTTTATTCTAAGGCGGAGTCTGGATATAAGTTGGTGTAAGAATCTCACTTTAAGAGTTGGAAGCGCAAGTGCTTGACAAGTCTCAGTGGCAAATAATATCACTTAAAACGCCGATGAATTTACGTAACAATCAGTGGAATAAGAGAAACTTGCTAGTAAGTGAATTTTAATTTTATTTCAGGCGAGTGTTGTGAAAAAAATGTATAAACTACCCAGATACCAATTTTTAGTAGCGGCTTTCCAGTATGAAAACGTGTGCTGTTCATAACAGGGGATGTATATTAACAAATATTTATTTAAAGTAGATAGACTTTAGGAGAAAGGAGGCATGGCATATGGATATGTGGATTGCATTTATAACCGAAGTTGGGTTTCCCGTGGCAGTGACCTTTTATCTGCTTCATCGTATTGAAGGCAAGCTGAATGTTTTAATTGCAACCATTTATGAATTACCTGAAAAAATGAACCAATAGATCAAAGGAGTTCGTTATACTGCTTGCATGATAGGAAAACAAAAATTCAAGGCTTATCGTATTAACATAAACTCTTTCGACATAAAGATTTGGCGATAAGCCAAGTTTTTCTACCATGCATGCAATAAACAAAGGGGGGGCAACAAGTTGAGGTCTTCGTAATTACAGATGGTTAATCGCACCAGTAGAATTCCGTTTCCTACTAAGGCAATGCCTCATATCGAAGCTCTCCTACATCATTTCATTCCACGTTTCGTTCATAACTATTTGTCTTTTTTTAGCCCTGCTTTTTTCAATTTCCCGGGAAATATCGACATATTTACAATACCATGTTATAAACAATTATTTATAAATGGAAGAAAAAGGATTAAGTTTTAAACAAAGTGAAGTGTGTTATGTTACATGGTTCTTGTTATAAGCGCTTCCTCATAAATGGTCCATGTAGTTTTCGCAAAGTTTGTGACGATATAGTGAAAAAGCATTATTGGAAAACAAATAGATTATATTCATTGCTGGATCGTGTGTCCATATACGATTATCATTTAGCTAGAAGAAGTGTTTTTTTTATTCTATGAATCATTGTTTGAACGAAGGGATTTACGGTTAACCAATATGAGTCATGCACAATACATAAAGGTATAGTAAAATGTGGAAGTTCATCGTATAATTTTCGACATCAACATGGACAATAAGTAAGATTTGCTAACCGCTTTAGAGTGGTTCTTTTAGAGGATCTTTCGCTTTGTTAATAATAAGGAAAGCTTTCTGAAGGTCATTCTACCTAATCGTTTTGGTTTCATTTCAACTTAATTACAAGTGTTATATAATAAGTGTAGGTAGCGTGGTTAGGGGGGACATAATGAACACAGCAGAAGTTATTGAACGATTGCAACATCGAAAACCGACCATCTTAGGGAGGGAGCATTTTCGTGAATATGCAGTGCTTATCCCACTAATAGAAGTAAATAATGAAACCCATTTGCTTTTTGAGGTCCGGTCGAAGCATATGCGAAGCCAACCAGGAGATGTTTGTTTTCCAGGTGGGAGAGTAGAACCAAGTGACAAAGATGAGTTGCATTGTGCCTTACGGGAAACATCGGAAGAATTGGGGATAGAGCAGACGCAAATTCGTAATGTAATTCCATTAGACTATATTGTATCTGATTTTGGAAGGATTGTGTTTCCTTTTACGGGAACGGTTGAGAATACAGAAAACATTCATCCTAACCCTGGAGAGGTAGAAGAACTATTTTCCGTACCTTTACGTTTTTTCCTTGATACGAAGCCAAAAGCTTATCAAGTGAGTTTTAAAGTGATACCGGAAGAGAATTTTCCTTATCATGATATTCAGGGGGGAAGAGATTACAATTGGAGCACACCGAAAATGGAGGAATTATTTTACTATTACGAGGATAGAGTGGTTTGGGGGCTAACCGCAAAAATTATTGCTCATTTTGTAGCATTATTACAAGATGGCTCTTAAATATAACGCGTTGCCTCGATTTGCGTGAGATCCTTTATTAACGAAAGAAATTTATTTTTAATTTTCTGTGATGAGGGAAATATGTAAATTTCGAGCATTTATAGTAGAGGTAAAACGATGGCGTTTTTCGTCATAAAAATTTGACGATAAGACACATGAGGCTGTAACGGGTGAAGAACCCACAAGAGAGAAAAATTATTTTATAGAATAGAGGGAATAAGGATGAGCCAAGCTCTAAAACTATCCGAATTAATCGACGAGATGGATATGCAATTTGATGATTCCAATGTATTTGTGAATAAGGAAACAGGGGAAATCGTGTACATCATGAGAGAGTTTTTAAGTATGGCAGAAGATGGCGAAAAGGGTGATCATTTACCATCGTGGGAACAAAAACAGTTGAAATTGGCAGAAGATATTGTTTTTTCTTTTGAGAAATATCAAACCATTCCGAGTAAATATGATATGGATGAATACGACATTATGGAAGATTTTTGTCTAGCAGTAAAAAATGAGCGACATCAACAGCAATTGTTAACAGCGATACGAGGAAAGGGCGCTTTTCGTAGATTTAAAGATAAAATAATCGCATTAGACCTAGAGGACGATTGGTATGATTATCATCATAACCGTTTAAAGGAAATCGCGATTGATTTTTGTCATAGACATGAAATAAAATATGAAGATAAATAAGTATTGTAGATAAAATTATCTAGTAAGATTACCTCAAAAATGAAGGTCCTTAAAATATTTTTAGTAGGTCATTATGTTCCCAATTGCTCATGTTACGAAATGGGTAACGTTTGCGATACTTAATAACTAGTATTAGATTTTACCATCTATCTTCAGAAGACAACCAATGATGCTTGAAACCTTAAGGCATCATTGGTATTTAAAATTTTATGGATTAAACCACGGTGTTCCATCGACGATAGCCAATTTTTCTACATGTAGCCTTTTAACCCTTTATCCCAAAGGAAAAAGTAGTTGTTTGATGATACATCTGATTTGGTTCTAACATAATACTTGGAAAATGATTGTAACGAAGTGCAGCTGGAGAACCCTGTGTCTCAAACACACTCCTTGGTAACGAGAAAATGTTGTTTGTATTTGTTTATATGATACAAAACCATGCCAGGTTGATTGGTGGTAACGTGAAGTGTTCTGCCTGTTTTTTAATCGAGTAAGCACTTTTTCGTTCGTGAAACAAAATAATGGTCATACCCATTACCGGCAATGCGGTTTTGTTCATGGTCGGCATTCATACCTGTACATCATTGCTGGTAAGATTGAAAATGAAACGCATGTGCGTTTGTAATAGGCCTCCCTGTTGGAATGGAATGAGGTCTTTATTTAATTCCAAGCAAATATCGCTCCGCATTTTAGCATAATGTTGCTTCACTATTTCTCCTTTACTTCCTCGCAAATTAAAGTAACTATGATTCGTTAAGGCGATAGGAGTTGCTTGATCCGTTGTTGTCGTATAATCGTAAATGTATTTTCATTTGTCAAAATATAGCTGATCGTCACTTCCACATTGCCAGGATAACCATTATCTCCATCAGGTCTATGGTTTTCAGAATAGCACGAATATCCTTTTTCTATTTGCTCTGTAGTAACATGCCAGAGCACATGGCTAAAGCCGTTTATACCACCGTGTAAATGATGATGCCTCGCATTTTTAATAACAAAGTGCCTTTTCCCTTTCACTAAAAATAGGCCTCCTGTTGAATTTTGGTGAAATATTTTATTTATATTAGTTAATTAATTTAATTAATTAACTAACTAACTAATTAATATAAATGAACGACAAAACGATATGTTTGACAATAGGTCTGTATGTTTAAATAATAGAGTATTGTACCTTCACATTTTAAATTCAATATTTTCGCGGAATGCAGATGATGAAATGCGTTTTCATAAAGAATACTAGAAAATGGATCATAGAGGAGATGACATAAAGTGAATCGTGTTTTTGAGAAAAAATGGATTGTGGTGGGCATTGCTATTTTTTGTTCCATCTTATGGGGTAGTGCTTTTCCTGTTTTGAAAGTAAGCTATGATGAGTTACAAATGGCAGCAGATGATACCATTGCTAAGATTGTGTTTGCAGGAATGCGCTTTTTACTAGCAGGTTTAATCATATTAATTGGTCTCTTCCTTGTAGATCGAAAGCGATTAATGGTAACGAAAAGGCAAATGCTGTTTTTGACAATATTTGGTGTTATCCAAACAGGACTGCAATACTTCTTTTTTTATAACGGGTTAGCGAAAGTTTCTGGAATGCAAGGGGCGATCTTAGTTTCAAGCGGTACATTTTTTACCGTTATATTAGCTCACTTTTTCTATAGCAATGATCGGATGAATTGGAAAAAAGGGATTGGCTTAGCGGCTGGTTTTGCTGGAATTATTGTTGCTAATTGGGGGCAAGAGTTCCAACTTAGCTTCCATTTTACAGGAGAGGGCTATATGATTTTAGCGGCATTAACAGGGGCGATTGGTACAATAATGGCAAAAGAGTTAGCCGTTGGTATTCATCCCTTTGCCATAACAGGCTGGCAATTGTCAATTGGTGCTAGCCTGATGTTGATCTTTGGAGTACCACAGCTAGAAAGTGGAGCGATGACTTTCACGCCTTTAGGGTTTTGGTTGTTCGTATATTCTGCTGTATTGTCTGCGGCTGCCTTTGCTTTGTGGTACTCGATCTTAAAGTATAATAAAGCTGGCGAAATAAGCATGTTTAAATTTATTACTCCTGTATCTGGAGCCATTTTATCAGCTATCTTTATTCCAGCGGAGACATTAGATGTATATGTTATTGCAGCTTTAGGGTTAGTGGCAATAGGAATTGTTGCTGTCAATTATAAAGGGAAAAGTAGTGCTAAGCAAAGGTTATCCAAATGATAGGCAATTGAAGTAGGTGAGGCTTTATCTTTTGCAAAGCGTGTATAGGTTGTTAACAGATACGTCAGGCTTGGGGGTTGTCAAGTCTTTTCTTTTTACACTATAAGAAGGTATAAAGTTTTAAGGCTTATAGTAATAAGAAAAGCCACAGTTTCCGCTATAATGATTTGGCGTTAAGCCAAATTTTTCTAACAGTATAGGAAAATATAATTTTATAAGGGCTATCGTATAAGAAACCGCCTCGTCTCGCATTAGGAGAACGACCATCTATTATGAAATATAGGTGCAAAGCCCAAATGCGGTGTTCCATACGCTGCTAGGAAAACATCAGAAATATTTTCCAATAAGCCAAGCCTTTTTCATCTAACAATGAGAATGGTATAATAATTCACAGTAGATTCAAAAAGTCTGATATTTTTTTGCACTATTCAAATAAAACGACGACGTTTTTCTCAAGAGATAAGTTGCACACAAATATTTTGCTATCATTTTGGAGGTTGCTATGCAACGAGGAACATTTCAGTTAATGAAATCAGTAAATAAATCAATTATTTTAAATAAAATTAGGACGTGCGAGCCTATTTCTAGGGCACAAATAGCTAAGGAAACAGAGCTGACTCCCCCTACAGTAAGCAGTATTGTTAAAGAATTACTAGAGCAAGGTATGGTTTATGAACAGAAAAAGGCTACCTCAATGGGTGGGAGAAGACCTACGATGCTTTATATTAATAAAACAGCCTATTATTTGGTGGGAGTGGATGCTGGTCCGGAGACGATGAATGCAATTGTTACTGATTTGGGTGGTACAATTTTAGGACGTATATCATATGTGTTAAACACTCCGATTACAGAGGCCTCCTTTCTAGATGTTATGAAACAGAGTATTAACGAGGTGGTACGTCTTGCGAATGTGAAAATGGAAGAAATTATGGGTATAGGTGTAGCGATGCATGGTGTTGTCGAAGTAGCTACAGGGAAATCTTTATATGCCCCCAATTTAAAATTAACGGATATTCCGATAAAAGAAGCGTTAGAACAAGAGTTTTGTGTGACGGTAAAAGTGGAAAACGATGCGCGTGCAATGGCTCTAGGTGAAGCATGGTTTGGTGGTCATGGTGACTTAGGTAGTATGGTGACTGTTAACTTAGGGCGAGGCGTAGGCGCTGGGATTGTAACAGATGGAAAATTATTTCATGGTGCAAAAGATATTGCTGGTGAAATAGGTCATATGACGATCGACATTAATGGAGAAATTTGCGAGTGCGGAAATCATGGTTGCTTGCAAACTTTTGCTACGGGTCCAGCAATTGTAAGACGCGCACAGCGAAAATTAGCTGAACGAGGAGCGGAGCATTCTTTTAAGCTCACTGCAGAGAGTGTATTTGAGCTCGCAAAAGCTGGAAATACGCTGTATGTAGATGTATTAGAAGAAACAGGCTTTGCTATAGGTATTGGCTTAACGAATGTGATACATATTGTTAACCCAGAAAAGATTGTGTTAGGTGGAGGGGTTATGAAAAGTGAGGAATTCCTTTTACCTATTATTAAAAAGACAGTCAACAACAATGCTTTGACAGAAGGGGCAAAAAATACAGAAGTGAAGGTAACGAAACTTGGGAAAGATGCTACTGTGTTGGGTGCTGTAGCGTTGCTTTTGGTGGAAATATTTGATTCTGTTTTAGGCTAGGAAACAGACATGGCTTGTATGAAGAAAGCAACGTATCGTGTTGTGCCAAGCACTGTATATAATCTCTAATAAATATGTACATCCCCTTTTACAATTGAAAAGGGGATGTCATGTAATAATAGGATAATTAGTCTTGGGGACTTTGTTGAAGAGAAAAACAGAGGGTTAACAAGAAAAAAATAAAGCAAGTCTATCGTTAATTCGAGCTTGCTTGTTTTAGCATATAAATGTCCTTTTTATTTGTCCATACATCTTCTCTCAGTACAGCAAAATTTACATGCATGTTGCTGATTTCTTTCTTCACATAACCAAACTCTTTTGCATTTTCTATACGCATTCCGTCTATCTCTGCTTTTAAATATTCTTGCCCGGAGCGTAGTGCGGTTAAGATATCTTTATGTTCATCCAGTCTTTGTTCAATAGTTGTAATTCTTTGTCCTTGTTCATCAAGTTTGTGTTCGATAGTTGCAATTCTTTGTCCTTGTTCATCAATTCTTTGTTCTTGCTCAGTAAATCGTGATTCCAGATTATCGAAACGCTTCTCGAAGTTATCGAAGCGTGTTTCAAGAGAACCAATTCGTTCCCCTTGTTCTTGTATGCTTGTAGAGATTTGTTCCAGCATCGTAATGATCTTTTCTTCCATTTGCATGTTTATAATCCCTCCTCTCTAAAATATAATACGATTATATCATATAGGGAGGAAAGTTGTAGAATAAAATAGCAATTTGCGCAAAGCTATCAATTTTTCTAAGGGGTGTTGAAACATTTCCATGGATGGAAGATTCGCTTTATTATATAGTATACTTTAATGATGTAAATAAACGTAATGCTATTAAATGTGGGCATTTGTAAAAAAGGGGGGGTAACATGAGTAAACAAAAAATTGAAAAAAGCGTTCGCTATTATGCGGCCCAATTAGTGCAAGAAAAAGGATACATTAGTCCGCTAGATTTATTAATAAAAATGGAAAGAATTACTCCGAAGCAAGTGGAAGATTGGAGGCGTAAAAGGGTTTCCTACTTAGAGCGAATGATACTTGGTAACCTATCCAAACTGCAGTTTATCTTGCAAACGTTAAGAAAGTTTGCCCGAGAACAGGATTTAAAGCCTTCTGAAACGGTATATAAATCTTGGGGAAAAGGAGCAAAACAACAGTTACGATTTTCGAAGTCAGGAAGTCCTTATGTGGAAAAGCTGTATGCAACGCATTATGTGAAAAAATAGATATGTATCTGTATTATACTAGTGGCAACTATGTACATTTCATTCGTATAAAAGCCTTTACATTATTTAAAGTTTATTTTATACTAAAATCAACAACTGGTTATAACCACATAGAGAGGAGGGCATTTAAAGTCTTGGACAAAAGTAGTAAGGTGCCTTTATATTTACAACTTATGAACGAAATCATTGAGAAAATCGAACAAGAGACGTATGAAGAACATGATAAATTACCTTCTGAGCGTGAACTGTGTGATATGTATAAATTAAGTAGGATTACGGTGAGGCAGGCGCTGCAAGAGTTAGAAAGAGAAGGTTATATTTATAAGTTACATGGAAAAGGAACATTTGTATCGGCTACCTCCATTGAACAAAATTTAGTTAAACTGTACAGCTTTACAGAAGAAATGAAAAAAGTGGGAAAGACGCCGATGACCAAGGTTTTATCTTTCAAAGAGATAGCCATTGATACTAGGATAGCAAATAAAATGGGGTTAGAACCATTGGATGAAGTATTTGAGGTCGTACGTTTACGACTTGCAGATGAACAACCACTTATGTATGAAACATCCTATCTACCAAAGAAGTGGTTTCCATATTTAACAAAAGAAAAATTGATGGAAAAGCCTATGTATGATATTTTTTCACATGATTATCAGGTCCACGTTACGAGAGCAATTGAACGTTTTTCAGCAACCCAATTACGGGAAACAGAAGCTGGTTATTTAAATGCTCTAACCCAGCAACCAGCTATGTTAATTAAACGATTTGCCTATCATCACGAGCAACTCATTGAGTATACCATTAGCGTAGCACGAGGCGATAAATTTGATTATACAGTAGAACTAACGTAAAAAACCTCTATTGAGTTCATATTATACTTAATAGAGCTATTTCATAACACAACTGGTTATGACAACATAACCAGATGAATGAAGGAGGAGCATCATGTTTGGCTTAACTCAGAAAGAATTAGAAAAAGGCAAGGCAGGTCATACGGCTCAAGAAATTTATCAGCAGCCTAAAGTTTGGAATAAAGCATTACACATATTTGCAGAGAGAAAGGAGGAAATTCACAACTTTTTACATGCTATATATAGTAAGCATGAGAAAGTGCGAGTAATTTTAACTGGTGCTGGAACGTCAGCGTTTGCTGGTGACATATTAGTTCCTGAATTACAAAAACAAGATCAGGAAAAGGTGCAATTTGAAGCAATTGCAACAACAGATCTCGTTTCTAATCCGACTAACTATATCTTCAAGAAAGTACCAACCATTTTGGTATCGTTCGCAAGATCAGGGAATAGTCCGGAGAGTTTGGCTGCGGTTAAGTTGGCAACAGATAGGATCGACCATTTTTATCAAGTAAATATTACATGTAATCCAGAAGGGAAGCTGGCAGTCAACACAAAAGATGATAAGAACAGCTTAACGATTCTTACACCGGAAGAAGCGCATGATCAAGGATTTGCTATGACAAGCAGCTTTACGAGTATGATGGTCATTTGTTATTTGGCTTTTTCTAAAGATACTAATGCAGGTGAGAAGCTACAGACGGTTATTACTAATGGAGAGAAATTTATTGAAAGCGTTGTGAATACGGTAGATGCGGTGTTAGAGCATGGTATGGACAGGATTGTTTATTTAGGCTCTGGTTCGCTTGGGAAATTTGCTCATGAAGCAGCTTTAAAAATGCTTGAGCTGTCAGCAGGTAAAGTGGTAGCTGTTCACGAGTCTTCGTTAGGATTCCGTCACGGACCGAAATCTATTTTGAATGACAAATCCATCGTCGTACTGTTTATGTCTCAAGATGCTTATACACAAAAATATGATTTGGATATATTAAAAGAGTTATCCGGAGAACCAAAGGACATTAAAACGGTTGCGCTTACTGAAATGGATAATGAAGAAGTAAGTCAATATGCAAACTGGACAGTGTCTGTTAATAATAGCAAGCAGTCACTAGAAAATGATTTCTACCTATCTTTACTATACGTCGTATTTGCACAAGTTTTAGCACTGAAAAAATCGATTCAATTAGGAATTACGCCAGATAACCCAAGCCCAGACGGATCCGTCAATCGCGTAGTGCAAGGTGTAACGATTTATCCTATGACATTCGCATAGTGAAAGGCTGGTTACGTGTAAATAAATATGGGCTACAGCAATAGATGCCTATTTTTGAAGGGATTTACTTTATGGTAAGAAATGAGGTTGGGACATAAGTGAAAGTACGTGTTTTTAAAATGTATTACTGTGTCCTAAAAGCAATTAAATCGATATAGCAGTGCATTTCTACAGTAATTGAAAGAAAAATTTTATTTCTCAACCTTTATTTAAACAAATCGAAAGGATGAAAAAAATGACTACAAAACCAAATATTTTGTTAACAAGAATTGACAATCGCTTAATACATGGGCAGGTCGGAGTTACTTGGGTTAACCATTTAGGAGCAAATCTAGTCGTAGTTGCCAATGATAAAGTTTCACAAGACGAAGTGCAACAGAGTTTGATGGACATGGTGTTGCCAGATGTTATTCAGGCAAGATACTTTTCTATTCAAAAAACCATTGATGTGATCCATAAGGCTTCACCAAGGCAAAAGATATTTCTCGTCGTTAAAGATGTTCATGATGCACTAGCTTTAAAAGAAGGCGGTGTACCAATAGACCATATCAATATAGGTAATATGCATTATGCAGAAGGGAAAAAGCAAATTTCTTCTACTGTCTCTGTTGATGAAAAAGATATTGAAGCATTTAATAAGCTGCATGATATGGGGGTAACGCTTGATTTAAGAGGAGTTCCAAACGAAAAAGGGCAAGACATTATGGATCTTCTTAAATAACTTACGCTTAAAGGAGGAATCAAACATGTTAATGGAAGCGATTTTAATTGCTATTTGGGCAGGTATTATTGGGATTGATTTATATGTAGGTTTAACCCACATGCACCGTCCTGTTGTTACCGGTTTAGTTGTCGGTTTAATTTTAGGTGATGTAACTACTGGTTTAATTGTCGGGGGTACATTGGAATTAATTTGGATGGGAATGGTTCCGCTTGCAGGAGCCCAACCTCCAAATGTAGTTATTGGAGGAGTTATTGGTACAGCCTTTGGTGTGATAGCTGGTCAAGATCCACAAGTGGCTGTGGGGGTAGCAATACCATTTGCTGTCGCGGTACAAGGATTAATTACATTATTTTTCACATTATTTGCCCCTGTCATGCATAAAGCAGATCAATTTGCTTTAGATGCAAATACAAAAGGGATAGACAGGATAAATTATTTAGGTATTGCCATTCTATTTTCTTTTAATGCACTGATCGCATTTTTACCAATTTATTTCGGAGCAGAACAAGCAGCTGCCTTTGTTGAAACTGTCCCCCAATGGATTATAGATGGCCTATCCATTGCAGGAGGAATTATGCCAGCTATTGGTTTTGCAATGTTATTGAGAATTATGATGAAAGTAGAGTATATTATGTTCTTTATCGTAGGATTTATTCTTGCGGCATATTTAGAATTACCAATATTAGCAATCGCTTTAATTGGTTTAGCGATAGCGCTATATGATTTTTATCAAAATAAAAATAAACAAGGTCCTGCGCCTAAAGAGGAGGAGATTACGGATGGCATCTAATAGTTATCATTATGAAGATACAACTTCTGCTCCGGATTTACAACCGAAGGAACTTAGAAAATTAGCATGGAGATCTTTATTATTACAAGCTTCATTTAACTATGAGCGTATGCAAGCAGCAGGTTGGCTTTACTCTATATTACCAGGCTTAAAATCAATTCATAAAAACAAAAAAGATTTAAGTAAATCGATGAAAGACCATATGGAATTCTTTAATACGCATCCATTTCTTGTCACTTTTATTATGGGTATTATTTTAGCAATGGAGCAAAAGAAGGAAGATAGAGAAGCTATTCGTGGAATTAAAGTGGCAACGATGGGACCTTTAGGTGGTATAGGGGATGCGTTATTCTATCTTACATTATTACCTATTACAGCGAGTATCGGTGCTTCTCTGGCGGTAAATGGTAATATTTTTGGCCCCTTTGTGTTTCTAATCATGTTCAATATCATCCATTTTGGAGTTAGATTTGGTTTAATGAACTATGGCTACAAAACAGGAGTAAAAGCAATTGCAAAATTGAAAGAAGGAACACAGCATGTTTCACGTGCGGCCTCTATTGTCGGATTAACCGTTGTTGGAGGATTAATAGCTACGTACGTTTCATTTAAAATTGACTACACGTGGACACAAGGTGAATCTGAATTAAATGTTCAAACAGATATATTAGATCAAATCATGCCTGCTCTTTTACCTTTAGCCTATACACTACTCGTTTATTGGCTGCTTAAAAAAGGTCGTTCACCGCTTACTTTAATTGGATTAACCGTCGTTGTAGGGCTTATCGGATCTTATTTTGGAGTTATGTAGGTAAGGAAATAAATGAAAATGGAAGTCGGGAAGGGTGCATACAATGATTGGGATTATAATAACTGGACATGGTTCGTATCCTGAGGGGATGTATGAATCTATTCGTTTGATTGCAGGAGATGTAGAAGGGTTAAAAACAGTCCCTTTTCATGAAAATCAAGAACAATTGGAGCATGATTTAATAGCAGCAATGGCTGAGGTTGAATATGGAAGTGGTGTTGTTTGTTTTGCGGATTTAGCGGGAGGCACACCTTTTAACGTAAGTTCTAAAATTGCTGCATCAAAAGGTAATGTAAGGGTAATTGGCGGAACCAATTCACCAATGCTATTAAGCAGTTTATTCCAAAGGGAACAAAACCTAGATGATTTTGTACAACATGCTTTATATGAAGGACAAACAAACATTAAATCGTTTGAAATCGCGAAAAAGAACAAAGAAGAGGATTTGGACGGCATATAAAGCTTTTACACGATACGGTTTATTGCATAAGTAAAACAACAACGTTTTTCGCATAAAGCTATATCAATAAGCCAAATTTTTCTAAAATAATCTATTCATTCGTACCCAATTTAAAGGAAGTGTAAGGAATGCAATATTATATAAAGGCAGATCAATTTTTATTAGAAGATAGGTTGGAAGGTCCAGGTTATCTTGCCATTGATCATGGACGTTTTGGCGAATGGAAGAAAAGCCTTACTACACAAGCTAATATCGTGGATTGGAGCGGTTATACCATCGCCCCTGGGTTATTTGATACACATATTCATGGTGTCAATGGCTATGACATTATGGATGGGACCAAAGAAGCTGTGCAGCAAATTTCAGAAGCCTTGTTGCCGCTTGGGGTAACGCGGTTTCTACCAACGACATTAACGTCCTCTTCCGAAAACTTGGAACAATCTATAGCAGCGATTGTGGAGGCGACGGAGGAAGGACTTTCTGGAGCACAGTCAGAGGGGATTTATTTAGAAGGACCTTTTTTTACAGAAAAGCATAAAGGGGCACAAAATCCTATCTATTTTCGTGATCCTGACTTAGAACTGTTTACAAAATGGCAACAGCTTGCGG
Organism: Virgibacillus chiguensis; assembly: GCF_900129865.1. GTDB lineage: Bacteria > Bacillota > Bacilli > Bacillales > Amphibacillaceae > Virgibacillus > Virgibacillus chiguensis. The sequence goes on from NZ_FQXD01000010.1 coordinate 31,021, forward strand.
GTGGTTCTATCGTGAAAATTGCGCTAGCACCAGAACGGAAAGGATCTAAAGAATTTATTACTGCATTAACGGAAGCAAATGTAAAAGTAAGCCTTGGCCACAGCAATGCAGATTATGACTGCTGTAAAACTGCTATTGAAGCAGGGGCAAATACATTTGTGCATCTATTTAACGGGATGGCTGGATTTCATCATCGGAATCCGGGAGTAGCTGGATCAGCCTTAATGGCTAAACAAGCTTTTGTTGAATTAATTTGTGATGGGCATCATGTACATCCTGATGTCGCAGCTTTTACGTGGCGAGTGAAAGGCGATCGTACTGTTCTAATTACGGACTGCATGCGTGCAGGGCTTATGCCAGATGGAAGTTATCAGTTAGGCGAATTCCCTGTTGTAATGCGAAATGGGATTGCGCGGACAGAAACCGGTTCTTTAGCTGGAAGTACGTTAATCTTAAAGGATGCGATTAAAAACTTGAGTCAATGGTCTGATCGCACATGGGATGAAGCTTGGCATTTAGCTAGTCTAAGTCCCGCTCATAGCTTAGGTCGTGAACAAGAACTAGGAAGCATACGTCCAGGAAAATATGCCGATTTTGTCGTCATAGATGAGCAGTGCCAAATTCAAGCTACTGTCATTAGTGGCGAAATTAAATATCAAAAAAACAACGAGAAGTGAGGAGTTTTACGATGGGATATGTCCAAAACACAAAAGAAATGCTTATCAAAGCGAGAAATGAAGGGTATGCCGTACCAGCCTTTAATATTCATAATTTAGAAACGATCCAAACAGTTGTAGAAACAGCAGCAGAAATGAAGTCCCCTGTCATTTTGGCAGCGACACCTGGAACGATGAAATACGCTGGTAGAGCATATGTACAAGCTATTGCAGAAGTAGCAGCCAAGCTGCATGATATTCCAATTGCCTTACACCTTGATCATCATGAAACATATGAATCTATTGTTGAATCTCTTGAATTAGGAACCAAATCGGTGATGATTGATGGTTCGCATCATACATTTGAAGAAAATATTGCTATTACAAAAAAAGTAGTCGAAAAAGCACATGCTTATGGAGCAACAGTAGAAGGAGAATTAGGTAAATTAGTAGGGCAGGAAGATGATCTAGTAGTTGAAGCGAAAGATGCGGCATATACGGACCCAGATACCGTAGTGGAATTTATCGAAAGAACCGGTGTCGATTCTTTAGCAGTAGCAATTGGTACAGGGCATGGCTTGTATGAAACCGAACCGCAACTTGATTTTGAACGGCTTGAAAAAATTAACGATGTAGCGACAGTACCAATCGTTCTCCACGGGGCCTCTGGAATATCAAAAGCAGATGTACAAAAGTGTATTGCTTTAGGATGTGCGAAGGTCAATATTTCTACAGAACTGAAGATTCCGTTTTCAGAAGGACTTCGTGAGCATTTAATCGAGCACTCAAATGAAACAGATCCAAGGAAGTATATGACGCCAGCTAAAGAAAAAATGAAGGCAGCAGTAAAAGATAAAATAGAAATTTGTATGAGTGCAGGCAAAGCATAAAAGGAAGCAATAGAGGTAAGAGGACCTATGCTCTTGCCTCTAATTTCTGTAGATGGACTGGTTGGGTCTACTATGGAAACGATCTTAAACGAAGAACAGCTTTTGTAGCATTTTTCATGAGGTATAAAAGTAAAATATCCTTAGACTTATTGTATAAGAAAAATGATAGCGTCTTTCGCCATAAAGGGATTAGTCCGTTTCTCTACAAAACATACTGATTCGAGTTAGGCTAAGTGTTAAAGATATGCATTGGTAAAAGATTCTAATGAGGAGGAATAAATTTGATTTTGACGATTACCTTAAATCCGTCCGTAGATATTCAATATCGCTTATCAGATTTTAACATAGATACAGTAAATCGCGTTACAGATGTTAGAAAAACAGCTGGTGGAAAAGGACTCAATGTAGCAAGGGTTATTCGTCAGCTTGATGAGAAGGTTAGTGCTACAGGTTTTCTTGGTGGTAGTTTAGGAGATTTTATTAACAGCGAACTAAAACGATTAAACATTGAAAATGGATTTATGCCAATTACAGGGGATACGAGAAATTGTATTGCAATAATTCATAATGGAGAACAAACAGAACTATTAGAGGATGGTCCAGTTATTCAGCAAGAAGAAGCTAGTCAATTTTTACGTCAATTTCGTGAGCAAGCGAAACAAGCAAATTGGATAACCATTTCTGGTAGTCTACCAAAAGGGTTACAGAAAAATTACTATGAGCAAATGTTGGCTATCGCAAATGAAGTTGGCATTCCGGTGTTATTAGATACCAAAGGTGATTTATTAGCACGTTCGTTGCAAGGGGATACAGTCCCTTATTTGATTAAGCCAAACCAAGATGAGCTAGCTGACCTGCTTGGAGAAGAAAAGCTAGATATAGAAGATGTGAGAGTAGCTATTCAGTCAGTATTATTTGATGGAGTTGACTGGGTTGTTATTACGATGGGAGCACAAGGAGCGGTTGTAAAACATAAAGATAAGGTATATCGCGTACATTCTCCAAAAATTAATGCTGCTAATCCAGTTGGTTCCGGTGATTCTGTCATTGCCGGCTTTGCCACCGGATTAGCTAGGCAACTTTCAGGTGAAAATCTGATCAAATTCGGTTTAGCTATGGGTGTATTAAACGCCATGGAAGAGCAGACAGGATATGTTGATATAACGAAAGTTTCTTGGTGCATAGAGCAGATGAAAGTAGAGGACTGGGTTTAAATGCAATGCGCATATAAGCATGTACCGACTCCCGCTTCCGAGCGGGAGTCGCTCTTGCTCGTCGAAAGCTCGCTCTCCTCCGTGTAGAAGTCGCTCCCGTCCGTCGCAAATTCTCTCATGCCTACTCGGAACTCGCTCCCGTTCGTAGCAAATTCGCTCATCTAGCGCGGAACTCGCTCCCGTCCGTCGTAAATTCGCTCATCCCTGCGTGAAGATCGCTCCCGCCCGTCGTAAATTGGCTCATCTAGCGTGAAGATCGCTCCCGTCCGTCGTAAATTGGCTCATCTCCGCGCGGAGCTCGCTCCTGTCCGTCGTAAATACGCTCATCCCCGTGCGGAACTCGCTCCTGTCCGTCGTAAATTCGCTCATCTAGCGCGAAGCTCGCTCCCGTCCGTCGTAAATTCGCTCATCTAGCGTGGAACTCGCTCCCGTTCGTCGCAAATTCGCTCATCTCCGCGCGGAACTCGCTCCCGTCCGTCGCAAATTCGCTCATCTAGCGCGAAAACTGCTCCTGTCTCTCGCAAACTCGCTCATCCCTTCGTGGAACTCGCTCCCGCCCGTCGTAAATTGGCTCATCCCCGCGTGGAACTCGCTCCCGTCCGTGAGAAAATCACTCGCTCTCACGCAGAACTCGCTCTTGTTCCCCGTTACTTTACTTTAAATTCACTTTTTAATGATTTTATAATGCTGTAACAAATAAACAACATAATAAAGGTAAAAGGAGAGGCTACTACAATGGAGATTGTTTTTACGGCATCTAATCCACCAGCTAATAAAAATACGATAGCAGATCCAGATGAAATAATTCCCCATGTCATTTTAATTCGATTAGATGGATTTAAATTTCCTTTATCACTTAGCATGCCAAGTACAAAAGTTGCTGAATCAGCAGAAGTAATAAAAAATGAAAAAATAAGTATAAGTGCTAACACGCTTAAAATAGAACCTAATGGAATTTCATTAAAAAAAGCAAATAGAGCCGCATTTACGTCAGCATTAATATTATCTGCTAAGGCAGTATTTTGAAACTCATGAATCAAGTGAATGGCGCTTCCTCCGAGTATCGAGAACCAGACGAAAGAAATTAAAGATGGAACGACTAATACACCGATGACGAACTCTTTAATCGTTCTTCCTTTAGAAATTCTAGCAATAAATGAACCAACAAAAGGTGCCCAAGTTGTCCACCATGCCCAATAAAATACCGTCCATGAGCCAATCCAATTATTTGCTTCTTGGTCAAATGGCTCCATTTTCAGCCCCATTGGAACAATGTTACCAAGATAATTTCCTGTAGAACTAATAAAAATTTCCAAAATTTGTTTTGTCGGACCGATGAGAAGAACGAAAAGCATCAAAGTAAATAATAGAATGACATTTAAACTAGATATATATTTGATGCCGCGATTCACGCCAGTCGAGGAAGAAATTAAGAAAATAATGGTTGCAAAACTAATAATCATGAGTTGCGTACTAAATGTATTTTCAATGCCCCATCGTGCTTCCATGCCACTAGCTATTTGTAATGTACTTAAACCAAACGTACTAGAAATGCCTACTGCTGTAATAAAAACCGACAGTATATCAATTGTTTTTCCTAAGTTCGTATGAATTTTGTCGCCTAAAATAGGATGGAAAATAGAACTGATTGCTGAAGGTAACCCTTTTCGAAAATGAAAATAAGCTAAGCTTAATGCTACGATTCCAAAGAGAGCCCATGGGTGCAACCCCCAATGAAAAAATGTATATGTCATTGCATTATTTGCAGATTCTATCGTTCCACCTTCCCCATACGGAGGAAATAAATAATGCTTTACTGGCTCTGCTACTCCCCAAAATACAAGTCCTACCCCCATTCCCGCACTAAAAAGCATCGAAATCCAAGCGGTAGTACTAAAGTCTGGTTTATCTGTATCTTTTCCCAGTTTGATATTTCCGTATTTTGAAAAAATTAAAAAACCGCATATGAAAACAAACGAAGATCCAACGAGCAAATAAAACCAATTAAAATAAGTGACTGCAAAATCTAAGAAGATTGCCGCTTTTTCTCCTAACCATTGATTAAATACAACACCTACAACTACAAATAAACTACTTAACGCTAACGAAATCCATAAAACAATATTACGTTTCCACAAAAAATATCACACCTTCATTTCTTCTAGAATAGAGGCTTAAATCCAATAGCATTAAAAATAAGCTAACCTTTATACCAGATAAAAGTTGCTGTAAGACTGTCCACTTTAAAGAAATGGAAATCTTGACCTGGACGAGTCTATGAGGGAGGTAACAGCACCTCAATCCGCATAATAATCAGTGGAAATTAAAGAAACGCCGCTGATGGAAGGCTTTTTTTATACGAATGTATGACCCAACCTCTTTAACAGTCCCCATTATAACACGATGATTTGTACGTAAAAAGGTGAATTAACTACATTTAACAGGGAAATGAAAATACTTGCATTATCGAATCTTTTTTGGTTGCTTGGTTGAAATACATCCCTTTCCTTTCTACCCAAATAAAAGTTTTCTTATTATAACTATGTAACAATAGTTGATAAGTAGGAAGGGGGGGAAGGGGAAGCCAAAGCAGTTTTTATAAAACGAATAGTGGGTTTCTAAGACTTGCGATATGCAAGTTTTTCTAACTGAGGAAATTTGTTATAGTATAGAATAGGAATATCTTGAAACAAAGGAGGCTCATAACATTGTTTTCAGACATAATGTGGGGAAGTTTAGCAATGATACTTATCATTGCAATATATGTAACGATCAAAAAAAGAAAACGAGCTGGGGTGAAAGGCATTAAAAGCGCGCTGACACCGATTTGTTTTTTCTGTATATCCATGGTAAATATCATTGCCTACTTCTTTGAATTTCTCGGTTTGGTGAGTTTTGGGATCACTGTTGCTTTGTTTATTTTAGGTGCATATTTCACTAAATATTTGAAGATACCTGCGAACTGATCTTTTAAAATAAAAGTCTTGATAAATAAATGACTGCTGTTACCGTAATCGTACTGAACATGGTGGAAAATAGAACGATTTGTGCTGCGAAATTTGGATGATTGTTATATTCTTGAGCAATAACGGAACTGTTTACAGCTGTGGGCATTGCTGAGGCAATGAACAGAGCTTGAGCGATAATGCCATCTAGTTGTAAGATACGTATAATACCAAGCGCAATGATTGGACCGAGAATGAGGCGAATAGCTAAACTGATATAAACTGTTGGCAAACTGGAAATTAGACGAAGTTGAGCTACTTGAGCACCTAAAGTAAGTAAGGCCATAGCTACCATTGCATCAGCTACATAATTAGCTGGAACCCAAACGAAAGTGGGTATGGAAACATTTGCAATATTTAATAAAATTCCTGCTAGCATGGCGTATAATACGGGCATTTTAAAATAACTGAATAACGCTCGTAGTTTACCAATTTGGATTGATTGTAAGGAAAAAATGCCATAAGAAAATAGGAGAATATTTTGTAAGGTTAAAATGATGACTTGAATGGACATCGCTACAGGATCACTTTTAAACACTAAATCGTTAACAGGAACGCCATAATTACCAGAATTAAAGAAAAGAATACTATTGGAAAATGTAGTCGACTTTCCTTTATCAAACCCAATAAAGCGTGCGGTAATTGTTGCTACGATATAGAGTAAGGCAATGAATAATATAAAAAAGACGACTATTTGTAGTAAGAGCTGCCCTGAAAATGTTGTATCGTACAGTTTAACAAAAATAAACCCAGGAACAAGAAAGTAAATATTTAATTTTGCCAGCGTCTGTAAATCAAGGTCAAATTTCTTTTGTAAGAAAAAACCTAATCCCATAATAATAAACACAGGTAAAATAATATCCTTTACTATTATTAAAAATGCTTCCAAATTATTTCTCCTTTCACATTCTACAATGATGGTTTTATTTTTTCTCACACATGTAGATATGTCAACTTCATTTTATGTAAATGATAAAATCCGTCCATTGTGGCGATATAGAACAATTTTAAGCTTCACTCAAACGTAAACAATTATTTCATTCGTAAAAGTTACTGTCAACTTCAATCCCAATTATATCATTCTGTGGTCTTAGCATGTTTTTTATTACACTATTTATAAGAAAGCGTTTCTGTAAAACGATAAGCGTAATTTTCTGAAAAATTATTTTATCTAAGATCTTACTGTAAAAAAAGCTGGATAAAAGGCATAATGGAAACAAGGATAAGGCGAATGAGGGGGATGTAATATGGGGTTTAATTGGAATGGAGAGGTTGCAAAGCAATGGGATGAGCGTGCCGTTACTTGGAATGAACGCAGTAAAAACATGTGGGAAACCGGAAGCAGACAGGCTGTTATCCCATTTTTGTGTCGTTTTCTGAGCACTAATCAGCATGTATTAGATATTGGTTGTGGTGATGGGTATGGTGCATATAAGTTATATGAGCAAGGTTATCAAGTAGCTGCAGTTGACATTTCTTCGGTGATGGTTCAATATGCGAAGAACAAACTTCCAAATAGCATCCATGTATTGGAAGGAGATGTACAAAAGATTCCTTTTTCCACAAATACATTCGATGCCATTATGGCAATGAATGTTTTGGAGTGGACGGAAAATCCAAAGCAAGCTTTGCAAGAGTTAAAGCGTGTAGTAAAAGAGGGTGGACATATCTGTGTAGGAATATTAGGACCGACTGCAGGACCGCGTGCGAACAGTTATCCGCGCTTGCATGGGGAAACAGTCATTTGTAATACAATGATGCCTTGGGAATTTCAACAGCTTTGTACGGATATAGATTTGGAATATGTAGATGGGTATGGTGTACCAAAGCAAGGTGTTAGCAAGGAGATGTATAACCATTTGCCGCTTGATTTACAACAGTCGTTATCATTTTCTTGGATATTTATGTTAAGAAATGGTGGGTAAGCGTATGAACGAAACAGAAAAAACGGTCATTGCAAACTATGAGCAAAATGAAAGAATGATGATTTTAGTTTTTGCGCAGTGGTGTGTCAATTATGATGTAGATGCTTTAGAAGTGTATAAAAAGGCGTATCCTCATCAACAAGCTAATAAAGTGTTGGAAGAAATGATGGAGGAGACAGTGCCCAAAGAAGAAGCTGATTTCATCGCAACAGAAACGGTACTTCAAGCGCTTCAGTTATTTGGAAATGATGATTTAGCTTTTGCCGTTCAGCAAGAAGTAGATAACCAAAACATGAATAAAGGAAAATGATCTGTTGGAACGGTTATTACTGTCTTGTCGCAAGTGTGCCATATACATTTTTACATGCGTGCAAACGATGAAAATATTGGGAAATGATCAACTTTAAGCAACCTCTATGCTATATTATTAGCTTTTGTTTAAAAGTAAGTAGATAGGAAAGTATCTAATGTTAGCTTTAAGGTGTCTTATACGAAAAAAGTGATGCTATATCCCAAAAAAGATATGGTCGTAAGCCAAGTGTTACCAATAAACTTCTATACTTTTATAGTTAATACCTTTTGTGTGAATAGCGAACCTACAAGTCTTATAATGGCTTTTTCCATGCGATCAATGGTGATTTCATCCATGAAAAAAAGAAGAAGTTATCAAACGGATAACTTCTTTTGGTATGCCAAAATTTTACTTTACAGGCACACAAATGTCACAATAAGGATGGTTATACATATCGCCAGTATATCTTTCCATTATAGGTTTGTTCGTTATTTGATAACCGTGTTTGTTGAGGTCTGGGAAAATAGCTTTGTACGCTTTGGCAATATCTTTAGCTGTGTGATTGATGTTATAAACAACGTATTTTCCTCTAGAAATCCAACCTTCGCGAATGGCTCTATCCTCTTGTAAAGGGTATTCTTCAGAGAGGGTGATACCCACATCAAATCGGCAATTTTTAGGTGATGTTTTTTTCGGGTTATCCTGAGGTATAGCAAAAATAGTTGCAGATGGAAGGAGACTCTTTTCCGTAGCCCATTTTTTTAAACGCTCCATTACTTGCCTATTTTCGCGACCATAGGGGCCGGTTCGTCGCATAAAAGCAATTCGTTGTTTTGGAATAATTTCTATTTTGGATTCCATTTTACCTTTCTCCCTTCCTTTCCATTGTTTGTACAATACAAGTGTAATTTGCTTTAAAATGTAAAACAACTAAATTTTTAAAAATTTAATAGGGATAAAGCTATAACTTTTCACTCAAAAATGCTTCCTATTACTTGCAAACGTGACAAAAATAAAAACAGAAGGATAGCGTAAGGTTTATGCGTTATCCTTCTGTATGAAAAATTATTACGGTGAGGAAAATAATTTGATTAAGGCTTGTGTGCCGCTATCTGCTTCTCCTTTTGCTTCAAGCTCCTCGTAAAGCTTTAACGATAGAGCTAATCCAGGTGTAGACAGTCCTAGCTCTTCTGCTGATTCTAGTGCGATTTTCATATCTTTAATAAAGTGCTTTACATAAAATCCTGGTGCATCATCTTCTTTTATCATGCGTGGTGCAAGATTAGAAAGTGACCAGCTTCCAGCCGCGCCAGCTGTTATACTATCAAGCACTAACTCAGGGTTAAGTCCTGATTTTTTTGCATAAGCAATGGCTTCGCATACGCCAACCATATTAGAAGCAATCGTTATTTGATTCGCTAATTTGGTATGTTGTCCAGCTCCAGCTTCTCCTTGCAAAATGATGTTTTCGCCCATCGTTTGCAATAATGGGAGTATATCTTTGTATGCTTTTTCTTTCCCACCGACCATAATGGTTAGTTTGCCATTTTTGGCACCGATATCCCCACCAGATACAGGCGCGTCTAATGCATAGCACCCTTTTTCTTCTGCTTCGCTTTCAATTTGCTCTGCTAGTTTAGGTTTAGAAGTTGTCATATCCACTAAGTAAGTACCTTGAGCTACATTTTTTAAAATACCTTGGTCGCTAAAATAAACTTCTTCCACATCACTTGGATAGCCTACCATCGTAATAATGACCTTGCAGTTCTTTGTTAAATTGGCAATGGAATCTTCCCAATCGGCTCCAGCGTTAATTAAGCTCGTAGCTTTTTGCTTTGTGCGTGTATAGATGGAAACATGGTATCCTGCGTTCATAATTCGCTTTGCCATGCTCGCCCCCATGACGCCAGTACCTATAAAACCAATTCGATCCTCATATGTAAGCAAAATCATTCTCCTTTCCATTGGCACTATATATTACATTCATTCGACAAAAAATGGGAAAATCCTGTTATTCTATCTAGAAATAATGAAGGAGAGGACATGACATGTGGTGGATAAAAAAACTTTTCAAGAACTTGATCAACTGGAACTATATACTTTATTAAAGTCTCGAGTGGATGTATTTGTAGTCGAACAGCAATGCGCATATCAAGAAATAGACGCATATGATTTAAAAGCAACTCATGTGCGGCTTCAAGATAACCAAAATTTAGTAGCATACGCAAGAATACTTCCTGCTGGTAGTAAATATGTAGAAGCTTCTATAGGTAGAGTCCTTGTGACAAAAGCTTACTGGGATAGGGTATATGGAAAAGAATAAATGGAGGAAGCGATGAAATATACAGTGAATCATTTTAAAAACAATATTAAGATTCAAGCCCAACAGCATTTAAAGGCGTTTTATCAAGCATTTGGTTTTAAACAGGTATCCACTGCGTACTTAGATGATGGGATTTGGCATATTGACATGATTTGGGAACGGAAATAAAGCATGTCACTCTCTTTTTTTGCGCATAGTATTAAAATAAACAGGATTAAAAGAGGGTGAAAAAATGATTAATGAACAGCAATTAGCAAATTGTAAACAGGCTTTACAAAATCGCCAATCCGAACTTATTTCCCATGTTCAAGAGCATATGGGTTTAACTTTAGAATCCGTGCAACAATCAAGTGGTGAATTGTCCAATTATGATAATCATCCTGCAGATACAGCATCCGAATTATTTGAAAGAGGAAAGGATGTCGCGCTTAATGAGCATGCTGAAAAGGAATTAGAAGATATTAATAAAGCTTTACATGCAATTGCAGAAGGTACTTATGGAATTTGCAAAGAATGTGGCAATGATATCCCTTATGAACGGCTTGAAGCTCTCCCAACTGCAGACCGATGTATGGAGCATACCGTACAAGATTCATTTAACCAAACGCGCACCATGGAAGAGGAAGTGTATAGCCCTAATATAAATCCTGATAAAATAAGTGATGAGACACAAGTTGGCTATGACGCTGAGGATGCTTGGCAGGAAGTTAGCCGTTATGGTACATCGGAAACACCTTCTGATTTTTACGGTGATAAGGCTAGTTATAATAAAATGTATCCGAATAGTGACGAACAAGTCGGCTATGTAGAAGATGTGGAAGGATATTTAGGTGCATCTTCTGATGGGAAATATACGGAACCTGTTATGGACCAAACAGATGATGAGCATGAACGATAAAGAATAAGCAAATCTTTACCTTTTAACGAAAAAATTTTTTAGGTGCGGTTGTCTCTCCTTAACTTCTACAACCGGCATTTTTAACGCTTAAAGCTGGCTCTACAATGCTTTGTATTTGAGATAAATATAAAATGAAGTTTTAAAAATAGTCATAAATAAGATGGATGTAAGAAAGGCTCATTTTCTTTTGCGCGATAGATAAAAAAGGAAATATGCTGAGTTTTCTAAAAGTAAATCTTCATTCCTTGAAACCAAACTTCTATGAGAAACGTATTTTTATACTATAGGGGAGTAAAATTATTTTTAATAATAGTATAAGACAAACTAAGGCAAGACAAGTTTTTCTAATAGAGAGGTGATTAGATTGCAGCAAAAAGGTTGTTTAAAATGCGGAAGTACAAACGCTGATCAAAAGGAAGTGGCTATGACGGGAACCGGCTTGTCAAAGGTGTTCGACGTACAAAACAATCAATTTTTAGTCGTTTATTGTAAAGAATGTGGCTATTCGGAATTCTATAACAAGAAAAGTTCTAAAGGAAGCAATATTTTTGATTTGTTTTTTGGGTGAAGATCAAAGTGCCCGTTCTCAATAACAGGCACTTTTTCACTAGTATTACAAAATTTAGAATATATGGATAAACTCACTAAGTTATTTAGTCACGTCCGGCTCCAGCGCCCAGCAACTAGGCGACTTCACTCCATTGCCCTAAGCTAAGTCATCATCGGTTCGCCCTAAATAGGAAGTCCGACTAAAGGCGGCCTTGCCGGAGGGCGCCGGCATACTCCTGTTGCAGGAACATGATTCCTAAAACTTTCGTTGATTCGTTTCAGTCGCTACGTTGCCAACCGGGCGCCCCGAGCCTTTGTTCCTTGTTTAATACTGCCAACTGTTCCATTGTCCAGTTGCTCTAAAATAAGTCATCATCGTTATACGAAAAAAAGAAAAACAAAGACTGTCCGACAGCCTTTGTTTTTCTTATTAATAACCTTGGAAAAAATCGCCCATTAATCCTCCAAATAACCCCCCGAGTAATCTTCCTATCATTTCTTGTAAAAGGAAAGACATGACTACAAAAGAAATGAAATAAAAGGCGATTAAAACATAAACTCTATCGTAACCGTATTCTTTTTCTTTTGACTCAAGTAAAATAAACGATGGTATGAATATAACTGGGCCAAGTAAACTAATCGGAATAAGCACACTGAAAAAAGGGATTCTAATCCAAGTAAGTAAAATTCCAGCTAAAAAAATAAGAATAAAAGGGATTGTATAAATTCCAACTTTTGTTACTGTTTCTTGCAAAGTCATATGTTGTGCTGTTAATTTTGTAGAAATGAAAGTTAATATAATTATAAAAGCAAATAGTAGAAGATATTGTATAAATGGGATGATAAATCCATCTAAAAAGCCAATATCCAAAAAATAATTACCTACTTGACTCGTTACTACCACATAGAAGCTTATGGTTACTGCAAGTGCGAATAAAACGATGCTTATGATGGCAGGAATGATATCTTGCTGTGTGGCAAAGCGCGCCTTATGTGGAGATTTTAAGTAGTGCATGAAAAAACTTGCAAAATGTTTTCCTACTGTACTTACAGTTGAAGAAAAATCCCCATTGTTTAGTGTGGTATCAGATTGACTTTCCCCTTCTTCAGCTACTGCTGCTTCTTCAAGATAAATATGTGCACCACAATTCGTACAATACTTTCCTTCTTTTGTTTCGTGCTCACAATTCGGACAGATCATACCCTTCCTCCTTTAATTGTAATGAGAGATAGGCCTCTATTATAACAGCATTAGGTAAATTTGGTAAAATAAACATTTCATGTTATTCATTTACCTTATCTGCATTTCGCCTCTTAAGTATCTCATTTCGACATATTCTTGGAAAACCCCTGCTCTTAAGACAAAAGGAATGAATTCGGCATAGCTAAAATTAAGAGAAAATGGATTGCCTTAAAAAGCAGGTTATGATCTAATTGGACCATAACCTGCTTTATTCTATCCTTCTTCTGTTGTGTTTTCACTTTTTGTCTGTTTTGCTTCCAGAGTTAGCTTGGTTGTTTCTTTTTGCCCATCTCGGTAATATTCAACATCTATTTTCTCACCAACAGAAGCATCAGAATATAAAAATTTCCGTAATTCTAAGATGGATGTCACGTCATTTCCATTAATTTTAGTGATCACATCAAATTGTTGTAGCCCAGCTTTGTCAGCAGGAGATCCGTTTTCCACGTTTGCAATAACCATCCCACCTTTTACATCTTCAGGTAATTGGATGTCTGTTCTATATTGAGGTGGTACTTGTTCAATGGCTGCCGTACTAATGCCGATTAGTGGACGTTCAATTTGACCATTTTTCTCTAACTGTTCCACAATTGGAAGTGCTGCGTCTACAGGAATAGCAAAACCAATGCCTTCCACTTCCTGTCTGGCAATTTTCATTGAGTTAATTCCAACGACGGCACCTTTTTCATTGACGAGGGCACCACCGCTATTGCCTGGATTGATGGCAGCATCTGTTTGGATAACCTCGGTAATCCAATCTGCTCGACTGTCTCCGTTTGTATCGATGGGTACAGAACGATCAAGTCCACTTATCACACCTTTCGTTACGGTGTTAGCGAATTCCATACCTAATGGATTTCCAATGGCTAAAACATTTTCCCCTATTTTTAAATCTTTAGAAGATCCCATGTTTGCAACGGTAGTGATAGGATCACCATCAATTTCTAACACGGCTAAATCTGTTAACTCGTCTGTACCTAACACGTTAGCATTTAAGCGTTCTTCAGAATAATTTAAAGCGACTTCTACTTCTTCTGCTCCTGCTACAACATGTTGATTTGTAATTACATACGCTTTGCCGTTTTCTTTTTTATAAATGATTCCTGAACCTGTACCTGCTTCTTGGCTTTCTGTCCAAATATTTTGCTGTTGCTTATTAATAACTCCAACAACTGCTTTAGAGGTTTCTTCGATATTTGTTGACACTTCTGAATCTTCAGAGGCTAGCGTTTTGACGACTTCTTGAGCTTGGTTATTTTCGTCTGTTGAAGCGGATCCATTTCCGTTGTCTTGTGTCATTGGAATAATATTTGTAAACATTAACACTGCTATGATAATAACAGATACAACACCACCAGAAATACCACCTAAAATAAAATGTAACAAGGACTTATTCGCTGTTTTTTTATTTCCTGTGGTGCTATCATAGCTCGTATTTTGTTGCGTATTAGATTGTTCATCCGTTAGTTGGTGAGAATTTTGATTCTGGTTTAATTGTTGAGGTGGAAGGTTTTCGTTATCGGTAAATCCGTTATGTTGATTCGTTTGTTCATTGTTTCTATCATCCATTTTCATCACCCTTTCAGACAGATTATAATGTCAGGCAAGAAACAGACATCAAAAGGCATCGAGGGGAGTAGGGGGATGCTCAAAAGATGTCAAAAGATGTCTGTTTTTCGCCTTGTATGGTGAACGGTTCCTTCACAAAGAGCGAAGTTCCGATTGATACTTTTAGTATACCCGCTTCCTTGGGGAATCATTTGGTATAACTGTGGAATAAATGTGTAAAGTTTAGGTGGAATAATCACATATAAATTGTTGCTATTCCGCTTGTTATTGGTATACCCCTAAAAATAATTTATTAATCGTTCTTGTAAGTTAATTTAACTTGGTATGAGTAGTTTCTATTGCTGAAGATCAGTTTGAGGGTATGGATGACAGAAGAATGATTTCAATCTAATGTCTTTCATTTGTTCTTGTTCATGAAGTTACTTCATTAATGGTACAATAACTAAAGAATAGAAATTTAAGCGGAGTGGTCATTTGGACTTCCTGATGGACAAGCCTAATGGAGAGATAACCGTAAACTTAAATGTCCTTTCCCATAAGAGATGTTTCGATTTGCCACAGACGTATTAGAAATTCTGCAAGGAAAACCCATTTTTAATGAAGTTTTCTTTACGTTATGTGAAAATAGGGACAAAGAATGAAGAGAAAGGTGAAAAAAATGAATCATCATATCGGAATTGTTGAAGATGATCCTAATATACGTAATATTGTTGCGGCCTATTTAAAAAAAGAAGGTTTTACAGTTACATTGTTGGAATCAGCTGAAGCTGCCTGGGAGCTTTGGAAAACAGAGCCTCCGGGTATGTGGATATTAGACATTATGCTTCCAGGAATGGACGGCTATGAGTTTTGTAAAAAAATTCGTATGGAAAGTGAAGTTCCCATCATTATTATTTCCGCGAAGGACGAAGAAATTGATAAAATCCTTGGTTTGGAGCTTGGAGGGGATGATTATTTAACAAAACCTTTTAGCCCAAGGGAACTGGTCGCTAGAGTGAAACGATTATTTAAACGGTCGAATATTAGATTGGCTCATACAGAAGAAAACGATGCAAGAGTCACAGTTGACGAATTAACCATAGATAAAGAAGAACGGCGTATTTTCTTTCGGGATGAAGAATACGAGGTAACCACAAAGGAATTTGATATGCTACTTATTTTAGTAGAGAATGTGAACCGAGCTTTTTCAAGAGAAGAG
Organism: Virgibacillus chiguensis; assembly: GCF_900129865.1. GTDB lineage: Bacteria > Bacillota > Bacilli > Bacillales > Amphibacillaceae > Virgibacillus > Virgibacillus chiguensis. The sequence goes on from NZ_FQXD01000010.1 coordinate 46,783, forward strand.
CTGTTAATCAAGATTTGGGGCGATAATTACTTTGGAAGTGATCGTGCCGTAGATGACCTTGTAAAACGTATTCGGAAAAAGCTTCCTGATTTACCGTTAGAAACGGTATGGGGCTATGGATATCGTTTAAGAGATGAAGGAGAAACTTCATGAAGTTGCAATCGCAATTAAATGTAGCTTTTACAACTTTGCTTTTCGTTATTATGGCAATTACGGGGTATGTGATCTATTCTTTACTCTTAGATTTACTCATTCAAGATGAGCAGCGGCAGTTAAAGCAAAAAGGCGACTTAATTGTGGATGTGCTAAATGATCAATACGATAGCACGAGTGTAGAGAACTTAAATAGTTTGTTGGAAGATCAAGGTTTGCAAATGTTTATTTATGATAGGAATCAAGATGTCGCCGTTTCTCCTTCGCTTCCTGATAGTGTAGTTGCAGGTTTTTTTAAGAAAAACGACTTTTCTGATACTAATAAAGCATTATGGGAATATAAAGGTTCTAAGTTTGTCACGTCGCGCATTATTTTTAGACCAGAGAGTACAGGGGTTGAGCTGATTCTTTTGACTCCTTTAAGTGATTTAGAACTCGTTCAACAAAGTTTTTTCTTTCGTTTGCTAATTGTGTTTTTCATTGGCGGTGCTATTGCGATTATTCTGAGCTATTTTTTCACACGCAAATTAGTCACGCCGCTTTCACAATTAAAAAAGCAATTGAAAAAAATTGAAAAACGGCAATTCCATTCCATTAAACGAATTAAAGCAACAGGCGAAATTAAAGAAGTCGAACAGAGTGTTTATGATATGGCCCAAGAGCTGGAAAGATATATTAATTCACAACAAACATTCTTTCAAAATGCGAGTCATGAGTTAAAAACACCTCTGATGACAATTCAAGGGTATGCGGAAGGAATTCGAGATCATATTTTTGATGCAGAAGAGGAAGAAAAAGGTCTTGAGATGATGGTAACAGAAGTTAACCGTCTAAAAAAAATTATAAACGAGATGATATTATTAGCTAAATTAGATAGTGAACCAGACGTTTTTACTCCAGAACGATTCCAGTTAAAACAAATAATGGAACAAGTGGTTGATAGGGCACTTCCAATCGTTAATGAGCAAGGTATTGAATTGAAGCATACCGTTACAGGGTCTCCAGAAATCACAGCGGATGCGGAGAAAATGTTACGAGCATTGTTGAATTTGACATTCAATGCCATTCGTCATGCCCATCAACAAGTTCAGATCGAGATGAAGAAGGAAAATAAAAAAGTGCTTATTCGTATAGAAGATGACGGAGAAGGTGTGCCTGAAGATTTAATTCCTCATATTTTTCACCGTTTTGTGAAAGGAAAAGGTGGAGAAACGGGGCTTGGACTTGCTATTGCTAGAGCCATCATTGAACAATCCAATGGAAAAATATCGGTTGGTCGTTCAGAGTTAGGTGGAGCTAAATTTGAAATTGTATTTGGAACAAAGTAGACGTTTTTGCTTTATAGTGGATATAATTTAGCAAGTTTCATAAGAGAGCATTTTTAGTAGCTTTGCTGGATGAATAGAGCGTGAAAACCGCTTGTTATTGGAAGTATTACTGTAACACGGAATGATCACATACACCTAGGAAGTTAAAAAATTTTAGGTGTATGTGTCTTTTAACTTTCAATTAAGAACAATGCACTAACAAAATAGTTCTGTCTTTTCAGTTTGAAATATTTGCGCTGTATGCGCATCAATCATTCGGATAACGCCAGCTAATTTTGGAAAAGTGGGTGCATACACTAATTTATAATCGCTTTCTCCATCTTGAAACCAACGTAACTCCATTTGTACATCGTCGGCGTATATTTGTTTGACCGTTTGCTTAGAAAGTGTCGGTGTCGTATGGACATGCTCATATCGTTGTTTACATAACGGTTGATGATCAAAGCTACAAATCCGACCTGAATATTTCCCAACATCTATAGAAATGATATCGTGTAAAATACGGATGCTGTTATATTGCCAGCGGAAATCAAAGCAATAAACATCCTCTATTTCCCCCTCACCATCAATTCTAATCAATTGCTTGTGCGCTTCAGGATAAAGGTAGAATAATAACTGATACGCTATTTCTTCGGCTTGGTCTACGCCAATAGGTTTACTTATGTCTTTTGGAGGCAGTTCTTCACTCGTTATTTGTAGCAATCGATCTTGCTTATCAAAGCATAATTTCATAAGACAAGGATCTATTTCCTCCATATCAAAATCTGTTTTATTCTGAATGACATTTGGTAGGGTAGACCAAACCTCTATTCGTTTGTTCTTTGCTTGTTTTTTCTTCATTAGCTTATAACCCTTTAAACCAATGATATCGTGTAAATTCGTTTTAACTTTTTCTGGTTTATGAAAAGGAATTTGTTTTATAGCATCTTTTTGCACATAGATTTCTCCCCCGTCAGCTGGTATGTAGAATGCACGTTCAATTATGCTGTAAACGAGTCGAAATTTGCCATTATTGTTTATATAATATGTATCCATTGGAGCAATCAGTAATTCTGGTTCCAAATGGTGCAAGTATTGTTTCTTTGCTGCTTCAGCAGAGATCATGACATCAGGATAATGTATGTTCGTATTCTTATCATGAAAAGAAATAATCGTACTGATTTTACCGCTTTTCGTTAAAAATAATGTAACTCCTGTTTCAGGGAGAAATAAATGCAATTGTTCATCCTGATAGGCGAAGTGAACCGTGTATGCATTTCCTAATTTTAAAAAAGAAGCTAGTTTGCAATTTTTATACATCTCAGGGTAAAATGTTTTTACAAAATGACTTGCTTTTTCGATTAATTCATCACGTTTTAATGTGTAATTTGATCGTTTTAAAACTTCATCTTCTACAGAAAAGTAAAGCAGCTTTCCTTGATTATCCACGGAGAATACTGCTACGTTTTTGTTCGTAGTGTTTGAGAAAATATCATATTGCACGCCTGAAATAATTTTATCAGGTTGGTATGCTTTTCTCATGTTCATGTTTGTCGCTGGAATATACGATATCAAAGATTGGAATAGTTGATTTAAGGTCATGTACAAGCTCTCCTCTACGGTTACAGTTTGATCCCAGATATAAGGTGCTGTCCGTTTTCTTACTTTAAAAATGGGACGTTGTGAGCGCTGAATAAGTCAAAGTGGGATTTAAATCTTCAGTTTAATTAAAAGCCTTTACGTCAATCAATAATCCGTATGATATAAAAATCCCACTAATTGAAGTTTCATTTTATGTATACAATTAAACAATATTTTCCATCTATAATCAATGATATAGACAACTCGGCTTGTAACAACCATTGAAAAAACATGTTTTAGTAAGTCTAGCTGCGAAATGCTATGGTGCGCTGCACAATAGATGAAACGAGCCGTTTGCTTATGCGAAGCAGACGGCTCGTTTCATGGGCGCATTATTAAATCTTAGATACGGATTTGTTAAGTCTTTTTTCTACTATAGGAAAGAATACATTTTTATGGATTCTAGTATAAGCAAAACTACGGCTATCGCCAAGTTTTTCTGTTCGAATTCATTTCTTCTGTGGCTACTAAAAATACCCCCATGAGAAAAATAAATACAGCTCCCATAACGGTTCCAATACCAATTCCAGTAATGTAACTGTAATCGCTTACAAAGAAACCATAAAGGAAAATGGCGATACCGGTCAACAATATACTTGCTCCGACATATTTTGTTGCTTTTAACAGCTTTTCGTTTTTCATGTACCGTAACTCCTTTTAAAACGTAGTTAGACTGTATTAAAATGTAACAATGGTTACGAGTTAATATCCAAATTTAAAGTATTTTCTTTATTATCAATCATGTTCACAAATTTGTCAAATTTAAATTTGAATTTGGGATACATATAGTTGACAATAAAAGGACTCATTCATACACTATAAACAAACAGTCAAACAACTATTTGATTATTAGGGGGATAAATTATGGGCGCTTCTAAAGAAAAACCAATCGACGTTTGCGAGACGTTTTGTTATGACGAGGATACGGTAAGCCGAATTCGTCCTAAAATAGATAAGATGGATGGGGTTGAACAAATATTTAAAGCGTTGGCTGATGCGACAAGATTAAAAATTGCTTATGCGCTTACACTAGAAAGAGAGTTATGTGTATGTGATATAGCTACGATTATTGGTGCAACGAAGGCAACTGCATCGCATCACTTACGTTTGTTAAAGAATATGGGGCTGGCGAAACATCGAAAAGAAGGAAAACTTGTTTTTTATTCTTTAGAGGATGAGCATGTGCATCAGCTCGTAACAATAGCTACAGTTCATGCAAAAGAAGGTGTCGATCGTGGAAGAGAATAAAAACGTTTATCGTCTGCAAGGGTTATCATGCACAAATTGTGCAGCAAAGTTTGAAAAAAATATTCGTGCCATTGAAACCGTTGACGACGTGCAACTAAATTTTGGTGCATCGAAAGTTATGGTGCAAGGCGAAGCTTCTGTGCGGCAGTTGGAAGCGGCTGGAGCTTTTGATGATATTAAAGTCTTTCCAGAAAGAGAGCGATTAACGGAAGATAAGCAATCGTTTTGGAAAAATAAAAGTAATTTGACGACGTTATTTTCCTTTTTATTCACTGCACTTGGATATGTGTTTTTCTTTCAAGTGGGCGAAAGTAATCTTGCAACAGTAAGTACATTTGCAGCTGCTATTCTAATCGGGGGTTGGAAGCTATTTCGTACTGGCTTTAAAAACTTAGCTAGATTTGAATTTGACATGAAAACGTTAATGACGATTGCAGTTATAGGTGCTGCTATTATTGGAGAATGGGCAGAAGGTGCTGTCGTTGTCTTTCTATTTGCTGTAAGTGAAGCGCTAGAAGGATATTCCATGGAGAAGGCTCGGCAATCCATTCGTTCATTAATGAATATTGCCCCAAATCGTGCAACAATTCGTAGGGGCGATGAGCTAATTGAAATGGATGTCAAGGATGTACAAGTGAATGATGTCATGGTGATTAAACCAGGTGAGAAAATTGCCATGGATGGCGAAGTTCTTAAAGGAGAATCGTCTATTAATCAAGCAACCATAACTGGTGAATCTATCCCTGTCTTTAAACGAGCTGGTGATGAAGTATTTGCTGGTACTTTGAATGAAGAAGGTTCCTTGGAAGTGCGTGTTACCAAATATGCGCAAGATACCACAATTGCTAAAATTATTCATTTAGTAGAGGAAGCACAGGCGGAAAAAGCGCCTTCTCAACAATTTGTCGATCGTTTTGCGAAATATTATACTCCAGCCATTATCGTTATTGCTATGTTGGTGGCTACGATTCCACCATTGTTGTTTAGTGCAACGTGGTCTGATTGGACCTATAACGGGCTAGCGGTATTAGTCGTAGGATGTCCGTGTGCGTTGGTTATTTCTACTCCTGTAGCTATTGTAACAGCAATTGGCAATGCTGCTCGACATGGTGTGTTAATTAAAGGTGGCATTCATTTAGAAGAAACAGGAAAAATAGATGTAGTTGCTTTTGATAAAACAGGCACGATAACCGAGGGAAAGCCTGTTGTTACAGAAGTTATTTCATTTGGAGATATGTCAGAATCAGACGTGTTAGCGCATGCAGCAGCGATTGAAACTTACTCACAGCATCCACTTGCTTCATCTATATTACGAAAAGCTAAAGCAGATAATGTAAATAACTTACATGCAGAAAATTTTCAGTCTTTTACGGGGAAGGGCGCCCAAGCAACAGTGAATGGCTCTATGTACAGAATTGGAAGTCCTTCCTTATTTCAAGGGAAAGCACCTCTTCCTAAAGAATTGCAAATGCAAATTCGCACATTACAAACGCAAGGTAAAACGGTGATGCTATTTGGAACGGATCATCGTATCGAAGGCTTAATTGCCGTGGCCGACCAAGTTCGTAAAGGAAGTCTGTCTATCATTGAAAAGCTGCACCAACTAGGTAAACGAACGGTGATGATTACAGGAGATAACCAAGCAACTGGCTCTGCGATTGGGCGCGAAGTAGGCATCAGAGAAACAAAGTCGGAGCTTTTGCCGCAAGGTAAATTAACAGCAATTAAAGAATTAAAGCAGCAGTACGGCAAGGTTGCGATGGTTGGAGATGGGATCAATGATGCCCCCGCTTTAGCAGCAGCAGATGTCGGTGTTGCTATGGGAGGTGCTGGTACGGATACCGCCATGGAAACAGCTGATATTGCGTTAATGGCTGATGATTTAAGCAAAGTTCCATATACAATGGGGTTAAGTCAACAAACGTTAACGATCATCAAACAAAATATAGGGTTTGCGCTACTTTTAAAAGTAATTGCCCTTTTATTAGTTATTCCAGGATGGCTCACCTTATGGCTAGCTATACTCGCTGACATGGGAGCTACGTTATTAGTTGTATTCAATTCCTTGCGCTTAATGCGTGCCAAAAAGCAACCATAAAGAGATTGAACTCTTTATGGTTGCTTTATGTTAATGAGATGGATAGGAAATCGCTTGCGTTTGTAAAAAAGTTGCTGAAGTTCACAATTAAATATTGACAATCCGATACAATCGGAGTAAATTATAGCTTATTAAAAGATTTACTCATAATTAACTATGAACCTTTGCTGAATCTTGTTTTGAACGGGGGAACCACAGGAATTTGGTCGTAGAAATGATTTATTGCGGCCTTGGGGTGAATTCTCATAATAGAGAAAGGGGTGCTCTCCATCCCGAACCCGACAGCTAACCTCGTAAGCGTATGTAATATTAGGAGAGAGGTCCTAGGGAAATCGCGACCTTTGAGACCATGTGTTTTTGCTGGTCTTTTTTTATGGTCTATGAAATTGTGAAATTTTGCAGCTGTGGATAAACTTACTAAGTTATTTAGCCACGTATGGCTCCAGCGCCCAGCAACTAGGCGACTTCACTCGATTGCCCTAAGCTAAGTCATCATCGGTTCGTTCGAAATAGGAAGGCCGACTAAAGACGGGCTTGCCGCCCTACGCCGGCATACTCCTGTTGCAGGAGCATGATTCCTAAAACTTTCGTTGATTCGTTCCACTCGCTACGTTGCTAACCGGGCGCTTGCACCTTTGTTCTTTCAAATAATCGGTGTTGTAACACTCCCTTTAACAAAGATTTTGCAGGATGCATGGGAAATAACAGCACCTTCATGTTCATTTAATGAAAGCCTTAGGGGACACTATAGGAGTGTATTGTGATTTTGCCATAAACATTTGGTGAAATCTAAGTTTTTCTAAGCAATGTGCGTAGGTATCTGTTCACTTATAGAAAGAGGTGGGGATGATGAAAAAAATTATCTCATTACATCCAATACGTGGAATTATTATTCATTGTAATCCGCCACAAATTTTAGCATTGACGTTTTTATTTTTTATTGTCGTAGGCGCATGCTTGCTAAAAATGCCTGTAGCTACGTATACGTCTATAACTTGGTTAGATGCTTGGTTTACGGCTACTTCTGCCATAACTGTCACAGGTTTAGTTGTTGTTGATACTGGCTCAACTTATACCTTGTTCGGAGAAATTGTCATTATGTTTTTAATGCAAATTGGCGGGCTAGGTCTCATGACTTTCTCTGTACTTATTTTAATGATGATGCGTAAAAAGATTGGGTTACGACAAAGGTTGTTAACACAGGAGTCCTTAAATTTAAATCAAACCTCGCTAGGTGGACTCCTTCGTCTTGTGAAATTATTATTTATTTTTTCGATTACGATAGAAGCAATTGCTTTTATATTCCTTGCTGTAAAATGGGTGCCCACGTACGGTTGGGCTGACGGGTTAAATTATAGTTTGTTTCATAGCATATCTGCTTTTAATAATGCAGGGTTTTCGCTTTGGTCTGACAGCCTCTCGCAATATGTAGGTGATCCGTTAGTAAATATTGTTATTACAGGATTATTTATTACAGGTGGTCTAGGATTTACGGTTTTGGTAGATATTTGGGATAAAAAAGGATTTCATCGATTGTCTTTGCATTCTAAATTAATGCTCGTTGGTACGTTAGTTATTAATGTTACTGCTCTATGCATATTATTTGTTTTAGAATATAGTAACCCAGAAACGATTGGTAACTTTTCATTCGTTGATAAACTATGGGGGTCGTATTTTCAAGCGGTAACACCAAGGACGGCTGGTTTTAATTCTTTGGATATTGCTGCAATGAACGAATCTTCTATACTTGTTACGATGCTACTGATGTTCATTGGGGCAGGAAGTGGGTCTACTGGTAGCGGAATTAAAGTGACCACATTTGTTGTTATGTTGCTAGCAACGATGTCGTTTTTACGTGGAAAAAATGACACAACAGCGTTTAAGCGAACAATAAAATCTCACGTTATTGTTCGTGCCCTTTCGATCATGATGATTAGTATTAGTTGTATATTTATAGCTATTTTCATGTTGACAGTCACTGAAAATGCGCCATTTCTAACGATTGCATTTGAAGTGATTTCTGCTTTTGGTACTGTAGGGCTATCCATGGGACTGACGGGCGAGCTTACTACTCTTGGGAAAGAGGTCATTATGATTATGATGTTTATTGGACGAATAGGACCACTTACCATGGCGTTTGTGTTTGCTAAAAAAAGGGAGTCGTCAATTCGGTATCCAGAAGAAGATGTGTTTACTGGTTAAAGAGAGGAGTATCCTCTCTTTTTCGAAGAATGAGGAAGTATAAAATTTGTTTCTTTTGTTGGATGCCGATTTAGCGGAATAGCGACGTACGGCTCTAGCACCCAGCAACTAGGCGACTTCACGAAATCGCTCTACGATAAGTTATCATCGGTTCGTGCCTTACCGTGGTTCATTTATGTCAGTTGATTCGTTCCAGTCGCTACGTTGCTAAACGGGCGCCCCGAGCCTTTGTTCCTATAGGGAAGGTGTAATAAAAGTGAAACGACGGCTTTCACCGTAGAGTAAAGATTTCACGATAAGCCAAGTGTTTGTCTCCATTTTTCGTGGTTATAATAAAAAGTTCAAGCCATTGCTTATGGAAGCGTGGTTTCTAACATAGGTAAAACAATAAACTTTATCTTAGTACCTTGCAATATTCAGTACTAAAGTATATTATATATATAGGTACTATTTAATGTATAATAGTGAGTGATAAAGTGTACTATGCCGAATATTATATACCTTCGTCACACCTGTGCAAGTTAATGAATAAAGATTTAGTTCGTTACATTGTTTTAAGCCGACTAAAAACGGATTTGCCGTAGGGCATCGGCATACTCCTGTTGCAAGAGCATGATTCCTAAAACTTTCGTTGATTCGCACCACTCGCTACGTTGCTGAACGGGCGCTCCGAGCCTTTGTTCATGGTTTTAGTGCAGAAGGTAGAAAGTTAAATATAAGAAATGAGGTGCTTAAACTACATGAATGTTCAATTTAAAAAAGGTGCTCTGGAACTGTGTGTGCTTGCTTTATTAGATAAGCAAGATCATTACGGCTATGAGCTAGCAAATAAAATATCGAAAAGAATCGCTATTTCGGAAGGGTCCGTTTATCCATTATTAAGAAGGCTTGCAAAAGAGGAATATTTTACAACCTATCTACAAGAATCAAAGGAAGGGCCATCTCGGAAGTATTATTGTCTGACGGATAAAGGAAGAGACTATTTGCATCAATTGATTCATGAGTGGGTGCAGTTTACTAGTGGCGTAAATAAGTTGTTGCAGGAGAGTGATCATATTGAATAAAGATGTATTTATGAAAAAGTTAGCTGCAGGTATTAAAAAACTTCCTAAAGAGGAGCAAAAGGAAATTCTTCAAGATTTTGCAGAGCATTTTTCCGTTGGTGTGGCAGAAGGTAAAACAGAAGGGGAAGTTGCCGCTGCTTTAGGGGCTCCGAATCAGGTTGCTAAAGAGCTTGTAGCAACCTACCATTTGGAAAAAGTGAATCATAGTTCTAATGCGGGGGATGTATTTCGTGCGGTTTGGGCTGTTATTGGTTTAGGTTTCTTCAATTTAGTCATTGTATTAGGGCCATTTATTGCTTTAGTTTCATTGATTGCTTCTGGGTGGGTAATCGGCGGATCGTTTATATTATCTCCGTTAGTTGTTTTAGTAAATGTCGTTTTATACCCTGAGACGTTGCTTTTATTTGATGTATTTGTCTCTATTGCCTTAACAGGTCTTGGCATTCTTATTATTATCGGCATGTACTATGTTACCCGTTATATGTTTAAGGCTTTTATGAAGTATTTACACTTTAATGTTAAAATGGTCAAAGGTGGTCTGAACAATGAGTAAATTGAAAAAACTTATTTTAGTTGCTATTATACTCATTATTATAGGGGGTGTTGGATGTTTGTTTACATTTAAATCATTAGTTAGAGAAAAAGTCGATATTACGGAAGAATTTTCTGCTGATGAAATAACAAATTTGGAACTTGATATGATTAATGAAGAAATAACTATTATCCCTACTGATGGTTCAGACATCGTTTTAGAACTGAAAGGGAAAAGTAACGAGCCAGATAAAAAATTTCTGGACATTGACAAAAAAGAAAATACGTTAAAAGTACGGAAAAAGTCGGAAAAATTCAAGTTTCGTTTTTTTAACCAAGGTGATTCACTGACACTTACGGTACATTTACCACAAAAAGCGTATGAAACGATCCAAGCTGATACGAAAAATGGAACAATTCACGGGAAAAAGTTCACTGTAAAAAGCTTACAAGCCTCAGGAGCAAATGGAGAAATTGTGCTGGATGAAGTCATAACAGACACGACAGAAGTTTCCACGCAAAATGGCGGCATTGAACTGAATGATGTAGCAGGAAGCCTGCATGGAGAAACAAGTAATGGATCAATTACTTTGACTGCTAAAACCTTGGATCAATCGATGGAAATGAATACCGAAAATGGAAGTATTGATATAAATGTAGAGGAAGAACCGACGAATGTGACGTACGACTTGCGCACCGGTAATGGTGGTGTCGAAGTGTTTGGTACGGATAATTGGAATGCTGTTGTTGGAGATGGAGAGCATGTTATTAAAGCGAGGACAGCTAATGGAAGTATTATCATAGCAAAATAATATCTAGTGCGTAATACTAATCTGACTTCGAAGGTTTATTTCTTAAGTTTTACAAACGAATGCAAAAGGATTCCGTGGCATATTCGCACGGAATCCTTATTCATAGGCCTTATAATGGTCTTATAAAATTTTGCATCTATGGTTAAAATTACTATGTTTTTAACCACGTCCGGATTCAGCGCCCTAATCTAAGTCATCATCGGTTCGTACTAAATAGGAAGGCCGACTAAAGACGGGCTTGCCGGAGGGCGACGGCATACTCCTGTTGCGGGGGCATGATTCCACTCGCGACGTTGCTAACCGGGCGCCCCTAGCCTTTGTTCCTATAATCCTTGAAGTAATCTTTTTTAAAGGTAGCTATCTGCTTATTGTTCTACAGAAGATAGTTCATCTTCTGTAACCCATTTGTGATTAGTAACCTCTTCATCGGTTGTTGTTGACGTATAATCAACCATATAAACGGTTGTTTGTTCTGCTGAATCAATCGTAGCCTTAGCGCCGTCCATACCTTTCATATGGGAGGCTTGAATTGTTGCCTCATCCCCTGGCTTCAAAGGCTCTTTACCCACATCTTTTAATTCTTCATGAATCACCCATTTGTGGTTTTTTACTTTTTCACCACCGTTTGTCGGGGTGTACGTAACGGAATATACCGTTGTGTCGTATGCACCTTTAATGGTTGCCTCCGCACCTTTCATTCCTTCCATATGACTCGCTTCAATAATCGCTTTACTATCAACAGGGAATTTAGGGTTTTCTGCTTCTTTTAACCCGTCAGGAACCTCCCCTGAGCTAGAATGCATCATATCCTTATCTTCTGCATCATTGGAGTTGTTTTCTTGATTTTTTTCCTCTTGTTGTTGATTGGTATCTGTGTTTTCTTTATCTTGTTCGTTTTCTTGATCCGTTCCGCAAGCAGCGAAAACAGTTGCTAATAGAATTACCATTAGACTGAACATCCATTTTTTCATGTTCATGTGTTATAACCTCCTTCTATATAGAAAAATACTTTCGTAGTAGTGAAAAAACTTTAACTAATAGCTAAATGTTAATGTATATTTATGAAATATTATCCCTGTTCTTATAAAAGAATATACATCATCTGCGCTTAAAATTGTTGTTTTTTTCCTTTAACTCGTTCTTTAGGCTTTCCACTGTAAGAATCCCCACTTCAAAATTTGGGTGGTTTAAACAAATTTAAATGGAAGATTCCAGCGCTTACATTCCTTTTTCTTAAGGGCTTTAGTAAAACGCATGGTTATCAGGATGGAGAACCTTCCGCTAAAATTGAAGTCATATATTAGGCTGCACGGCAAACTTCCGCACATTTAAAACAGGCTTCTGCACATTTTTGACAATGGTCGTGTTCGTGCTTTTTGCATTCTTCGCCGCAAGCTTCGCAAATAGTTGCGCATAAAGCAGTCAATTCAGACACGAATGGCGTCCCTCTCGTAAGTGCTTGTTCGACATAGCTGCAAATATCTGCGCATTCACGATCTAGACGAACGCAATTCGCCATCATGTTTAAGTTGTCCTCTCGTAAGCAAGCATCGTAGCAATGATTGCAAGCAGTCATGCATTCATGTAAAGCTTGAATTAATTCCTCGTGTTGTTGGTGTGCCATATCTATCTTCCTCCTTTTAGTTCGTATGTTTCCCATGCAATGCGTTTTTAAACATGTTAATAGCAATGTTTTGTCAATGTCTTAAAAAGGGATTGTTTTATCCCGAATATAAGGTGCTGCAAGACTTGTAAATTGAAGATACGAGCTTGAGCAAGTGTAAGTAGAAAATAACGGCACCTAAATCCTTTTTCCGTAAGATTTTTTTACGTTATCCCTTTGGATGCTCTAATAGTGGAATGAAAGAAGCTTCACTTTATAGTAAGAAATAAAAAATTTTTGTTTGACAGTTACCGTAGGGGGGTATAGTATTGTGGTATGAAAATTTAGTTTGTAACTTATATTAAAAAGGAAATGAAGTAGGAGGGGTATAATGAAACAAAATGAGGATCATAAGCACAAACATTACGGTCATCATCATCAGAACGACCACTCTCATCATGATCACCAGACTCATGCGCATCATGATAACATTGCGCACCAAGGTCATGGGGAGGGGCATCAGCATCATGGGCATCACGGCGGTCATGACCATGGAGATATGGTAAATGACTTTAAAAAACGGTTTTTTATTTCACTTATCCTTACGATACCTATTTTAGCTTTGTCCCCAATGATTCAAGAATTTATTGGCGTTGATTGGCAATTTCCATTCGATCAATATATTTTATTTGCGTTATCGACCTTTGTTTTTTTCTATGGTGGCTGGCCGTTTATTACTGGAGCCATTCGTGAATTAAATGACAGAAACCCTGGGATGATGACCTTAATTGGTTTAGCAATTCTCGTTGCTTATGGGTATAGTTCTCTTACAGTGTTCGGTTGGGAAGGAAAAGATTTCTTCTGGGAACTAGCGACACTAATTGATATTATGCTACTTGGGCATTGGATAGAGATGCGTTCGGTAATGGGGGCATCTAATGCGTTAGAGCAGTTGGTAAAACTCATGCCGAATGAAGCGCACAAATTAGATGAGAAAGGAAATGTACAAGATGTACCATTATCTGAGTTAAAAAGTAAAGATTATGTGCTAGTAAAACCGGGAGAAAAAGTTCCAGTTGATGGCATTATTAGGGATGGGAAATCTGCGGTAGATGAATCGTTATTAACTGGTGAATCTGTCCCCGTAGAAAAAGGGGCAGACGACGAAGTAATCGGTGGTTCAGTGAACAAGGAAGGTTCTCTTACCATTCAAGTAGAAAAAACCGGCGAAGAATCATTCTTGTCGCAAGTAGTCACGATGGTAAAAGAGGCACAAGAGTCGAAATCCAAAACACAAGATTTAACGAACCGTGCGGCAAAATGGTTGTTTTATATTGCCTTACTTTCTGGTTTTGTAACACTCATTATTTGGTTATTACTTGGGTATTCATTTGATGTGGCTATGGAACGGATGGTTACGGTTATGGTGATTACTTGTCCGCATGCATTGGGCTTAGCGGCGCCATTAGTCGTTGCTGTGTCGACATCCATTTCAGCAAAAAAAGGTTTGCTTATTCGTAACCGAGCTAATTTTGAAGGAGCGAGAAATTTAAATGCCATCGTTTTTGATAAAACAGGAACGTTAACAAAAGGTGAATTTGGTGTAACGGATATTGTGCCGGTAGAGGGACAAAGGGAAGTAGATGTACTTGCATATGCCGCAAGTGTAGAACAAAATTCTGAACATCCCATTGCAACAGGTATCGTTCAATCGGCGAAAGAGAAAGAAATACGTGTGGACAAAGTAACGGATTTCGAATCGATTACTGGTAAAGGGATTCAAGGGAAAGTGAATGGAAAGATAGTACATGTAGTTAGTCCGAAATATGTTCATAATAAGCAGCTCGAATATGATAAAGAACTATTTAACGAGATGTCGGAGCAAGGAAAAACGGTTGTGTTTGTTCTTGTAGATGAACAATTAATTGGGATGATTGCTTTAGCTGATATGGTGCGTGAAACAGCAAAAGAAGCAATATCTACGCTCAAAGAGCAAGACATTCATTCCATTATGCTAACAGGAGATAATAAAAAAGTGGCGAACTGGGTTGCAGATCAGCTTGGTATAGATGAAGTATATGCTGAAGTGTTACCTGATGATAAAGCGAGCCAAGTAAAAGAAATTCAGCAGCAAGGATGGAAGGTTGCTATGACAGGAGATGGCGTTAATGATGCACCGGCATTAGCAACTGCTGATTTAGGAATAGCGATTGGCGCAGGTACGGATGTCGCCATGGAAACGGCAGATGTTGTACTAGTGAAAAGTAATCCAAAAGATGTTGTTTCTCTAATGGATTTATCGAGAAAAACATATCGCAAAATGGTGCAAAACTTATGGTGGGCAACGGGATATAATATATTTGCCATTCCTTTAGCTGCAGGAGTACTTGCTCCAATAGGTATTGTACTTAGTCCGGCAGTTGGTGCTGTACTGATGAGTTTAAGCACGGTCATTGTTGCGATTAATGCGAAATTGTTAAAAGCGTAAACGGATGTGTCATATACGATAAACCAAAAAATCTATACTTTTTTAGCATGTTAAAAAGCCGAACTACCCTACTCCCTGTAAGGTGGGTAGTATCGGCTTTTAAAATTACTGCATACATGTTATGAGATTAAACTGTGCAAAATCAATGTGTATTTATTTTGATGCTCCGCTTCTTGTCGTCTTCAGTTTTGGGTACATGAATATAAAGAATTCCATTTTTATAGTCGGCATGAATTGCATTACTGTCTACATTGTTTGGAAGAGAAAATGAACGTTGAAATGCTCCGTAGCTATGTTCGATAAAGTGCATTTTTGTATCATTGTCGTCTTCTGTCTTTAATTCTTCTTTTTTCTCGCCTTTAATGGTTACTGTATTATGGTCTACCTCAATGTCAATATGAGCTGGATCCATTCCGGGAATTTGTGCTTCTATGACATATTCATGCTTCTTTTCCTTCATATTACATGCAATCGGACTGCTGAAAAATCTGTTCCATGGAGAATGATTGAGAAGCGAAGTGTCGTTAAAAAAAGATTGAAACACATTATCTAATTCGTTTTTAACATGTTTAATAGGGTGTTGTGAATGATTTGTATGCATTGTTTTTTAAACCTCCTCCTGTTTTATTCTAGTTTAGTGTACGTATTTTATGAGAAATTATAAATAAACTTTTGCGCAACAGGAAATAACTGAATGTAGGGATTACAAAATATAACGTATTACATAGTTTTAAAATCCAAGGGGAGGTCTAGCGGTAAATAATGGAAGTTATTAAAATAAACCTATTGAAGCAAAGACAGAAAGATGCTATGCTAAATAGGTTGAAGTATCGTGTTTCAATTTTTATACAATTATCCTAATTTACATTATATCATGTTTGAAAAAGAGGGTCAAGGAAAACGGAAGGGGTTGCGAAAATGCCAGAAATGCATAAAGATTTGCTCCAAGAACAACAACGTGTAGATCGTATTCGAGGAGAAATTAATCAGAAAGAAAACAAATTATTGGAGAAAACTGCACAATTAAAAGAAAATGTCATCGAGTTAAGAAAGACATTTTGGGACGATGTAACTGTCAATTTGGATGAGCCGGATGATGTCATTGAAACAGAGGCAAGTATAAAACAACAAGCAGAACTGTTAGCACAAAAAGAAACCGCTCATGGCAGTTTGGCTAAAGAATTAAAAACATTAAATAAGTTAAAAGATAATCCGTATTTTGGACGCATTGATTTTAAAGAAGATGGAGAAGAAAAAGAAAAAATTTACATTGGCATTGCTTCTCTTATGAATAAAGAAGAGGAGGACTTCCTCATTTATGATTGGCGAGCGCCTATATCAAGCCTTTATTACGACTATGCATTAGGTGAAGCAAGTTATCAAACCTTAGCGGGCGAAATCTCTGGAGAAATTTCTTTGAAGCGGCAATTTATTATTCGCCAAGGAAAGATGAAGGCGATGTTTGACACGGGCCTTACCATTGGCGACCAATTGTTACAAGAGGCGTTAGGTAATAATGCAAGTACAACGATGCGTAATATTGTCGCCACCATTCAAAAAGAGCAAAATAAGATTATTCGTAATGAAAAGAGTAAATTATTGTTGGTGCAAGGTGTTGCTGGTAGTGGCAAAACTTCCGCAGCATTACAACGAATAGCTTATTTGATGTATCGTTACCGTAAACAGTTAAACCCAGAAAATGTGATGTTGTTTTCCCCTAATCCTTTGTTTACAAGTTATATTAATAATGTATTACCTGAGCTTGGGGAAGAGAACGTGAGACAAACTACCTTTTATCACTTTGTGCAAAAAAAAGTAGGAGATGATTTCTCTGTTGAATCTCCTTTTGATCAAATGGAGTACATGTTAACAAATAAACATACAATGACGGATCAAATACGTATGCGGGGAATTGAATATAAATCTTCTTTAGCATTTAAACAAATGGTGGATGCCTATTTGGCAACTTTACATGACAAGGGGATTTGTTTTCGCCCTGTTTTATTTCGCGGAGAAGTCCTCATTTCCAAAGAGGCGATCGCTGATTACTTTTATACTATGGAATCATCCATTTCTTTACCAAACCGAATGGAGCTAGTAGCGAATTGGCTGTTGAAGGAATTGCTTAGCATTCAACAGGAGGAGGTTTCGAAGGATTGGGTAGGAGAAAAGATAGAGCTGTTGGATAAAGAAGCCTATGCTAAAGCGTATTATAAAGCGCAACAACAAGGTGCGGACAGTGTGGTAGATGAAGAGGCTATTTTAAGAAAGGCCGTCGTTCATCAAATGTTTGCTAGTATGAAAGCGGAAGTGAAGGACTTTGCGTTTGTAGATGTCGCAAAAACATTTGAACAGTTATTTAAACATTATCCAGAGCAAGCTGAGCTCCCTAAGTCATGGAAGGATATAGCTGCGCAAACAGTGAAACATATTCAAGCTAGCCATCTGCAATGGGAAGATGTAACGCCATATGTGTATTTTAAAGGGCAGTTATTAGGAGATATGAAGGATCGATCCGTACGTTATTTAGTCATAGATGAAGCGCAAGATTTTTCAGTTTTTCAATTCGCGTATATCTCGGAATTATTTCCACATACGAGAATGACATTATTAGGCGATATAAATCAAGCTATTTATGCCCCAATATCGAAACAAAATCCGTTGCTTCTAAAAGATGGAGAAGAGGTAGAGCGCATTACATTAACAAAAAGCTACCGCCCTACAAAGCAACTCGTCCAATTCACGAAGCATTTTGCCCCGGGTGAACATGAAATTGAACCATTTGAACGGGAAGGAAACAAGCCTAAGCTTATCTATGTAAACGAAGAGACGCAACGTAAAGAAGTGCTAAAGCATCAGATAAAGGATCTAATGAATGAAGGCTATGAAACGATAGCTCTAGTTACGAAATCTTTACAGGAGAGTAAACATATCTATGATGCGTTAACAGGGGAGGTTCCATGTACCTTATTGGATGAAGAAACGTATACATTATCAAAAGGAGTTTTGATCATCCCTGTATATTTAGCAAAGGGGATTGAATTTGATGCCGTTATTATTCCAGATGCAACGAATAGTAACTATACAAAGGCAGATCAAACTTTGTTTTACACGGCTTGTACGCGAGCAATGCATGAGTTAGTCATGATTGTTAATAAGGAACCAAATATGTTTATCCAAAAAGCACCTGTAAGCACATATGAGACGGAAGAATAACATAAAAACCGAGTGCGTGAATCTAAATGAAACTTGGCTGCTTGTACAATGGCTGAGCAGCCAAGTGTTTTTTTATTACTCATTTGCTGTTTTCTAATGTTTATCTTTTAATCTGTATGGACGATGTAACGAAAAAATATGTACGGTAGCTTTCGTGTAGTAGATCATTCTTCCGGTAAATAGAATAATAGTTGTTGAATGATAGATAGCAATCGTTTTACAAATTGCTTTTCCACCGACTGTAAGGGCTGCAATGATACTTGTTAAAATAACAGAAATCAGTATGAAAGTGATAAATCCTTCTGAAGTACGGATCAATTTAGCGAGTTGAAATACAACAGCTGTAGAAGCTGCACCACTAACAATACCTGCGATGTCCCCAACTACATCATTAAATAAACTGGAAAATAATGGAACTTTTTTTAGCGATGAAAGCTGCTTCTTTTGCCCCTGTTATTTTCTTAGCTGCCATAGCATGAAAGTGTTTCTCGTTTGACGTAGCTGCAGCAAGTCCAACCGTATCTCCGGTAATACCGATTAGTATAAAGACAAATACAATAAACAAACTTAAAAGTAACCCGCACCTTCCTGAAATAATGTAGATATACATGCAAACACAAAAGCCATTCCAAATGTTAATAAACTAATTCTACTGCTCCATTGTAAGGATTTCCGCATGAGTTTGAACAATTTCTTATCCTCCATTCCTAGGTTTTATCGTATAGAGATAAGTTACTGGAAAACGCTCCTGTTCGTTGTGAATTCGCTCCTGCTCGCGTGGAAATCGCTCATGTTCGTTGTAACCTCGCTCCTGTTCGCGTGTAAATCGCTCCCGTTCGTCGTAATCTCGCTCCTGCTTGCGTGTAAATCCGCTCCTGTTCGTCGTAACCTCGCTCATCCCCGCGCATAACTCGCTCCCGTTCGTCATAACCCGCTCCTACTTGCGTGTAAATCGCTCCTGTTCGTCGTAACTTCGCTCATCCCCGCGCAGAACTCACTCCTGTTCGTCGTAACTTCGCTCCTACTCGCGTGTAAATCGCTC
>NZ_FQXD01000010.1:66362-85804 GCF_900129865.1 Virgibacillus chiguensis
GCGTGTAAATCGCTCCTGTTCGTCGTAACTTCGCTCATCCCCGCGCAGAACTCGCTCCCGTTCGTTGTAACCTCGCTCCTACTCGTGTAAATCGCTCCCGTTCGTCGTTAATTCGCTCATCTATAGTATAAAAAAGTGTACGTTAAGAAGGGGCGCTCTCCCGGCTACCACCCCGGGAGAGCATGTTGAATTACCTGTACTACCATCTTTATTCCTTTAGGTAAAAAAAATAACCAAAGGAATAAAATTTACCTAGAACTAATAAAGTTGCATATATGAAACATATAATATTTCTTGGAGAAAATCAACCATTTTAATTGAAAATTTAAAAATAAATTCACTTCCTCCAACAATTTATAGGGAATACCATATAAGCAAAACTCGCTTCAGGCATAGAAATTTTACTGTAATTCTTTATCCAACTTGACAGCAATGAGGCTTTCGTATAGGTTTATAGTAATGATGAAACAAACGACTACATTCATTGACGAGAATGAGTAAGCGTAATGATGGTTCTCCAGAGAGTTGGCATTCTTGCTGTAAGCCAATGTTCCACTTATGTTGAAGATCCTCTCCGAGAAGAAAAGCTGATCCTGTAAGTAAGCTTTTCCGGAATCCTCACCGTTATCATAGAGGCGCGTATGAAATGTACGTTGATGAGTGCCGGAGAACATGGTTTACATCGATAACTCTGGAACCAGGGTGGTAACGCGGGTTTAAGCTCGTCCCTAATGATAATTAGGGGCGGGCTTTTTTGTTGTCTCGCTTAATTTGACAAATCAAAAGTGATAAAAAAGTTAGGAGTGAATTGAGTTGGATCATCATGTAGAAGAGACGGTAGTTGAAAGGGAAAATCGGGTTAAGAAGTGGTGGCAGCAGCAGGATATATTTACAAAATCCATCACACAACGGGAAGGGAAAGAAACGTTTGTATTTTACGAGGGGCCACCTACAGCGAATGGTTTACCACATGCTGGGCATGTGCTTGGTCGCGTAATCAAAGATTTTGTTGCGCGATATAAAACAATGCAAGGTTTTCAAGTGTTAAGAAAAGCGGGTTGGGACACACATGGCTTACCCGTTGAATTAGGTGTGGAGAAAAAACTAGGTATTTCCGGTAAACAAGAAATTGAAGCATATGGCGTAGAAAAATTTATTGAAGCCTGTAAAGATAGTGTCTTTGATTATGAAAAACAATGGCGGAAATTTACAGAGGCAATTGGGTACTGGGTAGATATGGGTGATCCGTATGTGACGCTCGAAAATAATTATATTGAAAGTGTTTGGTATATTTTAGCTACCATTCATAAAAAAGGATTATTGGATAAAGGGCATCGTGTAACGCCTTATTGCCCAAGTTGTCAAACCTCGCTAAGTTCTCATGAAGTCGCACAAGGATATAAAAATGTTAAAGATTTATCCGTAACAGTGAAATTTCCACTAAAAGATGTAGCGAATACATTCTTTTTAGGGTGGACAACAACACCATGGACGTTGCCAGGAAATATTGCTCTTGCTGTACACCCTGACATGGACTATGTTAAAGTTCAGCAAAATCAGCAAGTGTTTATTGTAGCAGCTGATCGTTTACAAGCAATATGTAAAGAAGCTGACGTGTTAAGCTGGCATAAAGGAAAAGAGTTTGTTGGACTTTCTTATCAACCTCCTTTTCCAATGTCTAAAGTAAAGCGTGGGTACCAAGTCATTGGTGCGCAGTTTGTTACAAACGATAGCGGTACAGGTATTGTTCATATCGCTCCTGCGTATGGAGAAGATGACTATCATGCGGTAGAAGAAAATAGTCTTGATTTTATTCATGTCGTTGATGAGACGGGTAGATATAAGGAAGATATGCTTCCTTTAAAAGGGCAATTAGCGAAGCAGAGCGACGTAGCAATTATTAAAATGTTGGCGGAAAAAGACTTGTTGTTTGCAAAGGAAAAATATGAGCATAGCTACCCACACTGCTGGCGTTGTGATTCGCCGCTTCTTTATTACGCTATGGAAGGTTGGTTTATCCGAACGACAGCTATAAAAGATACGATTTTACAAAATAACGAACAGATCGAATGGCATCCAGAGCATATGAAGCACGGTCGATTTGGAAATTTCTTGGAAAATATGGTGGATTGGAATTTAGGAAGAAACCGTTACTGGGGAACACCATTAAATGTGTGGATATGTCAAGACTGTGAGCATCAAGTAGTTCCGAATAGTATTCAAGAGCTACAAGCATATGCGAAAGATCCGGTTCCTGATTCGTTGGAGTTGCATAAACCATACGTAGACAAGATCGTGCTCTGTTGCCCGCACTGCCATAGTGATATGTACCGTACAAAAGAAGTAATTGATGTCTGGTTTGATAGTGGCTCAATGCCGTTTGCGCAATATCATTATCCATTTGCAAACAAACAGTTATTTGAAAAACAGTTCCCAGCAGATATTATTGCTGAAGGTGTGGATCAAACGAGAGGGTGGTTTTACAGCTTATTAACGGTTGCTTCCTTATTCGTCGGCAAACCTTCTTATAAACGAGTGCTATCTTTAGGGCATATCTTAGATGAAGATGGTAAAAAAATGTCGAAAAGTAAAGGCAATGTGATTGATCCGATGCAACTGGTGGAAACGTATGGAGCGGATGCGCTTCGTTGGGCTTTATTAGCAGATAGCGCACCGTGGAACAATAAACGTTTTTCAGCAAATTTAGTTGCTCAAGCCAAATCAAAAGTGGTCGATACGTTACAAAATGTGTACGCTTTTTATGCAATGTATACGGCTATTGATCAATTTGATCCTCATCAGCATGATAAAGGGGAGCAAACATTGTTGGATAAATGGGTTTTATCTCGTCAGCAGACCGTTGTTAATCAGGTGAATCACTATTTGGATGCTTATGAATTTACATCTGCCGCGAAGGTTTTAGCGGAATTTGTAGATCAAGTGAGTAATTGGTATATTCGTCGTTCTCGTGACCGTTTTTGGGGTGAGGGAATGGGGAGTACAAAATTGGCTGCTTATCATACGTTAAGAGAAGTATTGATAACAACGAGTAAGTTGCTTGCTCCGTTTATTCCGTTTGTTACCGAGGATATTCATGTAAAGTTAACAGGTGAGAGTGTGCATCTCGTTGATTTTCCTAACGATGACAATGCGGCGATTAATGTTCAATTAGAAGAGGAAATGAGTGGCGTGGTCCAAGTTGTAGAACTTGCACGGCAGGCTCGTAACGTATCTAAAATAAAGACAAAGCAACCATTGGCCTCTTTAACAGTGGTTAGCGATGCGTCACACGCAAGCTATGTCTATAAATATGCGGAAATTATGAAAGACGAAATTAATGTGAAGCGAGTGGATGTCGCAACAGAAATGGGCGAAAACGTGCGTTATGAGGTTAAAGTGAATTTCCCTGTCGCCGGTCCGAAATTAGGAAAGCAGGTAGGGATTGTGCAGAAAAGATTGCAACAATTACCAGAAGACGCAATCACTCAGATAGTAAAAGGAGATCGAACATTAACGTTACCGTCTGGAGAGACGTTACAACTTGAGGAGGAAGATTTGTTAGTAAAGCAGGTGACAAAAAAAGGACTGGAAATGGCTGTAAACCCAACGTTTACCGTTCTTTTAGACACGCAATTAACGAAGCAATTACAGCAGGAAGGTTTAGCTCGCGAGCTTATACGAGCAGTGCAACTCTATCGGAAAGAGTTGAATTTACCGGTTGACCAACGGGTAAATATTACGTTTGCTGCTAGTGAAGAAATGAAAACCGTCATTAAATCGTTTCAATCTTTGTTAGAAACGAACCTGCTCCTAAAGGACATTCATTTTGGAGAGCGTGCTGAGATGAAAAGCATTCAACTAGAGAATGAGACCGTTCGAATAGGAATACATTAATCTTGGCAAAAAATCCAGGGAAAATCTGCCCTGGATTTTTTGTGCCATAGTGTTAAAAAATTTTTTCATCTATCTCGTAAACTTATTATAAGCACCATGTCTTACGGGACCGACATATTCATTGAGTTTCCAGCCATGCTTAATCGCCGCTGTTACAAAATCTTTTGCTCCCTTTACAGCATCTTTTACAGTACGTCCATGTGCTAGGTTAGCGGTAATAGCAGCAGCAAACGTACATCCAGCACCGTGGTTGTAGCTTGTGTTGATTTTATCTTCTTCTAATACCGTAAATTCATGCCCATCATAGAAAAGGTCAATTGCCTTCTCGTGATAAAAAGCTTTGCCACCTTTAATAACGACATTTTTTGCACCTAATTCATGAATTTTTACAGCCGCTTCTTTCATATCATTTAGCGTTTTAATAGTACCTGTTTGAGCAAGTTGACCAGCTTCAAATAGGTTAGGTGTTGTTATGATAGCATGAGGAAGTAAGCATTCACGCATCGCATCCGTGTTTTCTGGTTGCAAAACTTCGTCGTCTCCTTTACAAACCATAACAGGGTCAAGGACGTAGTTTGGTATGTCGTAGTCGGCAATTTTTTTCGCACCTAATTCTATAATATCAACGGAGCCTAACATTCCGGTTTTCATTGCATCGACACCAACGGATAGAATGGTATCTAATTGTTTCTCCACAATGGATACATCAATGGGGGACACGTTATGGCTCCATCCGTTTGGGTCCATTGTTACGATGGAAGTAAGGGCTGTCATGCCATACACATCATGTTCTTGGAATGTTTTTAAATCAGCTTGAATGCCAGCCCCGCCGCTGGAATCAGAACCTGCAAGTGTTAAAGTTTTTTTCATCGTCATAGCTATCGCTCCAAACGTGTAAATTATTCGATATTTTCTTCTATCTATATAGGATATAACAGAAGTTGGGAGATGGAAAGTAATTGATACTAATGGGAATGCGTCCACTCATTTGATTATGCTTGAAGCGCATGTAAGAAAACTGTTTAATAAAAACTTGTTGAAGGATTATTCGCATAGGATGCTTTCTTACTGCTTATACTAAAAGGAATAGCTTCTCCCATAGTACGAAACAATTGTCGTGTTAAAAACCAGTAACAATGTACATAAAAAGAAAAGAGTGCTGGAAATATGGGGCTATAACTATGTGGAGGAAAACTTCATACATACTCGTTTGTCGTTTTATTGCTTCATGTGAAAACAATAGTGTATGATGGAATTGCTCAAGAAATTTGGGATAATATGGAGGGGATTGTGTGAATGCAAAACGTTGGTGGGCTATTTTAATAGCTGCGGTTTTATTGCTTGCTTCGCTGGGGTTTCGATTTATGGGGAGCATAGCAACTACTAATTTTGAAGACATGTTTAAATTAGATGATAATCAATTTGAAGAAGAAATTATCGAAGAAGGTATAGGAGAGAAAATAGCTGTTCTTGAACTTAATGGAATTATTCAAGACACAGCGCCAAGCCCAGTGTTGAATACTACTTCGTACAACCATAAACGCTTTTTGGACATGTTAGAGCAAGCGGGAGAGGATTCGACTGTCGATGGTATTATCTTGCGCGTGAATACTCCTGGCGGTGGTGTTGTGGAAAGTGCGGAAATCCATGACAAGATCATTGAAATTCAGGAGCAATATGAAAAGCCTATTTATGTTTCGATGGGGAATACAGCCGCTTCTGGAGGGTATTATATCTCCGCACCAGCTAATAAAGTAGTTGCGCACCCAGCAACGGTAACAGGGTCCATTGGTGTCATTATGGAAGGTTATGACCTCTCGGGCTTAGCGGAAAAATGGGGAATTGATTTTAATACAATTAAAAGTGGCGAATATAAAGATATTTTGTCCTTCTCAAGAGAAATGACAGATGAAGAACGAGAGATTTTGCAGACAATGGTTGATGATATGTACGCAGATTTCGTAAATGTCATTGTTGATGGAAGAGATATGTCTGAATCCAAGGTAAGAGAATTAGGAGACGGTCGTGTATATACGGGAAGCCAAGCGAAAGAAAATGGGCTAGTAGATGAACTAGGCTCGTTAGACGATACGATTGCTTATATGGCAGAGGACAATGATTTTAATGATGTGCAGGTTGTAAAATACAATTATGCTGCTGGTTTTAATGAATGGCTTGGAATGTCGGTACAATCGATGTTTACAGATGAAGCAGAATTTCTCGGTATCATGGATATGATCCGTCAATCAAACGCACCGCGTGCTATGTACTTATACACCAATTAAAGGGGGGATAAAATGAGTGAGCTTACTGCTGAAACAGCGTCAGAAATCGTACCAGAAACGAGAAAATATGCTGGCTTTTGGATGCGATTTTGGGCGTATCTCATTGATTTAGTTGTTCTATTTAGTATCAATGGCATTCTTTTAACCCCGCTTAAATTTATCAATGATGGAGAAGTCGTTGATATCGGTTATTGGACATTAACGGGGATTCTATCAGCTGTTGTTTTTTACTTGTATTTTCTGCTGATGACAAAAAAGTTCAGCCAAACGATTGGGAAAATGATTTTAGGTATTAAAGTTGTACGTGAAAATGGCGAGCCGTTAAAGTGGAGTGATTTATTTTTCCGCGAAGTCATTGGTCGATTTTTTTATCGTGTGTTTCAAATTTTTGTGCTCTTGTATATTGTCGTGGCTTTCTCGCATGAAAAGCAAGGTATTCATGATATGATAGGTAATACGAGAGTGGTATTTGTTGACTGATGTAGAAAAAATATACAGGGAGTAAAATAAGTTACGTTTACTGCCTGTATGTTTTTCTATTCAATATATATAAGTGGTGCCACAGACTTCTTCACTGTGGTTTTTTAATGGGAGTATAGAAGGTGTTGTGAAAATTCATTTCAAATCAGGAGATGTAAGCTGTCTCAGTGGAGATGGAGAGCAGTACCCAATAGAGGCCTATAAGTCATATCCTTAGGCTATTAAGTAAAGCGTGAAGGGTAAAACAAATTTCTCGCTCATGGAAGGTTCATATTATGTTCATAATTGAACAAATGGAATGAAATCTATTGAATTCAGCTAAAAAAATTCTCATTTTTACGTGTAAATTATCAATAATAGGGAATGTAATAATGATAACTTTGTATAGATAACTGTGAAATTTAATCACGATCATCTACTATGTAAAACAGATAGACAATGAGGGTGATAACAATCTTTGTTTTATCATGGCAAAGAGAAAAACAGACAAATATTTGTCTGTAGTTTGTCATACTTTTGTCATAGCTTTTTCCTCTTTTTTATACGAAAATAGTTTATACTAATTATTATGTGAGTAAATCACTAATTATTAACTTTTCATTAAAAGAATGTAAAGTTAAAAAGACAACGAAATAAATCACAAATTGATCATTACTGAACAAGACGGTTTACGCCGTTAAATTAGGAGGGATTACCGATTATGATGGATTTGGATCCGGTGTTAATGAGTCGATTGTTAACGACAATCACTTTAGTTTTTCATATTATTTTTGCAACATTAGGTGTCGGAGTCCCATTGATGATTTCCATTGCTGAATTTATTGGGATAAAGAAAAAAGACCCACATTATACGATGTTGGCAAGGCGATGGGCCCGAGGATTTGTTATCCCAGTAGCGATTGGGGTTGTAACAGGTACGGCGATTGGTTTACAGCTATCTTTGCTTTGGCCGGAGTTTATGCAAGTTGGTGGAAACGTCATAGCTTTACCGTTATTTATGGAAGTATTTGCTTTCTTCTTTGAAGCTATTTTCTTAGGTATATACATGTATACGTGGGATCGTTTCAAAAAACCGATGACACATTGGTGGTTATCATTACCGATAGTTATTGGTGGGGCAATGTCTGCTTTCTTTATTACTACCGTCAATGCGTTTATGAATACACCAGAAGGGTTTGAAATTGGTGGAGATGGGTTTGCGGCGATCAATCCGCTTGAAGCGATGTTCAACCCAGCAACACCGACAAAAGTGTTTCACGTGTTGGCTTCTGCTTATTTAACGGTAGCAGCTATCTTAGCAGCGATTGCGGCGTTTGGTTTGTTGCGGAAAAAAACAAAAGAATACCATAAAAAAGCATTGAAGCTGACCGTAACGTTAACGTTTATTTTTGCGATTTTTACAGCCATTGCTGGAGACGTTTCTGCTAAGTTTCTTGCTGAATATCAACCAGAAAAACTAGCAGCAGGGGAATGGCATTTTGAAACAGAGGGAAATGCTGACCTCATCTTATTTGGTTGGTTAAATGAGGAGAATGAGCCAGAAGGTGTCATTCGTTTGCCAGGATTACTGAGCTTTTTAGCCTATAGTGATTTTAACGCGGAGGTTACTGGTTTAGAAGAATTTCCTGAAGCGGAGAGACCACCGTTATGGATTCACTATATGTTTGACTTGATGGTTACGATTGGCGTTTTCTTACTAGGGATATCATTTCTTTATCTACTCCTATCGAAGTTAAAACGATGGAATGAAAATAACAAATTCATGCTTTGGATGCTCGTTTTAAGTGGACCTTTAGCGATGCTTGCTATTGAATTTGGCTGGATTTACGCTGAAGAAGGTAGACAGCCGTGGATACTACGAGGATATATGACGGTGGAAGAAGCAGCGACGACGTCACCATATGTCGGTTGGATGTTTGTGTTGTTTTTACTCCTTTATATTGCTTTAGGAGTGATCGGAGCTGTTGTGCTGCGTAAAGTCTTTAAAAATAATCCAGTTGAAGACGAATTGGAGAAAAAATATCCGACCATTGAAAAGGGTGATAAATAATGAACTATGAAATAATTGGGATTTCTGTATTATGGCTCTTTTTATATGGGTATTTAATTGTTGCTTCGGTTGACTTTGGTGCAGGGTTTTATGCGTATTATGCGAAAGTGACAAAAAAAGATCATATTATGAACCAACTGATATCGAGATATTTGTCCCCAGTATGGGAAGTGACCAACGTGTTTTTTGTTTTCTTTTTCGTTGGTATTGTTGGCTTCTTCCCAGATTCAGCTTATTATTACGGTACAGCTCTGCTTGTGCCTGGTAGTATTGCGATTATTTTGTTGGCGATTCGTGGTTCGTTTTATGCATTTGAAAATTATGGTTCGAAACAAAGTAATCTGTATATGTTTCTATACGGAGCTACAGGTTTATTAATTCCTGCGTCTTTATCCGTTGCGTTAACACTTTCTGAAGGTGGCTTTATTACTGAAGAAAATGGGAAAGTAGCTTTAGATTATTTCGCTCTATTTACAAGCCCATATTCTTGGAGCGTCGTTTTCTTAGCGATCGTTTCGGTATTGTTTATTAGTGCCGCATTTTTGACTTTCTATGCGGCGAGAGCCAATGATGTTGCGGCATTAAAGCTTGTTCGTAAATATGCACTATTTTGGGCGACACCAACGATTATCGCTGCCTTGACAACATTTATTGCCTTAGGCCAGCATAATGAACGTCATTATCAAAATATGTTCGATTACTGGTGGATGTTTGGATTATCCGTTGGCTTCTTTATGATTGCCATGTGGTTAATCTATGAAGGAAAACGGTATGGACTAGCGTTTATTAGTGTGATGTTGCAATTTTTCTTTGCTTTCTTTGGGTATGGTGTGAGTCACCTCCCATATATATTAGATCCTTATATTACGGTTTACGAAAATGCGACACATGAGTCGACAGGAATTGCCTTAATTATCGTATTTATTGCAGGGCTATTCCTTCTCATTCCTTCACTAATATTGCTCATGCGCTTGTTCTTATTTGATGCTGATTATGTAAAAGGGAAAAAATAGGGGACTTCGAGCTTATCTCCCGTTGATCCCCTCTTTCTTAGTACTATTAGGAACGATGGCGTTTTTATGTCATAAGAATTTGGACATAATCCACGTTTTCTAAAAGGAAAGTTAAAAAATTAGGTGCTGTAAGATTTCCATTCCTGAGTTTTGGTGGCTGTATGGATTTGGGAGATGAACAGCACCTAAATTGTCATTTGTTCCGCTATAAGAGAGTTTATAGTATAAGAAAAACAAAAGAATGAGCCATGAAGACTTGACGATAAGCCAAGTTTTACGATTTCGGTACGCTATAAATTATTGCTTATACAATGCGTTTGCCTTCATGTATAATGAAGATGAATCATAGCTCTACAGATGAAGGAGCGTCTACATGAATCAGATAAAAAATTATTTATACGAAAATAAACAAAGTGCGATCTATTTGCTGCTGCTTTCCCTTTTAATGGGCGGTGCCATCGTTGTACAGGCGTATTTACTTGTCACTATCATTGATGGTGCTTTTTTGAAAGATTGGAGCTTTCAAGAAACTATTCCATTATTAGCAGTTCTATTCTTTATTTTACTAGCTAGAAGCTTCATTCCTTTCATAAGCGGAAAGATTGGGATACGCCTTGGTACATCAGCGAAAAGCCATTTTCGTAAGCAGTTGCTTTCCCATTTTGCTAATAACCCAGTCCAAGCTTCTTTAAAAGGACAATCGGGGCAAAAGGTTAGTCTTATGATGGACGCTATTGATGAAGTGGATAGTTATTTTAGCAGTTATATTCCACAAGTTATTCGCTCATCTGTTATTCCCCTCATCATTTTAATTGTTGTGTTTACAGAACATGTGAATTCTGGCCTCATCATGTTGATTACCTCCCCGTTTATTCCGTTGTTTATGGTGATCATTGGTATGCAAACAAAAAAGAAATCGGAAGAGCAAATGGAGGAGCTAGCTGCTTTTTCTGGTCGATTTTTGGATACGTTGCAAGGGCTTGTTACGTTGAAATTGTTTGGCAAAGCGAAACAACAAAAAAAGGTCATTCAAACGAGCAGTTTACGATTTCGAGATGCAACCATGGAAATTTTAAAAGTAGCCTTTACTTCTTCGTTTATGCTTGAGCTCATTTCCATGCTAGCAATCGGCTTGGTTGCTTTAGAAGTGGCTTTACAGCTTATCGTTTTTGACGGAATTGCTTTTTTCACTGCATTTCTTGTACTCGTTTTGGCACCGGAATATTTTACATCGCTTCGTCAGTTGGGAACGGCATTTCATAATGGAAAAAGTAGCATGGGAGCTGCTAAAAAAGTAGCAGAAGAATTGGCGCTAGAGGAGGATTCTGCTGTTATTTGGGGAGAAAAGCCATTTTCTAAACCAGAGGGCCCTGCAAGTTTGGAACTGCAACAAGTTACATTTCAGTATGGAGAGGATGCGTTTACGTTACATCCTATGAGTACGACTTTTGCTCCCAAATCTAAAAACGCCATTGTAGGAAAAACAGGGTCTGGTAAATCAACGCTTTTGCATTTGCTTGCGGGAATTGTCGTGCCAGATGCAGGAAAGATATTACTAGGAGGTAATCCATTATCTGCATACAAGGAAGCCGATTGGTTCGCTCAACTGAGTTATATTTCGCAACATCCGTATATATTTGCTGGAACGATTGCTGAAAATATTGCCATAGGCAGTCGGGAAACAGCAACACGGGAAGCCATCACACGTGCGGCAGAAGAAGCGGGGCTAGCTGACATGATTATGGCTTTAGAAAATGGATATGATACCCATGTTGGTGAAGGTGGGAGAGGGCTATCTGGTGGTGAGAAGCAACGTTTAGCTTTAGCCAGAGCTTTTTTAAAACAACCGGCAATTGTTTTATTTGATGAGCCGACGACTGGGCTTGATTTAAAGACGGAGCGTATTCTTCAGGCTTCCATTCAAAAATTGTCGGAAACAGCAACTATCATTACCGTTGCACACCGCCTGCACACGATTAAAGATGCGGATCATATTCTATACCTTGATCAAGGACGGTTAATTGCGGAAGGAACGCATGCACAACTGCTGGAACATGCAGAGGGCTACCGGAAGATGGTAACCATACAGCGAGGAGGGCTGCAGCGATGAAAGAATTAACCTCTATCATGCGAATGATGATGAAAGAAAAAAAAGATATCGTCCTTTCTATCATATTGGGATTTATTGCTGGTTTGGCTGCCGTGCTGTTATTTTCTGCTAGTGGTTATTTAATATCAAAAGCAGCATTTGCCCCGCCTTTTTACACATTAATGCTTGTCATTGCGTCTGTGAAATTATTAAGCTTTATTCGCGCGTTTAGTCGTTATGGTGAGAGATATGTATCTCATCGAGGTACGTTTACGATGCTTAGCCAATTGCGGATGGCTTTTTATGAAAAATTAGAGCCATTAGCGCCAGGAATCTTCCAGAAATATCGTAGCGGGGATTTGCTATCTCGTATTGTCGGTGACGTGGAGAGTTTGCAAAATCTCTTTTTACGTGTTGTGTATCCGCCGATTGTATTGGCGCTCGTATTTATGAGTACCATCTTTTTTACAATGTTTTATTCTATCGAAACAGCAGTAATTTTGTTTGGCGGATTTTTACTCACTGCGATCGTGATACCAGCTATTTTTGCGGCACGTCAACGGACTATTGATAGTAAGGTACGCTTGAAAAGAGCGGCTCTTTCTACAGAGGTCACGGAATTACTATACGGATTTCGCGATTTGAAGATTTATCAGCAGTTAGACAATAAAGAAAAGCAGTTACTTCAAGCTTCTGATACTTACATTACGGAGCAAGAACAAGAAGAAAAGACGACGTTATTTAATCAGTCGTTAAATCAATTTGTCTCCTTACTTGTAACAGTAGCCGTATTAGCAGTAGGTGCCTATCTCATTGATACAGGTGAATTGGACGGGATTTTTCTTGCTATGCTGATTATGATTACATTAACTGTGTTTGAAGATGCGCCAGCAATGGCTGTGTTCCCGATTCATTTTAACGATAGTCGTCGTTCTGCCAAACGGTTATTTTCCATTATGGAGCAAAAAGACGGACAGGAACAGGAGCACGTTGCCCAAACGTTAACAATCAATGAGCCACCAGAAATCACATTGGAAAATGTTAGCTTCACATTTACTGGAGAAGAGCGGCGAGCTGTTGAACAGGTAGATGTTCACCTTCCTAGCGGTTCAAAAACAGCACTTGTAGGGGCAAGTGGTTCAGGGAAGTCAACGCTTATGCAGTTAATGCTTTATTTGGTTGCACCGGAGCAAGGAAGGGTCATGATAAATGGAATAGAATTAGCGCATGTGGATGAGGAAAGTATTTGGCAATTAGCGAATGTTGTTTTACAAGAGAATCATTTCTTTTATGGTACCATTCGCGATAACTTATTGCTGGCTAATGATACAGCTACCGATGAAGAATTACAATCCATTTTAGCTATGGTGCAATTGGAGCATTTTCATTTAGAGGATAAAGTGTATGAACGAGGAGAAAACTTGTCCGGCGGTGAAAAACAACGACTTGCTATCGCCCGAGCAATGTTAAAAGGCGGCTCATTTTGGGTATTGGATGAGCCGACATCCTCTTTAGATGCGGTTACAGAGCAAGCCATCTATGATCACTTATTCAGGCAAGCGGCAGATGACACCGTTGTGCTCATTAGCCACCGTTTAGCAGGATTGGAAACAATGGATCAAATCATTGTCATGGATGAAGGGAAAGTCGTAGAAGTTGGTACATTTACAGAATTGATGGAAAAACAAGGGTATTTCTATGAAATGAAGGAATTGGAGAATAATTTGTTGTAACTCACATAAAAACCATGAAGAAGTGGCGGCTCTTTCATGGTTTTTATTTATTGTCGCTTCTAGTTTGGTTTTCTGTCTGTTCCTTCTTTATTTGAAAAGATACAATCGTACTTTCTCCAAGTATACTAGCGATGGATAGGCCTTCTCCAAAGAACCGCTTTAAGCGTAAGTCTGTGTTGACAAGCCCAACTCCTGATTTACTAGCCGATTGTTTAGATAAAATATGGGCTAACTTTGCTTCATCTATGCCGACTCCATTGTCCTCTATGGATATTTCTACATACGTTGCATAGTTTTTAACTCTTATCCAAATAGTTCCACCTTGAACGCGATTCATAATGCCGTGACGGATGGCGTTCTCTATGAGAGGTTGGATAGTCAGAAAAGGAACTTTAATCTCTTCA
The DNA here is from genome assembly GCF_900129865.1 of Virgibacillus chiguensis. GTDB lineage: Bacteria > Bacillota > Bacilli > Bacillales > Amphibacillaceae > Virgibacillus > Virgibacillus chiguensis. The sequence continues at coordinate 80,311 of NZ_FQXD01000010.1, forward strand.
TGTGTATCTATATCCCAATCCACTTGTAGCCTGTCTGAAAACCTTACTTGTTCAATGTACAAATATGAGCGGACCATTTTCAATTCTTCTTCAAGCGGAATTAATTCATTCATATTTTTAAATTTGAACTTATTTCTAAGAAAATGGCTAAATTCATTTAGTAAATCTTGCATTTTTTCAACGTCAATGATGCTTAAACTAGCTATGGCATTCAATGTATTAAATAAAAAATGCGGTTGAATCTGTGCTTGTAGCCAAGCCGTTTCTAATCGTAGTTGTTCCTGAGCCGCTTGTTTTATGCTCGTTAATGTTTCAATTCGGGATCTGATTTCCATCGCTTCCACCGGTTTTGTTACATAGTCATTTGCTCCAGCTAGAAAACCACTACGTATATCATCTGTCTTTCTGCGTGCTGTTAATAAAAGAATAGGCAGTTCGGTTAAAGAATATTGTTTGCGAATCCTTTCTGTAAGCTCATAACCAGACATTTGTGGCATCATCACATCGGAAATAATGAGATCCCATTCTTTCTCATTCAAAATGGCAAGAGCTTGCTGTCCGTTCATTACAGTAGTAATCCTATAATTTTCTAGGTGGAGAATTGTTTTCATTACTTCTAAATTAACTGGATCATCATCCACTATTAAAATGTTTGCTTGTCTAGCTGTTGGGTTATTTTTTCTTTTAGCTTCCGTTGTTGAAGCAGTTTCCGTTTGAAGGGCAGAAGACTCCGTGTGAAAATAGGTCGTTTGGTCCAAGAACGTTTGTGTTTCTTGGTGAAATGAATCTACTTCTTGAGCATTTGCTAGCTCTAAGGAAAAAGTAAATGTAGATCCTTTACCTAAAGTGGAATCCACTTCTAATGTCCCACCGTGAAGCTCAACCAATTGTTTCGTTATGCTTAATCCAAGTCCAAATCCGCCTTCAATCCTAGTTTCTTTGGCGTTCGCTTGTTCATAAGGTTGAAATAGTCGTGTTAACATTTCCTTGTCCATACCAATACCCGTGTCTGTAATGGAAATGATGGCTTTTTCACCTTCGACATATGCATGGATCGTAATTTGTCCTTCATTTGTGTATTTCACCGCATTGTGGAGTAAATTAAAGACGATTTGAATAACTCGGTTCTCATCTGCAAATACGCTGGGGAAATCCTGTGGTATGTGTTGAACAATTTTAATCGGTTTCCCTTCTATGGTGAATCTTAGCATGTCATTGACTCCTGCAATAATGGAAGTAATGGAAATAGGTTCTTTTTTTAATCGATAACTCCCTTGTTTAAGACTGGTTACGTCAAGCAAATCATTGAGAATGAAGTCCATTCTACGCCCAACGGATAAAATAGTTTCCAGTTCTTTGACGCTTCTTTGTTGTAAAGAGAATTGCTCTCTCTCTAAGATTGCTTGCGACATATTTAAGATGCCGTGGAGCGGATTTTTAAATTCATGCGACGTATTTGCTAAAAACTGATCCTTATGGTCATTCATACGCTGCAATCTGGACGCCAAATTTTTCGTATCAGCGTACATTTTAAAATAATCTTTAAACCATACACTAGCAAAACACCCCATGGCAATAAACAGATCAAATGGATAATGCGGTACAGTAACGCCGCTTTCTCTCCAAATAATAGTCCAGATAAAATGGTGGGTTAATGCGGTTAATGAAAAGAGCAACAAAACATTTACTTTTGGATCGCTTGTAAATTGACGCCAAATGGCTATTACAGAAATGATTGTTGCGATTCCAATAAATAAAAAATAAACCGGAAAAAGGGATATAATTTGTGTCACATTTAAAAATAATGTTATCCCTGCCGTACCAAGCAACATAATAGCGTAAATAGGATAGATTCGTTGCCAATACGGTAAAGTTCGATGCTCGGTACAGTTTATCAAAGCATAAAAAGTAAGGAGTAGTATAGCGTTTGCTAAGCGAAAATCCCATTCCTGTCCCATATAAATGAATTGGTGAAATAATTTTTCATCACTACTTAATAAACTTCCCATCATTGTGCTAAATACTAGAATGGAGAAGAATAGTAATCTTTTTTCTCTGTTTCCAAGGAAATATAGTAACAGGGCATATACTACATGGACTAGAAATACAATGGCTGAAGCAATCTGCATCGTATAGGAAAATTTAATGTCTGTTAAAATGGCGTCTTCTGAACCGAACTTCATCGAACGAACAATCCCACTACTTCGTTTGTCCGTAAAATTTGCTGCCTGTACCCAAATATCAACCTTCCCGTTTTCATCTGCTGTAAACGTAGCTGAATAAGGGAGGTTTTTAGATAGATATGTTTCTTTCTCTTTGCCTACTTGTCCAGATTCATCGATGAGTCGCCCATTCACAAAGATTTTAGAAGCACTTCGTATGCTAGAAACGCGCATACTGTAATTGATATCTTGGTTAGGATCTACTTGTACTTGCAACCGGTAGGTACCGAATCCATATGGAGATTGTAAGGCTTCATTCCATTCACCTGGAACTTGTATTGTTTTTGGTGTTTTCGTTAACTGTGAAGGTTCTTCCCCTGTGATTAGAGATTGTGGATAAAATTTCCATTTTCCATCTAATAAAAGAATGTCATCACTGGTAGCATCCCAATCTCGTAAATCTAATTGCCCATTTTTAATAGATAGCTGTTCTTGCGATTGGAAAACGTTCGTCCATAAAAAGCGTGAACCAGACAATAAGATGAGGAAAAGAATAGTAATGGATAAAAAATATTTTTTTCTCCTTAGAAAACGAGTTAATTTGTTGCTCAAGATAGATGCTCCTCTAGTTTATAATGTGTACGGAATGGTTATCACTACATTTCTTGTTTGGCTACTTTCCATACTTTTACATTAATATCTAAAATCTATTATAGCTATAAAATCAATGTGAAGCATTACATCTGTAAATATAATTCCTTCTTTAGGAAATTTACATCCCTCTCTGTGCGATAGGGAAGAAGAATACTTGCTTTTAATCGTTTAGGTAATCGCCTTGTATCGCACGTTGGGAGCCACTACATACTATGAATGGTACTTGCAGGCGAGTTTTTTCCAAATTCAAAGTGCTGTGCAAGACCCCTGGAAGCTACGTAACGAACTGGGAAAGTTTCAATGGGAGATAATAGCAACATCTAAGTTCTCCAATTGTTCAGCAACTGTAAAAGTTTATTAGTATAACAAAAACGTAGCGTTTTTTCGCCATAAGATTTGGCGACATGCTAAGTTTTTCTTTCTGTACGAACAATCAGTGGGAGATGAAAGAAAGCCCTTTACTTACTGATTTTTATAAGAAACAGCGTTCTTCTAAGGCTACGAATCCCACTTAACATTTTTCTAAAGATGGAGAATTGAATAAGTGGTTAAGCTAAGTTCAATAAAAAACAGCAAGTGTAAAACATGCCTTGCTGTTGAGTTATTTTAGAGCTGTTATTTATATAGTGGATATGCTGTCCATTTTATATCTTTGCCTATTTTTTCAATGGATACGTCGGTGAATTCAATGGATTCTTCCATTGTTTCAACTCCATCCCCTTCCAAAAAAGTAGGGGCATTTTTTCCGCCAATTACCTTTGGTGCCATGTATAGAATGAATTTATCTATGAGCTTGCGTTCCAAGAAAGCGGCGTTGATGGTGCCGCCTGCTTCTAAAAGTAAAGAAGAAATGCCTTGTTCTCCTAAATAGGTCACAATGTTACAAGGATCTATCACCTGAGAATCATTTGTTACAATAACTTTTATTCCTTCTGCTTCTAATGCGTTTCGCTTTTCGATATCATGAATGGACGTTGTGAAAATCCATGTTTCTGCTTGCTTATCTTGAATGAGTTGGTAATGCAGTGGTATTTTTAATGTTGAATCCATCACAATACGAATTGGGTTTCGTCCATTTGGAATACGGGCTGTCAGCGCAGGATCATCTTTTAAAACGGTATTTATTCCCGTTAAAATAGTTACATGTTCGTGGCGTAATTGATGAACATCTTTTCGTGCTTCCTCCGATGTAATCCATTTGCTATGAGACGTATGTGTGGCTACTTTCCCGTCCATCGTAATGCCTGTTTTTAAGGTAATAAATGGTCTTTTTTGTTCCATAAATGTATTGAAAACTTCATTCATTTTGCGTGCTTCTTCTCCGCAAACACCAATTTCTACATCAATACCCGCTGTTTTTAAAATAGAAGCCCCATTTCCACACACCATTGGGTTTGGGTCTAACGTGGCTATGATGACTTTTTTAACACCTGCCTGAACGATTGCTTCAGCGCATGGTCCCGTCCGACCATGGTGAGAGCAAGGTTCTAATGTAACATACAACGTGCTTCCATGAGCTTGTTCGCCTGCCATACGCAAAGCGTGTATTTCTGCATGGGCTTCTCCTGCTTTTAAATGCGCACCAATGCCAACGATCCGACTATGATGAACAATGACACAACCGACTAACGGGTTGGGATCTGTTTGTCCTTTCATAGCACGAGCATGATTCAAAGCTATGTTCATATAAAATGCATCTGTGGTCATCGTAATAAAGCTCCTTCTGGTTGATAATGTCCAGACTTTGTCACTTTTGTTTGTAAATAGTTACGATTGTACTCTGATATATCCCCCCATAGTGGAGTCCTACCGTGTATAGGCACACCTGCTTCGTTAAAAGCGTCCAGTTTTTCAGGGTTGTTGGTGATAACGGTTACAGGTTTTTGACGTAACTGTTTTAACACACGAAGCGCGTCCATGTAATTTCTGGAATCATTTACAAAGCCTAAGCTTTCATTAGCTTCGACTGTATCGTAGCCATTTTCTTGCAAGATATAGGCCATTGCTTTACTAAACAGTCCAATACCTCTGCCTTCATGATTGGCCAAATAAAACAGCGCACCTGAACCATTTTCTTTTATACGCAACATGGCTTCCCTTAATTGAAATCCACAATCGCAACGCTTGCTACCGAAAATATCCCCAGTATGGCATATCGAATGCATCCGCACAAGCGCATTATCTGCTTTACCGAAATCACCATAAACTAAAACACTGGATTGCTGCGAATCAGCTAAATTTGCAGAGGATAATTTCTCAATAATAGATTGATAATCATTCGTAACTACTTCAGCGTTCAGCCAACAATACCAATGAAATAGGCTTGTCTCTCCGTGTAAATTCACAGGGAGTTGAATTGGCCCAACTAAATATATTGCTTCGTCACCATTATCTATCCGCTGAATTTTATCTCTCAAAATAGAAAAAACATGAGGAGTTAGCTTCTTTTGTTGTTCCATTTTATAATCTCCCTTCGTATCTTTTAAGTATAATGAAAAAGATAAGCTACTTCAACGGTTCGGATTTAAAAGTCGTTCGCCCCGCGCGCGGAATCCGCTCCTGTCCGTCGGTAATGCGCTCCTCCCCGCGAGGAAACCGCTCTTGCCCGTCGGAAAAACGCTCGTCCTCGTGCGTAAACCGCTCCTGCCCGTCGGAAAAGCGCTCCTCCTCGTGCGTAA
>NZ_FQXD01000010.1:86129-151945 GCF_900129865.1 Virgibacillus chiguensis
AAAGCGCTCCTCCTCGTTCGGAAAACGCTCCCGTCCGTCGGAAAAGCGCTCAGCCCCGCGAGGGAAACCGCTCATGCCCGTCGAAAAGCGCTCCTGTTCCTGAAAAAATTGCTGTTCCACGCAGCAAGTCGCTTGCCAATCGATGGCAAGCTTGCTCGGATATGTCATTTTAGACAAAAAAGAGTATGAAGCAATCATCCGATGCTTCATACTCTTCTGCCTACCCATTATTTCCGACAATACCGTAAAAAACAAGCTTTGTAATGTCTTCTGTTATGGGTAAAATTTGTTGAAACACTTCTTTACGTTGAAAAGCTTCTTGAAAGATTTGTAAATAAACAAACAATGCTTCGTTCGATATGTTTTGGTCGATATAGCCTTGTCGTTTCCCTTCTTCAAAAAAATCCATCATCATGGGCACTGCTTTTTTACTGTATACATCTTGAATATAACTATCTTTTCTAGAATATATCTCCATAATTTTTTGGTAAAAGTTATCATTTATCTGTTTTGCTGTTTGGCTTTTATTAAAAATAACCGCCTTTATTTTTTGTGGGAATGTATCATTGCTCTTTATTAACTGCTCAAAATTTGCTAACTCAAGATCTATATAATAGTTGATGACTTCATCTATTAGAATGTCTTTGCTGACAAAATAGTTATAAATGGTAACTTGAGAAACATCTGCTTTACTGGCAATTTCTTTTATCGATACTTTTTGTACCCCGTATTCCATAAACAGATGAAGCGCTGCTTGTAAAATATCCGCTTTTTTCATTTCACGCCTTCTTTGAAACCCATCCATGTAGTTCACCTCAACACTAGTGTATTAAAAGAAATGAAATAAAACAACAAAAATATTTCATATCTTATTGTAAATGTATCATAAATTGTATAATATGAAATATATAAGTAAATTTATTTCATATTATACATTAGCGTACCATGTATTCGCTTTATAAACCTGAAGGGAATGATAAATGATGACAGTTTTACAAACAAAAAGTTTAACCAAACGTTTTGGAAAGTTCACTGCCTTAAATCAAGTCAATATAGACGTGAATGAAGGGGAGGTATATGGATTTATTGGACCTAATGGAGCAGGAAAATCGACTGCAATTCGTGTTTTGTTAGGGATTTTGAAAGCAACGAGTGGGGAAGCACGCATTTTTGGGATGGATGCTTGGAAAGATGCGGTGGCAATTCATAAACGGACGGCTTACGTGCCAGGAGATGTGCATCTTTGGCCAAATTTATCTGGCGGTGAAGTCATTGATTTATTTATTCAATTACGTGGTGGTGTTAAGAATAACCGTAAAGAAGAACTTATCCAACGTTTTGATTTAGATCCTAGCAAAAAATGTCGCACCTATTCAAAAGGGAATAGGCAAAAAGTTGCGTTAATAGCTGCTTTTTCCTCAGAAGCCGACTTATACATATTGGATGAGCCAACATCTGGACTCGATCCATTAATGGAGCAGGTTTTTCAATCTTGTGTGATGGAAGCAAAAGCAGCAGGAAAAAGCGTCTTATTATCTAGCCATATATTATCAGAAGTGGAAAAACTTTGTGATCACGTTGGAATTATTAGACAAGGGGAAATCATTGAATCAGGCTCTCTTCGTAAAATGCGACATTTAACGCGTACAAACTTACTAGTGGAAACGAAACAGCCGATTCTTGATTTGGGAAAACAAATTGGCGTCCATGAAATAGAAAAAGAAGGCGTTGAAGTAACATTCCAAGTTGATACAGAAAATTTAGATCAAATTATTCGGTATGTGAGCACGTTTGGAATTATAAAACTAGAAAGCGCTCCGCCAACTTTAGAAGATTTATTCATGCGGCATTATGAAGGAAAATGAGGGGAGGGATTGTATGAGTCACTTACTGTGGAAACAAACGGGGCGCTTATCACGCTTTCTTTTTAGGCAAAATCGTATTAGAATGCCTATTTGGATTCTTTCTATCGTTATGTTAACGTTAACGATTGCTGTATCGTTCACGGATTTATATGATAATAAGGCAGAAAGACAAGCAATTGCTGAAACGATGCATAATCCAGCGATGACGGCGATGGTAGGGAAAGGATACGGATTAGATGACTATACATTTGGGGCGATGATGGCTCATCAAATGCTATTATTTACAGCGATTATCGTTGCTGTTATGAGTATCTTGTTAGTAACTCGCCATACCCGTGCAGAAGAAGAGGATGGACGGATGGAGCTTATCCGATCACTTCCCACAGGGCGTTTAGCCAACTTGGGTGCCGTGCAAAACTTTGCCTTAGTAATAAATCTACTATTAGCTTTAATAGTAGGTATAGGGTTGTTTTCGCTTCGAATAGAGAGTATCGATGTCCAAGGTTCCTTATTATATGGAGCCTCACTCGGAGCAATTGGCTATTTCTTTGCTGCAATTACCGCTGTTTTTGCGCAGTTGTCTGAGAGCTCTAGAGGTGCAAATGGATTTGCTTTTTTACTTTTAGGTATGGCGTATATCGTTCGAGCAATTGGAGACGTCAGTAATGAGACGTTATCTTGGTTCTCGCCATTAGGCTGGATTTTAGGTGGAGAAGTTTTCGTCTCCAATTATTGGTGGCCAGTGCTGATTACCATTATGGCTTCGTTCTTCTTATGGTTACTCGCTCTTTATTTACATCATATTAGAGACATGGGTGCTGGCTTTCTACCTGCAATAGGTGGGAGAAGGCAGGCATCGAAATGGTTGACTACACCTATTGGATTGTTTGTTCGTATTCAACGCACAACAATGATTGCCTGGGCAATCGCTTTATTTGCTATAGGTGTGTCTTACGGTTCAGTACTTGGAGACTTAGACTCGTTTTTTGCTGATGTGGATATGATGCAACAAATGTTAAATCCGGTGGAAGGATATACGTTAATGGAACAATTCATTACTATGCTGATGAGCATTATGGCAATGATCAGCACGATCCCCGTATTGCTTGCTATGTTGAAAATCATTAGTGAAGAAAAAAAGAACCGTACGGAACATTTCCTTAGCCGTGCTGTTTCTCGTCCGCGTTTAATCGGTAGTTCTCTAGCAATTGCGTTTATCGTAGCGTTTTTTATGATCTCTCTTGCCGCAGTTGGTTTATGGAGTGCAGGGACTGCAGTTGTAGAAGACGGATTGGACTTTATGGTTGTGTATAAAGCTGCTATCGTCTATTTACCTGCTGTATGGGTCATGCTTGGAATTACAGTGACGTTAATTGGAATATCAGTGAAGTTTTCAAGTTTTGTTTGGGGTTATTTGTTGTATTCGTTCATTGTTGTTTATTTAGGAAATCTCCTACAATTCCCTGAGTGGATGATGAAGTTATCTCCATTCGGACATATTCCTCAACTACCTATTGAAGATATGGATTGGGGAGTGACCGTAAGTTTAACCTTGCTAGCGGTTGTTTTTATGTTCATCGGTTTTATTGGCTACCGAAAGCGTGATCTAGAAGGGTAATTTTATAAGGCGGCTTTCATTTTAATGCTTAATATTTGTGCGCGATTTCATGACAAAGCTGTCCATATAGCTTGAAGTAAGCATTCATATGCATCCAAATAAAAACTATATTGCGTATAACGTAACGTCATATGCTAATGTATAAGTATATAATACAATGAGCATTTGGTATAATTAACATAATGCCATGAAGGTTGTTCGGCTTTTTCATGTATAAATGAAGTTGAGTGCTTATGGAAGCTGGAGGTAGCGTTACATATGGAACATAATAAACGTCGTTTTACATCTTTTATCACTTTAATTCGTTCTACCAACATCCCAAAAGTCTCCCTTATTATGGGGCTTGTAGGAAGTATAATTACAACAATCGTTGGTTTAAGTATACCGTTGTTAACGAGAGAGCTAGTGGATGGTTTTTCTGTAGCTACCTTAAGTTGGACGCTCGTTGTTGTCATCGGGATTGTATTTATTTTGCAGGCCATTATTGATGGTGTTTCCACCTATCTATTAGCTGCAGTAGGTCAAAAAATTGTTGCCAGGCTTCGTGAACGCATGTGGTTAAAGCTTATTAAATTACCAGTGAGCTACTTTGATCGAACGAAAAGTGGGGAATCCGTTAGTCGTGTAGTCAATGATACTGGGATTGTGAAAGATCTTATTTCCCAACACTTTCCACAGTTTATCAGCGGGATTATTTCGATTATCGGCGCGGTTGCTATTTTATTAATTATGGATTGGAAAATGACGCTCATTATGCTTATCTCTGTACCTGTGACAATTATTTTTATGATACCTCTTGGGAGAAAAATGGCGTCCATTTCTCGAAGCCTGCAGGACGAAACAGCAAATTTTTCTGGAGATATTCAGCAAACATTAAGTGAAATACGACTGATGAAAGCTTCTACTGCAGAGCCATATGAGGCGAAAAAAGGTGTCCAAGGGATTGGCAAGCTACTTACACTTGGCTTGAAAGAGTCAAAAATTTTAGCTTTGATTGGGCCATTGATGTATTTTATCATTATGGCAGTAGTTGTCCTCATTATTGGTTATGGAGGAATTCGTGTAGCTAATGGAACCATGTCAACGGGTTCGCTAGTTGCCTTCCTACTTTATTTATTTCAAATCGTGATGCCGATTACGTCATTTGCTATGTTCTTTACCCAATTGCAAAAAGCACAAGGGGCTACAGAGAGAATTATTTCGATTTTGGATTTACCTGAAGAAGTCGATCGAGAAGGCTTTGTTAAGGAAAAGGTGAGTGAACCGATTCATGTGCAACATGTTTCGTTTGCGTATGAAGGGAACGATACGGTGCTTGAAGATGTATCGTTTACTGCAAAACCAGGGGAAATGGTTGCTTTTGCTGGTCCTAGTGGTGGTGGAAAAACAACTTTATTTGGTTTGTTAGAAAGGTTCTACCTTCCTACGTCAGGCGATATTTTGATTGGGGATCATTCCATACAAACGATCTCGCTCAAAGATTGGCGAAAGCAAATTGGTTATGTTTCTCAAGAAAGTGCTATGATGGCTGGAACGATTCGTGAAAATTTAACATACGGGCTAGAAGAAGTAGACGCTATTTCAGATGATCAGCTATGGGCGGTAGCTAAAATGGCGTATGCCGATGAATTTATTGCTGCATTTCCTGATCAATTGGATACGAAAGTAGGAGAAAGAGGTATTAAATTATCTGGCGGGCAACGACAACGTATCAATATTGCTCGCGCTTTTCTAAGAGATCCACAAATATTGATGATGGATGAGGCTACTGCGAGCTTAGATAGTCAATCGGAAAGAATTGTCCAACAGGCGTTAACAAAATTAATGCACGGAAGGACAACGTTTGTTATTGCGCATCGATTAGCGACGATTGTAAACGCAGATAAGATTATTTTTATAGAAAATGGCAAGATTACAGGTATTGGAAAGCATGAAGTGTTATTAGAGCAACATACTTTGTATCGAGAGTTTGCTGAGCAACAATTAACGAATGGCGAAAACAGTAACTAGCTAGTGTGTAAGCTTTTTAAGCTAGCTCACTGATGATGGGCTAGCTTATTTTTGCACTATAGGAAACTAATAATCAATCATGTGGGCATTACATTTTCCCCCCTAGCTATTTGTCTCCTCCAATGATTGCACTTCTATTTTCTTTCCAACAAACGGAAGAAGCGTGGTGGAAAGAGCTATTATCCAAGCAATGAGATTGCGATTATCGATTAAGAACACAGCCATTAAAGCATTTGTAGCAATCGTAAACGCGGTTATTACATGAATAACATGGATTCTTTGCATAATAGATCCTCCTGATGATATGTTTTATATTATATTGAAGCAAAAGAGCAAGAGAAGTTCGAATTGCAAACAATACGGATTATCTGTAAGGAGAGAATTGTCTATAATAACCAGATTTATTAATAAATAGTGACAATTCTCTTCGTTCATGTCGAAATGTTGAAATAATTTAAGTAATATATTGCATGTTTGTCGAAAACATAGTATGATGTATGTCATCAGCGATATATTGCATATTATATTGTTTAACTATTTTAACATCGGGAGAGAACATAATATATGAATAAAAAACTATCTTTTTCTAGTTATACAGCAATAGGCGTTATGTTGTTTGCCTTGTTTTTTGGAGCAGGTAATTTAATTTTTCCCGCCCAACTTGGTCAACTGGCGGGAGGTAACATTTGGCAAGCAGTAGCTGGATTTCTGATTACAGGAGTTGGACTACCTCTATTAGGTATTTTAGCTATGAGTTTTTCAAATAGTGAAAGTTTACAGGATTTAGCTGGAAGAATTCATCCTGTTTACGGTGTTTTATTTACATCTGTATTATATTTAACAATTGGGCCTTTTTTTGCAGCACCACGTACAGCTACAGTTGCTTATGATGTTGGTTTTTCTTCTTTTACGGCTGAAGAATTCTCACAAATCGGACTATTTATTTTTTCTTTTCTATTTTTTGTTATAACGATGCTATTTTCACTATATCCAGCAAAAATTGTCGATTATGTCGGTAAACTGTTAGCTCCAGGAATTGTTATATTACTACTTGTATTATTGACGTTTGTTTTTGTTAACCCGATGGGGCCAGCTGAAATGCCGCAAGACGGTTATGTGAGTGGAGCGTTTGTTAAAGGGTTTTTAGAAGGTTATAATACGATGGATGCACTGGCATCACTTGTATTTGGGATTATAGTGATTAAAGCTATCCGTTCCTTTGGAGTAACATCAAAAACAGAAATTATGCGCACCACAGCGAAGGCAGGAACTGTTGCAATTGCGTTACTTGCTACTATTTATGTCGGAATTGCTTATTTAGGAGCTACGAGTACGAGTGTCTATGGTATTTTTGACACAGGCGGCCCCGTTTTAAGTAGTGCAGCGACACATTATTTTGGGACAGCTGGCATGATTTTACTTGCGATCGTTATTACGTTAGCTTGTTTAACAACGAGTATTGGCTTAACAACTGCATGTTCGGAATATTTCCATTCTTTATATCCGAAGTTAAGTTACCGGAAGTTCGTATTACTGTTTACAATTGTTACTTTTACCATTGCGAACTTTGGATTGGCTAACATTATAAAATATTCAATACCCGTTTTAATGTTGATATACCCACTTGCCATTGTGTTAATGATATTAGCGTTTCTATCACCATTGTTTCACCATAAAAGAGCCGTTTATGTTTCCGTCACTTTAGTGACTTTTGGCATTAGTTTAGTTGATGGTTTGAAAACATTATGTGAGACGTTAGGTATCGCGTACTTTCCATGGTTAAAGCCAATTGTTTCTTTTTATGAATCGATGTTGCCTCTTTACAATCAAGGGCTTGGCTGGCTATTACCTGCTTTTATCGTATTGATTATATCTGGAACGGTTTTGAGATTAGTAAAGCCTTCTACGGTTCATGCTTCTTAACGTTCATGTTTCGTTATAGAAGGTATATATTTCTGATAGTCAAAACCACGCCATATGATTTTGCACAAAGCTAAGTTTTCTAAACTTGTACTATATTATGTTTAAAGAGTGTGACTTCAGCAATTTTGAGTGGTTTTTCCATTAAGAGCCAATTCGCTATTATTCATATGTGAAAATGATCTGCTGCAAAAATATGCGAGCAGATCATTTTCGTTTTTATCCTGTAGATAAGATGCTGTAAAATTCCATTTTAAGAATTGGAAGATGGGAGCTAGGTGTAAGTAGTAGAGTACAAAACTTATTTATTTTTCGTAAGCGGCCTTTAGGTCATATTTTTGAGCAATTAAATAAGCGGTGGAAGATAAAAGAAACCTCCCACTAATTAGCAAAAAAGAAGGTTTTCGCTATGAAAAGCTTAACAAATAGCCAAATTTCTAACATAGAGGATTGCTGTTGCAAATAGTAAAATTCTATGCTATGAGGGGGGGAGATGCGGTCATATTGCGAAAGGTGGTGCGAATGATAACGGACGAATATATGCACCTGAAGGGTTGGCGTGAGCCAAGTTCATGATTTACTACGTGTTGGGTTTACAGTTGACTACGCCTTTGTCAGGTATAGATGAGTTTCTTTTATATCTCCTGTATAAATTTATTGTGATGATTCAATTTCGTCTATCGTTCGTAACCAATTCTCTTTCATTATTGGTGATAATGCTTCTTTGTTACTGTTTTTTATTAGTTCAATAATTTTTGCATGCTCTTCGATCGATTTTTCAGTTAAAACAATGGAGTTATGAAAAAATAATCGTCTGACATGCGCTTGCAGATGTGCAATAATTCGCTGGATGTAAGGGTTGTTTGCTATATCAACAATGATTTGATGAAACTCTTCATCGATCTTTAATGCGGCATAGTAATTTTCGGAATGAATGGCTTTTGCAAATCTGTCGTTCGTTGTTTCTAGCAAGTCGAGGACATCTGTCGTTAAATTGTCTACCGCTAATTCAGCAGCCAAAGCTTGCAAAGCAGCTAAAGGCGGTAGCAATTCTTTCATCGATTCTTTTTCCACTTCGGTTACTTGTGTAGCTTTTCCAGGAAACATTTGAACAAATCCTTCTGTTTCCAATAGTTGCAGCGACTCTCTCACTGGTGTTCTGCTAATCCCCAATGCTTGCGCTAATTCTGAATCATTCAGCTTTTCACCGGGCTGTAATGTACCATCAATAATCCATTGCTGTATTTGATTATATGCGCTTTCTTTTGCTGATTGTCGAACAGGTTTCGAATGATTTACAGGTATAGGCATCTCTTTTCCCCCTTTACCGAATAAATATATTGTATAATCAATAGTATACATTAAAATAAGAAGTCATGGAAATATACAATATATTTGTGTTCTTTTCCCTTTTTGAAAAACTTTACTTGTCGAAAGTCGTATGGCGGAAAAACGCTGTCGTTTTTCTTATACAATAAAGGAGGCTTTATTTTATGGATGCTTACGAACAGTCTGTACAACGTGAACTCGCGCAGTGGCGAAAGAAGATGTATCAAAATCCTAATCTGTTTCATCAAGTATCTAAAAAAGCGCAAACGAAAATAAATAGTTGGATTCCTGCTAAGGCGCAACGTTTTATTACAGAAAGCATTAAAAATATGGTGAAAACTATGCTAGTAGGATCGCAACTTACGACTAAAAAAGCGCTTATTCCAGAAAAAAGTTTATACAAGCAGGATGCGCTAGTAAAAGAAAAATTAGAAAGCTATCGCAAAACAGCTACGATTGAGGGGGCTGGAACAGGAGCAGGAGGTATATTTCTTGGTTTGGCAGACTTTCCACTCTTATTGTCTATTAAGGTGAAGTTTTTATTTGAAACTGCGGCTATCTATGGTTTTGATACAAAAGAATACGAAGAACGGTTATTTATGTTACATGTTTTCCAGCTTGCTTTTTCTCGCGATGAAATGCGAAAACAAACGATGTATACGATTGAAAATTGGGAGCAGGAAAAACATAAGCTAGTTGAAATGGATTGGGAAGTGTTTCAACAAGAATATCGCGATTATATCGACTTGGTAAAATTACTGCAAATGGTGCCAGGATTTGGTGCGATAGTCGGTGCATATGCTAACTACAATTTATTGGACCAATTAGGAGACACGGCGATGAATGCATATCGCTTACGTCTACTGACACATCCGGGTGGTGGGTCTTTCATTTCTAAACAAGAATAAAGTAAAAAGCAGTTGGTATTTGGCTATATAGACAGATTCTTTTCAAACATGTAAAATAAATGATATTTTTATGCTATCGATAGTAGAATTAGACAGAAGGCGTCGTTTTTTTCCATAAAGAGTTGGCGCTAAACCAAGTTTTTCTAACACGATAGGAAATAAAAGTTTACAGGATGATCGTATAAGAAAATGACAGCTTTCGCCATATGACTTGGCGACAAGTAAAGTTTTCTAACCAAAGTAGAAGGGGTTTTACGTGTGAAACAAATACAAGCGAAGAAACAAATGTCACCTTCCTATGATCCTTGGGAAGCATATTTAGATGTGGAACAGCATGGAAAGATGACATTATCAAACATTGAATTTACTACAACAACGCTTTGTAATATGCGCTGTGCCCATTGCGCTGTTGGCTACACATTGCAAGCGAAAGACCCAGAAGCATTGCCAATGGAATTATTGCAGCAAAGGCTGGATGAAATTCCCCATTTGCGAACATTAAGCATAACGGGTGGCGAACCAATGATGTCCAAAAAATCGGTGCGCGAACATGTTGTGCCACTATTGCGCTATGCTCATCATCGTGGTGTGAAAACGCAAATAAATTCGAATCTGACGTTACCATATAGTAGATATGAAGCTATTATTCCGTATTTAGACGTTTTACATATTTCTCATAACTGGGGCACTGCCGATGAGTTTGCGGAAACAGGATTTGCAAAAATGGAGCGAAAACCTTCGTTAGAAAACCGGAAAAAATATTTTTCTAGAATGGTAGAAAATGCACAACGATTATCCGAGGAAGGTGTCATGGTATCAGCCGAAACGATGTTAAATCGTCGTACGTATCCATATTTGGAGAGCATACACGATCATGTTCTGGAGATGGGTTGTGCAAGACATGAAATTCATCCGATGTATCCCGTTGATTTTGCAAGCAACTTAGAAACGTTGACTTTGGATGAAATTCGTACTGGAATAGAACGATTACTTAATCATCGAAACCAAGAAGTTTGGATGTTATTTGGCACATTGCCGTTTTATCCATGTAGCTCGTCACAGGCTGATTTAGAACTGCAAAAACGTATATTTAAAGCGAAGAATGTTTCGGTAAGAAATGATCCAGATGGTCGTTCTCGCTTAAATGTGAATATATTTTCCGGGGACATCATTGTAACGGATTTTGGTGATGAACCGAAGCTCGGAAATGTACAAACGACTCGTTTACCGGAGGCTTATGAGCGCTGGCTGGCAACCGAAACGGCTACATCTCTTAACTGCCATTGTCCTGCTGTAAAATGTCTTGGCCCCAACGTATTAGTAAAGAACACATATTACAAAGACGTTGATTTTCAACAGCGACAAGCAAGGATCAAGCGATAAGAAAATTGTATAGGTAGTTTTGAACTACATGATAGGATAAGGAAATAGGCCCATCTTTCGCTAAAAGAGTAGGCGATAACGAAACATTTGGATGACATATACTGGAGGGGGATTGGATGGAAGTATGGGATCTTTATGATCGGAACCGAAACAAACTGAAGGAGATACATACGAGAGGGGAGCCAATACCTAAAGGGAAATATCATTTAGTTGTTCACGTTTGGATACAAAATGAACAAGGAGAATTGTTGCTTTCCAAACGGCATCCAGACAAGTCATATGGAGGTTATTGGGAATGTACAGGTGGCTCTGTGATCGCTGGAGAAAATAGTTTGCAAGGTGCCTGTAGGGAAGTAGCTGAAGAATTAGGTTTGCCTTTGCAAATGGAAACTGCGCAGTTACTTCAGCATGAGGTTAGAGAAAATCATCATCTTGACACGTGGTTGTTTTTTTCGAATATTGCCATCGAAGAACTTACCCTGCAACCGGAAGAAGTTATAGATGCGAAATGGGTGACGAAACAAACCTATCAACAAATGAGGGAACGAGGACAAATTGTTCCAACCATCCACGATTTTTACGCCTTAGTACCCTCCAAAAAACCTAGATATTGCTAAAATATTTAACAATATTTTGGTGTTGGGTATATACCATTAAAATGTAGACTCTGCTTCATTCGCGGAGTGTTGTTTTTTATTTTACTTCTCGGACTTTACTAAACAAAAATTATAAAAAAATGACGTACTTGACTACAGTAATCGTGGTAACTTTGGCATCATTCATTTTTTTCGCTTTAACATATCTATTTAGTGAAGACGGATGGGAAATTATGGGAAATTATGGGTAATTATTTCCTTGCGATTGTCATTGTAGTAGGCGCTTTGATTGGAACCTCCTTCCATTTATCCATTCAAAGTATAGATGAAATACAGATTAATGGAAGCAAAAAAGCACGGTACTTATGCCGTGTTTTTTGTGTTATAGGAAAGGGGACAGAAAGTGGGATAATTGATAACTCCTTTATTGTGCTTGTAAGAAAGATGCAAAGCGTAGCTATACATATCAGCAGTTGAACCCCACAATTCATAGGAATGATAGAACCCCTGCTATGGTTGCCCTTTATTGGCATACTTCTCTTTTTACTGAACGATATTTTCACAAACCTGTATGTCTAATTTCCTGTAATAGCTTATATACATAGTAGCAAGGAAGACATTATGTTGTGGAGGTAAGGTTGGTTTATGTTATGGGATATTTTGCAAGCATATGAAAAAATCATTCATAGCAGTATATCGATTATTGTATTACTAACTTTTTTCTTTTTACGCAAACGAGCGACTCGTTATTTATTTGCATTGTTATTGAAAATTAGTAATCATACATTAAACGGCATTTTTGTTCAGTTGCGTGCTTCTTTTGAAAGACCTATACAAGGGCTTATTGTCATTATGGGCTTATATATTGCTGTGGTCTTATTTCCATATGTTCATCATACAAACGCTTTTTTTCTGCAAGTGATTCGTTCTGCCATTATTTTTATATTTGGCTGGGGGTTATTTCATCTATCTTCTTCCTCCTCCTTGCTCTTTACAAAGTTGAATGAAAAATTTCAATTTAATATCGACTCTATTTTAATCCCTTTTTTATCAAAGGCAGTGAGGTTAATTATCGTTGCTATCTGTTTTAGCATTATTGCCCAGGAATTTGGTTATGATGTCAATGGGTTTGTTGCAGGTCTCGGTATTGGAGGGTTAGCTTTCGCACTGGCTGCTAAGGATGCGCTTGCTAATTTCTTTGGTGGGATCATCATCATCACGGAAAAACCATTTACGATTGATGATTGGATTTTAACCCCAAGTGTAGAAGGAACGGTAGAAGATATCTCTTTTCGTAGTACGAAAATACGTACATTTGCTCAAGCACTCGTTACCGTTCCCAATGCAACGCTAGCTAATGAATCCATCACAAATTGGAGTAAAATGGAAAAGCGACAAATTACATTTAATTTACGGGTGACCTATGACACTCCAAGAGATCGAATGGAGAATGTGATTGCGCAAATTAGAAAAAAACTGTTAGCAAACGAAGCGATTCATAAAGAGACTATTTTTGTTCATTTTGATCAATATCAGGAAAATGGTTTAGATATATTCTTATACTTTTTCACGAATACGACGGATTGGGGAGCGTATTTGCAAGTTAGAGAAGAAGTGAATCTAATGATTTTAGATATTTTGGAAAAAGAGCAAGTGACCATCGCGTTGCCTACACGAAAATTATTTGTCACAAATGAAGCGGATAACTTTTTGAAGCGTGTAAGGGGAGGGGAGGAAGGTTAGGGCGTAGTATAAAAGCTTTAAGGCACAACAACAAAGTGAGGTAAGTGCCTCTTAAAATCATTATAATGATTCAACTAACTGAAGTCACATTCATAGGAGAATGGAAAACTTCATCGGAATGTAGTTGTGATACGAGAACAACTACAAGCATGAGACCATTTTGGCTAAAAATGCTGAATATGGATATGGGTTCTAATGGTTGTGTTGCAACAATTTGAAGGCAGATAGAAAGAATTGTAAGACTTACACTTTCATAATGGCAAATGTGAACGGGGAAGCTTAAGTGGGAGATTACATCAAGTAACCCCCCCCTTTTTCCTTCAGAAGCCAGCCGCTTTAGCTTATACGTTTAGGCTATGTTCGTGGAGAATGAGAGAAAATCCTTACTGTTCTTTTATCCTTGCACAAAAGTAACAGCTATTTCTTTTATAGGTGCTTGTTTATATGTTGAAATCAGTCCTTGCTCGTAAATAGCTGTTTTCGTCACCTGCTTATACGGGTAAGTGAATGTTGTTGCTGATGAAAATGGAAGTTGTGATAGTTGAATTGTTTGTTTATCTTGCCACGTCGTTTCTAGTAGTTGATTTGTAAAGCCTTTCAATTTAGCTGATAATGGGATCCCATTTTTAAAGAAAGGGTGCGTGTTTTCTCCTGGTTTATTGAGGCAAATAAATAAAGAAAGATTATCACAAAGCTGCAATAAATCAAGATGGATAGCTAATGTTTCTTCATCAAACTGTTTCAGAGAACTTATGATTCGTTGTTGTCTCCTTCTTTCTTGATCAACAAATTGTTTACTATAGTAAGAAGTATCTTTTTCAAGAAACCGCGTATAGTGTAAGCTGCATAACAAACCCGCATACAAATCTGCGGAAGCGACTTTTTCGATTCCAGCGGTATATAACACTGTCTTAGCCGGCGTTGGAAAATCTGTGAAATTGTAAGGTGCTTGCGATTGGTCATTCCAAAATGGTTCTTCATCAAACGGTCTCCATCCAACATCATGTTGTTGGATGGCATAAATGGCTGAATCGTGGTATGGAGATTGCGGTAAATATGCTTTGTTCCAATGTTTAATCATACTTTCAGATATGCGAGCATGTTGATCTTGCTCTATGAAGATAAAGCTATTTTGTTGCTTACGAATAATCAATGAAACAGCCTCCTTTTTAATTGGAAGTAAGAAATGAATGCTTTTATTATATATTCCTCATTTTACACGAAAGGAAACGAACATACTTGCTATAAAATTTCATCCTATTCTGTTATGGCGATTTTAGCAGAGCTTATTTTTCTATATATGAATCCAAAGTCATTTCTCATTTGGAAGTGTTTTTACGAAATAGATGCCAAACTTACACGAATAGATTGACAAGAAATTATTTTACCTATACAATTACTTACTATAAATAACTTTATATTAAATGGTAATTATAAGGGAGTGCGGTAATGGAGGCGAAGTTTTTTGGTCATTCGGTGGCTCATGTCAACGAAGTTTCGATTTACGTGACAAATTTAGAGTATTCACTGGCATTTTATCAATATTTGTTCGATTTTTCTTTATTAGAGAAATCTCAACATCAAGCTGTACTGTCAGCAAATGGTGCTACTCCAATATTAACTTTGGAACAGCCAGAATCTGTTTTATCGAAACAACAGGGGAGAACAGGGCTGTATCATTTTGCTATACTGCTTCCAAATAGAAGTGATTTGGCATCATTCTTACAGTTTTGTTTAGAGGAACAAATTCCTTTTGGGGCCTCAGACCATCACGTTAGTGAAGCGATTTATTTAACAGACCCAGATGGAAATGGAATAGAAGTGTATCGTGATCGCCCGTCAAGTAGATGGAAGTGGGATGATGATCAAATAATGATGACAACACATCAGTTAGATACAGCTGGATTGTTGGCGGAACCATCTAGTAATTGGGAGGGTGCACCAAAGGAAAGTCTGATAGGACATATACACTTACATGTAAACAATTTGGAACAAGCGAAAGCGTTTTATGTGAAAATACTAGGTTTTACAGAAGTAGCCCATTACCCAGGAGCATTATTTTTATCAACTGGTGACTATCATCACCATATTGCTATAAATGTTTGGAATGGAGAAAATGCTCTACCACCAGAAAAATATAGTGCTGGTCTAAAGTATTTTTCTATTGCATTTCCGAAAGCGCAAGCAATAGATCTAATTCATGATCAGTTAAAGAAAAAGGGATGGCATTCGATTCGAGCAAAGGATGGGGAGGGGTTATACGTTGACGACCCGTCTGGAAATAAAATTTTTCTATCCGTATAAGCTACTGTCAGATTTGGATTTCAAAAGGAGAAAAGATCCAACGGGATTTTAACAATCAGTGAGGGAGAAAAACAAGCGTTATATTAGAACAAGCGAAGGGGACTTTGCTTGTTTTGTTATGGTCTTAGAAAATCCCTGTCTATGCCAGGGGTTCCAGAAAGCTTCTAGCGTGGGGTCAAAAAAGCCTCTCTTCATGGTAAGATAAGGTTGGTTTCCCGACCACCAAATCTCACCATAGAAGGAGGCATGTCCAATGAAGGACAAGAATAGTTTAGCACACACGCAATGGAGATGTAAGTATCATTTAGTTTTTGCACCAAAATATAGAAGACAAATTATCTATGGAAATATAAAAAAAAGTATAGGGGAAATAATTAGAGAACTCTGCGAAAGAAAAGATGTTGAAATACCCGAAGTAAATGCATGCAGAGACCACGTCCATATGTTGGTGAGTATACCACCAAAACAGAGTGTATCTCAATTTATGGGTTATTTAACCACGTCCGGCTCCAGCGCCCAGCCACTAGGTGACTTCACGAAATCGCCCTAAGCTAAGTCATCATCGGTTCGTTCTAAATAGGAAGATGGACTAAAGAGGGTTTGACAGAGGGCGCCGGCATACTTCTGTTGCAGGAGCATAATTCCTAAGACTTTCGTTGATTCGTTCCAGTTGCTACGTTGCTAACTGGGCGCCCTGAGCCTTTTTTCTTTGCTAGTAGAAAGTATGAAATTACTATGATTTATAGTATAAGCAAAGCGATGGTGTTTTTTTTCAAGGCTTTCTAATAACGTTTTTGCTACATATACGTTAAAATGTGTAGTGGTTAGTGAACTACTCACCACTTAGCTTCGCTTGAAGTGGGAGCTTCTCATTTCCACGACGAAAGCAACCTTTCGTCTCCATGAGCGTTACTTCGGGAAGTTCCTGCCCTAGATGTCCGACGAATCGGAGTTTCTTTCGTACCTAGGATATTTTACGCATGGAAGGATTAGCTTGGTTTTCGCATTATTAGTTTCTCCATGCAACCTCATATATCCAGTTTTCAAAGAACACTTCATGCTCTTATGGTAACATGCGTTCGGTCAATTAGCACGTCTAAAGACGTACTTGACCGAAAGCCAATTCATCTCCACCTTACCGCTGGGATTTCACCCTTCACACGCTTGAAGATGGAGACTTCTTGGCTAAAAACGTTAAAATGAGGGGAATAAGCCTATAAGCGGTAATGTAATTATTTTATGAGCTGCGAAATGCTACATATAGTACATCAATACGTTACAACGTTACATTGTACAGTTACTTAAATTAAAAGATGGTTGTGAAATTGATCACTACCTCTTGGCAGAATGACATACTAATTGACAGAAAAGGAAGATCACATTTATGGCGTATGTTCTATTGATTGTTGGATTTGTTTTATTAATAAAAGGTGCTGATTTCTTTGTAGATGGTTCGTCAAATATTGCCAGACTACTAAGAGTTCCACCAATACTAATTGGTTTAACTATTGTTGCATTTGGTACAAGCTCTCCAGAGGTAACGGTAAGTATTATTGCTTCATTACAAGGGACAGCAGACGTATCGATGGGGAATGTTATTGGGAGCAACATTTTTAATATAACACTTGTGGTTGGAGTCGCAGCGGTATTGTTTCCAATTAAAGTAGAGAATGAAACAATTCGAAAAGAAATTCCTTTTACTTTGCTTGCAAGTGTTACTTTATTAATATTAATGAATGATAAAGTATTGCAAGGACTAAATTTAAATACAATATCTCGAAGTGACGGGCTTGTATTTTTATTGTTTTTATCTGTCTTCATGTTCTATGTCATTGAAGTAGCGTTAAAGAGTCGTGAAAATGGAAGTGAAGTTACTGCTGTTCAAGACGTTAAATGGGGAAAAAACATTACAATTACCATTCTTGGGCTTTTAGGCATTGTCCTCGGTGGTCAGATGGTTGTAGAAAACGGCAAGGACATTGCTTATTCATGGGGAATGAGTGAAGCTCTTGTTGGTTTAACCATCATAGCAATTGGAACCTCCTTACCAGAACTGGTAACTTCCATTACAGCGGCTTTAAAAAAGGAAAGTGAAATAGCCTTAGGAAATATTGTTGGAAGCAATATTTTTAACATTTTATTCGTCCTAGGAACTTCTGCAGTCATTTCTCCATTAGAAGTCAGCGGGAAAATTACTATCGACATTTTGATAATGATTGCTATCACCGTACTATTACTTGCTTTTTCACGCACGAACTTTCGCATTAGCAAACGCGAAGGCCTTGTATTAGTTATAGGCTATATCGTTTATACGGTGTATATCATAGTAAGAAATTAAACACAGACTGGAAACATTTCTAAGTCGCTCTCCAAAGCGACTTAGAAAATCGCTCGTCGAAACAAGAAAATCGCTCGTTCCATGCAAAAATTCGCCCGCTCATTGTGTGAAGCAATAGCGGGCGCACGCTTGCAAAAAAATTGTCTCTGGAATGGAAAAAGGCGAGAGGCATATCAAGAAAGTTGCGCACAAAGATTAGCAAGGTGCGTGTCGATTAAGCAAGTCAGGCGCAGAAATGAGAGCAAGAAACACGCACTTTTACATACATCGTCAGCTATTCAAATAAACGTAAGCGTAAAAAAGCTTATAAATGTTGGTACCATTGTGCTGCGGCTTCTACTTCTTGTAATGTTAATTGGTGACCTTGATTTTCCCAATGCAAGTGGACATTTGCGCCGGCATCCTTTAATATTTTTGTTAAGTCTTTTGACTCTTGTGCTGGACAAATAGGGTCATTTATTTCTGCAGCGATAAACACATGTTTATGAGCTAAATTTGGTAACGCTATACCTCGACGCGGTACCATAGGATGATGGAGTATTGCACCACAAAGTGCATGTTGATAATGAAAAAGTAAGCTTGCTGCGATATTTGCACCGTTGGAGTATCCGATAGCAATGATGTTATCTCTATGAAAGGTATATGTTTCCGCGGCCTCATCTAAAAAGGTATTTAATTCCTTGGTTCGAAAAATGAGGTCTTCCTCATCGAAAATTCCTTCGGCTAAACGCTTGAAAAAGCGAGGCAGGCCATTTTCAAGAATATTTCCCCTTACGCTTAAGACATTTGCCCCTTCATCTATTTTTTTAGCTAATGGAAGCAGGTCCTGTTCTGTACCACCAGTACCGTGCAACAATAATAATGTAGGTTTTGTAGGGGCGCTTCCTTTTTGAAAAATATGTTTCATCTCAAATCTCTCCTTATAAACGCTTTCCAGCTTTTTTTAACACGTCAATAACTACTTTCTTTTGCTCATCACTTACATCCATAAAGAGTTCTTCAATGACTTGCTGATGCTTTGGAAAAATTTCATCCATCAGTTGTTTTCCTTTATCTGTAATATCAATATAAACGACACGTCTATCTTCTTGGGAATGTTTTCTTTGGAGTAATCCTTTTTCTTCCAATTTATCAATAACATACGTAATGGAGCCAGTTTTAATTAGTACACTTTCAGATATTTCCCGAACGGTTTGTTTTCCTTTATGATAAAGCGTTTCAAGAATAGTGAATTCAGAAGTCTTCATGCCATAATTCTTCATATCTTCCATAACATAGTCTTGTAATGCTTTTGACGCTTTAATTAATACGACAAAAGCTTTTAACGATAGATTTTCTTTCATAGTTGTTCATTCTCCTTATCTTACGAAATATATTAATTCATATATTCTTAATTAAATATAAATGGTTTTCTAACATGTGTCAAAGTATGGTGATTACCGTTTTATGGTTCAGAAGACTTCCTAAATTCTTGAATTCAGAAAGTCTTTAATTGTTAAGCAAAAAGGTATATGGATTAAAAAAGTTTACATAGATAGAGCGAGATGAAATATTATTAATGAAGGCTACATGTTAAAATGATTATTAATTTTATGTCAATTTTCGTTGTGGGGCAAGTAAAAACATAAACGAAGACCATTTTTTACTAATACGATGCAGTACAGTACAATATCATCAAAGCTTGTTGCATAAATTTAGTTTATGTAAGAGAGATATTGCTTATCCAAGCAATATCTCCGTCCAGCGTTCCATAGAGTTACCGTTTTTTCTTTGCTTGTAATTCATTTTTTCTGGCGACAAGTTCTTGAAATTCTTGTTCCAATTGGTCTGAAGGCTCTATGCTCAATTTTCCTAGTACTTCAGTGATTTTTGTTTCAATAACCATTCGTTCGTGCTCATTTGCCTCTTCTTTCGGTTGCGATGATGCTTGCTTATACGCTTCATAAGTGCCTTCAAAAATCTTTATGGTCTGATCTTCGAAAGCGAAAATTTTAGTTGCGACGGTCTGAATGAATCTTCGGTCATGGGAGACGAATATGACAGTGCCTTGATATTCTGTTAACAGGGATTCCAAAGCTTCCACTGCTTCAATATCAAGAAAATTAGTCGGTTCGTCAAGAATAATGGTGTTAATATTGCTTACAAATAACTTAGCAAAAGCAACCTTCACACGTTCACCACCACTAAGGACAGCTACTTGTTTATGGACATCGTCGCGATAAAAATGAAGCCTTCCTAAAACTGTACGGATTAAGGTCTCGTTTTGATGGGATGTCTCACGTACATTTTGTAAAATAGATTTTTTCGTATCAAGTACATCTAAATTTTGACTAAAGTAACCGATTTTCATAGCTGGAGAATGGTGAACTTGCTCTGCTGGTAGCAGTAATTTTTTAATCAGTGTTGTTTTCCCACTTCCGTTAGCTCCAATGATCGCTACCTTATCGCCACCTTTTATTTGAAAGCTAACTTTATTCCATAACAAACGTTGATGTACTTCTCCTGTTACATCTTCAACTCGTAAAAGGTTTCTCCCTATAATTGCTGTTTCATTCGGCAACTCCATTTTAAGAAGGGGAACTTCTCGAACTTTTTCTACTTTTTCTAGTTTTTCAATGCGTGTTTCTATTGCTTTAGCGGTTTTGCGTAATTTTTTTTGCTTATTGGCGAAATAAGGTTTTGCTCCTGTTATTTTCGCTTCTGAGTTGCTCGTTTGCTTTGGTTTTTTTGTTGCCCGCTGAGCTTTTTTTTCTTTTAAAGCGAGTGCTGCTTCTAGTTGTGCTTTCTTTTTTATATAGGTATCATACGCTTGTTCTTGCTGTTGTATTTGTAATTCTTTTTGTTGTTGATAATCAGAATAGTTGCCTTTGTATGTTGTAAGACTGCCATCTTCTATCTCCCAAATGTTTGTACATACGGCATCTAAAAATTCCCGATCATGAGAAACAATAATGAAGGCACCGTGCCAGTTTTGTAAGTTAGCTTCCAATGCTTCCATATGGGAGGTGTCTAAATTGGCTGTTGGCTCATCAGCAAGTAAAATGTCTGCTTTTCTTGCGAGTGCTTTGTTTATATATGCTTGCGTTATTTCACCGCCACTTTTTGTTTCCTTTGTTTCTTTTAATTGTGGTATTAAATCAATTGAACCGTACAGAGAAATATGGCTCGTTTCAGCT
The DNA here is from genome assembly GCF_900129865.1 of Virgibacillus chiguensis. Lineage (GTDB taxonomy): Bacteria > Bacillota > Bacilli > Bacillales > Amphibacillaceae > Virgibacillus > Virgibacillus chiguensis. The sequence goes on from NZ_FQXD01000010.1 coordinate 107,320, forward strand.
GTCATGGTTTGTGCAAGTATTTTTAATAGCGTTGTCTTTCCGCAACCGTTTTTACCAACTAAACCAATTCGATTTCCTCGATGCACACGTAATGCATCTATTGATAATAATTTACGATCTTTTATATAGTATGAAATCTTTTTTGCATCTAATAGTAAATGCATAGGATCGCCTCCTGTGTAAATAGGTTCATGTAAACCGAATAATTAGCGGGAACAGGAGGGTTTTTTGCACAATAGGAAAGAGATGTTAGGTGTTTTAGCATAAGCGAAACGACGGCGTTCTATCGTCATAAAGATTGATCCATAGCTATGCTTTTCTAACATGCTATAAGGTTTCCACCCATCGAAAATGGTAGCATCTCGTCAACATTACTAAATAGAATAAATCTACTTCCATAGCACAAAAAAAAGCCTCCTGCACTTTTCAGAACAGAAGACGAATGTAAAGACAATGATAAATAAACACAAGCCTGATTATGTAAGCTGGTGATATCTACATATAAAAGCAATGTGAATAATGTTTTGCCAATTACAAAGCGTACCATCCTATTCTGAAAGGTTTGAAATGCATACAAATTGAACAGGCTTCTGTTGCAAATGCTGCATTTTGTACAATTTTTCAGTAAATAGGATTAATACTTCATGTAATTGGGTCACCCTTTCCGTAATTTGTTGATTCCATTATATAGAATTTTTGCTATTTTGTCTAACTAAAATTGAAAGTTTATTCACTTTATTTAATACTGTCGGTAAATGCAGCAAGCACCATTTGTCGTAAAAGTGCTTATGTACTAGTACTTATTTATAGCAAAGTGAAAGTTTTTTAGTTAGCGGGGTTCCCACCTTAAGAAATGTCGAAGGGCTATGTATTTCTAAGAACAATAGTATAAGAACACGATAGCTTGCTTAAATAATAGTATCCAGTATGCTGTAAACGACGGCACCAAGAATGCATAATCCAATAGTTGTACCGCTAAGCAGGTATTGCTGGCTCTCCTTTATATGCTTCCATTCCATATAGGTGCGAAAACTGAAAAGGGCAGCCATACTTATAAAGATAAATACTCTAAATTCGTGATAATCCTTGATGGTTATTGTAATGATGATCAGAACTAAAAGGTTAAGCGTTTTTTCACCGTATCGATGAAGTTTATTTACGTATTCCTTACTTGTTTCTTCTTCATCATTTACGTTCATGTTCAATCTCTTCACTAGCCGTTTTCGGAGGATAATGTGAAGAACGAGTAAAGAAAACATAATGATGTAAATCAATTTTAGACACCCTTTTCTGAAACTATAGGAAAGTATATTATTATGACGTTCTGCCCCACTGTACCGCAACGAGGCAACTTTACGAACTTAGCCAAGTCATCACCTTTTCTTCATGAAGAGGAAAAATGACTAAAGAGGGCTTGACGTCAAGCGTGAGCATAAACTTGTTTTAAGAGTGTAGTTCTTGAAACTATAATTACCATATATTAGTAATTTGATTATTATTATTATAAGTTAAATATGGAAGGCTGGCAAGAGGAAAATGCGAATGCGAAAAATCATTTTGATTGTTTTTGATCGATGTTTCATTTATTTTGGTTGATTTTGATTGATTTTGAGTGAAATATACTGTATGATAACAATGAACTAAAGCTTGGAGTGATAAAATGCTAACGACAGATCGGTACGTTAAAATAATGCAATTATTAGAGGAAAAGCAATCCATTAAAATACAAGATGCTATGGAAGTAACGAAGGCATCTGAATCAACAATCCGTAGGGATTTAACGGATCTGGAATCACAAGGCAAATTAGTGCGAATTCATGGAGGCGCTACTGTACTTGAGCGTAAATTACAAGAATGTAGCGTAAAAGAAAAATCCACCAAAAACCTTCAAGAAAAAATCAAAATCGCGCAAGTGGCAGCAAATCTTGTTCATGAAGGCGATTGTTTATTTCTTGATGCTGGAACAACAACGTTGCAAATGATTCCGTATCTTAAAGAAAAAGAGGTTGTCGTTGTAACAAATGGTCTTTCCCATGTTGAAGCTTTAATGCAAAACGGTATCTCCACCTATCTTACGGGTGGATACATGAAAGAAAAAACAGGAGCGTTAGTAGGTGTACAAGCTGTTCAATCCATTCATCATTATCGTTTTGACAAATGCTTTTTAGGTGCGAACGGCTTTCACGTGAAGTTAGGCTATACGACACCTGACCCAGAAGAAGCAATGGTGAAAAAGACAGCGGCGAACCATGCCTTACAAACATACGTCCTAGCAGATCAATCCAAAAAAAGTAAAATAAGTTTTGCAAAAGTACTTGATTTGCAGGAGGCTACTTTAATAACGGAAGAACTGCCTCAAGATGAAATAAAGCGTTTTACAAAAGAAACATCAGTAAAGGTGGCAGAACAATGATATACACATGTACCATGGCTCCTTCCGTGGATTACACTACATTTCTTGCATCTTTTCAAACAGGAGAGTTAAACCGAGCAAATGCAGTGAATTACTATCCTGGAGGGAAGGGGATTAATGTATCAAGGGTGTTACAACAGTTTAACATCCCGTCTACAGCACTCGGGTTTGTTGGTGGATTTACAGGGGAGTTTATTACACAAAAGTTGCAAGAAGAAGGCATTCAAACAGATTTCATTCAAACGAATGAGACGACTCGAATTAATGTCAAAGTGGCAGCGAAATCAGCAACAGAATTAAATGGACCAGCGCCACGCATTTCTGAAAAACAGCAGCAAGAACTATTAGAAAGAGTGCAGCATTTTAAGACACAAGATTGGCTTATCTTAGCGGGAAGCATACCGAGTACGATATCAACTACGTTCTTAGAGGAAATGGTTAAAACATGTGAACAATTAGGAGTGCGTCTTGCTGTAGATACGTCTGGACAGCCTTTGCAACAGTTAATGACAATGACACCATATTTCGTAAAGCCAAATGAGCATGAACTTGGTGAGTTATTTAACACAAAGATAACAACCGTAGATGAAGTTATCTATTATGGCAAACAACTCGTGGAAAAGGGGATACAGCATGTTATCGTATCTTTAGGTGCAAAAGGAGCAATTTATTTATCCCATGACTGTATCGCTGTAGCAGATCCTTTGCAAGGTGAAGTGATGAATACGGTTGGTGCGGGGGACTCTATGGTGGCGGCTTTTATCGCGCAAATGACAGCTGAAGCAAGTAAGGTTGATGCCTTTCGTTATGCCGTAGCAGCTGGGAGTGCGACAGCTTTTAGTAATGACTTATGTGACCGACAGCTAGTAGAGAAGTTAGCCCAAGATGTTTGCGTTAATATATATACAGACAGGATGTGAAATTATGAAAATCACGCAGTTAATAACAGAAGAAACAATTTCACTTAATTTACAAGCTAATTCAAAGCAGGAAGTGATTGATGAGTTAATTCATCAGTTGGATCAAGCTGGTAAATTAACGGATAAAAATGCCTTTCGTGAAGCTATCTTACAACGAGAAGAACAAAGTACGACGGGGATTGGGGAAGGCATAGCCATTCCACATGGGAAATCACGAGCTGTGAAGACGCCTGCAATTGCTTTTGGTCGATCTACGGAAGGAGTTGACTACGACACTTTAGATGGGGAGCCAGCGCATTTATTTTTTATGATTGCTGCAAGCGCTGGGGCGAATAATGAACATTTACAAGCGTTGTCACGACTATCCACATTATTAATGGATAAGGCCTTTCGTGCAAAACTATTACAAGCGACGAATAAAAAGCAAGTGTTAGAAGCGATTGATCAGAAAGAAACGGAATTGGACCAACGAAGTGGCCAACAAGAGGAGACAAATAAGAGCTATATACTTGCTGTGACGGCTTGCCCAACAGGGATAGCACATACGTATATGGCAAAAGAAAAACTACTAGAAACAGCCAAAGAACTAGGTCTTTCTATCAAGGTAGAAACAAATGGTTCCGATGGTGTTAAAGACCGTTTAACAGAAAAAGAGATTGCAAATGCTGATACGATCATTGTTGCAGCGGATACAAAAGTAGAAATGGAGCGGTTTACAGGAAAACCTGTTATTCAAGTTCCCGTGGGGAAGGCGATTCATGAAGCAAACGATTTGTTACAACGTGCAGCTGAGAAAGATGCTCCAATATTTCATGGAGAAAAAACGAATGAGGATGTTCCGAATAGTGGCATAAAAAATGGCTTTTATAGACATCTTATGAACGGCGTTTCTAATATGTTGCCGTTTGTTGTCGGTGGCGGTATCCTCATTGCGCTATCTTTTTTCTGGGGCATTCAGTCGAGTAATCCAGATAGTGAACAATACAATGCGTTCGCCGCTATGTTAAATGAGATTGGTGGAGGAAAGGCGTTTTTCCTGATGGTCCCTGTATTAGCAGGATTTATTGCATCAAGTATTGCAGACCGTCCTGGATTTGCACCAGGTATGGTAGGTGGTTTAATTGCGATTACCGTTTCTGATGCAGAAGGCGCTAGTGGCTCTGGATTTTTAGGAGGACTTATTGCAGGTTTTCTTGCCGGGTATATCACCTTGTTTGTAAAAAAAGCGCTAGCTCCATTGCCAGACGCTTTAAACGGATTGAAACCGGTGCTTTTCTATCCATTAATTAGTATTGGAGTAACTGGTCTAATTATGATGGTGATTAACCCACCGTTAACACAAATATATACAGCTATTTCCTCATTATTAGAAGGGATGAGTGGCACGAACCAAATCCTTTTAGGGGTTATTTTAGGAGCGATGATGGCATTTGACCTTGGGGGACCTGTGAATAAAGCAGCTTATACATTTGGTATCGCCATGCTTGATGCTGGCAATTATACATTCATTGCTTCTATCATGGCTGCTGGAATGGTTCCACCACTAGGAATGGCTTTAGCTACAACATTGTTTAAGAATAAATTTACGAAAACAGAGCAGGAAGCAGGGAAAACATCTTATGTACTAGGTGCTTGCTTTATTACAGAGGGCGTTATACCATTCGCCGCTGCTGACCCGACGCGAGTTATTCCATCCGTTATGGCTGGTGCTGCTGTCACCGGCGGGCTTACGATGTTATTTGATATTGGACTACGCGCACCACACGGAGGCTTATTTGTCATTGGTTTAGTCGAAGGTGGTTTGATGTCTATTTTCCTTTATTTAACATCCATTGTTGTAGGTGCTGTTGTTACAGCTATCTTAGCAGGTTTGTTGAAAAAACGACGAGTATAGCAGGTTGAGGTAGTAGACATATTCTTAATGGAATTTGTTCATTTAGTTACCTTGACATCTGTGCAAATCATTCACCCTAAAAGTGGGCCCCTGTTTTTAACACTTTACGTGTGCGACATGAAAGTAGGAGCGTCTTCATTTCATTCTTGTTCATGCATAAAAAGCGTCACATATAAAGTGTTTAAACGAGGTATGATATCTATAAAAAATGTAAGTTGGGATAGGATGTTATTTTACTATCCCGGCTATTTTTTCCCTCATATAAGAGTGAGGAGGAAGATGGAAGGTTTTATAAATGACAACAAAACGATAAAGCCTGTAGTATCAATGTAACCTTCTAGCAAAATCGACGAATTTAAACTTATCTGGTCGATGGCGAGATTCTGTATATTGAAATAATCTTGCGTCATCTAAATACACTAAGCTTTTGATAACTACTATATTTGTATGGTGTTTCATATCTAACCATTTCTTATCTTCTTCTGTTGGCTCCTCGACAGTGATCTCTTTTTGGGCAAAACTTATTGAAAGACCAAGTCCATGCTCAATATATTCATATATGGATTGCGCGCATGTTGCTCGACTTGGCATCGGAATAATCGATTCTATAAAATAGTCTTTGTCTAAAATGACGTTTTCCTCATCAATATTTCTGACACGAACAACCTTCCAAATAGGTTCTTTCGTATGCATGGTTTGCTGAATAGATGGAGCATGATGTCCTTTTTCTAGCTGGATGACCGTTGTGTTAGCAGCTAAGTTTAATTTTTTAGCTAGTTCTTTGAAGCTGACGATCCCGGAAACAGGGAAGTCAAGCCGGTTGCGATCGATCACAACCGAGCCTTTTCCGCGTACTTTTTGGATGTAACCATGTTGTGCTAACAAATGTAACGCTTTTCGAATCGTTTCTCTTGAAGTCTGATATGTCTCCGCAAGCTCGTTTTCAGAGGGGAGTAAAGTATTTGTCGGCAATTGCTGATGATTCATTTGTTCTACTAAATCATGGTAAATACGAATATATTTCTTTTGCATAAACGTCCCTCATTATAAATTAATAACATCCAATTAGTTCCAATCTCTCTAACACTTACCGAACAAGTTGACCTTCTTGCTAAGGTAGATAATAAATAATCGACTCATATGGTCTTAGCGTAATGGTTTTCGAAACAGAAGGAGAATCGGAATAATTCGATAGTAATATCATGCTACTTTTAAGTCCTAAATCACCAAGGCTTATTTCTGTGTGTTGCGCATAAAAGTTACTTACAATGATAATTGTTTGATTTTGCCAATTGCGCGTATAAGCAAAGACAGCTGGATGATGTATATCAATGATTTGAAAGTCTCCATGTATAATAATAGCATATTTTGTTCGTAAAGAAATGAGTGACTGATAATGTTTGAAAATAGAGTCAGGTGCTTTCATCATTGCTTCTGCATGAATTGTTTCGTAATCTTTAGCTAATGGGATCCAAGGATTGCCAGAAGTGAATCCAGCATTTTTTGCGGAAGTCCATTGCATCGGAGTACGAGCATTATCCCTTGATTTTTGCTGTAAAATATCCAGAATTTCTGTTTCTGACTTTCCTGCTTTTTTTAAATGATGATACGCATTGTGTGTTTCTACGTCCCGATATTGGTCAATGGAGTCGAATCCAGCGTTTTTCATTCCGAATTCTTCTCCTTGATAAATATAAGGAGTTCCTTGCATCATATGCAATGTTGTAGCGAGCATTTTAGCAGATGTAGTATGATAGCTTTCATCATCCCCAAACCGAGATACAATTCTTGGCTGATCATGGTTGCACCAAAACAAAGCATTCCATCCACCACCTTCGTGCATGCCAACTTGCCATTTGTTGAGTATTTCTTTTAATTGAATAAAATCAAATGGAGCAGTTGTCCATTTTTTTCCGTTAGGATAGTCGACTTTTAAATGATGGAATTGAAATGTCATATCTAATTCATCCCGATCCTGCCTTGTATAAAGAATGCATTGGGCTAGTGATGTTGAGGACATTTCTCCAACGGTCATCATCTCATTTGGTTGAAATACACGTTTGTTTAATTCATGTAAAAATTCATGGATCCGCGGTCCGTCTGTATAAAATCTACGTCCGTCTCCATGCGCGTCATTAGGAAAATGTTGATCTTTAGAAATTAAATTAATGACATCAAGTCGGAAGCCATCAATTCCTTTGTCTGCCCAAAATTGTACCATGTTAAAAATTTTTTCTCGAACTTGTGGGTTTTCCCAGTTTAGATCGGCTTGGGTTTTATCAAATAAATGTAAATAATATTGTTCTGTTTGTTCATCATATTCCCAAGCGGAACCACCAAATTTAGATAACCAATTATTTGGTGGCCCACCGTTGACAGGGTCCTTCCAAATATAGAAGTCGCGATAAGGGTTGCTTTTTGATGTAGCTGCTTCTTGAAACCACACATGATCTGTTGATGTGTGGTTAATAACAAGGTCCATAATTAGCTTCATATTGCGACAATGTATTTCTTCAAGCAATACTTCAAAATCATCCATCGTTCCGTACATAGGGTCAATATCATAATAATCACTGATGTCATAGCCGTTATCTCTCTGTGGAGATTGATAGATAGGGGTCAGCCAAATAACATCTACGCCTAATGTTTTTAAATAATCGAGTTTTTGAATAATGCCTTGTAAATCACCAATCCCATTTCCTGTTGTGTCTTGGAAACTTTTTGGATAAATTTGATAAACGACAGCTTGTTTCCACCATGTTTTATTCACGTGATCACCTCAGTTGTTCATTTCGTTGTACGATTGGAAACCTTTTGCCCGTATTTAGCAAACCATCTCGTATAATGGAATTGCTTGCTAGTGTTGGAGCTGTTTATGCACATAGAAGTATAAATTTTAAGGTTTATCATATAAGAAGCCAATTTGGCTTGCATTTTGTTTTAATAAATTTTGCGGGATTATGTTTAAATTATTAATATATAAGTTAGTACATAGCTTTAAATTAGGTGCTTAGGAATAACAAAATAACTATGTCACCAACTAGGCGACTTCGCGAAATTGCCCTACGAAGGGTGAGATATTAGTAACAACTACTTTGAAAATAGGAGTTTTCGTGGGGAAAAAGCGCCCCACGAATGAGACTTTCTATTGTATAAATCATATTATGCGGCTAGCTATAGTGAAGGATTTCTTTTTCAATGCGAGCTATGAGCCGTTTCTTATAGGTTGTTCCGTTTTCGTAAAGCTAACATATACGTTATGGTAAATGGAATGATAATAACAATACCTATTCCAATACCAAAGGCTGTCCAATTTCCTGGTACGATAGAAAATATTCCTGGAACACCACCTACACCGATGGATGAGGCTAGGACTTTTTGCATCGTAATGAACGCCCCAGCAATAGAAGAGCCAATAATTGCAGCAATAAATGGATATTTAAAGCGCAAATTCACGCCAAACATAGCTGGTTCGGTTATACCTAGCCACGCGGAAAAGCCTGATGTTCCTGCTAATCCTTTTAATTTTTCGTCTTTAGCAGCTAGCATCATAGCAAAAGCGGCTGCGCCTTGTGCGATATTAGATAAGGCTAAGATCGGCCATAAAAACGTCGCCCCCGTACTACCGATTAATTGCAAATCAACGGCTAGGAAAGTGTGATGCATACCAGTAATAACCATTGGCGCATATAGTGCACCGTAAACCAAGCCTCCAATTACTGCATAGTGATCAAATAATGCTACTAACCCGTCTGTAATCCAGTTTCCAATTGTAAAGGTAATTGGTCCGATAATGATAAATGTTAAAAATCCAGTTACGAGTAATGCGACGGGTGCTACAACAAGTAATTGAATGGAATCCCATACACGTTTACGGAGAAAAATTTCAATTTTAGCCAGTACCCAAGATGCAAATAATACAGGCAATACTTGCCCTTGATAACCGATTTTATTGACTTCTAGTCCAAATAAATCCCATGTTGGTACAGTTCCTTCCTTTAGGGCAGAGCCATATTCCCATGCATTAAGTAAAGCAGGGTGTACAAGAATTAAACCGAGCACGACACCTAATAATTCACTCCCGCCAAACCGTTTCATAGCGGACCAACCGATTAATGCAGGTAAAAACGTTAATGCTGTATTTGCAATGATATTAATCATATCAGCAATGCCAGCCCATTGAGGATATAGTTCCGTAACGGCTTGTTCTGCGAAAATTCCAGAGTTAGCAAGAATATTGTTTATTCCCATCAACAGCCCTGCAGTGACAATAGCAGGTAAAATAGGGATAAATATATCAGCTAAAACTTTTATAGCACGTTGTAATGCATTTTGTTTCTGTCCGCTTACAGCCTTTACCTCTTCTTTAGATGCCTCTTGAATTCCTGTTTGCTCAACCATTTCGTGATAAACTTTGTCAACGGTACCTTGACCAATAACGACTTGAAATTGTCCGTTGGTGGAAAATGCCCCTTTTACGACATCCATATTATCTAAAGCTTGTTTGTCTATTTTTTTCTCATCTTTTAAAGCAAAACGTAGCCTTGTGACGCAATGTGTAGCAACTTGAATGTTGTTAACTCCGCCAATGGCATCAACAATTTTTTTCGCTTCTTTTGCCAGCTCACCTGTTGACGAAGTTTGACTTTCTTGACGTGCTTGGTGAACTAATGTCATTAACTCATCTCCAGCTTGAATGGCCGTGTTCGCTGTAAAACTAGCTATATGCCATTCGTCTCCATTCGTGATGATAATTGGTGTAACTAATTGGAAGCCTTTTTTCTCAAGCAAATCCATGTCGAAGGTGAGCAGCGTATCTCCCTTTTCAATGCGATCACCTTGCTTTACAAAAGCATTAAACCCGTCACCGTCTAAGCTAACCGTTTCTAGACCGATATGAATAAGTATCTCTATACCGTCATCACTCTGTAACCCAATTGCATGTTTAGTAGGGAAAAGTTGTACTACTTTACCGGAAAAAGGAGCAATAACTTTCCCATTAGTCGGTTTGATAGCTAAACCATCGCCCATCATTTTCTGTGCAAAAGTTGGATCCGGGACTTTTTCTAGCTGTAAAATACGCCCATTAAGAGGCGCGTGAATTACATGTTTGCCATTCTTCATTGTGTTTTCCTCCCCATTTTTATCGAAAATATACTCCTACAACGTATTGGGTACGGACAAGTAGAAGTTGGAGCTATTTAGTTCATTCAGTAAGTAATAAAGGCAACATACCATTTTATTTATTAAAAAAACACTTTTAATACAATAAACCAAAACATGTATATACAAGTTGCTTTAAGTGTAACTTGTATATACATGTTTTGCAAGCGTTTTAAATTTGCATACTTAAATAAACTACGAAAAAGAGGCTCGTACTTGGGAAGAAATCGCTCATACTTGCGCAAAAATCGCTCGTACTTGGGAAGAGATCGCTCACGCCCGTGCAAAAATCGCTCGTACTTGGTAAGAGATCGCTCGCGCTTGCGCAAAAATCGCTCGTACTTGGTAAGAGATCGCTCGCGCTTGCGCAAAAGAGGCTCGTACTTGGTAAGAGATCGCTCACGCCCGTGCAAAATTTGCTCGTACTTGGTAAGAGATCGCTCACGCTTGCGCAAAAGAGGCTCGTGCTTGGGAAGAGATCGCTCGCGCACGTGCAAAAATCGCTCGTACTTGGTAAGAGATCGCTCGCGCACGTGCAAAATTCGCTCGTGCTTGGGAAGAGATCGCTCACGCACGTGCAAAAATCGCTCGTGCTTAGGAAGAGATCGCTCGCGCACGTGCAAAATTCGCTCGTGCTTGGGAAGAGATCGCTCACGCCCGTCCGAAAGAGGCTCGTACTTGGGATGAAATCGCTCACGCACGTGCAAAATTCGCTCGTACTTGGTAAGAGATCGCTCGCGCACGTGCAAAAACCGCTCGTACTTGGGAAGAGATCGCTCGCGCACGTGCAAAATTCGCTCGTACTTGGGAAGAGATCGCTCACGCTTGCGCAAAATTCGCTCGTACTTGAGAGGAGATCGCTCACGCCCGTGCAAAAATCGCTCGTACTTGGGAAGAGATCGCTCACGCTCGTGCAAAAATCGCTCGTACTTGGGAGAAAATCGCTCACGCTTGCGCAAAAATCGCTCGTACTTGGGAAGAGATCGCTCACGCTTGCGCAAAAATCGCTCGTGCTTGAGAGGAGATCGCTCACGCCCGTGCAAAAATCGCTCGTGCTTGGGATGAAATCGCTCACGCCCGTGCGAAAATCGCTCGTGCTTGAGAGGAGATCGCTCACGCTTGCGCAAAAATCGCTCGTGCTTGGAGTAAATCTCTCCCGCGCGAGAATGCTCACGGAGTTAGTGGCAAAAAAGGAAAATTATTAATGATAGATATATAGATAGGTTAGAAAGTAAAGAGGGGGGGAGGAAGGGCTAGCAGCTGGTGGATTCCATGCTTCTCATTTGAGGTTGATTATAGTACGCATTTATTTTCCCTTGATAAACGAGATGGAAAATGCCTGCATCCTCCAAGTCATGAGGAGTAACTAGGGGAGCTGGTTTATTAAACTTGACTACATTGCTCTCTTGTAGGACTGTAGCTACGAATTGTGAGCAGAAAAAAGCGTTTTTTCTATTAATCGGGCGTTTAAGAAGAAACCCAAATAAACCGATGAAATTGTATCGATAAGCATCTTTTTCTGCATATATGTTCTGAATATATTGGTTTATTAGTTGCCACTGTTCTTCTGTGATGGATATGGAATAGATAACGCCGTTTGCATGTTTAAATAAACCTTCATGCATATTTTCTTTTACAAAACCACCTATAAATGGATTTTTAGGAGCTTTTCTCCCAAAGCTGTAGACGTGCTCAAGTTTTTCATCAAAAGCTATAGAAGCATGATTGTATGGTTTTTTTGTATACAATTTAATTAGTCTTGTAAGCCATGAATTTGTATCTGTAAGTAATAAGTAGATTTCTTTTTGTTGCACAATCATCTCTCCCATCTGTATGTATTCTTTTTCTGTGCTATCAGTAGTATTATTTTATACGAAAAAGATTGCGATTTGGATTCTAAAAATTTTATATCCATAGTCGTACTGTGGAAATTCCGTTCTTTCATAAGCGTTTTGTTTTAAAGTAGCTGCATAAGTTCCTTATAAGTCTATGCTAATTATAATCAATATGAAACTATTATTAAAGATGCTTAAGCTATATAATAGTCTAAGCCTTCCGATGTATAGATTTAATTATCTAATGATAGGTACTGTTCATTATTTAATAGTTAACTATAGTTTATACCTTGCTACTAAATAATGCAAGGTAGTGATTTGGAGTTCTTTTCTATGTGTACAGAAAAATGGTTCACATAACTACGCTTCGTTTACTGCTAAAATTCATATATATGTAATGCTTTTTGTTCAAAATGATCACTTGGGCATGTTGCTACTACATAGAATATGTGATGATTCAATGTAACTATCTATGTTGTTTTACCTTTTAGGTGACTAATTTCGCTACCTTCAAGTTGGCGCTTATCAGACTTCACGAATAGCTGGGAATATTAAGATTTAAAGTAATGAAGCTTGTGCATGAAAAGGTCGGAGTAGTTCCATTTTTACTCCGACCGATGAACAAAAAGCTCTTTGACACTACATGAAAACATAAAATTTTAAGGGAGTGAAGTAATCCTAACTAGTAATAAAGCGTAGATCGCATTTAGAAAGCTAACTTGGTAAAATCACAAGTTAAGCTAAATGGATTTTTTACACTACAGAAAAGTATAAAGTTTCTAGAGTATAAGCAAAAACTAAGGTATCCGCCACAAAATTTGGCGACAAACCAAGTTTTTCTAACCATATAACTTTGCAATAAGTTAACCCCTGCCTAGATTTTTTTCTTTCACTGCTTTTGTCATTTGACTCCAAATGGATCCTTTTGCTTCTTCTCCGTCTTTAATTCGTGCTAAAGCCATTTTTGCTTGCATGCGTACTTCGAATTCAGGGTCGTTCACTGCATCTTCCAAAGCTTCTATAGCAGTTTCATCGCCTCGCTCATATAAAAACATCGCAGCACGCCAGCGAACTAATCTGCTTTTATCTTTTAGTGCCTCGATCATCGCTGGTATGGCTTCGGAAAAACCAAGGTCGGATAGGCAATCACCTGCCGTTCGCCTTACGTTAACAGCCTTATCTTTTAGTGCTTTATATAAATATGGAAGCACTTCTTTATTTTCAATCATACCTAAATAGGCAGTAGCTAACCTGCGAACGGATGCTTTTTCATCCGCAAGTGCTTTATTTAAAACAGGTAAGTCTGCTTTGGAAGGTTCCATGCGGTCTAGTGCAGCATACCGTTCTTTCCAATTGGGGTGATCTAACATCTCCATTGTTACTTTTTTATGATAGGAAGAAATAAATGACGCATCATTTGTTTTTGCATATTGAATGAGATTATGTAGTCGTTTTTCATCATAGCTTGCAGTAATTTCTTCAACGACTTCTTCTCCCACAGTCTCTATCTCGCCATAGCGGGGATTTTGCTCAATCCATTTGCGCTCTTCCAACATATTATCAGATGCCGTTGAAGCTTCCATTACGGCGTCCATAAATCGCTCTGGTAAACCAAACCGCTTTTCTGTGTTTCCATCTGTTACTTTTACTTGCATGGGGATGTAGCGAAATAATTGCAAATATACTTGAACTTCTCCAAAAGCTTCATCTGTATTTAGGAAACTTGTAGGTGAAATGGCATTATTTTCTTCTGCAGAGCCTAGAACTTCGCTTACTTTGGGCAAGATGTCTTCCCAAGCTACACGCGGATTTCGTTCTAAAGCGATAAAGTCGACTACTCTATAAATACCTTTTACTCCGTTAATTTGAAATAATTGCTGTATATAGGCAGGTGCATCTTGTAAGTCATCCTGAAGCGTGTAATTGAACGTTTCCCCATCTTGTAATTGTTCATTCACATTAATTTTCATGGAATATGGACTGGGGGTCGGTTCGATCGATATGATTTGCATGTTATAAACCTCCTCAAGTATGAAACTTTTTATGAAGTAAAAAATTAAAGTGTGAAACCATATTTTCTAAATAAATCTTAACAAAAAAGCAGATTATAATCTTGTGCAAGGGCTTCTTCATGGATCGTTTATTCCGTTGGTATTTCACTTTTTCTATTGTGCTTCTTTTCCAATTAGATCTAAATGACGGGCGACTCTTGAACAGGGATTGTTCTAGAAGCTTAGATACTGGATAAAACTAGCGCTGCAATTATATGTTATACTAATAAAGTTGTGTCTTCATAGGAGAGTCTGTCATTATGAATGGAATGATGTAAAAATAATTCCTTACATACTACTTAAGAAAATGAGCTAAGATGATAGTTTGCGAGCCGTTTATGTAAGCGCAACAAGTTAATGCATAGGGAATAAGTTTCTTGTAAGGGGGAAAAACAGATGGAAAAACTACCAATGAGTGCCTCGAGAACGGTTCAAACAAGACTGGTTTTACCGCCGGATACAAATCATTTAAATACGATATTTGGTGGTAGAATCCTAGCATATATTGATGAAATTGGTGCGTTATGTGCCATGCAGCATGCTAAAAGTACAGTAGTAACCGCATCGATTGATTCGGTAGATTTTTTATCGCCAGCTAAAGCTGGAGATGCTTTAACGATTGAAGCTTTTGTTAGTTATACAGGAAGAAGTTCGATGGAAATTTACGTTAAAGTAACAGCGCGTGATTTAATTAATCAAAACGAACGGCTAACGACAGAGTCATTTCTCACGATGGTTGCAGTAAATGAGGAAGGCAAGCCAGTACCAGTGCCGCAAGTATATCCAGAAACGGAAGAAGAGAAGATTTTGTATGAGTCGGCACCGTTTCGTAGAGAGAACCGGAAGCTAAGATATACAAGTCGAAATAAATAAGTAAAGAAAAAACTGTTGATTTCTTATGGATTGACAGTTTTTTCTTATTTTAATTTATAGAAAAAAATTTGAAAGAGTCTTATGGAGCAATTCATTATCTATCATACAAATAGATTGCTTGATGAAGGAAATTCTTACACCCAGGTTTTTCATACAAAGTACACGTAGCTATTGCTGTAAGACTACCATTTCAAACACTAGAAAATCTATATGACAAGTCTAAGTGGAAATTAAAGCACTTAAATGCCCAATTTTCACTGGTGGAAAAATACTTCGTGACTAATAAGCAGAATATAATCGTTTTGAACGGAATATGTAACGATTAGCCGAGTTTTTCTATAAGTAAGGAAAGAAAACGAGTTTCAAACAATTGCCGATCTTCCTCAGAAAAAGCTTTTGGCCCTTTCGTTCGTTTTCCGCTTTTCCTTGCCATCGCATTTAAGTAACGTGTCTGTAAAAGCGAATCTATATTTTCATTTGTGTATAGAAATCCTTTATGGTGCATCACATGGCATCCTTTAGCAAGTCCTAATGAAGCGAGTCCATAATCTTGTGTAACAATAATATCTCCACGACTTACGAGTTGCATAATACGGTAATCCGCGGCATCAGCCCCTGAATCTACATAGATCGTTTCGACCCCTTCTGGATTTGTTTTACTAGAATAATGGGAAAAACTTTGCACGAGTGTAACTGGGATGCGATATGCTTGAGCTAACTTTATAATAGACTCTTTAACTGGGCAAGCGTCGGCATCAACAAATATTTTCATGAAAACAACCTCTCATCTGTTTATCTCGAATAATATGGCGGTAAATGATTCTTCAAAAAATAAGCTTGTAAGAAAATAAAGAAGCAGATAACGTTACGTCAACTCCAATTTGTTTGGGATTTTTAGGTCATGCTTTTAGGTTACGAGCAATTCAAAGGCTTATAATTTCCCATGTATGGAAGGGAAGATATGCGATAGGAAAACACAAATTGGTCAGCAGTTTCCCTATCAGATGTAAGCCGAGTTTTCTTCACATGCATTGCAGTGAGCATAATTCGAACAGAAGAAAAAGTCAAGTAGCGTGAATAAATAGTAAAGGGGTGGATGGAGTTAAAAATGAAAATGCAAAACCTTTGAAATACCTCACAAAGTTAGGAATATAACTCTGTATCCATAAAAATGAGCAAAGTAAAAAAATGTATATCTTTTTATAGAGATATCGTTTATAATTACGAACTAATATAACTGTTTTATATGAAACCACACTGTTGTATACCAATGAAAGAGTAGCAAAAAAAATTAAAGCGATTACTATTTGTTTTATGTACTGTGGGAACATATAAATTCTAGGATGATCCAGCGCAAATGAAATGTTGACGAGGAGGGAAGTCATGCAATTAGTTACACCGAGTTTAAAATGGGAGTCTGAACATCAGGCTTATTGCAAAGAGTGGGGGTCATCAAAAATGATCCCAAACAGTTTCAGTTTAGATGGGTATACAGATTACAGTGTTTATTTGAAAGCATTAAGGTTAAAGCAAAAAGGAAGTGAGCATTGGGTTCCCAACTCTAATTACTTCTTAGTTAACGGGGAACAAAAAATCGTAGCGATGGTTAGTATCCGACATGAGCTGAATGACTTCCTCTGGAGGGAGGGCGGACATATCGGTTACAGCGTGCGACCATCACAACGTAGAAAAGGGTATGGCGCGAGAATACTAGAGGAAGCTTTAGCTAAATGTAAGCAATTGGAATTAGGAGATATTTTAGTTACATGTGCGGCAACGAATGTTGGCTCTGCAAAGGTCATTATGCATAATGGTGGCGTAGAAGCTGAATCACATCGAGATGAAAACGATTTGGAAACAAGACGATTTTGGATAAAGAATGGTTGAATTCCCTTTTTCAAAGCACTATAGCAAAGTTGATTCCGTATCAGCGAAATGATGGCTTACACCACAAAGATTTGGAGATGATGTACTGCGTAGAGAGTTTCGCAGCATGAATAAGCAAAACAATTAGCAATGGCTTTCTGTTAAAGCTAATAAATAGACAAACCGCATGAAAGCTCTTCCCGTTTTTGTTTTTGAGTGAGCTCATGCGGTTTATTTTAAAAAAATTGTTCCTTTAGCTTTGGCATTTTCCCCAATCTACAAGGCTTCGCGTAGTTAAATCTTTCAGAGTAAGTGGAAAATTAAATGAAAAATCTTCAAAGTTACAACGATATTTATCCAGTTGATCTTGCCCACAGGAATTACTTCCTAATCCGTTCTGTTGTTTATCCAAGTGAAGGATGAGATAATCGCGTTCCACTGAATTAATCGTATGCTTTGCCATCTCCAAGTCCCGGTCTTCATACTTGGAAACGCTAAAGTTTAGCGGATTTTCTGTGTGGATGAGTATGCCTTTATTCTGCTTTGCCAAGCCAATCCAATCGCAATCCATATGGTTTCCATTTTCTTGCAATAACTCATCTACATGTGCATGGAATATGCCATGGTAAGCGGATTGGCAGGAATCAACGTAGTTCTCGTGTGGACCTAAGCCGCGCCAAGACACGTTGTCGTATTGTTGATGAATAATGGATCTTTACTCCAATTCTTTGCAACATGGGTGGTGCATTTTCTTTGCGTCCAGAAGCAATGCCAGCAATGGCGACTTGTAATTTCCCATCTGGCGTGATGGTATAGCGATAGGTTAAGTCATAGTACCAGGAACTGTTCGTTGTCCCGTAAAAAGCATGGATTATCCAAATAAAATGGTTATCATAGTCTACGTTTCGAACGATGTGATGGTCTAAGTGCATAAAGTATTTGGTCGGTAATCCTCTAAAAGATACATATCATTATCGATCAGAGCACGCCCATGTAAAAACAGGACCTTATTAATTATTACTACGTTTATATTCGCTGAGGATGCCATTATGCCTAAGTTTTTTCCTTATAGAAATGAATATTGTTTACACTATAGGAAGTATAAGGTTTTATTCGGTTATAGTATAAGCAAAACGGAGCCGTTTTTTTACAAGATAAGAATAATGGAATAGCGGTGTCCGGATCGATCGCACAGCAACAAAACAGCTTCACTTCATTACCTTAAGTAAGTCATCATTGGTTCGTGCTAAATAGGAAGCCGACAAAAACGAGCTGGCGGAGGGCGTCGGCATATTCCTGATGCAGGGCATGATTCCTGTCTCAATGAATACTATCCAGTCCCCTGGCTGCTAACCAGAAACTTATGCCTTTGTTTGAAATTCTAGCAAAGTACTTTTATATAAAAACTTTAGCAATGATAGCAACATCTTTCCCTTTTGGTACTCCTCTCAAATGGTCTACATTTCCACCTTCAACTTGCTAATTATGTTTATATATTATATACTACATTACAAGACTAATGCACTCATGTACATGACGGAAAGGGGGTTGCAAATTTGCTGTTAGATACGAGTGGGATGAAACCGATTTATATTCAAATTGCCGAGTGGATAGAAGCAGAAATATTGAATGGAAACTTTTTGCCACATGATAAAGTGTATTCGCAATATACGCTTGCTGATATGTTTACCATTAATCCGGCAACGGCGGCAAAAGGATTAAAACTCCTGGCAGAAGAAAATATTTTATACAGTAAACGAGGACTAGGGAAATTTGTAACCCCAGAAGCAAAAGAAATCATCATGGATAAGCGGAAAAACCAAACATTAAAACAATTATTGGAAGATGTAGTGGTCGAAGCTGAACAGTTAAAGGTGGATGAACAGGAGCTTATGCAGCTACTTCAAGCAACCATAGCGAAGCGGAAGGGGAGAAAATAATGGAAGCGATTGTCTGTGAAGGGTTGACAAAAAAGCAGAAACAATTGACTACGTTAAAAGAAGTGTCTTTTTCCATTCCTGAAAATACGATCGTAGGCGTTGTCGGTCGAAATGGAGCAGGAAAAACGACATTGCTTAAAATTTTAGCTGGATTATGGAGGGCATCAGCTGGAAATGTCCATGTGTTAGGAGAAAATCCGTTTAATAGTTTATATGTATCAACAAATACGATTTACATTAGCAATGAAATGGTATTGCCGAACTCGCTTTCTTTATCGGTGTTACTAACAGAAGCAGGTCGTTTTTATCCGCGGTGGAATGACGATCTAGCTAGACGGTTAGTTGAATACTTCGGGTTTCGGGGCAATGACTTATATACACAGCTTTCAACAGGTAAAAGAAATACATTTAATGCAATTATTGGACTGTCTTCCCGCTGTCCGATCACAATATTTGATGAGCCAACTACAGGAATGGATCAGGCAGTGCGCAATGATTTTTACCGAGCTTTACTAAAAGATTATTTGCAAGTACCGCGTACAATTTTACTATCTAGTCATCATTTAGAAGAAGTAGAAGAGTTATTAGAAGCTGTATTGCTACTGGATAGAGGGAAAAAACAACTCTATCTCCCTATGGATGATGTAAAACATGAAGCTGTAGGTTTAACGGGGAGAACAGAGATGGTTTATACATATACACAAGCCAAAACGGTCTTTTATCGAGAAAGTATTGGTATGGATACAACGTATACGGTGATAAAAGCGAATCAAGTGGATATGGAAAAAGCAAAACAGCTCGGTATTCAGGTAACTCCTGTATCCGCAAGTGATTTTTGTGTTTACCTAACGCGTGCAGGAAAAGGAGCGATTGATGATGTCTTTCAATAATATTTCGCTGTCATCCATTGTTTGGAAGCAGTACCAATATAAACAAAAAAGCTATGTTGGTATGTATATGTCTTTAATGGTATTGCAGCTTATTGCAATACTAATTTCTATAGAAGGTACACTTTACACGGGGGAAACTACGGATGTTTTTACTTTAAACATGCATCACTATTCTGCAGATGTCGCCTTCTTCTTCACCGTTATATGGGGAGGGATCAGCGCTACATTGCTTACGACAAAGGGATATTGGGTAGAAAATTTTATGTTTGTAACGAATCGTCTTAGCAATCATTTGGCAAATATTATGTTATTGACTACGGTAAGCATTGTAGGTGGGATAACGGCATTGTTAACCAAGTATGTAAATGTCGTTATGCACTATATGTTGCGTGATGAACCGATTATACAAATAAGTACGTTAGAAAGTTCTGAGCTGATTGCTGGTGTCCTAGCTATGATTTTATATATATTGTTCGCTTGTGCGATTGGGTATGTATACGGAATTATTCTACAATGGAATCGTTTTATAGCAATTGTCATTCCAGTTTTGCTCGTTGGTTTGAACTTTGGACTCGGCTATATAGGCTTATATGCAACAATGTATGATTTTTATCTTCAAGAAACTTCTTTCCTGTTATTTATAATAAAAGTGCTAGTTACAATTACTGGTTTATTTGGTTTAGCCATTGTTCTATCTAATAGGAAGGAGGAATTGAAATAATGGGCGTTTTAGCGTATTTGCCTCTGTTAATTTTGCTTCTGTTTGTTGCCATTATTTTTGGTGTTCTCAAACTCTCTAAACATCGTTTTCGTCATTACCATCAATATGTAAAGTTTATTTTTCTAGGGTATGTCAGCCTACTATTGATTGCTGCCGGGATCTCAATTTTTGTTCCATATAATGAAGTTGTTAAAAGCGATGCGAAGAAAACGGATATCTTTTTGAATAATTATTTTGCAGGTGACCGCCATTGGCAGGATGTAGATTCCTCCTATCAGCAAAAACAATGGGAGTTTTCTGTATCTTCTAATCAACCATTACATATAGTATCGCCTGATGGTGGCATGGATGTGTATGTGGAAAGAACAGGGGATTTGCAAAATAAAATTGACATCCGTTATTTTCAGTCTCCACACTTTATTAATGGTATCAATGTGATGCAATTTATAGAAGAAGATGTATTTCCAATCGTTACATTTCAAGACTCGCAACTGACGATAAGGGAGCCGAAAAGCATAGAAAAAAACTTTTATACGATACAATCGGAGCTCCCATTTAAACAGTTTAGCGAAGAAAGCAACTTGTCAGATGGGGCGTTTCGTGACGGTGAAAGAATCTTGTTGATTCGTGCTAGTGAGGATATAGAATTGAAGCCGGATGGCAACATCACATATATTAATCAATAACAATCGGATAGTAGATAAGTCTCTAAGGAAATGCTGTAATCGGAGAAATTGACATTTACAGTGTATCTAGATAAGGGGACTTTTTGCTTGTGTTTTTAAAAAGAGTATAAATTTTTTTGTAGTATAAGAAAAACGACGGCGTTCTATCGTCATCAAGACTTTTGCGATAACCGTCGTTTTTATTTTATTGAAATGTACAACAAATATGAAAGAAGTCAACATTGCAAGCGTATTGTCTTTAAAACATTGCCATTTGTCCGTTGCATTGCTACTTCCTACCTACTTGGGAAGAATATTTTTGTAAACAAATATAGGCAAAAGTTCCTCTTAAAACAAAGTTTTCAATACTATATAATAGAAGTAAGTGGATGAAAGACAACATATAGCTGGAAGACAGAAGTCCGAGGTGAGGAAATGGAATCATTGCATTGGATTAATGGACAAATTACCCGAACACAAAATTCACTATATATGCTTCATCTTCAATTAGATGAAAAAAGAAGAGATCTAGAACGACTTGTATTAGCACAAGCAAATTTACAGGAGAACCAGGAAAAACTCAAACAGTATAAAACACAGTGTACAAAGCCAGATTTAACTGAAAATACATGGGCGGGTCACTTAGCAGATCAATATGAGCAGTGGAAAGAACTTACGCTGTTTAGAAGTTATATTGATTTATATGATTATCAATTAACCCAAACGTTGGAGCAATTAAATGATAAAATTAAAGAAACGAAACAATCCATTATTGATATCCGTATGGATTTGTCAACTCAAAGTCATATTTTAGATGATTTATATGGGAAACAACGAAGGGAGTTATTGAATTAATGAGTGACGAAATTAAGGTAACCCATACTCCAATTCAAAAAGCGATTACAAATGTAGAAACAACGAGCAATCAATTGCATGTGAATAGGATAAGTACGCAATTAGCCAACAATACACTTGGTATGGCAAGAAAATTAGAAGAAATGAATGACTTGCTAGAGGATCTTATTTCGAAATACCAAGCATTGTTATTAGAACACGGAGAAACAACAATGAAAGCGGTTAATTTATTTATCGAATCGGAACAGGCTACTGCTTCATCCATGAATTTGATAAAATAAGTAGAAACAATTGTCACACAATTATTAGGCTGTTCATAAAAGTTTTACATATGAAAGAAATCATTCATTACATGGAACAATTGATTGTGAAATTAAGTACATTATAAAGGCACTTGCCATAAGATTTGACACATACAATCGGGTTAAAGAGCTTTTCATTTCTTTATTGGCATGCCATAATAAAGAAAAAACGTAGGTTAGGAATGAAAAAATGGGTAAAGAAGTAACATTACATATAAACGATGATTATAGCAAACAAATGCGAGAAGGGTATCCGCTTATCCATAAAGAAGCTGTAAAGGAGCAGGAGTTGCCAGAAGAGGGCTCCGTGGTTCGGCTATTGGATATGAAAAATCGATTTATTGCTAATGGATATATCGGTGTTCAAAATAAAGGAGTAGGCTGGGTATTGACGCACCGTCAGGGTCCATTGGATCTTGCAGCGTTATTTCAGTCTAAGATGTTAGCGGCGATGAATAAACGCCAAGGCTTTTTTCAATCCCCGGACACAAATGCGTTTCGCGTATTTAATGGCGAAGGAGACGGTATAGGTGGTTTAACGATTGATTATTATGCGGGTTATTACTTAATTAACTGGTATAGTGAAGGGATCTATGCATATAAACAGTTGGTCATCGACGTTTTAGATACATTAGGCGATTATGATGCCATTTATGAGAAAAAGCGATTTCGTAAACATGGTGAGTACGTGGAAGACGATGATTTTATAAAAGGAGAGCGCGGGGAATTTCCGATTATTGTGAAAGAAAATGGCATGCAATATGCTGTTTATTTAAACGATGGTGCTATGACAGGTATTTTCCTAGACCAACGTGATGTTCGTAAGGCAATACGTGATACATATGCTGAAGGCAAGCGTGTTTTAAATACATTTTCTTATACGGGTGCGTTTTCCATCGCTGCTGCGTTAGGTGGAGCTGAGAAAACGACAAGCGTGGACCTCGCAAAACGGAGTAAGCCAAAGACTGTAGAACAGTTTAGTGTAAATGAGATTGATTTTGAGCAACATGAAATTGTGGTCATGGACGTGTTTGATTATTTTAAGTATGCGCGCAGAAAGCAATTGCAATATGATTTAGTCATCCTTGATCCTCCTAGTTTTGCACGATCTAAAAAACGAACATTCCGTACAGCAAAGGATTATCCTACCTTGCTTCAAGATGCCATTTCCATTACAAGTAATCATGGTGTCATTGTTGCATCTACCAATAATGCTAGTTTTGGTATGAAGAAGTTTAAAGGTTTCATCAAGCAAGCGTGTCATAAAATGCACGTGAATTATAATATTCTGGAACAGTATCAACTGCCAGCTGATTTTCAAACGAATAAACAGTTTATCCAAAGTAATTACTTGAAAGTGTGTATCGTGCAAATACAGAAAAAATAAGTGTAAGCTTGATGAAGACAATTGCTTGCTATTCATCTTTTATAAGCAATAGCTGTCGTATTTCCTGAAGATTTATATCCTTTTATAGTGAAAAGCTCCGTTCACCTTTTGCGTGTATGGAGCTTACTTATATCCTATATGACCATTTTCTTTCACATCATCCCTCCATAAAAAGATGTTTTATTTATAAATTACAAACAATTTCGCATGCTCCTGTTGTATATTTATTATTAATAGTGCATAATAATTCATAAACAATTAAAAAAGGGGGCGATAGGATGGTAATTGGAGTGAAAGAAACGTTAAAAGGTTTAAAAGGGAGAGACTTTTTAACTTTGGCTGATTATACCCGTGAGGAAATAGAAGAGTTAATTGATTTTGCGCAAAGATTGAAAGCAAACCATAAAATTGGTAAGCCAGATCCATTGCTACAAGGTAAGACGTTAGGGATGATTTTTGAAAAATCTTCAACGAGAACGAGAGTGTCCTTCGAGGTCGGAATGTATCAACTAGGTGGGAACGGAATTTTTTTAAGTTCCAATGATTTACAAATTGGGCGTGGGGAAACAATTGCAGACACAGCGCAAGTATTGTCAGGATATTTAGACGGAATTATGATTCGCACTTTTTCGCAAACAGATGTAGAAGAATTAGCGAATAAAGCTAGTATACCTGTAATTAATGGGCTAACAGATGTATATCATCCTTGTCAGGTTTTAGCCGATTTGTTAACGATAAAAGAAATAAAAGGTCAGCTTCAAGGCGTGAAAATAGCCTATATAGGTGACGGCAATAATATGGCACATTCGTTAATGCTTGGCGGGAGCATGTTAGGAATGGATGTTGCGATAGCATCTCCGAAAGGCTATCAACCAGATGAGGAGATTGTAACCGAAGCTAGCAAACGAGCTGATCAGTCTGATGCGAGCCTCCTAATTACGGATGACGCTCGAGAAGCTGTACAGCAAGCGGATATTATCTATACAGATGTTTGGGCGAGTATGGGGCAAGAAGCAGAGCAAGCTAAGAGAGAAGTAGCATTTGCTGATTTCCAGGTAAATAGAGAATTAATGCAACTAGCAAAAAATGAGGGCAACTTTATGCATTGTTTACCAGCCCATCGAGGGGAAGAAGTGACTGCTGAAGTGATGGATGGTTTACAATCCGTTGTTTTTCAGCAAGCAGAAAATCGATTACATGCTCAAAAAGCTTTATTAGCTGCTTTAATGAGCGATTAAGTAGAAGTTCACAGGAAATGTGCTCGAATTTGTAGAAAAGTCGCTGAAGTTTATAATATTTACCGAATATGCAAAACGCCTTTACGATAACATACATCGTTTTCTGCGTTCAAGGCGTTCAAATCTTCGAAAAGCAAAAATTACTTTCGTGTGAGTGCTTCCGTTTGTACTGTTTCTTACAGGAATTTAGCCTACTTTTATTTGGGGGGTTTCCATTTTATAAAAAATGAGATTTAAAACGTAGCATATCACCTTATCGTTTTGGAGATATGCTACGTTTTTTAATAGCTGTTTGCATGATGTCCCTATTTCATCCACGTACACGATAGAAAAGGAGTAAGGTTCATATGGTATGAGCCTCTATTTATCTTGAAGGAGTTGGAAAAACCCATCGATGTAGATGGGAGCTCTAAGCCTACTTCTTTTCTACTCGTAAACCTGTAGAATCCATTTTTCTTTGCTGGATGTTGTAGCTAGGAAATGCTGCTTGTAACTTTTGCTTGTTCTGGGTGCCAGTTCCTTTAGGGAAAAAGGAGATCATCGTTGGCCCAGCACCACTAATCACCGTACCATATGCACCAAGCTCGTTCGCTTTCTGTTTGATAGGCGCATAGTTTGGAATTAATTCAGCGCGATAAGGTTCATGAAAGATATCCTTTTCCATCATCTTTCCTGCCATTGGATAGTCTTCGTTCATTAATGCTGCAATAAAGACATTCCCAATACTGCTTGCTTGTGCAGCATGAGCTCGTGAGTACGTATCCGGTAACACATTTCTTGCAGCTTCGGTTTTTAATTCATCTTGTGGAATAAAAATGATCATATCTATGTTTAATTGATCTATTCTATAAATATCAACAGAAGTATCCTCGTTATAATTCGTTATGACAAGTCCACCAAAAAGAGCCGCACCCACGTTATCGGGATGGCCTTCTTGCTCTGTAGCTAACTGTAGTTTTTCCTCTTTTGAAAGGTGAAGCTGACAACATTGGTTGGCTAATTCAATGCCAGCAATAATTGCTGATGCGCTACTTCCCAAGCCACGAGCTAATGGAATGGAACTATCGATGGTTAAACAACAAGTAGGTAGTTCTTTTCCGTATTGTGTAGCCGTATGTTGCGCTATTTGATAAATAAAATGATCTGTATAATTGTTGCAAGCTGGGAGTAACAGAGACTGTTGGTAGATTTTCCATGCATCATTTTCAGAAACAGTTAATGTAAGATATAGATCCAGTGCTAGTCCTAATGAGTCAAAGCCAGGTCCGATATTTGCGGAACTGGCTGGTACAGAAATGGTAAAGTTGTTCATACGTTAACCTGTTTCGTTATATAGTCTATTACTGCCTGTTCATCATTTGGCAATGATACAGGATCGATGTTTAATTGATCGATTGCTGTTTGTGGATCTTTTAACCCGTTTCCTGTTAACACCGCTACCACTTTACTTCCTTGTTTAATTGTTCCGTTGTTTGTTTCGCGAATAACGCCAGCAATGGACGCATTAGATCCTGGTTCAGCAAAAATTCCTTCCGTTTGCGCTAATGTTTTAAATGCATGGATAATTTCATCGTCACTAACAGCTTTTATCATTCCTCCCGACTCATCTCTAGCAGCTTCAGCTAATTTCCAACTAGCAGGGTTTCCAATCCGAATCGCTGTTGCGATCGTCTCTGGTTGTTCAATGACTTGATTTTGAACGATGGCTGCAGCTCCTTCCGCTTCGAATCCGAACATTTTTGGAAGACCTGTTTGCTTAAAAGCGTCGTATTCTTTAAAGCCTTTCCAATAAGCACTGATATTTCCTGCATTACCTACAGGGATAGCAAGCACATCAGGAGCACTTCCTAAGGCATCACAAACTTCAAAAGCAGCTGTTTTCTGTCCTTCTATCCGGTAAGGATTCACCGAATTAACTAAGGTAATGGGCTGGGTTTCACTTAAATGACGTACCATCGTTAATGCCTCATCAAAATTACCATCTATTTCGACAATCTCTGCTCCGTACATGATCGCTTGTGCTAGTTTACCGAGCGCGACTTTTCCTTTAGGTATAACAATAATTGCTTTGATGCCAGCTTTTGCAGCATAGGCTGCAGCAGAAGCCGAAGTGTTTCCAGTTGAGGCGCAAATAATAGATTTACTACCTTCTTCGATTGCTTTTGCGACAGCCATTACCATTCCTCGATCTTTGAA
Organism: Virgibacillus chiguensis; assembly: GCF_900129865.1. GTDB lineage: Bacteria > Bacillota > Bacilli > Bacillales > Amphibacillaceae > Virgibacillus > Virgibacillus chiguensis. The sequence goes on from NZ_FQXD01000010.1 coordinate 134,529, forward strand.
AGATCCAGTTGGGTTAGCACCTTCTATTTTTCCATACAATTCAATACCTAATTTTTGTGACAAGTTTGTCAATGGAATAAGCGGGGTGTTCCCTTCATGTAATGTTAGTGCAGGTGTATGATGTGTTGTTGGTAAATACTCATGATAATGCTTTAGTAGTCCCGGCCACTTCATCTGGCGCATCTCCTTCCACTTTATAGTAGCTTTTAATTTGCTGGACGACATCTAGATCATAAAGTTGTTTTAATGCATTTTCAAAAGTTGCTAAAGATGTTTGATGTGTAATCAAAATGATTTCTGCTAAATCTTGTTGCTTCATTGGTGTTTGTAATATACGTTTAAAGCTCACATGTAAGTCATTAAATAATGTGGAGATTTCCGAGAATGCTCCAATTTGATCTTTGACATGAATACGTAAATAAAATTGTCCAGAACGTTGTTCACTGCTGCGCAATGTCGCAGAAATTCTTGGTTTTAAAGAAGAATTACCATTTACGCCTAATCGCATATTCTTTATTACGGTAATAAGATCCGAGACGATAGCGGTCGCTGTCGGCAAGCTTCCCGCACCAGGGCCGTAAAACATTGTTTCACCAACCGCTTTACCATATACATAAACGGCGTTGTATTCATTCTTTACAGCTGCTAAGGGATGGTCATTGGATAGTAAGGTAGGTTGTACACTCACTTCTATTTGTCCGTCTTCACATTCGGCAGAACCAATCAATTTCATGGTATAGCCAAATTTTTCTCCATACTCTAAATCTGCTAATTCTAAATCTTTAATACCGTTTACTTCTACTTCGGATAAAGCAACATCTGTAGAAAAAGCGAGTCTCCCTAAAATCGCCATTTTTCTAGCCGCATCTAATCCCTCAACATCTGCTGTTGGGTCAGATTCTGCAAAGCCTAAATCTTGCGCTTCTTTTAAGGCTGCTTCGTACGTCATTCCTTCGTTTGTCATTTTTGTTAAAATGTAATTTGTAGTTCCATTCACAATTCCCATCACTTTTTCAATTTTATCTGCAGCTAAACCGTCCGTTATCCCTCGTAAAATAGGAATACCACCTGCTACGCTAGCTTCGTAATAATAATCGCATTTATGCTCACGAGCCGTTTCTTCCAATTCTGTTCCATGTAAAGCAATTAAATCTTTATTGGCAGTAACGACATGTTTTTTAGCTTTAAATGCCTCCAGTGTATATTGATAAGCTTCTTCAATACCTCCCATAACTTCGACGATCACGTCTATTTCTGGATCTTCGAGAACGTCTGTTGGGTCGGTAGTGAGAAACGTTTGTTGCACATTAACGTTACGAGCTTTATCGAGATCGCGCACTAATACACTCTTAACTTCAACAGAACAGTCTAATTGGTGAACAAGCTCTTTTTGCTGACTTTCAATAAGCTTCATAATTCCTGAACCAACGACACCTAACCCTAATAGACCGATAGAAACCTTGTTTCCCACATCATCACCTCATTTTATGTTTAATAGTAATTTAAACACGAAACAAGGAGTATAGCAATAGTGAAAGTTCCCAATAATTAATTTCACTTCAATATTTGGAAGACTTTTATGTGTTTTCATAGATTGTAAAATCTAGCCGCAATGTAAGGAGGCTTTAAGATAAATACTTCCTTATTTAAAATGCAATTATTTTATGGAGATACGAATTCCTTTGCCTTTCCATGTAAGCTTTTTCTATGCTTATTTTAGAGGTATGCATAAATCAGAGATATATTTGTGGAGAAATTGCGTTCCAGTATTAAATTTACGTTAAGAACAGGAGCTCATGTTCATTTAGTTGGCATGATACGAGTAGGTACATTCATATAATTTAGTTGGGGGTGGAAGTGTATGAAATTAAATCCAACAGAATTAGAAAAGTTTGTAGATGCTTTACCTAAAATGCCTATTTTAAAACCAAAAGGGAAGAAAGATTATGTGGATTACTATGAAGTTAGGATGGTTGAATTCACGACTTCTTTGCACAGAGATTTACCTCACACATTGGTATGGGGGTATGAATATAGTGTTCCGGGCCCTACAATTGAAGTGTGTTCCAGCGCGAGCATAAAGGTAAAATGGATCAATGCATTGCCGGAACGACATCTTTTACCTATCGACCATACAGTACATGGTGCTGGAAAGGATGTGCCAGATGTTCGGACCGTTGTGCATGTCCATGGTGGAGTAACGGAGCCGGAAAGTGATGGCTATCCAGAAGCATGGTTTACAAAAGACTTTGGGGAGGTAGGCCCTTTTTTCACAAAACAAATTTATGATTACAGCAATAATATGAAAAGTACTGCGCTTTGGTATCATGACCATACATTAGGAATAACGAGATTGAATGTGTATGCTGGTTTAGCGGGCTTTTATATTATTCGTAGTCAACAAGAAAAAGAGTTGAATTTACCTGCTGGGAAATATGAAATTCCATTGTTGGTGGAAGATAAGACAGTAAATGCAAATGGTTCACTGTATTATCCATCACAGCCGCAACCCCCTATCCCATCTTTGCCTGTATCTATCGTTCCTGAGTTTGTGGGAGAACTAAATATGGTGAATGGGAAAATATGGCCTTATTTAGCTGTGGAACCGCGTAAATATCGTTTTCGTTTATTAAATGCTTCAAACTCTCGTTTTTACCAATTTTACTTAGATTCTGGTCAGTTCTTTTATCAAATTGGTACAGATGGTGGGTTCATGAATCAAACCATTGCTGTGAGACAAATTCTGCTTGCACCTGCTGAACGTGTAGATGTCATTGTTGATTTTTCGAATATGTATGGAAAAACAGTCGTGCTCCGAAACAATGCGCCCATACCTTACCCTAATGGAGAAGCTCCTAATCCAGAGACAGTCGGTGTTGTGATGCAATTTAAAGTAATAGAACAAGCAACTTCTATTGATACAAGTTGTATCCCGGAATTTCCTGGTTGTGTTGATAAAATTGAGACTGAATTAGCAATGAAAGAAAGGATGTTAACGTTAGATGTAACAAGAGATGCTTATAATCGCCCAGTTTTGCTCTTGGACAATAAAACATGGTCTCAACCCATTACGATCTCTCCAAGATGGGGAACCACGGAAATATGGTATCTTATAAATACAACGGGGGACACCCACCCGATTCATATTCATTTGGGTTTTTTTCAAATTATAAGTAGGCAAACTTTTGATGTGGAACATTTTAATGAAACAGGAGAGATTATTTACACAGGTGACCCTATGCCTCCAGAACCGATTGAAAACGGCCGGAAAGATACTGTGCGTGCCAATCCAGGGCAAGTAACAAAAATAATAAAACATTTTTTTACGTATACTGGAAGATATGTATGGCATTGTCATATATTAGAGCATGAAGATTATGAAATGATGCGCCCGTTTATTATTATAAAGTAGTGTGGATATTTTTTATAGAAAATAAGGCTGATTGTAAAACTTTATGGTGGAAAAACTTTTTGTTTATATTGTAAGCGCTTTGGATTCTGTTAGCTATTTTGACAAGCTATCGAATGGAATAAATACAGCATGAAGTTTTCATTCTTTTTTGATATACTTAATGTTATACCTCAGATTGATATAGGGAGGAAACATTGTTGGTTAAAGATGTGAAGTTACAAAAGGATGCAATGCGTGTTTTAAAAGAAACGAGCAGAACCTTTTATATTCCGATTAAGTTGTTAAAGTCAGTATTAAAAGATACGGTCGGCTCTGCATACTTATGCATGCGTGCCATTGATGAAATAGAAGATCATGAACAGCTTTCTGCCGATACAAAGCAGCATTTACTGCGGGCTACTTCTAAGCTATTGCAAACGTCTGTATTTGATAAAGAAGCTTATCTACAATTAATGAAGCCATATCAAGCAATACTTCCAGAAGTTACTATGCGGCTTGCTGATTGGTTGCACGTATGTCCAGAAGATATCGTAGCAAAAATTAAACAGTCTACAAGTATGATGGCTGATGGTATGGCGAAATGGACCGAAAAGAATTGGAATTTACGTACAAAAGAAGATTTAGATGAATATACATATTATGTTGCTGGCCTTGTCGGGGTGATGCTTTCAGATATTTGGAATTGGTATGATGGGACGAAGACAGACTATGATTTAGCCATTGGATATGGCAGAGGTCTCCAAGCAGTAAATATGTTAAGAAATCAACAAGAAGATGCAGAACGAGGCGTTGATTTTATGCCTGATGATTGGACAAGAGCGGATTTATTTATGTATGCAAAAGAAAACTTACAACAAGCGGATCGCTACTTAAAAGATATTCAAACAAGAAACATTTTATTGTTTTGTAAAATTCCGCTAGCTTTAGCGAAAAAGACATTATCGGCTTTAGAAAACGGTGAAGAAAAAATGTCGCGAGCCGAAGTTGAAGCTACAGTCGATGATATTTTAAAAAAATAGATTGATGCGGTAGAAAACATGGAAAAGTTAATAGAAAATAACATGTGCCAGTAAACTTGCGAATAAAATAAAGTATTCTTTCAGGTGTTTTTTTAAAGGAATAAGAAAGCATAAGAATTTGATACTATGGCGTAACCGAATGAGCCACCCTGTTCTATCGCCCAGCAACTAGGCGCCTTCACGAATCGCCTTAAGCTAAGTCATCATCGGCTTGTGCTAAATAGGAAGGCCGACTAAAGACGGGTTTGCCGGAGGGCGCCGGCATACTCCTGTTGCAGGCGCATGATTCCTAAAACTTTCGTTGATTCGTTCCAGTCACTACGTTGCTAACCGGGCGCCCCGAGCCTTTGTTCCACTATAGAAACGTATAAAAGTTTAAAGGTTTATAGTATAAGAAAAACTACAGCTTTTTCCATAAGGCTTGATGACGAGTCTTCGTTTTTCTAGTATAGAAGTCTTGATTGGTTGACAAAATAATAACATCAACCTATAATCATGAATTGTGTTTAAAAACGAGCAAGTCGATGGATTTTTGTCAAGATTATTTCATACTGCACTTGCGGTATAGGTGCGACGAAGGCTTTTGCTTTAGTAACGCAAGGAAAACTACCTAGTGAAATGGCGAGGAATAATCTTTATCCATCCAATGGTCTTTAATGACGAGTGAAAAGATGTTTGAAAAGGAGGATGAATAGGCGACTTGAATTTCGATTGTGTTTTGTTTCGAACAACACGTAATGGAATGGCATAATACTTCTGTATAGGTAGAAACAAACCGTCAAAGAAATTCGCTATGCCATTTTACTGACTTTTTAAACCAGCTTGTGTAAGCAAATTATAGGCACTTGCTCCTAAAATTAGGAGGAAAAACGTGGACTTAAAAAAAGACACGAAGTTAGATTGGCCAGTATTCATGATTAGTGGAGGAATACTGATACTGTTTATTCTGTTGTCACTTTGGAGTAGCGATGCAGTCGGGAATGCAGTGGATACGTTGTTTGCATATGCTTCAGATATTTTTGGTGCTTATTGGCAATTATTATTGTTAGGAAACTTCTTTATTGGTTTATTTCTAGCTTTTTCAAAATATGGAAGAGTTAAGCTAGGAAATCAAGATCAGCCAAAATATAGTTACTTCAAATGGGTTTCCATGATATTAGTAACACTCCTAGCAAGCGGTGGTGTGTTTTGGGCTGCTTCTGAACCAATGTACCATTATATGACAAACCCACCATTATTTGGAGGTGGTGAATTTCAGAATATCAACGCTGCCTTTGCACAATCGTTTATGCATTGGGGATTTTTAGCGTGGGCCATTCTAGGAACACTTGCTGTTATAGTGATGATGTATGTGCACTATAGCAAAGGTTTTCCGCTTAAACCAAGAGGGTTGCTATACCCTTTATTTGGTGAAAAAGTATATCATAAAAGTGCAATCGGTACTGCCGCGGACGTATTTGCTATCTTTGCAACAGTAGCAGGAACACTTGGACCTTTAGGGTTTTTAGGTTTGCAAATATCTTATGGAATGAGTCATTTGTTAGGCACTCCTAATACTTTAACGGTAAGTATCATTGTAATTATTGGTTTGGTGCTTGTTGCAGCTATTTCAGCTGCTACTGGTGTAGATCGAGGAATTGTAACATTAAGCCGCTATAATGTAGGCTTTACCATATTTTTAGCTGTACTTGTACTCATTGTAGGACCAACTGCGTTTATTATTGATGCTTTTGTTGGTGGCACGGGGGTACACTTGCAAAATTTCTTTACCATGACATTATTCCGTGGTGATGAAGGCTGGCTGTCGTCTTGGACAATCTTTTTCTGGGGTTGGTTCCTTGGCTATGCACCGATGCTAATTGTATTTATTAGCAGAATCTCGAGGGGAAGGACGATTCGGGAATTAATTATTGCTGTTTCTATCGTAGCCCCGATCGTTAATAACTTTTGGTTTTCCATTGTTGGCGGAACAGGAGTGTTTTTTGAGAATAAACATCCCGGATCCATTTCTGAGTCGTTAAATGAGGGAGGCATGCCTGCAGCAGTAATGGCAATTACGGATCAATTGCCATTAGGTATGTTGTTCGGTATCGGTTTTCTCATTGTTTCTATTATCTTTGTTGCTACGACAGCTGATACGATGTCGTATACTATAGCAGCGACCATTACTGGAAACGATCATCCAAAACGTTGGTTACGTGTATTTTGGGCTTTAATTTTCGGTGGAACAGCGGCAGCAATTTTAACTATTGGTGAAGACAGTGTTGCTTCCATTCAAAATTCTATTGTTATAACAGCTGTACCTGTTTCGGTTTTACTGCTCCCAGCTCTTTGGAACGCTCCAAAAATTGCCCGGACAATGGCATTGGAACAAGGTTTAATTTGGCAAAGAGAATTACTGAAAAAAGTAGATAAATAAAATATAATCTCTATCTAATAGGAGTGGACTTCCTGTTGGGTGGAGATTTTTTTATAGTCTAGGAAATTGCATTTGTGGATAAATTTACTAAGTTATTTAACCACGTCCGGCTCCAGCACCCAGCAACTAGGTGACTTCACTCCATTTGCCTTACGATAAGTCATTATCGGTTCGTTCTAAATAGGAAGGGAAGGCCGACTAAAAACGGGCTTGCCTGGGTGCGTCGGTAACCCCTGTTTTAATGGCATGATTCCTAAAACTTTCGTTGATTCGTTTCAGTCGCCCGGAGCCTTTGTTCTAATTCAATGAAGTTTATTATAATTTCGTTTGAGTTTTATAAAAAGTCGCTGAAGTTTACAAGATAGTTACTTGAAGTTCCCAATGAAGTCGCTGAAGTTCACAATTATTCACGAGGCTGCTACTGTTTTTATTGGCTTGGGTTGAAAAATCTTTAGGTGTTTTCGCGGTATGAAACGATCCTTAGGGAAGGAAAGACCTCCCAACTGATGGAAGATTCACTTTATAAAACGTTGAGTATACGCACTTTTATGTTCAATTGTGAACAAATTCAAAACCTTGAATTAAATAAGAAAATTAATTAAACTATACATAAGGTCATCAGATGACCTTACTATGGGATGGGTGAAAACGCTTTACTTAAAGAGAGAGAAATGAGGGGTTTCTATGTATCTATTGGTGGCACTCAGTGCAATCATTGCACCGTTTGTTTTTTTAGTAGTTTTTCGTTTGCCTGCTACAAAGGGAATGACATGGAGCGCTTTCATTGTGATTGCGCTTGCTATGACAATCTGGGGAGTAGAAGGAAAATTAATTGCTTCCTCCATTTTACAGGGAATACACAAAACGTTAACGATACTTTGGATTTTATTTGGGGCACTTGTACTTTTAAATACACTACGGAAAACAGGAGCAGTTGATCGAATAAATCAAGGTTTTCAAAACATTTCAACAGATATGCGTGTACAAGTAATTATTGTTGCATTTTTATTTGGATCGTTAATCGAGGGGGCTGCTGGTTTTGGGACACCAGCAATGGTAACTGGTCCATTAATGATCGCACTTGGTTTTCGTCCATTAGCGGCTGCAACACTTGCTTTAATTGCAGATAGTACAGCAGTTGCTTTTGGTGCAGTCGGAACTCCAGTTGCTGTTGGTTTAAGTACACTTCCAGAAGCCAGTCCTACGTTTTATCAAGAAATAGGTATTGCTATTACGACACTGGATTTATTTGCAGGAACATTTATTCCATTTACGTTAATTGTAATTATGACAGTGTTTTTTGGAAAAGGAAAAGGAAAAGGGCTGAGAGATGCATTACCAATGTTACCGTGGACGTTACTAATTGGCATCGTTTACACGTTATCTGCTTTGCTATATGCCGTTGTATTTGGGCAAGAATTTATTGCGATTTTAGCTTCCTTAACGGCTTTAATTGTTGCTACTTTCACCGCAAAAAAGGGGTGGTTACTACCAAGAAAATCATGGCAAGACGCATTACAGGAAGATTTTCAGTTAGAAACGAAGCCATCAAGTATGGGGTTGTTTGCTGCGTGGTCACCGTATGTCATTGTCGTTGTTCTGTTGTTAATGACGCGGATTATTACACCACTTGCTGAGTTTACGAAAAGCGCCATGGATTTTTCTTGGACAAATATTCTTGGGGTGGAAGGCATCACTTCCAACTGGGAGTTTTTGTATTCCCCTGGAACTGTTCTAGCAATAGCAGCATTGGTATCGGTTTTTCTACATAGAAAACGTTTTTCCGTTTTTGTTGCTGCAGCAAATCAGTCTTTTTTTACCATGAAAATGACAGCGATATCTTTAATAGCTACATTGGCTATGGTGCATGTGTTTACCAATTCAGGTATAAACGCTCATGAATTAGTAAGTATGCCGCAGTATATAGCTGCGTCTTTAGCGAACTCTTTAGGATCTATTTGGTTTTTAGTAGCTCCCTTTGTTGGTGAACTTGGATCGTTTATTACAGGAAGTGCTACCGTGTCAACGTTAACTTTTGCACCAATTCAACATAGTGTTGCAAATCAGATAGGTATGGACGTAAATGCTGTGTTAGCAGCGCAAATTGTAGGCGCAGGAGCTGGTAATATGATTTGCGTGCATAATGTCGTAGCAGCCAGTGCAGTCGTAGGCTTATCAGGGAAAGAAGGCGATATTATAAGGAAAACATTATTACCAGCCATTTTATATGGCTTGGTTATTGGACTAGCTAGTTATGTTCTCTTCTATGTGTGATGTTAAAGCATACTATCATTAATAGTACGGGTTGAGTTTATACGTTAGGCAAGTGTTACATTTAAAGGTTTATCGTATAAGAAAAACGAAGGCTTCCGCTATGGGACTTGGAGGCAAGCCAAGTTTTTCTGAAATATGCATTTATATTCTTATTTGTAAGGCGATTGCTAGCTTATACAATGTGCATGCCCCTTCCTTGGTAAACTTTGCAAATAGTAGGACATCAAGTAAAATGGGTTCAAACGAAGGGAAGTGGGAACGATGAAATACAAGCGTATCCAACCGAAAAAAATTTATGAACAAGTAGCTGATTCAATTATAGATATGATTAAATCTGGATCGTTACAACCTGGCGACAAGTTGGATTCTGTGGAGAAATTAGCAGCGAATTTTGAAGTAGGCCGATCGGCTATTCGTGAAGCACTTAGTGGTCTCCGTTCAATGGGGTTAATAGAAATGCGTCAAGGGGAAGGTACATACGTGAAGACATTTGACGCAAAAAGATTCACGCTTCCGGTTAGTACCGCGTTCTTAATGAAACGTCAAGATGTACAAGAACTTTACAAAGTCCGTAAAATATTGGAAGCAGGCGCTGCTAGATTAGCTGCGGAAAATTATGAGGAAGCGGATTTATTAGAAATGGAGCGAGCATTAGTCGTTATGGAGCATGCCAAAGGAAAAGAAGCTTTAGCTGAGCAGGCGGATACCGAATTTCATCTCGCCATTGCCAAAGCGACGCATATTAATCTATTAAATCATTTAATGGGTAGTGTTGCCGAACTCATGTCAGAAACAATACGAGAAACGAGACAAATATTATTATATACCGAAGATCGAGCAGATATTTTGTTTCAAGAGCATCAACGAATTTTTGCAGCAATAAAAGATAGACGGGCAGATCAAGCGGAAGAAGCAATGTACGATCATTTAGAAAAGGTAGAAGCAATCGTGTTTAAACACCTGTAAGTATGATTATCTGCCCGCTACAGATAGAAAAATGGGGTGAACGTAATGAAGGTTTCATTATTTATTACATGTGTCAGTGACATCATTTTTTCCGATGTCGGTAAAAATACAGTGGAAATTCTTGAACGTGTCGGCTGTGAGGTGGATTTTCCCGCAGCGCAAACTTGCTGTGGCCAGCCAGCATATAATAGCGGGTATGTAAAAGAAGCGAAGCAAGCGATGAAACAAATGATGCAAGCTTTTCAAGATTCTGAGTATGTCGTAGGTCCATCAGGCTCATGTGTCGGTATGTTAAAAGAGTACCCTGCTATTTTCAAAGATGATCCAGAGTGGCAAGAAGCTGCTGTTGATTTGGCAAATAAAAGCTATGAAATCACACAGTTTTTAGTGGAGGTTTTAGGCGTAACAGATCTCGGAGCGACATTTAAAGGTCGGGTTACTTATCATCCATCGTGTCATATGACACGTATTCTTGGTGTGAAGGATGCACCGCAAACTCTTTTACGGCATGTGAAGGGAATGGAGTTTATCGAATTACCTGTAAAGGAAGATTGCTGCGGGTTTGGGGGAACGTTTGCGGTGAAAAATCCAGAAATCTCACAGGAAATGGTAAAAGAAAAATCACAGCATGTTTCTGAGACGAAAGCAGAATATCTAGTTGGTGCTGATATGGGCTGTTTAATGAACATTGGTGGTAGGATGAGACGAGAAGGAAAGAACGTAAAAGTTGTTCACATTACGGAAATTTTGAATTCTCACGAACAAGGCGGGGGGATTGCATGAGTATTAAACTCGGAGATAGGTCATATCAAGAGCGTATTGAAACAGGAATAGAGAATGATTTCATGAGAGATGCTGTATCTTCTGCGCAAGGTCGATTTAGAAACGGACGTATCACGCAAGCGGCAGAACTTGGTGATTGGGAAGATTGGCGACAGCTAGGATCGGAAATTCGTACACATACATTAGAAAATCTCGATTACTATTTACAGCAGTTAAGTGAGCAAGTAGCTAAACGTGGTGGAAATGTCTACTTTGCTTCTACAGCAGAGGAAGCAAATGCGTACATTGAAAAAGTGATTACCGAAAAAAACGCGAAAAAGATTGTTAAATCCAAATCGATGGTAACAGAAGAAATCGGTTTAAATCAGCAACTAGAAAAAATGGGAGCGGAAGTTGTGGAATCGGATTTAGGGGAATGGATTTTACAACTTGACGAAGATCCACCTTCCCATATTGTGACGCCAGCTTTGCATAAGAATAAAGCGCAAATCCGCAAGACGTTTGCGGAAAAAAGAGGGTATAATGGATCTGATTCTCCTGAAGAACTAGCAGCTTTTGCCCGGGAACAACTACGAAAAGATTTCCTTTCCGCAGACGTTGGTATTACAGGGTGTAATTTTGCCGTAGCCGAATCTGGTGCGATTACGCTAGTTACGAATGAAGGAAATGCACGTATGGTTACCGCTTTGCCTGATACACAAATAACCGTCATGGGAATGGAACGCATTGTCCCTACATGGGAAGATATGGAAGTTTTAGTAAGTTTATTGACGAGAGCAGCTGTTGGACAGAAATTAACCAGCTATGTGACATCTTATACTGGCGCTAGGCTAGAAGGGGAAATTGACGGACCGGAAGATTATCATTTGGTCATTGTTGATAATGGGCGTTCTAAAATACTAGGCACAGAATTTCAATCTGCTTTACATTGTATTCGCTGCGCCGCCTGTATCAATGTATGTCCTGTCTATCGACATGTCGGTGGGCATGCTTATAACTCTATCTATCCAGGGCCGATTGGTGCTGTGTTAACCCCATTATTGGATGGATATGAGGATCATAAAGAATTACCCTATGCCTCATCTCTTTGTGCTGCCTGCACAGAGGCTTGCCCGGTGAAAATTCCATTACATGAACAGTTGATTCGCCATCGACAAATTATTGTAGAAAAGGAGAAAAAATCACCCGTAACGGAAAAAATAATGATGAAAGGATTTGCTCAATGGGCTTCGACTCCTGCAGCGTATAAATTAAGTACGAAATTGGCAAGAACAGCTTTAAAGCCGTGGACAAAAGAAGACACAATTAAAAATGGCCCAGGTCCTCTAAAAGGGTGGACGAATGTGAGAGATTTTCCGGCACCAGCGAAACAATCCTTCCGTGCTTGGTGGAAAGAACGGGAGAAGGGGGAAATAAATCATGACCATTCATAATCAAGATGCATTTTTAAGTAATGTAGCTGCCCATTTAGGTCGGCCACGTCGTATGTCAGGAGTAGAGCGACCAACATGGAGTGTCCGCCCGCAAGATCGTGTGTTTGCAGGCTACTCCAAAGAAGAACTTGTTGCTATATTAAAAAAGCAATGTAAAGCAATCCATACAGATGTTGTGGAAGTAAGTACAGCGCAGTTGCCGAAAGCTTTATTACAGGCGATCGAGCGGTATGAAGGCAAAACGATTATTGCAGCTCATGATGAGCGAAATACTACTTATGGGTTAGAAGCATTGTATGAACAGCTCGGTGAAAAAATGGAAGTGCATATTTGGGATGCGCAGCTCGGTGAAGAAAATCAGCAGATTGCGGAACGAGCTGATATTGGTATCTCATTTAGTGATATCACTTTAGCTGAATCAGCGACAGTGACCTTATTTAATCATAAAGATAATGGGCGCTCGATTAGTTTATTACCAAAAAGCTTTATTGCAATTATCCCAAAAAGTACCATTGTACCTAGAATGACCCAAGCTGCTCAGCAACTACACACATCTGTGGAAAAAGGGGAGGTTACGCCATCTTGTGTTAGCTTCGTATCTGGGCCAAGTAATAGTGCAGATATTGAAATGAATTTAATTGTTGGTGTACACGGTCCCGTACAAGCTACTTATATTGTCGTTGATGATTAAAAGATAAAGAGAATTTTCAACCCGCGGAGGATGAAAGCCCCCACGGGTTGTTTAGTTAGAGTAGATAGTAATCTTCAATAACAAATGGTAGATAACATTAGGCCTATTCAACTTATATTTCTATTTGGAAGTCTCCCAGCACTTTATATGATAAATAACTAAACAGGAGACGCTTAGAGGTTAAATCTAAATCGACTCCTGTTTTTTGTTTTCTCTACTATAGGAAAGCAAAAATGTTAGGTAGGGTTTTATCGTACAGCAAAACAATGGGATTTTTTTCGCTATAAAGAATCGATGAGAACCCGAGTTTTGTTAAACGGTGTAAGATGATGAATCTAAAAGCATTGGAATGATTGGATTCGATTAAGGTCGATGCCAAAGTAAACCCAATTGAAACCGGTCCAGCGGTATCCGGCAATAGAATTTCGTCCGACGAATGTAGGGTAGAACCAGAAAGCGTCTCTTCTTAACCAAATATACGTGTAGCGAAATAAACAATTACGAATGCCTCCTGGGTCAACCGCGAAAGTTTGTACTTGTGATTTTTGCGGTGTGAAGGCTGGGGGTGGGGAGCTTGGTGGCTGATTTCCGGGTCCTGAAGGTCCACCACCTTGGTTTCCCGGAAAAGGTGGAAATCCGCTGGTCGGTGCACCTGGAAAACCTGGCATTCCACCTCCACCGCTTGGCCCTGTAGGAAATCCAGGCGGAGGACCGGGCGGAAATCCTGGAGGGCCAAAAGTGCCGCTTGACTGCCCTGGCCCAAAAAACATATTTCCTAACGTGGAAAAAGGAAAAACGCGTTCCTGATCCAAGCTCGGATCATAATGATAGTCATATGGGTACATACATTTTCCTCCTATAAATGAGTCGTCTAGTTTACTATATGGGTCAACTGCCTTATCTGTTATTCATTTCCGACAAATGGGCGCACTGTCCTAAATAGCTCGCTGTTATTAAAAAAAATTTACATGAAAAACTTATGCTTGCTAATAAAAATAAGTGGTGATAGGATTATCTTACTTTGTAAGTGAATAAAATGGATTTGTTCATGTGACAATCAGTGGAGGAATGAAAGAAAACGACACTGATTGTTATATTTACTCATGTACATTAGAAAGTACAAGTTTTGGAGTTTAATGATAGCTTTTATCATAAGCCCTTCGCAATTAACCAAGTTTTTCTTATACTCTAAACCTTAAAATTTATGCTTTCCTATAGTATAAAAAAGAATAATTTACAACGAGGAAGGAATTTTATAATGCGTTCAACAAACACAGAGTACGAATATTTAGCGGATGATCCGAATTTTAAAGTAATGCCAATGATGCTGTCATTAATTATTGGTGCATTCTTTGCTATTCTTAATGAAACATTACTTAATATCGCCCTTACGACATTAATGAAAGAGTTCCAAGTGTCTTTGACAACGGTGCAATGGATGGCGACCGGATTTCTTCTTGTGATGGGCATTGTTATACCTGCTTCTGCTGTGTTACTACAATGGTTTACAACAAGGCAATTATTTTTAGGGACAATAATCGTATTTACAGCGGGTACAACGATTGCTGCTTTAGCACCGTCATTTCCCATATTACTTACAGGTAGATTAATTCAAGCTGCGGGTACTGGTTTATTGATGCCAATTATTTTTAATGTGTTTCTACTTGTTTTTCCCCCACATCGAAGAGGGAAAGTGATGGGAACGGTAGGCCTTGTCATTATGTTCGCACCTGCAATTGGCCCGACTTTATCCGGTGTAATTGTGGAATATTTAGGATGGCGTTTTCTATTTATTACGGTTATACCGTTTGCCTTGTTTTCTATAGCATTTGCTTATAAATATTTAGTAAATGTTTCTGAAACTACAAAACCAAAAGTGGATATTCTTTCGCTTGTTTTTTCTACGATAGGGTTTGGATCACTCATCTATGGATTTAGTGCAGCTGGAGAAAAAGGTTTCCTTAACCCGAGTGTGTACAGTTTCATCGTTATCGGTGTGTTGGGGATCATCATCTTTTCTTTTAGACAATTTAAATTGAAGGAACCTGTTTTGGATCTTCGAGTATTTAAATACCCGATGTTTACGCACGGTATGCTGATGTTTTTAATTATTATTATGATGATGTTCTCCTCAGAAATTATCTTACCTATTTTTATGCAGGGAGCTTTAGCGTTTACTGCAGCTAAGGCAGGAATGCTGTTATTGCCTGGTAGTCTTATTAATGGCGTCATGTCTCCTGTGATGGGACATTTATTTGATAAATTTGGCCCACGTGTCATGATGATTCCTGCTACCATTATTTTAAGTAGTACAATGTTCATGTTAAGTAGATTAAACGAAAACACAGAAGCATGGATGATTATTGTTGCTTATATTATTTTAATGCTCACTGTTTCTGCCATTATGATGCCAGCAGAAACAAATGGATTAAACCAGCTACCGAAGCGGTTGTATCCACATGGGACGTCTGTGATGGCTACACTACAGCCCGTGGCGGGGGCTGTCGGTGTTTCTGTATTTATTAGTATTTTAAATGCTAGGCAAAACCTTTATTTAAGTCAATCGGCAACTCCAAATAATCCCACAACGATAAATGAGGCGATGATTATAGGAGTAGAGTTTGTTTATTTTATTGCGTTTACTATTTCGATTATTGCCGTTATCTTAGCATTTTTGGTTTATCGAGCAGTTCCAAGTGAACAGTTTAATGATATAAAGCAACAAGGAAAACCTGAGAAACAGAGTAGTGAAAATTAAATGAAAAAAGAGTTGCTAGAAGGTATTGACTCTAACGTAACGTTATCGTTTATGCTTTTTCTATAGGGTTTAGAGATTATAATATAAGGAAAATGACAGTTTTCACTATTAAAAAAAGTTAGGGAGGGATAGAGGTTGCAAATAAAGGAAGTTGCTGATTTAGTTGGTGTTAGCGTTCGTACGCTTCATCATTATGATGCCATTGGTTTGCTAAAGCCGGAACATACAACCGAAGCAGGTTATCGCATTTATACAGATGATGAATTGGAACGGCTACAGCAAATTTTATTTTATAAAGAAGTTGGCTTTCCTTTGAAAAAAATAAAAGCCATTTTAGATAATCCTACCTTTGATCAAGTTGAAGCGTTAGAAAAGCATCGCGAACGATTGCTTGCTAAACGAAGCCAAATTGATACGATGCTAGAAACGATTCAAAAAACGATTCAACATACGAAAGGGGAAATGAACATGAGCAACAAGGAACGCTTTGCAGGCTTTGATTTTAGTAACAACCCTTACGAGCAAGAAGCGCGTGAGCGTTGGGGGAATGAAGCTGTTGACAAAGCAAATGCCAAGATTAAACAATTAAAGGACGAAGAAAACTTGCAACAAACCATGAACGATTTGTATCGCAGGCTGGCACAGATTCGTAATGAAGATCCTGCTTCAGATATTGCACAACAGCGAATTGGAGAATGGTATCAACTGTTAAATCATATAGGAACCTATTCTTACGATGCTTTTAAAGGCTTAGGAAAAATGTATGTAGAAGACGAACGCTTTCAGAGAAATATTGATCAATTTGGGGAAGGATTAGCCATTTTTATGCGTGATGCCATGGCAATTTACGCAGATCATCGGTAAAGCTTCCTAATGACAGATAAAGCCTCAGTGTGGGAGCGCATGGCCCGCTGAGACTGTAGAAATATGTAAAGTCGCTGAAGTTCATCTAATTTCGCTTGAGTTTCATGGAAAGTCGCTGAAGTTCACAAGCTAGTTATTCGAAGTTCCCAATGAAGTCGCTGAAGTTCACAATGATGGACGAGTTGCTATACCTTAAACCAATAAAAAAACAGTAGAATCAAAACGCTGCTGTTTTTTTATTGTCAAGGAGGTTAGAAAATCTTGCAGCTGTGGATAAACTTACTAAGTTATTTAGCCACGTCTGGCGCAAGCGCCCAGCAACTAGGCGACTTCACTCCATTGCCCGAAGCTAAGTCGTCATCGGTTCGTACTAAATAGGAAGGCCGACTAATGATGGGCTTGCCGGAGGGCGCCGGCATACTCCTGTTGCAGCAGCATGATTCTTAGAACTTTCGTTTGCTTCGTTCCAGTCGCTACGTTGCTAATTGGGCGCCCCGAGCCTTTTTTCCACTATAGGAAAGCATTCCTGTAATAAAGCAAAATGAGGATTGAACAAAAAATGCCCCCTTGGTATGATACGAGGTGTCCAATGCTGTTGAGCAAAACTGGACCCTTAAAATGAACCAAGGAGGACTAACATGAATTATAAACAAAATGAGAAGATATTACAACTGACAGACAAATCTTTAATTATTGGGGTCGACATCGCCAAGAATAAACATGTTGCTCGCGCACAAGATTTCCGCGGGGTTCAATTTGGAAAGCCGCTATACTTTGAAAACGCGTTGGAAGGCTTCC
>NZ_FQXD01000041.1 GCF_900129865.1 Virgibacillus chiguensis
ACCAATTTCATTTCTTGCTTTGCTTCATCGAGAGAGCCTTCAACAATTGTTAACATATGAAATACCTCCTAGTAAGCTTTATTGCCGTGTTTGTAACTTCTTTCTTTATTTCTCTCCATTTTCGTGTGAATCGCATCTTCCAAATCAATATTCTTACTGCCGCAAAGGTCAAAAATACGTATGCAAACATCTGCCAGTTCTTCCTCAAAATTCTCTTGGTTGCCTTTTCGGTCAGCTTCAAGTGCTTCTGAAACTTCGCTATGAATAAGAGCCAGTAACGTTCCTGTTTCACGTTGTTCATCGTGCCATCCTTTAGATTTCGCTATCTCATATGCATCAGCACATAATTGGTTAATAGGTTTGTTTATCATTTTCATTCCCCTTTCTTACGCTCGCTGACTTTCTGATAAATATCAGCTAAGAGAATACCTGTTTTAGTAAGATCAGCGTCGTTCTTTATAAGACCCTTTTTATTTAAAGTAGCCATTTGTTTTTCTGTCACAAGGATTAGGTTATCCAATTTAATATTCTGCTTATTTTGATCTGCGAACAGTAGCTTGTGTCCAGGTGGAACAGGACCGTTTGCCTTCTCCCACAATAACTTGTGTTTATGTCTCCATCTTTTTTGCCATGGACCATCATCAGATACCTTGATCAAAACATAACCATCACGATCAATTCTTTCGCTACCAACTGGTTTATAGTTGTGTGCTTTTTGACCTTTCTTAAAAGATGTTTTATTACCTCCAACGTTATATAAACCTTTTGTTCCTTTGTTAGCCGGAACGTTTCCTTTTTTCAAACCGACCTGTTAAACCACTACTTAAATTGTGATTTCTTTTCCAATTTTTCATCTGTCTTGCCGTTATACTTAAACCAAAACGATTGTTAACCAATGCAGCTAGATCAGCATTACCCCTACCAACAACATGACTTTTAATAAATTCAATTTGTTCTTCTGTGAAAAGTTTCAATGCTATCCCTCCAACATTTTAGGAACGTTTGCATCAGCATTGAATCTATCATCTGCTAACTTGTGTGCTTCCAATACTAGTGAGCCATTATCGATGATTTTGGAAGCAACAGAAGTCACTGCTTTAGCTCTATTAATCTCTTCTTCTAGCTTTTCGCCATTTATTTCTTCATCGCTTAATCTTTCCAACTGAGCAAATAAGTGATTATTTAAGTCTCCTAGTGTGTTTTTCATT
>NZ_FQXD01000008.1:0-87769 GCF_900129865.1 Virgibacillus chiguensis
ATTTTGGTACTTTTCCGATCACGAATGTGGCAAGTGTGAGCGGAGATAATGTGGAAGAAACGTTTTCGAATGAAGTTATTACAAATCAAGCCATGACGGATATATCAATTGTAAAAGAGGCAAATCCGCAGCTCATTAATTGTGGTGATATTATAACGTACACGATTACGATTACGAATGAAGGCCCAGACAGTTCTGGTCAAATTATTTTAAAAGATCCAGAGCCTTCCGGAACGAATTTTATTGAGGGGAGTGTTGTGATTGATGACGTGTTAGTGCCTGATGCCAACCCGAATGCTGGTATCCCCATTGGCTCACTTGCTGTTGGAGAATCAAGGACGGTTTCATTTCGGGTTGTGAGTGGGATTGATGATTGTTTCATTCCGAATACGGCAGACGTTATATATTGCCTTGATCGATCAGCAACGAGTAATCAAGTCATAACCATTGTATGTTGTGACTGTGATTAAATTTCATTGGGGTTACAAAAATTTTACCACTTTCATATAAATTGGTTAAATAAGGCGCACAACCAACACTAAACCATTTCGGTCACCATATAATTAATAGAAAGTGAAAAAAGCATATAGATAAGGTTAATATACAATTTATATGTTTGAATTAAATGATGAAGCTGTTTATTTTTATAGGAAAGGAGGTTTAAAAAAGTGCCCTTTATTAATCGCTTCAATACGATTACATGTGGTGCTATGACTTTTACTGGAAACACTTTAGGGCTTAGTAATGAAGCAAATACAAATAATGCAGGTACTAATAATTCAATTGGTGCTTTCATTACACTAAATACAGCTTTACCACCTGTTGATGCTTATCCAGTTGATCCAGGTCCTCTTACACCAGGTGCAACGACCACGCTTGATTTTAATCAAAATAGCTCGGCAGCACTTCTTAACATTCCGGCTGGCAGCACAGTTCTTCATGCAGAGTTAATCTGGGGAGGAAATTATGAATCGCGAGACCAAAATATTGTTGGAAGCATTAATAATTCTGTGACATTTACAGGCCCAAGTGGTGCACCACGAATTATTGCCCCAGATCCAGTTACAGCTAACACTGGTACAATAGCTATATCTGGTTTCAATATTAGCTTTTATATGCGCTCTGCTGATGTGACGAACATTGTAATAGGAGAAGGAGCGGGTCAATATTCAACTGGTGGAGTACCTGGGCTTGTCGATCCGCTGAATGCTTCGACAATTGCAACAAATCATGCTGGTTGGACGTTAGCGGTAGTGTATCGAAATATTGCTTTTCCACTACGCAATATGACGTTATTCGTTGGTGCCAACGGAATAGTTAATAATTTCAGCAATCCAATTGTTGACGTACCTGTAAGTGGTTTCTCAACACCAGCTGCAGGACCAGTAAATGGGAGAGTGCTAATTAGTGCTGGAGAAGGAGATGCTGTTATCACTGGTGATCAAGCACGGTTTGCACCTACTGTTGCCGATGTTGTCAATCCAGCTTTTAATTTATCTGGTCCCAACAATTTCAGTACGAACTTCTTTGCATCACAAATTAATGATGATACCGGTAATTTGGACACGTCCGGCACTTATGGGTCAAGAAACCAAATTAATGGAACTCCTGGAACGAACATTGTAGCAGGTAGGCAAGGATGGGATATAACCAATGTCGATGCATCAGCTAATCTAGTAAACAATCAAACGTCTGCTGTTTTTCGTTTTACGACAATAGGAGATGAATACATGCCGAACGCACTCGGCATACAAATAGATGAAGGGGATCCGATATTTGAAGTTTTGAAAAGTGTTGATCCATTGCTTGCTTGTCCTGGTGATGTATTAACGTATACGATTACAGTTACGAATACCGGTTTGTCTGATGCAAGTAATGTTATTTTTACGGACGTTATTCCGAGCGGTGTAGACTTTATTGAAAATAGTGTCATTGTGGATGGAATGCAGCTTTCAGGAGCCAATCCAGCTGCTGGTATTAATATAGGTACTTTAGCAATGGGACAAACGAGAACAATTAGCTTTTCGGTGCTGATAAGGTCGAAACAATCACCGGGCTTTGTAATAGATGAAGCAGAGATCGAATATGAGGGTTGCCCAGGGAAAGTGACGACTAGCAATAAGGTTATTACTATCATTTGTAAGAATTGCGATGACTGCCGTCCGAAAGATTGTTGATATAGTCCTCGCGAGACACTATTTGGGACAAATTTAAATAGTTTTAGGATTTCTTTCTGATAGTTACAAGTGGTATTTCATCTATTTTTACGACAAACAAAAAAGAATGAAAATTGGAAAAATACCTGTTTGTATACAGAAGTATAAGCAGGTATTTTAGGGGGCCATTCTACTTCTCTTTTATTCCAATCGGTTGTTTCCACTTTATCTAAAGCTTTTTTCCCGTTTTTATCTAAGATGTTATTACCTTGTTCATCATATCTGTACGCTCTGCTTTACCTCCTCATGTCCCATCTTCATTAAAAGGTTTAACGGTGAGCATAACATGAAAATGTGAGTTTGCTTTACGTGTTGTTTGTTTTTATTTGACACACCTCACATAACTAGTTTACTGAGCCACCAATCTATTTCCACTACTTCTACATCAAAACAGAAATCCCATAACCACGGTTTATATTATTGGCATAAAAAGCACCAAAACCTATTAATACTCCCACAATAGATACAGCTGCAACCTGCTCCTTGGCTAATAAGCGCAATAATGTAGTTAATGCTGCACTTTTTGTTAAATAAAGAACAAAAACGTGGGTGATACTTTAATTTTCCTATAGTGGAACAAAGACGAAAACGCCCGTCTAGCAACGTAGCGAATGGAACGAATCAACGAAAGTTTAGGAATCATGCTCCTGCAACAGGAGTATGCCGGCGCCCTCCGGCAAGCCCGTCTTTAGTCGACCTTCCTATAGTACGAACCGATGATAACTTATCGTAGGGCTATTTCGCGAAGTCGCCTAGTTGCTGGGCGCTGGAGCCGGACGTGGCTTATTCTGTTATTTCCTTATCCCAAAGCATCTAATTTTTATATTTTTTTATTTCACAAAAAAGTGTACTTGTCCAACAAAGACAAGTACACTAATCATTCAGAATACTTTCCTATATTTATTTACGATATCCCTCAGGATTTCCTACGTGCCAATTCCAGGCATGCTCTATGATTTTTGTTATTAGAGTGCGCTTTGGATTCCACCCTAATATCTCTTGCACTTTGTGTGAACTTGCAATTAGTGTACTAGGATCGCCTGCACGCCTTTTGCCAATTTGGGCAGGTATTTTCTTACCAGTTACTTGTCTAGCCGTATCAATAATTTCTTTCACCGAGAACCCTTGGCTACTTCCTAAATTGAATATATCGCTTTTTCCTCCGCGCAGTAAGTAATCTAATGCAAGTAAATGTGCATCAATTAAATCTTGTACGTGAATATAATCACGAATACATGTACCATCTTCCGTAGCATAATCATCTCCAAAAATGGTAATATGATCTCTTTGTCCCAACGCTGTTTGTAGCACAATTGGTATTAAATGTGTCTCTGGATGATGGTCTTCCCCTATCTCACCTGTTTCTCTTGCTCCAGCAACATTAAAATACCTTAACGATACATATGTTATTCCATGTGCTTGTTCAGTCCATTTCATCATTTTTTCCATTGTTAATTTTGTTTCGCCGTACGTATTAGTTGGATGAGTAGCCATTGTTTCTGTAATTGGAACGGCTTCTGGCTCTCCATATGTAGCGGCAGTAGATGAAAAAACGATATGTTTCACGTTATATTCAGTCATGACTTGCAGTAAAACTTGCGTGCCATACACATTATTGTCAAAATATTTCAACGGATTTTCCATCGACTCACCAACCAAAGAATTGGCAGCAAAATGAATCACAGCCTCAATGGATTCTTTAACAAAAACCGTGCGTAAAAAATGAATATCACGAATATCTCCGTTATAAAACACAGCTTTCGGATGAATTGCCTCTTGATGACCTGTCTCTAAATTATCTATTACGATTACTTCTTTTCCTTGATCAATTAATTGGTATACCGCATGAGAACCTATATAACCAGCACCGCCTAATACTAATATACTCATTTTGTTGTCCGCCCCTTTTTTGTATGTACTGGGTGTTGCAAATACCATCGTTAACGCCTATTATCCTTGCATACTTCATCTAACAGCATTCTTGAAGTACGCGCTTTCAAGATGATATTATTTTTTTATTTCAACTATATCCTACATCGCTTATAACTTTCAAACAAGTAATATATCATTTACACAAAAATTAGTCACATTTTTTACATAAAACGGACCAAATAGTTACTTCTAATCCCTTATTTTTTGCATATATATCTTTTGGTGTACGTTTGACTTATAGTAAAACTACAACGAGGAGGAGTTATGCATTGCCAAACACCATTTGCGAAAGGAATATCAAGATAAATATTGATAACATTTGGTCATTTATTAGTGACCTTAATAACTGGGCACCACTGGTTCCTGGATATGAACAGCATAAAATGGTGAACCAAAAGAAATCCATCTGGGTATGTGAAGGAAAAGTTGGTTCGTTCCAAAAAACGGTTCAATTAACCGTAATTATTACTGAATGGAATGAACCAGAAAAAATCTCTTTCCAACTATCTAGCAGCAACCAAATGCTAACAGGAAATGGAACAGTTTGCGCCAATAAGCTTAGCGATAGAGAAACCAATTTCACTTTCTCTCTTACACTCCATGCAAAAGGATTGGCTGGAAAAATGGTAAATGGCTCATTAAGAGCATTTCTACCGAAACTAACTTCAAACTTCATAGATGCAATGATTCGTCATATGTACGGAACAAAGGCGCAAGCGCTCGTTTAGTAATAGAGCGACGGGAACGAATCAACGAAAGATTTAGGAATCCTGCCACTAAAAAAAGGTTATGTCGACGTCGGGTAGCAAGCCCATTTTTAAATCGACCTTCCTTTTAGTGACGAATCGACGATGACTTATTGTAGAACGACTTGGTGAAGTCGCCTAGCTGCAAGGCGATGGAGCTAGACGTGGCTATTCGATTATTTCATTATTCACAAGCACCTCCGTTTATCATTTCCTATACTACGAAGCAGTTGCTATTGCTAATTCTTAATAAATCATTAGAAAAACTTGACACATCTCCTTTTCTAGAGAAAGTCGACAGCATATTTCCTACATGTTAGAATGATATGCGTGTTTACTTTGCTTTTTAAAGAGAGGGATTTATATACATGACGACTATCACGCAAAAATTGAATCCAACCGTACTAGCATACATACAAATTATTTTTGGCGCTACGCTAGTAGGCTTAGCTTATAATATATTTCTATTACCTGCTAAATTGGCAGCAGGTGGCATATCTGGAGTAAGTACCATTTTATTTGAGTTGTACCAAATTAGTCCTTCTTCCGTTCAATTTTTAATTAATATCCCCATCTTTATTATAGGATGGATAGCGTTAGGCAAAGACTTCAGCTCGAAAACGCTGGTAGGTACATTTTGGGTTCCATTTATTATTTGGTTAAGTTCCGACATTCCCATTACGTTAACCAACCCTTTACTTAGTGCCATCTACGGAGGGATTATCCTTGGAGTTGGATTAGGGATTGTTTATAAAGGAAATGGATCAACTGGTGGTACAGCAGCTATTGCGCAGATTGTAAAGAAATTCACCGGATTATCGAGCGGATACTCCCAATTAATTGTGGATGGAGTAGTTGTCGTTTCTTCCATTATTGTATTTAACTTGGAATTAACACTTTTTGCACTCATGTGTATTTATATCACAAGTAAAACCATCGATATTGTTCAACTACAAACCTCAGCGACAAAATTGGTGATGATTATTACGGATAATGAAGAGCGTATTCAATCCATTATTCGAACGGAATTGGATCGAGGTTTAACAAAAGTACGTTCTATTGGAGGTTATTCCGATAAAAAGAAAACAATGATTCTTTGTGTTGCAGAACAGCAAGAGGCGGTTCAATTAAAGAAGATATTGCAGCGAGAGGAAACCGATTCATTTGTCATCTTCTTGAATGCTTCCGAAATACTAGGTAGAGGTTTCTCACTTGATAAATATTATGGACAAAAACTCTAAATCATTTTTACCATAGTTCTTCGCATAGCAGCCCCCGTACCATTTTTGTTCATATGGTACGGGGGTAATTTTTGAAAACCGTTTTTATGGGGTTCCATAAACTAGCGTTATGAGTAAACAAGCTCACGGTGAGACAAACGTGCAGCTAGTTCCTGTATTTTGGGCATGGTGCTAATATCCATGTTTCCACCACTTACAATGACCCCACAATGTCGGGATTTTATTTGCTCATTATGGGTGAATAAGGCGGCAATTGCTGCAGCTCCCGCTCCTTCCATTAATGTTTTATTTCGTTCAAGCATGTAAACAATAGAGGAAGCAATCGCTTCGTCAGAAACAGTTATCATATCATCCACGTATTGCCTGATTAACGGTAATGTTCGTTCACCTGGTTTTTTTACTGCAATTCCCTCAGCAATTGTTTGGACAGCATGCAGGTTTTCTGTTTCACCAGTATGGAAGCTTTTATAAATAGCAGCTGCTCCTTCCGCTTGCACCCCAATCACCTTTATATTTCGATTCACGTGCTTTGCTGCAACAGCAATACCGCTAATTAACCCTCCACCACCTACTGGAACTAATATCGTGTCAATCCGATCTTCTTGACGTAATAATTCCATTGCAACTGTTCCTTGACCAGCCATGACATCGTAATCGTCAAAGGGATGAATATATGTTGCCTCAGTACGAAGCTGATGACCCAGAGAAGCCTCATATGCTTCTTGAAAAGTTTCTCCAGACAAAACGACTTCTGCTCCATAATTGCGTGTCGCATTTACTTTTGCTTGTGGTGTTTTCTCTGCCATAAAAATGGTTGCTTTTGCTCCTAATTTACGAGCTGCATAGGCGACTCCTTGTGCATGATTTCCAGCAGAAGCAGTAACCACACCTTGATCTAGTTGCCGTCGTTTTAATTGCATTAATTTATAGGTAGCACCTCTAAATTTAAAGGCACCTGTTTTCTGTTGGTTTTCCATTTTAAAATAAACATGTTTCCCTAAAGCTTGATTCGTTGTCTGTGATGTTAATAAAGGTGTTCGATGAACAAGCGGAGCAAGTCGCTGCAACGCATTATATACCTTTTCACCTGTTAAGCAATCCCCAATATCTCCACACTCCCTATCGAAATTAGAATTTTTCTTGATTTTTATTGCATACTTTTTTCGTATCGTGCAATTTTTTCCTCATGTTGTAATGTTAAAGCTATATCGTCCCATCCGTTGATTAATTTTTGCTTATGGTATTCTGGAATTTGAAACGGATAAACCATCCCTCGGTCCATAATTTGCTGCTTTTCCAAATCTACATCTAAAATAAGTTCCCCTCGTTCCGCTTTTTTTAACCATTGGTTTACAAGCTCTTCTTTTACTTGGATAACGATGATGCCATTTTTTAAAGCATTATTATAGAAAATATCCGCAAAGCTTGGCGCTATAATAACTCGGAACCCAAAATCTAATAGTGCCCATGGAGCATGCTCTCTGGAACTACCACAACCAAAATTTTCACCTGCCACTACTATCGAGGCGTCTTCATACCGTTTATCGTTTAAGTTGAAATTTTTTCTAAGCTCTCCATCATCATCGAATCGCCAATGGTAGAAAAGATATTGCCCAAACCCAGTACGCTCAATTCGTTTTAAAAATTGCTTCGGTATAATTTGGTCCGTATCGACATTCGTTCGATTTAATGGGTATACTACACCTCTATGCCTTTGAATAGCTTCCACTGGCTACCCTCCCTCTTTTATGCATAAAAATAAGTTAAGAAGAAACTTTTGTGCTTGCATAGTTTCGAACGTCTACAAATCTCCCTTCAATCGCAGCAATAGCTGCCATTTCTGGACTAACTAGATGTGTTCTAGCGCCATTTCCTTGCCTGCCTTCAAAATTACGATTGGAAGTAGAAGCACAGCGCCCACCAGGAGGAACTACATCATCGTTCATAGCTAAGCACATGCTACAACCTGCATCACGCCATTCAAATCCCGCTTCTTGAAAGATTTTATCTATTCCAAGTTTCTCCGCTTGCAATTTAGTACTAAACGAACCAGGAACAACAATGGCACGTACTTCAGGATGGACTTTTCTCCCCTTTACAACAAAAGCAGCTTTTTGCAAATCACTTAATCGTGAATTTGTACAAGAGCCAATAAATACATGATCTATATGAATAGATGAGATGGGCTGCTTCTCCGATAACCCCATATATTGAAGCGCACGTTCTACATCTTCAGGGTAATCTGTCTCCTCTAGACTTGGTGTTGATCCATTTACTGGTACACACATAGATGGATTTGTCCCCCATGTTACTTGTGGCTCTACTTCGTCACCTCGGATGTTGACATAATGGTCATATACTGCACCTTCATCTGTAGCTAAAGCGAGCCATTGTTGCGCTTGTTCGTTAAATGCTTCTCCTTCAGGAACATGCACCTTTCCGCGTAAATAGTCCACCGTTTTTTCGTCAGGGCTAATCAAACCTGCACGCGCACCAGCTTCAATGGACATATTACAAACGGTCATCCGACCTTCCATGGAAAGATTACGAATTGCTTCCCCCGTGTATTCAATAACATACCCCGTTCCAAAACGAACACCAAATTTAGCGATGATTGCTAAAATTAAATCTTTAGCAGTTACACCTGGTCCCAAATCACCTTCCACATGGACATTTAAAGTTTTTGGCTTTTCTTGCCATATCGTTTGCGTCGCCAATACATGTTCCACTTCACTCGTACCAATTCCAAAAGCTAAGGCTCCAAACGCTCCGTGTGTGGACGTATGACTGTCCCCGCAAACAATCGTTTTTCCCGGTTGTGTTAAACCTAACTCCGGTCCAATCACATGAACAATCCCTTGATCAGGGTGGAACATATCTGCTAATGATATATGGTTTTCCTTACAATTACGCCGCAATGTTTCCATCTGCTTCCGCGAAATCGCATCTCTTATTTCCTCTCTATTTTTGGTTGGTACATTATGATCCATCGTCGCATAGGTCAAATCTGGTCGTCGTACTTTGCGATTATTCAAGCGTAAACCTTCAAACGCTTGTGGGGAAGTTACCTCATGAATTAAATGCAAATCAATATATAATAAATCTGGTTTCCCTGCTTCTTGATGCACTATATGTTGTTCCCAAATTTTTTCAATAATTGTTTTTGCTGTAGCCAATTTTTCACCCACCTTTGTTATGCATAAGAATTACAAATACATTGTGAAGCATCATTCGTAGCAAGGTTTCCTAATATGATCTCTGTCATTTGTTTTGTTCCAACGACCGTACCGTTTTTAATAGATAAATCAGGCGTATGGTAGCCTTGTTCAAGTGTTGTTTCTACAGCGTACTCTATTTCGTCAGCCTCCTGCTCCATACCAAAGGATTGACGGAGCATAGAGCTTGCAGAGAGAATCATCCCGAGTGGATTCGCAATTCCTTTGCCAGCAATATCCGGTGCTGATCCATGAACAGGTTCATAGAGACCTACGCCATCCGTTCGAACACTTGCAGAGGGAAGCATTCCTAAAGACCCCGTTAAAACAGACGCTTCATCACTTAAAATATCACCAAACATATTTTCCGTCACAATGACGTCAAATTGCTTTGGATTTGTAATGAGTTTCATTGCCGCAGCATCGACAAGCAAATGATCCACAGCAATGTCTGGGTATTGTTTGCTCTTTTCTTCCACAACCTCTCTCCACATCCTACTTGATTCTAAAACATTTGCTTTATCCACAGAAGTGACACGCTTCTTTCTCGTTCTAGCTGTTTGAAAAGCTTTATCAACGATTTGCTCTATTTCTGTTCGAGTATAATACAATGTATCAACTACTGCATTTTCCTCTGGAATACGTTTTTTCGGTTCGCCAAAATATAATCCACCTGTTAATTCACGAACAATTAAAATATTGCTTCCCGCTACTATCTCTTCCTTTAAAGGAGAGGCATGTAGTAAAGGAGTAAAAGCCTTAATTGGCCGCAAATTTGCAAATAAGCCTAACTCTTTGCGAATACCTAATAATCCTTTCTCCGGTCGCTTATCTCCAGGTAAGGCATCCCATTTCTCCCCTCCCACTGCTCCTAATAAAACGGCATCCGCTTTTTTGCATGCGTGAATCGTCGTTTCCGGTAAAGGCGATTGTTCTCCATCAATTGCAGCTCCGCCTATGAGATGTTCTGAGAAGGTAAATTGATGATTAAAATTTTCAGCAATTGCTTGTAAAACACGTACGGCGGCATCCATAATCTCTTTACCAATACCGTCACCAGGAAGAATAACAATTTGCTTATTCATACATTTCTTCTCCTTTTCACTGAGTTTTTACAACTTCTTTCTTCTCTGCATTCACCTGTTGAATAATATACCGATTGACTGCATTTAGATACGCTTGCACGGAAGCTTCCATGACGTCTTGTGCCGAACCCCGGCCATTTACAGTTTCTCCATTCACTGTAAGTTGGACGCGCGATTCCGCTAACGCATCTTTTCCACCTCCGACAGAGTTAATCTGATAATCAATTAATCTTGTCTTTTCTTCGGTTAAAGACTCTAGTGTCTTATACAAAGCTTCGACACTCCCTTGTGCCGTACACGCCGTTTTCACCTTTTTACCAGACGGGGTCTTTAATTCAACAGCAGCAGTCGGAATGTTATTGGATCCATATTGTAGTTGAAACATTTCCAACGTATATTTATCCACTGTAGCAGTGTTGGTTTGAATCTCCGTTACAATGGTAAAAATATCGTCATCGGTTACCTCTTTTTTATGATCTGTTAATCGCTTAAACGCTTCAAACGCTTGCTTCATATTATCTTCTGTAACGCGCATTCCAAGTTCTTTTAATTTATCTTTAAAAGCGTGACGCCCCGAATGTTTCCCCAAAAACAGCGTATTTGCTTGAACGCCAACCAACTCAGGAGTAATGATTTCATACGTGGAAGCATGTTTTAACACACCATCCTGATGGATTCCAGATTCATGGGCAAATGCATTTCTACCAACAATTGCCTTGTTTGCTTGGATATGCATTCCTGTCAGTTTTGCCACCATATCACTCGTTCTTTTTATTTCATCAAGCTTTAAATTTGTTTGATAAGGATAAAAATCAGAACGAATCTTTAAAGCAACGGCAATCTCTTCTAAGGATGCATTTCCTGCTCGTTCACCAATACCGTTAATAGTTCCTTCAATTTGTGTCGCACCATTTTCGACAGCGGCAATAGAATTTGCAACTGCCATCCCGAGATCATTATGACAATGACATGATAGTACTGCTTTTTCAATATTAGGAACATTCATTCTAATATAATGGAACATTTCCCCATATTCCTTCGGTGTTGTGTAACCTACCGTATCTGGTAAGTTAATAACAGTCGCACCAGCATCAATGACCTTTTTAATAATTTGCGCTAAAAATTCCCAATCTGAGCGTGACGCATCTTCCGCTGACCATTGCACTTGTGAAAATGTTTGCTTTGCATATGCCACCATATCTGTTGCTGTTGTAATTACTTCTTCCGGCGTCTTTTTTAGCTTATACGTCATATGAATTGGCGACGTAGCTAGAAATATATGAATTCGCGGTTCATCTGCACCTTTTAACGCTTCCCAAGCAGTATCAATATCCGACTTGACTGTTCTTGCTAAAGCAGTAACGGACGTATTTTTTATCGTGTCGGCAATTTCCTTGACCGCTTGAAAATCGCCTTTGGACGAAGCAGGAAAACCTGCTTCAATCCGATCCATACCTAACCGTTCTAACTGTTTGGCGATTTCTAATTTTTCTAGTTTATTCAAATTGACGCCTGGTGATTGTTCTCCATCGCGCAATGTCGTATCGAATAGGTTAATTATTGACATGCACCTTCACATCCTTTTGTTTATTTTGTTTTTTCTGTAACGGCTCTGAAACAAAAGGCATTAATGCACGTAACTCCTTTCCTACTTGCTCAATTGGATGCTGGTTCTCTTTCGCATTAATTGCATTAAATTGCGGTCGATTCGCTTGATTTTCTAAGATCCAACCTTTAGCAAAAGCTCCTGTTTGCACATCTTGCAAAATTTCTTTCATTCTAGCTTTTGTTTCTTCATTTACTACGCGTGGCCCTGATACGAAGTCCCCCCATTGGGCTGTATCAGAAATAGAATAACGCATATTTTCCAAGCCACCTTCATAGAGAAGATCAACAATTAACTTCATCTCATGCAAACATTCAAAATAGGCTACTTCTGGCTGATAACCAGCTTCCGTTAAGGTTTCAAATCCTGCTTTAATTAAACTTGTCACGCCTCCACATAATACAGCCTGCTCGCCAAAAAGATCCGTTTCTGTTTCTTCTTGAAAAGACGTTTCTAATACTCCAGCTCGAGCAGCGCCGATCCCTTGAGCATATGCTAATGCAAGTTCTTTTGCCTTTCCAGACACATCTTGATAAATGCCATAAAGCGCAGGAACTCCGGCTCCTTCTTCATACGTACGACGAACTAAATGACCAGGTCCTTTCGGTGCTACAAGAAAAACATCAACATTAGATGGCGGGACAATTTGACTAAAGTGAATATTAAATCCATGGGCAAAAGCGATCGCATTTCCAGGTTGCAAGTTCGGTTCAATGCTCTCTGTATAAACGGTAGTTTGCATTTCATCTGGTAAAAGAATCATGACTACTTCTGCCTGTTTTACAGCATCTGCTACCGACAAGACTGTAAACCCATCCTCTTCTGCTTTTACTTGAGACTTTCCTGGTCTCAGTCCTACGACAACATCAAACCCGCTCTCTCTTAAATTCTGAGCATGTGCATGGCCTTGTGAACCATACCCAATAATAGCAATTCGTTTCTCTCTTAAAACCTCTGTGTTTACATCCTGTTCATAAAGTACTTTTGACATTTTTTATTCCTCCCTATTTTAAATCGTAAATGCATTAAGTTCTGTCACCTGTGTTGGCTGCTGTCCACGTAAGAAAGCTGTTACACCAGTTTTAGTTAGTTCTTTAATCCCATACGGCTTTAATAATGAAATAAGTGCTTCTACCTTATCTGGCCTCCCAGTTACTTGAATAGTTAAGCTGTCTCTACTCACATCAATCACAGAAGCCCGAAACGGGGTAATCATTCCTTGGATCTCTGCACGTAACTGACCACTTCCACCAACTTTAATTAATGCTAGTTCCCTCGCTACAATTGCCTTTTCTGTAATATCGGAAACTTTTAATACGTCAATTTGCTTATTTAACTGTTTTGTAAGCTGTTCTAACTTCTGATGGTCCTCAATTTCAACAACAAACGTCATTTTTGAAATACCCTCTGTTTCTGAGGCACCTACAGAAATACTCTCAATATTGAACTGTCGCCGATATAGCATTCCTGTAATTCGGTTGAGGACACCACTACGATTTTGTACGGTTGCCGTAATAATCCGCCTCATTTTCTCACCCCGATCATTTCATGAATTCCCTTACCAGGTGCGATCATTGGGTAAACAGAAGTTTGCTGTACAACACGACAGTCAACTACAACGGGACCATCGAAAGCTAACGCTTCTTGTAATACTTTTGGAACGTCTTTTTCCTTTTCAACACGCATGCCACGCACGCCATAACTATCAGCTAATTTTACAAAATCCGGATTTTCCATAAACAAGGATTCTGAATAACGTTTTTCATAAAAGCTTTCCTGCCACTGTCTTACCATGCCTAAAGCTTGATTATTGACAATAATAACTTTTACGGGCAATTTTTTCTCTTTTACGACGGATAATTCTTGAAACGTCATTTGGAATCCACCATCCCCTACAATCGAAATGACGATATCATCTGGCGCTCCCAATTGTGCGCCGATCGCTGCCGGAAATCCAAATCCCATTGTCCCTAAGCCTCCTGATGTAACCCAGCGGTTGGGCTTTTCAAACGCATAATACTGTGCTGCCCACATTTGATGCTGCCCAACGTCCGTAGTTACAATCGCTTCTCCTTTTGACAAATCATGAATTTGTTCCATCAACCATTGTGGTGAAATAAATGCTTCCGATCGATCGTACCAAAGCGGATATTGCTTTTTATACGAAGTTAATTGATCTCGCCAAGCTGATCGGTCTACAGGCTCATTAGAAGTTGCTAGTAACGCTATTAATGCTTCTTTTGCGTCTGCCACCACTGGTATTTCCGTCGAGACATTTTTACCAATTTCCGCTGGATCGATATCAATATGCGCTACTTTAGCTAAAGGAGCAAAATGCTGTAAGTTACCAGTTAAACGATCATCAAAACGAGCACCGATATTAATTAACAAATCGCATTCATAGATTGCCATGTTTGCTGTATAGCTCCCATGCATACCTGCCATACCAAGTGACAACTCATGCGATCTTGGGAACCCTCCAAGCCCTAATAACGTATTCGCAACTGGAAGCTGAAACTTTTCTGCAAATGCGATTAATTTCTCACTTGCATTTGCAAAAATAACTCCTGCACCAGCTAAAATTAATGGACGGCTAGATTTGCTTAATGCATCCATTAGTTTCGTAATTTGCAATGGATTTGGGTTTTTATTTGGTTGATAGCCAGGAAGCGCAAAGTGATCATCGTAAACAGCATCAGATAACTCAGAAGAAATATTTTTCGGAATATCTACGACTACAGGACCTGGTCTTCCAGTAGAAGCAATATGAAAGGCTTCTTTTATAATTCTTGGTAACTCCAACAGATTTGTTACTTGATAATTGTACTTCGTAATTGGGGTGGTAATCCCCATGACATCTGCTTCCTGAAAAGCATCGGTACCTATGACGCTGTTAGCTACTTGACCAGTAAAAACAACAATTGGCAATGAGTCCATCATGGCATCGGTAATTCCAGTAATTAAATTGGTAGCTCCTGGACCAGATGTAGCAATAACTACCCCCGGCTTCCCTGTAACTCGAGCATATCCTTCCGCCGCATGAATGGAACCCTGTTCATGACGAGAGAGAACATGCTCAAATGGTGCATTGCTGCGATAAATAGCATCATAAATCGGTAAGACCGCACCACCCGGGTAACCAAAAATTGTATCCACTTCTGCTTCTACTAAGGCATTAATTAACACATCAGCACCTGTAACTAATTCTTTTGTACTTTCCAATTCATGCTTTACCTGCACTTTCACTTCTCGTGCCTCCTTTTAAAAAAATAAATATTAGGAATATTTTGCTTGCCGCTAACTTTTTATTTTGAAAGCTGTCATTTTTCTTATATAATCCCTAAAATTGTCTATTGTATTAAATTAAGCTCTACACATATCATTTCTAAATCACAATCACTCCTTATGCTTCAATATAGACCAAATCTTTTGAAAATAAATTGTTTGTTTTCAGCGAGATAGTTGCCACCAATCTTAGAGAAAATTAACTTATTACCAAAGTCTATTGGGCGAAAGCATTCGTGTTAGCTTAGATGGTTTCCTATTGTACAACAAATAAAAAACGCCCTCCTCCCCCATAAGACTGCAAGCTTAATTACAGTAATTGGGGAGAAAAGCGTCTGCTCTTCACGGTACCACCCAGCTTTTTAGTATCCTCACGAATACTAACTCGACGAGTATCATCGGTTACGATATTAGAAACATAACCTAAACTCTTTTGGATAACAGGTACATACAAATTGCACCTGGCTGGCCTATTAGGTTGCCTGTTCAGTCCAGCACTCAGAGATGATGTCAGAGTATATTGTATTTTCGGGCTTCCAGCGTCCCCGAATCTCTGTGAATACAGTAGTCATACTCTTTTTTCCCTTCATCGCATTAAATACATATTCTTTTGTAAATAATCATTGTTTCCATTTATTTGTTTTTTTGATATTGCCGTTAATAATATACTGTTTTCAATCAGTCGTCAACAGCTTTTTTAAAGTTTTTTGATATTAATATTTTTTACGTTAAACTGTATACGCTTACAGCATTGCCGGACTTCATTTTGCCTTTTTTATTACATTTTCTTTACAAAGCGATATATCAGTCAAAACTTTATTATTATAGGTTTAAAATAAAAATAACAAAGCGCAATATATTTTTAGCATATATTGCGCTAGTTATGAATTTGAAAAAGTATTTCATGAACAAATATATCGGTATCTCACTAGACTATTTATTTAAATAATCCGTAATAGCTCCTAACGAAGAACAGGATACGTTATGAGCATATTTACCTAACACACCTTTTTTATATAACGGAGGCGCAGTCCAATGTTTCTGTCTTTCCGCTAATTCTTGATCTGATATTGCAAAGGATATCTCTTTTTGCGTAGAATCAATCGTCACCATATCCCCTTCTTGTAAGAAAGCAATTGCACCACCAACCTGCGCTTCTGGTGCGATATGCCCGACGACTAGCCCATGTGTCCCACCAGAAAATCTACCATCGGTTAATAGAGCTACTTTTTCACCTAGCCCTTTTCCAACTAAAATAGCTGAAATAGACAGCATTTCCGGCATACCCGGGCCTCCTTTTGGCCCAACGTAGCGTATGACAAGTACATCTCCTTCTTTAATCTTATTATCCATTACCGCTTCAGTTGCTTCTTTTTCTGTATTAAAAACTCGCGCAGGTCCTACATGTCGACTTACCTTTACACCAGATACTTTTGCTACAGCGCCATTTGGGGCAAGGTTACCTTTTAACACAATGAGTGGTCCATCTTTACGTTTCGGATTATGAAAGGGCATTATCACTTCTTGCCCTTCTTGTAAGGACGGCGCTTCTTGCAAATTTTCTGCAATTGTTTTACCAGTTACCGTTAAGCAATCGCCATGAAGATACCCATTTTCATGAAGGAACTTCATTACAGCTTGTACACCGCCCACCCGATGTAAATCTTGCATAACATACTTACCACTTGGTTTTAAATCAGCTAAATGAGGCGTCTTTACTTGCATGCGATTAAAATCCTCGATGGTTAAATTCACTTCTATAGCGTGTGCAATAGCTAACAAATGTAATATTGCATTGGTTGAGCCACCTAATGCCATTACAACCGTAATGGCATTTTCAAAAGCTTCTTTCGTCATAATATCTTTTGGATAAATGCCTTTTTCTAATAAGTGATAAACTGCTTTACCAGCTTTATTACAATCATTTGCTTTTTCTTTTGATTCGGCAGGATTAGAAGAACTTCCTGGAAGACTCATGCCTAGCGCTTCTATTGCTGAAGCCATCGTATTTGCCGTATACATACCACCACATGAACCTGCTCCAGGGCATGCGTGACATTCAATTTGGCGTAACTCTTCATCGTCAATGGAACCATTATTATGCTTTCCAACACCCTCGAAAACCGACACTAAATCTATATCTTTCCCCTTTAAAGAGCCAGGTGCAATCGTTCCACCATATACAAAAACAGCAGGTACTTCCGCATTAGCGATCGCAATCATACATCCGGGAATATTTTTGTCGCATCCACCAATAGCTACTAACCCATCTAAATTCTCCGCGCCTACTACTGTTTCAATGGAATCTGCAATTAGATCTCTACTAGGCAAGGAATAGCGCATTCCTTGCGTTCCCATTGATATTCCATCAGACACTGTGATCGTATTAAAAATTAATGGAACACCCCCCGCTTCTCGCGCCCCGTCTTTTGCTTGACGAGCTAGCTCATCAATATGTATATTACACGGGGTTACTTCACTCCACGTACTCGCCACACCTATCATCGGCTTGTTAAAATCCTCATCTGATACACCAACTGCTCTAAGCATTGCTCGGTTCGGCGCCCGCATAACACCATCACTAAAAACATGACTTTTAATTCGCAAATCTTTATCCAATGAAACCCCACCTTTCTTTCGGAATATTATATGCCTAATTATCAAATAGTTCAATATGTTTTTACTTTATTTTAGAAAACTAAAACTATCACCACACTTTGTAACGGAAAAACCCAATCGTTGCTATGCTATATTCTTTATACGTTTTATGCTTAAGAACTCGGCTTTTAGCTAAGTTCACATGGCAATATCCTTCACATTGTTTATACTAGACAAATAAGTAGGGCAATTCAGACTCATTTATGTAGAATATCGCTTTTAAACATTTTACTGTTTACTCGCATACACCATTTTTTCAACATGCAAGCACTTACTTATCATTACGATATCTTTGTCCCATTTGCCACCACAACATCAGGTGCTAATAAAACAACGTCCTCTTTTTCTGGCACTCCACCTAATACGAGCACTTCAGACTTGAAGCCTGCGATTCGCATAGGCGGAAAATTAACAACTGCTGTTACTTGCCTCCCTACTAAATCTTCTGGTTCGTATCGTTTTGTAATCTGAGCAGATGCTTGTTTTATGCCTAGCTCCCCGAAATCAATATATAGTTTAATTGCTGGTATCTTTGCTTCTGGAAATGGTTCTGCGTTGCTCACTGTTCCAATACGCATATCTATTTTTTGGAAATCTTCTATATGAACCATGTTAACGCCTCCAATATTTTAATAAAGTGAGTTTTCAATTCGTAAAAGTTTTTCATCCTAGTCTATTTTAACACTAAAAATTTCGTTTTTTATCCTATTATCTCTTCCACCTTCTAGACATGACCATTCAATTTTCTTGTTATACACGAGCATTCATTTTATATTTTCCTAGCCCACGAAATAAAACATGTAGGGCTGTTTTTCTCCCTTATTGACTCCAACACACATCTTTTATTTTGGAAAAAGGCGTGCAACTTTTAAGCGCATACCACACCTTTTCCCACTCCTATTATTCCCTAATCTGACCGTCTCCATAGATATAAAACTTACTTGAAGTAAGTGCAGGTAATCCCATAGGTCCTCTAGCATGTAATTTTTGGGTACTAATGCCAATTTCCGCTCCATACCCAAATTCAAAACCGTCTGTAAATCTTGTAGAAGCAT
Source organism: Virgibacillus chiguensis (assembly GCF_900129865.1). Taxonomy (GTDB): domain Bacteria; phylum Bacillota; class Bacilli; order Bacillales; family Amphibacillaceae; genus Virgibacillus; species Virgibacillus chiguensis. The sequence continues at coordinate 19,040 of NZ_FQXD01000008.1, forward strand.
TGTGGTAAACAGCGGCGGCATCGACGTGCTGCTGGAAATAAGCAGCATGTTCATTGTTCTGCGTAATAATCCCCTCTGAATGCCGTGTGCCATACTTATTAATATGATTGACCGCTTCCTCACATGTAGAAACTAATTTAACACTAATTGCTAAATCAAGATATTCTGTATACCAATCTTCTTCTGTCGCTAATTTCGCTTTTGAAAAAGCCTTACAAACATATTCGTCCCCGTAAATTTTCACCTGTTTTTTATCCAGTTTTTCTAGTAAAGATTTTCCATGTTCCTTAAACCATTCCTGATGAACGAGCAATGATTCGATTGCATTACATACAGACGGACGCTGTAATTTTGCATTTAAAACCAGCTTAAAAGCTAGCTCTTGCTCAGCAGAAGCATCAATAAACATATGACAGTTACCAGCTCCAGTTTCAATTACTGGTACTGTTGAAGATTGTAAAACTTTTTGAATGAGGTTTTTCCCTCCTCGAGGGATCAATACATCTAAGTATTCATTTAACGTAAATAATTGTTGTGCGGTCTCTCTACTTGTATCCGTAATGAGTTGAACCGCATCGACTGGAAGCTTTGATTTAGCCAAAGCTTGGTGAATCGATGCAACGATAGCTCGATTGGAAAACGCAGCAGATGAGCTTCCCCTTAAAATAACCGCATTTCCTGTTTTTAAAGCTAATGTGGCCGCATCAATCGTTACATTTGGTCGCGCTTCATAAATCATACCTATTACGCCGATGGGAACGCGTTTTCTTTCCATACGAAGACCATTATCTTTTTCAAGACGCTCCAAAACTTCTCCAATTGGATCATCTAATGTAATGAGTTGATATATAGCGTCATGCATGGCTTCAATTCTCGTCTCATCCAACATAATTCTATCTAAAATCGATGTTGAGATGCCATTTTTTTCTCCGACCTGTAAATCCTTCTGATTCTCTTTTAGAATCTTCTCCTTGTCTTCTACCAACTGCTTTGCAATGTATTCCAACGCTTCGTTCTTTTCCTTTGTTGTGATACCATTCAACTGGTAGCTTGCAACTTTTGCCAACTTTCCTTTCTCTTGTACTTCTGTCATCGTCATTCCTCCCTGTTTCATTTAAAATTATGTTAATCTCACCCAACGGTCTCGATGAATAACTCTAGATGATAAGCAATCTTTGTCCACGCTCCTTAGTTGCAATTCTTTCATAATTACATCTGCGGAACAACTTGCCTCTCCTTTGCCAATTAATCCATTTTCTCCATATACTTCTACAACGTCACCCTCCTTAAACTGCCCTTGCACTCTTCGGACCCCTGCAGCTAATAAACTTGCTCCTTGATAAAGAATGGCTTCTTCTGCACCATTATCCACGTAAATTTGACCTACTGGCTCTGAATGAAGTGCAATCCATTGCTTATTGGTCGTAATCGAACCTTTAGCAGGATTAGAGATATAAGTGCCATCTCCACTTCCTTCCATGATATGCGATAATTTTTCAGCGCCGTTTCCAGTTCCGATAAACACATTAACGCCTAATGATAAAGCCATCTTTGCAGCTTCCAACTTCGATTTCATTCCTCCAGTACCTACTGACGACCCATGTTGATCTGTCTGGTCAACCATTTCTTCTGTAATTTGGGCAAGATAGTCATATTTTCTAGCTGCTGGATTTTGACGCGGATTTCCATCATAGATGCCGTTAATATCGGTCAGCATAATGAGCTGGTCTGCATGAACAATACCGCTAACTAAAGCTGATAACATGTCATTATCTCCAAATGTAAGTTCTTTGATGGATACCGTATCATTTTCATTAATAATCGGAATAACTCGCCGTTCTAATAGTTCCATTAACGTATTAAACGCATTTTTATATCGTTCTCGATCTTTAAAATCGTCTCTCGTCAATAATAATTGTGCAGCTCGCAAATCATATTCTGAAAATTTTTCCATATATGATTGGATTAACAACCCTTGTCCTGCAGCTGCTGCAGCTTGCTTTCCTTTTAAGGTTACAGGCCTTGATGCATAGCCAATTTGCGGAAAACCTGCGGCCACTGCACCTGATGAAACTAAAATAACGTCATGGTTTAATTCGCGAAGCTTGGCAATCGCTGCCACATGTTCCGTTAACTTTGCCTCATCCATTTCACCATGTGCATTTGTTAACGAACTACTTCCTATTTTTACGACAACTCTCTGTTTCCTCACTTTACATGCTCCTATTCCCATATCTTTTATATTTTATATGTATCTATCACATGGATATATAACATGATCTTAACACCGTTGTTTTACTTATCATAAACCTTAGAAATTTTAACCTATAGTGAAAAAAGCCCTATTCATCCCTCTAAATCAAGGACGAAAGAGCTTCTTCCGCGGTACCACCTATGTTAGATGTTAGAATAACATCCCGCTTGCTTCGATAACGCCGAATATAGCGCCCATTTTTCATGGGACTCAAAAGGCAGGTTCTGTGGCTTCAAGCGTGGAAAGCTCCCAGCTTCTAACTCCCCATCTCTGGCACTGAATCACCCACATACTAATCCTTTTTTACCGTTCAACTTGTTTTTATAATATTATGGATACAAAAGCGAAGAATGTCAACTATTTTATTTATTTGATTGCTTCTAGACGAAAAAGTATCATCTAAAACTCTCTTTATCTACTAAGTTTAACCGACCCTTTGTTTGATTCCGTTTTGATAAATAGAGATAAGACAAGTGCTATAAACGCAAACACTCCAGCTACAATAAATGAAATATTTACTCCATGAATCATTCCTTGAATACCTTGATCTGGTAATGCAGCATTTGTCATCACTGTTACTAGCAAAGCTGTTCCAACAGCTCCGGCAACTTGGCGCATCGTGTTATTCATAGCCGTTCCATGCGGTATAAGATGGAATGGTAACTGGTTTAATCCTGCCGTTGTAACAGGCATCATGACCATGGCTATTCCAAGCATACGAACTGCATTTACTGTTGCAATATAGCCAAATGACGTATTAATAGATATATTTGTAAACATAAATGTCGTTATCGTGACAATAGACAGACCAATAATGGCTAACCAACGGGCACCGAATCGATCAAATAATCTTCCAGTAATTGGGTTCATTACTCCCATAACAATGGCACCAGGCAAAATCATTAAACCAGATTCCAAGGCGGTAAACCCAAGCATATTTTGTGCAAGAATAGGAATGATAACTGCTGCGCCAATCATTGCCATAAAAGTAACCATTCCTAACGCTGTTGTTAAAGAAAAAACAGCATTACGAAATACGCGAAATTCTAAGATAGGTTGTTCCAATTTCATCTGCCTTAAAATAAACATGGTTAATGTAATGGCACCAACAACTAACGATATAATTACCTGTGCGCTTCCCCAACCGCTATTACCTGCCACACTAAATCCATATAATAAACCACCAAAGCCCAATGTAGACAAGATAATCGATATCACATCTACTTTTGGAAATGTTTGTTTCGTAATATTTTTTAAGATGAAATAGGCAACAACGATGTCGATAATAATAATTGGCAATACGACATAGAATACACTTCTCCACGGAAAGTGCTCTACTAGCCATCCAGACAATGTCGGCCCTATAGCTGGCGCAAAAGCAATCACCATACCGAACATCCCCATCGCTGTACCTCTTTTTTCAATTGGATAGATCAGGAATAGTATCGTTTGCATTAATGGCATCATAATGCCTGCTGCCGCTGCTTGACCGATTCTCCCAACCATTAACACAGAAAAGTTAGGCGCGATTGCACATATAAGCGTACCTACCGCAAATATACTTAGTGCTGTTAGGAAGAGTCCTCTTGTCGTAAATCGTTCAATTAAAAATGCCGTAATTGGAATCATAATGCCATTTACTAACATAAATATAGACTGTAACCACTGAACAGTATTGGCGTCTAACTGTAAATCTTGCATAATCTTTGGCAAAGCAGTTGCTAATAAAGTTTGATTTAAAATGGCAACAAATGCACCTGAAATTAAAACAATAAGCAGTGGTACTTTATTTACTTCTCTTGGATTATTTGTTGTTGTATTTTCTAAAGTCACCATACCTCCCCTTTCTTCATGCATAAAAAATTATTTTTCATAGGCACGAGTTCTTTTGCTCGCTCCTGAATAATGGAGCACGTGAAATACTTGTGTGTCTATTCAGCAAGAAAAAATTCTTTATACAATAAAGTGAACCCTCAAGCAGTGAGGGGCTTTTCATCCAACCGCTTGTTAGTAGCTTAAAAAATTTAATTTATCCTCATTCTTTAAAAAACTTGGCTATTCTCAAGTCATTATGACGAAAAACATGGTCGTTTTCCCCGTTAAACCCTAACTTTCCTTTAGTGTAAGATAACCACGCTGTTGTTTGTCCTATGTTTTCCTATGGGTGCAAAGGTATGATCTAAAGGAAGCTTAAGAAATAAAGCATCCTAGAAGTTATTACCTCACACTTCTATTTATCCAACACATACCTTTCAATTCTTTGAAACAAGCGCACTTTTATTAGGGAAAACTTAACCACAATCAACATTTACTTACTATGTGACATAACTAACATCATACCATAGGTTAAAAATGATACAAACCAATACGTTTTATGGTTTAAAAGTATAAAATCCAAAATTACAGGAGTGATACTAGTAGCGCAAAGTTATATTTACAGTAGCATTCATTGACAAGACATCAGTAACCATAAATAGTTGGATCTGAATTACTTAGCCTATACAAAATCCATTAGAAAAACTTAGCTTGTCGCCAAGTCTTATAGAGAAAGTTGTAGTTTTTCTTATACTATAAACCTTAAAACGTTATACTTTCCTATAGTACAAAAAAATATGGAAAGCATACCTTTAAAGGGCAATGCATACGACATATACTTACTCAATCTCATCTCATTCACAAAAAATTTCTACTTGTTTGTAAATATTATAAAGCGATTCTCTAGTTCAAATTTAAAGTGAAGGTAGCTATGAAGTTCCCCATTTTGAAATGGGTATAACTGTAATTTTTTTGCTTCTGTTGCATGGTTAACAATAATTTCTTCCATTAAATCAACAGGAGTTTTATGCATTGTAAGTAACCCTAATTGTTCTGCAGTATGGTATAATTTAGCTTCATGTACTTCTTTAATTAGCTGATCTATGCCTTTTTCACGTTGCTTTATTCCTAATCGCTTTGCTTCTACCTCTACCTCAAATTGGATTAATGCTTGTTTTAATTGTTCTGTCGTTTTACCTTCACATACAACCCCCAATTGGTTGGCTTTCTTCCTTAATTGTTTATCAAATACTTCTGTCATTAATTGTTCTGTCGATTTTCCAGTTGTTTTTAAACCAAGCTGTTTTGCTTTTTGAACCACCTGCGTATAATGAATCGCTTCTAGTAGCTCTCTTTTACTTCTTCCTTCTGGCTGAATGGCATATTTTTTCCTAGCTTGTTCTATCATTGACTGCTCTACTTCTTTTTGTAATGTTGTCTTAGATTTCCCTTCTACTTGAATGCCCATTTCCTTCGCCGTATACATCAATAACATTTCATTATAACGCTGTCGTTCTTTATTATCCATTGAACTGGATTTTGTTAAAGGTTCATGAAGAGAAGCTGCTATTGCTTGTTCACTTGTTAAAAGCAAAAGCAAAATCACACATATCGATACACATTTTCTTTTTTGCATACGAACCATCCTTTGTTTTAGTGCTCTCAAATATGTAGTTTTGCCAAATTAGTCAGCTACAATTATACCAATTACTTGAAACCTTCTGGATGTATTATTCGTACCTAGTAATAGAGGGTAAGGAGCAGCAAATACTTCCACACTCGCTAAGGAAAGCGAAATTATTTTCAACGGTAATTAGAATAGAATATACAATAAATACTTTTAATTGTTTAAAATTCAACTTATTGTAAATGTCTCCCATTTACTTCAGAAATAATTCCCGGAATTGTGTGATATGGATTAGAAAAACTTGCTATTAATCCTAAAGATTTAATGCTTTCTTATAGCGAATTAAAGAAAGGTTGGAATAACTATGAAAAAAGTAACGCTCGGTTTGTTAAGTCTATCCTTGTTATGGTTGAGTGGTTGTGCCCTATTAGAGGAAACGACGAATTCTTTAAATTATGCAGAGGAAGCAACTGCCTACGTTAATGATTTAAACCTTTTTCTAGAAGAAGCTTCTACTTTAGAAGCAGATGAACTAAGAACAGAACTGGAAAATCTACAAACTACAATAACTGACTTTATTGATATCGACCCGCCTACCATTGCTGAAGACATACACGAAGAATTAAAAAGTAGAAGTGAACAATTATTAGATACAACGAACGATTTAATGAATCAAGGGGAGGTAACAGTTGAACAACTCAAAGATACAGAGCTTTATCGTACGATTGAAAATATCCAATCGTTGCAAAACCAAATTGAACAACTGGAACTGTAGTCGGGTGAACTGTTCTTTAATGGAGACTTCAAAGCAAGTTTCAAATCATATTTTGGAAGTTTTATAACTACATGCGAATAACCTATTTAAGGAGCATTCAATTAGTGATGTACAAAATAACTTGGCTTTTCACTAATTCCGTCTCGTTTTAAAAAAATTATTCAAAAAAATTCATATACTGTTTATCCTTTTTATAATAAGCTAACCGATCTGCTAAAGTGCCTGTGTGAAATTCGAACTTATGCCCATCAGGATCTGTAAAATAGATGGATTTTTTATCCCTCACATCTCTTTCTCTTCCTTGCAAAATATTCACATTTAACCTACACAATAAATCATATGCTCTGTCAAACTCTGCTTCATCAATGGAAAACGCAAGATGTGTATAAGATTGATGGATTTCTTGCCGCGGAATATCTTTTTCTTCGTTTAACGCAAGCCACAGCCCATCCAAATCAAAATATGCAGTGCTCCTCCCTTTAACTAACAGCTTTGCCCCGAAGACTTGTTCATAAAATACAACCGACCTTTCTAAGTCGGAAACAGAAAATAAAACGTGATTTATTCCCTTCATCATCTTTCCCCTCCGTTCCTATGTATATGGAGTGATTGTGGTCTTTTGGACTTAAAGCACAATAATTTTAAAGAGCAAGTCACCATTTGACAGAATAACTTGTCTTATATTTAGCAGGAAGAAGTGCATAGTATTATTCACCATAATAGGTTTTATTCGATTTTCGTTTATGAAGGTATTTCTTCACTATTGGATATATGACTGGTCCATATTTAATTAATTTTCGGATTAATTTCTTCATCATAAACCCTCCCATTTATACTTTATTTTATCGCAAATTACAATTAAATGAAATTTTGTTGTTATACATTAAAAATGCATTCCCTTTTTTAACTACAACCAAACAAATTCTCGCAAATATTCGCTGTTTAATTGGTCATACTAATAACATATAACTATTAGAAAAACTGTCGCCAAATCTCATAGCAAAAGCTGTAGTTTTTCTTATACGATATACCAAAATTTTATACATCTATAGCGAAAAAGGAGTAGTAATATATGGAACCTCATCGAAATTCGATTGAACAGACGTTATTAGCGTACAAAAAGGGTGTAGACATCTTTTCAAAACAAATGCCTGCATTTACGAAAAAGTATCATGATTTTACAGAAGCTTGCTTTCAAGAAGGAGAGCTTTCTGCTAAAGCAAAGCAGTTAATAGGTCTAGGTATCAGCTTACATGCACAAGATGAGTATTGTATTATTTATCACACAAAAGGATGCTTGGACCAAGGTTGTACAAAGCAGGAAATTTTAGAAGCGGCAGCTGTTACAGCAGCATTTGGTGGTGGAGCATCTATGAGCCAAGCAGTAACACTTGTTCTAGAGTGCATTAACGAACTTTCAAACTAAGCAAATACAGAGAGTTGCCACAATCGTTGTCGCTTGGCTTGCATGTGGTAACTTTCTCTTGGCTTTTGCTAAGAAGTAATCTTATTCTCTTCCTTCAATGGTTAGCTTCCTATTTACACGCTCTTCTAGAATAGTCATTTACTTACTTTTACACAAAATCCTCCGTGCAGGTTGTTAGCAACATGCTCATCATGGTGAGTAGTATGCAGAAAACGATTGGCTTAACATTTTTCACGAAAAAGTTACTCTTGTCCTTCTCAAATTTCATATGGTTGGCTATGTAAAAGCAAATGAACAACACTTAAAAAGAGCTGACGTTGCGATGGCTTTTCCCAGTCTTCAAGAACTTCCGCCATCAGCCACATTACTTCGTCTAAAAACACATGCTCTAAAGCCATTTTCCACACTCTTTTTTCTACTTCTGTTACTTGTACAAACTGATAATAGCCAGATAAAAACGTCTTCCATTGTTCTACGGTAAATACGTAATCAGGTGCAGATGATAATTCATTATGAAATAATAATAATGCTAAAGCTAAATTAAAAACACGCGGAACTTTTGCAGCATTGTCGGGATCAATCAAATAAGGTTCAGGTGTAAAGACTAGATTATTCGCTTTATAATCATGCGGTGTTAAAACATGGGGCAAGAGAAGTTCCTTCAAACAAGATTGTTTGGTTACACAGGAAAGTAATTTTTCTTCTAACTGAGTAATAGGAAAAGTAACACGGTTCCGTTTAGCATGAGTTGTAATCGTTCGTACGCTTTCCTCTACTTCTTCATTCGTGAAATCATACACAGCATATTCTGGAATTTGAAATAATTCTCCTTTTGGTGATAACGCATGAATATGCCCTAATAAACAACCCGATGCATATATTTGTGTATGTGTCGCTGTATACGATTTCCCATGGATAAATGGGTACACAACGTAACACGCATCTTCCAGTTCTTGCGGGTTATTTGTGTCCATTTTTATCGGTGTAACAATAGGAACGCCATTTGCTCGTAAAAATCGTGTGTATTTCGCTAATGCTTCAGCACGTTCGAGTGGTTTTTGCGTTTTCTTCACAATAACCTCTTTTCCTTTATATGGGACATGGTAAACGGGAGAAAAAGGGTAAATACTTTTGGGCTCTTTATCAACAGCTATTTGAAAGTGCTCTAATACTTTTGTACTCTGCAAATCAATTCCCTCCTCTTTTAAATGTCGTTTATCCCAATTATAGGACTTATCTAACTTTCTAATTTTGAAGAGTTTACAAGCAATTTGAAATAAATATCACCACACTATGAACGATGCACTTTTTTATCAGTGTCATACGTCAATAGCCAACAGTCATGATATTTCCCTTCATGAAACGCATAATGCAATAATTTTTTCACACGTTGAAATCCTGCTTTTTCATAACAGGCTACCGCCCTAACGTTCTCTACATGTGGGTCAAGGACAACCTTGGACGCACCGTACGCTTCAATGAGAAATGCCGTCACTTTTTTTATAAGCTCCGTTCCAATTCCTCTATTTCGATAATTACCTTCACCAATGAATTGATCCATACCGTAAGCGCTTGAACCTACAAGGGGCATCAAATTACTTGTACAACTATTAATTGGATAATACTGCAAATAACCAATTGGAATTTCATTACAATATATAATACAGCGGGATATTAATGCATTATTTGTATAGAATTTATCCTCTATCATTTCCATTGTATAGGATTTATCCCTCCCTCCATAAAATTGTAAAACAGAAGGGTCACACAACCAACTCCTTAGCAGTGCTTGATGCTCCTTGTTTAATGGCCGAATGGAAAGATTATTTTGCATTTCATACCTCCTAGCATAGTATGTTTAGGCATTACTTTTTCGCCTTCTTAATCTGATTCATTCATAAAAATTGTATCTGCTCTTGCACCCGTTACTTTCCACTGCAGCGGACGCTTTCCTCAGGGCTACTTGAGCCTCTTCGCTCACAAAAATTTTTCGCTGTGGGGTCTCAAGACTCATGCTCCTAAAAGGTGTATTCTTTTAGAAAACGTGGCTTATGGTGTAAGTTGTAGCTTTACTTATTCTATAAAACTTTCAATTTTATACTCTTATTGTGTAAAAATACTTATATCTTTCCAACCATATACAAGCGTTGGTAATTCATGACCTCCAACATGCAGCTTTGTGCGCTGGAGCAAGCTTCCATCCATAGCTTCATAGAAATGTTTCGCTGGATTATCCGCTAATACCTTGACAATCATTGTATTTACACCGTCCTTATAGAGCTGTTCCACAACCTTTTGAAACAACATGTTCCCTATTCCTTTTCTTTGGTAGTCTTCTAAAAGATAAATAGCATAAAGTTCACCATCATATCCAGCATATTTTCCTGTCCTTTCTTTGCCACCTGTAGCAAAACCAACCATATAGCCGTCCTTATCTTCAGCTATATGGATTGGTTGATTTACTATTTGCTCGCGCCATTTTTTTGGCTCATACGTTAAAGTTTGTAAAAATTCATCTGGCACGATTCCGCTGTACGTTGTTTTCCAGCTATCTATATGAACTTTAGCTATAGATGCGGCATCATCTATATTTGCTTGACGTGTCTGCAACTTCTTACCTCCTTTTAATAGTCTTCGTTTCTTTCTATCATTTCAGCGCATATATCATGAGATAGATTCAGTATAGCCGCTTCAACGACAATAGCCGTTAACCCATGTTCTGATTGCGTTACATGCCGTTCATTCTGTTCCCAATATACAGCTTCTCCTTTTTGAACAGGTAGAAAGTATCCTTCAGCTCCTTTTACTTCCCCACTTCCTTCAATTACAAAAAGAAGCTGATCTGTTGAAGCCGCATGCTCACCAACAACACCGCCAGCTTCTAGATATAGACAACTCATTTGGATGGACGCTTTATCAAGTTTTAATAACGGTCTAATGCTTAGATTTTTTGATTCATGTGCTGTAACTTGCTTTGCATACGCGGTTGAAAAACGATAAATTTTCATTTTAATCGTTTCCTTTCTACCATTTTTATACGTCGTCATAAAAAGGTGCAAAGGATCTCGGCTTTATTTTTATAAACCTGAAGGGACAAGTACAAACGATGGGGACTGAATGGTAATCATACTGTATAAGTATTTACAACTATCATTTGCTTCTTTATGAAAGCACCATGCGAACTGTTTGCAATTGTTGCCCAGCAAAATCTTCCGTGAATTCTTCTACTTTTTTAAAGCCTTTATGTTCATAAAAACGCGTGCCTTGCTTATTTTCTTTCTCAACCTGAATATAAATTGCCGCATTGCGATTTATTTGTTTTCCTGCTTCTAATAGTGCTGTTCCTGCTCCCAACCCTTGATATTCTGGCAATATATAAATAGCAGCTAATTCCATTGTTCCTTTATCTGTAACAGGAGAAAAATTTGCAAATCCAATCACCTTTGCGTCTACTACAGCAACGAAAAAATGCGATCCTTTTAACCGTCTAAGCAACATATCTTCACTATAAGCACCAACTAAAAATGTATCTCGAGTACCTTTAGGTATAATTCCTTCATACGTGGCGTGCCAGCTTGTTACTGCTACTTGTTGAACGGATTCAATATCTGCTTCTTCCATCTTGCGTATGCTCAAATTCATGCTCAGTCTCCTCGTATGTATAAATTAGGCAAATCGTTTTTAGCCTATTGTTTTTATATGTGCGTGAACCATACTTCACAGTGAAGTCGAAGCTCTCCTCTCATACTGCTTAGGCCCCCAAACGTTCGTTGCAGAACCCGGCTTACGCCTCTTCCGTGCCATTCAAAAAGCTGTTCCATCTTTTAGACTTGTGATCATTTCTTGCTTGATTTCAAAAATTGCTTTATTCATGTATTTTGTTTCGCTGTAAAGAAGGCGGGCACAAGCGATTGTATTGTTTAATTTTTTTATTCGTAAGTTTTATTTTGGCCTTCCTTTCTTCTACATGCAAAATAGCTAGTTCTTCTTTTAACACGTCAATTTCATTAGCTAATTCGATCCATCTTGGTAAGACGTGATTATCCTTCATTGTTTTATATAACTGCTGTTCTTGACTAAAATTGTCACCCTTTAATTTTAGTGGTTTTCCTTTTCCTGGTAAATTTTCAAATTGTCCTTCCCTTTCTGCCCGTTTAACCATTTCACTAATGGGATCAGTATATTGAATTCGCTCATTCACTTCATACTCTTTTTTCGATTCTTTATCCATCCACATCCCTCTTTTCACTTTTTATTTTATTATAGTATTCGACATATTCCATAAATAACCTGCTTCACAAAAGCGAAAAACAGGGAAAATATTTGAGAATAAAAGCTTTTTTTATTGGACAAATGCATACCGATATAACAATTCCACATTTGCTTCTACTTCTATTTGACCGGCTTGAATCGGGGTCGTAGTACTTTCAGCAGAAGCAGAAAAGGCTTTATAAGCTACTGGAGATGGTGAGGTTTGTTCTATAATCATAAGCGGAATGGTATCTAGAACTACATGGAAATTTTGAGCAATGGTGCTGGCTTTGCGAGTTCCATCCTCTAAAGCACTTTGCAAAGCCTGATCATAAGCGGCTGCTTGCTGATCAGTTGAAAATTGAATATCAAATACGCGGTTTACTCCTTCTAGGACAGTCCTATCAATAATAGCTCCTATTGCTTCAAAATCTGTAAGCATAACTTGAAGCGTGTTCATAACCTGATACCGTTGATTTACAGGCTTTCCATCTTTATAGTCAAAAATAGGTCGGATAGTAAAGGAAGAGGTTTTTATTGCTTGTGGAGGTACACCTAATTCATTTAAAGATTGAATTACTTGATTCATGATGCGCGCATTTTCCTGTTGCGCTTTCGTAAGGGAAGGATCTTCAGTAACGACTCCTAATTGAACCGAAGCAATATTTGGCTCCACCATTACTTTTCCTGTTCCATACACTTTCATTGTCCTATTTGAGACGGACTCAGTTCTTGTAGGCATTTGATAATAGTTGGGATACATGTGAACGGTCACTCCTTTCATGATGCTTTATAGCAATCATTAAAGGTTATGCGGACAATAACGTAAAGATGAAAAAGAGAGCAAGGAAGTTTAAACGGATTCTTTTTACTAATTGTGAACTCCAGCGAAAAAGTGGTGAACTTCAAACAATTTTCTTGTGAACTCCAGCGACTTTCATATAAATTCAAGCGATTTCCTTGTGAACTTCAGCGAATTTACAGAATTTGTATCCTGCTCTCTCTTAGAATCGTAAAACTTCTACCTTATATTTTCTGCCACTAGTATTTCCAACAGCGCCCATTTTTTCTTTCATAAGTAATCGTTTCATCATATGGGAAGATGGTACTTCTAAATACTCTCGAGCTTGGCGATTCGTTATATACGGTTCTATCAATAAAGCATAATCAGAAAGCGCATGTCGATGAGCTGTTTTTGACTGTTGATGACAGCTACTGCACCGCCACGTCCCATAATGAAAGTACATTTTGCTTTTCTTACAGTTAAAGCAAAATACACCTCGAAGAAGCTCATTCTTTGTCAGCGCATACTTCTGCATAACAGCAACCTCTTTTGTTGTATGGGAAGAAATTAGGAGAGAGGATAAACGAAGCAGTTCTTCTTCAGATAAGCAAGATTGCGTATATGTTTCTTGAAATAGCTCCACCTTTTCAAGTAGCTTTTCTTTTTGAATAATATGTTTTGAAATCGTCGGATCGTTTGTGAGATTTTTAAGAATGGTCTTGGGGTGAGTATAAATGACTAATTTTTCAAGTGGGACTGGCGGAAGGTTGTATTGTCGCAACCATCGAAGCAATCTCGTGTGTTGTAAATTTATTTGGTATATTGGATGAGTAAAAGCTTCTTCTTTTTCATTTACAAAGCGAATAGCTTGTCCCATGTCATCAAAAATTACATGATCTTTAATATTTTTCACTTCTAAAATGAAGAGAAACTTCGTAGAGGCAACGAGAATGTCTATTTGAAAATAGCCGTGTTCATCTTTCAAGCGAATATTATAGAAGATGAAGAAATTATGGTAGGGTAAAAATTGGAGATAATATTCAAGGGATGCTTCGCCTATATAACCTGCTCGCAATCGTTTCGCTTTACTTGTAATGCTCTCTTTTAATATGTGATGAGGCGAAATTCTTCGTGCTAATGCTTCCATTTGTAAAAGATAATGTGGAGCTTGCAATGGCTTTATTATCAATCGATCACTCCTTTTATTTAAGTTACTACTAAAATAACAGATTCGATAACATACTTCAAAAACCTGCAAGAAGTTTAAATTTATTACGCTTAGATTGTGAACTTCAGCGAAAAAGTGGTGAACTTCAAACAATTTTCTTGTGAACTCCAGCGACTTCCATATAAATTCAAGCGATTTCCTTATGAACTTCAGCGAATTTACAGTTACATCCAGTAATCAGGATTAGCCATCCTAATTTCTTCAACAACATCGTCTAAATCCGCCGGTGTAATCGTATAAATGAAATGATCTGGTAAAGATTGTTTAGCTATTTCATAAAAGAAGCGTATACTTCCTGGATACTCCTGATCCATAAGTAATAAGCAGGCATCGCTTTTATCCGCTAGCCATAAGTTTTTTGCTTTAAACTGATAGGCTCCTCGATAATCGCCTTGATATAAGGGTTTATAAAAATTAGCTGCTGCAACGATGGATTGGTACTTCTCTTGCAATGGCTCCGGCCAGCGACTGTCCTGATTTTCAAACGGTGGAAATATTCCTAATTGAACATCATAATTATCTTGCAAATCCAATATCACCTCTGCAGTCCACATTTCCACACCCATTTGCCCAGATAGGATTACCCATTCCAAGCCCTCCTCGATCATCGGTATTAATCGCTTTTTTATTGCGGTCTTTACATATGTAATCCGTTCATCATCCTCTTTAAATATATTGATTTCCATTGGTTTATATCCTGTTACGGTTAAAATTTTCATTTTATACGCTCCTACTCATTGGGTCTTTATTCCACTAAAGAATAGCCTTATACGATGACATCAAATTAGTGAAGGTACTAACAATAACATAACACACTTCTGCTTGGGATAATAAAGAGCTGACATATACTATGCCAGCCCTCATTCTAAGTTAACACCATTTATGTGGTGGTTGGCAATGTTTTGGCTTATGACAGCCGTGACCCATTCCTGGTCCCATTCCTGGTGCCATTGCTCCTCCTACTTGACCATTTCCCATTCCTGGTGCCATTGCTCCTCCTACTTGAGATGGTACATTAAAAGATCCACCATATACATCTACACAGCTATTTGTATTTTGTACAGAAGTAGAATGAGGAAATACATGCTTATTAATTGTCGTATGATGATTTTGCACCGTCGTATGCGAAGGGTGAATATGCTCTACAACATTTTCACTACATTGTTTTACACAATCATATTTTGTTGGATGAACGACCTGCTTTGGGGGACAACACTTCCCATGATGATTCCACATGAAAAATTCTCCTTTCCTGTTATAGGTTCACTAATAACCTATGGCAAGTATCACCCTTTTGTATAAGTCAATCACCTAAAAAGCTAAAATATGTTGTAAAAAAAGACTAGTCCTGTTTGTTTTCATTTACATCAACAACATAAATGTAGTAAAAACCAAAGCTAATTACTGTAAACCATAATATATATTTCCCTATAGCGTCATATAGTGAGTCGAGCAAAATATAAATAAAAATCCCCTATTTTATGCTATAATATGATTTTGTTTCCCATATTGAATTAACGCTTCAAAGGGGTCCCCTTCTAGCCCTAGTAGTTTACAAAAAGCTGCCTCTGTATTCACCCCTGATTGTTTGAAGTGAATCACTTTCTGTTTCCATTCAGGATACTTTAACAATATTTTTTCTTCAATAATCATGTGCAAGTAGGCGTATTGCTCATTGACTGGCTGATTTTGCGCAAAAAGTTCAAAAGAGAATGATTGATAAATAAAGTTCACTTTCAACACTTCCCGTTCGCGAATATTTTTACGTTTTGATGTAAATGATTCATGGTGCGAATATAACCGCTTGATCTTCTGTTCCAAACACCGCAAATCTTTAGAATGTAAAATGATATCTAAATCTGACTTAGAAGTGTGAATCCCTAACGGAAATGTACCGCATAAAATCGGATTATATGCTTTTAAATCATGCAATACATTTAAATGCATGATTACTTCATACGCTTGCTTTTGCTGTTTATCGCCAGTTAGAAGCCTTTCATAAACGTTTAGCATCATCTAACCTCTTTTCCAAACCGGTGCATGTATGCACTCGCTCAAATGTTTGCCGAATAGATTCCTCGTTCTCCCCATTGTAATGAGCCCAAGTTTGAACAGGACGAAGCGCTTTAATCTCACTTTTTACATGTTGCATTTCACTTTTACCTTCCATAAAAACATGCAAATAAGCATAAACGGGGCGGAAATCATTTTTCTTATACCAGTCTACAACCCAGTTATCGTCTCTTGTCCATGCTTCCAAATAGGTCAAACCTTTTTCAATGGCAAGGTTTTCGACTCGGTGTAATAAATGCTGTCCAATTTGAAGCCGCTGATAATCAGGGTGTACAGCAAGATGCCAAATCATGCCTCCAAGCCCCCGTTCACCTGTACATACCTGATTCTTTTCCGTCTCATATTCTACATCGATCAGCCCAACTACTTTACTTTGATGGATAGCCACCAATTCAATAGACGGGTGCTTATAGTTTTCTTTTTCTTGTAAGACATTATCATAGTAAGCTGTTGATAGAAAAGCCAATACCCTACATTGTAACCACCCTTTTTCATACTTAGGATGATAGGCTTTAATCTCCAAATAATCTCCTCCAATATCTATTTCTGGTTGTTTCTCTGCGCTTTCAATAAATCCCTTATTTCCTTTAATAATTCTTCTTGGGCGTTCACTTCTAGTACTTCCTCTACAGGATCTTCTTCTCTTTTACGTTTAAATTTCATTAATAACCGAATAAATAGAAATATAGAACCTGCAACAATAAAGAAATCAACAATGGATTGGATGAACAACCCATAATTAATAGTCGCACTTTTATAGGTGATTGATAAATTGCTAAAATCGATGCCATTCATAATAATGCCGATAATTGGTGTAATCATATTTTCTACTAAGGAAGTTACAATGGCGCTAAATGCTGCTCCAATTACAACGGCTACAGCTAAATCAACCACATTTCCTTTAAACGCAAATTCTTTAAAATCTTTCCACATAACGAAGCACCCTCTCCTGCCAATTTATACGTTTAATCATAGCAAAAAGTAATTAAAAAGTATAACTGTTAAGAAAGAACAACTGTCATGTAGACCCTAGCAAACAATTTCTTTTACTAGTGGATTTTTGGTAATACTTTTGGTAGCTGCTAGCCCCATAAAATCATAGGACTGCTGGGCAATGGAGGACATTACAAAAAGACTGATTATTGGTAATGACATGTTTTTACATGGAGATAGCTTATTCCGCAAAACATGCCATATTACTGTATTATGTTTTACAGGCGTATCATAGATGCAAATACTATGACTCAAAATCTAAAGGGAATTTACTTTACATACCTTATACGCTCAAAAGAGTCTATATCCAAAAAGAAATCAAACAAATTTTTTTTACTATATAATAGATATTGCATAAAAAGAATTAGTTCATCTAGAGTAGGGGGAATCCTATAAAAAGCAATAGTTGTTTATTGTCATTATTCATCAAAAACTGGCCCCATATATATCATAAATGATAACTTGAGAATATAACCATTATAAAAGTTGGAGGTATTATACGTCTATGGAGCAATTATTGAGGCAGATCAAGCTACTAAGTGAAAAAGAACCAAAAACATTGGAGCAAATGGTACTAAAATTAACAGAAGAGGTTGGAGAAACATCACAAGCAATATTATCTTACTTAAAAGCAAATGGAAGTGAATATAAACAATTAGGTATTCATGAAGTAAAAGAAGAATGTGTAGATGTCATTCTTGTAACTTTAGCCTTATTCTATAAAGTCGCTGAAAATGAAAATGAGTTACAAGAATTAATAATAACAAAAATGGACAAATGGCAGCGTAAAATGTAAAAGAGCAGAGCAATTTATTATTTACTAAGTGCTTTAGTAAAATAACTTAAGGGGCTATTTTTACTGCTTTTTTGCATTTTCCAATATTCATTAAATAGGTTTTTAATGGAGTAAGGTGTTCCATAAAAAACCTATACGGCTAACTTTTTCCCTTTATACCTCTCCCCATTCATCGCTAAATAAAATTATATAATACTTTCATTTTTTGTTAAACTGTTAGTAGTAAAATTGGAGGTTAGAGGAGAATGAATGTTATTGAATTTCAACAATGGGTAAAGGAATATTATGAAAGTAGGGGCTGGTCCGAATTAGACATTTTTATTCGTATCGGTTTTTTAGCAGAGGAAACGGGTGAAGTTGCACGTGCTGTAAGAGCCCTTGAGATAGGAAGGGATAGACCTGATGAAATGAAGGAAACTTATGAGAAAAATAAACAAGCGTTAACTGAAGAATTAGGGGATGTGTTGGGTAATTTAATCGTGATTGCAAATAAGTATAATATCCCGCTAGAAGATGTGTTTCAGTCACATAAGAAGAAACTCTCCGATCGTTATTTTAATGATGAAGCAAATAAAAGCTTTAACAATCAGTGGGATGAAAAAACCTCCCACTGATTCAATTTTTCACTTTATAACCCATGATGTGGATTATGCTTCTGACTTGAATGATTTGCCTTTTTCACCTTTTTAGAGCCAGCTAACGGTTCTCCATAAGGTTGCCTGGGGCTTTCAGGTAAGTCAGGGTGTGATTGCTGTTTTGGACCTTTTGGTTTACCTCCCATGGAAATCCCTCCTCTTTTCGTTACAATTAGCATTTGTAGGAAGCGCCCAGTTTATTCCTGATAAATACGCATAAAAATTTATCTAGGATAATAAGAAGCTGAGCTACCTTTCCCATTCTTCTCTCAGAATAGCATACGCATATTCATCCCACCATTCGTCTTCATGAGGAATGCATTTTTTAAAGTAGCCTTCTCTCCTCATACCAATCTTTTCCATGACACGATATGAAGGAACATTCTCTGGCTGGCAAGTGGCTACCACCCTATGTAACTGTAGCTCTTCAAATCCATATTTTAGCATTGCAAATGCAGCCTCTGATGCGTAACCTTTATTATGATATTTGGGATTAAATACCCACCCTATCTCATAAGTGTGGTTGCCGAAATATTCGAAAAATTTAACGTGGCCGATTAAAGTGTTTGTATTAACTAATATTACTGGGAATTTTTTGGCTGATTTACCCATGTTCTGTTTCATACAATTCTGTGTTTCCTCTTTTGATAGCAATCCTTCCGGCATATATTTCATAACAGAGCTTTGGGACGTATAGTGGTACACTTCTTGCCAATCACCCCATTCAAAATTACGTATCAACAATCTTTCTGTTCTTATTTTCATACAAATTCTCCCTAAAATTATTTATTGACATGAACGCAAAAAATAGAATTTTTTTGCATTCAGATGTTCCCCTTCATATGCATCATCCTAACTAACATACACTTTATAAGAAGCTTTTCTAAATAAAAAAGATATATGCCCATGTGGAGCATAATATCTTTTTTTATTTAGTCTATTTGCGTATATTCCTTTTCCCTTATGCATTCTTATTTATTTCTCATAGGCATTTGTTAATGCTGTTACGATTTGCTTTTTACGTGAGACAACTCCTTTTAACAACGCACGGCTACGCTTGTCAAGGTCAACCTTAAATGCATTTTCTACTTTCGCTTTCCCACTACCAACAGCAAGTACTTCTGAATCATTGTTCAAGATATCCGTAACAACGAATAAAAATAAATCAAGATTTTTTTCTTTAATGATATTGGAAATTTCCGCTTCAATTTCTGCTTGCATTGCATAGATTTGTTCTGTATCAACAGCATTTACTTGGGCAATTTCTACTTTTGCACCACCCATAGAAAATTCTTTTGCATCCATGGTTATTAATTCGGAAATAGACTTATCTCCTAAATCTGCACCTGCTTTTAGCATATCAAGACCATACGTATGCACATCTACTTCAGCAATTTTTGCTAATTCATAAGCCGCATCGATATCTTCTTGTGTACACGTTGGAGATTTCAACAGTAAAGAATCAGAAATAATAGCTGATAGTAATAAACCAGCAATTTGCTTTGGAACAGCAACCGCATTTTCTTTATACATCTTA
Organism: Virgibacillus chiguensis; assembly: GCF_900129865.1. Taxonomy (GTDB): domain Bacteria; phylum Bacillota; class Bacilli; order Bacillales; family Amphibacillaceae; genus Virgibacillus; species Virgibacillus chiguensis. The sequence continues at coordinate 39,234 of NZ_FQXD01000008.1, forward strand.
TTTAAAATAGTAGCTGTACATCCAACAGGCTCAGCACGGAAATATAACGGTTCACTTGTTTCGAAATTGGAAATTCGATGGTGGTCAACCACTTCCGTAATACGAGCATCTTTAATATTCGCTACACTTTGTTGAAATTCATTATGGTCAACGAGAATTACATTCGTTCCTGGCTCTACTTCCTCTATTAGCGCAGGTGCTTTTGCTGCAAAATAATCAAGTGCATATTGCGTTTCTTTACTAACTGCACCTAATCTAGCAGACTCCACATCCATTCCTAATTGCTGTTTTAAATTCGCATATCCGATTGCAGAACAAATTGCATCTGTATCTGGGTTTTTATGTCCAAAAATTATCGTCTTTGCCATCAATCATTTCTCCTTCTAATAAGCTTTTACCACTATTAGCTTATCAAAATTCATTTAGCTTGAATAGCAATTTAACAAAAATTCATTAGAATAGTCGTAAAGAATAGCCATGGATTTACTTTTTTCACACTTATTTTTATGATGGTATAGAATATTATTTTTAGATACAGTATGAAAACGAAAGGAATATCTTTAATGAAAAAAAAAGCAATTATCATTGGCAGTGGCATTGTTGGTGCTTCTGCTGCTTATTACCTTACCAAAAGCAATTGGGATGTCACCATTGTTGATAGTAAAGAAAAAGGACAAGCGACAGACGCAGCAGCAGGGATCGTTTGCCCGTGGCTGTCCCAACGAAGAAATAAGGCATGGTATGAATTGGTCAAAGCAGGTGCTAGAATGTACCCAAACTTAGTGAAATCGCTTGCTAAGGATGGAGAAAATGAAACTGGGTATCAACAAGTTGGGGCATTACATTTACATCGAGATGAGCAAAAATTAATCGCAATGAAAGAACGAGCAGACAAACGAAAAGCAGATGCACCCGAAATTGGCAATATAGAGCTATTATCTCCCGAACAAACGAAAGCACAGTTTCCTCTATTAGACGACAGCTACCGTTCTGTATATGTTAGTGGAGCAGCACGTGTTGACGGAAGAAAGCTCCGTGATGCACTTCTTCGAGGAGCACAAAAGCACAGCGCAAAGCTAATCAAAGGAGAAGCAACCTTACAAAACATTGGACAAAGTATTACAGGAGTTACTCTACAGAATGGAGAAGAGATAAAAGCAGATATCGTTATTGCTGCAACAGGTGCTTGGATGCGTGAATTACTTTCTCCTTTAGGAGTTTCTTTTCAAGTTGAAGCGCAACGAGCACAAATTTTACACGTACAACTTGCAAACCAAAATGTAGACTTGTCTACTGCACCCGTTGTAAAGCCACCCAATAACCAATATATGCTCACCTTTCCAAACAATCGAATTGTCCTCGGTGCAACATATGAAAATAATGTTGGTTACGATTGGCGGGTAACTGTCGGTGGAATGCATGAAATAATTACAAAAGCGATGGAATTCGCACCACACGTAAAGGATGCGTCAATTGTAGAAGCACGCGTTGGCTTTCGTCCTGTAACGCCAGGACATCTACCAGTTGTTGGGGCTCTCGCTGGTTTTCAAGGATTGCTCTTAGCAAATGGACTTGGATCAACAGGTCTGACGATGGGACCATTTATCGGATCTCAACTAGCATGTTTAGCAATGAATACACAACCAGAGATTGACTTATCTCCTTATGATGTACGAAACGCTATGAGAAACCTGCCTTAATATACATTGGGAAAATCATGGCAACATTTTTACACATTTTTTGTAAAATAGGTAATATCAATGAATGAGGTTTTCTTTCATCCCCACTCATTGTTTAGAATTCCAAAAGTAGGACCTTAATGCATTTGAACGAATCGAGTTTTTAGGAATAAAATAGGTCGGATGAAATCAAAGATAATCTATTGATCCCATCCGACCTTACTTAAAATTCTAGCAACTCGTTCATTTTACAATTAACACAGGGCATTCCACTCTTTTAGCAACTTTGTGACTGACACTACCTAACAAAAACGTTTGTAGGTTATTCCTACCACGACTTCCTAAAATGACACAATCGATATCATGTTCATTGGCATAAGTTACAATTTTCGGACCTGGTTCCCCATGTAAAACAGTAACCGTATAGTCTATTTCTCCTTCTTGTAGCACCTCTGTTACAGGTTGCATCCTTTCTTGCCTGTTTTTTTCTACTTGCGTATGATCTGTAGCATGTAGCACATCTGCTTTTGCAGTCTCACCGTCAACCACATATACCACTTCTACTTTAGAAGCAAACTTTTTAGCTATTTCCACAGTATACTCAGCAGACCTCACCGAATGAGAAGATCCGTCTGCTGCTAATAAAATATTTTGAAACAAAGCTTTCACCTCACATATTATTTTTAGAAAAACTTGCATTATTGCCAAATCTTTATAGCGGAAAAACGCTATCTTTCTTCTTATACTATAAACACTATTGTATAGAGAATAACGCACTTTGCTGAACTACAGATTTCGGTTACATACACTATTTCTTTTAAAAAACTTGGCTCATCGTAAGTTTCACTTATACTTTAAATTGTTTTAATGTCCAGATGCGTTAGAAACACCGCCAATTCTCTGCTTTAAATTTCTGCTTGCTTCATTTAAACCTGTGATTTCCACACGAATATCCTGTTGAGCGAATTTGGCTTCTATTTTATCTAATGCGCCTACTGCTGAGTCGTCCCATAAATGGGTTTGTGACAAATCAATTTCTACACATTGAATATTCTCCGTATACGAAAACTTACTTGGCAAATCACTGACAGAAGCAAAGAAAAGCTGTCCTACCACATAATAGATACGCTTGTTTTCTCCATTTACTCGTTTACTCTGTACAGTTACATGGGAAATTTTAGCCGCAAAGAAAATAGCGCTAAGAACAACACCTGCAAGTACGCCTTTAGATAAATCATGTGTATAAACCACTACAGTTACCGTTGTAAGCATAACAATGGCATCTGTGCGCGGTATTCGATGTATATGCTTGACAGAGTTCCAATCAAATGTGCCGACAGATACCATAATCATAACTCCTACTAAAGCAGCCATAGGAATCTGCACTACTAACCCGCCTAACGCAATGATAAGAAACATGAGAAACACACCTGCCACTAGAGCGGACAATCTCCCACGCCCACCAGACTTGACGTTAATAACGGATTGTCCAATCATCGCACAACCTGCCATGCCGCCAAAGAAACCCGCAGCAATATTGGCAATACCTTGTCCGCGACTTTCTTTATTTTTATCACTTTCTGTATCTGTCATATCATCTACAATACTTGATGTGAGTAGTGATTCTAATAACCCGACAATAGCTAACGCAAAGGAATAAGGTAAAATAATCATGAATGTTTCCCACGTAAATGGAACAGATGGAATTAAAAATGCAGGTAACTCTTGCGTTAGTGCTCCCATATCGCCAACCGTACCAACTTGAATATCACCGAAAATAACAATAGCTGTTACGACCACAATTGCCACTAGAGCTGACGGAACTGCTTTCGTAATTCTTGGTAATAGGTAGATAATCGCTAAAGTTACGCCTACCAACGCGAACATCACCCAGCTTTCACCTTGAAAATGGGGGATTTGCGCTGTGAAAATTAAGATTGCCAACGCATTTACAAAACCAACCATTACTGACCTGGGAACAAATTTCATCACTTTAGCAAGCTTGCAAACCCCAAAAATAATTTGAATAATACCAGTTAAAATGGTTGCTGCTAATAAATAATCTAACCCATACGCAGCAACTAATCCCCCCATTAGAAGAGCCATTGCTCCAGTTGCAGCGGAAATCATACCTGGACGCCCTCCGACAAAAGCAATCACTACTGCGATACAAAAGGATGCATATAATCCAACCATCGGATCAACTCCAGCTATAATAGAAAAAGCAATTGCTTCTGGAATTAATGCTAAGGCAACCACAATTCCAGCTAAAATATCCCCTTTAACGTTACCAAACCACTCCCGCTTCCAATCTTGTACTATCAAATAGTTCTACCTCTTTCTATGAGTATTCTTCAAGCCTCTCCTAGCTTAAATCCGTAATTAACCTTAGCATTATAGCATAAGATTATCTTTCACTAAACACGCAAGAAAGCGGGTACATTTTTACCTATATTTATTTTACTTTGATTTACTTTGATTCACTACCTCATTTGTTAAAAGTAATCTTATTAACATATTTACATTAACATAAAGGTTTGGTAAGCTAACTTTATATTTAATACCATTGAACATGAAGATACATTGGGGGATAAATTGTTATGAAAGGAAAGATAGCTGTTTTCGCAGTAATTATTTTTACAATGATTGTACTTATATTATGTTGGTTTTGGTTGCAGGATGTAATTACAGATTATGATTTAGAACGGACTTCTCCTGTACAAACAACAGAATTACTTCCATCTCATATCGATTGCAGGCAGTTTTAGAAAGACTTAGTTTATTGCCACATTTTTCATCTATGGGCTACGAACAAGTAGCAGGAGGGAAAAAATACATCGATCACGACGCCATTTTTCTAATCGATGGTTACTCATCCCATCCGAGCTATCCTGATCCCCCTACCGCGTACAAGAAAATAGTAGCAAGCATAACATCTTTCCATTTCTTCTTTACTGTTTATACCAACTTAATGCCCGCTGCTCTACATCTTTTACAAAATCATTTTTTCCTCTCATATATTTTTCCACTTGATTTGAGTAGTTTTTTGCCAAAGTCCGTTTTAAGTTTCCATATTCGATAGCAGTCGAGGGGTGATGGATTAAATAATCCCTAAATGCGATATGCCGTTTGATATGCTGGTCTCCTTGTTGAAACATATGTACATGATGCGTCCGCTTGTACTCACCTTTAATAAAGAATCTTCTTCCTTCGATACCATATTCACCTAATGTATGATACCCTAGATTTTCCATTCCTTCTATATACTCACCTACTTTCTCAATCGACTTTACTACTGGCATTATATCTATAATTGGTTTAGCAGCTAAACCCGGCACAGCCGTACTACCAATATGATGTATCGTAACTAATTCCGTTTGAAATAACTCTTTTATATATGTTGCTTCTTGTCCAAAAAGTTGCTGCCACTGACTTTGGTATGGAATAACTACTACTTCACGCATGGATTTATCTCCTCTTCCCGTTATTATAATGAGGCTCCTGTGAATGAGAAGCCTCATTTCATATAATACAATACTCTCTTAGGAAAACTGTTGTCGTCTTCCCCTAAAAGAGTGCATTTTCGCAACCAAAAAAACTTATATTACGCGTATGCTACTTTTTATTATCAGATTTACTATTCCTCTTTATCAGTAAAATAAGCATCTATAATCCGTTGCCCGATTGTTTGGTTAATCTGATGTTTTCCATTAACAATCCCAGTGTGAGGTACAATAATAGCAAAAGCCATTTCAGGGTCATCATAAGGTGCATAACCAACAAGCGTGAGATTTTCTGTATCAGCCTTCTTTTCTCCATCGGCATAATAAGCGTTTTGAGCCGTTCCTGTTTTTCCAGCAACTTTATAACCTCGATACTTGGATGTTCCGAAAAAACGTACGGAAGTTCCTTGTGATTCATTGAACACTTGCCTAAATCCTTCTTGAATACGTTCAATATTTGATTTGCTCATATCAATACGATTTAATACTTCTGTCCCCTTGCTTTCATAAACAGAACCTAATTGATCTTGTGTTGGCGACGGATTACGAATTTCCCTTACTAAACGAGGGCGAACACGATTGCCATCATTTGCTATTGTGGATACATATTGCGCTAGCTGTAATGCGGTGTAGTTGTCATACTGCCCAATGGCAAAGTCCATCAATAAACCTGGTTGAAATTGTTTATCGCCAATTACTCCTTTTGGATCCTCAGGATAATCGATACCGGTTCGGCTACCTAAACCAAATTGTTGAAAATAGCTACGCATTTCATCCCATGCTGCTACATCAAATGCAGCACTTTCTCCATTGGGAAATGGATAACGATGTTCCCCTCCCATTTTTAATGCAATATAAAACATATATACGTTTGATGAGCGACGTAGTGCATCAAAATCATTTACTGAACCTAAATCATTATAAGATCCTTTCGGAGCACCAGAGGCAATCTTTATTTTCCTGTCATGAAATACTTGCCCTGGAGAAATAACGCCTGACTCATAACCTGCTAAAACGGTCGCCCCTTTTATAGAAGATCCTGGCAAATGCGCATCATGAATTGCTTTATATGGAGCGTTATTATATTCATTTTTTTTCTTATCATACAATACACCGCTGACAGCGAGTAACTCTCCTGTTTTTGGATTCATAACTACCGCCATCGCATCTGACATGTACTGATGCTGATAAGGATGCTTTTGAATGGTTTTCTGTAACTCTGCTTGTAATATTTCATCTACTTTTTTTTGTAAATCCATATCAATGGTTAATATAAGATCCTTCCCAGTCATTCCTTCCACAGCTACTTTTGAACCTATTGTGGTACCATCTTTCGTCGTAGTGTATTGTACTTGCTCCTTTCTACCTCGTAAAGCGTGTTCATAATATTCTTCAATCCCACTAATTCCAACTCGATCATTCCGACTATATCCTCTAGTTAAATAGTATTCCAGTTTTTCTTTTTGCAGTCCCCGTTCTTGAGATGTAATCTTACCAGCTAGGCTTTTAAAAGTTTCCTCATATGGGTATTTACGCTCCCAATCTGCAATCGCATTGACGCCAGGTAAATCACTTAAATTTTCTGACACTTCGGCGTACTCTTCGGCAGTTACACCTTCATTCTTAACAATTTGTGGCGTTAATGCGTATGCTTTATCTAATTCCTTTTTAATGGCAATAATTAACCTATCTTGCTCTGACAAGTCATTCATCTCGTGCTTCTTTATTCGTTCTAGGGCAAGATCATATTCTTCTGTATCATCTAATTTCTTTCTTTCTTCATCCGTAAGTCTTTCTATTACATCCTCTTTATGATTCAAGTAATAATACTCTCTTTTCAGTCTTTCATTAATGTCTGCAACATCTTTTACTTCAACTGAAATGAGCTTAGCTAACTTTTCAGCTACCTCTAATCTCTCTTTCGCCTGTGTTCTTTTAGCTGGAGTATAAGTAATGGCATATCGCGGTTTGTTTCCAACAACTAGTTGATGATTTCTATCATATATTTGTCCACGCGGCACTGGCACTTTCGTTGTATCGTTTACCGTGCGATCGATCTCTTTCTGAAATTCTTCGCCCTTCAGAATTTGCACAATACCAAGCTGAAAAATTAAAGCTGCAAACATAATAAACATAATAAAAAATAACAAATTCAATCGAAATGGCAGCTTATCCTTCCGTTCTTTTTTCTTTATTCCCTTACTCATTGCTTTCCCCCCTTAATTAAATTATTCCCCTTTAAAGAATGCCCATTTCAATTATTTTAAAATTTCCACTTGTTACGCCTTTTGAATTGATCATATCACGTTACAAATACACCATCAACCAATAATTTCCTTTTAGAGGCATGTGTTAATTACACTACACGTCTTTAAAATAGTGGCTGCTCTTTTTTCATCACTTACACCTTTACTGAGTTACCCAAAAGCAACTCTTCTGTTAATACAGAATACAATCATTAACAATTTTGTCGAAAGTACGTTACAAAAAATTCAATATTTCCTTCGTTACAAACTAGGTTTTAATTGTATAGTATTAACAGGAGGTCCAAATGTCATAGTATAAAGGGGCTAATTCTGTTTATAAAGTTCCATTTTTGCTTTCATAGTAGGATACAATCATGCAGGCGAGAGATTAATGTCAAGACATCCTTATATTAGAGATATTCTCATTAACTATATTTTGCTCGCATGATATTTTTGGAAACTATTTTTTGCGCTTGCAACCGAACATAGGTCTTATCGATCACATACATTTATTTTTGCAAGCTTTCCATACATCTGAAATGGTTATAAAATCTATCTTCATAAACAGAATGCTTGTCATTATTTAAATTGTTCAATAGCGAACATGACGAGACATACGGAACGTAATAAATATTTCTTTTTCACATTTGGCTCACTCCATACGGGGATGTTTAAACAAGAGACACATTCCACTACTAATCGGATTATGAGATCTACTGAAAAAAGCTTAACCCCACACAGAATGGGAGGAAGGAGAACCTTTATGGACGTTATTATGTTATCGCGAATCCAATTCGCATCTACAACCATTTTTCACTTTATTTTCGTGCCTTTATCCATTGGTTTAGTATTTTTAGTTGCACTTATGGAAACATTGTACGTTGTAAAAGGGCAAGAAAAGTACAAAAAAATGGCAAAGTTTTGGGGACACTTATTTCTTATTAACTTTGCCGTCGGAGTCGTTACCGGTATATTACAGGAATTTCAATTCGGGATGAACTGGTCTAACTATTCTCGCTTTGTCGGTGACGTATTCGGTGCACCACTCGCAGTTGAAGCACTATTAGCTTTCTTTATGGAATCTACTTTTATAGGATTATGGATTTTCGGTTGGAAAAGACTTTCTAAAAAAGTACATCTCCTATGTATTTGGCTTGTATCTATTGGAACGATTATTTCTGCGTTTTGGATATTAGTCGCTAACTCATTTATGCAATATCCAGTCGGTTATGAAATTAACAATGGTCGCGCCGAAATGAATGACTTCCTAGCATTAATTACGAGCGGTCAAGTATGGGTGGAGTTCCCACATACTGTATTTGGATCATTAGCCACAGGAGCATTTCTAATTACAGGTGTAAGTGCTTGGAAATTACTTAAAAAACAAGATACAGATTTCTTTAAAAAATCATTTCATATCGCTTTAGTTGTTGCAATTATTTCTGGTTTAGGTATTGCCTTTACTGGTCACGCTCAATCGCAATTTTTGGTAGAAACACAACCAATGAAGATGGCAGCAGCAGAAGGTTTATGGGAAGACAGCGCTGATCCTGCTCCATGGACAGTCTTTGCTCACATTGATACGGAAAATCAAGAAAACTCCTTTGAAGTCAATATCCCATATATATTAAGTTATCTTTCCTATAGCGAATTTAGCGGAAGCGTGGAAGGAATGAAATCCATCCAAGCCAAATATGAAGAGTTGTATGGAGAAGGAGACTATATCCCTCCAGTTAAAACAACATTCTGGAGCTTCCGTATTATGACGTTCACAGGCGGGTTAATGATCGTATTAGGACTATATGGTGCTTACTTAGTAAAACGTAACAAGCTAGAACAAAGCAGAAAGTATTTAAAAACGATGCTTTGGGCAATTGCTTTACCGTTTATTGGAGGAACAGCCGGCTGGATCATGACAGAGATTGGTAGACAACCTTGGGTCGTATTTGGAGAAATGCAAACACAAGACGCAGTTTCACCAAACGTAACCGCTGGACAAGTCCTGTTCTCACTCATCTCATTTAGTGCCATCTATTTGATCCTTGCACTTGTGATGGCTTACTTGTTCGTTCGAGTAATCAAAAAAGGCCCTGTTGAAGAAGAAAAAGATGTCAAACTAACAACAGATCCTTTTGGAGAGGAAGGGTATGGTTCCTATGCTAAGTGAGGTATGGTTTATTTTAATTGCTGTATTGTTTGTCGGATTCTTGTTTTTGGAAGGCTTTGACTTTGGTGTTGGCATGGCGATGCGTTTTGTTGCTAAAACGCCAGTTGAACGTCGGGTATTAATTAATACAATTGGTCCTGTCTGGGACGGAAATGAAGTTTGGCTAATTACAGCAGGTGGGGCGATGTTTGCTGCATTTCCAAATTGGTATGCCACTTTGTTCAGTGGCTTATACATGCCACTAGTAATCATGCTTCTCTTGCTCATAGGGCGCGGAGTAGCATTTGAGTTTAGAAGTAAACTAGATAATCCTAAATGGCGGGACACTTGGGATTGGACAATCTTTATTAGTAGCCTATTGAACCCATTATTATGGGGAGTTGTGTTCGCCGCATTGATGGCAGGCTTACCAATTGATAGTGAGATGAATATTTACGCTTCTGTCTTTGATTACATCACACCGTATACGTTAATTGGTGGAATTGCAATTACATTGCTCTGCTTTTTACACGGGCTATTCTTTATCACGTTGAAAACTACAGGTGACCTACAAAGTAGAGCTCGTGAAACTGCCAAAAAAATTGTTTACGCTGTTGGTATAGCTTTAGTTACCTTTGTGGCTGCATCTTATTTCTACACAGATATTTTCGAGGTAAGAGGTGCCATATTAATTCCTATTTTTGCGCTTATTGTATTGGCAGTTGTCTTAGCTGGAAGTTTTGCTAAGAAAAGTCGTGATGGTTGGGCATTTACGATGACCGGATTAACTATCGCGCTCACAGTAACGTCTGTATTCGTCGGTTTATTCCCACGTGTAATGGTAAGTAGCTTAAATCATACTTTTGACTTAACGATTCACAATGCAGCTTCAGGAGACTATTCGTTAAAAGTCATGACCATTGTAGCCGTCACTTTATTACCTTTTGTACTTGGTTATCAAATCTGGAGTTATTATGTATTCCGTAAACGTATTAAAGAAGAGGAGCATTTAGAATACTAATGAAGAAAATGATGCGTAATCATTTACTAACGTACAAAGGGGTAAAACCGACACTTGCCATTGTTATTTCCATTACAATCGTGGAAGCAATAGCCATCATTCTGCAAGCAAAATGGTTAGCAGAATGGTTATTTCGCTTATTTAACGGCGAATTATTTCAAGAAACATGGAAGTTAGGCGTTTTTTTCCTTATTGCCTTTGTTACAAGGTATCTTATGGGTACATTAAAGAAAAAAATAACCTTCCAGTTTGCTGAAAAAACAAGAGTGGAAAAAAGAAAACTATTATTGGCCAAGCTTTTTGCGCTTGGCCCTAGCTACACGAGTAAACACGGTACAGCCAAGTTAGTTAATTTAGCTATGGAAGGCGCAAACCAACAACGTACTTATTTAGAATTAATTATTCCCAAGATGATTGCTGCATGTATTATTCCACCAATGGTACTCATTTACGTTTTCTTTCAAGATAAACTGTCAAGTATCATTTTATTTTTAACCGTTCCTATCATTATTGCATTTATGATTTTATTAGGATTAGCTGCAAATAAGAAAATGGAGCGTCAATGGCATTCTTATCATTTATTATCCAATCATTTTATTGATTCTTTACGGGGATTAGAAACATTAAAGTTTTTAGGTAAAAGTAAATCACATGGAGATACAATTGAAAAAGTGAGTGATGAATACCGAAAATCCACTATATCAACATTACGAATTGCTTTCCTTTCATCTTTTGCACTTGACTTTTTTACGATGTTATCAGTTGCCTCTGTTGCTGTAGGGTTAGGATTACGTCTCATTGAAGGAAATCTATTATTAGATATTGCATTAGTCGTATTAATTTTAGCTCCAGAGTTTTTTCTTCCTATAAAAGAAGTTGGAGCAGACTACCATGCAACATTAAATGGACAAGAAGCAGCCAAAGCAATTGATCGGATATTAGCAGAGCCTGTTCCAGAGAATCATTCCGTTATTACCAACTCCATTGCTTGGACAGCTAACAGTACCTTAAAGCTTTCTTCTATTAGTCATTCCCATGACGATAACGGCTTACAAGCTCTATCTACCATTTCCATGCAAGTAAAAGGCTTTGAAAATATTGGTATTGTTGGTGCAAGCGGTGCAGGAAAGTCGACTTTAATTGATATATTAGGTGGATTTTTAACACCTAATCAAGGGCGTTTTCGCGTCAATCAGCAAATTTTAGATAGCTTAAATACAGAAGCTTGGCAGCGTCAAATCACATACATTCCACAGCGTCCATATATTTTTAGTCAGTCGGTTGCAGATAATATTCGATTTTATGAACCAAATGCATCGGATGAAGATGTGTGGCAAGCTGTTCAAGATGCAGAATTGGATAAGTTAATCCATACCTTTCCAAATGGTATAGAACAAGAAATTGGTACTGGCGCACGTGCAATTAGCGGCGGTCAAGAACAACGTGTCGCATTGGCCCGAGCTTTTCTTGGTAATCGCCCTATCCTGTTATTAGATGAGCCGACTGCCCATTTGGATATAGAAACGGAATACGAATTGAAACAAACGATGACAACATTGTTTAAAGATAAATTAGTCTTTTTTGCAACGCACCGGCTGCATTGGATGGAGCAAATGGATAAAATTATTGTGTTAAAAGATGGCGTCATTGTAGAAGTGGGGACACCACATGAATTATTGCTTCGTCGCGGAGAATACTATGACCTCGTGCTATCACAATTGGAGGGAGTACAATGAAAGCATGGATTATTCCATATGTAAAAATGCATTACAAAGGGCTAGCAGCCAGTATTATTATTAGTTTATTAGCTCTAGCCTGTGGTGCAGCGCTTATGTTTACATCTGGATACTTAATTTCCAAATCCGCCTTAAGACCTGAAAATATTTTAATGGTCTATATTCCTGTTGTTTCAGTGCGAGCCTTTGGTATTTTTCGAGCGGTATTTCACTATCTTTCTCGATTAACGAGCCATGATACGATTCTGCGCGTACTAGCAAATATGCGTAGCAGATTGTATCAAACGTTAGAGCCACAAGCAGCTTTTATTCGTTCTCGTTTCCAAACTGGTAGGATACTAGGCGTATTATCAGATGATATCGACCATTTGCAAGATTTATTTATTCGTACGATTTTACCGAGTATCACTGCGCTTGGTATGTACGGCATCGCTATTGCTTGTCTAGGCTGGTTTGATATGGTGTTTGCTTCACTTATGGCAATATATCTCTTTTTTATCGTTGTGTTCATTCCGTTGTTTTCTTTGTGGACTAGTCGAAAACGTACAGCTTTAATAAAACAGGGGCGCTATGATCAATATCATATATTAACAGATGGATTACTTGGTATTAAAGATTGGATGATTGCTGGAAAACCAGATGAATTTACGAAGCATGATACAAAAAAAGATCAAGCTGTTGCCATTGTTGAGCGACGCGTTAAAAGTGAGCAACGAATTCGCGACTTATTTCTTCAGCTCATCATTGGTGCGATGGTGATTTCCATGGTGTACTGGTCAAGTTCGATGGTAGCTGAAGGAAATATGCACGTGACATTAATTGCTGCTTTCGTTTTAGTTACATTGGCTATTGCAGAAGCTTTTTTGCCCGTATCTGAAGCCTTAGAACAAATTCCAGAATACACAGAATCGCTAACAAGATTAGAAACGCTCGAAGAAACAGATCAAGAAAAGGATACTACTGAGTCAAACATATCTTTACCAGAAACATCTAACTCTGTTGATATTCAGCTTGATCATGTTGCCTTTCAATATCCGGGCTTTGCCAAACAAATTTTAAAAGATGTTTCCATTTCGATACCTCAAGGAAAGAAATTAGCTTTGTTGGGAAAAAGTGGTGCTGGAAAATCAAGTATCATCCAACTAATTTGTGGTTCTTATGCACCAACAAAAGGAAATGTTACACTTAACGGCATCGATGCAACAGCTTACGGCGATTCTCTATTTGAAATCGTATCGATTTTAAATCAACGACCTCATTTATTTAACACGACGATTGCTAATAACCTACGACTCGGCAACCAAAAAGCAACGGATCAAGAGATTGTAGAAGCGGCTAAAAAGGTGCAGCTCCATGATTATATTATGAGCCTGCCAAAAGGTTATAACACGATGATGGAAGAATCAGGACAAATCTTTAGTGGCGGTCAACAACAACGAGTAGCATTAGCAAGAATATTATTAAAAGGCTCTCCTGTCGTTATTCTCGATGAGCCGACAGTCGGCTTAGATTCAAAAACAGAAGCTGACTTGTTACAAACCATTTTTTTAACGCTTGATGATAAAACCGTTATTTGGATTACACATCATTTAGCTGGTATGCAGCGTATGGATGAAGTTGTCTTTTTAGAAAACGGCTATATTCAAATGCAAGGTTCGCACCAAAAACTACTAAGCACTTCACAGCGATATCAAAATTTATACTATTTAGACGTCCCACCATCAATTCGTAAAATGGTGCAAGTTTAGTTTTAAAAGTTTCAGTTGTCAACAGCAACTGAGGCTTTTTTAGTTTACATTATTAAAGCTCTCATTGCTTAAGCATTGATCAATATCCAAATTACGTAGATCGGGACTATGAAAATGCGCTAATACGCTTTGAAAAGTGCTTACAGCTAGGAGAAGTTCATACTGAATATCTCATTTTAAAAAGGTCTTGGAAGTTTTCACGCATATGCATTTAAAAAGAAATAGCTTGCCAAATTACTAGAAAGTGGTGAGCATAATGGGACTGAAATTGCCCTACTTGTCAAATAAAAGCTGTCTCATTATTACAGAGACAGCCAACGTTTTGTTTACTAGTGACGTCACAACCTTGAGAAACCGTTCCGTTAAAGCTTTCATTATAATTTTATACAGAAAACCGCTATTTGTTAGCAAAATAAGCTGCAAATACCTGTTCATTATATGCTACTTGCGGATCATCTGGACGATACATCTTTGCTTTCTTATTATGCTCCCATGCCAATTCTTTTTCACCAATTCCCCAGTTACAAACACATAATTGTAAGTGAGGATACCAAGTTGAATATACTTTTTCTTGAAAACCCATACTATTTTCTAAATCCACTTGAATAGCTAGCTGATACCAAATAATTGCTTTTTTAAACAATTTTTTTTCCTTGTATAAATCTCCTAACCGACAAGAAACTTCTGGACGAGGGACATCGTATTTAATAGATTGAACGAGAGCATCTATTTCTTTGTCTAAATCACCCAAGGCTCTATAGCAAGCGGCCATATTTATGCAAGCGCGAATTTCATCTTCTACCCAACCTTTTTTAGTGTTTAGAAATTCCTGGTAATATTTTATAGCTTTCTCATAGTACTGATGATCTTTAAGTTCATTTCCATAATAAAATAAATCTCTTGGGGTAAATTTTTCCCCTTGCTCTACTCTTTTTTCATAGATTTTTAAATTACGATCACTAGTATTACTATCATTGGATTTCGTTGATTTCCTATGCGTAATAGCGATATCTGCAGGCAATATATGACCATATACTTCTAAATATTCATGTACAGGTCCAATCCATTTAAAATTACGCTCTCGCTTAACAAGCCTATTTCTTCGGAAGCTGAATGTAGGATTTCCATACTCATCAAAGGCTATATGATAGATCATAGAAACAGCATCAACGGAAAAATCTAATTTCTTTTTTAACGCTTTCAATTTATTTTGGTCTTCTTCCAGTAGCACATCATCTGCATCCAGCCATAGAATGTAATCTGAAGTAGCTTGGCGGAAAGAAAAATTTCGTGCAGCAGAAAAATTATCGATCCACTCAAAATCGAGAACTTTATCCGTAAATTTTTTTGCAATATCCTTTGTTTGATCTGTTGAGCCAGTATCTACAATAATCATTTCATCACAGATATCCTCCACACTCGATAAACACTGCTCCAGCACCTCTTCCTCATTTTTTACAATCATACATAAACTTATTGTAATCATAACGATACACCACCAAAATTATTGTTATTTTACTATATGTAACCATTCTTCCTTTGGAAACATTTTTTTGTAAAATTAGGTTATACCTTTTCAGTCTAGGAGTGAGATTATATAACGGGTTTTGGTGTGGAATCAAATAGTGGATTTCTTCATTTTTTATATTGCTTTATAATCAGAATAAAATTACATACTTTGAAGCGTCAAGAACTATCCTTCAATGAAGTTGATTATAAAACAGACGTTCCATCAAGCACTGCTTTATTTTAAACAGCAGAACACTTTTTCCACTGCTTGTGCTGAAATCATTTTCGCAAATGACTGTCTTTCACAAACTGCTTTACCAAAATGATATTGCTCTGCTTTTGTTGTCTGTTTGACTTCAGCAATATTATCTGAAGTAAGACCTGCAACCAGGCATAATATTAGGTCCTCCTGTTTCAAGAGAATATTGAACTAAATGAGCAAGTTGTTCTTTTCCTGCTTCACAATTTTACTTGCCAACAGATGTTAGAATACGTTTTACATTATCTTTATACTTTACTAGCGTTTTGTATGCTGCCTGCATATCCTTCACTTCATTAAAAGCACGATAAAACGTAATATCTAATCCCGGAAAGCGTTCAATGAGATTATGAAGCATTTGTTCGTTAAATTGTATGCTCCTCATTTAGTGCGCCAAATACAACCCGATTACATTGCAAGCTCTACAGTGCCTTTAAATCTTCACAAATAACTGAAAATTCCTCTTCTTGATAATAGAAATCATGACTATGTGGTCGTATCATAACTTGAACAGGTATATGCACGCTTCGTAAGACTGTCTTTATCATCCCAAAGTTTGGTGTCAAACCCCCCTCCTGTATCGCCGAAACAAGCTCTAATCGATCTGCTTAATAGCTTTTCGGCTTGCAATGTATCGTGTTTTTGCTGTACAATCAGTTCCAATTGCAATTCGTTACTCCAACTCCTTTTCTATCAATTTGGTTAATAATCGGACCCCAAAACCAGTAGCCCCTTCGACATGATAGCCATACACCTTCCAAGGTAGCACCGTATTTGCCATATCAATATGTACCCATTTCATATGTCGCTTTATAAATTGTTGCAAAAAAATGGCTGCCGTAATCGAACCACCATATTTAGAAGCACTCCTATTATTTAAGTCTGCATAATCACTGTGCAAATATGCTTTATAATCTTCAATTAATGGCATAGGCCATACATGATCCCCAGTTTCTTCGCCAATTTCTTTATATGTCCACAAATCCTTCTCGTTATTAGTAAAAACACCAGCTGTTTTTAACCCTAAGGCTTGACCAATAGAGCCTGTGAGTGTAGCAATATCAATAATAGTTTCCGCTCCTACGTCTTGAGCGTATAAAATACCATCGGCTAAAATTAGTCTACCTTCTGCATCCGTGTTACCTACTTCCACATGCATTCCATTTGCATAAGAAATTACATCTGCCGGCAAGTATGCATTTTTCCCTACTACATTTTCTACTAATGGAATAACTGCGGTAACGTATACAGAGCTATTCAGATCAGATAAAAGCTTCATCGCACCTACGACAGCCGCTGATCCCCCCATATCCATTTTCATTTCCCAAAGTCCAGTCCCTGTTTTTACATTAACACCTCCTGCATCAAAGGTCACTCCTTTACCGACAAGCGCTACATGCTTTCCTACTGTATTTTTTAATGTAAGAACGACCATTTTAGGAGGATGAACACTTCCCTTTCCGACCGTTTTAACAGCTTCTAAACCATGTTTCGTAAGATCAGCTGTATCCAAAATAGCCACATCTACATCTGTATCTCTAAAAATTTCTACTATTTTGCTTGCATAAGCTTCTGGCGTCAGTTTACTAGGAGGCTCATTACATAAGTCTCTAGCTAAACATACAGCATCACTTTTCGTTTTCGCCAATGCAACATATGGGCTATAAGATGAATAATTAAATTCTAGCACATAGTCCATCTCTAAACGATTACGCTTATAGTACTGAAACCGATAACCAGCCAAATACCAACCTTCCATAAAAGCGGTAACATAATTTGCAACATTGCTTCCCTCCATTACATGTTCCAATCCTTTGAACAAGCCGTTAAAATTGATAGTAACTGTTTGAGACAAAAATTCTTTGTCCACCTTCTTTCGTAATTCTCCACCAAGATGTCGGATATCTTCCATATTTTTATTTCCTGAACGGATACAAACCAATAAATAGATCGTTGTTTCCGTATAAAATAATTTCATCTCCCCAAAAGATGCTTTTTTAACAAATGAATGACTTAAAAGCGGACTAGGCTCTAAAGGACAAACATGAATTTCCATTTTCTAACCTCCCAGTACAAGTAGAAATTATTAAAAAAACTTGGCTTATTACCGAATTTTTATGGCAATTGCTTTAGGTTTACTTATACTTAGAATATAGAATTTTACTCCCTCATAGTACAAAAAAAGACGACCCAGTAGCGTCATGCACATAAGCCATCTTTTATTTTCCTATATTTCTTAATAGTTCTTAACATCTATCTCTTATTTTTCACTGCTAGAGCAATAGCACCTTTAACTGCTTGTTCATCATCAAGTTTCGGTGGAACAATTAATTCATCTACATCGTTCACTTCCAAATAGTCGTTTAACAACTTCATAAACTGCTCGCGAACCATTGCATAAAGCCTTTCCTGTTTCATTACTCCGCCACCAATAACCATTTTCTCTGGGGAGAGAATAACATAGATATTCATTAGCCCTTGCGCTAAATAATACGCTTCTATCTCCCATACCTCATCAAGATGTGTGAGTAAATTTGCTTTTCTACCATATCGTTTTTCAATCGCCGTCCCAGAAGCAAGCCCTTCGAAGCATGACCTATGACTCGGACAACTTCCTACAAAAGTGTCATTCAGGTGTTGCTTTAGTAACATATGTCCCATTTCTGGATGATTTTTTCCTTGAAACACTTTCCCTTCCCCAACAAACCCTGCTCCAATTCCAGTTCCTACCGTCATGTATAAACAGCTCTCCGCATGCTTACCAGCACCGTAGTAATACTCACCCAGACAAGCTGTATTCACATCCGTATCCAAATATACAGGAATATTGTATTCGCTTTGCAATTTTTCAAGAAGCGGATAGTAACGCCATTTTGTTTTCGGGGTATTTAAAATGGAGCCATATGTTTTGCTGTTCTTATTCAAATCAACAGGCCCAAACGTACCTACACCCAACGCCTCCATCTTAAATGAAGAAAAGAACTGTTTTGCTGAAGCTAGTGTATCCTCTGGAGAAACAGTTGGAAAGCTCGTCTTTTGAAGAATGTTTCCATTTTCATCGCCAACCGCACAAACGAATTTTGTACCACCTGCTTCCATTGCTCCAATTAACATAAACATCTACCTCCTATAAGCGGGGAAAAGCAACATTTTTTTCTTAATTTTATCTCCATTTCATGTCTAAATATCCATAACTCGACGTACATCCCATTTTTTCACATCAAGCTTTATTTCACCGTCCGCTGTAAACAGAACACTCTCTTCGTTCTTATCGTCAAATACTCGAGAAGTAAACACTTCCTCTCCTTGATTTAGAAAAATTTCTATAGAGGACGTATCTTTTAAAATAAGTATGTCGCTGAGAGTATCTAATTTGCAGTGTCTGCTTTCCATAGTCTGATAACTTGTAAAGCTTTTTCGTTTAAAAGTAAAAACTTTTAATAACGAATCATATATAATTTGAGACCCAGCTATTTGTATATTTAAACAGGATTGCTTCATATCTTCCACAGTTAAATATACAGCAAATGCCTTGTCAACGCATAATGATAACAATTGTTGCGCATTTAATACAACTTCATTAAAACGAACTTCGTTTTCCAGTAACTGCTGAAACTCTTCCACAGGATATTGTAGCAATGTTCCGTCTTTCCAATCCAATTGACGCGGAACAGTCAAAGCGTGTACCCATCCATAATTTGCTGTAGGAAGCTGGGAGGAACCTTCCTCGGCATTTCCCATCCACCCAATCAATATCCTCCTCCCCTCCTGATCTTGCATCGTCTGAGGGGCATAAAAATCAAAACCTCGATCCAATTCCACAAAAGCATCATGCTCAAAAGACATTGTTTTTTTCTCTATCTCCCCAGCAAAGTACCCAGATTGATAAATATTTTGATATTGAAAGCCTTGTGCAGGTATTCCTTGTGGGCAAACGAGCAGAATATCTTTATTTCCTAATTGAAACAGATCAGGGCATTCCCACATATAACCGAAGTGATCTAACCCTTGATGTCCGTTTCCAGTTAACGTTCCTGCAAATGTCCAATTCCATAAATCAGCAGAACGATATAACACAACCTCTCCATTTTTCGCCTCTGTTTGTGCACCAAGCACCATCCACCATGCTTCATTCATATAGAATACTTTTGGATCACGAAAATGAGCAGTGTAACCGTCTGGAACTTGAATAATTGGTCCCTTTTTTTCAAAATGGATTCCATCATTCGATATTGCCAAACACTGATAAGATTGCCGATTTCCTTCATTATCCCTCACATTCCCCGTATAAAAAACGTACAGTTGATTCTGGTATACAACAGCACTTCCAGAATAACATCCATTTTGGTCATACCATTGATCAGGTAGTAAAGCAACAGGTACTTCTTGCCAATGAATAAGGTCTTTAGATATAGAATGCCCCCAACATTTCACACCATGCTCAACAGCAAAAGGATTCCACTGATAAAAAATATGATATTTTCCTTTAAAAAAGACAAAACCGTTTGGATCATTTAATAGTCCTACTGAAGGCATTAAATGGTAATGCAAACGATAGGGATCTCTTGCTATTAAAGGTTGGTTTTTCTCCATTTGTTTACATACCATATCTTTTGTTACGTTATTATTCATATCCTAAACTCCTAAACTTATATATGATACAATGAAACTTCAATCTATAAGTCCTCCCCTTCAAAATTAGAGTAAAACAGGAATCACTTATTTTGATTTTGATAGCCTTTATCCATTGTCTTTCAATTGCTTATCGGAAAATCCAAATAACCAAGTTAGCGCAAATGCTACTCCAACTGCAATGATATTCACAAGTAAATAGGAAAGAATTTGCCCATCCAAATACAATAATGTACCTGGAATTACGGTAATAGCCATTCCAGTCCCTTTTAATTCTAACAACATAGCGGAAAAACCTCCTACGCCACCACCAATTAACCCCATAATAAATGGTTTTACATAGCGTAAATTCACCCCAAATATAGCTGGTTCCGTTATACCTAAGAAAGCAGATAATGAAGATGGAAAAGCTAAAGCTTTCAATTTCTTTGATTTTGTTTTTAAACCAACAGCAAGAGCTGCACCACCCTGGGCAGCAATAGAAGCGGTAATAATAGCATTAAATGGATTACTTCCTACATCCTCTAACAGTTTTATTTCTAAAAGATTAAAAATATGGTGAACACCAGTAATGACAATAATTTGGTGCAAAAAACCGATAAGCAAACCAGCTAACCCAAATGGTAAATTTAAAACAGCAAGTGTACCATCTAAAATATAATTTTCTACCACATGGAAAATGGGTCCAATGATAAACAGAGCTGCACCTATCATTATAAGTAATGTTAAAAACGGCGTTATAATTAAATCCAATGCTTCCGGCACACGCTTACGAATTGCACGCTCCAATTTAGCTCCAATAATTCCAGCAATAAACGCTGGAAGTACCGATCCTTGATAACCTACTACAGGTATAAAGCCAAAAAACAGTAATGGTTCAGCACCTTCTGCAACTCCCCAAGCACTTGGTAACGAGGGGCTAACAAGCATTAATCCAAGTACAATTCCTATAATCGGTGTACCACCAAATACACGAAACGTGGACCAAGCAACGAGTGCTGGTAAAAAAATAAAAGCCGTGTCCGTTAATATTTGCGTAAACAAGATAAAATTATTAGGAATATCGGCTGGAACGAGTCCGAATAAAGCTAAAATTTTCTCCTGCATAAGTAACCCACGTAGCCCCATAAATAGACCTGTTGCTACAAGTACTGGAATAATGGGTACAAACACGTCTCCTAATGTACGAATTGCACGTTGTAACTTATTTCCGCTCTGACTAGCTTTCTTCGTTTGCTCCTGTTTATTAATCGTAGAAACATGAAGCTTCTCTACTTCTTCATAAATTTGATTTACTGTACCAGTACCGAAAATAATTTGAAACTGTCCAGAATGAAAAAATGCCCCTTTCACTTTTGCTATGCTTTCCACCTGTTCACGATCAACTTGGTCCTCATCCATCACCAGTAAACGTAACCTAGTTGCACAATGTGCGACTGATGAAATATTCTCTTTCCCACCAACAGCTTCCAACAGTGCTTCAGCTATTTGTTTGTTATCTAACATTTTTATCCCTCCTAATTTTGTGGTATCGATCCCACACGGCAGATAAAATATTGCAACGCTTCACCTTCTCATAAGTGAAATTTTAAATAGAATAACTTGACCTTTGGATAAATCTTATAGCAGAAGAAAAACGTCCTAGTTTTTCCGCTATAACCCTAAAGTTTCTATCATTTCCTATAGCGGAACAAACGAACATCCATTCACTCTCTATTCTTGAAAAGAGGGTTTAAAGATAAAATGTTGCATGATTCCATCATGGAATCGATACCACATCGCATAAAAATAGGTGAAATCGATTTCACCTTTATCATACACTATCTCTAGATAGAAGTCTATAGTCTAATACAATTTTCTTTTGATAATCTTCACCTTGAATAAAAGCTAGTAGCTGTTTAGCCGCTTCTTCTCCTGCTGTTTCGTTTTTGTAATCCACTGTCGTCAAAGGCGGATCGACATATTGAGATAGTTCAGAAGCACCAATGCCTGCAATGGCAATATCTTTAGGTATCTCCATACCAATCCGTTTTACATAACTCATCGCCCCGATAGCAAGTCTGTCTGTAACAGCAAAAATCGCTGTTGGTCGCTGTTTGGAATCCTCTATAATTTTCTTCATCGCTTTACAACCCGAATCAATATCAAACACACCTTTTTGCACCCAAGCTTCTTCAATAGACAAGTCGCGGGATTTCATTTCATCGTAAAAACCTTTTTTACGAAAACAACCTACAGCCTGATCTGTTTCATCCACGCCAATAAATCCAATTTGTGTATGTCCTTTATCAACTAAAAAAGCTGTCACGTCTCTAGCAACATGATAATCATCATACGTCACGCATATCACATTTTCTGCTTCTTGACCTACCATTACAAATGGAAGGTTCATGCTTTTTATTTTTTGCGTGAGCTCTGGCTCTGTGTTAGTCGCTATTAATACAATGCCATCTACTTGTCTGACAAGCAGATCCAAATATTCAAGTTCCTTCTCCTTATCATGATCCGTATTCGCAAGTAAGATTTGGTATCCGTGCTTAGATAGTTCCCTTCCCAGACCTGTTACAACTCTGCTTGGTGTTTCCGTTTGTATGGTTGGTAAAATAACTCCAATTACTTTTGTTTGCTTTGTTCGCAGAGATTTAGCATACCCACTCGGTACATAACCCGTTGCCTCAATTACTTTTTCTACTCTTTGTCTAGCCTCTTCACTCACATAGCCTGAATTATTTAGCACACGAGAAACCGTTGATCTTGACACATTTGCCATTGTTGCTATATCCTTAATCGTTACCAAGTAGCTATCCTCCCTACAGCAGTTCTGTTTAGATTTTTAATAATCTTTATCGTTTTAGTTTTTTCTTTCCTATACTGTTAAAAAATCTACAGCGTCTTTATCTATAGACGTTACCACTTTCAATACCATTTTCCCTGACTTCTTCCCACTACTCCACTTAGTTGCCAGCCTTCCTCACATAAATCTGTTATCTTCTTTGGTACGGACAAAGGTCCAATTACCTTCCACCAAACATTGGTTGTAGCCACAGCTTCCCCCTCTCGACATAATCAATATAAAAGTACCCTTCCTCTTCTTCTTCATACATTACTTGTGGTGATTTTTTTGTTTCCTCGTGAATAATATCCAATACTTTTTCAACGGTAGGCAAATTACTCGCCTCTGAAAAATATTCTTTTAGTTCTGCTTAGTAATGAACCGATGGTGACTTAGCGTGGGACATGCAGTGAAGTAACTAGTGTTACTGGGCGATGGAGCCAGACGTGGCTATTACGTTCTTGCGTTATCCTAAAGTATCTATTTTCTTATCTTATAACAAAATAAGTTTTTGTAAAAGCTTTTTATATAATGAAGAGCTTTACCAAAAGTTACTTATTGATTACTTTTAACTTTTTTCTTCTTAACGAGAAATAAATTCAATCCATCTAAAACAAATAAAATGGTAAGGAATAATGCTACTATTCCAAGGCTTTTCCACACTTTCCAAGCGCCATCGTCAATATAAGTCACAAACAAATTTATGATAAAAAGTAATAAACACATGGCAAGATAAGACAGACATTTCTTCATTGTTTAACACCTCTAGCTTTCTTTTCATCTGCTGTATTTATGAATAATTTCATTTAGAGAATGATTAGAGTTCAAACTCTAATTATTGTTCACACACAAGCATGGTATAGATATGTATATAATAACATATTTTTACAATTTTAAGCTTAGAGAGCAAACGTTTTCACAATTATGTAATAAAGAATTTACAGTATATTGAAATTTACTATCTATTTTACAAACAACCAGATTTCAAATGTATAATTTTACCAAGGAGGAGGTGAGATTATGAATAGCGCAATCATCGTTTGTACTCACGGAGATACAGCAATGGAAATACTAAAAACAGTTGAAATGATTATGGGGAAACAAGAAAATATATTACCTACTAATTTTGTACCTGGAGAAAACACCGCAGATTTAATAAGAAAATATCACTTGCTATTCGAACAATTAGATTGTACTAATGGCGTTTTGATAATGGTTGATTTACTTGGCGGCTCTCCATTTAATGCAGCTTCTCAAATAGCTTTACACAATGACAAAATTGAGGTTATTACAGGTGTTAATATTCCAATGTTATTAGAAACTTTGGTATCGAGAAACTCCAAAACCTTGCAACAACTGCTTGAAATATCAATAACTGCTGGGAAAAATGGCATTTCACAATTGAATAAAAATAGCATTGAAAAGGATGACTTAGAAGGAGATGAATTATAAATGATTATAGGACTAGTAAGAATAGATGATCGTTTAATTCACGGACAAGTAGCTACAGTCTGGGTGAAAGATGCAAACGTTAGCAGAATAATTGTAGTTAATGATGAAGTCGCTCATGACGAAGTAAGAAAAACATTATTAAAGCAAGTAGCTCCACCTTCAGTAAAAGCTAGCGTTGTAAGCATTGACAAGTTGATACGGGTTTATAAAAATCCAAAATACGAAAATGACCGTGTTATGTTACTATTTACCAATCCCTTTGACGTTGAACGAGTTATTCAAAAAGGAATCCCATTAACATCTATTAACATTGGAGGAATTTCATATAAAGAAGGTAAGGTGAAAGTAAATAAATCTAACTTTCTAAACAAGGAAGAAGCGACCTGTTTTAGGAGGCTTGCTGAAAAAGATATTGAACTGGACGTAAGAGGCGTAGTTAGTGATCCAAAAGAAGATATGATTAAACTTTTAGACAAACAAAATCTATAATTTTGAAAGGAGGAATATGCAATGGACTTATCCGTTATGCAAATCATTCTCATATTTATTTTTGCTAGTATAGCTGGTATGGGAAGCGTTTTGGATGAATTTCAAACCCATCGCCCATTAATTGCTTGTACATTAATGGGTTTGGTACTAGGAGATATGACTACAGGTATCATCATTGGTGGTACATTAGAAATGATTGCGCTAGGTTGGATGAATATTGGCGCTGCTCAAGCACCGGATGCTGCTTTAGCTTCTATCATTGCAACGATATTCGTTATTGCGGGTAATCAGGATATTGGTGCGGGGATTGCATTAGCTATACCTCTTGCTGCTGCAGGACAAGTATTAACCATTTTAGTGCGGACTATTACTATATTTTTTCAACATGCTGGTGACCGTGCAGCAGAAAAGGGTGACTTTAGAAGGGTTGATTTCCTTCATATATCGGCGTTATTGGTTCAAGCGCTTCGCGTAGCTATACCTGCACTAATTGTTGCTTTAACTGTAGGAACAAATGCGGTGCAATCTTTCTTAAATGCTATTCCAGAAGTCATTACTGGTGGTTTAAACGTTGCTGGTGGAATGATTGTCGTTGTTGGTTACGCTATGGTTATTAATATGATGAAAACTGGATCTCTTATGCCATTTTTATATTTAGGCTTCACCATTGCGGCGTTTACAGATTTTAACCTTGTTGGCTTAGGTATTATTGGCTTAGTTCTAGCCATTTTGTATGTACAATTAAGTCCACAGTTTAATCAAAATAATATCCAAGTAGCTGGTACCAACACAACTATTTCCGCTGACGACGACCTGGATGATGAGCTAGATTAAAAGATTGGAGGGAGTATTATGAAAACAAACGAAATGCCCAAAAAAGATAAACTAATTACAAAAAAAGAAATTAAGCATTCATTTTGGCGTTCAAATTTATGGCAAGGATCATGGAACTTTGAAAGAATGCATGCCCTTGGCTATCTGTTTACGATGATTCCTTTTTTTAAAAAACTGTATCCTGAAAACAATGATGAGAGAAAGCAAGCGATGAAACGACATTTAGAATTCTTTAATACACACCCTTATATGGCTGCACCAATTGTTGGAGTTACGGCAGCGATGGAAGAACAAAAGAAGAAAGGCGCTTCCATTAATGATGCTGGAATTAATGGATTAAAAGTTGGAATGATGGGACCTCTTGCTGGTGTGGGTGATCCAGTTTGGTGGGGTACAGCACGTCCCGTTATCGCTGCTTTAGGCGCAGGTATTGCTATGAATGGAAATTTGTTAGGACCTATACTATTTTTTATATTATGGAATATCTTACGCATGGGGTTTAGATATTGGGGGATAGATTACGGTTTCAGAAAAGGGATGGATATTATAAAAGATATGGACGGTGGATTACTACAAAAATTAACCGTTGGGTCTTCTGTTTTAGGGTTATTTATTATGGGAGCGTTAGTTAATAAATGGACGACAATTAATATACCAGTCGTTGTGTCAAAAATAAAAAATCCAGAAACCAAAAAAGTCGATGTACAAACCGTACAAGACATTTTAGACTCATTGATTCCTGGATTAGTACCGCTGTTATTAACTTTTTTCGTCATGTGGCTACTAAGAAAAAAACTAAGTCCTATAACCGTTATTTTGGGTATGTTTGTCGTTGGTATTTTAGGATATTGGGGAGGAATTTTAGCTTAATGTAAACCTAAAAAGTTGCTAAAGACCCTCACTTCATAAAATAACGACCTTGGAGTAAGGGTCTTTCAACACCTCATTCAGAAATATTTACATTTCCTGTAGCTTGATGTGTCTTACCATTGAGAAGGATTTTCTTATCTAAACATGCTTTTCTCCCCTATTTCACCTACACCATCTTTTCCCCTATAGTGAAAAGATGCTTGTATACTAGTTTAGATCAGCCTCTAGCTCTATTTTTACATTTCCTTGTATAGCTCTTGAGATCATACAGCTTTTCTCCGCTTTTTCAACAAGCTTTTGCAGCTGAATTCTTTGTTCTTCGGTCGCTTCTACCTTTAGGGTAACCTTTGGTCGGTGAATAATTTTTTGATATGTAAATACACCTCGTGTAACATCGACAATGCCTTCTGAGTCTAAGCTCATTTCTTCTAAAGGAAGCTCAGCACGTTCAATCATGGCCGCAAGTGTAATAAGGTAACAAGTTGCCGCTGCTCCTAACAGCATCTCATCTGGATTCGTCCCAATACCCGGACCATCCATTTCCGGGGGGATGGATACGTTAGTCCGTAAATTTCCTGATGCAATATAACCGCTAGAATTTCTTCCACCAGGCCACGTTGCAGTTAAATGAAAACGATGTTCTGCCATGTTTACACCTCCATAAAAAATAACAAACACCTAAACTTCGCTACCTCACAATCTTTTAAGCTATATCTAGAGTTTTAATTATACTATAAATCCAAATATTTACGTTGTCTATCGAAAAAACACAAGAGAAAAAGGATCGGATTAGTAGCATTCGATTTTACAAATCATGCTTTGTTATTCTCGCTCATAAAAATGGAAGTGGTTATATTTTTACTGTTTAAATATTCATTGATCTATATATAAGCTAGAGACATTTATAAAGCACTTTTTCCTTCCTATACCTATAGTCCATTGCCTCTAAAAAAAATGGAAAAACCCTAAAAATAATAGCTCATTTCATGATATAATGAATGGGCATTTATAAATGAAGTAATAAAAGGGGAGAGGAATTTGGCATTAACAGATCACGAAAAACTACTCGTAAGCTCAGAATTAAACCGAAAAGGTAAAAACATGCTTTTAGCGTATGTATTACTTATCTTCTTAGGTACCTTAGGTATACATCGATTCTACCTTGACAAAAAAGGGACTGCTATTACGCAACTTATACTCAGTGTTGTAGGTGGGCTTACAGCAATCATTCTTATTGGGTTTATCCCTCTTATTATCGTGGGCATATGGCTTTTCATCGATCTATTCTTAGTTCCAGGTATGGTCGAAAAAGAAAATGAACGTATTGAGCAAGAAATCATTCGAAATTTACGTTAAATGATGTCATTCATTTACATTTCATAAAACTTGGCTATCGCCAAAATCTTTATGACAATAAAGCGTCAAAACTCTAAAAAATTCATGCTTTCCTATAGTTAAATAAAGGTGAACGGCAATCCAAGCCGTCTCCTTTATTTTTCTTTTACAGCGACTTTCTTTGAAACTTTGAAAAAACATCTTTATCTCCAAATCTTTTCAGCTCGAATAGAAACTCGCCTGTACGTGCAATGCCTATTCTAATAAATGAGTTCTCTGCAAGTACAATTCATGACGACCTACAATACGGTAAACATTATTACAACCTTCAAATTACTATAGAGTAAACAAAGCCACCCGCATTAAAACTACGGATGGCTATTTATCACCATTTATTAACGCTGTTCTTTCTTAGAAACTTAGTTTTGGGTTTGATAGCTTTTATTGGCTACCTTATGATTAGCAACAATTAGATAGGTTTCTTCAATTGGATTATTTTCCATAAAGCTTGTTAATATTTCAAAAACGCCTTTTTGTATTCTCTCCTGAGCCTCCACAGTCATACCTGAATAATGAACAGTAAGACCTGTTTGTTCAAGAGAACGCCAAGGATGGTTCTTTGGTGCCGGTTGTGGATACCAAACATCACCACCATATCGAATTTTACCAAGATTAACTGCCTCTGCAATAGCATCTCGTTCTACAATTCCACCTCTAGCGCAATTCACAAGTACAGCACTATCTTTCATGTTACAAATGACGTCTTTATCAAATTTATTTTTCGTATCCTTTGTTAACGGTGATTGAATAATAATTACATCAGATGTTTTTACTAAAGTGTCAAAGTCAACATATTTAATTCCTAGCTTCTCTTCTATATCTTCTTTACGATAAGGATCATTATATTGTAAATGTACCTCAAATGGCTTTAATCTCTCTGCCGTTAATTGGCCAATACGACCAAATCCAAAAATACCTATTGTTTTACCTATCATGTCATGTGCTTTAGCACCTACTCTAGGTAAATCCCACTCTCCTTCTTCAGCTTGTCTATGTCCTTCTTCATAATTTCTTAGTAGTAACAGTGCTTCCATAACGTTTTGCTCCGCTACACTTAAATTATTACTCCCAGGTATTTCGACTACTGTAATCCCTTTGTCTATAGCAGCATCAAGATCGACATGGTCTGATCCAATTCCAGCCGTAATAGCTAGCTTTAAGTTTTTCGCTTTATTTGCCCTTTCTTTCGTAATATAAGCTGGAAGAAATGGTGATGAAATGACTACATCCACATCTTCAATGTAATCGTCCACTTCTTTATCACTTGTAACAATTGTTAATTCGTGCTCTGTATTCTTTAGGAATTCATCTAGCCCCAATGTCTTTTCTTTGGATAATAATTGTGTAGCACTTGTAGCTTCTGGAAAAAGTGCTAGGATCTTCATGTGTAACTCCTCCTCGTATATATTGTATAATTTGATCCATATGATAGATTTACCACTTTTTTACTTTTATTAAACATTTTCATTCAAATGTTCCACTTTTATCCTACTCACTATTTTCCTTCTACATATTTTAAGCAATTCCAATAAAGAACAGAAAAAAATCTTTAATTTGTATATGTTTTTTGCGATATTTTGTAATTATATGTAAAAATATAAGTAAATATGACTATTAAATATCAAAAAACAGTTCTATACGCCTATAAAAAGTGGTTGACTACCCTTTTTATTCCATTGTATATTAATTTTGAACAATAAAAAGATAAAGAAAGAGGTGAAATGAAGTTATAATGTGAAGTGTTATACAACATGGTTTTAACTTTTGGAACTTGCTTACGAGACATCAAAATTAGATTGTTTCGTCTCCCCCAATTTTTTAAATAATAAACAATCTAGCTATTTTGCAATATTACGTGTACTTGCAAATCCAAAGGTTAATAGTAACTGGAGGTGAAATAAAACTCAAATATTTTTCTGATTCACTAATTTTAATTTTCAGAATATTTTTCGTTTCAATTAATTAATTGGAGTGATATTTCTGAATACCTTTCTTCAACCAAAGACTATTTGTTAAGTGATTCACTACACAAATAGGGGTTTCGTAGTTAATAATTATTATATACGATACTTTTGTTATTACTTATGATTACTGTATTAAATATCTTTTTACGTTAATCCAGAAACCGCCAACTTGAAAGGAGCGTTTTTTATGAAGAAAAAAATACTATCATGTTTATTGATTCTTGTTGTTCTATTTACTGCCTTTATACCCCAAAGCGCATTTGCACAATCAAAAGAGAGTTTGCGGAGCGTGACTTTTTCCAATTGGATAAGAACATTAGGTTCTCAATACCCACTGCTTCAAGCTTATGGATTAGTAATTTTAAAGCAGCCAGATCTAAACGTCAAAAATATGAGTAGCTTATCCAATAACCAGTATATAGCAAGGAATAACGTTCGTGAATGGCTAGATGAATACAGTTCAAAACTCATTTACATTAATGAAAATATGAAAGGATTAACACAAAGAGTCAATTATTACTACGACCGCCTTTATAATCTATCGGAACAAATAGATAGTAACGAGCAGGCTAAAAATTCCTTTTTAAGTCGATATAACCGACTACAGAGAGTCATGGATGATGTACAATACAAAATGGAAAGAACCTCCATGAATTTACAAGCTTATTATGACCTATTGGCAGAAGATAGCAACAACTTCTCCAAAAAAGCAGATCAAGCAACTGCTTCATTAAACGGCGGAGACGGCAAAGCAACAACATTAAGATCAGCTATCAAAGCTAATTTAGAAGATATTCAAAATGAACTAGTAAAAATACTTAATAACCCGGACGAAGTATATGACTTCTCTTTTAAACTAGGTACAGAGATTTACAACACGGTGAAAACGGGTGCGGAAACCAAAACGGTAGATGTAGCGTCTATTGAAGCTTTAGGAAAAACATTAATGAGTTCCGAAGATCTGAATACAAAAGAATCTTATTCTACTATTCGTCAAAAACATAAAACCGTTACTTCCCTAATGAAACAGCTATCGGAAATTGAACATCAAGCAACAGAAGTTACTATTGCAGAAGATCAACTATTTGGGTTTACTTCTATGGTTAAACGCCAAATTACGATTTTTGATTATATGGTCAATGAATTTACTGAACTGAATCATATTATGAGCAATTTAAAAGAAGATATTATGGAAGGCAACATTACTCCATCTGAAATAAAGCGACAACTTAGATATTACAAAGATATAATGGATGAAATAGACAAGCAAACAGGACAATTTGAACAATTTACTACATCAGTTAAATACTAATCATTTTATAGTGGGAGGGATTACAAATGACCAAAAAATTTTTAAAACCTATTTTACAAGTAGCAGTCGCAACAACTTTAGTATTTAGTAGCGTTGCTCCTTCCTATGCTTCTGCTAATCTATCTGATAACAACCATCAGGTAGATAAAGTTAGTGACTTAGCCAATCAATATAAAAAATATGAGCTAGGTCCAGAAGGACTAAGACAAGCACTCGAGGCAACAGGATCTAATGCGTTGGTGATGGATTTATATGCTTTAACAGTTTTAAAACAGCCAGATATCAATTTTACTAATGTTGTTATCATCGACAATAACTTACAAAATAAAATCATATCGGATCAAAGCATTGCAAGAGAGAATGCAAAAGTATGGTTAGATCAATTAAAACCACAATTAATTAAAACGAATGAAAATATTATAAATTATGATAATCGTTTCGAAGGGTACTATGATAAGCTAATAGAAGCCGCAGAAAACAAAGATAAAGATGCCTTAGGAGCTAGAATAAAAAGACTATCAAGGAGCGTTTCCAAAAACAAACAAGAAGTCGACCAATTAATTGTCGATTTAAAAGACTACAGACAAAAATTACAGTCTGATACACAAAATTTAAAAGCAGATACAAATAAGCTTTCATCTATTTTAAAGAGCCAAGATGCAGGTATACCGCTTTTAAAACAACAAATTGAATCTTACCATGATGCCATTAGTAAATATAACAAAGTATTAATAGCCTCTTCTGTCTCTACATCATTAGGACCTGTAGCTATTGTAGGGGGAATCGCTGTAATTGCTACAGGCGCTGGAACGCCACTCGGTGTTGCTCTTATTGCAGGTGGAACTGGTTTAACTGGTGGAGGAATTGCAGGTATTGTATTAGCCAAACAAGGAATTGATGAAGCAGAGTCAGAAATTAAATCTATAACCAAAGAATTAACAGATACAGAAATTCAATTAGCATTGACAACAGGAGTCAAACAACAAACCAATAATTTAACCAAGACGATTGATCTAGCAATTGACTCTTTACAAAATATTTCAACACAGTGGAGTACGATGGATGCAAAATATAGAAGCTTACTTAGCGATATTGAATTTATGAGTCCTGAAGACCTTGATCTTATTAAGGAAGATTTATCCATTGCTAAAATGAGTTGGAGTAATATTCGAGACTATGCGCAAAAATTATATGTAGAAGAAATTAAAGTGGTCGATCATCAATAAACTACCACCAAGAATATAAGTGAACCAACAATCAGTCCAGGGGTTAACCCTCCTCCACTGATTGTTGGTAGCTTAAATTTTTGCTTATATTTTAAAATCTAAAGAATGCTAACAACACGCAGTTCATGCTGTTATCTTCCACTTAAATTAGTAGTGTGTAACCTAAAAGCAGATTACAGCACCTTATAACCGAGAAAAATAGGTGATAAACATGCAAACGAAAGTAATAAAACAAATATGGATTTGCTCCATTCTAACTATTTTTTTAGTAACCTATTCGTTACCACAAACAATGATTTATGCAGCTGAACAAACAGAAACAATGAAACCCGATTCAGAAAAGATAATAAAGAATTTAGAAGAATTGGCTACTAGTATAGCGAGCATAGACTCCTATGCAACAACTATCCAAAACGAACCAAAACCCAATTTAACAAATTTAAATTCTGTAAGTAACGAATTAAAACGTAACATAAACAATAATTTTGCCGATGCTAAAAACAACGCTACATATTGGACAAGCAGTTTAAAACCTTCTATGAACACATTTCTAGATAGTATTGGACATTTTAACGATGTATTTCAAGAAAGTCATTCTGCATTATTAGCTGCTTTGGAGAATAAAGACAAAGAAAAGATACGTGCTGAGGTAGAACGGCTTAATAATAATATTGTAAGACAAAGCGAAAACGCAGAAAGATTAGTAAAAAATTTAACCCAGTTTCGAGATGATGTAACGGAGGATACACAACGTTTCAAGAACAATTCTAATCAATTAGATGTCCAAGCCATATCATCTTCAAAAGCAGATATACCTCTTTTAAAGAGAAAAATAAATTATTATAATGATGTTATTGATAATACTGATTATAGAATAGCTGCTGGTTCATTAGCGTGTGCTTCCCTGATTGGCTGTATTTGGGGGGGAATTGAGATTGATAACGCTACAAGTGATAAGCGAGATGCAGAATATCAAATAGACAAACTTAAAGCAAAAATAGATGGGATTGAGAAAGAAATAGCTACGATAACAGACATACAAAGTAAACTAACAAATATGGTGCAAAAAATTGATACAGCTATCGATTCCATCCAAAATCTAACAAATTACTGGTACCTCATGAACTCTAAATACCAAAACCTGCTAGATGATGTCCGTATATTAAATCCAGCAGAATTAGATCTTTTAAGAGAGGATATGCAAATTGCAAGTAAAAGTTGGGAGCAAATTAAACAGTTTGCCAAAAACCTAGCTCAAGCATTAAAATAGAACAATAGCACGATACACACATTTATTCCTATTAAAATCTTTGATGTCACTTTATTACACGTAAGCAGTGAGGGTTTTCCCCCTCACTTCAAAGTGGCGATAACAGAATTAAAGGAGAAAAACACATATGACATTTGAAGAAGTATTACCTCAATTAAAATCTGGTAAGAAAGTAATTCGCAGTGGATGGCATGGTGCTGAACTATATGTGAAGCTCGTCGGAGAAAGTAAGCACGAGGGAAAAAAGCTAAACCCTTACTTTTTAATCAATGTCTCAGGAGAAGGCTATACTATGTTCACCCCTACTGTATGTGATATTCTTGCTGACGACTGGAACATCATTAAATAATATGATTGTTTTTGGAGGTTGTATATGAATTTTGATGAATATACAGGACAAACTGTTTTTATCACTGGTGGCGCTTCGGGTATAGGAAAAGCACAAGCCCTCTGTTTTTTAAAAAATGGCGCTAATGTATTTGTCTTCGATAAAGCGAAAAAAAACTTAGCAGAAATGGAAGAACAATATAGCGGACAATTCACCTATGCGATAGGAAGTGTTACCGATAAAGTGTCTGTACACAAAGCTGTGCAATACGCATTACATAAATTTGAACGCATTGATATTTTACTAAATACTGCGGGGATACTGGATGGATATGTAACTACATTAGAAACAGAAGAATGGTTATGGGATAAGGTTATGGATACAAATGTAAAAGGAACCTACCTTGTAACCAACTTCGTACTCCCTTATATGCTTCAGCAAGAAAGCGGAGTTATTATCAATATGTCATCCATTGCAGGCTTTGTCGCTGGTGGCGGTGGTGCTGCGTATACTGCTTCTAAGCATGCCATTATAGGTTATACCAAACAATTAGATTATGACTATTGTAGAAAAGGAATTCGAGCTAACGCAATTGCACCAGGTGCGATTAAAACGCCAATGAACAAAGCCGATTTTTCTGGAAATGGAAAAATCGCCGAATGGGTAGCGAATCAGACACCTGCCGGGAGATGGGCAGACCCCATAGAAGTAGGCGAGCTCACGCTTTTTTTAGCAAGTAGGGCTGCTGATTATATGCATGGTGTCGTTGTTCCTATTGACGGCGGATGGACCAATAAATAATTCTATTATTGCGCAAGCTGTTCCGTTCTAATATAATAGTGTAGCAAACATAACAAAGATGCACTGTAGCACTTCCTTCTTTGGTTGCAGTTAATACTAAAATAGCTAGATGCTATTTTACAAAGGAGACATATAAATGCATAAGTTAATATCCCAAACATCTTCACCAACGATGATCTCCGAGCTAACTAAAATTGCCATTATTAGTTCCCTCTATGTGATTGTTACCATTTCTCTTGCTCCAATTAGTTTCGGTGCTCTTCAGTTTCGTTTATCTGAAATGTTTAATTTTCTAGCATTGTATCATAAGCGTTACGTTATTGCCGTCACTTTCGGAGTTGTTATTGCCAATTTCATGTCCCCTACTTGGTTTCTGGATGTTCCAATTGGTAGTATTTCTACTTTTCTTGTGTTAATTTTTTGTAGACATGTAACCCAGCAGATGAAAAATGACATACTAAAAATAGCTACAACAACTATTATTTTTGCTGTCTCCATGTTCACAATTGCAGCACAATTAACGCTCCTATTTGACTTGCCTTTCTTTTATACATGGTTAACCGTCGGTATAGGGGAACTATTATCCATGACGATCGGTGGAATAGTGATATACTTGTTAGCAAAGAGAGTAGATTTTACAAAATAATAGACAGCTTAAGATTCCTTTTACGAAAACAAGCCTTCCTAAATGAAAGGCTTGTTTTTTAAATAGGCGCAGAAAAAATTTAAAAGGTTGCTATCTACAATAATACGAAGATACGCTAGCTCCGTAATTTATTCTATCTGTAAAGTTTTGATTCGTTGTAATTCCTTCCCAAAAAAAGCTTAGGACGATAGTTTGAAGTGCAAATTTTGTCCTGTTTTAACTAACCTACTAGCGACTTTAAACATTGATAATAACTTATCGTAGGGAGTGAAGTCGCCTAGTTGCTGGCGCTGGAGCCGGACGTGGCTAAATAACTTAGTAAGTTTATTCACAGCTGCTAAATTTTATAATTTCCTAGACAAGAACAAAGGCTAGCCTCGAACACTATTCTTCTCACAGCATTGTGTTGACAACAAAAAGCCTAATGTGTACTATATGACTAAACAAACAATTCCAGTCATACAGTACGCAAGGAGGTATAAATTTTGGCTACCGCTTTCTCCAATAACGAAAAAGAAATAATTAGAGGAAAACTGCAACAGGCTGCAAAGGAATGCCTTGGGAAGTACGGTATTAGGAAAACGACCGTCGATCACCTTGTCCAAATAGCCGGCATATCAAAGGGCGCCTTTTATAAATTTTATCCTCAAAAAGAAATCCTGTTTTTTTACGTCTTAGAAGACTATCAAAAATCACTCATGAAAGAATTAGCAAACAGACTTGAGAAAGAAGCTAACATAGGAGTGGAACAGTTTACTGATTTCATTTTTCAGTTATATCAAAATGTAAGACAATCTTTTCTGATGAATCTTATTCAACAGCAAGAATTAGAGTACCTCATGAGAAAAGTACCGCCAGAATTCATTATGAATCACCACTCACTAGATGATATGTTTATGGAGCAAGTTTTTTCTTATATAAAGATAAAAGACCATGTAAATAAGCGTGTTGTCGCAGCTTCATTAAGATCCATTTTCATGAGCATGATGTACATGGAAGAAATCGGTGAGCAAGAATTTGACGAAGTTCTAAATCTTTTAATTAAGGGAATCGCTCTGCAAATTATAGAGGAGGTTGAGACATGAATGACGTTATTTATACAGAAAATCTAACAAAAGCATATGGGCAAACCTTTGCAGTTAATAACGTTGATTTATCTGTTGCGAAAGGCGAAATCTATGGTTTCTTAGGTTTAAACGGTGCTGGAAAAACGACAACTATCCAAATGCTATTAGGTATGATCACACCTACTTCTGGAACATGCTACCTCAATGGAGAAAAGGTTCATTCTAAAAATAAGGACATTTGGCGTCATGTCGGTTATATGGTGGAAACACCCTATTCCTATCCAGAGTTAACGGTAAGAGAAAACCTTGACGTTATCTGCAAACTAAGAGGGATTAGAGACAAAAGTTGTGTCGATTGGATTATTAAAAACTTACAGTTAGAAGCCTACGCTGCTAAAAAAGCAAAACACCTATCTATGGGAAATAACCAAAGACTTGGAATAGCAAAAGCGCTACTTCACCATCCTCCTATTTTAATATTAGATGAGCCAACGAACGGATTAGACCCTGCTGGCATCGTTGAAGTTCGTCAACTTCTGAAGGAATTAGCCCAAAACAAAGGCGTAACCATTCTCATCTCTAGCCATAAGTTGGATGAAATTTCAAAAATAGCTACAAATATAGCCATCATACATCAAGGCATACTAATCAAAAAAATATCTGGTGAACAACTGGAAAAACAGTTGCACAAAACTTTGCTATTAGATGGAAAAAATAGGTTAGCAATCAAACACACTCTATTGACAGCAGGTTATAAGGTTACTACGAATAATGAAGAAAACTCACCACTTCAAATGAAGGAAGCAAATGCAGTACATGACCCTGGGAAAATTGCGACATTACTTGTAAATGCTGGGTACCCACCAACATTGCTACAAGTAGTAAAAGAAGATTTAGAAATGTATTTTCTAAGAACCATTCAAGAATTTGGAGGCGATCAACATGAATAAACTTTTCGCCAGCATTTCCGTCGAATTTAAAAAATTATTCCACTCAAAAATCCCTTTAATAACTTTGCTTACATTTATGCTCATACCGTTTATTGGTGGTTTTTTCATGTTCGTGTTAAAGCATCCGGATTTTGCTGAGGCCCTTGGTTTTATTTCTACCAAAGCACAAATAATAGGGTCAGCGGATTGGCCCTCTTATCTTAGCTTACTTGCACAAGCAATTTCCATTGGCGGATTAATTATTTTCGGTTTTATTATAAGTTGGATCTTTGGCAGAGAATACTCCGATCGAACGATAAAAGATTTATTAGCTCTACCACTATCTAGAAGTACCATTGTTTTGGCAAAGTTTTTAACATCCTTTATTTGGTGTCTTATGTTATCTTTATTTGTTTTATTGGTTGGACTACTTGTAGGAATGATGCTTGATTTACCGCAAGGATCAAAGGGAATAGTGGCTGAAGGCATCATCGTCTTTGCAGTTTGTGCCACATTGACCGTACTTCTTTCTACACCCGTCGCTTTGGTTGCAAGTATTGGTCGCGGATACTTATCTCCCCTTGGATTTATGATTTTCACACTCATCTTAGCGCAAATTGTTGCAGTAGCAGGATACGGTGCATATTTCCCCTGGTCTATTCCCGCCCTTGCTAGTGGAGCAGCTGGCAACAAAGCATATATCGTTGAAGAAGTCAGTTTAATTATTTTACTTTTCACTAGTGCATTTGGATTGTTAAGTACGATGCTTTGGTGGCGATTAGCAGATCAATGCTAATAAAGTTGACAACTGTGCTGATATAAATACGTAGGAAAAAATTCTTATCGTTAATACTTATATCATACATCACAAACATTGATTTTCTTTAAAGGATGAAGTAGCTACAAGCGTAATATATTACGTTTGCAGCTACTTGCTTTTTTGAAAAACAAAAAATCATAGTATCCACTAGAGAGAAATAATAAATGTTTACAAAACTCGGCTTTTCGCAAAAAAACACCATATTTTTTGAAATCATTTTGTAACTTAAATGTAAAATTAGTTACAAAAATGTAACTGAACATTCGTATTCACACCACAAAATGTTAAAAAATATACACCACTACCTATTTCCAAGTGTTAAATTGGTAAAAACAACCACTTAAATAAGGTTGACGCTACAATTTAAGTCATTGTATAGTATGGACAAGCAATAAAGAAAGGGAGTGAAAGCAACACAGTTTCAATGAACTTTTACATCAAACCATGTAGATGTGAAGTATTTGCAAACCAATATATTTCTATACCATTCTTTTATAAATAAAGAAAAAACAAATGAAAATATATTGCGATGAGCTATCTTCACCAATTGTTACTTGATAATAATATATCTATAACGGAAAAAAGGTTTGTACAAATAATTCACAATTAAATACTTTCATAAGGTGATTAATTATACACCTTTCATTTCCACATCTGATTCAATAAACTATTTCATATTAGCCATATGAAGAATTATATTGGTAGATTTCCATGATAAAAGGAGGTTTTCTTCATGAAGAAAAAAATACTTATAACATTAATGATTTTAGCTATCATTTTTAGTGGTCTAGTACCGAAAAATGTTTTTGCTAAATCAAATGATGATTTAAGAAGTGTGACATTTTCTAATTGGATTCGAACTTTAGGTTCCCAATACCCTTTACTAGAATCTTACGGACTCGTCATATTAAAACAACCAAATCTTGCCGTGAACAACATGAGTAGCCTTACAAATGACCAAAAAATAGCAAGAAGAAACGTGCATGAGTGGTTAGATGAATATAGCCCAAAACTTATCTACGTTAATGAAAATATGTATGGACTAACGCAAAGAGTAGATCAGTATTACAAAAGTCTATATGATTTAGCAGGGCAAATTAACGAAAGTGAACAAGCTAAATCCAACTTTTTAAATCGATTTAATCGACTTGAAAACAACTTTGAAAATACACAATTTGTTCTGGAACGAACATCAAACGATTTAAACGCTTACAAAAATCTTATATTGGCTGATGCCCAATCATTCTCTGAAAAAGCAGAGAAGGCAATTGAATCGTTAAATGGTGAAAATGGCGAAGCAACGAAGTTAAGAAAGCAAATAAAAGAATTACTTGCTGAAATTCAAGATGAGCTAATCAAAATATTGAACAACCCGAATGAAGTGTATGATTTTTCATTTAAATTTGGTCAACAACTTTATGATTTAGTAAAAACAAGCGGTGAAAATAAAACCATTGATGTTGCATCTGTGGAAGCAATTGGTAAAGAAATTATGAATGCTCGCGATTTTCAAACCAAAGAATCCGCTTCTACCATTCAACAAAAACAGCAAGAAGTTACTGCTTTATTTAAGAAATTAACGGATGCTGAGCGCCAAGCAACAGAAGTTACCGTTGTAGAAGATCAAATTTTAGGCTTTGCAGAAATGGTGAAAAGAGAAGTAGCTGTTTTTGACAACTTAGCCAACAATTTTGCAACCTTAAATAGCCTACTCACAAATCTAAAACAAGAAGTTATTTCTGGAAAAATAGACAATAAGGAATTACAGAATCAACTAAAATATTTGCAAACAATTGTCCATGATATGAGTAAACAAGCTAAGCAATTTGAGACCTTTACAACAAGTATTAAATAAAACTTGCTCTATGTTAGGGGGTAACAATAGTGACAAAGAAAACAAAAAAAGTTAAACCAATTTTATTATCTGCAATGGCAGCAACAGTCATTTTTAGCAATATAGCTCCATCCTACGCTTATGCAGAAACAGCTGTAAAACAACAACCAGTTCAAGTCGATCAGCATAAAAAATTTGAGCTAGGTCCAGACGGACTTCGAGATGCATTAGAAACAACTGGGTCTAACGCACTGGTCATGGATTTATACGCGCTAACCGTTATAAAACAACCAGATATTAACTTTAACAATGTCAATATCGTGGATAACCCATTACAAAAAAAGATCTTACATGATCAAAAGAATGCTCGAGGAAACGCCAAAACGTGGTTGGATGATTTAAAGCCACAATTAATTACTACCAATCAAAATATTATTAATTATGACAATAAATTTGAAGGGTATTATGATAGATTAGTAGAAGCGGCTGAAAACAAAGATACCAAAGCTTTAGCCGCCAGATTAAGCCGGTTAGCAAACAGTGTCTCTGATAATAAAGCCGCTGTCGATAAACTAATCGTCGATTTAAAGGAGTTTAGGCAAAAATTACAGTCTGACACACAAAATTTAAAAGGGGATACCAATGAACTATCCACACTGCTTGCAAGTCAAGATGCAGGTATTCCACTTTTACAGAAGCAAATTGAAACATATTATGAAGCAATTAGCAAGTATAATAATATTTTAATAGCTTCTTCTGTCGCTACTGCCGCAGGTCCTCTCATTATTGTTGGAGGCGTAGCAGTTCTTGCTACTGGAGCTGGCACCCCGCTAGGAATAGGGCTTATCGCTGGTGGAGTAGGACTAGCTGGCGGAGGCATAACAGGCGTCGTACTAGCGAAAAAAGGAATTGATGAAGCAGAAGCAGAAATTAAAAACTTGACAGGAAAAGTAACAGATGCACAAATTCAACTTGCTGGTGTGACAGGCATAAAACAGCAAATGGAGTATTTAACAGAAACAATTGATATAGCGATTGATTCCTTACAAAGCATTTCAACACAGTGGAATACAATGGATGCAAAATATAAAAGTTTGCTAAGCAATATTGCTATCATGTCTCCAGACGACTTTGATTTACTAAAAGAAGATTTAACTATTGCTAAAAAGAGTTGGGGAAATATTAAAGAATTTGCTGAGAAGTTATATGTAGAAGATACCAAAGTTGTCGATAATCTGTAGATAACAGACGTAACGTTAGAGGGTTGTCGTAAAGGTTAGCTGTTTTTACTCTTGGCGGGGAGAAGAAAGCCTTCCCGCCAAAATAAGGTGGGTGATGTATATGAATAAAAAAAATATAAACAAATGGTTTGTCATCATTATACTCGCTGTATTTACCATAACTTATATTGTTCCAAAGCCAGTCGTTTTCGCTCAAGAACAAGCAAACAACGCAGCAGAAAATCTTGTTTCTGAAGAATTCCAAAAATCCATTGAGAACGTTGGCGCTAATATTGCAATTATTGATAGTTATGCACAATATATTAAAACCAAACAACTACCTAAGTTGGATGATCTACAGTCTATTGATAATTCATTAAAGAATCATATGCAAAACAATTTAAAAGAAGCCAAAGATAATGCGAATCAATGGTTTGATCAAGTAAAGCCAGATATGAGACTATCCATTCAGCAAACAATTGATTTTAATACTACTTTTCAACACCACCATGAAAATATAGTAGCTGCTATTGATAAAAAAGACGCAAAGAAATTACAATCAGAAATTGAACAATTATACGAACACATCTCAGCAAGCAATAAACAAGTAGATTATTTAATAGAGAATTTAATTACATTTCGAAACAATATGAATAAGGATGTAACAAGTTTTAAAAATAACGCTAACCAGTTACAAATTAATCTCGCCACAACAAATGCAGACATCCCATTAATGCGAAAACAAATCGCTTATTATAATGATGTTATCAATGCAGCGAATGGAAAAATAGCGGCTGGTTCACTTCTTTGCGCAACAGGGATCTTATGTCTTGCAGGTGGCCCAATGATTAAAAATGCAGTTGATGAAAAAAATGATGCTGAAGAACAAATTGCTAATTTAGAAGCAAAAATCTCAGGGATAGAAAAAGAGATAGCAGTATTAACAGATATCCAAAGTAAGTTTACAAATATGGCAAGTACCATTGATAAGGCAATTACTTCTTTACAAAGCATGTCTAATAATTGGCATATTATGGGTGCAAAGTATAACAATCTATTAGACAATGTGTCTGTCATGGAAGAGCAAGATTTTGAATTATTGAAAGAGGACTTGCAAATAGCAAAGCAAAGTTGGAATCAATTGAAGCAATTTGCTGATGCTATTAATCAAGGTTTAAATCAAAACGATGTTCTAGATAGTGCGAAATAACTATATTAATTGCTCGAATAAAATCAAACTAGTGAGTGCTTGAGTGGCTGGAGTTACCCCCGCCACTCACATTATAT
Organism: Virgibacillus chiguensis; assembly: GCF_900129865.1. GTDB lineage: Bacteria > Bacillota > Bacilli > Bacillales > Amphibacillaceae > Virgibacillus > Virgibacillus chiguensis. Next base: position 82,290 of record NZ_FQXD01000008.1, read on the forward strand.
TCGAGCTAAACAACTTCATAATACTGGAAATAAATAGCGAAACTTTACCTATAATGGCTATTACTATCATTATGATAAATGCATAATATATAAAATCTTTCATTAATAAATCCTCTCACTTATTTATTGATAGCCATAGTTACATGAAACGCTGTAAAATTCTAGCCACACTGAAAAAAATTAGCTAAAAATAAGGATAAGAATAATACTAATAAATCAGATGGCTTCAGGTGCATAAACTCGTTACTTTATAAAGCATCCTCTCTATCTAATGCCAACATAATTAGCTTAGTAATTAAATCCTTATACTTCACACCCGAGAACTCCCATAATTTGGGGTACATGCTAATATTTGTGAATCCAGGCAAAGCATTAATCTCATTCACATAGATTTCTTTGCTTTCAGTGATAAAAAAATCGATTCTTGCTAAACCTTTACAACCCAATATTTTAAATATATCGATTGATAATTTAGCTACCTTACTAGACAAACATTCTGATAAAGATGATGGTATACTAATTTTTGCAGCACTTGAAGAAATATATTTAGCCTCGTAACTATAAAAATTACTATCAAATGTTATCTCGCCAGTTGTACTAGCTTCAGGCTCTTGATTCCCTAAAACTGCACACTCAATTTCTTTACCAATAATTCTTTCTTCGATGAGAATTTTTTCGTCATATAGTAAAGCATTTGCAACAGCTTTCGTAAACTCTTGCTCATTTGTTACTTTGTGCACCCCAATAGACGATCCTTCGGCATTAGGTTTAATAAATAATTCCTCACCCAATGTCTCTTTTAATTCTTGATAGGTAAAGACATCTTTTGTTTCCTTTGTAACGGATACATAATTCGCAACTTTGACATTGTTGTACCGTAATAATTTCTTTGTTAGGTCTTTGTCCATACAAATCGCCGATGAAAGCAGACTAGATCCCACACAAGGAACCCTTAAGATATTAAACAATCCATTCATACTTCCATTTTCTCCAGAACCACCATGCAGTACTGAAAATATTACATCTAATTTTGGAATAGGTTTTAATTTATCTATCTCCATAAATTGGTATTTGTCACCAGGGAAAATAGCCAACTTACTTCTACTTACATCTAATTCAATATGCTGGGGGTGTTCTTGGTTTATAATTATTTTATCTATCGAATCAGCATAAAGCCACTTACCATCTTTGGAAATAGCGATTGGTATTAGATTAAATTTTGTTACATCCAGTGCTTTAGCAACATTACTTGCTGATTGTAGAGAAACCTCATGTTCTCTTGACTCACCACCGAATAGCAGTCCCACGTTTAATTTGCTCATATTTTTCTCCTTTTATTGAAGCATCAATATACACTATTACCTTTAGAATCTAAATAAAGTCCGTGCTTCAATTTCTTATTATGATGATTAGCAAGATATTTACAATATTGCATAGCTGCATATTCAGCTTGGAATTCAACATAACGAGTACCTGGTAAACTGTTTACTTCATATATATAAATACCTCCATTTTTAGTTACTCCCATATCTATGCCTAATGCATCTAATGGATACTTATAATATGATTCGAAATAAGGTGGAAATAGTTTTGCAAAGCGTGTAATTTTACGTGATATATCTTTGTAATTACTTGGAAAGTTTTGTTTCATAAAAATATCCAACCTTGTTGTAGCAAAAGCTCCATGGCTAATATGGCTAACTGTTTCTTTATTATTATTACTTACATAAGGAAAATAGCGAATTAGCTTCCATTTACCTCTACTTGCCTTGGCTACATGCACTCGCATACAGAATGAGTGTCCATGTATTGTTTTTGATTCTATGAATGGTTGAATAATCATCGGATTTAGATTTAACTCGTCAATAATGCGAGCCTTTAAACGATCTCTATTGAATTCCATTGTATGTGTCACCTCTTTAAATAAAAAGGTATTGTCTTGTACATCTTCGGCTTCAATCGTATATATTCTTCTGCCTTGCTTACCATTAGCTGGTTTAAAGACTACTTTTCTATATTTCTCTATGAGTCGAAAAACTTCTATCGATGATTTCACTGTATAACTAGGTACTAAAAATTCACTAAATTCACTATCATTTTGCAATCGTTTCAAAACCACATTTTTGTTACCAATACGATGTGTCGTAAAAGGAATTGATTGCGCTAAACGAATAAATGTATCTTTATGGTTTTTACCAATGGGTAAGTGATTGTATATAACATCTGGGAATGATTGTGTTCCGACAATCCATTGCTCATCATGAAAGTGCATTCCCTGTATTGTATTGGTAGTAAAGTCTACATCTTGCGGTCGAAAAAAGAATGCATTTAAATCCATTGCTTTCGCTATCACACATGCAATCTGATCTCTTAATTGGGGAGATTGATTCAATCTTAAAATTCCAACTCTGTTCTTCATCATTGCCACTGCCTTTATTTTATTTTAATGTTTTTTAGTTCTGCATATAATAAATATCGCTCTGGTGTATCTGTTAGTGCATGAAATGGATAGCAGGTTGATAATACAAGTGTTTCTTCGTCCATATTTCCAATAACAGAAGTGTTTGTCGCTAAAACAATATCGCTTTTTTTCATTTCATACGAAAAAGTTCCATATGGCATTTCGACTTCTAACACGTCGCCGTTTTTAACGTTTCCAACATTTTTAAACGCTGAATCGTTATGACCCGCTAAGAATACTTGATTACCTTCACCAGGAAACCATGTAGAATGGTGGTGACCTACTCCTTTTTTTAGCGTTTCATTATCTGTTCCTTCAACTACAGGAAGTTCTAAACCAATAGACGGAATGCGTAAAAAAGCAAATGCTTCCCCTTTGTTTACTTGATAATTATTGGTGATGACATCAATGGATTCATTTGATTTATGGGTATTTATTGTCTGTCTTACTTCTTGCATAGCCTGCTTTTCACTTAATTTATATTCATAAATTTGGTAACCAACAAATATAAGTAGAGCCAAGCCAATGAAGAGAAGAGCATTACTCAACTTTTTCATTTGCATTCTCTCCCAATTCATCTAACCAATCTAAATATCGACGATATCCAGAGATATTGTGTTCAACATCGTCAATTCTGACTCTAAATGATTGGTGCCGAATAAAAAATGCGTGTAAAATTCGTTTTGGATTTTTAAAATACATGGCAAAGCTAGCATAAAAATACCCATTTAATTGATATAAAGCCCGTTTATTGATTACATGTATCAATTCTTTAACTGACACTATTGTTAGTAAGTGCTCCCGTTTTAACTTTTGAATTCTCCTAATCATTTCATAACTAGCAAGAGTCAGCTCCAAAAAAGTAGGGTATGTTGTCTTACGATGAAATATAAAATTCAGCTTCTGTGTAACGTTTAATAACCCAAACTCAAAGTATTTATCTTCTGGTCTTATTTTAGTTAACTCATTCGTGCAATAGGCCAACCAATGATCATGATTTTCCCAGTATTTATGTTGAATAAAAAAATCAAATGCTTTTTCTACAGATAGTAACCATTTGGGATTATGATCAAGCTGGTACAATTTCATTAATGAAAACGCTGCTTCGCCATCATAGTAAATAATTCGAAACTTTTCTTTTAATTCTAAAGAAGGATATGTATATACATGATTAAAATTTCCATCAGGTAATTGGAATGAAACAATAGCATTTGCTAATTTCTCACAAAGAGGTTGAAATATTCTAGACTTAAAAACACTTGCATATTTAGTAAGCGCTAAAATTGCCGCAGCATTTGCACCTAATTTTATTTCGTTATGGTTCTCCCAATCAATAACGTACGCCTCGTTCTTCCATTCATTTTCACGAATTAGTTCGTGGGTTAAGTAGTTAACTGCCTTTTCTATTGCCATTTTTAATGATTTCTTTGGATTTACTTCATAACCTTCTATCATAGAATACACTGTACTAGCATGGCGCAAGCTATTATAAAAATTAATTTGCTTGTCGAAGGATGAAAAATACCCGTATACAAATTTTCCATTGATTTGAACTTGATCCGCTAGATAATCTGAAGAATGAGTAATCAATTCTACTATCTCTTTTTTTGTTAACTTTTCCACTTTGGGGAACCCATGTTCATAATACGAATCTTCTAATGCAACGACGCAATTATCTATAAATTTACTATCCGTATTAAAAACAACTACATCATCATCCATATTTATTTGTTTTCCTTTAGACACGGCTTTGCTTTGAGCGAAATAACTTGCTAAATTATCTAGATTAAAAGCCAACTCACTTGATTTTCCTACATTTGACAAAATGGCATTGCCGTTCAACTCTTGTTCTAGTAATGCATATTTAAACTCTAAATCTAATGATATCCCTTTACGAAAATAGTTTTTTTTTGTTTTTAAGATATCTAAATTTAACTCTCTAAACTTTTGTATGTTAAAATTTTTAGCTATATCTACTTTTACCCACTTGAAGTTCCTATTTGCCTGCGTTTTTTTTTCCACTTCTTGAATCATCTTTCTAAACAAACTGCTTAAGTTGTTAGCTGTTATTGGTACTACAATTGCTCGTTGCTCTGGGTTACCTAATGATAAAAATCCTATTAATCTACTATTGAAATAATAGGTAGAATCAAGCCTTTTATACTCGTCCATAAAACTATCTTTCAATTTTAATAGTTTATCTTTTGTTTTATTCACAATACTACTCCGTTCATTTATATGTATATAGAGGGTCCACTCTATCAATGGCCCCTCTATTTTTATAACATTTACATTATGCTTAGTTCTGTGTTCTTCTTCTAAACAAGCGAGTAAACAATCCTGCTACTAGTGAAGTTAGCCCCATTAAAGAAAGCATTAGCCAGTTGTTTGATGTGTTGGGAAGCTCGTTACCTTTTTCCTTATTTCCATCTTTATCAGTAGAATTGTCGCTATTTACAGTTGTAACCGAGCCTAAATCCTCATCAGCATCGGCATCAGCGTCAGCGTCGGCATCAGCATCAGCGTCAGCGTCGGCATCGGCGTCGGCATCAGCGTCAGCATCAGCGTCAGCATCGGCATCAGCGTCAGCATCAGCATCGGCGTCAGCGTCGGCATCGGCGTCAGCATCGGCATCAGCGTCGGCATCGGCGTCAGCGTCAGCATCAGCATCGGCGTCGGCATCAGCGTCAGCATCGGCGTCAGCGTCAGCATCAGCATCGGCATCAGCGTCGGCATCGGCGTCGGCATCAGCGTCGGCATCAGCGTCAGCATCAGCATCAGCATCAGCATCGGCATCAGCGTCAGCATCAGCATCGGCGTCAGCGTCGGCATCGGCGTCAGCATCGGCATCAGCGTCAGCGTCGGCATCGGCGTCAGCGTCAGCATCGGCGTCGGCATCAGCGTCAGCATCGGCGTCAGCGTCAGCATCAGCATCGGCATCAGCGTCGGCATCAGCGTCAGCATCAGCGTCAGCATCGGCATCAGCGTCAGCATCGGCATCGGCATCAGCGTCGGCATC
>NZ_FQXD01000008.1:87879-190807 GCF_900129865.1 Virgibacillus chiguensis
TCAGCATCGGCATCAGCGTCAGCATCAGCATCGGCGTCAGCATCGGCATCAGCATCAGCATCGGCATCAGCGTCGGCATCAGCATCAGCATCAGCATCAGCGTCAGCATCGGCATCAGCGTCGGCATCAGCGTCAGCATCAGCATCAGCATCAGCATCGGCATCAGCATCAGCATCGGCATCAGCGTCGGCATCAGCATCAGCATCAGCATCAGCGTCAGCATCGGCATCAGCGTCGGCATCGGCGTCAGCATCGGCATCAGCATCAGCGTCGGCATCAGCATCGGCGTCGGCATCAGCGTCGGCATCGGCGTCAGCATCAGCGTCGGCGTCAGCATCAGCGTCAGCGTCAGCATCAGCATCGGCATCAGCATCGGCATCAGCATCGGCATCAGCGTCGGCATCAGCGTCAGCGTCGGCATCAGCGTCAGCGTCGGCATCAGCGTCGGCATCAGCGTCAGCGTCGGCGTCTCCATCAGGTAAACCTGTTTCTATCTCATCTTTTGAGACAGCATTATTTAAAACATCTAAGTCAATTAAATCATTGCCACTAATAGCACCAATAAAATCAAGATCCCCATCACCCTCACCAGGTGGAAGTTCTCCTACACCTAAACGACTTAAATCAATAGTCATCGTTAAAGTGAGGTTAGAGAGCACTCCAAGGTTTAATAGACCGCCATCAATGTAAGCACTAATAACTCCCCTTGTAGGGTCAATAAGTAAGTCATTCCCTGTTAATGTCCCTGTTAATGGAAGTATATCTATTCCTAATAAAGAAATCCTTGGAATCTTATAATTTATTTTTATAGCATTCTTAACAGTTGGATCATTTAGCAAGTATCTAAGTTCTTCAGCTATTTGAAATTGAGGCACAAAATCACTTAATGCTCCAACGCTAGCTATAGTAGTACCAGAATAATGTAGCTTTAACTGCCCCGTTCCTTCATCGTATGATGCTTGTAGGTTCGAACTGCCAACTAAATCTATTCCAGCTAGCGCAAGTGGAGACGTACTTTCTGCGTGTACTGTTTTCTTACCATCTACAATAGAAAACTGAATAGGTGAAAAAACAAGTGATGTAGCAAGCAACATACTAGAAAACTGTTTCATTCGTTTAATTCTTTTTTGATTCATTCTTGTCTTATAATCTATATCTTTTTTATGTTTCATCTTTAATAACACCTACCTTTACAATTCAATTTAGACAACATTCGACATTCTTTCAGCTTGCTATACTGAAATGCACAGCCCTCCTTATCAAGATTCGACAAAAAACACAAAACCGCTTCTTTATTTTAATGAGTCAATATCAACAATTTATAAACAGATTTCTATATTCATTTAGAGTTACTCGCATCTACTTTCTACCAAGAACGTCTTTGTCAAATTAATAACTATTAATTTGAAGTGTATAAGAATACAAACGTATTACTTAAAATCCTTTTACAAAATTGGAAACATAGGTGCTATCATTTTTCACTTAGACTTGTCCCGTTCGCATTTTTCAATTCTTGGAAAGGGCATCTTACAGCATCCTATATCCGAGGAACTTCAATGATGTACCCATTGTTTTTCATCACCAGAAAATTAGGTGCCGCTATTCCCTACTAGAGCTTTTTGAAGAACCTCCAAGCTCAATGAAGTGGAATTTTACGACACCTTATATGTGGGAACAGCTAATTAGAATAGCTTTATTTTATTTACAAAACAATAAGAAATGATATACAACATTGTAAAACCACGAAAGTGTAACAACCATAAAATGGTCATGTTACAACTTCACAAGAGGACTAAGTGAGTATGACTGATTAACCAAATAGACTTTAACTAAATTAAAGAGGGATTCCATTTTATTTTTTCCAAATAAGGAACAACAATCTATACCTTTTGCAATACTCTTAAAATTCACTTCACACTATAAAGTAGTAAATAGTTTATTGTTCGTCCTCTTTCACTCTTTCGGCCTGTATTAATAACCTTTCTCTGTCTGTTGGATACGGGTGACAGGTGAATAAAGTAGCTAAATCCCGATTTTTTTGAATTTCAAGTGGGTCCGTTTCATCAGGAGCAACCACTTGTTGACTGTACACACGATAAGTTAACGTATCGGTCATAGTATGGATATAGAAAATGTCACCATCGTTTAATTCATCGACATTACGAAACATGGCTTTCGTTCCCATACCTCGGTGCCCCGCTAAGACGGTATGATTGCTCTCACCACCAACTGGCAATGATGAGCCTTCAATTTGCCCAATCCCTTTATCAAGAGTTTCTTCTGTAGCTCCTAAAAAAATTGGAATCATCTCTCCAAGTTTTGGAATTTCGATAGCCGCAAACACTTCATCGTCGTCTATTCCAAGACAATTTTTAAATTCAGCCAGCTTTTCTTCATTATCAAGAAATGGATCACGAAAACCTGAACTATCATAAAAGATTTCTTTATTACATGCAGAAGCTTTTTCCATAAGCTTGTTTATTTCCTCTTCGGGTTTTTCTTCTAAGTCAGCCTGAAATTGATCAACTTGTTGTTTTTGTAAGTAACTGTTGACGAGTTTGGCTGCATGCGGATATAAAAAAATCAGAATACCTGCTAGAAATAATAAGATGATTGCTTTTTTTCCCTTCATGAGCTTTCCACCTTATTCTTATTTTTACGACGCTTCAACCACCAAACAAGGATTAAAATTACTAATAGGCCTGCACCACCTGCAATATACCAATAGTTAAACGTATCGGTTACTTCTTCTGTTTCTTTCGCCTTTGATTCATCATAGGGTACTCGCTTTCCTTTCACTAGCATCCGGTGAGTATTCAACATATAAGGTTCACATGTTAATAATGTCATGTATTCTTCATTATCTTCTGTCTGTAGCCACTGCGTTTCATGTGGAAGAACAATTTCTACATCATACACTTCATAAGCATATTTTTCGTTCAACACATTAACATAGAATTGATCTCCTTTGCCAAGCTCATCTAAATTACGAAATAATTTCGCACTAGGCAGACCTCGATGAGCGGTGAGTACGCTGTGAGTCCCTTTTTCTCCTGTAGGTAAGGAAGAATTCTCCATATGCCCCACACCACGTGATAATACATCTTCCCCAGTGCCATGATAAATAGGCAGGTTTGAACCTATTTTAGGAATCTCGATACTTCCAATTGCTGGGTCAATATTTAGTGCATCGTAATAACTTTTATTTCCAGCTGCCTTATTTCCCTCCGCCCCTTCTTCTGAGAAAGGATCAACAAAATCGACTTCGGAATTCTCCAATTTTTTATTATGTTCAGCTGCTTTCTTTTTTTCTTGTTTAATTTCCTCTTCATCCATGTTTTCAACTGTCTCAGCATATTCTTTTACTACAGATTGATGTACTTGTGTCGATAAAATGTTACTTATTATAGGATAGGAAAAGACACCCAATCCAACTAAAAATATGATAATAATTATTACTCGCTTCATCATTTTCCCTTCCTATCGTAAATAAATTTTATACTATTGAATGTATTTCACTACAATGGAAATTATGTTTAGCTTATAGATCAAAAAAAATTAAAAAAAAATGATTATTCCTTAGAAAAATATGTAACATGGAAAATAGGAGAAAGAATAATTCTCTCTCCTATTCAACCATTCTTCTAACTAAGCAATAGCTTCTAGCTTTCTACGACGGAAATATAGTGCAAGCGCCATTCCCATTAACGTTAAACCAATAAGTGTGAAAATAATCGTTCCAATACCACCTGTTGTTGGTAGTTCCCAAAGTGACTTCGAGTTTTCAACTTCATAACTCAACTCTTTATTATTTTCTACTTTTACTTCTACAGGTTTTGATAGTAAACGATATGGCTTTTCTTCACCATTTTCTGTAGTATACGTGGGTGCTTTTGTTTCATGAAGCTGATACGTTCCTGGTGTGAGACCAGTAATAGAGAATGTACCATCTTCTCCAGTTACTAAGTTTTCTAATTTGCCATTGAATGCTTCTCCGTTTACTTTAACGACTTCTCCAGCATTAGATGTGTCAATGACATTACCATCCATATCTGTTAATTTAAACTCTGCACCTTTTAGTTTTACATTGTTATCAGAAGCATCCACTTTAATAACGTCTATACCACCTTCTGTAGGTACTACTACTGGTGGTTCTTCTGGATTTGGTGGTTCTATTGGTTCTCCAGGTTCATTTGGTTCATCTGGATCTTCTGGATCGTATGGCTCGTATGGGTCAGGATTGTCTGGATCAGCTGGTCTTGTGTAAGATCCTTTATTGTTATTGAAATGAAGATCAGCCGTATTTTCAATGCCGATTTCGCCTTCTTTTAATTCGGCATCCGGTTTAATTTTTGCTGTAAACGTAATTTTAACGTCCTCACCAGGGGTTAATTGACTCGGATCTTTAATTTCCCAAATTAATGTTTGGCCTTTTTGCTTAAAATCAGCATTGGATTTATTTGTACCTTTAATCTTCCATCCACCATCAATACTACCTTCAGAAACAAACTCTAGACGTTCATCTAAAGTATCTGTCACACCAAGTGCTTTATATTTGTTAATATCTTTTGGTGTTTTAATTGTAAGGTTGTACTTATATTCTTTATTACGATCAAAATCCAATTTCTTTTCGCCATTAGCATCCTTGTCAATTTCAGGAGTATTATAGTTTGTTACTACTCCATTTTCATCGACAATTCCATCGACTGTCGTCCACTCTACTACTATATCTTGTAAATTTTCTCCAGATTTTTTAACTTCAAATGGAATTCTGGTTGTATTTAATGCATATCCTTCTGGAGCTTTCGTCTCTTGGAAATAATACTTTCCTTGTGCTAAACCATCCACTTTAATTTTTCCAGCTTCATTTGTTGTTAGTTCCCCAATCTCATTTCCTTCTTTATCTACAGCAAGGGTACCGTCTTCGTTATATAAGATAAAACTTACACCTGGTAGTGGATTTCCATCTTCATCCTTTTTCACTATTTCCACAGCAGAACGAACGGTTTCATTTTTTGGATATACATGGACATCGTAATTTAATGTCGTGCGATCTTTGTTCGTCATTGGGATATCAACAAAAAATGGATCTGGATTTAAAATAACATTTGCAGGTCCATCTGTTTCTGTTACTTCATAACGACCAAGCTCTAATCCATCACCTTTTGTAAAAACGACTATTCCATCTGCGCCAGTTTGTTTTTCAATCGTTTTCCCATCAGCTACTTCTGTCCACTTATCTGTTTCCGAATTATATTGATGTGTTTGTTTTAACGTAAATGTTACCCCTTCAACTGGATCTCCTTCTGCATTTTGGCCAGGTAAACCTGTTCCAGCTTCACCAGGTGCTGTTCCAGGTTCTTGTTCGAACTTATGAATGGTTAATGACGGATTGTCCTCATCCCCTTTTATTTCCTTGGCAAATGCTGCCTGTGGAAGTAACAAGGATACAATTAAAGTAAAGATTAATGCGATGTTTATTTTCTTTTTTTTCGTTACGTTCATTTAACTTCTCCTCTCATTAATCACACATGAATAATCTTATTTTGATGTTTATAAACATATATAGCTTTAAAATACATTATTACCTTAAAGCGTATTTTCCGTAGATGTTATTTGTTCTTTGGATGTTTGATCTCTTCTTTTTTTTCGTATAAACAGGAGAATGGCTACTAACATTAGCCCAACACCCGATCCATAAAATAGTAACGTTCCAATCCCACCAGTGTCTGGCAAAATCCAACCGTTTTTACTATTTTCTACTTCAATCTCTTCATGAAGGTTTTCGGCAGAAATTTCTACATGGATAGGATTATTTAGCAAACGGTAACCTTCTGGAGCCTTTGTTTCTGTTAGTTCATACTCCCCCCACGACAATTCTTTAAATTCTGCTATACCCGCTTCATTCGTTTGTTGAGATTCTACTATTTCTCCATTAGCATTTTTTAATTCAAAAGTCGCTCCTTGTAAAGTTTCACCGTTTTCATCCACTTTTTGAACCGTTAATGTTCCGAGTTCTTGCTTGTATATATAACGGACAGTCTGCGGATCTTTTTGGAACTTTCCAGTTGCCGGAGCACCTTCCTCGTCTACTTTTACAAATGTATATCCTGAAATTTCCTTTTGCTTCGTCGTGTATGTGTCACCAAGTTTACCAGTGAAAATTTCATTGGAGGCTATCTTATTGCCTTCTTCATCCACATATTCTGCAGTGACATCACCAGCAATCAGATCCGTTTCTTTCACGTAACCAAACCAAACCTTTTCTATTGGATTATCTGCTTTTAAACTTACATGTGTTGGGTTTTCACCTACATGCAATGTATAATCAGTCACATCATTTGCTGTTACTTGATACGTTTCATTAAACTTTAATTCTTGCTGATCATTTTCTTGATGTGCTTCTTCATAAAATTGCTCTGCTAAGGATGGATCAGAAACGACATTACCATTCTGGTCAATCGGATCTCCGTCCACATTTACACGATAACCCTTTTTAATAATTTTTCCTTTATCAATTCCTGCTTCTGGAATTGGAAATGGTTTTGTTTGCGGGTCGCCATTTGGATCCGTATAATTTAGCGGTGTATCTTTGTTCGTTGGATATCGTTCATTTCCTTTTGGGTTTTTATCCCAATCAATAGTCACCTTGTACTTTAACGTGTACGTTTCATTCTCCTTAATATCACCTATATCCCAAGTAAACGTTTCTTTTGCTTCATTCCAATTTACTTCTCCATGACTTGCTGAAAAGTTTTTGCCACTGTAACTGCCATCTTTTACGAGGTTGAACATGTCTCCCATTGGGTCAGTTACAACACTATTACTTGCTGCATAGTGCGACAAATCTGCACTAATTTCAGTAAAAATCTGTTGTAATTCATCTTCCGTTCCTTCATAGTAACCTCTGTTTTGGCTATTTTTTAATACATATATTGCTTCTTCGTAATCGCCCACATCTATGCCGATGGAATATATATCGTTGCCAGAAGTCATAATCTGAACTGCTTCAGAAAGAGTTGCAATTCCATTTGTTCTGACTCTGAACCCATCAAGCCAATATGATTCCCATCCTAAGTAGTAAGATGCTCCAGAACCAATTAGTTCATTATAATTAAAATCAGAGAGCATAAAGTTATATCTATTATTCGGCCATGTATACCCCTCTGCCTTCCCCGCTCTAAAACTAAAGGTCGGTTCACCATCACTTAAAAGGACAATCGTTTTTCTGTCTGCATTACTTCTATTCAGTAATTGTTTTGCTTTATGGAGACCTGCCTGGATATTCGTTGCTCCATCTGGTCCTCCAGTTACACGGATTCGTTCAATCGCCCTTTTCAATACTTGTTTTTCGCTATGGCCTTTAAAATCCACATGTCTGTCTGCTTCTGTACCAAACGGCACTAACGCTATTCTAGTCGTTGCATCTTCTGTTAAAAGATTTTCAACAAACTGTTGTGCAGCCTGTTTAGCTTTATGAACACGACTCCCATACATCGTATTAGAACGATCAAATAATAAAACAACATCTGATTTTTGTTTTAAATTTTTTCCTTGAGCCGTTAATTCTATCTCCCATTCTCCATACTCATCAGTTGATTTTGCCTCTTTTAATAACTTTAATGAGCCTGGATTTGGCCAATTTGTATTTATTTTTGCCATATATTTTGCAGGTGTAGTATACGATGGATACTGCTGTTGCTGCCCCTGTTGTTTTATAGAATCTTTATTTTCAGCTTCTGGTTTTACTGCTTCTTTTTTATTTTTTTCTTTTTCTTCATTCTTTTCTTTTTCTACTTTATTTTGCGATGTTTCTTTGTTCTGTTTTTTCTCAGGTTTCGAACTATCCGGTACTTCCTTTACTTGAAATGAATAATCCTCTTCGAATACTACATTTCCATCTAACTTTCCAGTAATAGCTAAAGCGTTATGAGATTGTTCCAGATTACTTAAAACAAACGCTATTTGTTGCTCGGGTACACCTTTTTCCCCTTTAAGTGTTAACACGTGTTTTTTAGCATTGTAATCTAAAGTAGCTCCTTGTTGTATAGAACGCGTCTTTTCCTCATCATACGTAGCCCCTTTTGGCAGTTTGATTTCAAGCATACTAAATGTGGAAAATTCCGCCTGAACTTGCACAACTACACTCTCTGTAGTTGCCTCCTGATTTGTAAGAATATCTAAGTACGGATCTTTATCGTCTACCTCACCTCCAACTATTGTAGATGTAAACCCTTGTAGCACGAGTACCATAACAATAAAAAACAAAACTACTTTTTTACGAAGAGTTTTTAGTATCAATCTGTTCCCTTCCCTCCTTTCCATTCCTGAAATATTCTAAAGACTCGTTCTAAACAAATATTAAACATTTCAAAATATTAAATCCTCTACACTTTCATCTCCATTTAAAAAATAAGCGTTAAAAAGCCCTACCTAATGATAGGTAAGGCTTTTTAACGCTTATGATTAATCTTTAATTTGAAAAATATGTTTCCGTATTGTAAAAAAAACTTAACTTATCGCCAAATCTTTATAACGAAAACCGTAGTTTTGCTTATACTATAAACCCCAAAATTTTATGCTTTCCTATAATGTAAAGAAAAAAATGTTTTTCAGGTAAAAGTTAATTAATTGATCTTTTAAGGCCATATGTTTCTGGGGTAATATCATTAACTTTTGGGATTCGACGTAATTCTGATAAGATCAACCACACAAATGAAATGGAGAGCATACCGAGACCTCCGATAGCAAATATAATTTGCCCACCGAAAACGGATCCTAGTGTACCACCAATTAAAAAACCTAGAGGCATCGTTATAGAAGACAAGCTTGTAATAACTGAAAAAACCCTTGCTAGTAGTGAACTTGGAATAATACGTTGCCCTGTTGCTGATAGTAGTACTTGTGTAGCACCAAGTGGTATCAGTGATATTCCATACACAATGACAGCGGGTATATCCCATGGAAGAAATGCAGAACTTATCCAAAGTAAGGCACTAAACAAATAAGTTACAATCATCGTCTTGCCTAGTGGAAAAGCACCGACAACGGAGCTTAATAGTGCTCCAATTAAGAATCCAGCAGAAAATGCACCCATAAGAAATCCATAGGTAGTAGATCCACCACGAAAATCTGCGTAGACAGGCATTACCGCCAAAGCGATACCGAAAGAAAAGTTAGCAATAATGGTAGCAATAAAAAACTTACTTATAATGGATTGAAAAACATACTGGAATCCTTCCTTTAGGTCTTTTCCATACTTTTGAAACGCCTGCGTCAGTTTTTGTTTTTCTTGTTTTTCTTTTTCATACGTTTTTAAGACGGGCAATGTCCAAAATAAAAGCAGCCCCACCATAAAAACAATAGCATCTAACAAATAAATGCTAACAGCACCAACTATACTTATAAGTACTCCAGCAATGCCATTAAATGTCATATCAATACCCTGATTAGCAAAAGAAAAGAGAGAATTACCTTTCACCAACTCATTTTGCTTTAATAACTTTGGCAATGCAACCATTTGTGCTGGATACGAGAATTGTTGAATGCAAGATATAACTGGCATAATGATAAGTACCATCCAGACATTTAAATCTCCGGTGTAGTGAGCGATTGGTATAATAAGCACAAGTATAATTTGACATACTTGAGTGATTAGTAAAGTTTTTCGCAAAGACCAGCGATCGATAAATGGTCCAGCCAAAAACTGAAACACATCCGGAATTCTTGTCAAAAACCCAGCTAATCCAGTATAAAACGCCGAATGACTTAACTCATACACCAACCACATTGCTGCAATAGCATACATACTATCACCAATATTTGAAAAGATCTTCCCTAAGAAAAGCTTGGTAAACGATTTGTTTTTTAAAAGTATCCACATCGTAAAAACCCATTTCTACTAATAAAATGACTCTTCAATCAATGGTATTTTTTCATCCACGAACTGAAGTACAACCATTACTAAAAATATAGTCGCCCTTAAAAAGAAATTATTTAAGGACGATGAATTACTCCCCACTACCCATGTTTTTTATAGATAGAATATTTCATAGAGAATATCTTTTTATAAATCCAAGGTTGTCTACTCTATTAAATGATCCCAAAGCCATTGCTCAGGATTTTTAGCGATCCATTCTTCTCCTTGTGCAAATAAGTGTTGTAGAAAGGTGGACTGAGATAATGCGTTGGGATCAAGACTATCTCCAACCATGAAACGAACTTTGTTTTCCTCTTCATTCCAAATGGAACCCAGAGGATATACTTTTGCTGACAGACGCTTGGCAAGCACATAAACACCAATTGGTGCTTTAAATGTCCCACCTAAGAAGGGCACTTCCTCTTCTTCTTGATTAATGCCATATGAAAACTCTGGGAAAATAATACCCGTTGCTCCCCTCATAATAGCTTTAGTAAATTTTAAAGGGCTTGTATGTGAAGGTACAGGAACCATATCTATGGAATCACTGTATGCTGCTTCAAGATATGTAGACATCCATTGCTGAATGATATCTATTTCATCACTATTTACAAGTATTGTTGTTTTATCAAAATAACGTGTAACTAAAGGCATGGACATCGTATGCATACCCATATGAAAGGGAGCAATGATAATACGATTTTTAGAATGAGCGGGTTCTATCGATTTTAATAATCGATCACTCTCCGGTTCAATGATCTGATCATATTGTTTGTTGTATAGGGACAAGGACAAGTATGTCCAAGCAGATTTTCTTTTTTCTGCAAATAAACTATAAGCATGACTAATTTCCTCAGCGCTTTGGTTCAAAGCGGGAAATGACTTGATTACAGGTACATATTTCAATGGATTTAGTGTATTCGAATTCATGTCTGTTTCAACAATGGTTTGCAAAAAAAGATCTGCTAATTGTTGCTCTTCTTTTTTTTGAAAGGGGATATTCTTTAAAATAGAGTGAAATTCCAACAAATTATTAAAGTTTAAGATTGACATGTTATGACCTCCTTCTTTTTTTAAGAGATAAGAAAGTATAAAAGATGCTATGGGATAACCAAATAACCGAATGAGCCACGTCCAGCTCCATCGCCCTGCAACTAGGCAACTTCACGAATCGCCCTACGCTAAGTCATCATCGGTTCGTGCTAAATAGGAAGGAAGACTAAAAACGGGCTTGCCTTAGTGCGTCGACATACCTCTGTTTTAGTGGCATGATTCCTAAAACTTTAGTTGATTCGCTCCACTCGCTACGTTGCTAAACGGGCACCCTGAGCCTTTGTTCACTAAAAGAAATTACATACACTTTACTATACACAGTCAAGCATACTTAAACTTATTTCATAAAACTAGGATAGGACTTTGGTATATTCGCACACCAATCACAATTTTCATTACGTGAACCTGGTCTCCATTTGAATTTTCCAGTTTCTAAATCAAAATCACCCATTCCATTCACAAGTAAAGGCCTTGTTAAATTAGTAATAACAGCTACTGTATCCGAGATGATAAAACTTACAAGAATTTGTATCAGCGGATTAAAAGAACCAGAAATGCCACGGATATGTTGATAAACACGATGCATATCTTTTCTCTCCACCAGCGAATCGTAACATTTCCAACACCCAGTTACTCCCGGAATTACAGTTGTACCTGTACTAGTAGAATGACCATGATAGCCACCTCCAACAATATGCGCAATATTGTTCTTTGTAAGATGGGGCGTGATCCAATCAGCTAATGTATCTACAGAAGGCTCATCCGCACATAATATAACAACCGAGCATGTTTTAAGTTTTTCTAAAATGTTTGCAGAAATATCTTGGGTGATAGGGTCATGCACAGTTTCTATTAACGTTCCATATTGATGATGTAATATATTTTTTAAAACGTTTACTTTCAATTCACCAACAGCGTTTTTAGGATACAATGATTGATGAGTTAAATTGTGAGTGCTTACATTATCATGATCAATTAGAATTAGGGAGGGAATTCCCATTGCCGCTAACTCATGAGCAACTCTACTTCCAACGCCTCCCACACCAATGATTCCTACTCGGCTTGAACACCATGCTTGTTCACTGTCTAATAGCTGATCAAGCGAGGATGTTTGTGCAGCAAGATAACTCCACAATCTACTTTCTCCGGTTAAATTCCAAGGTTGATTACCAGTTAACAAGATTTTATCATTTACTAGAGTTTGTAATGTTTCTACTAGCATTTCTTCTGTAATTTCATTTTGTTCTCCCCAAACGAGAAGTTCTTCAAAATTTCGTGGCTGTTGTAAATAGGTTAAAAAATTTATAAATACACTCATACCTTCATATAGAATGGTTTCTGAACGGTTTAACAATGTACAGATAATTTGTCCCTGTTTCGTTTCTTCTACCTGAACATCAGGCTGTTTTAACCAATATGTCGACACTACAATCCCCCCGTAAAAAGAAGCCAATTCATTTGTAGAATTGGCTTCTTCATTTTAACTAGCATTTTTTTGTCCCAGAAGTATAGCGATCCACGCACTTAATCATTTCTACCACCACCTTGTTATTATTCATAGAAATTATAATATATTAGAAAAAAATAGTCAAATTAGATTTTTTTGTTAATTCATCTTTATTATTTATATTTTTAAATTTACATTATTATGAAAGAGATATTATTTCAAATTACTACATTTTTTAACTAAATAGCCTTATTTACACCCCATTAAACTAATTTTTATATAGTAAAGACAGGTCAACATACGATAGTTTTAACCACGAATAATGCGATTATTCACAGATTACAACATATCAACATTATTTTATGCTATACTCCTTTGCATTTTCTAAACATTTATTTAAAATAAATTAGAAAAACTTGACTACCGAAATGTTTTTATAGCGGTACCTATTATTTTGTTTACTATAAAACCTGAAAATAGCGTAAAAAAAATAGAGAATTTGCGCTTACTTTTCATGCTATTCTCCTCTGAACATTAATGAGAAAAGGCTTTTCTGCCTGACTTCCACGAATTGTACCAGCCAACAATATCATTGTTCGGCAGCACTCCTACTTCAGTTTTTAAGTAGCTTTTCAAAGATTCGTATTGTTGATGTACATAAGCAGGGTTATTTTCAAGTGCATAAATTTTCATTAAAGCAAAATGAGCACTTTCTGTTTCTGGTATAATTTTACATATATAGCTATACCATAGTTTTGCTTCAGACATATTTTGATTCTTTTGATAAAATGCCGCAATTTCTAAAGCTTTTGTCAACCAAATCTGTTCCCAATAATATCGTTCTGACTCTGCCCACCAAAAGTCATATCCTTGTAGATATGCACCTCTATATAAGAACAATACTTGAATATAATTATTAACGGATGTTTCATTCAAAGGTGGTAGCGTTTTTATATGTTCTTTCCATTCTTCAAAATCTAAAATAATATTGTCTGTTTCTAAAACGTAGCCATCAGAAACATTTTGTAATCTCAAATGTCTATGATACTTTCTCAGTGTTTTTCTCACGTAATAAATTGTTGTATACAACAATGAATTGGCTCTTTCTAATGCTAGGTCAGGCCAAAGTAGCTCAATTAAAAATGATTTTCTGACCATTTTCCCTCTATGATGTAATAAATATAAAAATAATTCCGCTGCCTTTTTCGTTCTCCAGGCAACAAATTCACGTTTCCCTTTAACCGATTCAACCGAAAATTGACCGAGCACATTTACATAAAGTGGTGAAGTTCTTTCAATCGTAGATGACTGTAAATTATTATCTATTCGTTCAACTGTTTTTTTCAAACGTTCAGGTGGAATCGGCTTAACTAGATAATCGATTGCATTAAGCTCAAATGCCTTTACAGCATATTTATCATAAGCAGTCACAAAAACAATAAGTAAGTTTGGCTTATCTTTTAAAACTTTTTCAGCCAAACGAATACCATTCATTTCCGGCAACCCTATATCTAAAAATATTACGTCCACGTCCTCTTTAAGAATAGTTTTATGTGCATGGATAGGATTAGTTATTTTACCAATAACATACATTTTACTAATCTTTTTGAGCTGTTGTTCCAAATAGTCTAAAGCCGATTGTTCATCATCCACAATAATAGCCTTCATAATAATTCCTCCATCCATTCAAATTATTTTCACCATTTCCATACTTTATCAACGATTTCTAAACAAAAACTAAAATGTAAGCGTTCAACCAGTTATATAGTCCTAGTTAAATAGCATTATTTACTAATTATATATACAAAAAATAGTTAATAAGGACCATATCGGTTTTAAAAGCAAAACTTGTTCTAACAGCATTAAACTTTTTAAAAACATCCTGAACGAAGTAAACAACTGTTGAAAAATATTCATAAAACTTGTCAATGCTGAAGTAGTAGGTGCGTTTTAAAACTTCAATTGATAAATTACTTGTCATGAAAATAATATGCGAGAATGGATAAAGAATATTATAATTTTTTAGATTTAATTTTGGTGAGATGAGATAGTTTTTTAAAAAGTGAAGAATCCTGAGGGTAGAAATATAAAAAGGTTTGCAATTTTTAAATAATGATAGAACATTTCTAGCAATATATATAAGGCGAATATGCCATATGAAACTGAAGCTTTAATATGGATATAGTTTCTAAAAGCAACCTTTTGCTTATCTGTTAATTTGGGTGAATTGCCAAGGAATGTCCACTAGGGATTTTTCTTTTTATTACATTATTTTGAGCTTTCAACGTCGCTATCCTTTCTCCTAGGCACATATATTTTCCTATACCCTAATAGGTGTTTATGGAAACTTTTAGTAAACTTAAATAAACGAAACTACAGAAAGAGGGGTTCATCTAACTCCTACTGTATGTTTCGTTAAACTAATTGAGCAACATTCATACTAGGTTTGCTTACGCTTTCCTATAGTAGAAAAAAACATCCAAACTTCGCTTATTACAAAGTCTGGATGCTTTTCTACCATTTTATTATTTATTATACGCAACTCGATTAATATTCATTAATTGACGAACACTTACGTTATCCGTAATACTGCTTCCACCAATTGCACCACAGCCCAATGTTAGGGAAGGAGCTAGATTTGTAGAAAAACCAATACCTCCAAATGTTCCCGGTGTATTAATTAAAATACGGGAAGCTTTGATGCGTAGTCCAAAATCTTCTACTAACTCATCATTTGTTGTGTGCAACATAGCTGTATGCCCTGCACCCTCATTTTCTAGGATGGTATTGCATGTTGTAACACCTTGATCCCAATCATTTACCGTGTACATTGCTAGAATTGGGGTTAATTTTTCACGTGAATACGGGTTGTCAGGTCCAATTGTCGTTTCCTCTGAAATAAGCACACTTGTATCTGCAGGAATGATAATCCCACATAGTTTAGCCACCTCTGTAACGGTTTTACCTACAATTTGTGGGTTCATCGTACCATTTTCTCGCATAATAAAGTGAGAAACTTTCTCTGATTCTTCTTGATTCATGAAATAAGCTTTACGTTTTTTCAATTCCTCGACAACTTCTTCTTTTATACCTTTCTCAACAATAATGGATTGTTCTGAAGCGCAAATCGTACCATTATCAAATGTCTTACTCGTAATAATTCGATCGATTGCTTCTTCGATATGAGCTGATTTTTCAACGAAAGCTGGACCGTTACCAGGGCCGACTCCAATTGCTGGATTGCCGGAAGAGTAAGCAGCTTTTACCATTGGTCCACCACCAGTTGCCAAAATTAATGCTGTATCATCGTGTTGCATCAATGTTTGCGTTCCTTCTAGGCTTGGAGATTCAATTACTTGTACTAGACCTTTTGGCGCTCCAGCATTTACTGCTGCTTCTTCCACTAACCGTGCCGCTTCAACAATACAGTTGACAGCTTTTGGATGTGGTGATAATACAATGGCATTTCTTGTTTTTAATGCGACTAGTGTTTTAAAAATAACCGTAGATGTTGGATTGGTAACCGGTACAAGTGCTGCAATTACTCCCATTGGCACGCCAATTTCAATTACTTTATTCATTTCATCTCGATCAATAATGCCTACAGTTGGTTCATCTTTTATGCTCTCGTATACTTGCTGACTAGCAAATAAGTTTTTCGTCGTTTTATCTTTCACATTACCGAATCCTGTTTCAGTATGTGCTTTATATGCTAAGTCCTCTGCAGCTTCTGTTAATCGGACAGATATGGCCTTTACGATTTCATCTACTTGTTCTTGGGTGAAACTGGCATATATATGTTGAGCATGTTTCGCTTTTTGAATTAGCGTCTCTACCTCATATGTTTGTACAGTTTCTTGCGCTAAATTTATAGCCATGTTTGACATCCCCTTTTCAATTAATTTCTATACTTTTATAATAAAGCGTTTACAAATTAATCGTTAGGACTATTTATATTTGTTTTTGGACAATTTTGACATTAGCTCATTATTTCACAAACTGATGCATATATAAACATAAAATTCCCTCCATTATCATGTTATACTTATAATAGAATATACATTTCACATCGTTACACAATACGTGTAACCTTTATAACTTAGTATGGAAGCAGAGGATTTGGTTCTAAAGATCATCAGGAATAACGTAAAGAGAGGGGATATCATGTGTCGTGTATTATTAGCTAGTCCAGAACAAGCAGACCGTGTTTTTTTAAAGCGAATTTTTGCAGAGCACTTTTTTAATGTCATATTTTTTGATGATGCCTTATCTGCTGAAGAAGCATATGCACGTTCATTAGAACAACGCCCTGATATGCTTATATTAGATGTCAGTGGATCAAGTGAAGAAATTTTTCAATATAAGATAAATATCGTTAAACGCCACCCAAACGTGAAAGTTATTTTAATAGACAATGAGGAAAACTTTAAACATATTCAAACAGCGATTCGCTGTGGAGCGGTTGACTATTTGGTGAAGCCATTAAAAGCAGAGGAATGTAAATCTGCCATTCACCGGGCAATTTTGGCACTAAATCAAGTATCCTTATTAAACTATGAACGAAAATCTGTCACCGATACCTTAAAAGAAAGTGCCGCTCAGATGATGCAATACGTCCACGAACATTATTATGAAGAAATAAATTTGGATTCATTAGCAGCGTTCATGCATTTAAATAAAAGTTATGTAAGCCGCTTTTTCAAAGAAACCGTCGGCATGTCCTTCGTAAGTTATGTACGGCACTATCGAATAGAACAAGCAAAAAAGCTATTGCGTACATCCGATTTATCGGTCACAGAAGTCGCCGAACAAGTGGGCTACCTAGATCTTACGTATTTTAGCAGAATTTTTAAAAAAGAAAGCCATTATACGCCCAATGAATATAAGCAGGTTTACCAAGGAGAACATGTACCAGCTGATATAGCATTTGCAGAGGGACATCATTAAATGATAGATGAAGTTACACAGAAGAGCCACAGGTAAAGAGTGTGGCTCTTGCTTTGTTTACATAACCAACCATACTAGTGTAATAGCATATATATATCAACATTATGAAATCATGATATAGCACTTTAAAAAAGCTAACTTTGAGGAGGGTAAGTATGAAGAATTCTCTAAAGTCTATGAAAGGCTTAATAGGAGAAAACGGTATCAAATGCTATAATAATATTATAGTTGTATTAGCTAGGTGAGTGACCAAAAACCTCCGAGATAAAATGGAGATGAGGCTCGTGATTACTGGAGATATAGCAAATGTTATCATAGGTTTTGCATCATTAACCTTAACATTTCTAATGGGTTGTAATTATGACCATGGAAAAATCCGCTCTAGTCAGACGGAGGTTCGCTCCCGACCATGCAGAAGTCGCTCTCGAAAAACGGAATTTCACTCCCTACCACGTTAAAATAGCTCTCGTTCATCGGAAATTGCCTGTTAACCGCAACGAAAACATTTTAAGCTCCCACTCTGAATTATTTTTCTTCCATCACATTTGGCTCATCTTCTTCGTCAGCAAATAAATCAATAATTTTCCCAAAAACGTATAGTAGAAAAACAAATACCAAGCTTATGATTGTAGCTCCAATAAAATTCGTATCTAGTCGTTCAGAATAGAGGTTAAACGTATTTATGTACACACTAAAAACCGTTAAGAAAATAACCCATTCCTTCAAATTGGTAGGACCAATATCATCTAAAGAATGAAAAGTTTTATCTTTTCGATCAATAAATATCGCAATTTCAATGATTACTAGCATGAATAAGCTTAACAATGTGAAACCTGTAAAAAACCAGAAGTCCCCCCAAAAGTCTTCATAAAAATGAAAATCTATGAACGGTATTACTTGAGCAAGATAAATGACAGCAAAGGAAATAACAAATGGTATAGCTATAAACAAAGTTACTAAAATGATTAACATGACTAGTAATAGCATATGAACCAAAATCAAGCCGATATCTACTTTCTTTTTTCCCATATTCATGCCCCTTTCAGGAGAAAATTTTGACTATCGTAAAGTCTTTATGGCGATAGCTTACGTAGTTTTGCTTCCAATATAGAAGTTAAGATATATCATAAAGCCGCTTGTTAGCTTAATAATAACGAAGAATTTTTTCTACATTTGAACTTATATATTGATACGTATTTGCTAACTACTTTGTTTCATGAAGTTTCATGTTTTCCCCTTATATTCTTCCTCCGTTTAACTGGTTCGGACGTACTGACTTTATTCTCATTAAAAAAACAGTTCTATACAATGAGAAGAAACTCCTTCAAGCTGTCTCTATATTAGCAAAACTTGGCTTGTTTTCAAGTTTTATAGTGAAAGCTGTAGTTTTTTTATACTATAAACCTTTAAACTTCTACACTTACCCATAATAAGAAAGCTTCTCCTTTGCGAGGGTAGAGCAAGTAAAAACAAACCATTTCCTGAATGTGAAACGAAACCGATTTATCATTTTATTTTCTATTTTTTTAACATTTAGCCTTTTAAAAAAAGGTCAGCAATGTTAAAATAGAATACAAATTTTGAAATTTTTCTGTTTGCTCCATACTTCCACATAAGAATACTTATTCTCAAACTCTTCTTAGACTTAAGGATATATTATCACAACAGATGACGTTCACCATGTAAGAGTCAAACAGTATTTTATGTCTTTTATCATGTTGGATTAAAATCCTAGCAGTCCTTATTTTTATTACTAAATTTTCCAAAGAGGTGATATCATGATTATTCCATACAATCAATACACCCCCCTCGTTAATGACAACGCTTTTATAGCACCGGGTGCATACTTAATTGGCGATGTAACTATCGGTGAAGAATCTACTATTTGGTTTAATACCGTTTTAAGAGGGGATGAGGATTCCATTACAATTGGGGAAAAGTGTAGTATTCAAGACAATTCAACTATCCATCTGTTCGAAAATTGTCCTGTAGTGGTAGAAGATGAGGTTACAGTAGGACATAATGTTATTTTACATGGTTGTAAAATAGGTAAAAGAACCATTATTGGAATGGGATCTACCATTCTAGATCATGTAGAAATCGGCGAAGAATGCATCATAGGAGCAAATACCCTTATACCACAAGGTAAAAAAATACCTTCACGTTCCCTGGTAGTAGGATCTCCGGGTAAAATCGTTCGCGAAATAACAGCAAAGGATCTTGAGCTTATTCAATTATCCATTGATACATATGTACAAAAAGGGAAAGATTTCAAACAAATACTGAAAAAATAAACCATTGCTGTTGGGAGGTATCCCTTCCCTCCCAATTCATTCCGTATATACGTCAACTTAACACGATACCACCAGTTAACGCCTACATAAGTTTTTCCATACTAAACTTTAATATCTGTTTTGCATCTCTTACCATCGTTGCTATCAATTCCTCTACAGTTGGACAATCATCAATCAAGCCGGCTATTTGTCCACCATTAATAAAACCATTATCCAAATCTCCTACGATTGCCCCTAATTTATGGTGATCTTCACTTGTTTCTTCTATAAATAAATCGGGCTTCTCATGTTTCATTTCGAGTTCTGTCAACTTATGAACATAGTTTGTTTTCATTAATCTACGAATACGATGATATCTTCTTCCAACAATAATCGTTGATTCATCCGTAGCATGAATAATTTTCTGTTTATAATTATCATGATAAGGCGATTCCTTCGTAGCAATAAAACGCGTTCCCATTTGTACACCTAGCGCCCCTAACGATAAAGCCGCCGCCAAACCTTTACCATTAGCAATTCCTCCCGCAGCGACAACGGGGACACTTACTTTTTCAACAACTTGGGGAATAAGTGTCATTGTAGTACTTTCATTTAGTGCATTAATCCCAGCAGCCTCATATCCTTCACAAACAATAATATCCACCCCAGCAGCTTCAGCTTTTTTGGCTTGGCTTACGGTGGAAGAGACACAGATAACCGTTATATCATGCTCTTTGAGCAATGGAACAAATGGTGCTGGGTTGCCTGCAGACAAAGAAACGACAGGAACCTTTAATTCAATTAATTCCTGAATTAATTGTTCTGTATGCGGATGAACAGATATAGGAACATTTACACAATAAGGCTTTGATGTTCTTTTCATCATTTCTTTTATTTTTGTTAAAACCTCTTCAACTGGCATATTCCCTGCCCCTATTGTCCCTAAGCCACCAACATTCGAAACTGCTGCTGCAAGCCCAGGGTCACTTATATTTCCCATCCCTCCCTGTAAAATAGGATAAATAATATTTAGTCGTTCCGTTAACAAATTCCCCAATTTACTCCTCCTTCGCAATGATTTGTTTTTGCTTTGGACAGTTATCATATCCTGCTAAATAAATCGCTTTGAAAAAAGCATTCGCTTTTGTTGCAAGAATTTGATAATACTCATTAAATAACTTCGCCGCACGTTCACCTAACCATTTCTCTGGCAATAATTCTTTTGGAATACTTGGATCGACAAACAATGATTTCCGATAGTAATGAACAAGTAAAGTTCGTTCTACAAAACAGTCTTGATCACTCATGTCCCCACGTTCTATCTTCATGGCATTGGCAATCATTTTTTCCTCATACGCATGAATAAACTTTTCGTATAGCATATTTATATGATCTATATCCCAACAGCTGCGTATGATTTGTTTATTCGCTTGGAAACCTTCATTTTTAGCTTCAAAAAAATAAACATCTTCTTTAATATCATATTTATCAATAATGTCATAAATTTGCTCTTTTAACGGATTCGGTGTAATCCAAACGCCATTGGAAAGTAGGCCAAAACCGCTCCAAATTAGTTCTTTACGCAATTCATCGCGAATATGTCTTCTTTCTTCAGGTATGGTATACAGTAGCGTCCGCCATTTTCCATCCCACTTCGCTGGCTCCATTCTATAAATACGGCCGGCCGCTTCTTTCATTCTTTTTTTTCCACGCTCGGTCAATGAATAATAACTTTTGTTTGCTTCCTTACGACTGACAACCCATCCCTGCTTACTCATTCTAGATACAGCTGATCTTATAGACTGTTCATTATGGTCAAATGGCTCCAATAATTTAATTAAGCTACCAACCCATATTTCATTACCGTAGTACCGAATATAATCTCCAAATAACGTAAAAATCATTGAACGTGTCTTTGGTTTGCTTTCCACGATTATCATCCTTTGCTAGTATGAAACTGTATTACCTTCTAAAGAGATTATGGGAGGAACACGTTCCATTCATCTATTCATTCACCGACAAATTGAGAGGGTCTTTTTTCATAAAATGCGGTCAGTGCTTCGACCCGATCTTTCGTTGGAATTGTTCTGTGATATGCACTTTCTTCTATTTTTATCCCAGTTTTTAAATCTGTGTTCATCCCATGTTGAATAGCAAACTTTGCTTGTCGAATGGCGATTTGCGGCATGCGCACGATGGACTCAACAAATAATTCACAGCTTTCAAAAAGTTTTTCTTGTTCCACTACTTTATGAACAAGACCATACTCTAAAGCTTCGTTAGCAGAAATCTGTTTAGCCAATAAAATTAATTCCATTGCCTTTGCTTGCCCTATTAATCTAGGAAGTCGTTGCGTACCACCAGCACCAGGTATAATCCCCATACTTGTTTCTGTTAACCCCATTGTCGCATAAGAAACAGCTATGCGAAAGTCACATGCAAGCGCAAGCTCCAACCCACCTCCTAAAGCATACCCATTCATTAAGGCAATGGTTGGTTGAGGAAGATTGGCAACTTGTTCAAACACCGAGCTGATTTTTTTGACGTTACGAATAACTTCCTTGTTTCCTAATTGTCTACGTTCTTTTAAATCTGCTCCTGCACTAAACGCCTTCTCACCCCGCCCTGTAATGACTACCGCCCAGATTTCCTGATTGATGGATAGATCTTCTATAACACGCTCTAACTCTAGTAATGTAGAATAATTAAAGCAATTTAACACTTCAGGTCGATTTATCGTGACATAGGCAATTCTTTCTTTTGTTTCTAATAAAACATTACTCATTTCTTCTCCCCCTAACTTACCATTTTTCAATAACTGTCGCAATTCCTTGCCCCACACCAATACACATTGTAGCAAGCGCATATTTACTATTACGACGGTTCATTTCATGTAATAAAGTCGTAAGAATTCTTGCTCCACTAGCTCCTAATGGGTGACCAAATGCAATTGAGCCTCCGTTAACATTAACTATTTCCGGATTTAATTCAAGTTGTTTCATACATGCAATCGACTGCGATGCGAATGCTTCATTCAATTCAACTAAATCCACGTCTTCTATTTGTAGATTAGCTCGTTGCAATGCTTTTTTGGATGCTTCAATAGGGCCAATACCCATGATAGAAGGCTCTACTCCCGATGTTCCACTCGCTATGTAGCGTGCCATAGGCTTCACACCTAATTGCTCTGCTTTTTCTTTGCTCATTAATAACAATGCTGATGCCCCGTCATTTATTCCAGATGTATTACCTGCTGTAACCGTCCCTCCGCTAAATAATGGTTGTAAGCTAGCTAGTTTTTCTCGAGTTGTTGCGGGGCGTGGATGCTCATCTTTATCGACAACCTTCTCTTCCCCTTTAAACATATACTTTACTGGAGTAAGTTCATCATAAAACTTATTTGCTTCTATTGCTGCTTTTGCTTTCATTTGACTAGCATAAGCAAAATCATCTTGTTCTTCTCTTGTTATTTGAAATTGTTTTGCCACATTCTCTGCCGTTTGCGGCATGGAATCAGCACCATACATTGCTTCTAGCCTTGGATTAGTGAAACGCCAGCCAATCATAGTATCTAGTAAAGTCTTATTCCCTCGTTGAAAAGCGAATTCTGATTTAGGTAAAACATACGGTGCTCTTGTCATGCTCTCCGTTCCACCAGCAATATAAATATCCCCATCTCCAACCATTATTGCGCGTGCCGCCATATGAACAGCATCCATTCCTGAACCACAAAGGCGATTTACGGTTGTACCAGTTACATGAACAGGGAGCCCAGCAAGTAGGAGAGACATACGAGCAACGTTTCTATTTTCTTCCCCAGCACCATTTGCATTACCTAAAATCACTTCGTTGATGGCATCTATGGGTAACTTTGGCTGTCTATCAATGATCGCTTGAATGACAACCGACGCTAAATCATCTGGACGTACATATTTTAATGAACCATTGTATCTTCCTATTGGCGTCCTTACTGCATCAACGATAACAACTTCTTTCACTTCTCACTCCCTCCTTCATAGACATAGACACCTTTTCCTGTTTTTCTTCCTAATCGCCCTGCTTTTACATACTGTTCTAAAAGGGGGGCAGGACGGTATTTATCCCCTAACTTTTGATGTAAATACCGAAGATTATGAAGCCTTGTATCTAAACCGACTAAATCACCTAATTCAAATGGTCCCATTGGATAATTCAATCCGAGCTTAATCGCTTTATCAATTTCTTCAGGGGTACCAAGTCCTTCCTGTAGCATATAAAATGCTTCATTACCTACTAAGCAACTAATACGACTTGTTACAAACCCAGGAAATTCATGAATCGTTACCGTTTCTTTTCCTAATTCTTCAGCGATGTTTTCTGCTATTTTTACTGTTTCATCGCTTGTTTCCAAACCACGGACAATTTCAACTAATGGCATTTTATGAACTGGATTAAAAAAATGCATAGCAATAACGAAATCGGGTTTAGTTGTGTATGAAGCTATCTCCGTTGGACTCATGGTTGACGTATTTGTAGCAAATAAACAATCCCTAGGCGCATGGCGATCAAGTATGGAAAAGATATCTTTTTTAATCTCTATTCTTTCCGGAACAGCCTCTATGATAATGATGGCATCTTTCACCGCTATTTCTAAATCTGTTTCATAACGAATGCTATCCTTTCCTGCTATCGCCTTTGCCTCTGTTATCTTTCCATAAGTTATTCCCTTTCCATACAATACGTCTATCTCTTGTTTCGCTTTGAAAAGGACTTCTTCATTTACATCCACAAGCTTAACAAAATAACCCCTTAATGAAGCAACATAAGCAATTCCTCTTCCCATTACCCCTGCGCCTACAACTACAAAACATCCCCGCATCAAAATCTTCTCCTTTTCTACTATTGAAATGAAAAGCGAACTTTTCCCTAAAGGATATTCGTTCGCTTTTATTCCAAGACAGTACGTATTATTCTATAGATTTAATGGATTTAACGGTTTTCTTCCTGCATAAGATAAAACACTTTTTGTTTCTGTATATAAATCTAGCGTCTCTATTCCTAGTTCACGACCAAATCCAGACTGTTTATATCCACCAAATGGAGTGCCAGGAAAAGCAGAAAACGGGCAGTTCACCATCACCACACCAGCCTGAATACGATCAGACACACGCTTTATAAGACCTTGGTCTTTCGCCCAAATAGCCGCAGCCAGACCGTATTTCGTATCATTAGCTAATTGAACCACTTCTTTTTCATCTGTAAATGTCATCACAACGACGACAGGACCAAAAACCTCCTCTTGCGCAATTTTCATATCATTTGTTACATCTGTTATTACGGTTGGTGCATACCAATACCCTTCTTCAAAGCCTTCTACTTTTAAGGGATGCCCCCCTGTTACAACGGTTGCACCCTCTTCCTTTGCTCCTTCTACATAACGATGGATCTTATCCAATTGTTGTTTACTAATAATTGCACCAACGTGAGACTTTTCTGACATCGGGTCATCTACAACTAGTTTCCTTGTCTTATCGAGAAAACTTTCCATAAATTCATCATACATATCTTCATGGATAAATAAGCGCGATCTTGCTTCACACGATTGACCAGTGTTGTAAAAAATACCGAAAACAGACCCGTTAACCGCCGCCTCTAAATCGGCATCTGGGAATACGATGTTGGGAGATTTTCCTCCCAACTCTAAGGTAACCCGCTTTAAGGTTTCCGAAGCTTTTGCCATAATATCCTTCCCTGTATTTGTTTCTCCTGTAAAGGCAACCTTGTCAATGCCTTTATGTTCCGTTAAATAAGTGCCGATCGTTGCACCTAGGCCTGTTACTACATTAACAACCCCTTCAGGTACACCTGCTTCTGTACAAATTTCTGCTAACAAAATTGCCGTAATTGGTGTAAAACTGGCGGGTTTTAATACAATAGAACAGCCTGTTGCAATGGCAGGCGCCACCTTCCAAGCAGCCATCATCATTGGGTAATTCCAAGGTATAATTTGCGCTGCTACACCGATCGGTTCTTTTTGCGTATAATTAAAAAACTGCCCAGGGACATTATTTACCGTGCCACAATGTCCAACAATGGCTCCAGCATAAAACTCGAAATCTTCTATTGCCTGCATGACTTGACCTTGAGCTGCGGAGATGGTTTTACCACTATTCATAACTTCCATCTCAACTAATTGATGAAACCGCTCCCTCATAATCGAAGCAATGTTGTTTAATACGCGTGCGCGCTTTCCTACTGGATAACGCTTCCATTTGCCATTATCAAAAGCTTCTCGAGCTGCTTCTACCGCTAAGTCTACATCTTCCAGATTTGCTTTTGGCACTTCAGCAATGACTTCACCTGTTGCAGGATTGTAAACCGTCGCCATTTCACCTGACTTAGCCTGTGTCGGTTTTCCATTAATAACCATTTGGTATGTCTCACGTTTTAGCTCTTTCGCAAAAATTGGCTGTTCTGTTGTTTTTACCATTTCCAACGCTCCTTTTTTAATATCCTTTATATTTAGGGGATCGTTTATCCAAAAAGGACTGAACCCCTTCTGCATAATCTTCTGTCTTACCAGCAATCTCTTGTCCAAACGCCTCATAATCTAGCATATTAGTTAAGTTCGTTTCAAAGCTTTGGTACATGTAACGCTTGATTAACCCTATTGCTTTTGTAGGCATATGAGCCAAGCGATCAACAAATGAAGTCGTTTCTGTATCTAACTGATCTGGTGGGACTACTTTTGTTACTAGACCAACCTCCTTCGCTTCTTTTGCCGTTAGCTTCTCGCCTAAAATAGCTAATTCAAGAGCTTTAGCTAAACCGACGATACGAGGCAAATAATATAAATTTCCAGAGTCAGGAATTAACCCAATATGGATAAACGCCTCCATAAATGAAGCTTGTTCCGAAGCAATTCGAAAATCACACGCCAATGCCAAGCTTAACCCAGCACCTGCTGTTGCACCATTAATAGAAGCAATAATTGGTTTTTCCACTCGAGCAAGCTCTTTCATCATCGGTTGGTAGCGGGATTTAATAATTTCCCCTAGTTGCATCTCAGGTTGTAGGCTGCTAATATCTTCTCCAGAACAGAATGCTTTTCCGGCACCAGTAATAACAAGGGCACGTATTTTATGATCCTTTCCCACGCTTTGAAATACTTCGATCATTTCTTGATTCATCGTACTTGTAAATGCATTTAATTTCTCAGGTCGATTCAAGGTTAGCCAAGCGACCTGATCCTTTTCTTCATAATGAATGGTCTGAAACATTTGCCCAACTCCTATTTCCCCTGAAAATGTGGCGATCGCTTTTCCATAAATGCCTGCATCCCTTCTTGTTGATCCTCAGAAGCAAAAAGCAAAGAAAAGTTTTTTCGTTCATATTGCATCGCTTCATATTCAGTTACATTCTCTGCTCTTCTAACCGTATCTTTTATTAGCCGTAAAGCCAAAGCCGGTTGCTTCTTTAATTTTTCAGCAAAATGTATCGTCTCTTGCATAAGAAGTTCATTTGGTACTATCCGATTTACCATTCCCCAATGTTTCGCTTCTTCTGCTTCCAAATGATTTCCACTCCATAGAAATTCTAATGCCTTTCTTTTCCCTATTAATTTCGTTAATTTCACACAACCTCCAGCACTAGGCATAACACCAAGTTTCACTTCTGGAAATCCAAATTTACTATTTGCTGCTGCAAATATCATATCAGCACATAATGCAAGCTCAAATCCACCACCGAGGACAAATCCGTGCACTGCAGCTATTACTGGTTTTTTTATTAATGCAATACGATCCCAATCAGCAAACTGATTTTTCAACTCCATGGAAACCGCATTTTCTCCCATCATTTCTTTAATATCTGCTCCAGCAGCAAAAGATTTACCGGCGCCAAATAAAACAATGACTTTCACTTGCTCTGAATAATCAAATTCACATAATGCAGTTAAAATTTCTGCTACCATCGATTGATTAATAGCATTTAAAACTTTTGGGCGTTGCAACTCAATGTTTCCAATTTCGTTGTCCGTCCAAACTTTAATATATTGATAGTTATTCAACTTCCTCACCAATCATCATCGTCACTAAATCCCCAGCGAATGACATCAAATCTTTTCCAGAGGCTTTTGCTTCATCCGTTTTCATCGCCGCTTTTAATGCATCGTGATCATCATAATACATTTCACATAACAGATAGTACTTACTTTCCCCACCAGGTGATCCTACAATTTTAGTAACTTCCATTTTACGTAATCCAGGAATCTTTTTAGTAATGGGCGTATGAACATTCTGATAATGTTCATCAAAACTAACCTTATCCTCAGGGCGTTTATACAATGCTATTAATTTAACCATTTATTTTCCACTCCTTCAAATAAATTAGCAATGGGTTTCATTGCTTCAAATGGGTTTTTACATGCATTACAATAAAGAATACTTCGACATGCTGTTGGCCCAAATATGTTCTCCATCGTTGTATACATGGAATGACAATAAGGGCATGGAATCTTCCAAGGTTCACCCGCAGTAAAAGAAGCTGGTGGGGGTGAAACTCCATTTTGTCTTAATTTTTCTTTCCCCGTTTCCGTAATGCGATCCGTTGTCCACGGAGGATGAAAACGAAATGTAACTTCAACTTCTAAATCATCATTCCATTCTAATAAACGCTCTTTCACTTTTTCTTTTACATCTGCTTGAATCATATTTAAAGCTGGACATCCACTAAAAGTTGGCAATAGCTCCACTTGAACAAAACCGTCCCTTTTCATTGCTATATTTTCCAACATTCCTAGCTCAACAATACTAATATACGGCATTTCTGGATCAGTTACTTGTTGTAATACTTGCTGTACTTCCTTCTTGAGAAGTAAGTTTTTCGTCATCCTTTATCCCTCACTTCATCTTTATTACCAAGAAACTGCTTGCTTATCACCTCCGTAAACTTCACTTAACACTTCCAGAGCTTCCGTTAGATCTTCCGTATGTTCTCCATTACGCCCATTTCCACTTTCCATGCCAGGAGATGTCTTAGGTGAAAATTGCATTTCGCCAAATGTAGTACAAACTCTTTTCAACCATTCATTTCGCAATTTTTCTTCTTCCACTATCAACTGATGATCACATATTTCTTTACCATATCTACCTAAAGAGATTACCCCGTCAAATTCTTGCCAACAATAGTTGATAGCATTCTCCATACGATGACGGGCCTCTTTCGTACTCGACATTAATTGTGTAAACCAAGTTTCCCAATGCATAGAATGGTAGTAATGCTCCAATGAGATTTTCTCTGCTGCTTGTTTCAAAGGCTCATAACTAGAATGATAAAGAGATTCTAAGCGAATTTGTTTCAACACACTGAACAAATAATGGCGAACTACCGTATAGGCCCAATCGTAATTGGGATTTTCTAAATAATGGCCTAATCCGTTCTTCCGCTCTAAAAGAATAGCATTTCGAAAGGATTCTGGCTCCCTACAATGCGATAATGCATCAACATCTCCTGCTCCTAATTCCTCCAGCAATTGATAATACATGACCGCATGCCCCATCATATCTTGATTGATGGATGAAAAAGCAACATCCTCCTCAATATGAGGCGCCAACCCAAGCCATTCCGAGCCACGATAGGCTAGGATGAAATTATCATCTGCTAATTGATAAAGTAATTCACACAAAACCATATCTTCTCGTTGCAACCTCTTTACCCCTCCTTCACTTTTGTATCATGATTAAATTCTTTCCATTTCTTAGGGAGATCTACATAGCCACGAGTTTCCCGATACGCTTTATTATCCATTAATTGAAAGGCTTCTCTTTCTTCTTGGCTCATCTTCCTGATATCTTTTCGACTTACAACCCACAATTCCTTCACGGCTTCACGCCGAAAAAAGTTTTCTTTCGCCATGATATAAGCCATTTCCTTGTTGGGTGCTGTTAAGCTAAATCGGTGTTCTAAAGGTAATCCATCTCTTTTCCTGCTAAAAACTTCAAATGCTTCATAAAATTGTTCACTTGCCATGATCGCACTCCTCTCCGTCATCCAACATGTTCGCTTGCTTGTTCTTTGAAATGCCTTAACGCATCTCGAACCCATTGACTATTTTCATAAGAATTCCTGCGCAAAGCTAGCCTTTCATCTGATTTTGGTCCATCCCCAGCTACTATTCTTTTGAATTTCTGCCAATCTGGCTCTGTATAACGCCATTCTTGTGTATCTTCATCAAAACGCAACTGTTCGTCTGGAATGCTTAATCCAAGTAATTGAATTTTTGGTACATATTTCGTTAAAAATTCTTGCCGTAATTGCTCATTTGTTTTTGTTCGGAGTTTATACTTTATACCAATATCAACATTGGTGTGACCTGTTTCTTGCTTTGACTTGGGGCCAAAAAAGGTTAATAACGATTCCCACCAACGATGAAGTGCTTCCTGTAACATGGCTTTTTGTTTTTCCGTTCCACTAGCCAAAGCTAGTGTCAAGCTTTCTCCATGTTTCGCATGGAAGGATTCCTCCTGACAAATTCTTTTCAATGCTCTTCCATATGGTCCATAAGAAGTATTTAACATCATCGTTTGTGATAAAATAGCCGCTCCATCCACTAACCAAGCAATAATAGCTGCATCTCCCCATGATGGTGCAGGCATATGAAAGACATTATGAAATTTAAGCCGTTTTGTAAATAAATCCTCCATAATATGGTCTCTTGTTTTCCCCAATGGTTGGATTAAATCTTCTACGACGCGTAACAGCAACTGACCATGTCCCATTTCATCCTGAACTTTAGCCATAATAGCTAATTTTCGATGTAAAGTTGGTGCCTTAGGTACCCATTCTTTTTCAGGGAGTGCCCCCATAATTTCACTAATCCCATGCATCGAAATTAAACGTATCAATGCCTTTCTATATTCGTCTGGCATCCAATCTTCCGCCTCTATTTTTTCACCCTTTTCAATCCTTTCCATAAAATGATCATATTTTTCATCAGCTGTTAATTGGTCAAAAGGAGTTAAAACCATGGTTTGCAACCTCCTTAAATTTTTATTCCGCTGTCTCTGACAACACGAATCGCTTTCCCCATCGATCGAGGGATCGTACCAGGATGTTCAATGCTAACATCTATACTAACGAGACATTTGCTTTTTAATTGTTGAAAAACTTGATTAGAAAGCGCTTTTATTTTTGCATGCTCTAAATCCCCATCTAATTGTCGGTACATCGTTTCATTGATCTCTACTTTTAACAACACTTTATCTAATGAGCCTTGATTCACAACATAAAGCTGATAATGTGGTTCTAGCTCCTTCATCTCCAATAGAGCGCTCTCTATCTCTGTCGGGTAAACATTCACGCCACGAACAATAAGCATATCATCAATTCTTCCTT
Organism: Virgibacillus chiguensis; assembly: GCF_900129865.1. Classification (GTDB taxonomy): domain Bacteria; phylum Bacillota; class Bacilli; order Bacillales; family Amphibacillaceae; genus Virgibacillus; species Virgibacillus chiguensis. Next base: position 118,892 of record NZ_FQXD01000008.1, read on the forward strand.
TTACACGCGACATTCTCGTTGTTGTTCTACCGCATATACAAGGTTCTTTCGTAATGGAAGCTATATCACCAGTACGATAACGAATAATTGGAAAAGCTTCTTTGGTTAAACTAGTAAAAACAAGCTCCCCTTCTTCTCCTTCTGGTACGGGGTCCAACGTATCTGGATGAATGACTTCCACATAAAAATGATCATCAGCGACATGCAGACCAGATTGTGCTTGTAAACATTCACAAGAAATTCCAGGTCCCATCACTTCACTTAATCCATAAATATCCATGGCTTTAATTCCTAATCTCTCTTCTAACTCTTTGCGCATCTTCTCTGACCAAGGTTCAGCACCAAATATTCCATATTGCAAGCTGGTTTTTCGGGGATCTTTTCCTAATTGTTCCATTTTGTCAGCAATATTTAAAATATAGGAAGGAGTACCAACAATGACGCTAGGTTTAAAATCTTCTATTAATAACACTTGCCTTTCTGTGTTTCCTCCTGAAACGGGGACCGTGGCCATTCCTAGTTTTTCTGATCCATAATGTAAACCAAGCCCACCAGTAAACAAACCATAACCAAATGCATTTTGTAGAATACGTTGCTTATTTCCTCCACAAGCAACAATTGCTCTTGCAACAATTTCCGCCCATACTTCCAAATCGTTTCTAGTGTATCCTACAACAGTCGGTTTGCCACTTGTACCACTAGAAGCATGGATTCTATCAATAACACTTATTGGTAGTGCAAATAATTGGAATGGATAATTATCACGCAGATCTTTCTTTTGCGTAAATGGTAATTTCTGAATATCTTCTAAGGATTGAATGTCGTTTGGGGTTAGATTTAATGCTGCAAATTTTTTATGATAATAAGGGGTTTTATTGTAAACGGTTTGCACTGTTTTTTTAAGTCTTGATAATTGAAGTTTTTCCATACTTTCTCTAGGAAGCGTTTCCATTTCTTGATTATAAAACATGATTTCACCTACCTATTCATTGTATTTGTGCAAATACTCTAGATGAAATTTTCCATTAGGATACGGACTTTCTGCTAAAAAAATCCGTAGCTACATAAGTTTTTTTCATTTTCGCCTACCTTATTTATAATTGAAAAACATGACTTTTTACGAATTTCCTATGAAAAAAAACGTTTTCATTTTACATATACTATTAAAATAACTTCGCTATCGACAGATCAATATGGCGATAGACGCCTTCATTTTGTTTATACGACAATCCATAAAAATGTGCTCCTTCCTACAGTGCTAGAAAAAATCTCTGTTTTTCTCAATATATTCCTTCTCTTTTTCAGGGACGTCTTCTTCTGCATATATAGCTTGAACTGGGCAAATTGGCTCACATGCTGCACAGTCTATACATATGTCAGGGTCTATGTAGTACATTTCATTTCCTGAATAAATCGCATCTACAGGACAAACTTCTACACACTCAGCAGACTTTTCAAAAGAGCAAGGAGATGTAATAACAAACGCCATGTTTTTCTCTCCAATCTCAGTTTTTCATTTTTTCCCATTTTTCAAATAAAGTTGTGCTATGTTGGGGTTGATGCCTAGCTTTAGGATCTATATACGTTTTAGCACTGCTAATTGCAGTGACTGCATCACCAAATCCTGAAGCAATTAACTTCACTTTTCCATAGAAGGTAACAACATCGCCAGCAGCGTAAATACCTTGGATATTCGTATTCATAGCTGAATCTACTTGAATAGCATTTTTCACAAATTCTAGCCCCCAATTTTTAATCGGACCTAAAGAAGATATAAAGCCGTAACTAGCGATTAATTCGTCTAACGGAATTTTTATCGTTTCTGAGTCTTTTACGTTTTGAATAGTGATTTCTTCTATTTTTCCTTCTCCTACAATTTCATGTAATTGAAACGGAGTAAATACGTCAACCTTAGAGTCAAACAGTTTGGAAACAGTATGTTCGTGAGCCCTGAATTGTTCTCTTCGGTGAATTATTTTCACATTTTTTGCTATTGGCTCCATCATCATTGCCCAATCTACTGCTGAGTCTCCACCACCTAATATACAAACGTTTTTATCCTTATAACGATTTACATCTTGAACAAAATAGTGTAAGTTCTTTCCTTCGTATGTATAAGCATTTGCTAATTTTATTCGTCGAGGTTCAAAGGCTCCTATACCAGCAGTAATAAGAATTGTTTTTGAATAATGCACTTCTTTGTCTGTAGCAAGTTGAAAATATTGGTTATTAACCTTTACTACATTTTCTACCGTTTGCTGTAATACAATATGAGGATTAAATTGCATTGCTTGTTCCGTTAACTGATTAATTAATACTTGTGCCTTCACTTTCGGATATGCCGCAACATCATGAATGTACTTTTCAGGATATAATGCAGACAATTGCCCACCTAAATGAGGTAAGGTTTCGATGATTTTCACTTTCATCTGTCGTAATCCCCCATAAAAAGCAGCAAATAAACCTATTGGTCCACCACCTATAATCGTAACATCATACATACATTCTTCTTTCACTTTTTCACCTCCACTTATAAGAGCTCTCTTCCTATTTTATCTAGGAGCTATTATTTCGTCCTGCATCCATGATGGTTTTCTATAGTGTATGAAGGGTAAATATTTCTTCTCATCTATCAAGCATTTAAATAGACGATTTATTTCATGATATATCTTTAGAGGAAATATTAGAACAATATTTTGTATGACGTTTTATAAACGGCATATAAATTAATGTTATATAGATAGTACCACCATAGATTAAATTTTGTCAATATTGTATTTAATTTAATTATTTAAATATTTTATAAGTATTATTGGAGACACAAATAAAACCCCTTCACTTCTAAAGGAGTTTTATCTAAAATGCTTATTCTTTTTTATCTTTGTTACACTGAGTTAAGAAGTAAGGGAGGAGGTTTATTTTATCCCAACTATAAAATGCTTTAAGACCGTTGTAAAATTCACTTTAGCGTATCTTTAGGTTGGCCATAATCTTTAAATCTTTCTACCATCATCGTCATTTCCTCGTCGGCTAATATGATGGGATCACCAATTGCTTTGGACTGCCAGTACAAGCGAGCACAAAATTCCAGTTGCTCTGTAATAGCATAGGCTTCTGCAAGAGAACTGCCAACTACATTAATACCATGATTTGCTAATAAACAGCGTTAACAAGGCATCTTACTAAGCCTCGTTAACGCTGGTTCTCTTCAATATCCACTTTATCCTATCATCTGCTTCTTTTCTTTTGCGCATCCCTATTTTTTCCAGCACGCTTATGGACGGCAAATTTGTAACCAAGCATTCTGCATGAATTTGCTCTACAGAAGCGAAAGCAAAGGCCCAATTTATAAGCGCTCCAACAGCTTCTGTCGCATATCCTTGATTACGAGCATCATCCATGATTCCATACCCAATTTCTACCGATCGTTCTATACCCGGCTTTCCTTTAAATCCAGCATTACCAATCAAAAGTGTATTCTCTTTATTACAAATCAACCACGGTCCCCAGCCGAATTGACTTTGATCTTCTTGCAACTTTTCTATGTGTTGATAGATATGGTTACCAACACTTTGTTCTCGTTCTAAAACCATGTTTACGTTTTCCTCTGTACAAGGAACTAATAAAAGTCGTTTCGTTTCAATTTTCATGATTCCCTCCAATAACAACAAAAGGAGCTAAATTACGAATATACAAGTTGCATGACTTCATCTATTAGATGATCAGGTTTTTCTTCCGTCAATTGTTCTCTTTTATGACTCCCCCAAGTCACTCCACATGATGAAATAGCAGCAACTTTAGCCATTTGTAAGTCATATATAGCATCTCCTACCATAACCGTCTCTTCCTTTTTTAAATGATACTGTTCAACGATGTTTAAAATACCGTCAGGATGCGGTTTATAATGAGATACTTTGTCTGACCCTATAATATCATGAAAATAAGTATCTATGTTTAAACTTTGTAGATTCCGTTTTAGTACATCTGTCTTTTTACTTGATAAAACAAATAACAATTTTTCCTCTAAAACCATTTTATGTAACACTTCTGGTATATTCTTAAAAACGGTTAGTAAATCGCTTTCTAACTGTTTATACTGTTCACGGAAAGTTTGCAATAAAAGCTTATACTCATCTTTCAATAACTCTCGATCTGCCATTTTTTTAAAAGATGTTTCAATTGGGATTCCCATATAGTGTTCGATAGTATCCGCAGACGGTATATGTAGTCGTAACGCTTTAAAAGCATTCTGTGTTGCTAATACACTGCATTGCTTTGAATCTGCCAAGGTTCCATCAAAATCAAATATAATATTTTTATAGTTCAATTTTTATACCCCTCTCTTCATCCATAAACCTCAGTTATTTGTTTGCCGTATATTTGTTACTCCCTGGACGTTGCTTTATGTTGTTCCAAGCTTTAATTGCATCTTCCCTACTTTTTCCTTTATTAGCCGGATCTGCAAAAAAGTCACGAATAAATTGATTATATTCAAATTGTGGAGCAATCGTTTTCTTGTATGACGGATCTTTCTTTCGCTCTCCCTCCTCATACCATGCTTGAACAACATCATGATACGTGTTACCGACATTTTCTTTAAAATAGTTTTGAATATACGTAGAGAAGTGAAAATTCGGGATAATTGTTTTAAAAAAAGCCCGCACATGCTGACTACAACGATGATTTTCCGTAATTACAGTATCTAAGCTTAATTCGTCTTTTGTTTTTGCTTTTTTAGTACCGCTTCTTTTTCGGATTGGCTTTTTTACCTCACCTGTACGCAAGAAAGTATCAATGCGGTCTGTAAGTTCTAATTTCGATCCCGAAGTACGAATGCCATTTTGCTTACAAAATAATTGTAACTCTTCTTTTAACCAATAGTAGTCTTTGAAAGTTTGTACATGAATATCTTTCGTTAATGCTGGTCTCAATTTTCCACCTCCTAACGATTACATCTATTATAGAACATTTGTTGCTTTATTTCCACCCGCTATAACAAATACAATTAATATTAGAACAAAGGCTCGGAGCGCCCGTTTAGCAACGTAGCTAGTGGAACGAATCAACTGAAGTTTTAGGAATTATGCTCCTGCAACAGGAGTATGCGGCACCCTCTGGCAAGCCCGTCTTTAGCCGGCCTTCCTATTTAGCACGAACCGGTGATGACTTATCGTAGGACGATTCATGAAGTCGCCTAGTTGCTGTGCGCTGGAGCCGGACGTGGCTCATTCGGTTATTTGGTTATCCCATAGCATCAAATTTTTATGCTTTCTTATCTCTTGAAAAATACGGTTGACTTTGTATGACACTATGATATGCTTCAAGTATAGTGTTTCTACTAGGGGAGCCCGATGGCGGCTGAGACAACGACCCTTAGAACCTGATCTGGTTTGTACCAGCGGAGGGAAGTGGAAAACTACTTAACAGCGTTATCTGTTTCATGTTTATGTGTATGGACAAAAGTCCTTATACACAGATAGATTGCGTGTATTAAGTATATCCCTTTCTTCCTCGAGCAATGAAATATGTATGAGGAGGAATTTTTTTATGTCATTTACAGACACATTACGTGAGGTAACTGCAAAAAGTTGGGAGCAAAGTATAAAACATCCATTTGTAAAAGGGATCGCCAAAGGTGATTTATCCCTAGACATTTTCAAGTATTATATTTTACAAGACATTTATTACTTGAAGCACTACGGAAAAGTCCATGCCTTGGCAGCTACATTAGCTGAAGATTTTCAAGTAACAGCGATGCTAGCTGACAAAGCAAAAAAAACTGCACAAGCAGAGCTAACCGTGCATAAACAGCATGCAGAAATCTTAAACATCACAGATACAGATTGGGATCATTTCAAACCAGCCCCAACTGCTTACGCTTATACATCACACCTATATCGCGCTGCAGCATCTGGAAGCCTAGGTCAAGCGATTGCAGCCATGTTGCCTTGTTATTGGTTATACGCAGATATTGGAAAAACATACCAAAATGCCAAACCAACCGAAAAAATCTATCAAAATTGGATTGCTACCTATGCAAGTGACTGGTTTCAAGATTCAACCAATGAACAGATTCATTTGCTTAATCAAATTGCAGCCGAATCTACTGAGAAAGAAAAAGAAAAGATGAAAGAGCAATTTATCATTGCTAAAGAATACGAGCTTGCCTTCTGGGAGATGTCCTATACAAAGGAAAATTGGTTCTCTGACAGACATTGGCATGAGCCTTCGATGGCTTAAATAAATACAAAATCAGTGAGAGAAACCTATCTTTCACTGATTTTTTAATGGATAGAATTATTCCTCTTCTCCAGAAAATCTGTAAGTTCCAGGTTAATGATTATTTTTTATCATCATGAACATCTAGAAAAATTGAACTACAATGGACACAACGAAATTTTTTCTGCATAATAACGATATATCCTAATTTTCAACTTACTACAACATGGATATAGAACAGATAACAATTGTTTATAGCTAGGAATGAATTCACTCTATATCCAGTCAAAACTATATTCTAGCCGAAAATAATTATCTAACATTTATTAATTTTGAAGGAGCGTTAATATGAACACTCTCCCCCTTTTATTAAGAAAACTTGTTACTTCTTACATACTAACTATCTTTATTGCTATCTACTTTGCAATCTTTTATCTATTCCCAATAGAATCAGCTTCCTATTATTTAGAAGTGGACTTTTTAGGGTGGACTTTCATTTATAGCATTTATATTTTTCCTGTACTGCTTTTATATGGAAGTCCTATTTCAATTATAGTAGAGCTCATTCATAAAAAAGGCATCTTTAAAAATAGATGGCTTTACATTCTATTACATAGTTTATTTGGAGGTTTTTTCGGTATTATTGTGGTGACTCTTGACTCTTTTCTTTTTAATTGGTTATTCATTTTATTTGGCGCATTTCTGGCATTAGTATATGCTGTGATTGATCGCATTCTCTATATAAAAATAAAAAGCAAAAAAGCAATTTGGATTAGTCTATCGTTTCCAGTTATTATATTGGCATTCATGTGGGGTGGTTTTCAATTTGCATCAGAGCCTCTCCCTCCATTTACTGCAGAAGATGCTATAAAATTTGCCTCAGAAGGAGATGAAATGCTAGCAAAATTCCCACAAAAAGAAGGTATTTCTAAAGTGAAAATTGACGGATACCATATAATTCAAGAAACAAAAGCTGAAATTATTGATGATGATACTTATATCATATATTTTTTTGAAACATGGAGTAAAAATAGTGAAAGCGATTCATTTTCTGTTTCCTATAAGATAGACCGTAATTCTTCAACTTTGCACAACTCAGATTGGAACTATAGCCGTCCATTTGAATATTAAGTCTATCTAGTTTGGTAAATTTAAAGCGTTGGAAAACGGATTTTTTCTAAGAGGACAATAGATAAAGTGAACCTCAATGAGTGTTTTTCTCATCCCCCACTGATGTTAGTACCGCAAGGGTATCACCTAAAGGCAACTGAACGAATCGGGGATTTGGGTGCTGTTATCTCCCACTTAGACTTGATCAACTCACATCTCCAATTTTGAAGTGGGAGGCTTACAGCACCTTATACCCGGATAAAAACCCTGGCTGCACCGTTTTCTAAATTATTTGAGATAAACGAAAGGATTGCATAATTGCACCTTGTAATGAAATACTTTTTTATAAACTGTTAATTAGTTGCTCCGTTGTCCGTATCGTGGCAAATTCACCATGCAATGTAGCCAGAGATACATTATGTATAGTTTCTGCATCATAATATCTATTATTTTGATCTTTCAATCCAAATGCTGCAGTAGCATCTGAAATCAGATATGTATCAAACCCTAAATTACCACTCATTCTTGCAGTCGTTGATACACAATGCGGTGTAGTCAATCCCGTAATTACAACGGTTGATACTTCATTTGCTTTTAATTGTTCTTCTAAGTTAGTACCAATAAAACTACTGTTTACTTTTTTTGTAATGATAACTTCCCCCTCGATTGGTTCAACTATTTCTTTGATAGCAAAGCCTTTATTTGCCATATGAAATACGGAATTAGGATTATCAGACGTGTGTTGTATATGAAATACTATCCACTTCTTTTCTCTCCATAATTGTAGTATTTTTCTCATATTCTCTTCTGCTTCTTGATTATTTCTCTCACCCCATTTTTTATCTTCAAATGCCTTTTGTACATCGACCAAAATTAAAGCTTTTTTCGTTTCACTCATGAGTTTCTCCTCCTAATGTTTTATTTACCATTGATAATTATGCTCATATTGTAAATGCAAAATTTAATATTTTTTCCAGAAAGAAAGCAAATTTAGGCAACTAAATTGTGAGCCATTTCTTTAGTCCACTTTTGAATACCTTCTTGTACATCATTAGGACAATTGAACTGTCGGTTGGGTTTCTATTATTCATTGTACTTCCCCTTCCTTATCTACTTTTAGCCTAATACAATCATAAAAAACACCCAACAGTTAGTTTAATATCACGCTAACTTCAGGGTGTCCTCATCTATATTGTTACTTTATCATGTAAGAATTCAAACAAAAGTAAAATGAAATGAACCTATGCACATTCCTTTAAAATACAAATTCCATATTGCTTTAGTTCCTTATGGATCACTGGACTATCAGCTATACCTTGACAATAACTGTATTCTAAGAAAACGGCATACATACTGTTCCATGCAGCCTCTAATTCGGTAAGTAAATCCTTTTGTTCCGTAGTAGTTAACGCTGCTTGTAATTGCTTGAAAATTTCATCAGCATGATCTTCTTCTTTTTTTAAATTTGAGTTTGTTAAAGCATTACGGTAGGCAACTTGGTGAATGCGCTCAACAAAAACGATGTTATTAAATGCCTTTCGTAATATATGATGCTTAGCATCTTCTGTTTCTTTTTCGTCCGTAAACATATATCCTTCTTGTTCATCACACAGCACTTCTTCTGTTTGCTTCCTGTGAAAGAAATCATACACGCCGCTGCACTCATTTACGATATCAAAACGCCCCATTGGTTCTTGACAAACAGTCAAAGTACTCGCTCTCATATTGCATCCCTCCATCAAAATTAAGTTACCTTATTCCCGGCACATGCCTTCTACCATCATGGATTTTGCATCATTCCAAAAATTATTCATTTGAAAAGTAATGTAGATAATTATACAATATTTCACCTCACTAAAATTAAATTTTCAAAATTAATCTGTACAATTACACTAACATATGTTCGGTTTTTTTGCACAGTTAAACCTCTTAAGATAGGAAAGCTTTTTTACCTAAACCCACCTTCGTTCATAGGTGGATTTGTTCATCATTTCATCAACAATTTCTTGATTAACGCCATAAAATAACCGCAGAAAGTCACAAAAGCAAATTCGACCCCCTACGGTTACTATGATGTTTAAGTTTAGTTAACTATAAGTTAAACACAAAACAAAGCATCAACGATTACTTCTATTCTACTTTATTCATTGCTTTATTACTTGAACCAAATTCTTGGATTTTTTCATGTACTGTTTCCTTTATTGCCTGTTTACTTAACTCCAATAATTTTTTTGGCTCATATACTTCTGGATTTTCTACCAAACTTTGTTGTAGTGCTTCTCTCCAAGCTATATTCATTTCAGTATTAATATTAATCTTAGCATGCCCTAAGCGTATTGATCTTTGCAGTTGGTCTAACGGTATTCCACTCGCTCCATGTAAGACAAGTGGGATTTCAACTTCTTTAGATATTTCAGCCATCTGCTTAAATCCTAGCTTTGGTTCACCAACATACTTCCCATGTACAGAACCTAGTGCAGCAGCAAGCGCATCAACTCTTGTTTTCTCCACAAGCTCTACACATTCTCGTAAATTGGCATAACAAATATTGCCTATTAGACCATCTTCATAACCACCAACCGTACCAATTTCTGCTTCAACGGATACACCATTTACATGTGCATAGTCTACTACTTGCTTCGTATTTTTAATATTCTCATCAATTGGAAAGTGGCTACCATCGTACATCACAGAGCTATATCCAGCGTCAATCGCTTCAAAACATCTTTCTACACTTTGCCCATGATCCAAATGTAATACAACCGGAACAGTAATTTGCTGAACTTCCATTAGATTACGAACCATATTAGAAATTAGTTTGAAACCACCAAGATAATCCACCAATCTATCCGAAGAAGCAATAATAACAGGAGCCTTTGCCTCTTGAGCTGCCTCTAATATAGCTTGTGGCCAAATAAGACCATTGATGTTAAAATGTCCTACAGCATATCCTGCTTGCTTAGCTTGAGGAAGTATATCATTTAATGTAACTAATGCCATGTTTATTTCTCCTAATTCATTTTGCAAAGCTTTCTCATTTACGTTAGTTATTCCTTAATACCCTTTCGCCTGCTTCATTGCTTCTTGCTTATTTTGAAATGCCTTATTTATACTTTCCTGTTTAGAAACTTCAGATAAACCGACATTCCACCAACTTCCCTCATAGCCATCTGACATTGTTTTTGGAAGAACTTTAATTTCAATTAATGTGGAATTTGGTTGTTTTTTCGCATCTTCAATAGCTAGTCTCAATTCATCAAGATTACTTATTTTATAGGTCTTAGCGCCGTAACCCTCTGCTACTTTTGCATAGTCTATGTTTAAAATTGTACCAGCTGCTGTTCTAAATTCTGTTCCTTGGTTTGCGCACCCATTACCCATTTGTAGATTATTAATACAACCAAATCCAGAGTTATCAAATAGAATAATATTAATTTTTTTATTGTATTGAATAGCTGTAACAAGTTCCGAATGTAGCATTAAGAAACTCCCATCACCAACAAAGGCATACACTTCTTTATCTGGTTCCGCTAGACGTGCTCCTAATGCACCAGCAATTTCATACCCCATACAAGAGTAACCATATTCCAAGTGATACGTATTAGGAACGACCGGATTCCATAATCTTTGCATATCTCCTGGTAATGAACCAGCCGCCGAAACAACAATAGCGTCTTCATTAAGCGATTCATTTAATGCAACAAATACTTCTGTTTGCGTTAGTTCTGTCTGTAAAACATTTGCGTATTCGTTTAACGTTTCTTGTGAAAAATGTCCGTCTATTTCAGGAACAAAATCTTTCCGTTTAAATTGAACATTTGCTAAACGAGTTCTTTCATCTAGCCATTCCCTTTTTAATTCTTCTAATTGCGTACCATAATTTGCCTTATATCCTTCTAATAGTGGCGCTAACTCTTTAAGTGTCGCTTTTGCATCACCAACAACTTGAAATGCGTCCAACTTATATGCTTGCATACGACTTATATTAATGTTAAGAAATTGACTTTTCTCCAAATTAAACAACGTTTTAGAAGAAGTGGTGAAATCGGTATATCTTGTACCAATACCAATTATTAGATCTGCCTCTTTAACTACCTTATTTGCAGCAGATGTACCTAAAATTCCTAGTCCACCTAAATTATTTTTGAATTGCCACTCTACAGTCGATTTCCCAGCATGTGTTTCTACTAATGGAATATCATGTCGTTCTGAGATGTGGATTAATTCCTCTCTTGCTTCTGAGTACTTACAACCACCGCCAACAACAATTACTGGTTGACGACTGTTTTTAATTCTTTCTACACTTCCTTCCATTTCGCGCTTTGTAGGTACTGTACGGTTGATATAATGTACGCGTTTTTGAAAAAATTCAACCGGATAATCGTACGCTTCTCCTTCTACATCTTGAGGTAAGCAAATCGTAGCTGGCCCCATCGTAGCTGGATTGGTCATTACTTCAAACGCTCTGATCAAAGCAGACATTAGCTGTTCTGGTCTTTGAACGCGATCCCAATAACGCGAAACAGCTTTGAATGCGTCATTAGTTGAAATAGCAATGCTTGACTCTTGTTCTATTTGTTGTAATACTGGATCTGGCTGTCTTGTAGCAAATGTATCTGCTGGTAAGAATAAAACAGGAATCTGATTCGCCAAAGCTGTGCCGGCAGCTGTGATCATATTCGCTGATCCTGGCCCAGCTGAACTAGATAAAGCATAGATCTTTTTACGTAAGGATTGTTTAGAAAAAGCAATTGCTGCATGAGCCATCCCCTGTTCGTTTTTTCCCATAAAGGTTTTTAAGTGGCCTGCGTCTTCTTCTAAAGCTTCCCCAATTCCAAGAACATTGCCATGGCCATATATATGAAAGATACCTTCAACAAAAGGATGTTCTTTGCCATCAACAGATAAATACTGCTGATTTAAAAACTTTATTAACGCTTGGGCAGTTGTTAAACGAATGGTTGCTACCATAAAATCTCGCCTCCATATCTATTGGGATTGATTGTTGATTAATTCCTCAATCTCTGAAACAGTTGGCATCGCTTCAGAAGAACTATGCTTACTAACAACAATCGCTGCTGCTGCACTAGCATATTTTAAAGCGGTTTCTACATCTTTCTCATTAAATAACGCATAAAGAAATGCAGAAGCATAAGCATCCCCAGCACCAAAGGTCTTTAAAACTTCGGTCTTGTAAGCGTTCGCTTTATATTCTTTTCCCTCTTTACTATATGCAAAAGATCCTTCGACACCGTGTTTAATGACAATTATTTCAGGCTCATATTTAAATAATTCCTTTACAGTATCTTGATTATCTCCGCCTTCTTTCCCTTCCAACATATCAAATTCATCACGAGTACCGATGACAATATCCGCTTTTTGTGCTACTAATGTGTAATAAGTGGATACTTCTTCCTCTGACTTCCATGTGTATGGACGGTAGTCGATTTCAAAGATAACTTTTACATCGTTTGCTTTTGCGTATGCAACAGCAGTTAATACAGCCTCTCGAGAAGGACTTTGTGCAAGAGCTGTTCCAGATACTAAAAGAACTTCAGCCTCACGGATATATTTTTCATCCACTTCCTGTGGTGTTAAATAAAGGTCTGCTACATTATCTCTATACATTAAAATAGAACATTCACTAGGACTCTTAATTTCCGTAAATGCTAACCCCGACTTCCTTCCTTCCTGATCCGCCACCATTTTCGAGGTATCTACACCTTTTCCAGCCATATAAGTCGCTATAAATCTTCCGTGCTGATCATCGGATACTTTTCCAATAAACCCAACATTTAGCCCTAAATTTGACGTCCCAATAGCAATATTTGCTGGAGAACCACCGACATACTTTTGAAAAGTCATGGTTTCTTCCATTGGCCGATTATATTCAACAGCATTTAAATCAATACATGCTCTACCAATAGCAATTATATCCATTTTTTTATTTCCTTTTTTTAACCTCATGGTTTTATCCTCCAATTTCCAACTTAGAAAGTTTGCTAACCTAGTAAATAAAATGATTCTTCATGATTTACTGCTGCACTAGAGGCGCTGTGAACTACCACTTAGATTTGTCCAGCAAACAACTCCAATTATTGTGATAATGGTGTTACAGCGCCATACAATATATTCAGAATCTATCTACAACTATTTTTTAATCGTATGAAAGTAGGTATTACTTCCTCTTCAAAATCCACTCATGATCTGGATCGTTATGAAACTTCCAAATCTTTTTAGGACCAGCCATGACATTTAAATAATAGGAAGTGTAACCATCCGGCACTCCAACAGGGTGATAGCCTTTGGGAACGGAAACGACATCGCCATGCTCTACACTCATCGTTTCATCTAAAGAACGATCATCTGTATACACACGTTGGAACACAAAGCCTTGCTCTGGGTCTATTTCATGATAATACGTTTCCTCTAAAAATGATTCTTCTGGCAAATTATCCTGATCATGCTTGTGAGGAGGGTAACTTGAAAAGTTACCCCCATCTGTATATACCTCTACAACTAATAAACTACTAGATACAGCTGAACTATCTGGTAATATATTGTGTACCATTCTTTTATTCTGATATTTCCCTCGATGCTCTACAGAGTTATCAGCTGCCCGTATCACTTGAGCTTGCCGTTTTTCTGTTGCAGGTGCATAGCATAATGCTATCTTACAAGCACTTTTTGCAGCTATTTTAAATGTAGAATCCTTTGAAATATAAACACTATCTGTCGGTTTCTTTTCAAATACAGAATCGCGTGTTCCTAATTCTTCAAACAGTTGATCTCCGGTTTTTACAGAAGCCTTTCCTGTTAAAACAACAATACATACTTCTTTATCAGTCAATTCTTCAGCATAAGTCGCTTGTTCATCCAACTGAATGAGTTTAAATGCAACATATTTTAAATCTGAATTTCTTTCATGAACATCTTGCAAAATAGTAACTCCAGAAACGTTATGATCGTTCGGTTTGTATTGCAACTTACTCATAACCATGCTCCTTTATTTAAAATCTTTTGTTGCATATCTAGCGGTAACTACTTTCTTATGTGTGTAGAATTCAACACCGTCTTTTCCATTGGCGTGCAATGTTCCATAAAAAGATGATTTCCATCCTGAAAATGGGAAGAATGCCATTGGTGCTGGAACACCTAAGTTAACTCCGAGCATACCCGCATCTATTTTTTCACGGAAATAACGGATTGCATTTGCACTATTCGTGAACAAGCATGCACCATTAGCGAATACAGATTTATTGGCCAATTCTACTCCTGCTGCCAGATTCTTCACTTTCACAACACAAAGAACAGGCGCAAATAATTCCTCTTTCCAAATGGTCATTTCTGGAGTGACATCTGTAAATATAGTTGGACCGACAAAATATCCTTCACTTGGAATTCCTTCACGACCATCCAATACTAATGTAGCACCTTCGTCTACACCTTTTTGAATATAATCAAATGTTTTTTGCTGATGTTCTTTACGAATAACTGGCCCTAAAAACACCTCTTCATCTAATCCATTTCCCATTTTTAATTGTTTAGCTTCAGATGCCAGCTGTTCCATGAATGCATCATAAATACCTTCTTCTACTGCCACAACGGATGCAGCCATACATCTTTCACCAGCAGAACCATAAGCAGCAGCGATTACATTACGAATCGTTTCATCTAAGTCAGCATCATTTAAAACAATGGTATGATTTTTAGCACCAGTTAAAGCTTGCACGCGCTTAAGGTTTTCAGAACCTTTTTGGTAAACATACTTTCCAACAGGTTCTGACCCTACAAAAGATACTGCTTTTATTTTTGGATGTTCAAGTATTCCATTTACTACGTCATGTGCACCATTTACAATTTGAAACACGCCATTTGGAAGACCAGCTTCTTTAAATAACTCTGCCAATTTTTCTGTTAAAAGCGGCGTACGTTCGGATGGTTTCAAAATAAATGTGTTTCCACATGCAATGGCCATTGGGAACATCCAACAAGGCACCATCATCGGAAAATTGAAAGGTGAGATTCCGCCAACTACACCAATAGGGTAACGATAATTGGTCGCTTCTACATCGGTAGCAATGGATGACAATGAATCTCCCATTGTTAAAGAAGGTGCTCCAGCAGCAAATTCTACATTTTCAATTCCACGTTGCACTTCCCCTAGAGCTTCACTGTATGCCTTTCCATTTTCAATCGTTATTAAACGAGCAAGCTCTTCCTTGTTTTCCATGAGTAACTGTTGGAACTTAAATAAGATACGTGCTCTTTTTGGTACAGCAGTGTTACTCCATGATTGAAAAGCTTCACTGGCGATTTCTACGGCTTCATTTAATTCTTTTTTTGTGGAAATAGGAACTCTTGCAACGACTTCCTCTGTTGCTGGATTTAAAACATCTTCAAAAGTTTTCGTTTCACTTCCAACCCATTTTCCATTCACAAAGTTTTTCAAAGTTCTAATTTCACCCATTATGAACACCTCTTTTTGAGTTTTATTGTTATCTTTTGATTAACATTTAGTTATATGTTGATTACAATTCAATATTATATTAAACTTATATTAAAGTCAAGGTTTGATCATTTATTATCATCACTTTATTATCAAAATATGGTTAACTGTTGATTAACTACGATGAAAATGGTATCTTGAAATACAATAATATGACTAAGGAAGTGCTTAAAATGAAATTAAAAAGAATACAGGAAATTGAAGCTTACGTTCACGAAAACGGTAGTGCAAGCATTGATGAACTTTGTGATAAGTTTAATGTGTCTAAAAACACGATTCGTCGCGATATAAACAAAATTGTTGAGAATGGAACAATTAAAAAAGTCTATGGTGGCGTTGCTTCTGTTTCTAATCAGCTTAAACCCTACGAACATCGTCACTCCAGCCATTCAGAAGAGAAAATAGCCATTGGTAAAGCCGCAGCGGCGGAAATTGAGGATAACGATCTTGTTTTTATTGATTCCGGTACAACAACTAGTTGTATAGGCGATTTTTTTGATCCAGACAAAAGAGTAACCATCATTACCAATAACTTAAATATCATTAATAAAGCCGCTGAGTTAAGTAATTATCAGCTCATATTAATAGGTATGACATATAAGCGTGCTACCAGATCCTTTGTCAACGTAGAGTCTTGGGAATACTTTAAACGTATCAATATTACCAAAAGCTTTATGGCAGCAACAGGACTTTCAATTGAACGAGGTGTTACGAATTCAGATTTACTAGAATATGATATTAAAAGTCGGATTGTCGAAAAGACGGATCGAAACATTCTGTTAGTCGATCATTCAAAATTCGATAAAGCTGCTTTAGTCACCTATTCAAATATAGAAAAGTTTCATCAAATCATTACTTCAGATTCTATTCCAGAAAACTATAAAGTCTATTGTAAGGAGAAAGGTATTAAAATTAATTATGTCAATTAAAATAAAAGTCATTAAACTTCTAAATCGCTTGCTCATTCCCTTCATTTGCTAGGGCTAATGTATACATTTTGCCCTTTTCTTTTCCCTCCCCCTCGCTTTTTAAAATACGGCATTGTGTTGCTACTATTTTTAGTTTTTATATGCTATCAGCTATTTTTTGCTCTTCATCTTCATTCCCTTTTATAAAACTTGGCTATTACCAAGATCTTTATGAGGATAGAACGCCGTCGTTTCCCCTAAAATATACCCTAAAAAATTTTATATTTAATTAAAGTGAAAAAGAAAAAAACATAACAGAATAAAGTGATCTTCAATCAGTGGGGTTTTCCTCCTTCCCCCACCGATTATCAGTAACCGAAGATATGACCTCATCGCCTCTTAGGAAGGAGGTAACTTAGTTACCCCCGACTTAGACTTGTACAGATTTGCATCTGCAATTCTTTAAGCGAGAGTGTTATAGCACTTTATACCCCGGGACAAATAGCACTTTATCTATTCTGTTACGTTTTTTTGTATTAAATCTATAATTCACCATTTAAAAATTGTGCCTCACCAAATCCAAAGCTCCAATCGCTTGCACTGTTTGTCACAATTGAAACCATTACATCCTTTGAGTCCATACCGCAATTCTCATTCAATTCCTTGACAAGGATGTTGTAGAATGATTTCTTTTGCTTATCCGTTCGAGGAGTACTTCTTACAGAAACGGCCACCACTTTATCGCTTCTTTTAAATCCTAAGCCTGTATCTTCTATAATTAGTTCGTGTTTCGGATGCTGATGAACTATTTGATACCTATCACCCTCAGGAACTTCAAATGCTTTAACAACAGCACGGTGAGATGCATCTAATAATAACTTGATTTCTTCTTCCGTCCTACCTTCTATCAAATCAAATGTAAGTAACGGCATATACATTCCCCCTATTGTTCATACCTTATTTTTGTACGACATCTATAAGATTTAATTTTCTCCATTATCCACAGATAAAATCATTGATATTTTTCTACTTTTATTGGAAGCCCAGTTAATAACGATTCTTTTGCCGCAGAAGCAATTCGTTGCGCCATAATACCATCAACGAAGCCACAAGGAACTTCCTCATCGTTATTAATTGCTTCAAAAAACTGTTCTACCTCTTCTATAAAAGCATCATTATATCTTTCTAAAAAGAAGTGTAGCGGATTACTACTTTTTACGCCCTCTTTTAACAGAACCTCAACACTAGATTCTTTTTCATTATTTACTTTTGCTGATCCTTTTGACCCAAATGCCTCTAATTGCTGATCATATCCATATACTGCTTGTCGACTATTGTCAATAACACCTACTAAACCGTTTTCAAATTTCAAAGTAATTAATGCTGTGTCAATATCTTCATACTGCTTAAACTCTGGATTTATGAGCGCTCCACCTACTACATATACTTCTTCAACCTCAGAACCCGATATGAAACGCGCCATATCAAAATCATGAATACTCATATCCATAAATATACCACCAGAGTGAGATACATATTCCAAAGAAGGGGGTTCAGGATCTCGAGATTGAATCTTTAAAATATGCAAATCACCAATAGCTTTATTTTTTACCAATTCTTTCGTTTTTGCAAAGTTACGATCAAATCTTCTATTAAAACCCAATTGAAACTTCACACCAGCTTGTTTTACTACCTTATGAGCTTTACACGTATTTTCATCTGAGAAGCATATCGGCTTTTCGCAAAAGATGTGCTTTCCTGCTTTTGCTGCTTCTGTGATAATTTGAACATGCAAACTGGTAGGAGCACATATAAAAACCACATTAATTTCTGGGTCGTCTATAATATTTTTATAGTCTTTGGTTAAATTTTCCACTCCAGACTCAGAAAACCAATCTTTCATGTGATCAGCCTGGGGATCTGATACTGTTTTCAGGCGTACATTAGGCATATTTCTCATATTATTAATATGTAATCTCCCAATTCTTCCTGCTCCAATTACTCCTACTACATTCACTTTTTCTTTTTCCATGATTTGATATCCTCTCTCTTTTAGATATTTCATCGTTGTTATTTTCCTTTAATTAGCTAACACAACAGGCGAAAAAACAGTATACATAATTACCACTAATAACAAAGCTATGGCACTCACCCATTTCACATGTTTCCAAGGAGTCATATCAACCTTATTAAGATTTGCTTGGAATTGAAAAGGTTCTTTTAATGGATTTATTCTTGTCGACATCCATAAAACGAAACAATCTAATATAAATAAAACACTAAATATATAAAGATAGTTTATCTCAGCGAGCAACCCTTGAGCTGCAATATAAACAACAAGGTGGAAGGAGAAAGTAATTTTGGCCCCTTGCGCAGTAACTCGCTTGTTCCAAAAACCAAATAGAATAATAACTAGTAACGGCAAACTATATAACCCGTTAAACTCCTGTATAACGTTATATAAGCCAGTCGGTGCAAAAGCAATTAATGGCGCAATGATTATTGATATAAACCCAACAATGACGGTTACAATTTTTCCCATCCTAGCGACTTGTCTATCTGTTGCATCTTTATTAAAGATTGGCTTGTAAAAATCCAAAGAAAACAAAGTGGCCGTTGAGTTTAATGAACCAACAAATGAGCTTAATATTGCACCAAATATAACAGCCGCAAATATGCCATATGCCCATTCAGGTAACACTGCCGAAACTAAACTCGGATAAGCATCATCTTGATTAGCAATGCCTCCATCAAACATATTAAAAGCAACAATACCTGGTAATACTAGAAATAAGGCTCCAAAAACTTTAAAGAAAGCTACATAAAGCGCACCTTTTTGTCCTTCTTTCAAATTTTTTCCACCTAACGCTTTTTGTACAATCATTTGATTACAGCACCAAAAATATAAATTATTGAACAACATCCCTAACATTAAGGTAGGCCATGGGACATAATCAGAATCTATAGCGCCCCAAGCATTTAACTTTTCCGCTGTATTTTCACGAATAAAATGAACCCCGTCCATAGCGCTCCCATTTCCAAGTGTCACTATTCCCAAGATTAATATCAGTATACCTCCTGTAAGTAAACCAAACCCATAAATAGTATCACTAAAAGCACTTAATGAAAGCCCTCCCATTAAGAGGTATAAAACTCCTACAGCGCCAATAAAAGCTGCACAAATAGCAACTGCTATTAGTGGATCTACACCTAGGATTTCATCTATGTTAAACAACTTATTAAAAACCAAAGCTCCAGAATAAAGTACTACAGGCAAAAATGAAGTCAAGTACGTAAACATAAACAGGATGGAGATAAGCCTTTTTGTAAACGTATCATAGCGAATTTCAATAAAGTCAGAAATCGTATTAACGCCATACTTCATGTACCTTGGTAGAAAAACTAAAGCTAGTAAAACAATCGCAATTGCAGAGGTGACCTCCCAAGCCATGACTTCCATACCAGCTGCATAACTTTGACCATTCTGTCCAACTAGTTGTTCTGTTGATAAGTTCGTCATAATGATTGTCCCTGCTATAGACAACCCCGTTAAACTATGACCTCCCATAAAAAATCCTTCTGCAGTAGAAATATCAATATTTCTACTTTTCCGCCATGCATAAAGCCATACTAGAGCTATAATGACAACAAATGTCACTAGGGCAAACGCATTCAATGTATCCCCCTCGTTTCTAACTTCTTTTAATGAATTTATTTAGATATTTCGACCATTTTTCCAGTGTCAACCGATTCTTGACAAGCATTTGCGATTACAGTACTTTCCAAACCATCGTATACAGTTACACCTGGTTGTTTCCCATCCTGAATACATAAAATAAATTCTTTCATCTCTCGGAAAAAGGCCTCTTTAAAACGTTCAGAAAAATGTTGTGAAGTAGGTCTTACTACTCCTTGATTATTAAAAATGGAAACGTGATTCTTTTCAGGTTCCTGCGCAATGCGCAACATTCCTTTTGTCCCTATTAGTTCGGTTTCCACATGATAACCGTGCGTCGCATTTCTACCAGCAACTAACAGAGCCATTGTATTATCCTCTAATTGCATCATAGAAGCTCCAGTTTCTAAATCGCCCAAATCATCCAATTCAGGATAAGCAGTATTCTTTCCAATTGCCCACACGCGTTTCACTTCTTTTCCAGAGAACCATCTGACTAAATCGATATCATGGATAGCCATGTCAGCGAATAGCCCACCACTTTTACTGTTTGTTGCAAATTGCACAAAATTCCCTAATTCAGAAGCTGGATCAATGCCATAACAGCGAATTAAAGTTAAATCACCAATTTCACCATTGTCTACCTTTTGTTTTGCGTATTGATAAGACTTATCATAACGTCTCATAAAACCTAAGTGGAATATTTGTTTCGGATAACCTTCTACTACTTCAATCGTTCTTTCTATATCTTCTACTTCTACACCAATTGGCTTTTCACAAAATACATGCAGCCCTTTTTTCATAGCTAAACGGATATGTTCACCATGAAGCCCCGATGGAGAAGCAATCACTACTGCATCAATTTCAGCATCCAAGAGCATATTTTCAAAGCTTGTATACGCTTTCTCCACACCTAGCTTTGTTTTTGCCATTTGGAGTTCTTCATCCACAAAACTACAAACAGCTACCAATACAGCTTCTGGAATTCTCTCCACAATATTTTCAGCATGAGTAAGACCCATTCTTCCTAAACCAACAATTCCCACATTTATTTTTTTCAATTAGTTCCCAGCCCCTCCTGTGTCATAAATATTCGACTTATTCTAAATAGGTTGATGACGCCAGAGAAAATTACTGTATAGATGTCAATGATTTATTTAAAGGCAATAATGTCTCATCAATGTACTTTTTTCCTTTTAAGGCATATTCTAAAGGATGCGCTTTATTAGGATCTTGTTCTGCTTCTATAATAATCCACCCTTCATATCCAGATGCAAGCAATTTTTTATAAACTGGGATAAAATCAATATTCCCATCACCAGGAACCGTGAACATTCCAGCTAAAAATGATTGTAAAAATGATTTCCCCTCTTTCTTACATTCCTCTTTTTCATCTTTACGAACATCTTTAAAATGAACATGTTTTATTCTATCTATATGCTTATTTAGTAAATGCATATATTCATCATCAGATACATAGATATGGCCTGTATCATAAAGCAAATTCACGTAATTTTGGTCTGTATTGCGCATTAAACGATCGACCTCTTCTAGGGTTTGAATACCCGTTCCCATATGATGATGATAGACAAGTTTCAACTCATATTCATGCGCTACCTTACCAAGAAGATCTAATCCGCTACATAAACGGCCCCATTCTTCATCTGAAAAAAACGGTTTTTCGGCAAATACATTCTTATCAGTTCCCTGAATGCTATACGTTTGTTCAGATACTACAGCGACATCTGCATTTACCGCATTTAAATATTCACAATGCTTACGAAATGCTTTTTCCGCATCCTCGATACCATCTCGAATAATATAACTACTAAACCACTTACCAGCAATTCTTAATTTACGAAGTTCCAATTCCTTATTTAGTACTTCTGCTTCCGGAAAGAAGCCTCCCACTTCTGTTCCTGCATAATCAGCAACAGCAATGTCACTTAAAACATGTGATAGCGTGTTTTCTGCTCCAATTTCAGGAATGTCATCATTTCTCCAACCAATCGGTGCGATTCCCCATGCAATATTCGTCATTAAATACACCCTTCCATATTTTATTAATAAAGTTAACCAATAACTTGTTAATTATATCCTCATAAAATTAAAAACAACAACTTAATATCATATTTTGGTTAAGTATTGGTTATGTTTGATTACATTATATATTTAAAAGCGTTTACAGTCAATAATTTCTTTGTGACATATTAATGTAAAACAAGGTGTATTAAAATTTCTGTATAATTTGGTTGTTTTTTGGTATTATTTTGATTAAGTACAACTATAATGTAGACATAGGTGATCATCATTATAAAACCCATTGGTTCACTCCACATTAGAAAAACTTGGCTTGTCGCCAAGTCTTATGGTGAATGGCGTAGTTTTTCTTATACTATAAACCTATAGACTTTTATACTTTCCTATAGTGGAACAAAGGCACAAGCACCCGTTTAGCAACGTAGCGAGTGGAACGAAACCACTGAAGTTTTAGGAACCATGCCACTAAATCAGGGGTATGCCGACGCCCTAAGGCAAGCCCGTTTTTTAGTCGTCCTCAATATTTAGCACGAACCGATGGTGACTTAGCTTAGGGCAATGAAGTGAAGTCGCCTAGTTGGTGGGCACTGGAGCCGGACGGGGCTCATTCGGTTATTTGGTTACGCCATAGCATCAAATTTTATACTTTCTTATCTTTTAAAAAAAGCTTGGCTTATCGCCAAGCTTTTTTATATATAGAGGCTAAAAATGAAAATGTAACGTCTGCTAAATCTTAGAAAACTTGTTGAAAGCCGCTTATTAGGCTTTTTTTTACCTCAAATTTGATAATTTTAATCCTAAAGTTACCTTACCTTTTCAAAAGAAATATTGGTGCCTTCTTCCTTAATTATTCACACTTCCATATCCAACGTCTCATCCATACGCACTCTAGCAACTACACCAGCTAAAAATGGCAATAAAGCTACCATTCCTATCGCCCAGCCGACCCCCATCACATCAGCTATGAGTCCAGCTAGTAACGCACCAAAAGCATAGCCGCTATCTCGCCAAAACCGATACACCCCCATTGAAGAAGCTCTCCAGTTAGGTGCAGCGACATCACCAATAGCAGCTTGCAACGTCGGATAAACCATTGCCGTTCCTAAACCTAATATTAAAGCTCCAGCGACCCATAGTGAAAAACTGCTAACTAGCAAAATAAACCACAGCGCAATAGCTTGTATCCACATGCCATAAGTAATTAATTTCTTTCTACCAATTTTATCACTTAATATTCCTGTAAATAATTGAAAAAACCCCCATGCAGCTGGGTATAATGCAACTATGGTTCCAGTTTGCGCTACCGATAATCCAACAGAAGTAAAATATAATGGGAACAACCCCCATGCCATTCCATCTTTGAGATTAGTAGATAGACCTGAAAAGCTAATAGCTGAAAGATTCTTGTCCTGCCATGTAGTTAATTGAAAGATTTTTCTCGATGATAAATCTCCTCCACTATTTGTCATAGCTGCGCTTTGCTTCATTTGTAACTCTATATGATGCCTTGTATCTCTCACAGTTAATGATAACAGTATCCCTACCACCGAAATTCCTATTCCGATATAAAATGGCTCGGGTCTCAAAGAATAAGTAGAAGCGACATAACCTGAAATAGCTGCCAATAAAGCTACTCCAGAATAACCAGCGAATTCATTTAACCCCACTGCTGTTCCTCTTTCATTCGACTTGGAAAGATCAATTTTCATATTAACCGTCATGGACCAAGCCAATCCTTGATTAATTCCCAGTAAGATATTGGCAAAAACGATAACCCACCATGCATGCGCAAAAATAATCAACATAGGAACAGATAAACCGACGATCCAACCAAGTAATAACACCTGCTTACGACCAAATCGATCTGCTATATGACCAGCAAAATAATTTACGATCGCCTTAGAAAAACCAAAGCTGATAATAAAAGACAACGCAGCACTTGTTGATGCCAGTCCGAATTGATCTTCGCCTATAATCGGCAAAACGGTTCTTTCTATCCCAACCATTGAACCAACAAACAAGTTCGTAATTACTAATAAGAAAAACTGAACATAATTCTCCTTCATTCCTAGCTTGAATTCACTCATTTTATTCACCTTTGCTTTCTAAAAATTCAGGTATTCGCCAATTCTTTTAGCGAAAGCCGTAGTTCTTATACTAGACCTTTAGACTTTTGTACTTTCCTATCGTACAAGAAAGCAATCCCCTTATAAAGAGGATTGCTTTCTTAACTGTTCTATTTCTTTATCAATAACAATGACATCGATTCTTTCAAATAACGGTTCAGAAATGTTTATAGAAGATGAATCATTACTATCAATGGCTTTCCATTGTATTTCCTCTATGTTAAATGCTTGTTTCAATTTATCACTGGAAAATGGTAGAAACGGATGTAATAACTGAGCTAAATTGACAATAATATAGACACAACTTCTCAACGTATTTTGACAATATTCAGGAGAAGCTTTTACTTGAATCCATGGCTTTTGCTGATCAAAATATTTATTCGCACCTCTAATAAATTCAAAAATTAACTCTAGCGCTTGTTTAAAATGAGTGTGCTCAATCATTTCACCCACTTGGTGATAAAGCTCATCTACCTGATACTTCATTTCTTTATTAATCTGTCCTTTAGGCACGACTCCATGAAAGAATTTTTCAATAAACTTCACACTCCTATTCACAAAGTTACCATAAGCCCCAAGCAGCTCGCTATTATGGCTATAGACAAATTCACGCCAGGAAAAATCAGCATCTCTATGTTCAGGGGCATTAATTGTTAAGAAATACCGTATAGAATCTGGGTCATATTTCTCCAACATGTGCGGAACCCAAACCGCCCAGTTTTTACTAGTAGATAGCTTCTTCTTCTCGATCGTTACATACTCATTAGAAACCATATAAGTTGGAAGGGCCGGCTTATTTATACCTAATAATATACCAGGCCAAATAATTGCATGAAACGGGACATTATCCTTTCCATGAACATAATAAGAGATCGCGTCCTCCCCCCAAAAAGAAGTATGATCCTTCTGATTATCCTCTGCCCATTTTTTACTAGCGGTATAATAACCAGCAACTGCTTCAAACCAAACGTAAATCTTTTTGTGCTCATAACCATCAACAGGTACAGGTACACCGACTGGTAGGTCTCTTGAAATTGCTCTATCATGTAAGCCTTCCTGTAAATATCTTTCTGCTATTTTAAGTGCATTGTCTCTCCAAGTCCCCTTTTCTTTCACATCTTTGAGGTAATGTTCCAATAATTGTTGATAAGTACGCAATTTAAAATAAAAATGCTCTGTGTTTCTTGTTACAGGTGAATTGCCACATAGTTTACATTTTTTATTCACCAGTTCTAATGGTTCAAGTATCTTGGAGCAATGCTCACATTGATCTCCACGTGCTTCTTTTCCACAATGTGGACAAATACCTTCTACGAAACGATCAGGTAAAAACTGTTCACAAGTACTACAATAAGCTTGTTCCACCTCTTTGCGATAAATGTTCCCCTTTTCCATTAAGGTAGTGAATATTTCTCCAACCGTGGTATGGTGATGTTGTGCATCTGTACGTGTATAGCAATCGTAAGTGAAGCCAAGCTGATCAAAACATTGTTTAAACTCTTTATGATACGTATCGGCTATTTTTTTTGGTTCCACTCCCTCTTGTTTGGCCCGTATTGTAATAGGTGTTCCATTACAATCACTCCCGGACACATATAGTACATGATCACCCTTTGCTCTGTAATAACGCGCTAAAATATCTCCAGACAAAAGACTGGATATATGCCCTAAGTGCAATGATCCATTTGCATATGGCCAAGCCCCACCAATTAGTATATTCATCACTTTTTTCCTCTCTTCAAAATTTATAAAAATCTTGTGTTTCCTTTCATGCAAAAACCCCCGTCCAAGACAATAAATATTGTCAAAGGACGAGGGTATACTCGTGTTACCACCTTTGTTCACTAATCATTCACATGAATAGCCTCCATTAGTACGGAACAATAGACAACATGTTCTTATACTATGACATAGATAACGAGTGTCAAATCTCGTCATACCTTTACTTAAAAGCTCAGATATGCAGCTCAGAGACCATGTTCAATCAATTATTCCTTGCTTCTTTTCAGCTACCGAAGCTCTCTGTATAAGAATTCACTTGATCTACTCTTCTCTTCATCGCTTTTCTTCCAAATAATAATAGTCATTATTATTGCACAAGAATGTATAGAAGTCAACGATAACAAATAGAATATAATTCCCTCAACTAGCTTTTACATTAACTCATGATCTGTATTCACTTAGACTTTAATAAATAAAACAACGTCTACAGTTGAAAAAATGAAACATTCGCACTCTTCACTTTAATGCATTATATCAACAACTATCCGCGATGCAAAATCAGGCGTTTCATAGAACACTTTTCTTTCTTGCAAATGAAAATCAGCAATGAACATTGTATCTTTTTTCAAATATTCAATAGATGACAATACAGGACTATTGCTTATTTCAATGGTGCCTCCTTCTTGTAATAACTCACCACAAATCTTTGCATAAGGTATTTGGATAGTTAAAGTATTTTTCCCTTCAACTATTTTAAAGTCATTCATTCTCATATTTATATCTAACACAACTCTAGTATAGTTAGAATGAATACCATACCTTATATTGTTTACATAGCGTGCCGAAACAAGTATTTCTCGGTTAGCTGTATAGCTTCCATATTTTGCTGTTATTTGTCCCTCTCCTTCTTTTTCAGCATGAAATATCTCGTTTTCTATATACCCAATATTCCCTGACGTAGTCCAAGTAATTAAACTAGTATCAATCTCTAGTTTTCTGCCATTTTTATCATAACCTCTTAAAGCTAATGCCACATTTTGACCTAAAATCATTTCCACATCCAAGGGCATAATCCCTAACGCCCCTGATGGCTTGTAAGGTTTGGCTTTATCTGGATAAGGAGGATAAATTAAATACTTATTACGAACATTTTTTACCCACTTATTCAAATCTTCTTGCCACGAGTTAATTATTTCACTGACTGGATGATCGTTCATAATCTTAGTAGGTACTTTAGTATTTCCAATTAAATGAACATAACTCTCATTCATTTTAAATTTTTCTGGGTTTTGATCTCTCATTGCATCAAGCAAGTTTAACCCTAAAGAAACCAAGTCAACTTCTGAAATATTACTTATATGAACCTGTACCCCACCAATTAATTCTCCCTTATACTTTCCGAATCTTGGAGTAAAATAAGCTGGTCGAAACTTAACACCTGCAAGATTACGTTTGTTCATTTCTTCTGCCAATGCTTCACTTTCAATCCATGGAGCACCTACTAATTCAAAGGGTTTTGTAGTACCAATCCCTGTAGACAGTGACGTGTCATCCAATAGTTCCGTTCCAGTATACAAATAAGCTGTCTCTTCAGTAGGAATATTTGGCGATGTTAGAACCCAGGGGAGATGAGTGTCAGAAAAATACACGTTTCTTTTCCAACTTTTAGCTTTAGCTACTTTTACATCTATTCCCAAACTGTATTCTTGGTTCCACATTAAAGCTAATTCTCCAACCGTCATCCCATGCCTTACAGGGAGTAAAAATCTCCCCATAAAACTTACTGCATCTTTTGATCGCAACGGTCCCTCCACTTTCATACCACCAATTGGATTCGGTCTATCTAAAACAATTATTTGTTTATCGTACTCTGCAGCTGCTTCCATAACAAATCCAAGAGTATAAATATAGGTATAAACATTGGAACCTATATCCTGAATATCAAATAATAACACATCTACATCCTCAAGCATTTCTTCTTTTGGCTTCCAAGTCGGACCATATAAACTGTAAACAGGTAAGCCGGTTTTTTCATCTACATAAGATTCCACATACTCTCCAGCTTCCCGGTTACCTCGAATACCGTGTTCAGGACCATACAGTGCCGTTAAATATACTTCTGGATGTGCATATAATAAATGAATGCTACTCTTTAAATCACTTGTAACTCCTGTATGATTTGTAATTAATCCTACTCGCTTCTCTTCTACCCATGATAAATGTTCATTTAAAAAAACTTCAATACCTGGTATCAATTTTCAATCCCCTTCATTCCTTTTTTTAATATATATGAAGAGAGTAATATTTTTAACCGCTTCATGAAACTTTTTCCCCCTATTTTCATAAGTACACCTTATTCAATTGTTGATACTTAGTTATCATACATCCTATTCATTAAATGATTAATTTTTTCACTTTGTTCATTTTGATTTCGATGAAGTATTATTAATTCTTCTATTAAGCTTTTTTCTGATATTACAGACATTAAATGATCCTGAGCATGAACTAATAAGACAGGGATATTTTCAAGCTCTCCCTTTGTATCTTCTTGAATTAGCTTCGTTTGTAATTTATGCGCTTGTAATAATTCAGTATGAACAAGCTTCATTGAAGATTCAATGGCATTAAATTCAGCCTCCCGAGCATGATTTAATGCCTCATACAAATGTTGTTTTGCATTGCTTGCATGTAAAATAATATTCATTGATGCATTCTCAACGTCCATCCGCGACTCCTCCATAATGAATCAATTCAATAGATTGTTTTTGTATATGTTCTTTCAACTTGATGTTAGTTAAAACAGCCACTTCTATCATTCTCATACTGTTATAACTGCTAATTTTGTATAAACTAGAATCCATAAATCCTGGGTGGCACATCATTTCTGTAATTCCTGGCTTTAAACTTGTTATCATATCTTTAAGATTATTTATTGAAACGCTTTCTTCCCCATAAAAACCTCCACAAAAATAATCTGGACTCGCTATTTTATACGATATCTTTGTGTCAGGAAGCAATCTAACCGGCATATTATAGTTTTTTGCAGTCTCTAAAACGACATCCAGTAACAATGGAAAATGATGGTGCAGGTGATGATGACTATCTATATGCGTTATATTCCCATACCATTTATGTGCTAAATCAAGCTGAGCCTCGACCTCATTTTTTATATCCTCTCTTTTAGCAGATTGCATTAACCCTTCCTTTTTCAAAAAATATCCAGAATGACTCGTTAAACTACTTTGGGAAGCAAAGACGGGACGACCTGCATCAAAAACGAGATGCAAGCCTACTCCCAAATTAGGATGTTTTTTTGCTTCTTTTAAACTCTCTTTGGCAAATGGCATATTAACCATGACAGTTGTACTTGATACGATGCCATATTGATGAGCAAATAGAATTCCATATGTCACACCAGCCGTAAGCCCAAAATCATCCGCATTTATAATAAGTTTGACTGTATTGTTACCCATAATAAGACTCCTAACTTTCTGTAGTAGCAGCCACTGACTCACTAGCTTGCTCTTCTTCTAATAGTTTTTTATCGTACAAACGGAAAAACGGATAATAAATACAGATAGCTACAATAATATTGATCATCATTAATACACCACCACGCCAATCACCTGTTGTCAATATTCCAGAAAAAGGAGGCGGTGTCGTCCATGGAACAATTACATAAGGTTTTCCTACAAATCCAAGCGACATTGAAAAATACGTGATAATACCTACTGTTAATGGTGCTAGTATGAAAGGTAAAAATAACAACGGGTTCATTACAATTGGAGCTCCAAAAACGATTGGTTCACTTATATTAAAGAAACTTGCCCAAATAGAGCCTCGTCCCAATCCTTTTAAATGCCTCGAACGAGCTCGCCAAACAAAAAGTATGGTTAATGCTAAAGCCATGCCTGAACCACCAACTGCCCACCATATCGCCATAAATGGTTGCCCAATTATATATGGAAGTTCCTCACCAGCCTGTTGTGCAGCAACATTTTGTTCTGTTAAACTATACCAAATTGGAGCCATAACACTTGCTACAACGGATATGCCATGAATTCCAAACGACCACAGTAAATGGATAAGAATTATTGCAATAACTGCTCCCCACAAACTTGATCCCATAGCTTCTAAAGGCTGCCTTAAAATAGCGGCGACTACTCCATGCAATGATAAATCGAAGAAGTGACGCAACAATAAATCTACTCCCCATACTATAAAAATAATGACCGCTCCGGGAATAAGAGCTGTAAATGCTCGCCATACTGACGGGGGCACCCCTTCAGGCATACGAATAACAACGTTTTTGTTTTCAAAAAAACGGAAAACTTCTACTGTGAAAATGGCTAAAACAATAGCAATAAATAGTCCTTCACTTCCCATTAAGTTTAACGGTATATTTCCTTCTTCAGTCAAAGGGGTAGCGACGAAAAATGTAGCCACACTTAGTACACCAGCAGATAATTCATCCATTCCATAGCTTTTCGCAAGACTATATGCAATTGAAAAAACTGCGATTAATCCTAACAAACCAAAGGTAGCATTTACCGGAATACTTAACGTTTGTGCATAGGGTTTCATAAATTCAGCCCACGATTCAATTGGTGGAGATGAAATAATTAGAAAAACGCTTCCAATAATTAATAGCGGCATTGTTGCTATAATTCCATCTCTAACTGATTTTAAATGACGTTGTTCAGCTAATTTCCCTGCAACTGGCATAAAATAACGTTCCATAAATTCATTAAAACGATTCACCATACACCCTCCTCATCATTACTTTTTTAAGTGAAGCGCCTGATCCAGCACTTTTTCACCATCTGTTGCCCCATATGCTTGCATATCAATAATAGCTATTGGCACCTTTTCCTCTTCTGCTTTTTTATATAATTCCTTTTTTTTATAGCGAATTTGTGGACCTAAGAGTATGACATCCGAATCTTTAAGTTGTCTATCTATCTCCTCTACTGAATGTGCTTCTATTTTCACATCCAACTCTCTTCGATTGGCCGCTTTCTTCATTCTTTCTACCAAAAGACTTGTACTCATCCCTAATGCGCAAAGCAACGTTATTTTCATTGTACGTTTCCCTCCTTAAATCTTAAATTGCGGTAAAAATTCTTTATTAACAAAAAACATTTCTTTTAAAATAGTTTTCGCCTGTTCAGCGGATGGAATAAGTGGGTGTGATGTCAGTGCTTGATGGGCAACGCCTTTATCCCCGTTCACCCCAGCTTCAACAGTGAGCTCTTCGTATGCTTTAACATGTTGTAACAGTCCTCTGATTTGCGGAGAAACTTGTCCTACTTGCAATGGAGTAACCTGATGCCGTTCCACCACACAATTTACTTCTATACAAGCATTGATGGGTAGACACGAAATTGCTCCATTATTACGAACATTTAATGTATGCACTTCTTTTGTATTCAACTCAATCGATTTCATCAAATGAACAGCCGCCTCCGAATAGTACGCACCTCCTCTTTGTTCTAAGACTTTTGGTTTTTCAATTAAATTTGGGTTTTGATAAGTTGCAAATAGTTCTCGCTCAATCTTTTGAACCTGGTCAGCGCGGGTTTCATTTCGTTTAAATTCTTCCAATTGTTGTTGTAAAATTTGATCAGACTGATAATAGTATTTATGATAACCACATGGAATAGCACCTAAAGATCTTAAGAACTGAAGATCCCAGCCAAAGTCAGGAATATTTTTTGCTTCATAAATATCTGAACACCCATGAAAAACATCTTTGATCCTTGACTCGCCTTTAATATATAACTCAGTCAGCCAAAGTAAATGATTTATACCTGTGAAGTTGATACTAACATCGTTCATAGAAACGTTATAAATAGCTGCAAATTTTTTATAATAGTTTATTGGATTATTGCATAAACCAATAACTTTTACATCGCTATGTTTTAATACTGCCTCTGTTACAATGCCTGCTGGATTGGTAAAATTCAATAGCCATGCTTCGGGAGCAAGTTGCTCTATATCATTACAAATATCTAAAATAACTGGTATGGTGCGTAATGCTTTCATAAAACCACCTGCTCCAGTGGTCTCCTGACCGATTACTCTATGTTTTATAGCAATATATTCATCATATCGACGCATTTTAAGTTGCCCAACTCTAAATTGGGTAATAATATAATCTGCACCTTTTATCGCCTCTTGTCTATTGAAAGTTGCAATAATTTTAACTGAATGTCCTGATGCTTGAATCATTCGCTTTACTAACCCTTCTATAATGGACAACTTCTGTTTTCCTTCTTCTATATCTACTAACCAAAGCTCCTCTACTCGTAAAAGTTCTTGATTGTTAATAATCCCCTCTAACAATTCAGGTGTATAGGAAGAGCCCCCTCCAATTACCGCTATCTTTAATCCAGTCATTGAAAATCAACATCCTTTCTATGAATATTAAATTAAAAATTTATTTCACCTTCATCATAATATGTTAATGCATACATATCGAGCTTCACTTTTACCGCTAGTAACGGTAAAAAGTCACTTCGACCTAAAAATTTTCCCCTTTTTCAATAGATATAAAGTTATGTTTTAGAAACATAAGAAAAACTACAGCTTTTGCCATAAGATTTGGCGAATCTGTAGCTTTTCTATTCTTATAAACCTTTAAGCTTTTATACCTATACACCTATAGTGTAATAAATAACTATACGTTCAACTAAAATACTTGCTTCTTTTGAGGCTATTCTTTTATTATTTCTATTACATTCCTATACGTCTTGCACCTTAGTAACTGGAAGACCTTTTGTTTATCATCAATTAAATGGACAAGAGATTGATACATGGGTTGCAAATCTTCTTTCCTATTTTTATTTATATTCAGCAATAGGACTAATTGAACAGATTTGTCGCCCCAGTTTACGGGACGACACAAAGTTAATATAGAGAGAAAGGTAGCATTTGTTCCTGGTTTTAGTGGATGGGGAATTGCTACCATATTACCAAAACTCGTTGGTGAAAAACTCTCTCGTTCTAATACAGATTGTATATAATCTGTGTCTGCTTGCCCTTTCTGTACTACGTTATTTGTTAAAAATCTAATAATTGAATGTGGCGTTCGAAAATCACGTTGCAAAAAGGTAAACTCTGAAAAAATAAATTCTCGTAAGTTTATATCCGAATAATCTAACATACGCTCGATTTTAGAAATATCTATATTACCAAGAATACTACTTATATGAACAACTGGTATTGGTAGTTTATTTTTTATTGGAATTGTACTAATGATAAAATCATAATTTTTAAGATTTAAACGTGTTAAGTTATATTGTTCTACTGTTTCAGTAATATGAAGCTTCTTCCCAAAAATATTTGTCAACTTATGCATAAGCAATTGCGAACTCCCCAGACCCGTAGCGCAAACAATTAAACTACGCTTGCGCTCCTTATATGAGCGTTTTGCCTTTTCTAATGCAGCCTCTATATGAAGCGCAATATAGCCGATTTCACTTTC
This sequence comes from Virgibacillus chiguensis, assembly GCF_900129865.1. Lineage (GTDB taxonomy): Bacteria > Bacillota > Bacilli > Bacillales > Amphibacillaceae > Virgibacillus > Virgibacillus chiguensis. The sequence continues at coordinate 152,688 of NZ_FQXD01000008.1, forward strand.
ATTAAACTGAACACTAAATCGTTTATTTATTACACTAACCCCTGTTAATGCCGCTTCAAATGAAAGAGGATATTTCATTTTTATTTCCTCCAACATTGGATTACGTAAATTCATTTGATAACGAAATCGACTAATTGCAGGTTTAAGATGTAGGCATAAATTTATTAGCAGTTCTTCGTCACCTGTTAACTTTAAATCGTACGCATCATCAATGACCTGTATAACCTGCTTTGCTACACAATAAATATTCTCATCAACTATATTTTGAAAATTTAAGTTATCAGGAGTGGAAGTCAGCTTGGCTCCTTTTAAATGAATAGTTAAATAAGCAACTTCTGTTTCAGGAAATTTAATTCCTAATCCGCTTTCCATTCTCTCTAATATCTTTTTTGCTACTTCATATTCTTTTTCATAAAATAACGAATATACTTTTTCTCTCATAAATTCAACAGACTTGTGTTCTAGCAAACGTTTGTATGCAATTGATACATGAATAATTAAATTATGTAAACTAATATCAGAAATAGCAATATTATATTTTCTGATATTTTCGATAATGGAATTTCTTATGATCGTCAATTCTTTCAACGATAAAATATTTCTCATTTGCTCCTTTAAAAGTAACGGGTGCTGATTAAAAATGTATTCAGACAAACAAAAGCGAATTAACGTTTCATCACCAACTATTTTCATACCAAAGTTGGGTTTATGTTCAATAAATAGCCCATAAAGTTGTAGTAATTTTCGAACCTTTTTTAAATCACCTTGTAAAGTGGATCTACTAATGAATAACTCTGCATGTAAATCTTCCATTTTTATAAAACCATTACTAAATAATAGTTTCTCTAATAGATAATTTACTCTTTCATTTGAATCTACGGGGATTTGAGAGCGACGCTCATTTACATTACTTGATAACAATTCATTTATTTTCCTATTATCTTTCCCTTTTAAGATATACCCTTTTCCCCGTAATGACTTAATACACATATTGTAGTCACTAAGAATCATATTTAAATGTTTTATTTCCGTTCTTACTGTCTTCGGACTTACGTTAATCTCCATAGCCAGTTGAGCGCTCGTCAAAACCTTACTTTCCTCTTTATCAAGCAATTTTAAAATAGCAAAGTGGCAAGATTTCATAAGCTCACCTCAGTTATATAAGATAGATTTTAAAATCAGCAGCTAATTACTCTATTGCAATATCATGATTTCATTTTCATACAAAAAGCTAACCTAACACATCGTCATCTCACGAAACTCTCCCCATTATTTGATTTTATTATACACAAGTATTAATTGTTTGTAAAAACTTATAACAATATTTTATTGCTTTGTAATTTCTACTCATTTTTACAAAGTAAGGGTATATAAAAAGCGCATGAAGTAATGCGCTATCGTTTTTGAAAATTTAAAACGCAAATAAAACTTTTATCATCTAATAAATGGGAGTCCATATTTTTCTATTCAATTGTTTAATTTCTACCTCTACCCCATATTTCCAAACACTTCTTTTTTACTTTTTCTGCTTCAGATTCTGTTTTGCATAGTAATAAACAATTGTCATCACCACTAATGACACCTGCTAGTTGCTTCCATTCTAACGAATCCATCATATATCCAATGGCTTTCGCATTGCCTGGATCTGTTCTAATAATGACAAAGACACCTGACACTTCAATGGATAAGATCGCTTCTGAAAAATACTGTTGTAACTTTTGAATCGTTGATTTTTCTGTTACATTATTGGGTAAATGATAACTCTCTACCCCATTTGAAGAATACTCTTTCCTCACTTTTAATTCCTGTATATCTCTTGAAATGGTTGCTAGTGTAATATCATACCCTTGATTCTTTAATAATTCACGCAATTCTTTTTGTGTACGCACTTCGTTGGTTCGTATAATTGCACAGATTTTTTCTTGCCGTTCTTTTTTATTGATAAAGCAAAACCCCTCCATTTCCTAGAGAATTTTCCTACCTGGGCAATCCTTAAAATGCTAGCTCCCGCTTCAAGTTTTAAAATGAAAAACCCAATTCCTTGAAGCGAGAGTTTTTATAAGCAAATAAAGCATCCTATCTATTCATTTTTAATAACTGTTCCAGCATTTTCCCCTACAGCTTCCGCAGCTTTACTTAGTGAAGTAATAATACATTTTCTACCAGGTTTCGATTCAACAAATGTAATGGCAGCTTCTATTTTTGGCAACATACTACCTGCAGCAAATTGACCATCTTCCGCGTATCTTCGTAATTCTGTTGTGGTAACTTGTTCGAGCACTTTTTGCTCTGGTTTTTGATAATTTACATATACATGTTCTACTTCAGTTAAAATTACTAACTTATCTGCTTGAATGAGCTCTCCTAATTTCTCAGAAGCAAAATCTTTATCTATCACAGCTTCTACACCAATCATCTGCTCATTCTTAGAATAAACTGGAATACCACCGCCACCCGTACTAATCACAATCATTTCCTTATCCATTAAAGCTTTAATGACTTCATGTTCTAAAATTCTCAATGGCTGAGGCGAAGGAACTACTCTTCTCCACCCTCTTCCAGCATCTTCCTTAAATGTAATGTCGTTCTTGTCCATCTGTTCCTTCGCTTCGTTTTCCGAGTAAAATGGACCAATTGGTTTGCTTGGTTGTTGAAAAGCTTTATCATCCGGATCAACTTCTACTCTAGTTACAACCGTAGCTACTTGGTTGTTAAGGCCAGCTTCATGTAACTGACCATAGAGTGCATTCTCCAACCAATAACCAATCATTCCTTGACTCATAGCCCCACACGTATCCAAAGGCATCGCAGGCGTCTGTTGACTATGAGATTGAATTTGTTGTAATAAAATATTTCCTACTTGAGGACCATTACCGTGTGTAATAGCTACTTGGTAGCCTTGTTTAATAATTTCTATTAACTGTTTTGCCGTATGGTTTAACGCTTCTTGCTGTGCTTCAGCAGTTGCACTACCAGACTGAATCGCATTACCGCCTAGTGCAATCACAATACGTTCATTCGCCATTTCATCCTTCCTTTCTGTTAGATGGTTATCCTGCCAGTAACTAAGCCACCTATTGCAATTACTGCTAAGACAACAAATGCAATCATTAGCGATTTTTCTACCTTCGTGTCTTGCTTTTGAATGCCATTTTCTTTTAACGCCCGTTTATAAAGAATGATCCCTGGAGCATATAACAACATCGTTAAAAGCAAGTAGCTTATTCCAGCAGCATATACGAGCCACAAAGCATAAATGCTCGCAATAAAACCAATCACTTTCTCTTTGATACGTTTTTCTCCTACTTCATATCCTTCACCTGTCATGGTCAATTTTACTTGGTAAAAAGCCGATAACATATAGGGAATAAGGATAGCTGAAGTTGCCAAAGAGAACATAAAATTATATGCTGCTTCAGAAAATAAAAGCGTTATTAGAAATAGTTGGATAAGCCCATTGGTTAACCATAACGAATTGACGGGGGCGTGATTTTTGTTCTCTTTTGCTAGCCATTTAGGAAACACTTTGTCTTTTGCTGTGACGTAAGGTAACTCCGCTGCGAACAACGTCCAACCAAGCCAAGCTCCCATAACCGAGATAATCAGACCAAGGTTAATAACAATAGCTCCCCATTTCCCAACAATTTCTTCTAACACGTAAGCCATTGCAGGATTTGGTAAATTAGCTAATTCTTCTCTTGACATAATCCCTAACGATAACAAAGAGATTAAAATGTAAATTAAAAGCACACTAATTAACCCAATTACTGTAGCTTTCCCAACATCAGAACGATTTCTTGCTCTCCCTGACATTACAACAGCACCTTCAACACCGATAAATACCCATAAAGTAACTAACATCATGCTTCTAACTTGTTCACCAACAGAAGCCCAACTAAAACCTTCACTGCCCCAGAATTCAAATGAAAATGTATCCCATTTAAACGCAATGATCGCTATAATAATAAACAAAAATATAGGAATTACTTTAGCAATCGTTGCTACCGTATTAATAAGCGCAGCTGAACTAACACCTCGTAAAACAAGAAAATGTACGGACCATAAAACGACGGAAGCACCGATAATACTAGCGACATTTTGACCGCCTTCGAACATAGGGATAAAGTAACCAATTGATGAAAAAACTAATGTAGCATAAGCGACGTTACCTAAAAACGCCGATAACCAATAACCCCATGCACTATTAAAACCTAAAAATGTTCCAAACCCAGCTTTTGCATAACTGTAAATACCGCTATCCAATTCTGGTTTCCTTTGGGTTAAATTTTGAAAGACAAAAGCAAGGGCTACGATTCCAATGCCTGTAATAATCCAGCCAATAATAGCTGCACCGGAATTAGATCCAAGTGCTATATCTCCGGCTAAGTTGAATGCTCCTCCTCCAACCATGGAACCGACAACTAGCGCAATAAGCGCCACTAACCCTAGCTTTTTTTCATCTTCACTCATTTTGTGCACCTCCCTTTATAAATAGGGGTTGATTAGCTAATTTCATTTCCATTCGTGGCAGCCATTACAGCCTTAATCGTATGCAATCTGTTTTCTGCCTCGTCAAAGACAAATGAATTTTTGCTTTGAAATACTTCGTCTGTTACTTCCATTTCCGATAGACCAAATTTTTCGTGTATATCTCGTCCTACTTCTGTCTCTAAATCGTGAAAGCTCGGTAAACAATGGAGGAACATGACATTATCTTGATTACCTGTTTTCTCAAGCATTGCTTTATTTACTTGATATGGGTAAAGTAAATCAATTCGCTCTTTAAACTTATCTTCTTCTCCCATAGATACCCACACATCGGTATAAATCACTTCAGCTCCAGAAACAGCTTCATCAATATCAGAAGTAATCGTAATGTTTGCTCCAGAATCTTTTGCCACTTCTTCCGCGTAACGAACTACATCCTCATCCGGAAATAATACCTCTGGAGAGCAAATGCGCACATCCATGCCAACCTTCGCACAGCCGATTAACAAGCTGTTTCCCATATTGTTTCTACCATCACCAACATAAACGAACTTAACACCTTCTAAATGTCCAATATGTTCTTTTATCGTTAATAAGTCGGCAAGAATTTGTGTAGGGTGGAATTCATTTGTTAACCCATTCCATACAGGAACGCCAGAATTTTCCGCTAAACCATTTACCGTTTCCTGATCAAATCCGCGAAATTGAATACCGTCAAACATTCTTCCTAATACAATGGCTGTATCACGAACAGATTCTTTCTTCCCAAATTGAATATCATTTTTCCCAAGATATTCTGGATGTGCTCCTAAATCAATGCATGCTACTGTAAAGGCGCAACGTGTTCTGGTAGAAGGTTTTTCAAATAATAGGGCAATATTTTGCCCTTTCATATAATGGTGTGGCGTGCCAGATTTTTTCTTTGCTTTTAAATCAGCTGCTAAATCAAGCAAATAATGAATCTCATCCGCTGTAAAATCTTTTAATGTCAAAAAATGTTTACCTGTTAATTGTTTCGTTAACTTTGTCGCCATTTTCATCCTCCTAAAATGATTAATTTAATTTAATGGTAATTACCTTTTGTTAATTTTTTTACTATGCAAGTAGTTTCCCGCTTGCATGCTTTTTAGCTTTAAAAATCTTCTCTCGATAACGGCATACTCATACAGCGCGGACCACCACGACCTCGAGATAATTCAGAGCTAGTGACTTCAATAACTTCCATGCCATGTTCGCGTAGCAATTTGTTAGACACGTAGTTACGGTCATATGTGACAACAACACCAGGTGCAATTGCCAATGTGTTTGAACCGTCATTCCATTGCTCTCTCGGCGCAGCAATAACGTCTCCTCCTCCACATGGGATTAATGCAACATCTTTCAGCTTCAGTACTTCTTTCAGTGTTTCCAACAAATTCGTTTTATGCGTTATTTTTACGGTATCTTCTTCTTTCCCTTGTTCCAAAATATAAATATCCATTTGTCCATCTTTATTTTGAATCTCGGGGTGGATGGTAAATTTATCGAAATCAACCATTGTAAATACGGTATCTAAATGCATAAATGCTCTTGACTTCGGAATTTCTACAGCAACAACGCGCTTTATTTCCTTTTGGCGTTTAAAAATATTTATAGCCAATTGCTCAATGGATTTTGCTGCCGTTCTTGCACTTATACCAATGGCGATCGTATCTTTGCTTAAAACAAGCTCATCGCCACCTTCTATCGGGCACGGATAATCGCGATCCAACCAAATAGGGATATCAAACTCCGCATACCTCGGATGATGATGAATAATATAACTCATAAATAGCGATTCTCGCCTTCTTGCAACTTCTCTCATGGTATTAATCGTTAACCCATTACCTATCGTTGCCGCTGGATCTCTCGTAAAATAAAGATTCGGCATCGGATCTAAATAAAATGGGTAATGATTATCTAACAATTCATATAGATGGTTCCTTTTCTCTACTGGAATTTCTGATTTCCTCACACCAGCCATGATTTTCTTTACCATCTCTTCGGTGCCAAACGACAGTAAATAATCAGCTATTTTTTGCGCACTACCACCATGGACATTTGATTCCGTTAATATTTGCTTCACAAATTGCTGTCTTAACTCTTCTGTATGAAGCGATTCTGTCATTAGGTTGGTTAAATAAAGTACTTCAATACCTCTATTTCGTAGCGTTTGAGCAAAATAATCATGCTCTTTTTGGATCATTGGTAAATGAGGAATATCATCAAATAACAAATGCTCTAAATAATCAGGGGTTAAATTTTCAACTTCTTTACCAGGTCGATGCAACAACACCGTTTGTAATGCACCAATTTCAGACGTAACATGTAATGGTTGCTTCACTTCCATACCTCCTCATAGATTGGCCGTTACCGTTCAAAAAAATTATTGGACTTGTCATTCTTAACTCGTCAATAATTCATGAATGTTAACTTATTTTAGATAACCAAGATTGTATCTTCTTTACTTGTGGATAGTTTAAACAAATAAGAAATAGCTATACATATTCTGTTTAAAAAATAAAATACTTCGGACGAGCGGGAGCGAATTTTCGACGAGCGGGAGCGAATTACACGCGACGATGAGCGAATTTACGACGAACGGGAGCGATTTACTCGCGAGGATGAGCGATTTTCGATGAACGGGAGCGAACTACTCGCGAGGATGAGCGATTTTACGACGAACGGGAGCGAATTACGTGCGAGGATGAGCGATTTTTCGATGAGCGGGAGCGAATTACTCGCGGGGGTGAGCGAGTTTCGACGAGCGGGAGCGAATTACACGCGGGGATGAGCGAGTGTACGACCAGCGGGAGCGAATTACTCGCGAGGATGAGCAATTTTCGACGAACGGGAGCGAACTCTACGCGAGGATGAGCGATTTTCGACGAACGGGAGCGAATTACTCGCGAGAGCGAGCGAATTTCAGACGAACGGGAGCGAATTACTCGCGAGGGCGAGCGAATTTCAGACGAACGGGAGCGAACTCTACGCGGGGGCGAGCGAATTTCAGACGAACGGGAGCGAACTAAACGCGAGGATGAGCGATTTCCGATGAACGGGAGCGAACTTCGCGCGAGGGCGAGCGAATTTCAGACGAACGGGAGCGAACTCTACGCGGGGGCGAGCGAGTTTCGATGAGCGGGAGCGAACTACGCGCGAGGATGAGCGAATTTTCGACGAACGGGAGCGAACTACACGCGAGGATGAGCGAATTTTCGACGAACGGGAGCGAACTACACGCGAGGGCGAGCGAATTTCAGACGAACGGGAGCGAACTACACGCGAGGGCGAGCGAGTTTTCGACGAGCGGGAGCGAATTACTCGCGAGGATGAGCGATTTTCGACGAACGGGAGCGAACTACACGCGAGGATGAGCGATTTCCGATGAACGGGAGCGAACTTCGCGCGAGGGCGAGCGAATTTCAGACGAACGGGATTTACCTTCTACATATTTTTACAATACAAATAGCCGAACAATTATCATTAGATTGTTCGGCTTCTATTTATATAACGTTTTACATTTTTTCTGGTGCATGTACACCAACCATACGAAGTGCGTTGCCAAGCGTTATTTTAACTGCTTGTAGCAACGCTAGCCTTGCTTTCGTTACTTCTAACTGACTTTCATCTAACACTTTCTCTGCATTATAGAAACTGTGCAATTGAGATGCTACATCAAATGCGTACTGGGTTATTTTATGCGGAATTCGTTTCTCCGCAGCATCCAACACCAGTTGCGGAAATATAGCTAATAGTTTTAACAAGTTTATTTCACTCGTTGTTTGTTTTAATAAAGAACTGTCATACTTTTCATAAGCATAACCATTTGTTTCTGCCTTATCTAATAACGTACAAATGCGTGCATGCGCATATTGTACATAATAAACCGGGTTGTCATTCGATTGGGAACGAGCAAGATTTATATCAAAATCCAAATGCGTATCACAGGAGCGCGTATTCATCATGTAACGCATGGCATCAACGCCTACTTCTTCCATTAGTTGCCTTAGTGTGAGCGCCTTTCCAGACCGCTTACTCATTTTCACTCGCTCGCCGTCTTCAAATAGATTCACCATTTGAATAATCTCCGTCTCCAACTTCTCTTTTGGATACCCTAATGCTTGGATTGCCGCTTCCATTCGCGGAACATAGCCATGATGATCTGCTCCCCATACGTTAATTAACTGATCAAAACCACGCTCCAGTTTATCATTATGATAAGCAATATCAGACGCTAAATACGTGTAGCTGCCATCTGATTTAATAACGACGCGATCTTTATCGTCCCCATATTTTGTCGTCCGAAACCATGTAGCACCATCCTGTTCATAAATGTCACCAGATGTGCGCATTTTATCAAGTGCTTGATCTACTTTGCCCTTTTCATATAAAGACATTTCCGAAAACCATTGGTCAAATGGCACCCGAAATTGGTTTAAATCATGCTCGATCTTTTTCAATTCAAAGTCTAATCCGTAGCGCCGAAAATAGGCTAAACGCTCTTCTTTCGGTTTGTGCAACCATACATCGCCTTCATCTGCGGCTAATTTTTTCCCAATATCGATAATGTCTTGTCCGTAATAGCCATCCGCTGGCATTTCCGCTTCTCGTCCTAGCGCTTGCATATACCGCGCTTCCACTGATAAAGCAAGGTTATGCATTTGATTACCAGCATCATTGATATAATATTCTCGCTCGACGTGATAACCAGCAGCTTCCAATACGTTACCAAGCGCATCTCCATAACTCGCACCACGAGCATGCCCTAAATGAAGATCCCCTGTAGGATTGGCAGAAACAAACTCAATTTGAATACGATAATCTTTCGTATCATGCTTGCCATAATTCGCTTGTTCTTCCAATATATATGGTACTAACGGTGTTAAATAATCATAGTCCATAAAAATATTAATAAAACCAGGTCCAGCAATGTCCACCTTCTGTATATATGTACCCGCCACATCGATGTGGTCGACAATAGCTTGGGCGATTTGCCTTGGCGATTGCTTTGCCATTTTTGTTAGTTGCATCGCAATATTCGTTGCGTAATCACCGTGCTGTTCATTGTTTGGCTTTTCTAAGACAATTTGCGATATATTGACTTTCTGAACTACTAGTTTAGCTCGTACCAAAGCTTCTAATATGGAAGTCTTCACCTTTGTTTCAATCTCTTGCACCATATTCATTCGTGTTGTCCTCCTTTTTAATTTCAATTCCCTCTATAAACTATATTAATACCTTCAATCTCATTAACAAGAAGCAAAAAATGGAATTTCTTCCTATTTCATAGCTATCTTTCCCTGTTTTCATTCTAGACATACTGATTTGGAACAAAGGCGCAAGCGCCCGTTTAGCAACGTAGCGAGTGGAGCGAATCAACTGAGATAAAGGAATCACGGTGAGGCACGAACCGATGATGACTTATCGTAAGGCGATTCGTGAAGTCGCCTAGTTGCTGGGCGATGGATCCGGACGGGGCTCACTTGGTTATTTGGTTACGCCGTAGCATCAAATTTTATACTTCCTATATTGGAAAAAAGTATGACATTTTTCGTACACTTTACGAACATTGCCATGATATTTATTATGCATCTATACAAATTGTACCCATAATCCTTTATGATAAATCATAACCCTTATGATAGTGAAAAGACGTTATATAATGGAGGTTTTTCCCATGCTAACAGAACAACTTGCTTCAGAAATTGTAAAACGAACAATGTCTATATTAGAGTTAAATGTCAATGTGATGGATAAAACAGGAACTATCCTTGCTTCAGGTGATCCAAACCGTGTGGGGCAGCTTCACCATGGAGCCTGTAAAGCAATTGAACAAAAACAAACCATTGACATTCATTCGGTAGAAGAAAGTTGGCGAGGTAAAGCAAAACCTGGCATTAATTTACCAATTCGATTTCATGATGATATCGCTGGAGTTATTGGTATTACCGGTGAACCTGAAAAAATTAGAGGATTTTCTAAATTAGTGCAAATGGGAGCAGAACTAACGTTAGAGCAAGCTTTTTTGACTCGAGAGATCGATCGAAATGCTAGGATGCGTGATGATGTTATTTCTCACTTATTATTAGGTTCCGATAAAGAACAAGCATACATACTAGATAGAGCAAGGTCGCTTAAAATTAATATAGAAGAAACATTTGCCACTATTCTTCTTTCTATACCTTATCATACCGCCACTACCCAACCTGTAAGTCAAATTGAAGCTTGGGCAAATACGTTGGTTACAGAAGAAGATGAAATCGTTCGTTTTTATACTAACCAATTTGTTATTTTAAAAAAACAACAGAAGCCATATCTAAATACAAATGATTCCTTAAACAAATGGTTAACAAACAAATTACCCTCTGCACCTATTTCGGATTTAACGGTTGCCTTAGGCCCATTTGCAAGTGGATTTATTGGCTGGAGACATTCCTTTGAAACGGCACAAATTGTTAAAGATACAGCAGAAGCTTTATATCCAGAAGGCGGCGTTTGGGACCAACAAACACTCGGATTATCTATCTTATGTTATCGTTTTTTACAAGCCGCAAATGAAGAAGCACAAGCGATTAGCTCAATTTATAAAAAAATACTTCATGCAAATGACGGTAAAACACTAGATGAAACATTTACAACCTACGTTAAAGCGAATGGAGAAATGACAAAAACAGCAAATATCCTCTTCATTCATCGTAATACATTAGCATACCGATTGGATAAAATTCACGAAATAACTGAAAAAAACCCAAGACATTTACAGGATCTTATCGAGCTAAAGGTGGGAGAAATACTTTATAAGTTATCAACATAATGCATATGCACAAAACAACACAATGAAAGCACTTACTTTTTATGCGTTTGCACAATGATACATGACCTACTTCCCCTCTACAATAGATCTATAACATAAAACATCGTAGGAGGGAAACCTAATGGATATTGAAGTAAGTGCATGGGGCGCAATTATCGGTTTATTCTTAGCTATTATTATGATTTTAAAGAAAGTCCCACCTGCTTACAGTTTAATTACTGGCGCCATTGTAGGTGGTCTTGTCGGTGGTGCGAGCCTAGTAGACACCGTGCAATTAATGGTTGGGGGCGCGCAAAATATTATGCCCGCTGTACTAAGAATTTTAGCCGCTGGTGTATTAGCAGGCGTACTAATCGAATCAGGTGCAGCCTCAAAACTAGCACAATCAATTGTTTACAAATTCGGGCATACAAGAGCATTGCTTGCATTAGCTATTGCCACTATGTTGTTAACGGCAGTAGGTGTATTTGTTGATGTTGCCGTTATTACGGTAGCACCAATTGCTATAGTCATAGCTTCAGAAGCAAAACTATCAAGATTTGCCATCCTTATTGCCATGGTAGGTGGAGGTAAGGCGGGGAACATCATGTCACCGAACCCGAACACGATTGCTGTATCGGAGGCTTTTGACGTGTCATTAACATCGGTTATGGCAGCAGGAATGATTCCAGCACTTTTTGGGCTTATGGTAACTTATATGATCGCAAAACGTGTTTCTGCAAAAGGTACGGCTATTCAAGCAAGTGAGATTGAACAATCAAATATGGAATCGCTACCTTCTTTGTTCACAGCAGCCTTAGCTCCTATTGTAGCCATCCTTTTACTTATAATGCGTCCACTATTTCAGATAAATATTGATCCAATGATCGCATTACCTGTTGGCGGATTAGTCGGCGTTATAGCAATGGGGAAATGGCAGAACACAAATGCTTATATTAAAAGTGGATTAGCAAAAATGGCACCGGTCGCAATTTTACTCATTGGAACAGGAACAGTAGCCGGAATTATTACAAATTCGAAATTAGATACCGTCCTTATTCATGTATTAGAAGGATTTGGTTTACCTGCTTTTGCGCTAGCGCCAATATCAGGAATGTTTATGTCAGCAGCAACGGCATCCACTACAGCAGGATCTGTAGTAGCAAGCAGTGTGTTTAGCGGAGCTATTTTAGAATCCGGAGTTGCTGGTTTAGCTGGAGCTGCTATGATTCATGCAGGTGCTACCGTACTTGATCATATGCCACACGGTAGTTTCTTTCATGCCACAGCAGGTAGTGTTGGCATGCAAGTGCAAGAACGGTTGAAATTAATTCCATATGAATCGTTCGTAGGTATCACAATGGCTATCGTCTCTACCCTTATCTACGGTGTATTTCAATGGTTTTTATGAGTCTTAACATAGAAAAATATGGAAAAAACCTTATTCCTATAGCGCAAGAAAGGAAGTGAGCAAAAATGAAGAAACCCAAAATTGTGATTGCCCCAGATTCATTTAAAGAAAGCATGACAGCAAAACAAGCTGCTAAGGCTATAGAGCGTGGATTTCGTTCTGTATATGCAGACGCTTTAGAGGTAGATATTATTCCAATGGCTGATGGTGGTGAAGGAACAACCCAATCCTTAGCAGACGGATTACAAGGAACACTATATGAAAAAGAAGTTACAGGGCCGTTAGGAGAGAGCGTAGTTGCAAACTATGCGATCTCGAGAGATAGATCAACTGCAATCATTGAAATGGCAGAAGCATCAGGTCTTCACCTCGTTCCAAAAGAAAAACGAAATCCATTGATAACTACTACTTTTGGTACAGGTGAATTAATCAAAGCAGCCTTAGATAAAGGCGTTACGAAAATTATCCTAGGGATTGGTGGTAGCGCTACAAATGACGGTGGTGCAGGGATGATTGAGGCACTTGGCGGTGTTTTTTACGACAATCGTGGCTATCAACTAGAGCGAGGTGGCGGGGCATTATCTCATCTAGATCAAATAGACTTGTCACATCTAGACGTCCGCTTAAAATCTATAGAAGTAGAAGTTGCTTGTGATGTGGACAATTTGCTTCTTGGTCCTTATGGAGCAAGTGCCGTTTACGGTCCACAAAAGGGAGCGACGGAAGAAATGGTTCAACAATTAGATGATGCATTATATACTTTTCATGAAGTCATGGTAAAAGCTACTGGTACCAGTGTTAAAAATGTACCTGGTTCAGGTGCTGCGGGTGGCTTAGGAGCTGGTCTATTAGCTGTACTTCATGCCAAGTTGAGACCCGGAATTGATATTGTGTTAAAAGAAAGCCAATTTTTTAACCGAGTGAAGCACGCTGATCTCGTCATTACAGGAGAAGGAAAAATAGATAGACAAACGATTTACGGCAAAACTCCTATTGGTGTTGCAAAAGCTGCCAAAAAATGTGGTATTCCTAAGGTCATTGCATTTTGCGGTACGCTAGGAAAAGGATATGAAACGATATATGCTTATGGTATTGATGCAGCATTTAGTATCACACCTGGCCCATGTCAGCTAGAAGAAGCAATGATACATGCAGAAGCATATTTAGAAGGAGTAGCAAGGAATGTAGCAAAGATTTATTGTCATGATATGTAAAGAGTGGAGAAGTGGAATTTCTGAGAGAAAGCCACTTCTCATTTTTTAGGTTCCTTCATTGTAAGTACAGGAAAAATTTTCAATTTTGCAAGCCCTTGAAGTACTTAGTAGAGACTACATAAATCCTTTCATCCGCAACCACTAATACAGCCCTTATTAAAAGCATTTCACAACGTCTAACACCACTTGTTATTTCAAATGTACTTTTTACTATTCTGGATCTCCTTCTGTAGCTTCAATTCCAGTTACAAGATCATGCTTATCTAAATTAGCTTTAAAAAAATCCTTCGTATTGGGAAGTCTAAGGTGCATACTTGATTTTTGTGACATTTGAACCGTGCATTTTTCAATTTCATAATTAAATACATGTCCACCAGAACGACGATGTTCATCAATAAAATGAAGGTGAAAGCCAGATACTGCCACCCCATTAACATAATGTGGGGTCCAAAACCCTACGATCGTTCCCTTGATATCGTTAAACTCGAATATAGGCTGTGATTTCACAGCTTCTGTCATTGGCATATACGGTTTTTCCTGAATTTCAACCGTTCTTGTTTTTACCTTTTTAAATACACCTTCCATACGTATAGCATAAAAAAGATTTTCACTAGGAAAAATCAACTGCATCTTGTTTTCAAAGTCTTTACTAGACATCGGTTGATTAATTTCTTGATAAATATCTGGAGTGAAATACGTTAGCGAACAAAATGGCGAACAGTCACTTCCTTTAACTGGGTAAGCTTGTCCATCAGAACGAAGACGGTAAAACGCACCATCAAAACCAATTAATTCTCCGTCTAATTGATTAAATGTACCAATACCAAAATCGCCAATTTTTTTTGCTTCAGACATATAAAAGTCCCCATCATAAATGCCGTCCAACAATGATACCATTGTCGAAAACTGAAAAACTTGATCAAGTTTTTCATTGGCGTTTGGAACACAGTATTGCTTCGTAAGGTTTCTCATTTTCTCTTTTCACTTCCTTAATGAATTAAAATTTGAATTAACATATTATGCCTCATCAGATACCCTAGGAAACTTCCCGTCAGCTAAATGAATATTATCACTGTAATCAACCGGAATATCAATTAAAACAGGACCATCTGTATGAATAGCTTTTAGAAGTACAACGGAAAGGTCATTGGGTGAATTTATTCTAAACCCCGTTGCTCCAAAACTCTCCGCATACTTTACAACATCAATACTACCGAACTCTATTCCTGATGTACGATTATATTTCATTTGCTGTTGGAACGCCACCATGTCATAGGAACTATCATTCCAAACAAGATGAACAATTGGTGCTTTCAGTCTAACCGCGGTTTCTAATTCCATGGACGAGAACAAGAAACCTCCATCTCCAGACACAGAGATAACTTTCTTGTGCGGATGGACAAGCGTTGAGGCAATTGCCCAAGGGAGGGCAACACCAAGTGTCTGCATACCATTTGAGAATAGAAGCCCCAAAGGACGATAGCATCGAAAATATCTTGCCATCCAAATGGCATGAGAACCAACATCACAAGTTATCGTTGTATCATCATCCACCAGTTTGCGTAATTCATATATAATTTGTAGCGGATGTACGCGATCCGTTTTCCTTTCTCTTGGAGGTTTACTTTGAAATTCTAATGCTTTTTGTAATTGTCGAAGCGTAGGCTTAAATGACTCATCATGAAAGACTGGAAGGGAAACTTGAGCCATATGCTCCAATGTTTCAGTAATATCTCCCACAAGTTCAATTTCAGGCTGATAGTCAAAATCAACGTCTGCTTGAATGACATCAAGATGTAAAATGGTACGCTTGCTCTTATTCCATAATACCGGATCATATTCAATTGGGTTGTAACCGATTGTCAATACGACATCGGATTTTTCTAACAATATATCCCCAGGTTGATTGTGAAATAACCCAATTCTACCAAAATATTGATCTTCTAAATCATGAGAAAGCGTCCCTGCTGCTTGATACGTTTCAACAAACGGTAACTTCCATTTCCTTAATAGTTGACGTACAGCTCCTACTGTTTCAGGTCTTCCACCTCTCATCCCCACTAGAACAACAGGAAAATGCGCTTTGCGAATAGTAGCTATTGATCTACGAATATCTTTTTCTGGAGCGCTTCCGAGTTTTGGAACGTATAAAGATTTTAGCGTGTTAACCTTTACCTGTTCTAATATCACATCCTGTGGAAAACTAAGAAAAGTTGCCCCCTTTTCCCCAGATGTTGCCACTCTAAACGCATTGGTTATGGCTTCAGGGATATTATGAGAATCTTCCACCTCTGCACTGTATTTTGTAATCGATTGAAACAATGCTACGTTATCCATTGATTGATGTGTATTTTTTAGAAGGTCCGACCTTTTTACAGCTCCGGCTAGAGCAACTACTGGATCCCCTTCTTTATTGGCGGTTAATAGACCAGTAGCCAAATTAGATGCTCCAGGCCCTGAAGTCACTAAACATACCCCTGGCTTCCCCGTTAATCTACCAATTGCTGCTGCCATAAAAACTGCATTTTGTTCATGACGGCAAACGATTAATTCAGGCCCCCTATCTTTTAATGCATCAAATACTGCATCAATTTTTGCTCCTGGAATAGCAAAAACATGAGTGACACCTTGCTGAATGAGACTATCCACCACAAGCTCTGCCCCTCTTACTGTAAGTGCTTCTTTTTCAACGTCTACATTATTCAAAGTCTTCACTCCCTCTATATAATTAAAATATTTAAAATGAATTATATTTAGTGTATTATTAATTATATGTTTAACAGGGAATTATTTCCAATACAAATTTGTCGTACATTTAATATGTTAAACGACTGAATTCGCATTCAGAAAGGAAGAGTGGATGATAGAACTACACCATCTACGCTATTTTATAGTTGTAGCTGAAGAACTACATTTTGGAAAAGCAGCACTTCGATTGCAAATGACGCAGCCCCCACTTAGTCAGCAAATAAAGCACCTAGAAAGGGAAATTGGTGTAACTTTGTTGAAGAGGTCAAAGAGGACAGTTACGCTAACAACAGCAGGAAAAGTTTTTTTAAAACATGTAAAACAAGGACTTGCACAAATCGATTACGCAGTGGATATGGCCAAACAGACAGAAAGAGGGGAAAGCGGAGAATTAAAAATCGGGTTTGTTGGTTCTGCTACATTTGAGATTCTACCACCCTTAATTAGAAAATATCAAAAACGATTTCCTTCCGTTAAAATTGGGCTACAAGAGCTTTCTACTGCAAATCAAGTAAAAGGACTGTTAAACGGAAGTATTGACATCGGCATCCTTCATCCACCAATAAAAAATGATGACCTTATACTACATACAGTAAAGAAAGACAATTGTGTACTGGTAGTTCCAAAGGGACACTCGCTCGCTTTAAAAGAACCAGTCCATTTGAAAGATCTTCATAGCGAATCAATGATTTTTATTTCTAAAGAAACCTGGCCTTATTTATATAGTAAGTTTAATCTCTTGTGTAAAAAAGCAGGGTTCACTCCTAATATTCATCACGAGTCTACGGAATACCATATGATAATTAGTTTAGTGTCTGCCGGGTTGGGAGTTTCAATCGTTCCTTCAACCGCTAAAAAATCATTGAATTTCGATGTGGTATATAAAGAAATTGAAAATTTTTCATTGGATGCTGAATGGGTTACTGCACATAAAAAAGATAACCAAAATCCTGCTTTGTTAAATTTCACAGAGGCCTTACATTCGTATTTATAGGCGAAATCCATATGATGAAGAGCATTAGAATACAGGAAAAAATACATCTTCAAGTAGAGCAAGTCCCTTTCATGCACAGTAATTTATGGCATACATCTTTATTTATTGCATACCGTTTATTGTATGGAAAAAATTAGAAAACTTGTCCTTTCTAAAATTTTTTATAAGGAGATGATAACATCTGAAATTAAAGATTTTATGGGAAATAATACCACGCTCAAAGACGAAATAAGTAAGAGTCACTATTTTTTCGGTTTTGTATCTTTTTTATAGGAATTTTAGCTGTTTGTACTTTAATGGAATCCATTGCTTTTCTGTCAAAATTCCTAGTTCATGGTAGATAGTGCGTGTTTCCATCATCATAGTTTTGTCATGAAACGCCTCTGCTAAATTAGGAAACCAACTTCATGAACAATGAAATGAACCTTTTCCACCCCTGACTATAATTCATTGGTTTCCTATAGTATAAAATAAAAACTAGTTATAACTAGTTAGAAGGAAGGGAAGATAATGACTAACTTAAATTTTGTTGAAAACAGCGGGTTTGAATCCGCAACAACAGAACCATGGAGAGCAGCAAACACATCCGTAACGAATCAGCATTCCCATTCTGGCTCATGTGCAGCCATTTTCCCGGGAAATAATACTTCCTCCTATTTAGCCCAATACGTCCCTGTTCATTCTAAAGAACAATTTGAATTTGAAATTCATTTAGGGAAAATAGGAAATGAGTCTTCCAATTCGATTCTTTTACAAATAACTTTCCATGATAGTGCCTATAAATATCTAGGTAGCGGACTATTTGTTAATATTCCTGCTGACAAAATACCAAATGTAGAAAAAGAGAATTGGCTGTCCATATGCCAAAAAACGACCACAGCCCCTCAAGAAACAGCAACAGCATTCATTTTAATTAACGAATTAGGAAATACAGGAGAGGCTCCAATACTACTGGATGATATCTCTTTATCACCCACATACGGACATGGTGTTAATAACAAATCAAATCATATGGAGACGGAAGTCGCTAAATCATCTGTTAATTTTTCACAAGAAAATATGCCAACTGCGAATGAATTATCAACTAGTAATTCGCTATTCACCGACTTTGCCGATAATCAGCCTAGTATTACGATGGAAAATACGATTAATACAACGTCATCTCGCTTTATAAATCTCTGCCTTTTAAATTCAGAAGCAGAAACAGTAGATCTTATTGAACTTTTTTCAGCCTTTGCTAGTTTTTGGACCGAAGAGAACAGAGGTGGTGATTACACTATCTTCACGTTACCTCACTCTAACAATAGTATTGCACAAGGAATTAAAGTATCATCTACTTCACCCACTTTTTATGAAGATCCAGAAGTAATACTACTCAGTAACCCACAAACATTGGATACATTAACCTTTGAAAATACAACTAATAAAGTGATCACAGATACAATTCAATTTAATCAACATACTCAAACATCAGAATCTTGGCGCTTATTAGAAGCCGTTTCTATCGGTGGAGATAATTTTTATAATATGAATACTCCTTTTGACCTAAATAATTTTTCGGATACGCTAACAGAATCAACGTTACCAGGCAATATCCCTTTTACAACGATATTTTCTAATACGGCTCAATCCCTAGAAATTGACCTAAATCAAACAAACTCCCAATTTGGAAGACAATCTTGGAATATAGAACAACCAATTCGATTACTCCCTGACACCATCACAAGAGTTAGCTTTCAAACAAGGCTCACTCAGGAAAGAAGTGTTTTTCAATTCAACTTCGACATTACAGGATTTTTAGGGGTTACAACTACTCGCCCTGTCAATGGTGTGACAGAACATTACTTTCCTATAACAGAAATTATACAGGAATCTGTATATCCTCAAATTGAGGTTCGCCCTGAATTCAATGGACTCCGTTGCACAAATATAGGGGAGTATATCACCGAATATCGTATTGAACCAACTCTTTTAATAGAAATACAAAGCATAACCAACCCATTTAGAAATAAGGAAATTATTATACCTGTTGAAAATCTTGGTAATACTGTCATTTCCTTTGATGACTTTGAATAAAGAGGAGTGTGATATTCATGGCAATTATAGATTTGCTTCGATTAACAGGAGAAGCTGGTGTAAGATGGTTATCTGACGATGGATTAGAATATCCGAGAGATTATGATCGTGTGCAATTACTATGGGGAAATGATACTCCTATAATTGATCCTCCCGGTGGTAGAATTATATCTAATACACCACCTAGAACGATTGTGGCAAGAAAAGAAATAACAAATAATACAGATCGCCCCTCTGAACCCCAAACAATTACATTTGAACGAACAACAGAAAATGTATTTCGTACGGAAACAACAGAAGGCTATGAAGTTGGTACTTCTTTAGAAGCTAAAGCTAGTGCTGATGTATTCTTTGGTAGTCTAGATATTACTGTATCTACAAATTTTAAATTTAATGTATCTACAACCCAAGCGGAAGAAAGCAAAGAGTCCATAACATGGAGAGAGGAAATACCTATTGTCGTACCACCTAGAACGAAAACCCGTGTGGACTTCATCATTGAAATCGGGGAATTTGATCAACTCGTTCCCTTTATTCTTCCTTTTGCTGGTTTTTTTAGAGCTATAAAAGGTACTACTGTCGTTAAAGGTGGAAGGTTAACGGAACCAAATTCTCAAGGAAGAACAATTGCACAATATATGGAGCAATTAGGCGATATAAAAGTCACAAAAGGAGGGCTTGGTGTTTTTGTCTTTGGAGAGACTTCATTAAGTGGAGCTCTTGGCATTGAATCAAATACCGTAATTACCAATTTTCCTCTTCCTCCGAGTAATGCAGAAGTAACAGTTGATACGATAGAAGGGCCATCCGGGCCTCGTTCTGTATATTTTTAAGTAATTTCCACTTAAAATTATAAAATATCTCCTACCGATTGGCAGTAGGAGATATTTTATGGGTTACAAGATGTTGTAAAACTGCCACTTTCAAAATTGGAATACGTGAATTAATACCCTTTTTCGAACTTTTAGGTCAGACTATTGCGCCACTCGACAATGAACAGGAAATGAAAGAAAACCACAACTAAATGAAGCTATATCTACTTTATTTCCTTTTGCTTAAATCATCTAGATATTTTTAAATTTAGAAAATACGATATACAACTAATCGACCTGATGGCTGTACTCCTGATATTGTGCCACCTATGCTAATAGGAAGTGGACTAATATTAACAAGACTAATTGTATCTCCAACAGCTAGGTTTTCAAGCCCAAAAGCTATAACTTCCTGTCCAGCAGAAGTTCCATAGTTGGCGCCATATAAACCAAAGGGACCGACAATGTTACCATTAAGTGATATTGCTACACCGAAAGGACCATTTGAAGTCGTAGAAGGCATTAGAGTTCCAATTAAATAATAGACACCTGCTTCTTGAATGGTTAAAGTATCTGCACCATCAAAACTAATATTATTGCCCAAAAATCTACCAGGTGTAAAAAAAACTGCCTCTCCATAAGTTAAAGCTTGTGTTTCGTATGATGCTAAATCGGCATATGTCCCAAATGCCCCTCCAGTTGCTCCTGTTGCTCCTGTTGCTCCTGTTGCTCCTGTTGCTCCAGTAGGGCCCGTTGGACCGGTCGGACCGGTGGGACCGGTGGGACCCGTTGGACCAGGAATACCTCCACAAGATATATTATTTATAACATTACATCCAGAACAACCGGGGCAACCAATTTTAAAACAATTGCTCTTATTGCAATTAGGTCTTATACGCATTTATTTTTCTCCCTTCATCAATATTTTCACATCATTAATAAGATATGAATAAATAAAAATTGTGTATCATTCACCTACCTATATTGTTAAAAACTAACCTAGTTACTGCAAAAAACCTTTACGGCAAAAAAACGGTGATTGTTCTTCCATCTTAAATTTCTCTTATAGCGCAAAATAGAATACGAACAAATTGTGTACAGCATATAAATTAAAGAATATAAGCACGAATAGGTTACGTGTATTCCCCTAGCTCTTGCTAAGATGAAAAATCACTTTTATCTTTTTGATCGTTTACTATCACTGTTTTTAGAAAGGAATACTTTGCTTGGGACACGAAAATGGAAAATTATTACTTCTAGGTTCACAATACTTTCCTTCCAAATTAACGGTTGCAGGGCTAGTTGCAAACACACTAAGGCAAATAGAAATACGTATACTTAACTCTACACAGCAGCCACAGAGTTCAACAAAATTAACCTTACATTTAAAGTCGGAAAGCTTACATTCAATTGAAGTGCCTACAGGTGCACATAAATATACGGTTTCTGCTTCCCAAAAAGGAAGAGTACATTGACCGCCTATGTCTCCCATCTCATCGATAAATTGAATGGTTATAAATCCTTTCAATACTATATCCACTTCTTGTAAAGTTACTTTCTCACCGCTTATCGTTGTTTCTATATTAGTACGATTTTCCGGATCGGATTGCTCAACACAGCATATAGCATTCTCAGAGCTTGGATCCATTTGATTTCCTTCCATGTCTGACAAAAAACAATTAATTTCATAGCTCGGTGAATTACTGTTTTGAACCGCAGTTTGAATATATAATGTTCCCGAACAATATGCAGCACCAGGTGTTGTTTGACATTGCACCTCAACTGATTGAAGATCAGTGAACTGCGCGTTATAAGTCTGCCCCCCTGTTAAACTAGTTACATAATTTCCGTTTACAAACAAATCAATACTCTTCGTACATTGTTCAGCAATTGTGACAGTGAAATTCCCAGTGAAATTCTCTACATTTGTACCGTCCCAAATTAACGTTCTGGTACCATCACACGGTACGTTAAAGTTGATACAAAAATCTCCCGCATTATCTTTACTTATAGACACATGCTCCTTGGATTTAATATTTATGATTTGGTTAATCCAATCATAAACCTTTGTTACATTCATACAATGTGATTCAACATTCATTATGACGCCTCCTTTACCAACATTTATTAAAATTTGGCTATTCGTTAGAGAAACACGAACTGCAATAAGCCAATATGAATTGTCTTTTATTGATAAGCCGTTTTAATATATGACATTCACGATTATTCATTTCAAATGGTGTCCATATATTGTACGCTAACAATATATGTTTCGGTCCTATAAATGTATAGTTATTTATCCAATTAAAACTTGAATCTTATTTTTTTAATCCTTTTCTTTTAGATTATGTTTTATGACATAAATACGATCTTCTATGAGCCACTTTTGGGCAATATTCTTACAATAGCTTATAACCAATTAAATTTTTCAAGCATAAAAATAATTCAACAGAATAATATGAAGTGTATAACAAAATTTATATTATTCACATATTTTTCCTGTTGCCTAAATGAGGAACTTTTAGAGGTACTGTCTTAACTTAAACTACTTTTTCGTTAACCGTATAACGCTTTATACGCATATAAAATAAATAGGAGCAATTATTTTTATCCGTTATCTATCTACTTTTTCCCTCTACTTATCTTTAAAATAGGAAAAAAATATTTGAAACAAGTTTTCAAATACCTATATCATTCTTAGAACTACGTTACAAACTCTATTTCTCTTCTTTTATTTAATACCCATTCCATTCGTAATAAAGATGGTAAAAGCATTTAAAAAAATTCTTGATGTATACGTAAGAAAAAAGTTAAATTTTTCGAAATGAGGTGATTGATTTATGCCAACAAGTTGGTACCAAGCTACCCCTGCAATTATTGATTTAGTTTTGCTAGATCAACCAGCATCTATATTAGATGTTGGAATCGGCTTTGGTAAGTACGGCGTTCTTTTACGTGAAGCATTAGACATACCTTATGAGCGTTACGAAAAGAAAGATTGGCTTGTCAAAATAGACGGTATTGAAGGATTTAAACCATACCAAAATCCGATTCATCAATATGTTTATAACGAAATGTACTATGATGAAGTGTATACAGCAATATCTAAATTACAGCAAAATTATGATACAGTACTGCTTATTGATGTATTAGAACATTTCGAGAAAGCAGAAGGATTCAAGTTACTAGAAGATTTATTAGAAATCACCAATACCTCCTTAATTGTATCAACGCCAATTATCCCAGCACCTCAAGAAGAGTATCTAGGCAATACTTTAGAAAAGCATAAAAGCCGTTGGACCGTTGTCGATTTTTCCGAATTTGATTACCACTTTAGCCAAGTTAATGTCCATGGCAATGGGGCAAATATTATAAAAATCTATCCTCGTAAATCAAAAAAAAAAAATGATTTAATTCATTTAAGTAAAAACCCATTAAAAATAGGTTATATCTTACCACACCATGGTTTAACAGGTGGGGTAAAGATGCTACTTCATCAAATGGAAAAACTAAAAAAGCGTGGACATCATATAGTTGCTTTTTTTAAAGGAGAAGAAGGAAGTAGTGTTCTTCCACCTTGGGCGGAAATTTCAGTCGATGAAGAGGTTTTAGTCCCTCCCCTTGCATTGTTAGATGAATATACGGAAGACTGTGATATTGTCGTTGTAGGATGGATTTATCAAATACTAGAATTTAAAAGGGAGAAAACAAAGATATTCTATTGGGAGCAAGGGCATGAATCTTTATTCGGAGATATACCTAATTATGCTCACATTAATGGAATTAGACATAGTTTAGATATCTGTTATAATTCGGGGGCGCCCATAGCGAGTGTGTCTTCTTTTGTGGCTAAAGTTTTAAAAGCCAGATACTCTATCGATTCACCGGTTATAACAAATGGCATTGATACTTCTTTGTTTAAACCAAAACAAACTACAACTGAAACAGAGTTCCCAATTATTTTATTAGTAGGAAGCCCTAGTCTACGCTTTAAAGGTTTTACGGATGCATTGGAAGCATTAGAACAAGTCTGGGAAAGGGGTTTACGTTTTCAAGTTAAATGGATTTGCCAACATGGGGCAGAACATAATACGGTGTTTCCTATTCAATATATGATTCAACCGCACCAAAAAGAAATTGTAGAAACTTATCAGCAAGCTAACTTGCTTTTATTTACTTCTTGGTATGAAG
Organism: Virgibacillus chiguensis; assembly: GCF_900129865.1. Taxonomy (GTDB): domain Bacteria; phylum Bacillota; class Bacilli; order Bacillales; family Amphibacillaceae; genus Virgibacillus; species Virgibacillus chiguensis. The sequence continues at coordinate 177,436 of NZ_FQXD01000008.1, forward strand.
GTTTTGGACTACCACCTTTAGAAGCCATGGCTTGCGGGACACCAGTTGTCTTAACAAACAGTGGAGGAGTTCAAGAATATGCCGTTCATCATTATAATTGCTTGCTCCACTCCTCAGGTGATGTCCATGGCTTAGCTAAAAGCGTGACTACTATTTTAACAAATGATTCAATGAGTAAACGATTGCGAATAAATGGTATAGCAACTGCACAGAAGTTTAGCTATGATCAAGTTATACCCCAGTTAGAAAAGTACATTCAATCTCTACTTTAAAAATAGTAAATAAAATTAATATATTTTCTCGTAAAAAAATATCCTTCTATGTAATATGTGGAGTGGTGGCTGTACATCCACTCCTATTTAAATTTTTACGTTCATAATAATATCTTGCATGAAGTATCTATAGAATAATGCGCTTTGCAAGTCGATAACAGTTGAACCTCGCCACTTTGACGGATTCTGTTCTTTTCCATTTTATACATGTATTAGCCATACTTGGATTATCCTCATTGTGAACCACCCTTTTGTTACACGATAAATGCAAAATGACATAATATGAAGGTAACTCCTTACAAACCTATAATTCTACTTGCTTTCCACCCTTAACCCCTTCTAACTTCCTTAATGCACGCCAAATGATAATAATAGATGTAATAAGCAAACAAAATCCGGGTGCAATAAGCAACAATGCCACTCCTGTACTACTATTAACAAAATTCACCACATATCCTACATATGGAATGGAAAAACCTGTGTACACTCCAACAATATTTTCTGCTAAAACAGGCTCAGAATCAGGAGCGTTATTCGCATCCCCCTTTGTAACATACTGCTTTCCACTATTTTTCACTTCATCAATACGGTGGGTAACAATTAAACCTTCTTTGGTTTGAAACGTAATGATATCCCCTTTTTGAAAATCTTCTTTATTCCTCGGCGATTCAATCGCAATAATGGAACCTGTTTGCATATCCGGCTCCATAGATCCTGAAAGAACCGTCTTCAGTTGATAACCAAATAGGCTAGTTTCTCCACCAGAAGCCCGCATAAAGACGACAACAAATAACGTGATAAGTAAGAGAATACATACTAATCCCATAACACCATTGCCAAATAGTCTGCCAATCCGTTTTCCACGCACTATTCTCACTCCAATGAATTCTTATTTTGATTGCAATGCTTTCTGTTCCTTCGCAACTTGCTGCTTTTCTTTCATTGCTCGCTGTTTTTCCTTTTCTTCCTCATTAGCATTCAAATTATGATTATCTATCACACCTTGTTCATCGTCTTCTACTTTTTCTTTGGAATTACCTTTCTCCTCCCCATTTTTTGATGGCAAAGGTTGCTCCACATCGTTTTCTTGCTCACTTCTAGTCTCTTTATCTACTTCTTTACTGAATTGTGTTGAAATAGTTATATTACCACTAACTTCCCTACTGTCTGTAAAATAAGCAGTTGTTGGTGTAATACATTGCGAAATAGTTACAAATAACAAGTAACCAATAACGATGAAAAGAAAGAAATATTTTTCCCTATACATACCAAACCACCTACCCTTTGCTAGAAACCTGCTTATCTCCTTATTCTTTCTTCTATTATATATAAAAATCTAGACAAAAAATGAAAATAATTCAATATTTACTGTTTTTTTACTATAGATTAATATTTTCTACATATTTATATATTAATGTGATAGATAAGATAGAACGATTCAAAATGGAGGAGATAAAGTGAAACAGCGGGCGAAAAATTTAGCTGGTATTACAATAGGTACATTGTTAGCTGCTTCTGTCGTTACTTTTAGTATGGTTAGTTCTGCTAGCGACAACATGAGTGACGAAACACAACAAACGACAAACGCAGCCAAAAATGTCATTCTATTAATTGGTGATGGAATGGCAGAAAGTCAAATATCTGCAGCAGCGTATTTAAATGGCGCTGGATATGGTGCCGAGGACTTAACCATGGATCAATTTAAAAACGTAGGTTATGCAAGAACTTTTTCTCATGACAACACGGTTACAGATTCAGCCGCAGCAGCAACAGCTTTTTCTTCCACACATAAAACAGACAATGGAGTAGTTGGAAAAGCCCCGAAAAACAAAGAACATCATGAAAATGAACAACATTTTGATGTTCAAACAGTACTTGAAGCTGCTGAAGAAAGCAATATGTCTACAGGACTTGTCTCCACAGCAAGAATTACTCATGCAACCCCAGCCGCCTTTGCCTCACATATTGATGACCGAAATAAAGAAAATAACATCGCTGAACAAATGCTTTTAGACCATGATGTTGACGTTCTACTCGGTGGTGGGAAGAGACAATTTATTCCTAAAGAAACAGGAGGAAAACGAAAAGACGGAAAAAACCTCTTGGAGCTTGCAGAAGATCATGGTTATCAATTAATAGAAAACAAAGCTGATATGAAAAAGACAGACGCGAGTAAACTCTTAGGCTTATTTAATGACAGCCATATGACCTATGAACTGGACCGTGAATTAACAGATGAGCCCAGTATTGATGAAATGACCAACAAAGCATTGGATGTATTACAACAGGATGACAACGGCTTCTTTTTAATGGTAGAAGGTGGACGTATTGACCATGCAGGGCATAGTAATTATCCTGCAACAAATATCCAAGAAACACTTGCATTTGATAAAGCAGTAAAAGAAGCATTAGATTTTGCGAAAAAAGATAAAAATACGCTCGTAATTGTGTCCTCTGACCACGAGACTGGCGGAATGTCTATAGGTGCAAATGGAGAGTATGGTTATAACAAAGAAGTTATTCGCAATGTTAAAAGATCACCAGAATATATTAGCAAGCAATTAGATAAAAATGACGCCAATCTGGAAGAAGTCATAAAAAAGTATACTGGAATTACCAATTTAACCAAAAAGGAAATGAAGTTCATTACGTCTTCCCAAAATAAAGCAAGTGCTATCGCCAATATCATAAGTGAGCGTGCATTAATCGGCTGGACAACAACAGGGCACACGGCTGTTAACGTCCCAGTCTATGCATATGGGCCACAAGCTGAGAAACTAACTGGAACCATTGATAACACTGAAATTGCTGAAGTCATTAACTTTACTACATCCAAATCATTTTCTTCACAAAACTTGATTGACCAAGTAAAGCAATTCTCCAAAAATGGAGAACTGACGGATGAAAAAGTGACACGTCTACTTTTTACTCACTTAGAAACCGTGCGTCAATTTGAAGATCAAAATAAAGCTGATAAAGTTGTAAAGCAACTAGAGCATTTTCATATTCTTATAGATAAACAAAAAGAACGAAACTCTCTTTCTAACAAAGCCTACCAAACGCTGAAAGATGGTACAGACGCCCTAATAGCAAAGTGGGAATAATTATATTTACCCCCTTAGACTGTTGTCTAGTTTGTAAAAGCAATCGTTTTCACTTGCATGATAGGCGAGCATAAAATGTAACACGAGATCGTATAAGCAAAACGATACCTTTCATCTATATAGAAGTCTTAGAAGTCTTGATGATTTCCTGTCGTTTAAAATCCCCACTTCATCTATGATCGTGGTAGAAGTAAACAAAGAAACATTCTACGCTTCTATGTTATTGGGAAAAATGGAGGAGAAATAACATTGAAAAAACATGCTAAAAAGGTATTAGCTATTACATTGTTTGTTGCTAGCATCTCCCTTCTACTGCCAACGATGGCTACAGCAGCAAAAGCAACAAACCCAACCACTTTTTCTATTGCCCATCGAGGTGCATCAGGACAAGCACCAGAGAATACGATGGCAGCATTTGAAAAATCACTTGAATATCAGGCTGATTACTTTGAAGTTGATGTACAAATGACCAAAGACGGCGAATTAATTCTTATGCATGATACAACTGTTGATCGTACAACAAACGGTACTGGACGCGTCAAGGACTTCACATTTGAGGAAATTAGAGCACTTGATGCTGGTAGCTGGTTTCATGAATCCTTTGCCGGTGAAAAAGTCCCAACACTTGGGGAAGTATTGGATCGTTACACTGGAAGTAATATAGGGGTTCTTGTTGAATTAAAAAACCCAGAGCTTTATCCAGGAATTGAACAAAAAATAGCAGAGGAACTCATCCAACGTAACATCACGACCAAAGACAGTAATATTATCGTTCAATCCTTTCATTGGAATGCGGTAAAGAAAATTCACCAGCTACTTCCAGACATCGCCACTGGTGTATTAATTGGTTATGGACAAACAGTCGCTGGAAAAATAACGAACGAACAGTTAGCATCCTTTCAAACCTACGCCAGTTATGTAAACCCTAACAAAGGGCTATTAAATAATAATACAGTTCATCGGATTCACCAACATCGCTTAAAAACATGGCCTTACACCGTCAATGATCGAAAGACAATCACACAGTTATTACATTTCGGAGTAGATGGAATCATTACAGATTACCCTTTACTTGTCAACATGCCTGCTAATGCAACAACGATGAAAACGCTCGTTGAACGGTTTGAAGGAAAAGAATTATCTAGCAAAACCGCACATGCCCTAAAGGTTCACTTAACAGCAATCCATCAATATGAAAAACAAGGTTTACAAGACAAGGTAATAAAGCACTTGAATGGTCTTATTACGTTACTAAACCACCAGGAAGAAAATGGATTCATTTCTAATCGCGCGTATCAAATACTTCTAGGCGAAGCAAATTTTTTAGTAGAAGATAACACGAACTAATCGACGAGTACAGCTCACATGTAACTATTCTCCTAGGAATTTTAGCTTTTTTACAGCATGTGAAAAGCATCATCCATGGGAAAGTTCATGTTGAAATTGAAATATGTTTCACTATTAGCAACTACCTAACATGAACACATGCTTAAAACATCGGCTAGCTTAGTTTATCTCGTTTTTTATCAACACCGAGCCCTCCCTTCAATCAACCTATGTTAGAAAAATGTTGGGTAGTTTACTATAAAATCCCTTCAGAAAATGGAAAAAGTCTAAAGAAGTTAAATACCTTGGTAATCTATAGCGACTTCTTTCTTCTACCATTTACTAAAGGGGAAAAATACAAGGAGGAGAATTAATAATGGGAATTAAAAAACAAATTGGTATTGGAGTATTATCAGCAACTCTTGGTTTAACGTTGATTACAGGAGGGACTTATGCATATTTTAGTGATGAAGAAGTGAGCCAAAATACTTTTGCAGCAGGAACACTCGATCTAAACGCTGAGCCAACCGAAATCATTGATCTTCATAATTTAAAACCTGGTGATTCCATGGTTCGAACATTTGAATTACAAAACAATGGCACGTTAGATATTGAAAAAGTATTGTTAGAAACTGATTATTCCGTTGTTGATGCCAAAGGAGATAATAAAGATGATTTTGGTAAGCATATTGAAGTTGAATTCCTTTACAATGCCGATAAGTTGGATGAAGTAATTTACCAAACAACATTAGCTAACTTGAAAAATATGGAACCAGAAGCAGTTAATGAGCATGTCTTTTACCCTAATTTTGGTGAGAAAGGACTTCCGGCAGGCACTATAGATGATATTTCGGTAAAATTTAACTTCGTAGATAATGGACAGGACCAAAATGAATTCCAAGGTGACGCTTTAAATCTAGAATGGACATTTAAAGCTTTACAAGGAGAAGGGAAAACGAAGTAATAGGTTGATTATTGCTATTGGCTCATCCATGTTTCTTTTGCTAAAACGAGGATGAAATATTGTAGTATAATACCTAGGATAAATAGGGAAAGTTAAACATTCCTCCCACTAGTAATCTTGCCAATTAAAACCACCAGTGTGAACTGGTGGTTTGCTCTGCGGCTCGAAGTCTCTGTTGCCAGCCTAAGTCTAAAAGGCCCACTGAATGGTTCCCCTTCTGCACCACACGCACTCGCTGATTCTAAAAGAATCTCTTATTTCTTTTTATTTTTCTTCCCGGTGAACGGATCAAATGCTTCAAATAATGTTAACTGATCACTCATATAATCGCCTTTAAGCTGATTTCGTAAATATTCTTGGATTTGATTTTTATTTCTTCCTACCGTATCTACAAAGTAGCCTCGACACCAGAATTTTCGATTTCCATATCTAAGTTGGCGTGACGGTCAAAGATCATTAAACTACTTTTTCCTTTTAAGTAACCCAAAAATTGAGATACACTCCGTTTTGGTGGTATACTCACCAACATATGGACGTGGTCGCTGCATGTATTTGCTTCGTGTATTTTAACATCTTTTTTTTATATTTTCCATAGATAAGTTGTCTTCTATATTTTGGTGCAAAAACTAAATGATACTTACATCTCCACTACGTGTGTGCTAAACTATTCTTGTCCTGCATTGGACATGCCTCCTTTTGGGGTGGGAAATCAACCTTTGAACACAAAAATAGGGAACATACAAAATAGGGACGTGTTGCCTTTAACCAACTCAGCAGTTGACTTAGCACCATAAATCCTTAATAATAAAGAAATCACGAGGTATCTACAGGCATTTTTTTGAATAAAGTGAAAGGAAGTTATGCGTATGCAAAGAAAATATAAACTATATCAAATTGACTCGTTTACACAGCAAAAGTTTACAGGAAATCCAGCCGGTGTTATAACAAATGCGAATGGATTGACAACAGATCAAATGCAAAAGATAGCTAAAGAGCTTAACAATTCAGAAACTGCGTTTATCTTTCCTGCAAATAATTCTAATTATGATGTACATGTCCGTTTTTTCACACCAACAAATGAAGTCCCCATCTGTGGCCATGCTACAATTGCAGCTCATTATGCGAGAGCTAATGAAAAACATTTAAGGAGTTCAACAGTGTATCATAAAACAGGCGCTGGGATACTCCCTGTCGATATAATAAAAGAAAAAGAAGACTATAAAATTGTTATGACCCAAGGTGAAATTGAATTTGGGGATATAATAGAAGGTATAATTAAAAATGATTTATTAACAGCACTAAACTTACATTCCGATGATTTATTAGAGGGGTGTGATATACAAATCGTATCAACTGGACACTCCAAAGTTATGATTGGCGTAAAAAATATGATCACTTTAAATCGTATAAAACCAGACTATACTGCCCTTTCCAAACTAAGTAAAGCTATTCATTGTAATGGATATTATGTTTTTACAACATCTACAGATGGCAGTGATACTTTAATACATGGGCGCATGTTCGCTCCTGCAATAGGCATAAAAGAAGACCCTGTAACTGGTAACGCTAACGGGCCTTTAGGGGCGTACCTTGTTCATCATAATTTAGTACAACATAATAATTCACTATTTACGTTCAAAGCTAAACAAGGAGAAGCTATGGGGAGACCAGGTATTATTGAAGTACAAGTTTATATAGAAGATAATAACCCCATTAAGGTAAAAATTGCTGGAAATGCCGTAGAAGTATTTAAGACCGAACTCTTGTTATAAATACGTGTGGATAAATAGTAAGTTAGATCGGGAAATTCAAGAGAGACAGTTTTTAGGTAATAAACTCCTATCGACTAGTTTTTACACTGCCCCCCCAATATAGGGGGACTTAGATAAGCCCCCTACATGGACCATTAATAAGACTTTGAAGCCTTTCATCAACGTTAATGTAATCATATACAGTAAAATTTTTACTTTTTCCTCGTTCGTTTATGCCGTTTTTTAACTTTTCTACTCTTAGATACATTGGGCTTTTCCCAAGTTCGTTCTCTTTTGGGAATCCGATGTGCCATTTTCCCCATAAAAATTTCTGCAATTGAATAAAAAGATTGTAAATTTCCGGGAATTATTTCAACATCCAAATCTAGGTGCTGATCAATATAATTTAAAATTTCTTGATCTCTTATAGATTCTATTTCCTTATTAGTAGGAACAAAGGGTATTTCCTTATCTGAATGAAAATGAATATAAAATAATTTATCTAAACTGTGACTTAAACAATCCCTTAAAACAACAGCACTTAATTTGTCATATTTAGCTGCTGCAACAAGCGCTTTACGAAAATGAAGGGCAGCTTCCTCAAGTTCGCCTATCTGAAAGAGCAGAACTCCTAGGGAATAATAAGATTCTACTTGAAAAAATCCAGGGCAAGAGAATGCTCAAATGCACTTGCAGCTAATTCTGGACGACCTCCCTTTTCATACAAATTACCAAGGCGATTCCAAATGAAGGAATTTAATGGATCCTGTTCAAGTTGGCTTAGTAAATGCTCCTCACCATCGGAAATAAAGGTATGTGAGCTACCATCATACAATTGGTTTTTGCCAAATTCACAAATATTATCCGACGACGATCCCATATCAATACTTTTAGCTAACAAACTAGCGATTGCACGCATGAAAAACTCTTGTGGGAACTCCCAATTTCTAGCATTATTACAATGTTTACAACGGAAATATCCAGTGGTTTGTATATTTTCGGTTATTTTCTCTGCATTTGGATGTATAAGCATTATTCCTACATTATATTTTCCTTTACGTCCACAGCTTTTACAAGTAAGCATAAAGTGGTTCTCTGGAAAATTTCGATTTACTTGGTCTTTCGATTTGTATATTTCATTACGTATTTTCCTGGCAACCATGATGTCGTTGGTGAATCAGGAATAGCTGTTCTTTCTTTGGTTAGCAACTCAACTAATTTCGGGTTAATTTGCGCTTTTACCATGTGTGTGTCTAAATCCTTTCTTTTATCGCGAATATTTTTCGTATACAGCGTCCAAGTTGATTGGAAATATATGCATATTAATCATATTGATCAGGAGATTCGCCTTTCATTTCTATAATAGATTCCTTTTCTTCATTTCCCTCTTGTATAGCTTCTATTGTAATATAAAACTCCCACTCATCTCCAAAATCAAATAAGTATAAAAACTTCTGGCCTTCAAATAAATCTAACTGATTCAAACTAGTCTGATGCGCATAAGGTCCAGTAAAATCCATTCGGGAATTATAAGCATGTTTACTAAATTTTTTGCCATCCATAAAAAAACTATAAAGATGATCGTCATCAAAATCAAAAGCATACTGAATAAAGTCATGCAAGTTTTCTAACGAAACGGATAATGGCAAACGTAACTTTCTCCAGCAATTATTATGTAACATGACTTTAAAAATACAATTTCCAGTGATTCCCAGCTTATATTCATAGGACGGAAGCGTATTTTCTAATTCATCTTTCGGAAATAATGGCTTTACCGCCTCGATAAATGACGGCGTCCTTTCCTCTTGTTCTATTGCTTCCTTTTTCACGTTTATTTCGTTATGGTATTCAGGAATCAACATTTCCATAAAGAAAGAATCTAAACCTGTTAAACCCTCATCTTCACCAGGGCACCATGTATACAATAAAGGTAATCGTAGCTTTTTTAACAGTGGGTTAAATTTCACTCGTTGCAATTCATGTATAGTTGTACTTTCTTGAACTGTTACTTGCACTTCCCAAAGACCGAAATACTCGAAATAATATAAGAAATAACCATAGTCCAGCAACTGTTCAAAGGTTTCACCGTATGTAATTAATGAACACGAATGATTTTCCGCAGTATATAACCATGTTCCATAAGGAATATCTTTTTCTATAAGTTCTTCCAACCAAAAGTCCACCATGCTTACATATCTTCTGCTGTAGCCCTTAGTCAACTCGTTCCAATCTACTTTCGTCCAAAAAGCTTCCAATAATGTCACATATTTTTCCGCTTCTTTTAGTTCTTTAAAAGCAGTAACTCTTTCTTCATCGATCATTAACCGACTTATACTTTTACTTGCCACTTTCCTTATTAGGCGCAATTCCATAGCAATATAATATAACAGATGAACATATGGAACATCATCTTGGTTTGCTTTTTCCAAGATAGCTGGTTTATGTGGCGAGAGTTGTACATAAATAGCTTGTAAGTCTTTTCTAGTAATATATCCACGCGTTTTCGTTAATTTCATACCTTTACTAGCTATATAGTTCAAAAATGTTATAAAATCTTTACTTAATTTTATAGGATAATCAGCTGTTGTAATCATAGTTTGATTTTTTGTATTTTCGATTGAAAATCACTCCATATATAATAAAGTTTAAAATATCATTCATTCTCATTACCAGAGATCCATTGAAAAGCAATAAGAGCTCCAACGAAAGCTGCCAATGCGCTTATTATAATGCCAACAATCCCTTTAAAAGAAAAATCCGGCACAAAAAAATAATAAATACATAGAATAAAACCGACAAAACCACCTGTGAACAAAGCTTGCGTAACATTCATTTTCCTATGCATCGTTATTCCAACTCCTTTACTTTCACGCGCAAATTTACTTACCATAAGAAACCCTGATCATACTCATTTGGCTCTGATTTAAAAATCGTATTGGGGCAACGCTTGTGCCCAAACCACTATCAATATATAGAAATTGTTTTGAATGCATGGAATAAGTGCCTTTATCATATGTTGGGAATAACCCTTCATCAGGAGATACGAGTGCTCCAAGTAAAGGAAGTCTTACTTGCCCACCATGCGTATGACCGCTTAAAATTAAGTCAGCAGCAAGATTACGCTCTTTTTCTACAATAGTAGGTGAGTGAGAAAGCAATATCGTATAACGGTCATTATTTAAACCAGCAAAAGCTTGCGTGACGTTGTCATGATTTGTAGAACTATCATCAATCCCAACAAGATTTAACTTAACTTGGTTGATGGTCAGTTCACTATTTTCATTGTTTAACACTTTCACGCCACGCGCTTTAAGCCCTTGTAAAAATCCCTCCTTATTTGGATTTTCCCATTCATGATTACCAGTTATAAAAAAGGCCTGTTCCTGCAAAGATGTTAGCTCTTCAACCAACGTAAACATAGGATGAAACTCCGTAGTCTTTCTATCTATTAAATCTCCTGTAAGAACAATCATATCAGGATTTAAATCTTTTACCGTTTGAATGAGGGCTTCGTTGTTTTCTCCAAACACTTTGTTATGCACATCCGTAATTTGCAAAATATGAACGGCTTTATCAACGGGGATTTTATTGCTATAAAATTGGAGCTTATTCACTTTAAACGTGTTTGTATCAAGGTATACTTTTACAATAATAAGGAGAACAGCCGTTACCATAGTAATCAGCAATATTTTCCTCTTCGTTACAAATTTTTTCCTAGGACGCTTATTCATTTCGGCTTGTTGCTGCAACAAAATCTCCCCCCTCCTGTTCAGACTAATGGTTACTGTGATCTTTTTTTCTGTTATCTAAAAACTTTTGTGTAGCCATTCCAGCATTAAAAATGGAAGAAATCATAACCATGTAAAATAATAGGTTCGTTACATCATTCCCAGTAAATTCCGTATAGGTTGAGACAACATAGATAAAAGCTATTGAAATTAATATCCAACATATAAATTGCCCTTTGACGGATCGAACCACTCTCTAACACCTCCCCCATATCTTTTCACATGTACAACTAGAATCAAATTATAAAAACGAGGCCACTGATTCCGCTACATTTCTTTATTTTTATCGTTAGCTACAATGAAAATAGAAGCAAGCTAGAAAATCTAACTCTTTCTCATACTAAGAATGTTACCCATTATTTTACTATAATTTATAAGACATTAAAACAACGCTTTTTAGAAGGTAATCGACTAGCTATCAGCAAAGTGAAAGCGAGTAATAGCATGACAAAAACCCCAGCTATGACTGCTATGCGAATAGAAATCATTTGCGCAAGCGTACCTATTATCGTAGTTGTGAAAATAATTAACATCGCCTCAAATAAACGATATATACTACCAACTCTTCCCATAACATCTGTAGGTATATTGTTTTGATAAAAGGTAAGAAACCCAGCATTGGCATAAGAAATAAAGAAAGCGAGTATAAAAAATCCAATTCCAGCAAATAAAAATGTGGTAGAAATAGCATAAATAACATAGCCAAATGAAACAAGCACAGAGCCTAAACCAATGAGCAACGAAACAGCTATCTTCTTTATAAATAAAGTGTTGATGCAAGCTCCTAGTACGATTCCAGCACCTGCAATCGATACTAAAATGCCGTATTCGCTATTGGATAAAAGCAAGACTTCCTTCGCAAAAGCCGCTTCCAATGAATCAACCGCACTAGCCATGACAACCATCACACAACTAAATAAGACATAGATCCACATCGTATACTTATGTTCACGGCTAAAATCCATTACTACGTTCCAATCTTTCCGTAATATTTTAAAAGATATTTTTTCTTGCATTGTTCCATAATTATTCTCTAAATTAGGCATAAAATAAGTAATTAACCCAGAGGAAAAGAGAGCGACTGCGTTTATATAGATTGCTAATGTTGGCGTACCAATATAGAACAATAATCCTGCAACTGCTGGACCAATGAAAAAAGCTCCTGACGTTACTAAACTATATAGTGCATTGAATCTTTTCCTCTCTTCCTCTGGAATTAATTTCGTAATATAGATAATGGAAACTGGACTAAACATGGCACTTGCCATGTTTATGATAAACACAAACAAATAAATAGAAGAAACAGACGATAACAGTGGTAATAAAACAATAAAAAGTGCCCTTATTATATCAAGAAAAATCATTAGGCTTCGTTTGTTTAAGCGATCAATAAAACTCCCTGCCCAAAAACTGGTAAATAAAGTTGCTAAAGGCTTGATAATATACAATACAGATACAGCTAAAGGAGAATCTGTCATATCCAAAACAATTAAATTTAACGCAATAAAATAAACCCATTCGCCTATATTGGAAATACCAATGCCAAATAATAATATGCATGCATATTTCCAGCGTGTTATTTCTTTTTTTAAATTCAAATATCCTTCCTCCCTTAGCTCGGTTCATTTAAGCTTCTTAACCATAAAAAAATTACGTAAGAAACCCCTGTCTCAAAAAATTAACAAATGCTAAAACTAGCCTTACCTGCAATTTGAAATCTCGAGATACGTATAAAGTGAATCTTCAATCAGTGGGGGCTTTCTTTCATTCCCTACTGATTGTTAGTACGGCAAGGGTATGACCTAAAGGCCTTTAAACGAATCAAGGATTTAGAGCTGTTACCTTCACTTAAACGACCACCTGCTAAAGCAGGTGGATTTAGACATAAATGTCGACGACTAAAGTCGTTTCCCAGGCTAAAGTCCTGCTCAAAGGCCTTAGCTAAAGCATCCTCAAAGCTAGACTAAACTCATTCTTCTATCCTGAATATTTCGTCCTTACCTTCATTGAATTGATTTGCTATATAATTTCTTATTATTTCTTCCGTTACCGTTCCTACGGTGGCACAAAAATATCCTCTTGCCCACAAGTGCTGCCCCCAATATTTCTTTTTAAGTTCTGGAAACTCATCCTGCAATAATCTCGATGATCTTCCTTTTAGATACTG
>NZ_FQXD01000038.1 GCF_900129865.1 Virgibacillus chiguensis
ACCATGTCAAACGGCCAAGAATTACGGTAATAGTCAGTTAGCCATACTACGTTATCCCTGTTAATCACGTATATATCAGCTGGTGTGTTTAAAGCCCTAATACGCTTCGTTTGGCTGCCAAGCACGATAGAAAAACGCAATAGTTGAAGGTGATTCCACTTTTTAGCCTCATTCGTCCAAGTACCTTGGGCTACCTTCTTCGGTGCAATCACTAAAACCTTATTCACTGCGAAACGGTTGTATTTTAAATCGTTAATAGCAGTTAGTGTAATTACAGTTTTGCCTAAGCCTAACCCATGTCCAACCAAAGCGCTAGGTTTGGATTGGTTAAAATCCGGTTAATGTTATATCTTTGATAAGCGTGTGGTGTGAACTTCATGCGGGCATCACCTCGATTCTCCATTCTTTGTAGTAGAATTTATTTTTGTACTTTTTTCTTAACGGATCAAAGGCCCATTTTTTCCCTGCTAAAGCCATTGCCGCATTCTTAATGCTCGTATACTCTCTTACTTCTCCCGTTAAAATGGAAATAGCTTTTACTGTCTTATCCTGCTGTAATCCTAATCTTCTCGATTCCGCAATATTGTATTTTGCATCGCACCATTCTAGATTTTCCACTGAATTATCAGCTTTATCTGGGTTTATATGATTAACGTCAGGTTTATTTTCTGGATTGGGTATGAATGTCTGGGCTACAATTCGATGTACGTATCTTTTATGGACTTTACTGTTTTCGTCGTAAAGATTAACTCGCAAGTATCCTCCCGTGTTAATGTAAGGTTTTAGCTTCTTTTTACGCCTAGAAGAGTTTTGCACCGTAGAATAAACATTTCCTTCGGTATCCACTTCATACAAACCCTCAAATCCTTTAATCTTTTTTCTAAACTTAACCATTTGCACCTCTCGCTTCTTGTATGAAATCTTCCACCGCATCTTTTGAATCGATCACTAATACTTCACAACCGAAACTTGATATATCCCTTATTTGCTTTAATTGCAAAGGTCTTGGCTTCTTCCCTGGTGCTTTTAACTCAACAAAGTAAATATTGTTACCCGGGAAAATAACTAATCGATCAGGCACACCATCATTCCCGGGTGACTCGAACTTATACGCTTTTCCACCTGATTTTTTAACTCTTTTTCTTAGGTATTCTTCTATATCTTTTTCTCGCATTTTTTCAAACCTCCGGAAATCAAATTGTTAACCTTAACTCCGCATGCACGTATATAGTACATAAACAGGGCGATTAGGCGTATATAGTAACTGCCTAATACCTCTATATATCTATTTATTTACTTTTATATATTTAAAGTAGACAAAGTAGACAAAATAATATAAATATAGATATACCAAGGATTTAAACGTCTACTTTACCCGTCTACTTTCTATAAAAACAAAGTAGACAAGGTAGACATTTCCATTTTTTTCAAAGTAGACAAAACGAAATCAAAGTAGACGTTTTTCATTGTGAAAGTAGACATTTTCAAACTCGGATAAACCCACCTTTAACTTTCCCGTATGGTCCGTATCTGTAGGGGTTTTTTTGCTTCTCCCAACCTTCCAAGTTACTTAAAATATCATTAATGCGCATGGTTTCGGAACGTTTCAAGCGATTTACCTTTTCGTTGAAGCATTCCACCCATATTTCAGCAGCACACACACGGTCACGTTCGACTGTTTCTGTGTCAATGCTTCCGAATTCACCCGACCAATAAAGCTTCCTTGTAGCTATGTCCTTTTTATTCCAGTCTACTGGTACTTTACGTTCTACAAATTCTTTAATAATACTTTCCCAAGGATCTTGTTCTGCATGGCCTTCCTGTTGTCGTTTCGCCTCTTCTAAAAGTTCTCCTGTTAGAATCAGGGACTCGCCCAGCCGCCAATTCATAACAGCTTCTGCCCACAATTGATCAAC
>NZ_FQXD01000007.1:0-3574 GCF_900129865.1 Virgibacillus chiguensis
GCTTCGCTTGAAGTGGGAGCTTCTCATTTCCACGACGAAAGCAACCTTTCGTCTCCATGAGCGTTACTTCGGGAAGTTCCTGCCCTAGATGTCCGACGAATCGGAGTTTCTTTCGTACCTTGGATATTTTACACATGGAAGGAATCGCTTGGTTTTCGCATTATTAGTTTCTCCATGCAACCTCATATATCCAGTTTTCAAAGAACACTTCATGCTCTTATGGTAACATGCGTTCGGTCAATTAGCACGTCTAAAGACGTACTTGACCGAAAGCCAATTCATCTCCACCTTACCGCTGGGATTTCACCCTTCACACGCTTGAAGATGGAGACTTCTTGGCTAAAAACGTTAAATACGGACGAAAGAAGTTTCTTTCTGTGCATATTTTAAGCACAAAAGGAGCTCATTTCGCTCTAAAGAAACACGCTCGTTTCTGTTAGATTTCTTTTTACAGCATCTTATATGCTTTTAGCTAACATCATAGATAGCTACACACGTGTATTTGTCTTGCATAAACTATATTATTTTTTCCTATCTGTAACATATTCATCTGGCTGCCCACTACCATGTGTACGACTATTTTTATATGGACTTTTTCGCCCATTGCGATGCTCACCATGGTTTTTCGTTTCTTTAAATTGTCGTTGCTTATCTGCCAATTGATAACCCTCCTCTTAATAGCTAAACGTTGTAGTTCCGTCTTAATTTTAGTCTATTCCTTAAAATTATACATACGGCTTTTATATACGAAATGCGTCTTTACTCGTAACTTTTTCTTTTATCCTCCCCTCTATCCTATGAACTTTTATTTATATTTCAAGCGCTCATTTTTGTTCAAAATAGGGTAAAAACGATATAATAGATGTAGATTGTTCTTTTTGGAAGGATTGTTCAACATGGACTTATCATTGCAAATGCTTATTTTTTTATTTTCCGCTATGCTCATTGTCGGCGTTTTGGCAACGAAATTTTCCTCTAAACTTGGACTTCCCGCTCTCGTTCTTTTCCTCATAATCGGGATGGGTTTAAATGAATTTATCTTCTTTGAAAATGCGCAGCTTATGCAACTCATCGGAATTATGGCGTTAATTATCATTTTATTCGAAGGTGGTACGCAAACAAAATGGGAGCAGATTCGACCTGTTCTCGGTGCAGCCGGATCACTTGCAACGTTAGGTGTTTTATTAACAACCGTTGTGACTGGGTTTGCTGCCATGTACATCCTCGACCTTACTGTACTAGAAGGCATGCTGTTTGGGGCTATCGTTGGCTCAACAGATGCAGCTGCTGTTTTTTCCGTACTTGGCAATAAAAACATAAAAGCAAAGCTGACTTCCACACTAGAAGCTGAATCAGGGTCAAATGATCCGATGGCTGTATTTCTAACGGTTGCGTTTATTGAATTAATTCAGGTTCCTGACGCATCTATTTGGACTACGATCGGCAGTTTCTTTTTACAAATGGGTTTAGGACTCCTGCTTGGGCTGTTACTCGGAAAACTTACTGTCCTTATCATTAATAACATTAATCTCGATACTTCTGGACTATATCCGGCACTTGCAATTGGGATGGCTACCGCTACTTATTTTATCGCGGATTTCTTTGGGGGAAGTGGATTACTTGCTGTATATGTCATGGCTGTATTTGTCGGAAATAGTGACCTGATGTATCGTTTTTCCATTTTACGATTCAGTGAAGGTTTTGCTTGGATGATGCAAATTCTTATGTTTATCTTGCTTGGTTTGCTCGTTTTCCCTCAGGCATTACCTGCCATATTTTGGCAAGGCGTGCTGTTAACCCTTATTCTTATGTTCATCGCTCGACCTATTGCTGTTTTTATTTCAATGTTTTTTATGAAATATAATATGAAAGAGCGATTGTTTATCTCTTGGGCTGGTCTTAAAGGTGCCGTACCTATCGTATTAGCGACGTATCCAGTTATTGCCGGGGTGGAGAATAGCGATCTCATTTTTAATGCTGTCTTTTTCGTTGTCCTTATATCCGCACTCGTACAAGGTAGCACATTGTCTTGGCTCGCTTCAAAGCTTGGATTTACAGGTGAAAAAAATGACCCGACTAAACCAACCATGGAATTAATCCATTTGGGTAATACGGAAGCAGAGATTATGGAAGTGCATATTTTCTCTAAGTCACCTGCTATCCATCAAACATTAAATGAGATTGAACTACCTGATGACACATTGATTATTGGCATTATTCGTGATAAGCAAATTATAACGCCTACCGGTGACACCGTCATTTTAGAAGATGATACCTTATATGTATTAAGCAACCGTAAAAATAGAATCAAAGCCAAAAATGTACTGCTTGGTAACCACGATAAAAAAACGATGTCGAAAAAAGCAGTAAAAAAAGAGGCAGAAGGTTAATCAGGTAACGATTTTACGTTGCCTGATTTTCTCTAGTATAAAGGAGTAAAATAGTTATTACCTTTAAATACAATGATTTCCGAATCCCATAAACTTGATAAATTGACCAGCACCACTACCCGTATTTTTCTTTATCATTGGGTTTAATTCCATAAGATGTTTTTCTCTACCCAAAAGCATTTGCATACACATTGTTTTTACTTTATTGGGGAGTTTACTAGCATTGATAAAGTTTTCGACAACCGGCAATTTCATCTGTGAAATTGTAATGGAAACACTAATGTCTGTACCTCCATTCTTCTAATCATCATGTTGCATTTGCGTTTCCTCCCGCGAACTTTTTTCTTCTCCATACTTTTCCCTCCATGCATATGCAGCTCGGCATGCTCATAAGCTAAACTGATGCTGGTCTATTATGTAAAGCACTAAAAATTAAAAATTATAACAAATAAATCGTTACATTATCCCTATGGAGTACAGGTTGAATTTAGCAGGTATACATGCTAATGATTTCCAGTGTATATTAAACTTTACTAGGAGGGGATAGCAAGATATCCCTTGTTCAGTCAGCCATCCCTTGTACGCTGGCTTTTTGTTTTTGCTATCAGATCTGCAAGCAGAGAACCCCATGTCAACTTATAATCATGCATGCACATGTATAAATAGCACCATTTAAACAAATGTATACATGCTTCGGCAAACAAAAATATACATTCTGAGTATAGGAGGAATGCAGCTATGTACAGGAATATACTGGAAGCTTGGTGGCCTATTACCCTCGCTGGTATTATAACAGCAACGATCATTATTGTTTTAGCTCGTTATATACGTCGCACTGTCCTCTTTTTACTAACAACCTTAATAAGTTTCGTTAGTTTTCTTATGCTTTTGTTCAGTATATTTACTGTTGGTAGATGGGAAGGTCTAGGGATAGGCATGTTCTCTATTTCTATATTAGTTGGTGCCAATGTTGGTGCTATATGCAGTTTCTTCGTAAAACAAAAGCAATGATAAAACAGAACGCCTATATGGACTCGTCGCCAGCTTCTGATTTTGCCTTGTAAGTTGA
The DNA here is from genome assembly GCF_900129865.1 of Virgibacillus chiguensis. Lineage (GTDB taxonomy): Bacteria > Bacillota > Bacilli > Bacillales > Amphibacillaceae > Virgibacillus > Virgibacillus chiguensis. Next base: position 3,460 of record NZ_FQXD01000007.1, read on the forward strand.
CGAACGGTTCTCCCGGCGCAGTGAGCGATTTTCATACATGAGCGAGCGTTTTTTCTCGTGCAGTGAGCGATTTCCATACTTAAGCGAGCTTTTTTTCCCGTGCAATGAGCGATTT
>NZ_FQXD01000007.1:4220-97154 GCF_900129865.1 Virgibacillus chiguensis
GAGTTGCCTAGTTGCTGGGTGCTGGATCCGGACGTGGCTAAATAACTTAGTAATTTTATCCTTAGCTGCTAAATTTTTTAATTTCCATATTTTCCTAAACCATATTAAAAACCGCTTGACGTGATGCGCCAAACGGTTAGTACAACTATCTTTCAAGGGTGCAGCTCGCATAAGGATATAAAAGTAATCACCTACTGCTTTAAGAACTTCGAGCAGTTACTTTTTTCCAACAAAAGAGGGATGATCAGAAAAACGAAATAACTTTTATAGACTAAGTACATAGCGTTGAATAGCTTTGGCTACGCCTTCCTCATTATAATTGGACGTTGTATAGGTTGATACTTGCTTCACTTCTTCTTCTGCGTTTCCCATGCTAATGCTTATCCCTGCTTTTTCAAACATGGATATATCATTAAAATTATCTCCAATAGCCACTGTGTTTTCCATCGGTATACCGAAACGATTTGCCATTCGTTCTAATGCATAACCTTTACTTGCTCGATGATGAGCAATTTCAAGTTTTTCCCTCCCTGACGAGGTTATCGATACATCCCCTTCTAATTCCAACATCTTTTTTAACTGGTCACGCTTCTCTTTAAGAAAAGATAAGACAAAGATTTTGTAAATCCCGACATAGTCTGGTGCTATGGTTTCATATTTATCAATGAATTGTAGCCCATGCTGGCTATGTTGAATAGCTATCGTACGTTGCAATGATTCGGAAGTAGGTGACTCATTGCTAAGACCTGCTTGTTCCATCTCTAACCATAATACTTCTTCCATTCCTGTCTCAACTAAAACTCCTTCATCTACATATACTTCATAGTAGACATGTAAATCTCTTAAAGTCGGTATGATACGTTTAGCTACTTCCTTATCCAAATATAACTTATGCACATGTTCTCCACAATGAAATGATGTCGCACCGTTACCTGCAATAATTGGACAGTCTAATTTAGCAAGACGCAAAATTTCCTTTGTATCTGGAAGTGAACGACCAGAAGCGATACATACAATATGGCCTTTTTGTTGGGCGTCTAAAATAGCGGAACGATTCGCCGTACTAATTGTTCCCTCGTCAGACAGTAACGTCCCGTCCAAATCAATGGCAATTAATTTCATGGAGTTCCCCCCTCTATATAATTAATAGTAGATTCATTTTCGAACCTTACTACTATTATTATTGTACCAAAAGGCCTTTCTCCATGCTTGAGAAAGACCATTTAAATTTTAGTTTCGTTCAAAAAATAGCTATTATTTAGTAAACACTTACTTGATTGTGAGTGGAGAAATCCTTCCTTCACTACCTACTATTTTAATTTTAGAGATGACCATTTCCTTTGCAGCTTCTTTTGCTGTTTGCAAATAAGCACGTGGATCTAAGCTATTAGGCTGGGCAGCAAAATGCTCTCGAATAGCTACAGAATAAGCATTTTTTAACTCTGTAGAAACATTTACCTTAGACATGCCTAAAGCGACACACTTACGAACATCCTCCTCTGGTACAGCTGACCCTCCGTGTAGTACAAGTGGGATATCTACAAGCTTACTTATTTCTTCAATGCGATCAAAGTCAATATTTGGTTCCCCTTTATAAATTCCATGAGCTGTTCCAATAGCTGGGGCAAGCGTTGGTACACCAGTCAAAGCAACAAATTCTTCACATTCCTCAGGAACCGCTTTTTGAGCGTCTTTCTCTGAAACAACGACCTCTTCTTCCACCCCTCCTACTTTTCCTAACTCCGCTTCTACATTGACACCTAAGCTAGCTGCTAAATCCATCACTTGCTTCGTTTGTTGTACATTTTCTGCGAAGGGGTGTTTGGAAGCATCGATCATAACAGATGTGTACCCCGCCCGAATTGCTTTTTTAATCACTTCATAATCCGTACAATGATCTAAATGCAAACCTGTTGGTACTTGATAAAAATCGGCAGCTGCTGTTGCGACTTTCACAATATTTTCTGCTCCTAATGATTTCACCGTTCCTACCGTTGTTTGTAAAATCACGGGGGATTTCATTTCTGCAGCCGCTTCTAGAACCCAATAAATACTATCTAGTGAATGAACATTAAAAGCGACAATTCCATATTTTTCACGTTTTGCTTGTTCTAACATCGGTGTCGTTGATATAAGTGGCATATTAATCGTCCTCTCCTGAAATAGCTTGACTAATAATCGTAGCGAGTTCTGTTGACGTTGTCGCACGCAGCATAGCTTGTCTAATATCTTCATTTATTAATGCTCTAGATAAGGCGGATAATGCTTGTAAATGTGTTGTACCTGCTTCCGATTTAGGAATAAGCAGTGAAAGAAAGAAGAAGGTAGGCTTGCCATCAAAGGATTCCCAATCAACCCCTGTCTCTGTCCGCACAATAATAATTGCAGGTTGACTGACTTCCTCAGCTTGCGTATGCGGAATCGCAAACCCTTCTTGAAAACCAGTTGTACTTTCCTTTTCACGCGCCTTCAAGCCTTCTACAATCGCTTCCTGCGAACTTGCAATACCATTGGCAACTGCTATATCAGCAATCGTTTGAAATACACCTTGCTGTGAAGTCGCTGTTGCTTGTAGCTGAATATATGCTGGTTGAATCATTTTTTTCATCTAGCTTCTTCCTCCTTCTTTTATTTCTGGGCTGCTTTTTTACGTGAAAAACCGTAAATAAATGCACCAACTAAAGAGCCGATAAGAATGGCTAAAACCCACTGAAAGGCTCCTGTTACAACAGGTAAAACGAGAAATCCGCCATGTGGCGCAGGAACTTGCACTTTAAATAAATACGTTAGAATGGCAGCAATACTAGAACCTAGCATAATAATTGGTAGAACAACAATCGGGTTCTTAGCTGCAAACGGGATCGCTCCTTCTGTAATATGGGTAGATCCTAAAATAAAGTTAACCGCCCCAGCATTTCGTTCTTCTTTCGTAAAGTATTTTGGAAAGATAACCGTAGCAAACGCGATAATTAATGGTGGTGCAATACAAGCTGCTGAAACACCAGCCATGAAATATAAGTTACCTTCTGCAAGTAGCATCGTTCCTGTTACATATGCGGCCTTGTTAAATGGCCCGCCCATATCAAATCCACACATAGCCCCTACAATTAAACCTAGTAATAATGGATTTGTTGATTGAACAGATGCTAGAAAGTCCATTAATCCTTCATTTAAACCTGTAACTGGAATAATAATTGGTTTCATAATAATACCGATTAAAAAGATTCCAAGTACTGGATACAAAAAGATTGATTTTAGTCCATCTAAAGAGCGCGGTAGACCTTTTAATAGTTTTTGTAAAAGGATAATAATATAACCTGCAATAAATCCTGCTAAAATTCCTCCTAAAAACCCAGCTCCACCTTGACTTGCTAATAAACCACCGATAAACCCAACTACCATACCAGGACGCTTGGCAATCGATTCTGCAATAAAAGCTGCCAAGATTGGCACCATTAGACTAAAACCTAAGCCACCAACTTCTTTCAGCAATGCTGCAAATTCGTTATATTGTTCATGATCTGGATCGGCAGAATAGATTCCGAATAAAAACGATATTGCAATCAGCACCCCGCCCCCGACAACAAATGGAAGCATGTGAGAAACACCATTCATTAAATGTTTATAAACCGTGTGGACCCATTTACTATTATTTCCTTTCGTTGTGCTTTCTTGATCTGTTTCTTGTTTTGCTCCATCATAATCGGCAGCATAATAAACAGGCGCTTTTCCTTGCAAAATTTGTTCAATTAGATGCTCAGGCTCTTTAATACCTTTGGCAACAGAGACATCGATCAACGGCTTGCCATGAAATCGGTCTGCTTGTACATCCTTATCCGCTGCGATAATGACACCATCAGCTTCTTTAATTTCTTGTGCTGTCAATGCATTTTCAATTCCTACTTGGCCATGTGTTTCCACTTTTATTTCTACACCTAGTTTTTCAGCAGCTTTTTGCAAAGCTTCTGCAGCCATAAACGTATGGGCAATTCCAGTTGGACAACCTGTGGCAGCAACAATTTTCTTTTTCATGCTGTTTTTACCTCCTTAAATTTGTAATATGGACGTGATGCTTTAACTCAAGAATATCTGATAAATCACTTAACCCCTTGGAAAATGCGGTCGATGCTCCTGTTGCTATTGCATATATCAGTGCTTCTGCAATCGATTCTTTTTCAATCGTTTTGGCAATATACGAAGCGAGTAAAGCATCCCCAGCACATGCTGTATTAACAACCTTTCCTTTTGGAGAGCTTGCCTTAAGAGCTTGTTGCCCATCTACATAGACTGCACCTTCTTCTCCCCTTGATATAATGACATGCCTTGCACCTCGTTCAATTAATTCCTTACCATATGCAATGATCTGTTCTTCTGACAAAGATTGTTCGCCAAACAGATAGGCTAACTCTTCTTCATTAGGCTTCAATAAATAGGGCTCATAGGCAAGTGTCTCTAACACAACCGTCGAGCTAGAATCAAGAACTAATTTCACATGATTTCGATCGCATATTTGCGCAATTGTAATTAATACTTGGTCATCAACACCTTTTGGAAGACTACCCGATACAATGAGCGTACTTCCAGTTGGGATGTTCGCTATTTTATCCAATAGCTGGTGCATTGCTTCTTGCGGAATACTTGGACCTTGATTAACAATTTTGTACTCCTCATCCGCATTAATAAAAACGTTAATGCGCGTATTACCTGCGACTTCAATAAAATCTGTTGCAATACCAAGTTTTTCGAGCTCTTCTTTAATAAAATGTCCCGTAAAACCACCAATAAACCCTAATGCGGTATTAGGTATCCCCATTTTATTCAACATCACAGAAACATTAACGCCTTTGCCATTCGGCTGGTAATCTTCATCGTATGTTCGATTAACAGCATTTGGATTTAGCGCTTCCATTGCAACGTATAAATCAATTGCTGTATTCATTGTGCATGTATAGATCACAGCCTCACCTTCTTTCTTTGTTGTTAATTTAAGTATTACACAGTTTTCTATGTAAATGTTTTCAGTTTATGTAAACACCCACATTGCGGCTTCTAGTAGTCTCATCTCTTTTAGAAAAAGCAAACCTTTATGGCATGGAACATCGTCCTTTTACTGATACAATAAACGCCTATCGTGCAAACAAAAAAAGCTTCCTTTTTTGGTAAGGAGCTTTTCTTAATGGCTATTTATCTTTTATTTTCTTGTTCGAATAACATAGGAATCGAGTAATATGCGGGCAATTACATTGAGGGACAGGCGAGAACGAACTTCATATTCAGGAAACAGCGAATGTTCCGTCTTGTACCCTAATAATGTCATATCTGATAGATGACTTAACGAGGAATCGATTTTTGTCGTTAGAGTAATTGTTGTTACTTGTCGAATATTTAAGTTTTGACAAGCTTCAACAAGTTCAACGGTTTCTCCATTTAACGACACAAAAATGGCAATATCATCCTTCGTCACTTTACGTGATTTTACGCGAATAATATTCGGATCTTCATGGGTTTCACAAATTTTGTCTAAAGCCTGTAGTTTAATCATCATTTCTTTAGCAATCATTTCAGAAAATCCACGACTAAAAATATAAATGCGCTTCGCATTGTATATTTTTTGGACGACGTCTTCCATTTGACCAATGCTTTGTAATTGTATGGTTCGCAACACTTCTTCTTCATTTTTCTTAATGACCTGCTTAATATCATCGTCAATATCACCGAGAGAATCATTGGTATCTAACATTTGCTTATCTTGCTTTAAACGATATTTAAATGAAGTATAGCCATTATAGCCCATTTTTTTCATTAATCTTACAATCGTAGCGGTGGAAACATTAGCTTGTTCACTAAGCGTAACAATGGACATGTCAGCTATTTCATCCATATGCTCATGAATAAACTCCAATAAATAGCGTTCACTTTGACTAAGCATGGAATACGTCTGATGGGGAATATTAAATAAAGGTTTATCCATAATAACCTCCACACCTTAACTTAAATAGTAGTTTATCTATTTTTCAGTTAAAAAAACTTGCATTTCCTCCGTATCTGCATAACGAAAAGCTTTATATAGTTTACACCATAAACTAACCCTTCATAACATAAAAGAATCTATAGTGAAAACGTCGAGCTTTGTTTATATGCTATACAAAAATGAAGTAACTAGCTATATCGTATTCCCTTAGGAGGCGATCGTCAAGGTGAGCTAGTTAAGGGGGCATTCTATACATGCAATTCTAATTAGCGGGGGTTCTTTCCCCCACTAATTTTTAGGGAGGGAGCACATCGATAATGTAAACCTGGTCAAATTCTTTGTTATAGGTTTAAAATAGGCTTTCACCATAAGACTAAAATTGAATCGTACTTCTCACCGTATCTATTGGTCGAACCATTTTTTCAATTTGTTCCCGCTTCTCCTCTAGAAATGGTGGTAAAGCTAATTTTTCACCTAACGTTTCATAAGGTTCATCAACCATAAATCCTGGTTCCTCCGTTGCTAGTTCAAATAAGATTTGATTCGTAATTCTAAAATATAACGATTCGAAGTAATACCTATTTACATTACCTGACGTAGCAAACCCAAAGCTTTCCATTCGGTTTGTCCATGCATCTAATACCGATCGGTCCTCTACTCGGAATGCAACATGATGAATCGTTCCGTAGCCTTGACGCGCATTTGGCATCGTTTTGTTATGCTCTACAATAACCTGCGCGCCATTTCCTCCTTGACCTACTTCAAACAAATGAAGCTCATTTTCTTCCTGTATATATGTGAATTGCAATACCTTCTCCAACATTTCTTTAAAATACGTAAAGTCAGCAACTCGAATAATAATCGGGCCCAAACCAGTAATTGCATAATCTAACGGAATTGGACCTTTTTGCCAAGGTGTCCCAGCTTCAACTCCTACATTATTTTCATCAGAAATTAATTGGTATTGCTGATCATCAAAGTCTACGAAAGGTACTATCTTTTTGCCAAATTGCTCTTGAATTCCAGCATGCTTCACGTCCAAACGATCGAATCGATCAACCCAATACGTAAGTGCTTCATCGGAAGGAACGCGAAAAGATGTCTGATAAATTTCGTTTGTACCATGTGAACCTTTTGGAATACCAGGAAAATCAAAAAAGGTCATATCTGTCCCTGGACTTCCCTTATCATCAGCAAAAAACAAATGGTATGTTTGAATATCATCTTGATTTACAGTCTTTTTAACTAACCGCATGCCGAGGACATACGTAAAAAATTCATAGTTTTTCTCAGCACTGCTCGTAATTGCCGTAACATGATGAATCCCCTTTAGACCTTCCATGTAACAACCCCTCCATTTATTTTTAATTAAAGTATTTTTAATTCATAATAAATGTACCATATGTTCTATCCTCTGTCTATTCATGTGCGTACCGCTGCAATAAAAACCATATCCTTCCCTTCCATTATAGATATTCATTTTTCACAATGGAAATCCCTTTTCATCAATAAAGGTTGCTCTATTTAAAAAAAACGTTGCATAGCCCCTCAAACAGGAACAAAGGCTCGGGCGCTCGGTTAGCAACGTAGCGACTGGAACAGGAGTATGCCGGCGCCCTCCGGCAAGCCCGTCTTTAGTCGGCCTTCCTATTTAGACTTATCGTAGGGCAATGGAGTGAAGTCGCCTAGTTGCTGGGCGCTGGAGCCGGACGTGGCTAAATAACTTAGTAAGTTTATTCACATCTGCTAAATTTTATAATTTCCCTAAACAGCAAAAAGGAACAGCCTATGACTGCCCCCCCATAAAATTATATCTTCGCATGATGTCCCTCGTGCTACATAAGTTTCATCTGCTCAAACATGTCGTAACAAATAGTCTTTCAACTCCTCCGTAGAATGCACAGTCTTTTCGGCTAGGTTTGGGTTGCATTGTGGTTTCTGATGATTTGGCTTAAGCCAGATTGCTTTCCAGCCTACTTGGCTAGCGCCGATAATATCAATTAAAAAATTATCGCCAATATACCACGTTTCATTTTTAGTCAAACTGAATCTTTCTTCTGCAATTTGAAAGATTTTTGGGTCCGGTTTTGCGACCGCTTCTTCTTCAGAAACAATAATGTCCTCCGCAGAAAAGTAAGCTTCCAACCCTAATTGGCGTACTTTTTTACGTTGATTCGTCGATGGTCCATTGGTAATAATAATTGTTTGTATTTCCTTGTTTTGCAAATACTGTATAATCTCTTCTATATGAGGTCTTAACTGAATACGGTCTTGATTTTTTGTATACATTGCTTGAAAAGCGAGTGCATCTTGCTCACTAATGCCGATATTTTGTTCTTGAAGCGTCTTGCGTATACGATAAACATAGGACTCTTCCAATGTCCATTGCTGGTTCGTGACCTTTTCAAAAGCGATATCACTATATTTATGATAGATAGGTAAAATTTCGTTGAAGCGCAGCTCCTTTGTAGGCCTAAAGCTGGAAAAGGTCTGCTTTAATGGCTCGGTTCGATCGTATAATGTATCGTCTAAATCAAAAGCAATTGTTCTCAATGTTTTCTCTCCCTAACCATTTATTGTGTTATATTTCACTAATTGAGATTGATCTAAGGCTTCCGAATAACAACCATGGTGTTCTATGAAGTATAGCATGTTATTATTTTACGCTTTATTTCACCAATCATGATAATGAATTGGCTCTCTTAGCAAATTAAGCCTAAGCTAACTGTTTTGTTTTGTCAAAACATTCCTATACAATAATGGAGTATACAATTTTTTAGCATGTGATTGGGAGGGAGAGCCATGTTTTTAGCCTGGAATGAGATGAAGAACAACAAATTACGCTTCACTTTAATTGTTGGTGTATTATTGCTCGTTTCCTACCTTGTTTTCTTATTATCAGGGCTGGCAAACGGGTTGGAAGACATGAACAAAGCAGCGGTTGATAAATGGGAAGCACAAGGCGTCATTTTGACAGAAGAATCCGATGTTAACCTGCCTCAATCTAGCTTATCACTGGAGGATTATGATGGGGAAGGTGCAGATGAATTTGCTAGTTTAGCCCAAATTAGCTCCATCGCTACTTCAGGGGATAATAAATCGAATGTAGCTCTCTTCGGCATTCATGCAGATGAGTTCATTATGCCTGACATAACAGAGGGCGAGACGTTTCAAAATGATAATGAAGTGGTTGCTGATGCGTCTTTAAAAGAAGAAGGATTTGAACTCGGTGATGAGTTGCAATTGGCTTCCACTGAGGAAAAGTTAACCATTGTCGGTTTTACCGATAATGCAAAATTCATTGCTGCACCGGTACTTTACACTGACTTACAAACCGTACACAAAGTGCGCTACGGAGAAGCGGCAGAAATGTACAAAGAACAAATAAATGCCTTTGTCATTCGAACAGATGATTTATCCAATGTAGATGTTAAAGAAGCATTAGAAGTTGTAGATACGACAACATTTATCGAAAATCTCCCTGGTTATTCAGAACAAAAATTAACCTTAAACTTTATGATTTACTTCTTATTTGTTATCTCTGCAGTCGTATTAGCTATTTTCCTCTATGTACTTACCATTCAGAAGATAAGTATATTCGGGGTTATGAAAGCACAAGGAATATCGAGTAAATACTTAGCAAACTCGGTTATTGCCCAAACTTTTTTATTGGCAGCTGCAGGTGTGGTTCTCGGATTTCTGTTAACGATGGTTACAGGGTTCTTTTTACCAGATATCGTTCCTATCGCCTTTAATTATTTGGATTTACTCCTCTATGGTATTGTACTTGTTTTTGTATCTGTATTAGGAGCGCTGTTCTCTATTCAAACGATTGTAAAGATCGATCCACTAAAAGCGATTGGAGGTTAAACCATGGCAGTTCTTGAAATGAAACAAGTGCGTAAAATTTTCGGTTCGGGACATACAGAAGTAGAAGCTCTAAAGCCAACTGATTTCTCCTCTCAACAGGGGGAATTAATTGCTGTCATTGGACCATCTGGATCGGGAAAAAGTACCTTTTTGACAATAGCCGGTGGTCTACAAACTCCTACCAGTGGTCAAGTATTTATGAATGGTACAGATATTACTAAATTAAAAGAGAAACAGCGATCAGCCATTCGCTTGAAAGAAATTGGGTTCGTCCTGCAATCATCTAATTTAGTTCCATTTTTGAATGTGAAGCAACAAATGCGTTTATTAGATAAAGTAAAGAAGCATAACTTGCCTTCTGAAAAATTGCAGGAACTATATCAAACATTAGGTATTCATAAGTTATTAAATAGCTTTCCGTCCGACTTGTCAGGAGGAGAAAAACAACGTGTCGCTATTGCCAAGGCACTCTACACAGACCCTAGTATCATTTTAGCCGATGAGCCAACCGCCTCCCTCGACTCCGATCGAGCGTTTGAAGTGATGGAAATGCTACAAGAAATAACGACGAAGAGCAACAAAACTACCATCGTTGTTACGCATGATACACGATTAATTGATTATTGTGATAAAGTGTATCAAATTACAGATGGAAGGCTTGCTTTACAAACCGAGCAAGCACAATCATAGGACTTCATTATTAGAAAAACTTGGCTTGTCGCCAAGTCTTATGGCGAATGGCATCGTTTTTCTTATACTATAAACCTTTAAACTTTTATAATTTCCTATAGTAGAACAAAGGCGCTGGAGCCGGACGTGGCTAAATAACTTAGTAAGTTTATCAACAGCTGCAAAATTTTATAATATCCTAGACCATAGAAAAGCTACAGCCTATGCCAGAAAAACGTGGCCTAAGCTGTAGCTTTTCCTTGTACCAACTCTAATTGATAAAAAGCCAGCTGCTTATTCCCATACAGCTGGCTTGATTACTCCTATATCTCTAATTCCTGTGGCGTTTCTTGCCCTTTTTTATTCATGAGACGGATATGCAATGGCTTTATTTCCAGCACCGTTAAATTTGGGTCATCTGGTCCATCAAAATATATATTTGCATGGTCACTCCATAATTTCTTCTTTAGTTCAGGAGAATCGTTGACATTTACCTTGCCTTCATACTCCACATAAGCGTCACCAAACCCTTCTCCTTCATAACCAAGAATAATATGGGTATACGGGTTTTGTTCAATATCATCTACTTTGTCCGTTTGCTTGCTAGTTAGTGTATACAATGTTAAGTTATCATGATAAAACGTCATATACCTAGAGTGCGGCATTTTCCCTTTTACTGTAGCCATCGGACCAACAAGATCACTTTCCAAAATTTGTTCAACTTGTACTCGTACATGTTCTTGCTTCACGTAAACATGCTCCTTTCTTATAACATGATTTATACGTATTATTCCTTTATATTGCCTTCTTAAACATCGCAAATCATTGCTTATCGCCTTTTAAGTGACGTTCGATGTAGTTATAGTTAGACGCATGGCCCGTAATACGTGCAAGCTCTTGAAGATTGCGTAGCAATAATTTACGATCTAGATCAAAAATAAACTCTGTATAAATATGATCAATCGTATTCGTAGCAAAATTCCAAATCACCTTATGATATTTTTGATCCACCGCGCCAGCCAATCTCGTTAACGCTTCAATGATGTTTGTAATAATCGGATAGTTCTTTTGTGCATAATGTCTAATTAATCCCAACCCCTGATAGAGGTGGTATTCGAAATCATCCACACCTAATATGAAGCGCACTTGACCTTCTTCATCGACTAAATAAGGGGAAAAGGTAGCTTTATTCTCCAAAGCTAACAGCAAGTCGGCCACTTGATAAATCGTATTCGCAGCTGTTTTAGGATCATCATTTCCCATTGCTTTAATCGCAATTTCTGCTAGCTTATTTAGACCGTATTTTAAGTCTTGAATTTCTGTTTCCTTATGGCCTAAACGAATAAAATCTAAGTATTCTTGCTCGTTCACTTGATGAGCGCCTGGCCCCCAATAAGTAAAAAGCTGATTTCCTTGTAAAGCATAGTTTCCAATACCTACTTCCATTTTCACAATAATATTGTCTTGTTTCGCTTTTTGTAGTAAGTCTTTAAAGAGAATCAGCTGTATATAGCCAGATATAGGCGCTAATACACTACATTTTTCTTTTTGCCACCCTTGCAATAAGTCACCAGGATTTTCCGTTCGCATTTGCTGTAAGTCTTTCGTAAAATCTCCTTCTAACATTTCTACTGTAACTTGCTTCATCGTGTCGGTAATATTATGCACTTGCATCCATGTAGTAGCATGATTTATAAAATATATAAATGTTACTGCTGCAAAAAAAGCAATTGCTACAGTAGCAAACGGTACAGTTACATAATAGTCAACGGGATTACTACTAATTGCTAGAAACATGATTAACACGTAAACAAAACTGCCATTAAAGATTCCTAGAATATGCTGCGTCTGCTTATCTTTGACAAAATTTTGCAACATCCTTGGAGAAAACTGACCACTAAATGTGGTGAGTACAACAAGTAACGAGTTTAGCGTAAACGCACTAAGTGTTAGAACGCCACCAATTAATGCGCTTATTAATGCCCTCGTCGTTTCAAAAGTAGCTTGAAAACCGTCAAAAGTATATTTAGCTATGCCTATCCCTACATCCATATAAACTGTGATAGCAACTAGAAAAAACGTCCATAAAATATACAACAACGGTGTTCGCCATAAAGTTAGGCGAAGTTCATATTTTCTTTCTTGTTTCGACATTTTTAAATACTTACTTAATGATGGTGGTAGCCATTTCACTAACATACAACTTCTCCCCTATGAATTAAATTTCAAAGTGTATATTCGTTTTACTACCCCATTTTTTTATCAATTACACTTATATCTGTTTCCTATTTTTAGAGGGCATTCTCAACTTGAGATCATTCGCAAATATAAATACCTAGCACCTTGTACTTCGAAATTGGATAATGGATAGGTTAACTTGACTAGACAAAAAAATTAAGGTGAAGTAGACTAAACAAAACATAAAATGGTTCCTATTATAAAAATAGTCATTGTATCCACTACCAGTTCTAGCCCTCTTCCTTTTTTGATACATTTTCTATACAATGTTTCCAATATAAAAAATAGCAGGCGGTGAACTAATGAACTATATTCTCTTTGGAAAAGATAGTATCGCAAGCTTTTCCAATACCACTAAAGCAGAATCCCATAAGCATTGGATGTTACAACTATTTTTAAGTTTAGATGGGGAAATGATAATTGAAGTAAGTGGAAAACCTATTTCTTTTGAATGCATAATAATTAATTCTAATCGAGTCCACAAAATAGATTCGGCTCAAACGTCGCATTTTACCATGTTGTTAGATAACACATCAACTATTGGAAAGCAATTGAAGAAAGTTTATTTGCAAAATAAAGACTACCATCTTTTTCATGCATCTGCTAATATGGTTGCGCTTAAAAATTCGTTTAAAAAATTAGACACCATGAAAATTCTCTATTATGAAATATTTATACAGCGTTTATTTCAAACATTAAATATAAATACATGTGTTAAACCAAATTATGACTCACGAATTCATACTGCACTTAAAGCAATTTCCACATCCCAAAAAGGTGAGATTTCTTTACAATCTTTAGCTCATTTAGTAGCTTTATCAAAAAGCAGATTATCCCACCTCTTTAAAGCAGAAACAGGAACTCCATTGAAAAGTTATTTATTGTTACACCGACTTAGAGATGCTTACTCTTATTTGTTAGAGTATAGATATGATATAACTACTTCAGCTATGAAAGCAGGGTTTGACAGCCCTTCCCATTTCGCTGCAACAAGTAAAAAAATAACTGGGATGTCCGCTTCAAATATTAGCAAAGATAGCGTTTTTTTGAAAGTATCTTTCCATTGAGTCTTCTATATTAAAAGGAGCAACATACATCTAGATCACGTTTGTTCATATCGTGTTCTAGATGTATAGAAGAATTGGAGAAGGATAAAATGGAAAAATATTTATCACCTACGTCCCTGCTCGATTTCGAAAAAAAAACAATACAACGCCTCATCCAAGACAAAGAGTGGAAACAGTTAGATGACTACAACAAAATTAAGAGTTGCTATGAATTTGTACAAAATGATATTCTTTTCGGTTATAACAAAAAGGATCAAATCCCTGCAAGCAAAATTTTAAAAAACGGTTACGGACAATGCAACACGAAAAGCATTTTGTTTATGGCGTTATTAAGAGCTGTAAGTATTCCTTGCCGAATACGTGGGTTTTGGATAGACAAGGAAGTACAGAAAGGACTTATTCCAAACTGGATTTATGAGATCTCACCTGCACTTATTCTCCATAGTTGGGTCGAGGTGTTTTATGAAGATGTATGGTATGCGCTAGAAGGGTTGATTATCGACGAAAAATATTTAAGACAAATGCAGCTTATGTATCCTAATAATATTGGCTTTTGCGGTTTTGGAATCAGTACAACTAATCTACAAAACCCGTGCGTTGAATGGAACCAAGCAAATACGTATATTCAACAACAAGCAATTATAGAAGATTTGGGTGTATTCGCTACACCAGACGAGTTATTTTATCAGTTTGAACAATCGATCTCTCCAGTGAAACAAGTAGCGTTTTCCATCTTTATTCGTCATATTATGAATAGAAAGGCCAAGAAAATTCGTAATAAAGTTTAACAAATAAATCGATTAAGAGGGAGCGTTTACTTGCTCCCGACTCTCACAACACAAGTCTCCCTTCCTTTTACCTTTCAATTCGTTCTATTTCACCAAGACATTGCTGCACTTGTTCATAATATGGCAGCCCTTCATTGTCACCTACAACACGAACTACCATGGAGCCGACCGTATTCGCCACTTGCATCATTTTGTTTAAATCCCAATTCTGCGAAAGTCCGTAAAGTACACCGGCATTAAAACCATCACCGGCGCCAACTGTATCTACAACCTTGGAAGCTTTTACAGGTGCTGCTTCGACGGTTTTACCTTGATAATAACCAACAGATCCTTTTTCGCCTAGCTTTACCGCGACAAATGAAATTCCTAACTCTCTTGCTTGATATATAATTTTTGTGGATTTTTTTCTCCCATAATGATTTCCATTTCTTCATCACCAGTTAGTAAAATATCTACTTTTGGCAAGATTTTCTCAAGAACAACGCGTGCCTTTTCCTTTGTCCACATACGAAGCCGAATGTTGGGATCAAACGATACTTTTACATCATGCTTTTTTGCCAGTTCAATTGCTTTTTCCATTACTGGAATATTACTGTCCTCAATAGCTGGGTAAATACCTGTTAAGTGAAGCACTTTCGCATGTTTAAAATAGTTCTCATCTAAATCAGCCACCGTTAATGTTTTCATTGGTGATTGATTACGATAGTAAAATGTACGTACATTGCCGTCTTCCATTCTCTCGTTAAAATTTAAGGACGTAGGGTAACCATCAACAAGCTTCAATTGGGATGTATCTATCCCCTCTCCACGAATAAAGTGATGTATGTAACGCCCGAATTCATCGTTACCTAGCCTGCTTATATACCCAGTCTTCATCCCCAATCGCGAGCAGCCAATAGCAAGGTTCAACTCTGCACCGCCAACTCTCTTTTCAAATGTACGAACAAATTGTAATGGCCCTGTACTTCCCGGGTTAAAAACAATCATTGCTTCTCCTAATGTAATAATATCGAGCACATCTTTTCCCTCCATGTCTAGTTGTCCTATTTTTTCAACATGTTTCCCACATCTTTCGTTCGTTTTAGAAGTTGTACAAAAAGTGCGTTACATGGAAATGACATTAGAAAAACTAGATGGCGGAAGCTGTAGTTTTTCATATACTAGTGTAAAAAAAGTTTGTACAACAACTATCACTTTATCTGTCTTTCAACGACGCCGTTATTAGCCGTTAAAACTATATCGGTCATATCAATAAATAAACCCGTCTCCACCACCCCAACCAACTGTTTTAATTGTCCATGTAATGTCTTAGGGTGCTCTATGGAGCCGAAAGCACAATCTAGAATATAATTTCCATTATCAGATACAAATGGCTGTTGGTTCACTTTTCGTAATACAGGCGTACAACCAAAACGCTCTAAATAAGACGCTGTTTTTTGCCAACCAAATGGCACCACTTCAACAGGTAGAGGGAATCTGCCTAATTTGTCCACACTTTTTGTATTGTCAACAATGATTATTCGTTTATCCGCTGCTTCAGCGACAATTTTTTCTCGAACTAAAGAACCTCCGCCACCTTTCATTAATTGAAAGTCAGGATCGACTTCATCCGCACCATCAATAGCTACATCTATTTTTGTCACCTTTGAAAAATCAGTTAATGGAATTCCATATGCTTCGGCTAGCTTTTCTGTCTGTTTGGATGTCGGAATACCCTGAATATGCAACCCTTCACGCACACATCTTTTTAGTTCTTCTAAAAAGTAATGAACCGTTGAACCCGTTCCAAGGCCTAACGTCATACCAGATTGCACATATGAAAGAGCTGCATGTGCCACTATCTGTTTACCACTATTATGATGAGTCATGTGCAGACACTCCTTTAAAGTATTGTTTTTATTGCATACCTTTATCCCATTAAACAAAACTTTAAACTATGGCTCGAATATACGATCTCGCTTCTTCCTCTAATTTCTCATAATCAGCTTCTGTTTTTAACTTGGTAACATTCACTAAATTACTGCCAATACCTACAGCTTTTGCACCTTGTTGTAAATAATCATTCATATTCTCTAACGTTATCCCTCCTGTAATCATTGCCTCCACATGTGGAAGTGGTCCTAACATATTTTTCATATAGGAAGGGCCAACTGTTGACGCTGGGAAAATTTTCACCATACTTGCTCCATGCTCATAAGCAGTTACGATTTCAGTAGGCGTTAACACTCCTGGGATATATAGCATACCGTAACGGTTGGTGAGCTTAAGCGTTTCTATACTCAACGATGGAGAGACGATAAAATCTGCTCCTGCTAGCATAACTGCTCTAGCTGTATCCGAATCTAGAACCGTACCAGCACCAATACAACTTTCCTCACCCATTGCTTCCTTTGCTACCGCAATAATGTTTGCAACATTTGGTGTTTCCGCTGTAATTTCAACAGCCTTCACACCCCCTGCAGATAGCGCTTTTAATATAGGAACAATATTTTCTCCATCCGCTTTTCTGATTACGGCTACTACTTTTGTCGCTTTAATAATATCTATCGGCTTCATGAAAGAACACTCCTATTCTCATTCTAAATTTGCGTGTTTCTGGGATAACACTTGGTTTGACTTATTCCATTGCTCTTGTTGAAGCACATGAGCAATAACAGCATCTAACACTACATGTGCTGATTGATCAAATTGGCTTCCTAATGGTTGGATTGTAGCAGGCTCATTCTGTAATCGCTTTTTGGTGGCAGCAGGAATTTCTACGACACAATTACTGTATTGGGCAATGACAGATTGCTTATTTGTTGTTACTAATGCTATAGTAGCGCCAATGGCAGTAGCTTTTTCTGCAAAGTATGCTAATGTTCCTGTGTTTCCTGAGCCAGAAATGATTAACAACACATCATCCGCTTCCATGTTTGGTGTAATTGTTTCTCCAACGACATAAACAGAATATCCACTGTGCATCATACGAATGGCAAAGGCTTTGCCAATCAACCCTGATCGACCCGTACCGGCTACAAAAATGGAATTTGCTCGTTTCAATTGTTCTACTAACGCAACTACCTCATCTGAATCAACTGCTTGTATTACTTTACTTACCTCCATGACAATCGTATCTAGTGTTTTTCTCATTGCTATATTTCATTCCCCTTCCTCTCACAAGATTCTCTGATTATGATTTCAGGAGCAAAGCGATACACCTGTTTTTTGCTTGCTCCATTATCAAATTGTTTAAATAGTAACTCCGCAGCCTTCTTACCCATATCAAATGCTGGCTGTGCAACCGTAGTTAATGAGGGCGTGTAGAGCGAAGCAAATGTGACATCATCAATGCCAATAATGGCTAATTGCTGGGGCACTTGAATTTGCTGATCTTTTACATATTGCAACAATTGATAAAGCAGGCGATCGTTTAAAGCAAGTATTGCTTCAGGAGGATCGGACAACAAGAGCAGTTTTTTCATTTGTTCTTCCACTTTTTCCAATGCACTGTTAATTGCATATAAAGGATTTGGACGAATATGGTTCTTTTCAAGGCTCTGTTGATACCCTTCTATTCGCTCTAATCGAGGCGTTATCGGATCAAACAGTGGTGGTGCCAGAACAGCTATTTTTTGATAACCATTAGCAACAAATTGATCCACAGCTAATTGAGCAGCCTGATGATTGTTTAGTAAAACCGCATCTGCTTCAACACCTGGAACGAGACGATCTATAAATACGAACGGGTACTCATCTTTCATTAAATCTTGGTAGAACGTTTTATTTTTACTAGTCGGAAATAAAATAATGCCGTCCACTTGTTTAGCTCGAAGCATGTCAATATACCGCTTTTCTTTTTCTGAGTTATCATCCGCATTACAAACAATGACGTGGTAATCTTCTGTATGACAGTAATCTTCAATCGCTCTAATAACACGCGTAGAAAAATCATGTAATATATTTGCAACAATTACACCAATTGTTTTCGTAGATCTCTGCTTTAAACTCCGAGCAATAATATTAG
The DNA here is from genome assembly GCF_900129865.1 of Virgibacillus chiguensis. Lineage (GTDB taxonomy): Bacteria > Bacillota > Bacilli > Bacillales > Amphibacillaceae > Virgibacillus > Virgibacillus chiguensis. The sequence continues at coordinate 22,830 of NZ_FQXD01000007.1, forward strand.
GTTGATATCCTAATTCTTTAATGGCAGCGTCTACACGCTCTTTCGTTTCTACACTCATATAATCAAAACGTTGATTCAAGAATTGCGACACAGTGCTTTTTGAAACACCTGCATAAGTAGCTACATCGGTAATAGTTACTTTTTTCATAAAGCACCTCTCCTTTTAAACTAAATCGATTTACTAAACCGATTTAGTTGCATTATATATGAATTTTAAATCGTTTACAAGTGGCGTTATGATGAACCTACAAAAATACATATTCGCACGAGCAAGCTCATAGATATAAGTAATAAACTCCTACTGTGAGGGAACAGGCTCAACTTATTCGTTTTAGCATAAACCGTATGTCCATTTTAAATTACTCTTTAATAAGGGAGCTGTTGGTATGCAAGATTCAATGGGAATTACAGAAGAGGAAATCAGACGTTATTATGTGCTTCAACAGGAAAAAAAGGAAATAGAGTATGAGATGAAAGAGTTGAAAAAGTATTTCCATCAAGCTCTTGATGCTTCTGTTGGAGAAAATCAAAAGGGAGAAATGAAGCGAGGGGACTATTTAGCGCAACGGCAAATTCGTACTTCAACCCAATACGAACGAGTTTGTACCGTAAGTAAATTAGAGGATATGCAGTTAGCAGATTTTATTATTATAGAAAAACGACCAGATACCGATAAGCTAGAAGCTGCTATCAAACTAGGATTAGTAGATGGCGAAGCATTTGCAGATTGTAAACATACAAAGGTAAACCAAGCTATCACTGTTAAAAAGCTTCGTTAAAAGAGAGCTTCAATAACATGAACAGTGAAACCAAACGGAAAAATGCCCGTGGTTTCACTGTTTTATCATTAGAAAAGCTTGGTTTATACGTTAACTCTTTAGGTGGTTATTTCCCTCTTTTATTCCTACGCTCAAAAGGAAAGCTTTTTAATAGAATTTTGATCGCATAGCAACCTTACACCAGTCTATACGCAAGATATATGACATATCCTTTCATTTCGTTTGCTCCACTAAATTTCTGTTGTATGATAGAATCATAAGCAAGTTTAGATGCTTCCCATACAACTATGCTGCATAGACAATAAGCTAATCAGCCTGCATATGAAACGAATCATACTCGATCTACATTGAATGCTATCTTAATTTGAAAGAAGGTGATTTTTTGCAAATAAATCGTTTACCTATCCTTATTCTAGTAATGGGTGTTTTATATATTTTTATCATCCCGGAGGAACCTCTTGTTTTCAAACTGTTTTTCAAGTTAATCCCAATGGCACTCATTATTTTTTATGCTTTTTACTCCCTGCCTAAGCAGAAAACCAAATCACATTGGCTCATTCTTATTGGTCTATTTTTTTGCTCTATTGGGGACGGAACCATACACTGGTTCATCGTTGGTCTCACATCCTTTTTGATTGGACACTTATTCTATCTATCTGGCTTTATCTATCAATGGAAATTTTCCATTTGGCGCGCCGCCTCTATTATTCCTATAGGGGTTTATGCTTGGATTATTGGTAGTGACTTCGTTCAGGCCGTGGCTCGCTCAGAAGACACCTACCTCGTAATACCTGTAATCATTTACATGACGGCGATCGCTAGCATGGCATGGTTTGCCATTATGTCAGGAAATGTTTTTGCTAGTATTGGCAGTATTCTATTCGTTATTTCTGACTCTATTTTGGCATGGAACATGTTTGTTTCGCCAATTAACAATGAACATATATTCGTTATGATTACGTATTACACCGCCCAATTTTTCATTGCTCACAGTCTGAGGAACTTTGGTAAAAAGCATTCACGAACTGTCTGGTAAACAAAGGATTGCCTTATACATCACAATCATTTAACCCCCCCTTTGAAGCTGACCCTTAGATATGTACTACCTATTAGTGGGAAATGAAAAAAAATCCACTGATTGACGATTCGCTTTATAAACAAGCGTAATTTGTTCAAGCTTGCAGAAAACACGATTTGTTTTCCTGCAAGCTTTTTCAATAGTAGAAGAAAAACAAAGGCTTTCGCCATAAAACTTGGTTTGTCGCCAAGTTTTTTAATTCCTTATTTTAGACAAACAACAAATTGTTTAGGCATAAATACGCCTGAAGTCGTACTCCATATTATTTCTTTAGCCTGTTACTTCCTATGTGTAACAAGTATACAATCATAACTATAGCTCCTAGTCGTGAATGATGAAGGAACAAAGGCTCGGGGCCCCCGTTCAGCAACGTAGCGACTGGAACGAACCAACGAAAGTTTTAGGATCATGCTCCTGCAACAGGAGTATGCTGGCGCCCTCCGGCAAGCCCGTCTTTAGTCGGCATTCCTATTTAGTACGAACCAATGATGACTTCGCGTAGGTCAATGGAGTGAAGTCGCCTAGTTGCTGGGCGCTGGAGCCGAACGTGGCTAAATAACTTAGTAAATTTATCCACCGCTGTAGACAGTCAAAAAGTCTTACGCGAGAAATATGTAAGCCAAGGAGGTGAAACCATGAAAAAAGCGCTTATTACATCTGGTATCGTTGCAGCATGCTTATCGGCGATAGTGCTCACTATTTCCAAAACAAAAACGGCAACATAAGAATCTTATTTGCACAACCTAACAACTATGGAGGTAACATAATGACAAGCGCAGCATTAGAATTAGTTCATTTGAAAAAAACAATCGGCAAAAAGGAAATTATTAAAGATCTTTCCTTATCGATTGAACCTGGAGAAGTGTTTGGTTTCATTGGACCAAATGGCGCTGGGAAAACGACAACAATACGTATGATTGTCGGTTTAATTAGCATCACAGAAGGTGACGTACTCATTCAAGGGAAAAGCTCCAAAACAAGTTTCAAAGAAGCGATTCAAGAAGTTGGAGCTATTGTGGAAAATCCAGAAATGTACCCATTCATGAGTGGATGGCAAAACGTAAAGCATTATGCCCGTATGATGTCAGGAGTAACAAAAGAACGTATGCAAGAAGTCGTCGAATTAATGGGGCTTGAAAAAGCGATTCACGAAAAAGTAGGGAAGTATTCATTAGGAATGCGCCAACGTTTAGGGATCGCTCAAGCTCTCTTACATAAACCATCTGTTTTAATACTGGATGAACCTACGAACGGTTTAGACCCTGCTGGAATCCGCGAAATGCGTGACCATATTCGCCATTTAGCTAAAGAACAAAACGTCGCAATTATTATTTCCAGTCATTTACTTTCCGAAATTGAACAAATGTGTGATCGCATTGGAATTATTAAAAATGGAGAGCTTATAACGCTTCAACAAGTTGGAGAAACAGAAAATGATAATCTGCTCCATCATTTGCAAGTAACTCCTATGAACCGAGCAAAACAAATATTACATGAACATCTTCAATTAGAGGCGACAGCATTGGATGGGCGACTATCATTTCATTGCCAAAAAGAATTCGTTCCAAACATCATTAGCAAGCTGGTTGAAAACCATTGCGCTATCTATGAACTTACAACAGCACATGATTCATTAGAGGATCAATTCTTTGAACTGATTGGAGAGAATACCATTGAGTAGCATGTTAAAACTTATCCATAATGAACAACTAAAAATATATACAAAAAAATCAACCTGGCTTATGTATCTTATCTTAGCGGGGTTAATTTTCACTTTCGCATTTAGTGTAAATTATTATGGTGTTCCAAACGAAGAATACCAAGTTGACAACTGGCAACAAGTCTTGCAAGAAGAAAATCAAAACTTAGAACAGGAAATGAAAAAAGATAAGTTTAAAACAGCGTATCATTCTTACATCATTGAAAAAAACAATTATTATTTAGAACATGATATTCAGCCAGCTGCTTACGATGCTTGGAACTTTACAGGAGAAACATCAGAGATAATCATAGTTGTCGGATTATTATCCATCATTGTCGCTGGAGGCATCGTTGCCAACGAATTCCGCTGGGGAACGATTAAACTACTACTTATTCGCCCCATTGAAAGAAGTAAGATTTTGTTTTCTAAATATGTAGCAGTCCTGTTATTTGCATTATATACACTTCTATTTCTCTTTATTACGGCCTGGATCACTGGAGCAATCTTTTTTGGAATTAGTGAAGTGGACGCTACTATCGTTAAAGATGCGACGGATGGGTTTAGGTCAGTCCCATTATTCAAGGATATTTTGACGAATTATAGCTTTCCACTAGTTGATTTGCTTATGATGACTACGTTAGCATTTATGATTTCAACTGTATTTCGTAATAGTTCATTAGCTATTGGGGTTTCATTGTTTTTATTGATGGGCGGTTCTTCATTTGTACAGATGTTTGCAGATAAAGATTGGGTAAAATACATTTTATTTGCCAACACAAATCTAAGACAATACACCGCTGGAAACACCCCTTTTGCAGAAGGTATGACACTGGGCTTTTCCCTTACCGTTTTAATCGTCTATTATGTTATTTTCATAGTAACTTCATGGATCGTATTTAAGAAACGCGATGTTGCAGGTCAATAATTTTTTATTGGCTTGTCGCCAGTCTTATAGCAAAGGTTGTAGTTTTTTTATCTTATAAACCTGACAACTTTATGCTTTCCTATAGTACATGTAAAACGAAGGGGATGCCCCATGGGCTTCCCCTTCCTTATTTTTTGAAAGTAGATATTGTGTACACTATCCGTTCTATCCCTCTTTTTTTGGGAACAAATCTACGGGTTACAAACAAATGAACCGTTTACATGACAATAATGAAAGGTAGATGTAAGAAAAAACATGTAAAAATTCCCTGGTACTTATGGTACTATTAGCTTACTCACTAGTTGATACGACATTCTTCTGAAAGGATGATAAGCAGATGAAGAAATTGATGATGACCCCTTTTGTATTTTTCGCAGGTTTAGCAATTATGATGATTGTTTTTATCGCTAAAAAATGGACAAACGTAACAAATAACAAGCAATAACTTTTTATAAAAAAACGATTCCTTTTGCCATAAAGACTAGGTAACAGGTGAAGTTTTTCTATTATACATGAATTAATGGAGGTTAAAGAAATGACTGTAGCAGCAATGGAGTTAGTCAATCTGAAAAAATCGATTGGCAACAAAGACATCATTAAGGGCCTATCCTTTTCAATTAATCGGGGTGAAGTGTTTGGGTTTATTGGACCGAACGGAGCAGGTAAAACAACGACCATTCGTATGATGGTCGGATTAATTAATATATCTGAAGGCGATGTACTCATTCAAGGACATAGTATAAAAAAAGATTTTAAACAAGCTGTACGTGAAGTTGGTGCTATCGTTGAAAACCCAGAAATGTATCCATTTATGACAGGGTGGCAAAATTTAAAACACTATGCACGTATGATGCCAGGTGTAACGGAAGAACGTATGCTTAAAGTAGTTAAGTTAATGGGCATGGAAAAAGCAATCAAAGAAAAGGTTGGTAAGTATTCTTTGGGAATGCGCCAACGTCTTGGAATTGCGCAAGCTCTCTTACACAAGCCGTCTATTTTAATTTTAGATGAACCGACAAATGGCTTAGACCCTGCTGGAATTAGAGAAATGCGTGCGCATATTCGCCATCTTGCCCGAGAAGAAAATGTAGCTGTTATTGTATCTAGTCACTTACTTTCCGAAATTGAACAAATGTGTGACCGCATTGGCGTAATTAAAAATGGCGAAATGGTTACTTTACAACAAGTAGGCGCTCAAGATAATGATAATCTCGTTCACCAATTAACGGTTACACCAATTACGAAAGCAAAACAATTCATCCAAGAAGAATTCGCTTTGCAAGTAGTAGAACAAGATGGAATACTATCTTTTCATTGTAAAAAAGAGCAAATGCCAGCAGTTATTAAAAGCTTAGTAGAAAACAACTGCTCCATTTATGAGGCGAATGTTGTAAATGGAACCTTAGAGGACCAATTCTTTGAACTGATTGGAGAGAACACCATTGAGTAGACTATTTAAATTAATCCAAAATGAACAAGCAAAAATATATATTCGAAAATCGACTTGGATTATGTATATTATATTATTTGCAATTATCATTGCTGGTGCTTTTTTAACCGATAAATTCTCTGATTTAAATGAGGATTACCAAGGTGACGACTGGCGTGAAGTGCTTCAAGAAGAAAACAAAGATCTGCAAAAAGAAATGGAAAAAGATGAATATGCAGCATCTATAAACCCAGAAACAATTGCCAAAAACAATTATTATTTAGAAAACGATATACAGCCCGCTCCTTATGGTACATGGAATTTTGTGACGGAAAATGCAGTATTAATGATGTTAGTTAGTTTATTAACTATTATTGTAGCAGGTGGCATTATCGCCAATGAATTCCGCTGGGGTTCAATTAAATTACTACTCATTCGCCCTATTAGTAGAAGCGGAATATTATTATCCAAGTATTTAGCAACACTCTTATTTGGCTTATATACAACCATCTTTTTATTTATTACATCTTGGATTGTTGGGGCTATCTTCTTTGGTGTTGGAGATATGAACCCTGAAATTGTTAAACAAACAGCAAATGGATTTACTTCTGTGTCACTATTACAAGAGACTTTCACGCAATATGGGTATCAATTAGTGCCACTTATTATGATGACAACTCTAGCGTTTATGATTTCAGCTGTATTTCGTAACAGCTCTCTAGCAATCGGTATTTCCATTTTCTTAATGATGGGTGGAAACACATTTATTGGTTTCCTAGCAGAGAAAGAATGGGCCAAATACATTCTGTTTGCTAATCTCGATTTAAGTCAATTTGCGGACGGTAGGACACCTATGGTTAACGGACTGACCTTAGAATTTTCCATTACGATGTTAGCTATTTATTACGTCGTCTTCTTAGCAATGTCCTGGATTATATTTACAAAACGCGATGTAGCTGGACAATAATAGCTCACAATAACCTAACCTTACATTCGTAGGAAGATTTGTTCTTTCGAATGTAAGGTTTTATAAGAAGTTGAAAGTATATCTAAAGAAAGTTGATATTTATCGCATTTAGTGATATGATTGCGTTATCAAATAAACATTCGGATCACATGTTACTAACACGATTAGGCATGGTGGTATGATAGAGTAACCTACCATTCAGGGCTCTTTATACTGCCATGTCTTTTTTACGAATAATATAACGTATCGTGCATTCGAAAATGACTTGCTTTTTGTGATTCAGTTAACATAATACGTGAACCCTGTTTCCAATTTTTTGCGAAACGTTTTATACTTTTTACTATAGATGCAACCTTCCACCATAACAACTTATAGAAGAGGAGTTAAGCTTATGTTAAAAAAACTGTTTAAAAAATCTAAAGAACAAATTATTTATGCCCCATTAAATGGTGATATTCTTCCACTCGAAGAAGTTCCCGACCCTGTCTTTAGTCAAAAAATGATGGGGGAAGGTATCGCTATCATGCCAAGCGATGGCAAACTTGTCTCTCCAATAAATGGAAAAGTGGTACAAATTCCAGATACAAAGCACGCCATTGGCCTTGTTGCCGACGATGGTACTGAAATTTTAATCCATGTCGGTTTAGAAACTGTAGCACTGAAAGGAAAAGGATTTGATGTTAAAGTTCAAGCAGATGATACAGTAAAACTAGGCGATCTGCTAATGGATATTGATTTAGCTTATATTAAAGAACATGCATCCAGCACAGTGACACCTATTATCATTACAAATAATACGGATGGAAGTAAACAGCTTAGCTATACAGATGAAACGAAAAGTATAGCACAAGAAACCACTCTAATAACAATTACTTCTTAACATACAAAACATAGCGCTTAGATTCTACAGTTTATTTTCGCTCTCTATGTTCCTGTATGGGGAAAATTAGTGTAAGAAAAATGACTTGTTTTTTAAAGGAGATGTCTTCCGGTGAAAATCATGAAAATACTTAATAATAATGCTGTAATAGTAACAGATGGCAATCAAGAGAAAATAGCAATTGGCGCTGGGGTCGCTTTTAATAAACAAAAGAAAGATATTGTTAATCCAGCCAAGATTGAAAAACTGTTTGTTGTTAAAGAAAATGAAAAATTACAAGAATTAATTATGCGTATACCGGAAGAACATCTACTTATCTCTGAAGAAATTATCGCTTATGCTGAACAGCAATTAGGAACAAGTCTAAATGAGCATATTTTGTTAGCTTTAACAGATCATCTTTCTTTTGCCATTGAACGTACAAGAGAGGGAATATACTTACAAAATAAACTATTGCAAGAAATCAAGATGATGTATCGGGAAGAATTTAATATTGGAATTTGGGCCATTAACCATGTAAAAGAGAAGTTGCAAATTGAGCTACCAATGGATGAAGCCGCATTTATAGCACTCCATGTCCACACAATGAAGATTCAAGGAGGTGATTTACATGAAACAGTAAAACAAACGGCAATTGTCAAAGATATGGTTGATAGCATTCAACACAACTTAAATATCACCTTTAACGAAAACAGCCTCGCATTTGAACGGTTAATGACGCATTTACGTTTTGCTTTAAATCGAGTCCATCATTATGAAGCCCACTCATTAGATGAAGAGATGCTCGCGATGATTAAAAAGAAATTCAAACGCTCTTATCGTAGTGCGATGAACGTAGCGAAAAAAGTAGCCGCAAACTATGGAATTGAATTACCCGAGGAAGAACTTGGCTACATTACATTACACATCGAGCGGTTGAAAAAATTCCAATAAGAAAACTTTGCTTTTAGGGAACCTTCTATGATTTTGCGTTCTGACCTATGTGAATTTTCCATCAAACTTTTATACTTTATTTATTAATTGATCAGTTCTTGCTTCGTAGTAAATCTTTGTTCAATTAATTGGAATGAACTTAGCAGTGATTCCACAAAATTTTCATTTGAAAATATCTTTTTCAGATAATCAGCTTGTAAATGACGGACATATCGTTTTTCCTTATAGATTCTTCTTAAAATACTTTCTAATTGGCTTGGCGTGTAATTAAATTTATCCTCATCAGAAAAATACATCGAGGCTTCTACTAAGCTAGAATTAGGAGTAATTGTATAAACACCCATCATAGCAGCTTCTAATGGCGTTATTCCTAGAGTTTCATATCTAGAAGTACACAAAAAAGTTGCTTTATTACGGACTAATTTAAACAAACTGTACAATTCATTTTGTGGCAAAGTTTGAATGATAAGAAAATGTTGTTTTAAGTGTTCAGGTAGTGAATTTATTAATGCTACTCTTCTCTCTCCCTTATCTTTTGGATCACCAGCTATCAAAACCTTAAGAGGTATACCACTATCTAGAGATTTTACCAAAGACGTAATTAAAAACTCCAAATTCTTAAAGTAATCAATTCTTGCAACAGTCGATATGATTAGCATCTCATTTTTCTTGACGGAAATAAATTTAAAAATTTTATCCATTAAAGTTATCTCTTTAACGTTTGGTAAAACAATAGGGGGAACTATCTTAAAGATGTTTTTCTCGTCAATCCCTTTTTTCATAATAAAGTTTTTTTGAAGTTCTGAATGCTGCAAAACAAATACATTTTCTTTTCTGTTAAGAGCTAACAAGCCTTCTTTTTGTTGCCTACCTAGATGACAAGCCTTTTCTTTGGACTCAAACGCTATATATGATTCTGAGGCTGAATAATGATTGATAAAATCTTCTACAAAAGGCCCGTGATGTGTGACGCAGCATGGTACATGTTGAGGATGATATTTTAATAGTGTATCCGTTTGGTAGTATACGATAGGAAGGGAAAATGGTGATGAAATCAACATTATTCTAGAAATTGCCGCTTCTAAAACATTTTTTATTAAAAACGTTTCTATATTAAAATTAAACTTCATTGTAATTACAATGTGGTTTTTAATGTATTTTTCCTCAAGTACAGGGTAGGTTAAAGACTCATCTCTTTTATATAAAATCAATCCAGCATACTTATTATTTTTGTATAAGCAATCTATCACATTCATTGTAAACGAGGTAGCCCCTACTTTTGCAGTAAAATTCCAAGTAGATGGAAAGTATTTTTCGTTTAAAACAATGATACCTTGAAAAGCACTTTTTTTATACTTATTCATACTTGCACTCCCTTATATTGAGCAAACTTCATATAACCAAATATTACCAACCATAAATTAATTTGTCAATATTCTACCAAATCAAACAAAATTTAAAACGCAAATTTGTAAACTTTCCTATAAATATACCGTTTTTTCATTTATACTGTAGGAAAGGATAAAAAATCCAGTGTTTTTAATATAATATTGACTTATCGCCAAGTCTTGATGGCGACAAGCCATATGTCTTATTCTACAAAAGAACAGAGAGGAGCATACATATGTTTAAAAAATTGTTTCATTCTATTGGCATCGGCTCTGCACAAGTTGACGCTAAAGTAGACACAGAAGACTTCAAACCCGGGGGGACAGTGGAAGGTGTTTTAGACATAGAAGGAGGCAATTCGGAACAGCGAATTGACCAAGTTTATGTAACCGTTGCAACAAATTATACGTCAGAAATAGGGGATAATGAAGATGATAATGTGCGGCATGTATTAGGACGCTTTAAGCTTACAGACGAATTTGTTATTCAAGAAGGCGAAAAGAAGTCGATCCCTTTTAGCTTCCAACTACCTGTACGTACACCAGCAACTTTAGGAAAAACAAGGGTTTGGTTGGAAACAGGCATGGATATTAAAAAAGCGCTTGATCCAAGAGATAAAGACCACATCCACGTTGATCCGCATCCATTAGTTGACGCTTTTCTTGATGCCGCAGACAGCTTAGGATTGGAATTAAAAGAAGTAGAATGTGAGTTCACCCCCCTTTTCTTTGGATTAAGAAAGGAGTTTCCGATAGTTCAAGAATTTGAATTTAAGCCAGAGGAAGGGAAATATAAACGGAAACTTGATGAATTAGAAGCTTTATTTTTTGTCTACGAATCAGAGGTTGTAGCCGTTATCGAAGTTGATCGGAAAATGAGAAACGATGATCATCCGCTCGCAGAAAATTTTGATTTAGATGAAAGCAACGTTGTACTACGCTATGGATTTGATGATGTGGATGATTTGCCAGAGAAACTAGAGACTCTCATTGAGGAAAACCTCTAGTAATGCTAGTTCTACAGTAACTTATATCGAAATAAACAATGGACACCTTAAATAAAGGTATTAGAGAGCTTTAAATCCTCTTAGACAAAGGATTTGAAGCTCTTTTTATATTTGTTTCTTCGCTGCTATAACCGGTTGTAGCTTCTTTGAATAAGCCTCATGTCAAATCATACAAACAATGGCAATTCTTACAGTACAGCATGTGCGGAATAAACACAATACTGCTTTCTTAAAGCTAGACACGGTGATATTAAGAAAATAACATATTAACTTGACATGTATTAACAACATGTTATAACATGTACACATAATATTAAAGGAGGAATAGGCATGCAGACAAAAGAAGAAATCGTTCGCTATCTAAATTATTTAACAGACACTTGGAAAACTGTAGTGGAAAATGAGGTTGAGCCTATCGAGAAAGCAGCCGACCTGATCTTTCAAAGCTGTCAACAAGGTGGTCGATTTTATGTATTTGGTTCAGGTCATTCCCATATGGTAGCTGAAGAAATATATATTCGAGCTGGTGGATTAGCATATGTAAAGGGTATGTTACCCCCAGAACTTATGTTACATGAGATGCCAAATAAAAGTACGTATTTAGAAAGACTAGATGGATATGCAAAAAGTATGTTGAACTTATACAAGGTGGATGACAAAGATACGTTAATGGTCGTCTCAAATTCTGGCAGAAATAATGTTCCTGTAGAAATGTGTTTGGAAGCAAAAAAACTAGGTGCCAGTGTAGTTGCGCTAACATCCATGGATCATTCCACCAATGTATCCTCCAGACATGCTTCCAATAAAAAAATGTACGACATTGCAGATGTAACCATCGATAATCACGCTCCTAAAGGGGATGCAGCGTACATGATGGAAGGTGTTCATACGGGATTAGGACCAACATCTGATTTTACAAGTATCGGGATAGCCCAAGCAATCATTATAGGCGTTATTCACAAGTTAAAAGAAGCTGGTTTAGAAGTACCTGTCTTTAAAAGCTCCAACGTAGATGGCGCTGATAAATACAATGACAAAATCTTTGATACCTACTATGGATATTGGAAATAGTACATTTTATAATCCATTTCTTACGCATGATACAATGAAGCTATTAGATTATAGAAAAGGAATGCAATGATATGAAATCGAATGTAGCGAAATACCAAATCGTGAAACAGTATATTTTAGATCAAATTGAAAAAAGAATTTATCAGCCACATCAATTAATTGAATCGGAATTAGAATTAACAGAAAAGCTAGGCGTTTCTAGAATAACGGTAAGAAAAGCATTGGAAGAATTGGTGAGTGAAAAAGTGTTGTCGAAGAAAAAAGGAGTTGGAACATTTGTAAACCCTCTTCCTAAATATTTAGGTTTTAAGCCAGGAATAGGCTTTACTTCTGAAGCAAAAAACAGAGGGCTAACTCCTTCAACTAACTTGTTGCGGCTTGCTAAAGTAGCGGCAGAGGAAAATCAAGCTACAGATATGCAAATCCATGTAGGTGATCCATTGTGGCTTGTCGAACGGATTCGCTATGCGAATAACGTAGCAGTGTCTTACGAGTTAGAGTATTTTGATTACCACTTAGTCGGAGAATTGACCGAAGACATTTGTAAACAATCCATTTATGAACATTTAAAAGAAAAAGGGATCGAATACGAATATGTCGACCAAAGGATTTCAGCTCTATTAGCTGATGAAGCCTCTGCGCACCATTTAAACGTTCCGATTGGCTCACCGCTTATTAACATAAAAAACATTGCGTATTTAAAAAATGGAAAGCCTTTTAATCTTGGCTTCGCATTGTACCAAACAAATTCATTCCATCTCATGCATACCGTGTATCGCTAGTAAAAGCAAAAGCTTAGAGCGCGCGCTTAGTAACATAGCGAGTGGAAGTATCAACGAAAGATTTAGGAATTATGCCACTAAGGCAGGGGTACGCGTACGTCAGGCGGCAAGCCCGTTTTTAGTCAGCCTTCCTCTTAGTCATGAGCCTTATGTTAACTTCGCTTAGAGTTATTCATGAAATCGCCTAGTTGCTGAGCGCTAGAAGCCGGACGTGGCTATTCCGTTATGTTGTTATACATAAGCATCTTATTTTATATTTTCCTAGTGAGTGAAAGCGAATCACACATTTTGAGTATCAAGCCTAATTCCAAAGGAGAGTTCTATATGAAAGTGATACTGTTATGTAGCGATTATGAGGAAAAACTATTCCCTTACGATAAAGAATGGCAACCCGCTTGTTTAGAGGTTTTAAATGTTTCTAATATTATTCATCAGGTTGATTTTTTTATAAAAAATGGCATAAACCCTAAGGATATACATGTTTTTTTAGGGCATCAACCAAAGCAAGTCACCCATCTATTGTGGAAATATTCGGGTATTCAACTGCATGGTAATTTTAACGATTTCCGAAGCTTTTTAGCTGGAATTTATCCAAGCTTAGATGAAAAAACGGTCATCGTAAAATCAGACTATGTCTTTGTTAACGAAGATCTCAAGAAAATATTACATCATCATGCCGAAGATTCCGTATTATTAACAGAGAAGAAAGAAAGCACAGAAGCCATCTGCGCCAACGTAGAAAATGATGCCATTCAATATTTTTTAGGACATCCTAGGGATCATTATGTTACCCATCAAGTAGCAGGAGTGTATGGTTTAAGTAAAGCGGCATTACAATATATCATTCATAGTTCAGATGGCTTCGAAAAAAGAATTTCAGGTTCCATGATTCCAGATTCGTTTTTCATTGAAAACGGATTGAATCAGTATTTGGATGATGGATCACAAATAAAATGTAAGCTTGCCGATAATAAAATTTTTCAACTGAGGTTTCCTTGGGACATTTTAAATGCTAATGTGTATCATTTGGATTTACTGGTTAAGCAATTGACAGAAAATGATATTAGCCCAAGTGCAAAAATAGATAAAACAGCTTCTATTCATGGCGTTATAAAAATTGGCGATCACTCGTATGTAGGAAAAAATGTGGTCGTAAATGGAAACCTCATCGTAGGCGATCATGTGGTCATTGATAATGGAGCCATTTTAAATGGAAACATACTCATTGGCGACCATTCCTATGTGAAGGACTACGCAAAAGTGGAAGGGTCAACTGTCATCGGCAAAGAGAATAAATTTGGACATAATGCAGAGTTTAAAGGGGTTTCTATGAAAGGCGTTTCTGCTGTTCATTATAGCGAGATGTTTGGTATCATGGGACGGTATGTCGACGTTGCAGCAGCGTGCGTAGCTGGGATTTTAAGATTTAATGATACAAAACAGCCGCACAACATGACAGGTCGGACTTACACGCCGGAGCATTCAAATGCCATTTTTATAGGAGATTATACGCGGACAGGCATTAATAACGTTTTCTTTCCAGGTGTTAAAATTGGCAGTAATTCCGCTTTATATCCTGGGCTTAATATAGAAAAAGATGTCGCCCATGAAACCTTAGTCATAAAGAAACAAGAAACTATTGAAAATAGATGGGGTGCAAAGAGATACGGCTGGTAGAATCAACCATTAACAAGTGCATTTTCAAGAAGCCGTTAAGGGTACTTTCCCCTAAACGGCTTGTAAAATTCTCGATTATATTTATGGAAGTCCGCACCTTATCTCCAGGATTCATGTACCAACAGGAAAGTGCTCCTTATACAGCATTTTACAAAAACCGATGCTTTTATCAAATTTCCCCTATTATTAACAACATTACATCATTTATCGAAAAGGCCCATAACATGTCATTTTGTGATATAATGAGTTGCCTGCACGCTTGAAAACCTCGCATTATAAGTAAGTCATCATTAATTTTGTACACATTTCGCAACAAACTCTAATTGTTATTTTACAAAAATTTTGATAAGGGGGAATTTTATTGGAAAATTTCACAATTTGGTCTTTAATGATTGATCTTAGCATTATTTCTGGATTACTTTTGGTCGGAACGATTTTACGAGCAAAAGTAAAATGGATTCAAGCTTTATTTCTACCTGCTAGTATGATTGCAGGATTTCTCGGACTTGCATTTGGCCCGAGTGGCTTTGGTATATTACCTTTCTCCAATCAATTTAGCGCTTATCCTGGGTTACTTATTGCTGTCATTTTTGCGGCTATTCCTATTGGCGCAGCAAAAGTACACTTATCTGAAGTGTTTCACCGCGTTCGCAATATGTTCTCTTATTCTATGATTCTTACCCTATCCATGTGGGGGATTGGTGTTCTTTTTGCATTGCTTATTTTAAATCCCATCTTTTCAGACTTACCTAGCGGGTTCGGTCTCGTCTTAGGTGCAGGGTTTTTAGGTGGACACGGTACAGCAGCAGCAATTGGCGAAGGGTTAGCTCATGCTGGTTGGAAAGAAGCAATGGATTTAGCGATGACCTCTGCAACCGTAGGCATTCTCATTGCAGTATTAGGTGGACTATTTCTTATTAAGCATAGTACTGAAAAAGGAAAAACGAAATTTATTACGAATTTTAAGGACCTTCCTACTGAGTTAAAATCTGGGCTTATACCTAAATCCAAACGTTTCTACATGGGACAAGAGACTGTATCATCCAGTTCTATTGATCCCCTTGTACTACACTTGGCGATTATCGCCTTTGTCATTGGTGTATCCTATTGGATTACAAATAGTCTGTCCGACTTAATACCATCTGTTTCCGTGCCACTATTCAGTGTTGCTTTTGTTCTTGGTTTATTGTTTCAAGCGATTAGCCGCAGAATAAAATCAGATGAGTATATTGATCAACGTGTAATGGAACGAATTGGCGGAACAGCTACAGATTTTCTCGTCGCTTTCGGTATTGCATCGATTAACATCACTGTCGTTATCGATTACGCTTTACCGCTACTTTTCTTATTCGCCTTCGGAACAATTTGGGCATATGTATTATTCCATTTTGTTGGACCCAATATATTTAAAGATTTTTGGTTAGAAAAATCTATTTTTGGTTGGGGCTGGAGTACTGGCACTGTTGCTATGGGATTAGCGCTATTACGTATTGTCGACCCTGAACTGAAGAGTCGTACTCCAGAAGACTATGCTCTTGCTTATATTGGTGTCGCCCCTGTCGATATTATCATCGTAACCTTTGCTCCAATCTTATTTGGACTCGGATTTACTTGGGTTATCCCTCTTGTACTCCTACTTGGAGCTGCAGTAATTATCGCCATTTACAAATCTGCAGGTTGGTGGGGACAAGGTAAACATGAAAACACGCCTAGCTAAGCTGGCGTGTCTTTCATCTATACAACGGCTGGACCGACTAAAGATATAGGTTGTTTACCCAGAATCAATTCACATATCTTTCCATAACCGATTTGTTTATAAGCGCCTAAGAGGGCCTTAATATCTTGTGATTTCGGGTCTTCTTTTAATTTGTTAATCTCCCGTTTATACACATTTAAGATATAATCATCGTTAACTTGTGGTCGATACTTAGTTGGATCTTCGTCCATGATGAGACAACCCATATATTGAAAATTAAACTGTAGCTGTCTCGTCAATTGAATGATTCGCTTGAATTGCTTATACTCTTCTGGTTTAGTTGCTCTAAATGACGCGATTGCACGTTTCGCATCTAATAATTCCTCATAGCTAGAAGTAATAATCATTGAAAACCTCTCCTTTTCGTCCCTTTATTCATCCCAAGGTTTTTTAATAGAAAGTTTAGCAACTAAATCCTTATTTTGTTGTCGTTTTAATCGACGAATTTTGGCTCTTTCTTCACCAGTCTCATAAAGAAACCTCTCCTCTTCTGTTTCCGGGATTACTTTTGGAACTTCGATCGGCTTTTTATTTTCATCTAAAGCAACAAACGTTAAAAACGCTGTAGCCGCTATTCGACGTTCAGCAGTAATCATATCTTCAGCAATGACTTTACAGAAGATTTCCATGGAGCTTTTTCCTGTATAGGCTACAAAGGATTCTATACAGACAGAATCGCTTTGGCGAATAGGCGAGTTAAAATTAACGGAGTCCGTAGATGCTGTCACACATTCTTTGACTCTTGCATGTCTCCTTGCTGACAAGGTGGCACATGCATCTAATTTCTTCATTAACACTCCGCCAAACAACGTGTGGTAATTGTTTAAGTCATTAATTAACACTTGGTCATTTTGAATGATCCGTGTATCCTTGCTTCTTTTCGCATGCATTGTATCACCTTATCTATTCAATTTCAGCTTCTCATCTATTATAATTCCCGTTGACCGCAAGCGTAAAATGCCAATATCCCATACATCACATAACAAACTGTTATGTAAACGCTTTAAAAACAGAAGATATACGCTTCTCTGTAATTAATTCCACATTTTTAAGCAACAAGTAAGAATGTTCTTTTAGGTTCAATTATCCTTTTCTATAATTGAACTGTATTTGAAACAAAAAACTAGACCACATGTAAAAAGACCTGGCTTATCACCAAGTCTATGTGGCGCTGAAACGCCTTCGTTTTGCTTATAAACCTAATACTTAATAGTGCAATTTTTCTTCAGCAAAATGGATAAATTCCTTTATAACATAAGACAAATTAGAATCTCGCCTCCAAATTAAAGCTAGCTTCCATTCCATTGCAGGGTTCGTTACTGGTATAGAAGTGACTTCTCTCGTCAGCTCCTGACATGTGCTATCAGGTAGTATAGCAACGCCGATATTCGAAGCTACCATTTCCTCGATAAAATCCAGCTGCGATGTTTCTAAAATAATTTTCGGCTTAAATCCTGCCTCTTGACACGCCTTAACGATACTGTCACGTAGGGCAAAATCTTTATTAAACATAATAAACGCTTCTTCTTCTAGTTCATGTAACGTCATACTTTTTCGTCGAGCGAACCTATGACTCGTTGGAACAACTAACTTTAGCCCTTCATGTATAAAAGTATGGCACGCAAAATCACCGTATGTTGCCGGCAAAACAACAACTCCCAAGTCCAATTCACCTTGATGCACTTTTTCTTCAATTCGTTTTGAACCATCTTCCTCTAGCTGAAACGTTATATCTGGGTATTGGCGATGAAATGGTGCAATTAATTGCGAAAAGAAAAATCCATTTGTAATCGAAGGAAGGCCAATTCGCATATGTCCTTTTTTCAGTTGCTGAAATTGACCTAAATTCGATAATAACGTTTGATATTCTGCTTCTATACTTTTGGCATGCTGATACACGACCTGCCCTTCTTCCGTTAGTACAAGCTTCTTTCTAGAACGAATGAACAACGTCGTTCCAAGCTCTTCTTCGAGCGATTTAATAATTCGACTGATCGCAGGTTGCGTTATATATAGTTGGTTTGCAGCCTGGGTGAAGCTTCCGGTCTTCGTTACCTCCATAAAATACTGTAGATGTTTGATCTCCACTTTTCTGCCCCGCTCCCTTAAAGAATAATTGCTAGTTAAAGGAAGTTCTTAAACCTACTCACCTCGGCATCTTAAACTGCTGTCAGCCTACACATGAAAAAGCCAAATCTAAGAGTATATAGGCTAGATAACAGCACTTCATGCCTGGTTCGTTTAAATCCTTTTGTGCTACGAACAATCCATCGATAATATAATTAAAAAACTTGGCTTGTCACCAATTCCTATGGCTAAAACTGTAGTATTTTTTTCCTTTTATGTTTTCCTAGAGTCTATCAACAGACGGTATACGGATCGTTCGCCCACTTATATGTTATCTCCCATTTTTATAACAGCCTAGCATATAACCAAATTAATATGGAGAAAGCTGTGATTTCTTTATACGAAACGCCCCTGTTCTATTGTAGAAAAGCAATGCTTCGAGCTACTCGACCTTCTCGCTGTATTTGCATCACGTAAACATGTAAAGTAAACCTTCCCCCTACCTAAGGCATTACCCTATCTTATTTAAAATAATCCTGAAAGATTTGGATAAATTCTTCTGGAGATGAATCCACTGTATATGTGTATACGCCTTGTAATGAGTGTAAATATAAAATTCCCCCTTGATTAGACACAGGGCGATAGGAAAAATCTAACACATTATCGATAGGAAACTCGCGTCTCTGTGTAACGACCTTATTCGTATACAAATATAACATCCGTTCCTGCTTGATATCCTCTTGCTGTAAACTCGATACTACTCTTTCCATTTTAAAGTAAGCTTGCTTTGCAATAAGGGTCATCAAATCAGGCTCCTTTTAATAAGCTGTGTAAAGCATTATGTTATATCATAACTAATATAATAGTAACATAATTCATTCTTTTTCAGCTTTCTAACGATTTATTTCTTCTTCTGTTTCGAATTCCAATAACATATAAAGCGATATCTTTTGAACGAAACATCCATTTTTTCTCTTTCATCAAACTTTCACA
Source organism: Virgibacillus chiguensis (assembly GCF_900129865.1). Lineage (GTDB taxonomy): Bacteria > Bacillota > Bacilli > Bacillales > Amphibacillaceae > Virgibacillus > Virgibacillus chiguensis. Next base: position 42,264 of record NZ_FQXD01000007.1, read on the forward strand.
TTTCTTATTTATACTATCATCAGATTCGTGTAAAATTTGGAGGAAAACATATGCCATCAACTACGGTGTTAATGAGCCTTGCAGCCAATATCATCAGCTTTTCTGTTGGATTACTAGCGTACTACCTAAGTAGCAACCTGTCGAGTAAGGATAAACGAAAAAATGTAGAACAAATCATTTCTTATTTAATAAATCTCATTTTATTTATTTGGGTAGCTAAAATTATTTTACAATTGCCATTATTTCTCTCTGACCCAATTGCCGTTTTAGCATATCCAAGTGATGCCCAAGCTTTTTATCTTGCATTACTTTTATTAACCATACAAATGACGTACCAAGGTAAAAAAAGTGGCTTGCAGTTGCAAAACTTACTAATAAACGCCATTCCTGTCATATTGGTAGCTTCTTTTACTTACCAATTTATCGATATCGTTTGGCAAAATAATTCCTTAGCGTGGGGTAATTTTATCCTTATGTTGCTTCTTTTACTCATCTATCTATTGGTTAAAGATAGAATGCAAAGCGCTATGCTTTTCCTATGCTTAACCGTCATTTGGACGATTGGGAAACTAATTCTTAGCTATGTACTACCATTTACTACCATTTTCAGTTATATGATCCACCCACTTTTCTTTGTCATGATTGGGTTGATTCATATCTGTATATTTTTATTTAAACGAAAGAAGGTGTCTTCATGACAGCAGCAGCAGATTTAACCATATGGTTAGCGTTAGGAGCAGGAATGCTTTCTTTTCTTTCTCCTTGCACATTACCTATCTTTCCAGCCTATCTATCCTACATAACTGGAATGAGTGTGAAAGAATTAGAAACGAATAACAATGTAAAGATTAGAAGTAAGCTACTTATTCATGCGATTTTCTTTTTATTTGGCGTATCTCTCATATTTATTAGTCTCGGTATTGGTGTTTCTTTCTTGGGGCAATGGATTCAAGGGCTTTTAGCTGGAGAGTCTGGAGATTTCATTCAGCGAATTGCCGGCATTTTCATTATTGTCATGGGCTTATTTGTTGGTGGCTGGTTAAAAATCACTTCCTTTATGAAAGAGAAACGATTTCGCTTTGCAAGTAAACCGGTAGGATATTTAGGTACAGTGTTTGTAGGGATGGGGTTTGCAGCGGGTTGGACGCCATGTATTGGTCCTATTTTTGCGTCCATTTTAGTTGTCGCAGCAGCTAATCCGACACAGGGAGCTTGGTACACGATATTTTATGTCATCGGATTTGCACTTCCTTTTCTTATCCTTACTTTCTTTCTCGGTTCTACAAGATGGATCGTTAAATATAGTGGAATTATTATGAAAATCGGTGGAGTTATCATGATTCTCATGGGTATTCTACTATTTACAGGCTTCATGCCACGAATTTCTGCGTTTTTATTAAACCTTGTTCAAGATACTTGGTTAACCAACCTAGGATAGGAGGAAAGTTTTATGAAAAAAGCAATTTTAATCATCATTATAGTGGGCATGTTCTCTTGGGCGCTATACGATTTTGTATTTTCATCCAATGATACAGCAGAACAAGCAGATGCGCCGCCTGCTGGAAGTGGCAACCAAATTACTACACAAGAAAATCAAACAAGCGAGACAGAAAAAACAGGAGATTCCAGTGAAGTTGGCTTAGAAGTTGGCAATCTGGCTCCGGATTTCAATTTATCTACAATGGACGGAGATACGATTCAATTATCGGAATTACGCGGTGAACGTGTAATGGTGAATTTTTGGGCTACGTGGTGCCCGCCTTGCCGTGCTGAGATGCCAGATATGCAAAAATTCTATGATGATAAGGATATAAATATTTTGGCAATTAACTTAACAGAAACAGAAAGTGATTTAATGACGATCCAGAACTTTGTCTCTGATTTTGAGCTTACATTTCCCATTTTAAAAGACGAAAATACAGAAGTTGCAAATGCGTACCAAATACAGCCTATCCCGACCACTTTTATGGTCGACAGTAATGGCATTATTCAATACAAAGCATTTGGTGCAATGAATTATGATTTAATGGTACAAGAGTTTGAAAAAATGGAGTAAAGAAAGCTGTACGAAACAAATAGAACAAAGGCTCAGGGCACCCGGTTAGCAACGTAGCGACTGGAACGAATCAAATCAAGATCACTTCAAAGTAATTTCTTTCTCTAACGGCAGCTTTCTAGTATCACTTTTCCCATCAACTGCGTTACACTAAGGTTGAGGTGAGATCATGAAGCAAACCATTATGATCGTTGAAGATGATAAAATGATACGGAATCTAGTACGCATATATTTAGAGAAAAATGGATACGTTGTTGTAGAAGCAGCAGATGGAGAGGAAGCGAAAGCTATATTTATAAAACACCTCCCGTGCCTCATCATCCTCGATTTAATGCTTCCGAAAGTAAGTGGTGAGGAGTTTTGTGAATGGGTAAAACAACAAGAAAACGGCGAAGTTTCTATTATTATGCTTTCTGCTAAGACAAGTATTGAAGATAGAATAGCAGGACTAAAAATTGGGGCAGACGACTATATGACAAAGCCATTTGATGCGAATGAACTGATAGCACACGTGGAAGCAGTATTGCGACGTACAGGGAGTTACTGCCAAAAAATAGTCTATGATGGACTTTGCATTAAGCCGCGAAAAGGAGAGGTATGGCTTCATAATAAGTCCATACAGCTAACTAATTTTGAGTTTAATCTTCTCTATCTGTTTATGCAACATCCAAATAACGTTTTATCGCGAGAGCAACTTGTTACAGAACTCTACCCTAACGCAGAGAGTACGGTATTAGACCGAACCATTGATGCACATATTAAGAAACTGCGGGAAAAAATTGAAGAAGAACCAGCGAAGCCAAAACGGATTCAAACCGTTCGTGGAATGGGGTATAAATTTGTCCAAAATTCATCGTAAACTCATAAACTTGGCGCCCGTCAGCTTTCTATGGCGATTAACTTTTTTACATTTCTTTGTCATTGGTGTCGCTTTATGGATTAGCGGTTGGGCTTTATATAATACGGCTTGTTTTTTAGCTGCTGGGGTAGGAAACCTCGATGAACTACGACAACAGCAATTTAACCAAACGTTGTTAAATTATGTTTGGATATTTGTTATCATCGCCATCGTTGTCGCTTCTATTTTATATTATTATCTATCTAAAAAATTATTACAGCCTATTCATGCATTGATGGAAGCAACCCAATTACTACAAACTGGAAAATACCCAGACCCTATTCCCGTTTCCCGAAATGATGAAATTGGGCAACTTGTACAGCAATACAATCAACTCATGGATCAACTGAACCGTAATGAAACAGATCGAAAGAAGCTTGTTTCCGACATCTCCCATGAATTTCGTACACCGTTATCTAATCTTAATGGGTATCTGTCTGCATTGAAGTCAGGTGACATAGAGGGGAATCAAGCGTTATTTGTAGCGCTTTATCAAGAATCACAGCGTCTTACTTCCATGCTAGACCAATTTGATCTGTTAAAGCAATGGGACTATACGAACGCAAGCACTTACAACCGCAAAGAAATGCAGGCAGTAAAACCACTTCTGGAGCAATGCGTTTCTATGTTCCATTGGACACTAAAACAAACGGGGATCAAATTGGAACTACAAGCGGAAGTAGCAGATGTATATGTCCACGCAGAAGGAATGCAGCAAGTCATAAGTAATCTCTTAGACAATGCGATTCAATACTATAAAGGGAAAGGGTCTATTCGTATTACCGGACAAAAACAAAATAACGGCTATTATATTGCTGTTTCCGGACCTAGTGAACCAATCCCAAGCCAAGAAAGAGAATTGATTTTCCAACGATTTTATCGTCTTGAATCCTCCCGCAGTAGAGACACAGGCGGAGCTGGACTAGGACTTGCCATTACGAAAGAAATTATCGACCAGCACGATGGAAGTATTCAAATAGATACGGTGCAGGATCGAAATATTTTTACGGTTAAGCTTCCAATCCATGCTTAAATAGAGGAGTTTTTCTTATACTATAAACTTTAAACTTTTATACTCACCTATAGTGCAAAACGAAGGCTTTTACTACTTCTTCATACCTAAGCCTTCGTTTTGTTAGGTAATGCGCTAAAACAAATAAACTGTACAACACCTTACTCCTTACGCCCTCACCATTGCCGTTTCTCATTCCATCCCGCATTCCTTATTTCTAATGTTTCGTTCTAGAATTTATCAATGAATGTAACTTAATCGTTTGCTTCTATTTTCGCAAATTGTTTGATACGAGCGCCTATTTCATCTCGCACTCGTTGGAAAACGAAGCCTTTCTCTGTTTCGCTTCCTTCTGCCTTTGCTGGGTCAACAAATCCCCAATGCGCATGTGTCACATGTGGCGGTATTGTTGGGCAATTATCTTTGGCATCGCCACAAAGAGTGACAACCAAATAGGCGCGATGAATGAGATCTAAATCGATGATATCTGAAGTTTGGGAAGAAATATCAACCCCCACTTCTTGCATTGCTTTTACAGCTTTCGGATTTAGCCCATGTGCCTCCAATCCAGCACTTTTTACTTCCCATTCTTTCTCATCAAGATAATATTTCGCCCATCCTTCCGCCATTTGGCTTCTGCAACTGTTTCCTGTACATAAAAAATATACCAATTTTTTCTTCATTATATCGAACTCCTTACCATAGTAATAGACTTATATAAAGCCCTGTTAATGTTATGAGTAGGATAGGAATGGTTAATACGATTCCCGTCTTTAAATACGTACCCCATGAAATTTTTATCCCTTTTTGTGCCAACACATGAAGCCATAACAATGTTGCTAAAGAACCAATTGGGGTAATCTTTGGACCCAGATCAGAACCAATAACATTAGCGTAGACTAAAGCTTCACGAATCACACCAGATGTATTCGTCTCCGCTATGGCAAGCGCATCAATCATGACTGTCGGCATATTATTCATGATGGACGATAAGATAGCCGCTATTCCCCCCATCGTCATTGTTGCTACAAATAACCCTTGATCTGCACTTACTTGTATCGCTGTTGCTAGTAGATCGGTGAGCCCTGCATTTCGCAAGCCATATACAACAACGTACATCCCAATAGAAAAAAATACGATATTCCACGGTGCACTCTTTACGATGGCTGCTGTATGAATCGCTTTACTTTTTCGAGCCAATATAAGAAAAACGATAGCAATCGCTCCAGCTACAATAGAAACAGGAATGCCAATAAACTCGCTTGCGAAATAACCAATTAATAGTACTGTCAGCACATACCAAGATAGGCGAAACAATCTCTTGTCTTGAATTGCCTCTTTTGGTTGCTTCAGTTGATCAAGCGAATAAGTACGAGGAATACTTTTTCGAAAATAAACAAATAGTATGCTGATGGTTGCAATAAGTGAAACGAGATTGGGTAACCACATCCTAAATGCATACGCTGCAAAACCAATATCAAAAAAGTCAGCAGATACAATGTTGACTAGATTACTTACGACAAATGGCAAGGATGTCGTATCTGCAATAAATCCACTCGCTATAACAAATGGAAAAATCATTTTTTCTTGAAAATGCAAGTGACGTACCATCGCTAATACAATCGGAGTTAGTATTAAAGCAGCACCGTCATTAGCAAATAATGCCGCAACGATAGACCCTAAAATGCTAACGTAGACAAACATTTTTACGCCATTCCCTTTAGCCATTTTAGCCATATGTAAGGAGGCCCATTCAAATAGCCCAATTTCATCTAGAACAAGAGAAATTAGAATAATTGCAATAAAGGCAAACGTTGCATTCCAGACAATGTTCGTTACTTCAAGTACATCTTGTAGATCTACTACTCCTAAGATGAAGGCTAATACCGCTCCGCCACATGCAGACCAACCTATAGACAGCCCTTTAGGCTGCCAAATGACAAATACTAAAGTAACGATAAATAGACTCAATGCTAGTAAAATCGATGATGACAAAATAAATTACCTCCTAAGACGAACAGTGCAAACCCCCTTTTTGTTGCACTGCTTTCAGTTTCGTTCCTTGATCAGGGAGCTGTTGCAAAATTGTCTGTACCATAGGAAAATCGTTACTTTCTTCATTCAAAGCATAATACGTCCACTGCCCTCTTTTTTCTTCTTGTACTAAACCAGCATCTCTTAACTTGCGTAAATGTTGACTAATAGAAGGCTGACTTACTTGAAATATTTCCACCAGTTCACACACACAACACTCTCGGTACTCTAAAATTTTCATTATCGTCAACCTTGTGCGATCTGCTAACAATTTAAACACCACCGTGGCACGCTCTAGATCCCAAATTGATTTATCCAACTTCATTTCACCACCTTTAATAAGTATATAATAATATACTTATATGGAGAATGCAATTAAAGGAGGAAGTGTTTACATCCCCCTTTGAAATTAGCTCTTACTGCCTATTTGTGTTATCTACTTTTCACAAGCAACTGCACTGCTTCCTGAATTAATTCGTCGGTGTTGCCACCTTTTTCTTGTTCTTCACGGATACAACGCTCTAAATTTTGACTAACAATTAATGCCGCTGTGCGATCGATAGCATTTCTAGCTGCTGACATTTGTGCAACAACCTCACGACAATCTTTGTTTTGCTCCATCATTCGTTGCAATCCTCTGATTTGTCCCTCTATTCGTTTCATTCGATTAATAACTTTTGTATCGTATTCCACTTTTGCTCCTCCTCCACGATAGTTTGCAGTGTAATTACTAGCAAGCAAGATTTTCTACTAAAGAACGAATAAAAGCTTTCTAGTTATACTTTACTTCCTTCATCTGTTTTCACGTTTTTCAATATTTGTACCCGTTTAATCATACGTTCGTCGACTTCTAAGATGCGATACGTTAATTGGTCATCTTGAAATTCTTCTCCTTCATGAGGAAAACGATGCATTTTTTTTAACAGGTAACCAGCCAAAATATCCTCATCATCTATAATGTTTATGTGAAAAATAGTATTTAGTCGATGCAAGGAAATTTTGCCATTACAAATAATTTCCTTATCTGTCACTTTTTCCACAAGCGGTTCATTACCTCGGTCGGTTTCATCCTCGATTTCTAATCCAATTAAAAGTTCAATAATATCTTCCTGTGTAATAATACCTTCTGTTCCACCATATTCATCTAACACAATTGCCATATGCTTTTTTTCTTGGATCATTTTGCGAAAAACCCAATCTACAGCGTGGAATTCAAACACGATCAATGGATTCATATCACTAAAAGATTCGAGTGATTTATCTGGTTCCATCGACCATGACAACAAATATTTTGAATGAAAGACACCTATTATCATATCGATATCCGCTTCATAAATAGGGTATCGTGTGAAGGGGTTTTGAATGGCTATGTTACGTACTTCCTCAAAATCCGAATCACTAGGTAGTGCTACAATATCAACTCTTGGCGTTTTTAAGGCGTCCTTTACATTTAAATTACTAAACTCAAGCACACCTTTAATCCGATGTGATTCATCCTGCTTGAATATCCCTTCTGTACGCGCAAGATCAACCATTGCTCTGATTTCATCTCGAGACACCGATGCATCCGATTCTTGACCTTTTGATAAATATTTAATAATAAACCCTGTGATGGCATTTAGTAACATCGTTAACGGTCGAAAAATGAAAACAACAGCTCGAATTACGGGGTAAACAATGTAGGCGATCCGATCAGGAAACGCAGCTGCCACAGATTTTGGTATTACCTCTGCAAAAATGATAATCGTAATGGTCAATATAGCAGATGCAATCCCGACATTCACTCCGTATTCCATTGCGACTATGGTTACCAATGTAGGCAAAAGAATATTTGCAATATTATTCCCAATTAATATTGACGTAATAAATTGCTCGGGTTTTGAAACTAATTGAAGCAATTTATCCGCCCGTTTATCATCATGACTTGCTTTTGTTTGTAATTTCATTTTATTTGCGGCAGTTAAAGCTGTCTCACTACCAGAGAAGAAAAATGATACGAATAATAAAGCAATGATCGCAATGATCACCTTTATATGCCCCCTTATGTATGCAAAATAACTAATTTTTACTAGCGTTTGTATATCTTCTTTCTATCATACATGGATTTTAACGGAATATAAAGTCATACTATACATGATGGAGTAATTGTTTTTCCTTTTTATGGAATCACCGATAACAAACCTATTATTCTTAATAAACAATGGGCTAATACAATTTCTATTTGCAGTAAAAAATATGATATGATAATTAGGCGCCATTTTTTGACTTTGGAAAAAATAAGGGTAATTCAGTTCTCCACTGCTAAAAAAAGCAAGCATCATTCAGTAAAAGAGCAGGCTTCCTCACAAGGATGGCTTATTACTTCAAATTTATACAGTGAAATTTCAATGCGTGGACTTTTTCTTTTATTCCACAAGGATTGTTTAATAGCCCAAGGGTATAACCCGGAGGCCTCTTAGAACAAAGGCTCGGGGCGCCCGTTTAGCAACGTAGCGAGTGGAGCGAATCAACGAAAGTTTTAAGAATCATGCTCCTGCAACAGGAGTATGCCGACACCCTCCGGCAAGCCCGTCTTTAGTCGGCCTTCCTATTTAGAACGAACCGATGATGACTTAGCTTAGGGCGATTCGTGAAGTCGCCTAGTTGCTGGGCGCTGGAGCCAGACGTGGCTAAATAACTTAGTAAGTTTATCCACAGCTGCTAAATTTTATAATTTCCTAGACCACGAAAAAAGTGATTGAGATGCTGTTATCTCCCACTTTGGCTTGTTCAACGCACATCTTCATTTTGGAAGTACGGGATTCTTACAGCAACTTATATCCGCAATAAATCAGCACATACTTTACAGTCCCTAACGAAATGTAAAACATCATTATAAAAAGTAGCATATAGGGGTGCTTATACGGAGGCGTTTCCATGAAGAAAATATTACAAATAGCGAGTGCATTTATTGGTATCATTGTGGGGGCTGGATTTGCCTCCGGGCAAGAGATATTACAATATTTTACTAGCTTCGGTTACATTGGAACAATTGGTGTTATTATTTCAACGGCTTTATTTACTTATTTAGGTATGATTTTAACTCGATTAGGGAGCCAAACACAAACCACCTCTCATCGGGATGTTATCTATTTTATTAGCGGTCGACATTTAGGTATAATCGTCGATTATATTATTGTATTTACGTTATTCGGCGTCGGTGTTGTTATGATTGCTGGTGCTGGCTCTATTTTCAACCAACAATTTGGACTACCTGCTTTTGTTGGAATTACAACGATGACTATAATCGTTATACTTACTGTCATGCTTGATATTCATCGCGTTGTGCAAATTATTGCTAGTATTGCTCCATTTCTCATCTTCATGGTAATGCTTATCTCGATTTATAGCTTATTAACCATGGACCATTCCTTCGCAAAAATGGAGCCTATTGCTTTAGAACAAACTTCAGCTGTATCAAATTGGTTGCTTTCTGCTGTCAATTACGTTTCCTATAATATCGCTTTAGGTGCATCTATGGCGCTAGTGATGGGAGGAGCTGAACCTAATAGACGCAAAGCCACTATTGGCGGTTTGTTAGGTGGTTTAGGTATTGGGATATTAATACTGTTTAACCACTTAGCTATCTTTTCCAATATGGAGCTTGTAGCTAATTATGAAATGCCCATTTTAAAGATTGCGGACGATATGTCTCCTATTTTAGGAATGGTGTACTCTGTCATTCTGTTTGGGATGATTTTTAACACGGCAGTTAGTATGTTCTTTTCTTTTAGTGCGCGATTTAAACCAAGTGGAACATCAGCCTTTCGTCGCTTTAGTATCATTACTATTTTGCTTGCATTTGCACTTAGCTTTGTAGGCTTCACCAAATTAGTATCGTTTTTCTATCCTTTTATTGGATATATGGGGTTGTTTTTAATTGTTGTACTGATTATTGCACCTTTTCGATTACGATCGCATGCTAAGAAGTAGACATGCGTAACCATAGCATGTGAATTTGCATCGTTATTTGTCAAGAATGTTGGGTATTAAGCCGTTATTCTAGTATAATAGTTCGTGTAGAAGAATAAACCTGGAGGGAAGCATGTTGCTTAAAGAATGGTTACAAGAAGCGAAATACACGGTTGTATTCACAGGAGCTGGCATGTCAACAGAAAGTGGGTTACCTGATTTCCGCTCTGCTAACAAAGGTCTATGGAGACAAAAAGATCCTAGTAAGATTGCCTCCACAGATGCACTAAACTCTAATGTCGAAGCATTTATTGCGTTTTACCGGGAACGAGTAGTAGGTGTTAAAACATATCAGCCGCATGAAGGGCACTATATTTTAGCCGATTGGGAAAAACAAGGACGTATTCAATCGATCATTACCCAAAACGTAGATGGCTTTCATCAACAAGCTGGGAATATGCGGGTCGCTGAACTACATGGAACGCTGCAAAAGCTACACTGTCAATCTTGTGGAAAAGAATATAGTAGTGAGGAATATGTAAATAAAGATTACTACTGTTCTTGCCAAGGGGTTCTTCGCCCTTCCATTGTTCTGTTCGGGGAAACCTTACCGATGGACGCCTTTCAATTTGCGTTAGAAGAAACAGAAAAAGCGGATTTATTTATTGTACTTGGTTCTTCTTTAAGCGTAACCCCCGCCAATCAATTTCCGCTGATTGCGAAAGAAAATGGTTCTAAGTTAGTTATTGTCAATCAGGAGCCGACAGAATTAGACCGCTATGCCGATCAACTCATTCATAATCGTTCCATTGGTGAAGTATTAAAAGAAATAAACCAATAAGCCTCACGATAAAGTGTTTATCCCTATAAGGGTAATCAGCGCCTTTCTAAAAACGTAACTTATTGTATTAAAAACACCTTATATACGAGATAAACCTTAAAAGCATTTTTCTATAGTGTAAATTATACCTCATCAACATAAACGCTGTTAGGTTCCTATAGTGAAAATGGAAGAGTCGATGCAATCGCTTGTTTAACAAGTGACGGCATCGACTCTATATGTGTTACGTCATCCATTTTGGTGGCGTATTTTTATCCCAAAAAATCTCTCCAATTTCATAATGTGTCTCAAATTGATCTGTATTTAAATGATAATGAAAGTTAAACCAATGCCCTTCTAATGGCCGATGAACTCTCCTCACATGAAACTTCACTACATTTTCCTGTTTATGATAATCATAAACATGGAAAATTCGCTCGCCATATCCGCTAGAAGGGTCTTCCGTAATCCCATAATGAGATATGGGCTCTCCATTTTCATCTAGCATTACCGTTTCCATAACTTGCTCTATTTTAGGGAGAATAACAGTAGTAAACTCATCCGCGACACGTTCTGATATTCTCGGCCCCATTTTACGCAACACTTGTTCCTTCGCTTTTTCTGATAATGCTACCCTTGGATCGACGAAAGGAGGAGTTTCTTCTAAGACAACAGTGCTTGACTGTTCACTAACATCGGAATCCGAATTCATTCGAGGTTTTGCCTCCACCGATTCTTGTGTTAGCGAAGTAGGTACATACATGCCTAGTGTTACAAAGGCAATTGCCATAACCGCTATTTTCTTCATCCACCGCTTCATCTTAGGAGCCCTCCTCTCTCTACCTGTTACTTAAATTTTACCATTTTCTGATCATTTGTCTATATTATTTTTGTAACCGCAACCGTTTGTAAAGAATAATTAATCTTTTTGCAATAATGATATGGGATCATACACATTTCTGCCTATCTATCTGAGACGCCCCCTCCTATTTGTAGGCCTCTCTTCTGAATTGCATAGCGTATTTTTTAGAACGTTCGCCTAAGGATAAACGTCCAATTATAACATGCGTGCAACAACACAGTTATTGGCTTATCTACAATGATCGATGGACGGTTTTCCTTCCATCATAGGAGTAGACAATTCCCTTTTCATCAATCATCGTTTCTAGGCATACCGTACGTCCCCATAGCTGATAAATATATGGCAATACATGTTCTAAATAGGCAACATCTAACTCTGTCCCTTCATAATGATGCTTCAAATATAACTCACCATTGCGTAAATAATCACCGTCTTCTACAGTAATATACGGAAACCCACCATTCACCCGCATTGCTACAAGCTGATCACGAATGTTTTCATAATCTTTATTCGTAATTTGATAATTCCTTCCCTTTCTTTCAAACAAATATAAGTCCTCTCGCTGTACGAGATCCTTCGTTAAATAATTACGTAAAAAAGAAATATCTGATTCTAGCTCTCTAACTTCAAATATTTTTTCTCTTCCAGAATGGGGTTTTACTCCTCGTAGCTTCATTTCCTCTGTAGGTTGATTGTAGCGTTCTTCTATATCTTCTAATACTTTTAATCCTAAATAATAAGGATTTAATTGACGAGTAGAAGGCTGTACCACCCCTGCATGCAACGAAGCAAACTCAATCGTCTCCTCGCTACTTAAATCCATTTCTCTTAAAATTCGTTGGTGCCAATACGAAGCCCAGCCTTCATTCATGATTTTCGTTTCCATCTGCGGCCAAAAATAAAGCATTTCTTCCCGCATCATGGTTAGAATATCGCGCTGCCAATCCGCTAACTCTTTACTATAGGATTCTAAAAATAATAACAGATCTTTTTCTGGCTGTGGCGGGAATTTCTTTTTGTATTTTTCAATCGCTGGTTTCTTCATTACTTCAGCATCTAAATCCCACAAATCATCATAAGGCGTTTTCTGTTTGGGAGAATCTTTTTCCAAGGCTTCCATCTCTTCATAGCTTAGCCTTGACCGGAAGAGTGTTGGATCAACATGCTCTTGGATAGCTAAAACCGCATCTAAAAACTGCTCCACTTCCTTCTTTCCATACACCATTTCATAATGAGCAATTCGCTCAGCTGTTGCTGTCATGCTCTCTACCATATCACGCCGTGTATTTGAAAACCGAATATTATTTTTAAAAAAATCACTATGCGCCAAAACGTGAGCAATAATTAATTTATTTTGAATGAGGCTATTCGTATCTAATAAAAAGGCATAGCATGGATCCGAGTTAATTACTAATTCATAAATTTGGCTTAATCCTAAGTCATATTGCAACTTCATTCGATGAAACTGTTTTCCAAAACTCCAATGACTGTATCGTGTCGGCATTCCATATGCTCCAAACGTATAAATAATATCAGCAGGACAGATTTCATAACGCATCGGATAAAAATCGAGACCGAACCCAGAGGCTATCTCGGTAATTTCTGCAATTGCATGATTCAGTTCTTTCGTATCTGTCACGCAAATCCCTCCAATTCACTTTTTAGCCCGGTAGAAAATACTGTAGACTTCCACAAACGTAATGGAGAAATAACAGTAACTTCATCCCGCTTTTCTTATGTGACTTTAGGCTACATCCTTGCGAGTACGTACAATCATGCCAAGAAAAATAAACCTCTATAGATTACACGTTTACTTTATAGTTTATGAATGAAAAAGAAATTGATGACTTCGCTCGTTTAATCTAGAAAGCACCATATTGGTTCACCTCATTTTCATCCCAGTTGGTGATCCAATCGTTTTCTATAGTAAGAAGTAAGCTTATTCGACCGTTGATTCCATTTTAAAAATAAAACTATTGCATTTTTTCAACCTTTACCATATAATTTGCACTAAGGAAACAATTTAACTGGATGTAAATAATTTTTAAAGGAGCTAACATCTACTTGTTAGTCATTTTTTTAAAGTTATTTTGCGTTAGGTAAACATAATTAGAGAGGGGAACAAATGAATGAAGAAAATAGGCTTTATCAGTTTTACGATCCTACTTATCGCATTTCTTACAGGTTGCGGATCAAGTGCCAAGGACGCCGCCGGTGGCTCAAGTGAAAAACCTGTTAAAGTAGTTGCTACTATCGCACAAATTGGAGATGTTGTTGAGAATATTGGCGGTGATCATGTAGATGTTTATAGCATTATGGGACCCGGAACGGATCCGCATCTTTATAATGCGGTACAGGGAGATATTCAACAAATGACCGAAGCAGAAATTATTTTTTACAATGGGCTTCATTTAGAAGGGCAAATGGGTGAAATATTTGAAGAAATGCGCCAAGATAAACCAACCATTCCTGTGGCAGAAAGTATACCAGAGGACAAGCTGCTTGCAGATCCCGAAAGCCCTGAAGTAAGTGATCCCCATGTTTGGTTTGATATTGAATTGTGGAAATATGCAGCTGAGTCCATTCGCGATGGACTCAGCGAATTAGATCCAGACAACAAAGAGACTTACGAAAAAAACACAGAAGCATATATGAAAGAATTAGATGAACTACATGCTTATGCAAAGGAACGCTTCAATGAAATTCCAGAAGAAAGCCGTGTACTTGTAACTGCCCATGATGCGTTTAATTACTTCGGCAAAGCGTTCGAGTTTGAAGTAATGGGATTACAAGGACTAAGTACGGAATCCGATTATGGTGTGAACGATATTCAACGAATCATTGATGTGTTAGTAGAACGAAACATTAAAGGTGTATTTGTGGAAAGCAGTGTGTCCGAGCGGTCGATTAACGCCGTTGTAGAAGGGGCAAAAGAAAAAGGACATGACGTTTCTATTGGTGGTGAACTTTATTCTGATGCAATGGGTGAAGCAGGCACAGAAGAAGGAACTTATATTGGCATGTTTAGGCACAATATTGACACCATTGTAGAAGCCTTAAAATAAAACGCACTTCCGTATAGGATAAAAAGCATGTTGGGGCTGTTATTTCACAGTGAACCGCTAGCTTTCTGTGCAACAAAATTACAAGCCCCTTCGATGCAAAATAAAAGGAGGAACGACAAGATGAATGCCTTGACGGTGAGCAATATGTCTGTATCCTATGATAAACAACTCGCATTAGAAAATGTTTCTTTTTCTGTCCCTGAAGGGTCGATGACTGGCATCATTGGCCCTAATGGAGCTGGTAAATCAACATTAATCAAGTCTATTTTACAACTATTACCTACTGTATCAGGGACGGTAGAAGTGTTTAAAAAGCCCTTACGTAGCCAAAGAAAAATAATTGGTTATGTACCTCAACGTAGTGAAGTAGATTGGGATTTTCCAACCAATGCCCTAGATGTAGTGTTAATGGGAAGGTACAATCATATTGGTATGTTCAAGCGAGCGAGCAAAAAGGAAGTAACATGGGCAAAACATTGTCTGCAACGGGTAGGCATGCAAGATTATGCCTCTCGCCAAATCAGCCAACTTTCTGGTGGTCAGCAACAACGTGTATTTTTAGCCCGCGCAATGGCGCAAGATGCAAAAATCTATTTCATGGATGAACCTTTTGCAGGTGTCGATGCGTCCACCGAAAAAGCAATTATTCAATTAATGAAAGAGTGGAAAAATGAAGGGAAAACCGTTCTCGTTGTGCACCATGACTTACAAACAGTAAATGATTATTTTGACCATGTCCTGTTATTAAATAAAACACCAATCGCATACGGAGAAACAAATCGAGTGTTCACACTTGCTAACTTAGAAGAGGCATATGGGGGTAAAATTGCTTTTTTACAACAAGGCCCTAAGGCAGCAAAGGGGAGTACATAAACAATGGAACAATTTAGTGCTCTTTTATCAAGTGCCAACTTACAATGGGTATTAATTGGAAGTTTATTGCTCGGTTTTGCAAGTGGGGTTATCGGCAGTTTCGTTTTATTAAAAAAACAAAGTTTAATTAGTGATGCGATGGCTCATGCTGCATTGCCTGGTGTTTGTATCGTTTATATTCTGTTTCAGACAAAAACCGTCCCTTATTTACTAACAGGTGCTGCTGTTACGAGCTTAATAGCAACACAGTCTATTCAAACCATTGTGAAATGGTCACGGATTAAAACAGATGCGGCTATCGGTATCACATTATCTGTATTCTTCGGGCTTGGCATTGTTCTATTAACCTATATACAACAAAATGCAACGGGTAATCAAGCTGGACTTGATTCCTTTATTTTCGGGCAAGCCGCTTCTCTCGTTAAAGGAGATGTGCAATTAATTGCAGCTGGCGCATTATGCTTAATCATTCTGACAGCACTATTTTTCAAAGAATTTAAGATTAGTATCTTTGACCCACAATTTGCTAAGGGATTAGGTTTACCAGTTACCTTTTTCAATGCCGTCCTGTTATTTCTCGTTGTCGCAGTCGTTGTAATTGGGATTCAAATGGTCGGCGTTGTCCTTATAGCAGCATTATTAATTACGCCACCTATTTCTGCACGTTACTGGACAGACCAGCTCGGTTGGATGACCATGTTAGCGGGCATATTCGGGGCTATCTCTGGTGTAAGTGGGGCTGTCTTAAGTACAGCAATACAAAATTTACCTACCGGGCCAATTATCGTATTAAGTGCTTCCGTTATTTTCCTCTTTTCCTTATTGTTTGGGACAAAGAAGGGTTTATTGCTGAAAGGAGGAAGAAATGCATGAGCTATACTTTTTGGATTCTCTTAACCGGCTGTCTTGTCGGGCTTACTTGTGGTATTACAGGAGCGCTTCTTGTTTTACGGAAAATGGCAATGATCGCTGATGCCATTAGTCATACCGTTTTACTAGGTATTGTTGGGGCTTTCTTTGTTACCCAATCTTTAAGCGGGATTCCCATGCTTATCGGTGCAGGCATTGTTGGTATTCTAACGGCTGTTTTTGTGGAAATGCTTCATTCATCTGGGGTTCAATCGGATGCAGCAATAGGAATTGTTTTCACTTCCTTGTTTGCATTAGGGGTTGTCCTTATTTCTTTTATTGGCGACCAAGTCCATTTAGATGTACAGCATGCTTTAATGGGTGAAATTGCTTTTGTTCCATGGAACACGTTAACCATCAACGGGGTGAGTTATGGGCCTACTGCCGTGTGGATGCTCGGTGCTGTATTAGCGGTTAATCTCATTTTAATTACACTATTTTATAAAGAGATTAAAATGTCTACCTTCGACCCGCAATTTGCAACTTTAATTGGGGTGCCAGTAATGATCATTCATTATCTACTAATGACCATGGTATCCTTATCCACCGTCGCTTCATTTGATAGTGTAGGTGCGATATTAGTTGTCGCCATGCTCATTGTCCCTGGAGCAACGGCTTATCT
Organism: Virgibacillus chiguensis; assembly: GCF_900129865.1. GTDB lineage: Bacteria > Bacillota > Bacilli > Bacillales > Amphibacillaceae > Virgibacillus > Virgibacillus chiguensis. The sequence goes on from NZ_FQXD01000007.1 coordinate 59,366, forward strand.
TTTAACGGATCGATTTTTTGTATTATTAATTTTAAGTGGTGTTATTGGCATTTTATCTGCTGCCCTAGGCTATGGCTTTGCCATCCAATGGAATGTTTCCATCGCTGGTTCAATGGCAGTAGCAACAGGGGTATTCTTTATCGCCGCTTTCCTCTTCGGTCCAAAACAAGGCGTTGTAATTAAAAAGATCCGAGGTACAACTGGTAAAAAAACGGTCCAATCATCCACATAAAAGCATTTTTATTCTGTGTGAGGGGGGCTTATCTCCCTCACACAGATTACTACGATTTCAAAGGGGATGACGTAAACGCCTTTGGATAGAAAAAAGTTTGCTACATCTTTTTGGCGAAAAACGTTGTCGCTTTGTATGAATACCCTCGCAAAGCGTGCTTTAGGGTAGCTACTGACTAATGCAATGCGAACCATGAGGTTTCTCATAGGCTTTAGAACGTTTTCTTGTCACGCGATTTCTAGAGTATAATTATAAATTCAGCATGCACTGCCATCGGGGCTTTGATCAGGGCATAACCTCAATTAGTTGCCATGTTTGAAACTCTGGAGAATTGACTTAGAACCCGCCATCCTTCACCTTGTTTACGATCGTGGTGTATATCTGCGGCGGCTACAGAAAATCTAGCCACATAAGGGTTCCTTCCGCTTTTTTATGGTACCACGACCGTACTCTTCTATGCTCTCGCTGGCAGGACCCCTATACCCAACACAGCGAATCACAAAGAAGAAGCTCAAGGTCAAGGACAAGCAGCTAACGCTGTGACTATAGAGATTTCCTGATTATGTATTCAGAGCTAACATCTACAAAAGGGGATTTACACAAAATTATTGACACACCCGACGAAGGATAAAGTAAAAAAATTATAAGTAATAGTAAAAAATATGGTATACCGTTGAAGAGTAAAAATACAAAGCGCAATAACTGATAGTGTAGAAAAAAGAAATGGCATTGTTCTCAGTCTAAGGAAGAACTAATGCCATTAACTACATAAATAACACTTTAATTATTTATTTTTTAACTTTATTTACTTGTTTTTTTGTTTATAAAAAATAAACTTAATAAGAATACTACCCCTGAAATGATTGAAAGGATAAAATTCATTGAACCCGGAGACTTATTAAACTCATCAACTATAATTCCCTCTTGAAATAATAGCACCGTGGCTATTACTAAAAAAAATATTGAGTTTAGCACCACATGATAGTTACTTTTAATTTTATTTTGAAAGAAACGTAAATATAGAAAATTAACTAAGGTGAAAAATAATATAAGATAAAATATAGGTGCTAGCAAAGTAAATTCTTCTCCTAACATTTAACATCCTCCTTCATTGTTTGTCACAATATTATAACATAAAAAATTGGCATTTTTACAAGTATTTGTAATCATTGCAATAAATAGAATATATAGATAAAAGACCTGTGGTAGTATGTCAAGTAAAAATTAAATAGTTTTTTAGTTATCAAGGTACAATTTGCTTAAAAAAGGCAACACTAAACCGACTCCAGTAAATATGTGTAAAATACTGCAAATTACTCAAAGGATTAGAAGCTAATTATGCTTCATGTATTGACGCTCCTTTGTGGCGTGTAAATTTGGTTTTTGCGCAGTAGCGCAACCACCAAACGCACTAATTTTCTTGCAGTTAAGACGAGGGCTCTTTTGTATTGATGCTTTGGTACTTCATCGAACTTCTCGCGTAATACTCTTTGTATTCAGGAACATGCCTTCTTACCAAGTTGGCGGCTTCAACGAGTAATAACGGAGATACTGATTTCCATTACGCGATAACGATGTGTCGCCAGCTGTAAAGCGACTAGATTGGTGTTTACGCCAACAGAGTCCTGCATATTTGGCGATCTTCGCTTCGTGAATTGTCCCAAATGATCCTAAGACCATTATCTAGGAACATCACGGAACGTCCAAGACATTTGACATATTATCTTAGGTCTTTACTAATTCATGAGTTTGTCCAAACCAAGTTACTTGGAACGGAAGGCGGCGACTCCAGCGGGAAAAGCATAAGACTTGAGACCCCGCAACGAGCGTTTTTTGCGAGTGAGGAGGCTCAAGCCATGCCCGCGGAAAGCGTCCGCCTACAGTGGAAAGTAACGGTAGCACTAGCTGCAATCCCAAATAAAAAAGGAAGCGATCTAATTTCGATATCAAATCCATATTTTTAAAAGCTGTGGTCAATTGATTCTCATTGGCGCTACAGCTTTTTCCTTTTTTAGGAAAGAAAAGCGTCCTCCATATACTTGCGACAAGCCTAGTTTTTCTAATGACCTTCAGCGAAAATACAGATGTTAACGTATGATTTTCCATGGAAGGGGGAAATATCATAATAGGAGGAATGGAATATGAAAAAGCAATTTTTAGATATAGAAGCGTTTAATAAACTTTTACAAAAATGGAATGGAAAACAGATAAAAGTTTCCAAACAAGAGTTAAATGATTATGATGAGGCAATTATTGACTTATCTGCAATTACGTATGAGACACATACACGTCGACTAGATGACTATGAACCTCTACATACATTACAACTAAATGGCGCCGGCAAAGTTAAAACCGATTATAAATCCTATCAAACACTCCCTACATTCATATATGAAATCCCTTTAGAGAACTCATCACTATACCAATTTGACGGCGAGCGCTTTGCTTTGGTGACGGATCGGGCTATCTATACAATTGAAATTTTCCAGTAAGTCTTGAGAGTTAAGAAGAAAAATAGGAGTTTAGAGACTTTTTTTCATTTATCTTGCTCCATATACAGATACAATGCGCTTCATAGCAAGTTTCCTAACAACAGAAAGATCCGAAATAAAAAGCCAGTGCACAAACAGCAATTACCGTTTTATGCACTGGAAATGCAACACAATATCTATATTGTTTTTCCTTACGTTTGTGCTGTTACAACTTGTTGGGTGAAAAACGCCTTTAGCGCCTCATAAATATCTTTTTTCTCTTTTACGATATAATAGCGAAATTTTGGATTATCCAATTGGTCAAACGTACGCATTAACGTCGATCTCCTGTGAAAAGTGTTCACCTCTCCGTAACCAAACATACTTGAAAAACGCATTAACTCTTCTACCAGCTCTATACATAACGGATTATCAGAGGTCATATTCTCTCCATCTGAAAAATGAACGGGATAAATATTATAGCGTGAAGGAGAATACGTTTTTTTGATAAGTTCCAATGCTTTTAAATAAGCAGAAGAACATATGGTGCCACCGCTCTCTCCTTTGGAAAAAAAATCTCCCTCTGACACAACTTTTGCTTCTGTATGGTGGGCAATAAATTCAATATCCACTGTTTCATATTTTGTACGTAAAAACCTCGTCATCCAAAAGAAGAAACTTCTGGCTACATACTTTTCAAAAATCCCCATCGAAGCACTTGTATCCATCATAGCTAAAACGACCGCTTTAGACTCTGGTTTTGTTATATCATTCCATGTTTTAAATCGCAAATCATCCTCATATATTGGCGTAATTCCTGGTCTTCCTTCTGTAGCATTACGCTTGATCGCTGTTAAAATAGTGCGCTTCTTATCTATATTTCCCATTAACCCTTTCTTACGTACATCATTAAATTCTGTTTTTTCCGTTATGATCTCAGCTTGTTCCTTTTCTTGTAGATTGGGGAGCTCCAACTGTTGAAATAGGGCGTGCTCAATTTCTTCTAAGGATACTTCTGCTTCATAGTAATCTGCCCCTGGCTGATCGCCCGCTTTTTTTCCTTTCCCAGCCGCCTGACCATCGCCGCCAGGTGCTCTAGCTATAATATCACCAACTTTACTATCCCCTTTTCCCTGTCCTACTTGTTTCGTTTTATCGTAGTTATAACGAATTTTATACTCATCTAATGATCGAATGGGGATTTTCATCACTTGTTTCCCATCAGACATAATAATATTTTCTTCACTTACTAAATCAGGCAAGTTATTTTTTATCGCTTCCTTCACCTTATCCATATGACGCGTTTGGTCTTGGTAACCTTTGCGATGGAGGGACCAATTTTCCTTTGAAACGACAAAATTTCCTTTTTCCTCATGCATCGCATCCCCTCCTTCGTATTATTCAAACTAGTAATACGTTTCTATATCCTATGCATGAAGGGTAATATTATTGCATTATTTTGACTGTTTGGACATAATTTATTTTATAAAGCTTATTAGAAAAACTTGGCTTGTCATCAAGTTTTATGAGTAATTTTTCTTATACTATAAACCTTTACACTTTTATACGTTCCTATATTAGAAAAAGTAGCTTATCGAAAAATCATTGTGTATCGAATAATATAAAGCTCTAGATAACAAAAGCACCCTCTTCGTTTTGGTAAAAGAGGATGCCTTTATTCATCGACCACTACCTATTCAACAAACTGCCTACATAACGAAGCAACTCATTCGCTGATACGGAATTATAGCCGTATTCATCAATTAGGCGAGCAATGACTTCATTAATCTTCTTTAGCTGCGATTCGTCTGGCGTTTTAGAAGACGTCGTTATTTTAACAACATCTTTTAAATCAGCAAACAATTTTTTCTGAATCGCTTCACGCAATCGCTCATGAGAGTTGTAATCGAATCGCTTCCCTTTGCGAGCAAACGCCGATATTCGAATGAGGATCTCTTCACGAAACGTTTTTTTAGCATTCTCCGAAATACCAATCTGTTCCTCAATAGAACGCATTAACTTTTCATCCGGATTCATCTCTTCCCCAGTCAGGGGATCTTTTAACTTATTTTTATTGCAGTACGCTTCTACATTATCTAAATAGTTATCCATTAATGTTTTCGCTGACTCTTCATAGGAATATACAAACGCTTTTTGCACTTCCTTCTTAGCTATTTCATCGTATTCCTTTCTAGCAACCGAAATATAATTCATATACGTTTCCTTATCATCATCCGAAATAGACGGGTGCTGACTAAGTCCTTCTTTTAAGGAACGGAGCACATCTAAAGCATTAATTGCTGGGACTTCTTTACGAATAATTGCAGAGGAAATACGATTGATAACATAACGGGGATCAATCCCATTCATCCCTTCGACCGGAAATTCATCCTTTAGCTCATCCACATCTGCTTGATTATACCCTTCTACACTTTCACCGTCATACAGACGCATTTTTTTAATTAAATCCACACCCGGTTTCTTTGAATCTTCCAATCTCGTTAAAATAGAAAAAATAGCAGCTACTCTTAATGCATGTGGCGCAATATGGACATGAGCCATATCGCTTTCACGAATCATTTTTTGATAAATCCTTTCTTCTTCGCTAACTTTTAAATTGTACGGTATCGGCATCACGATAATTCGTGAATGCAAGGCTTCATTTTTTTGGTTCGCAATAAAAGAGCGATATTCCGCCTCATTTGTATGGGCGACAATTAATTCATCTGCACTGATCAGCGCAAACCTACCCGCTTTAAAATTCCCTTCCTGCGTCAAGGATAATAAATGCCATAAAAATTTCTCATCACACTTAAGCATTTCTTGAAATTCCATCATCCCTCGATTCGCTTTGTTCAATTCCCCATCAAATCGATAAGCTCGTGGATCTGATTCTGAACCGTATTCTGCAATGGTAGAAAAATCAATGCTTCCAGTTAAATCTGCAATGTCTTGTGACTTTGGATCAGACGGGCTAAACGTACCAATCCCTACCCGTTTATCCTCAGAGAAAAAAATACGTTCTACGCGTACATCCTCTATTTTTCCATTATATTCCTTTTCCAATCGCATCGTATTTAGCGGTGATAAACTTCCTTCAATGCGTATGCCATATTCCTCCAAAAATTCTTGGCGTAAATGCGGTGGAATTAGATGGAGAGGATCTTCCTGCATGGGGCAACCTTTTATCGCATAAACCGCTCCCTCATCTGTACGTGAATATTTTTCTAATCCCCGCTTTAGCATCGTAACAATCGTTGATTTCCCACCACTTACGGGTCCCATTAATAATAAAATACGTTTACGTACATCGAGCCGTTTCGCTGCAGGGTGAAAATATTCTTCTACAAGCCGCTCAATTGCTTCTTCCAAACCAAATATTTCTTCACCAAAAAATTCATACATTCTTTTGCTATCTCGTTCCGTAATACCTGCACTTTTAATCATATTATAAATTCGTGAATGAGCAGTTTGCGCTACTTCTGGACGTTGTTTAATGATGTCTAAATACTCCCCAAATGTCCCTTCCCACTTTAACTGCTGTTCTTCTTCTCGATACTGCTTTACTTTGTTAAGAATATCCATGTCATTCCTCCATCCAGTGCTCAATTACTATAGCCTATGCAGGCACATACTTTATGATTCCTTGCCTATTAAATTGCATCGGATGTAAGGAAGCGCAAGTTAGCTCATGCTGTGTAGTAGAACACACTTTCTTTAACTGTTCGAGAAGAACAACTCAGCTTGTGTTTCATTGATTTCCAAAATGGTTCAATGATCTCCTAAAGTTTACAATCTATTTGAACGCATTTTTTAGCAAGTTGGCTAATCTCCACCTATTTGTTAACAGATCGTTTACTCATCGGAAGGCAGTTGCCATTCTACATGCAATGAATTTATAGCTTGTAGTAGTTGATTTTCACCTTGTATCTTATATTCCTTGATATCTTCCCCCCAAAAAATATGGCATGTGTTTCTAGCTTCGGCGTAAAATCGTCTTGTTCTAGTGAAGCAACACGAACGTTAATAACGGAATATTCAGAACTATATAGTTAGAAAATGGCATCTAAACACGGTTATGAAATAAGCTCCCCATTCATTTTAGTTTCCCTATATATATAGCATAAAATATGTAGCAGATGCATTTCAATAGATATCTTTTCTGGGTTATAATAGGTTAAATTCCAAATTCCTGTTACCACATATTATAGATACAGAGATTAGGATATAGGGGGGTAAATAATGGAAGGAGTTGATGAGTTTATAGTTCTAACGCTAATACATGGCTGTATTATATATGTATTAAGTATGTTGCTTAAAGATAAAAAAATAGTTCTTCCTATTATTTGTAGCTTACTTAGTATGATTTTACTATTTGTTAGCTTTAAGGAAGCTGGTTTTAGCGGAATGAATCTTGCCTTCATAGGTACATCTGCTCTAATTGCCTCCATTATAAATATGTTTATTATTTCAATAATAATGTTCAAAAAAGACAAGTAAAAACCGACGCAAGAGCTCCGTCGGTTAAGACGTCTAATTCCGTACGCTAGATGGGAAATAGCGATTTTTTAATTGGGTGGAAAACACTTCTAAAATAATCGCAATGATCAGGATAGCGTACGTAATGAATCCAACTTCGCTAAGATCAAAATAGAATCCTGAAGCCATAAATAATTCAAAGCCAATACCGCCAGCTCCGGCAGCAGCTCCCATAGCAACTGCGACAGCAAAATTGATTTCAAAACGGAGGAAAGTCCAAGATAATATATATGTAAACGTGGAAGGCATAATACCGTGTATTACAACATGCCACCAGCTTGAACCTGTCGCTCTTAATGCTTCTAGAATACCTTTATCCACTTCTTCAAACGCCTCTGAAAAAGCTTTTACAAGATACGCAATGGAATGAAACAACATTCCTAAAACGGCAGCTTCACTTCCGAGTCCAGCAGCAATGGCAAAAATAAGTACCCATAATACAGTTGGAACCGCTCGAATAAAAGCGACAATAACACGAACAACCTTCGTCACCCATTCCTTTGATAAATTAGTTGCAGCCATAAGCGCTAAAAAGAACGCAATAACAGCACCAATAATCGTAGACAAAACAGCAAGACCAAGGGTAACCCCAACTTGATAAAACGCTTCTGCCCAAGTAAAATGATTTAGCGCTGGTTCAAAAAACATCACTTTTAAGTTTTGTCCCGTTTCTACAATGGCGGTCCATAACTCCAACCCTGTGTAATCAAAAAGCAGAAATGCAGTAACGGTTAAAACAAAAAGCAACATCATTGTCAGACGGATAACGCGTTCCGATTTACTTCCAGCTTTAATAGAAATACGTCCATTTCTCTTTCGCTTCATATACGTAGGGTTCGCTACTGTTTCCATTACATAATCACCTTCCGTATATAGTTTGACATCAACTCAATGATAATTACGGCGATTACAATGCTAAAGGTAACGAGAGCAACGACATTGTAATTCATCGATTTATAATACATATCAAATGTATAGCCAATACCTGTCCCTGTTAAAATACCTACTAAGGTGGCGCTACGAATATTCGTTTCAATCATAAATAATATCCAACTAATCATTTGCGGTAAGCTTTGTGGGATGACGGCTTTATTTACAATATGAAAATAAGTGGCACCTGTAGCTGTTAAAGCCTCCACCGCACTATGGCTTGCTTCATCAATGGACTCAATAAAAGCTCTCGTTAAAAAGCCAACTGTTCCTACAAATAACGCTAAATACCCCGTTAATGAATTTTGACCAAAGGAAAGTAATAAAATAAGCGCCCAAGCAACAACAGGTATATTACGAGATACGGAAGCAATAAACCGGGCAAATGTACTTAAAAATCCATTGATGCTCGTTGTTTTTGATCCCATAATACCAAGGAAAATGGAAACAACTGCAGCCGTTGTCGTTGCTGCAATTGACATGAAAATGGTCTCCACAAGCTTATCTAAAATAGTCGGTAGCTTCTCTAACGATTCTTGCGTTATAAGTAGATTCGAAAACATCCAACCAATTGCTTCTGGAAAAGCTACTAATCCATCTATGAAATTAAATTTCGTTATTGCTGCAGATAAATACGTAATGGCAATAATAATGATTAATGCTATCGTCATTTGCCATTTTCGTTTTTGCATTACCTTTTCACTCACGACCATTTCCCCTCACACTGTTATTAATTCTCGCATTTCCGTTCCATAAATACGATTCGTTTTCTCCTCGGTCAGCTGATAATTGGTTCCATCAAATACAACTTCTCCCTGATTTAAACCGATAATGCGATCTGAATATTGTTGTGCGACTTCCACTTGATGCAAATTGACAAGACAAGTAATGCCTAGCTCGGAAGTAATTGACTTTAAATGATCCATAATAATTTTCGAAGAGTTTGGATCAAGTGACGCAATCGGCTCATCACAAAGAACAAGTTTCGGACCTTGAATCAATGCACGGGCAATGCCAACTCGTTGCTGCTGTCCTCCACTTAACTGATCACAACGCTTATACGCATGTTCTTCAATGCCAAGCTTGCGAAGCAGATAAAAAGCTTGCTCTTTTTCTTTTTCTGTAAAACGGCTCATGATGCCTTGCAAAGTCGTCTTATAGCCTAATCGTCCATGCAGCACATTTTCAATTACTGTTAAACGTGGAACTAAATTATAATGTTGAAACACCATTCCAATGTTTGTACGCAATTGGCGTAGTGCACGTTTTTTCAATTGTGTCACAGGGGCGTTATCAAAGATCACTTCCCCGCTACTAATAGGTACCATCTGATTCACACAGCGTAATAAAGTAGATTTCCCTGCACCAGATGGACCGATAATAGAAACAAATTCTCCAGCCTTTACGGAAAAAGAAATATCTTTTAATACCTTCGTCTCGTTATCGTACGACTTACTTAGTCTTGCAATTTGTAAAAGTGCCATGAATAGGCTCCCTCCCATAATGTGAGCAGAGAATCCCTCCGCTTCTTTTAGCTAAACATATTTAGAAAAACTAAATTTATCATCACGTCTTCCACCTATATTGCGCTCTTATACGAAAACCTAAAATTTTCCTATTGTACAAAAATGCGTATAAGTAAGGTAACAGCATCACAACTTCTTTTTTTATAAGAGTTTGTTAAGTTATGCCTTTGGTACTAACAATTAGCGGGGGATAATTTCCCCCCCACTTGATTGAAAACTTGTTTATTGAAGTTCACGAATAGGGTCAAACCAATCATCTTCTGCTGGTGCAAAGCGTTCTTTATCTGTTTTAAAGAATAATGCCGATTGCTCAGCGTCTTCTGGAACAAAAATACCTTCATTACTCGCAACTTCATCGGAGGTCAAAGCTTCTTGAAGCTTTTTAAAATCTTCTTCACCTAATGTATCCATATTTGCGGCAAATGGCGCATTAAGCACTGGCGTTACACTCATTAACGTAAATTCTTTTCCTGCTACTTTATTAAAAGGTTGTTCTGCGTCGTCTTTCACTTTATAAATAGAGCCAACTTCATTTTCTTCTCCTTCAGCTACTTCTACATAGTTTTCTACACATGTATCACAAAACGCTGCTACATCGGCATTTCCATCTAATAAATTTACCGCTGAACCTTGGTGGGAGTTACCAAACAGTACTTGTGAGAATAGAGGGCCGCCTTCCATTAAATCTTCTTCGGTTAAATCTTTGTACTCCTCTTGCTCTGTGAAGTGGGAAAGAATACCAGCTGATGGTACTTTAAAACCAGAAGTGGAGCTGTTAGAAACGAAAGAAAATTTCTTATCTGCTATCGTATCTAGAGAATATTCACCATCTTGTTTATAATTTTCTTGGTCATCCACATTGACAGCTAACCAGCTATGATAAACAGCATCGTCTAACGTACCAGAAGGACCAGTTGGAACGACGATAGGCTGCACTGCATCGTTATTTTCATTCGCTTCAATATAACCTTGTGCACCCATGAATGCTATATCTGCGTTATTATTCACTAACGTCTCAATTGCAATCGCATAATCTGTTGTTAAGTGGTGCTCTACTTCTTTTCCAGTAGCATCAGCGATCACTTTACCAATTTCATCACGAGATGATTTCAAATCTTCTCCCGACTCATTTGGATACCATACAACATCAATCACATCATCTACTTCTGTTTTTTCCTCTTCCGTACTAGCGTTTCCTTCCGAACAACCAACAGCAAATACAGCTAATAAAAGCAAAACACCAAATCTAGTTAACGTCTTTTTCATGTTAACGCTCCTTCATATTCATAGATTAGTTGATAAAGCAATTTTTCGTTTTCGTTTGCACGAATAAGTGAATATTTCCTCCCTATGGGTAGCTTGCCATCTTTTCCTTACTATTAAAACATAAAATAATTGAATAGAGTTTATATTTACAATATATTTACATGAAATTTAATAAATTAACATTGTTTACATTATAAGATAAAGTACATTATTAATCAGCGAGACTTCCTTCCCCACTGTTTGTTTAGCACGAGCTAAAAGCCTCTAATTGAATGGATAATTTAGATTCTGTTACTCCCACTTACACTTGTTCAGCGCTCACATCTCCAATTCTTGAAGTGGAAGGCTTACAGCACCTTATATCCGGGATCAACGGCTGCCTCGTCATAAAGACTCATAAGTCAGCTTTTCTTTTTCGCTTAAAACAAACCGCTAAACATATGGGTCATTGTAGCTCTTATTGAAGAAAGTCAATCTATTAACGAACGACTCAGAAAAGAAGGACTTGTAATTTCCCCTACTTCTATTGGCATGCCAAAACTACCATGGTAGTCCGTCCCACCAGTCATAATCAAATCATAGGTGTGAGCTAAATCCTCAACCCGTTGATGATCTTCTGCTGTGTGATCAGGGTGATTGCGTTCAATACCGCCCAAGCCAACTTCGACAAGTTCGGGAATAAGCTCATAAGAATCGAGTTGTCCAGGGTGGGCAACAACAGCGATACCACCATCAGCTACAACTGCTTCTACAGCAAGAAATGCGTCTACATATTCGATATCACCAGATGCTGGACCTTCCCCTTTAAAAAGTTTGCGGTATAGTGCTTGATAAAGATCCGATTCGTATGCGGCTGATGTAATTTGCTGCATCACATGCTGCTTGTAAATCGTTCTACTTGGCCGTGCCATTTCGATGATGGTTTGTGAATTAATTGGATAAGCTTGTTGATTTATTTGCTCGATTTGCCAAAGCGTATGCGCCTGCCTTCTATTGCGCACCGTTTTACAGAGTGCCTCTATGTTCTTGGCATCTCGGTAATAATCATAGCCAAGGATATGCACTTTACGATCTCGTTTAAAATCATAGGCTGAGATTTCAATTCCGGGAATGACTTCAATGCCATATGCTTTCCCTAAAGCTTGTTTTTCGTTTAAGCCATCAATGCTATCGTGATCCACAAAGCTCATTTGCGAAACGCCATTTTTCGCTGCCCGCTCCAATACCCTTGCTACGTGTTCCGAACCATCGGAATACGTGCTATGCACATGCAGGTCAGCTTTCATCAATAACGCCTTCTTTCACAAATTTATCTTGACTGAATTGCATATCAAACACATGATCACATAAGCCATCCATAAATTCGATGTCGTGAAAAATACCAACTAACGTCGTTCCACTTGCTTTCAATTTTTCAATGATTTCACGTACTTTTATTTTCGATTGCTGATCCAAACTGGCTGTTGGCTCATCAAGTAATAACAGGCGAGGCTTCTTCACCGTTGCCATGGCAATATTTAACCGTAGCTTTTCTCCCCCAGAAAATGTATTTGGATAATGGTCCCAAAGTTTTGGATCTAGCTCAAAATGCGTTAACGCCTTTTCTGCTTCTATTTTAGCTGCCTGTTCTGTTGCTCCCATTTCCAACAATGCTTTCTCCACAAGCTCCCGCGATGTTGTCCGTGGCATTACATTTAAAAATTGCGACACATAGCCGATTTCATGCTTACGTAAGTAAAGAATTTCTCGCTCTGTTGCATCCGTTAAATCAATGAACCCATAGCGCGCAGAATGATAAATCATACTTCCCTCATCGGGACGGTAAGTACGATAGATGCTTTTTAAGATCGTTGATTTACCACTACCACTTTTACCAACAATCCCAAGAAACTCTCCCTGCTCCAATGAAAACTGAATATGCTCCACTGCTTGCCTCGTTTTTCCCAAGTGATGAATTGTAAATCGTTTGCCAAAATCTTTTACTTGCAGCATTGTCATTACCAAGAGCCTCCTTTACATTAATTCATTCGATAATTTGTCGTCGTGATTAAGGCGCCGTTTACCATCGTCGCTGTTAACATAGGATAGCCATCATCCATTCGTTCAATCACTAGCATATCTGCTTTTTTACCCGGTTTAATGGAACCAATTTCATCATCCATTCGTACAGCTTTAGCAGGATTCAACGTGACTTTCATAAACATGTCATGCAAATTATTTCCGTCGTTTTCACTTAAAGAAAAGATAGCGTGCAGTAAGGCCGCCGGGTAATAATCGCTGCATAAAATATCAATACAATCTTCTTTAATTGCTTCAGCAGCTGACAAATTGCCGGAATGTGAACCGCCAAGTAATACGTTAGGAGCACCAGCTATTGTCTTCAGTCCCAGTTCCTTCGCCTTTTTCGCAATTTCCATCGTAATTGGAAATTCGCTAATCGTTGTGCCAAATGATTGCACAAGGTGCAGCTTATCCACATTATCATCATCATGTGAAGCCACGGCTATCCCTTTGGATATAGCTAACTCAGCAACCTCCTGCATACGTTCAATGGTCATACACTCGACGTTTTGTCGTTCTTGAATAATGGTTTGTACAGCCTCGTTAGATAAATTACGGTAGCCTTGTAATGTTTCCCTATACACTTCTAAATCACGGTATTGCCCTTGCCCAGGTGTATGATCCATAAACGATAGCAAGTGGACCTTATCTGCTTCCATATTGCGGATTAACCGATCGACTTCCAAAATATTGTCAATTTCAAACCGCGCATGTAGGCGATGACGGATTAAATGTAGCTCATGATGCGTGTTTGCAATGGCATCTACCATACGTTGGACATTTTCAGGCTGACGGATAGGTTTATGGTCAAACGCATCTTCTCGATAAAACGATAGCGAGTGGAACATCGTTGTAATACCATGCCCAACCAAAATCTTCTCTGCTTCTCTTAAACTAATATTAAAATCCATCACACTGGTCGGCCTTGGCGAAGCAAGAGTTTCAATATAATCCGAATGAATATCAATAAATCCTGGAGAAATAAAACCCCCATTGGCATTTATTTTTTCAGCATGGGCGTAGTTATCAATTTCTGCTTCAGGAACGATCGCTTGAATTGTATCCCCTTCTACCACGACGGCATAATTTTCCAAGATTGTTTCTTCGGTAATGACATTTCCATTATGAATGACATACACAATAGGTGACCTCCTATAATAACGAGTAAACTAAACGTTGCGTATAAGCATGTTGTGGATCTTCTAAGATTTGATCCGTTAACCCTTCTTCGATGACGGAACCATTCAGCATCACCATCGTTCGATCTGCTAGCATCCGAATAACAGCCAGATCATGGGAAACGACAATCATACTAATTCCCCACTCTCTCTGAATCTGTTTAATCAAATCAAGCACATTTGCCTGTACAGACAAATCAAGCCCTGTCGTTACTTCATCTAAAAATAGAATCGGCGGATTATTCGATAATGCTTTTGCTATTTGGACGCGCTGTTGCATTCCTCCAGAAAAGTTTTGCGGCTCTTCCTTCGAGCGAAACAACGGAATTTGCACATGTTCAAGCAGTTTATTTCCTGTACTTTCCATAGATGAGACATGACGATTTCCCGCTGCAATCAGTTTTTCGGCAATATTTCCAATCGAAGAAAAGTTCATCTTCAACCCATTGACTGGATTTTGATAAACCATTCCGTATTTATGATTACGGATATATCGTTGCTTCTGTGGAGATAATTGAAAGACATTTAGCCCATTTAATTCGCCGTTATAGATAAAAGCTTCCCCAGAAGTAACGGGCGCATCAAAGTAAAGGCATTGCATCATGGTTGATTTCCCACTACCGCTTTCGCCAACAATGCCAAGTATTTCTCCTGGAAACAAGTCCAAAGATACATCCTGACATGCATAAACTGTTCCACAAATAGGGCAATAATTTTTCTCCAACTGTCGATCTACTTTATTACGACAATGGGTACACCCGTTACCAAACTGTTTATTTAAGTTCCGAACTTGCAATATTGGTTCTTCATGCATGATGATGTTCCACCTCCACTTGCTCTTGGCTGTTCAATCTATCTATACAGTAGCTCGTATCATTACACTGATAATAAGCTTTTCCTGTTGTTTCATCGACCAATTCATCAAGGAACACATCATTTGCACCGCATAAATGACATGCCTGATCTGCAAATGTTTCCACGGTAAACGGATAATCTTCAAAAGCAAGTGACGTTACATCGGTATATGGTGGCACGGCATAAATTTTCTTTTCCCGCCCTGCACCGAGCAAGGTCAATGCTTTCGAAGTATGCATTTTCGGATTATCGAACCTTGGGATGGGACTTGGCGCCATCACGTAGCGTCCATTTACATAGACAGGATGATCGGCACCTGTTGCTGTTTTACCGTATTTCATAATTTGCTCAAATAATAAGAGCCACGCGCCGCTATATTCTTCTTCTGCATGCAATCGTTTGGTTACATATTCACTAGCTTCGACATCACGTAATGGTTCTGGCGTTGGAACTTGTAATACTAAAATTTGCTCTTCGGTTAATGGAACTTCTGGAATCCGATGTCTAGATTGGATTAAGGAAGCGTCCTCTGTCTGGTCGGTTAATTCCACACCTGTTGTTTGCTGGACTAACTTTTTTATACTAACGGCATTCACTGACTCATCTGCACCTTGGTCAATTACTTTTAAACAATCTTCTTTACCAATCAACGATAACGTCAGCTGTAATCCACCTGTTCCCCAACCTCTTGCAATTGGCATTTCTCTTGATGCAAATGGAACTTGATAGCCAGGAATTGCGACTGCTTTTAACGTCGTGCGGCGAATTTCCTTCTTTGATCCTTCATCAAAAAACGCAAAATGTGTTTTATTCTTCATTACTCTCTCCCTTTCTTTTAACCTCACGTACACTATTCAGCTTCGATTGGAAAGTGACATAATGTGGGAGTTTCAAATGTGATATGAACCCTGTTGCTTCTACCGAATCGATATGTAATAGAACGAACTCTTCATCATGTGTCGGGAAACTCGCTTCAGGGTGCTCTAAACATTGGTCAAGAATACTCATCGCAATTGCTTTTGTTTCATTTTGTCCGTAACAAACCCCATAACCAATTTCAAAATCAAGTTCCGCTTCATTTTGTTCGTTTTTGACAGAGACAGGGACAAACGATTCGACTTCGGAAACTTTGATTTCACCAATATAATAGCTATCTTCCTCTGTCTGTTCAGGCTCATTCGGGTGCCCGACATAGATCGGAAGCATGCCAACACGAACTTCACCGACCGTTGGATGCACCTGGCCGTACCCACGTAAGGAAGCATAACCAAGAGCTGTCACGGCACCTGTTTGCCCACGCGTTAATGTTTGTAATCGAGCACTACGCGAAGCTGGAAAAGATAAGTTTTCTTTTGTAATATCTGTCGGAGGTGTATCATCTAATTCATGCCCGCCAAATAACCCCTCTTGGCGTAAATAATCAACTACTTTTGGAAAAAACAATACTTCGTCCTGCGGAGATACTGCTTGCTCCAGTTTATCGACATAGTTTTTCATCCATTGATCATTCTCTAGCTTTGTTTCTGAAGCTAAGGAAAAGTCCAGTAAACGGTGCGTGTAGTCTGTCGTAGAGCCTAAAATTTGCCCGCCAGGAATATCTTTGAAACTGGCAGAAATACGGCGTTCTACCAACATAGATTCAGATTCTACAATATTACTATAATGCAACCTCGGTAATGTTGAACGATGTGCGCGCATAATGAATACAGCCTCTTCCATACTACCTTCTGCTTGCTTAATAGCTAGCGCTGCAAGAAACGGAGAATACAAGCTACTTTCCGACATTACCTGATCGACAAGGGCACGCATGGTTGCCATGATCGTTTTCACTTCAATAACTTCGCTTTCTTGTAAACGATCGTACGTTAACCTTTCAATAGAAGCTTCAATTGCCTTTGTTCCACCTTTAACCGCTACATAACCCATCTACTCCACCTCCTGTACAGAAACCGTTGTTGTCCTAGGAACACAAGCAATCTGCATGATGTCATCCGTGAATATAAGATCGATTCCTAAAGGATACTCTTGCACCGCTTCACTCCTAGCTTGCCAAATGCTTGGAGCGAAACTTGTATGTAAATCCGTTTGCCTCTCAATTCCAGGACCTGTTAATAGTAGTTGCGGCTGATTAGACAACGGCGTTTGACTTTCCATCACCCATGTAGCAGAATACTGTGGATCAACTAAATTCCCTGTTTTACAAGTAGCCATCCCTTCGATAATGGAAGCCTCGGTAGCGTCCTGTAACACAATAATAAAATCAGCTTCTTCCATAGATGCATGTCTGGCTAAAGTATAGGCAGCAATTTTTTCTTCCACGGGCTGCTTATTCTCAGAAATCACATGAAATGACACTTCTCCATCCAATAACGTCATCGCAATGAGTAACGTTGCATCGTGACACGCTACCTCATAGTCCACTTTCTCTTGAAAAGCTTGTAAATTAGCTAGCTTTCCTGGACGAGCCATACGATCTAATAATTTGCGATACACCTTTTGTAAGTCATGAACTTGATCTATCGGCATATAGTCTCTCTCCTGCTCTTATATTTTTAACCAACGATTCCTTGCCATAGGTTACATTCTTTATTGCTCCTGTATTTTTCATCTTGTCTACAACTCTTTTGGCAGAAACCACCGTTTTTCAAATTAAAAATTATATACTTGCCTATCGTGTAAAAAAATCTTCTCCCAGTGCTTTTCATTGTATAAAGAGGCTCTTCCAATACGAACCATGGGAAAGTCCATACTATAAATTTCTTGAGTTAAACATCCATCGTTTCAAAGTTAACTTTAGTTTCCATTAATTCTGCTTGTTGTTTTATTTTTTTACGGTTTATTTCTGCTTCAGCTGCTTTTAAAGTGTCCGTCCAAGACAACGTTTCAGGTAGCTGTGCATTGTAAGCTGCATCAATAATAGCTAATTGCGTTGCTACCTCATCGTGCATACCTTGTATTATGCCGATGCCGATCTCCCCTTGAATTTCTACTTTTGCTTCCGTAACGAGTACCTCACCTATATAAAATAAGGATTTCTGTGCGCTCTCCCGCATTTTCACCATGGTTAATCCATGTCTTGGGGTAACGATTTCCTTGTAGGTATACGTCTGCTTAATTTCGTTCGCCAGACTTGCTGCCAGATTAGGATTTGCTTGCACAAGAATCTCTGTTCTTCTTCGCCTTCTCATTCAGACAACCTCCTTTACAAGTTCATATTAACTTGTTGCCAAGTTGCTGTGTTTTAAGATATCGTAAAGTATTTGTAAAGGATGGTTTATAATTGCAAAACAATACCATTTAATAAACGACCTGTTGACGATTTAACTGCTGTTATCGTCGTCCACTTAAACTTGTTCAGTTGTTAGAGTGGGAACAAATTGAAATAAAAGCATACTATTTCGCACATGTGCTTACATCGAACTAGGTATAATGGTGAACTCAAGCGAAAAAACGGTGAACTTCAGCGACTTTTTTGTAAACTTCAGCGACTTTTCTACAAATTCAAACGAATTCCTTGTAAACTTCAGCGACTTTCCAGTTAATTCCCATAATTAAAGAACAAAGGCTCGGGGCGCCCGGTTAGCAACGTAGCGAGTGGAACGAAGCAACGAAAGTTTTAGGAATCATGCTCCTGCAACAGGAGTGTGCCGGCGATCTCCGGCAAGCCCAACTTTAGTCGGCCTTCCTATTTAGGGCGAACCGATGATGACTTAGCGTAGGGCAAGGGCAATGGAGTGAAGTCGACTAGTTGCTGGGCGCTGAAACCGGACGTAGCTATTTAACTTAGTAAGTTTATCTACAGCTGCAAAATTTAATAATTTCCTAGACAACTAAAAAGTCGGTAAGACCTCTAACATGCCTCACCGACTTTCATTCATTGTAATATCATATTTAAATTTATCACTACGATACAGTATTTTCGTATATTCCAATACTTTTTGTGTTTGTACATCAATGCAATCCGTTTCTAGTACAATAAGAGGAACCATACTACCGCATGAAAACAATTTTTGTTCATAGGAAGTTGGAAACGTAATACTTAATAAAGACTGCTTACTTGTAAATGCTTCATATCCCAATTGTCGATAGTACGCAAACATAGATAATATTAGCGGACCTTCTTGAGCAATGTTTGGAAATTGCTGCTGATTAACGTACGATTGATGAATAGCTATTGGTTCGTCATCAATGAATCGCACGCGCCCAATTTTATAAATCTCTGCTTCACTGCTAGCCCGTAACGCGTCGTACACTTTACTATCGTAGCTGATTTTTGTGCAATACATATTTTTCGTTGTCAATCGATAACCAGCACGCTGCATCTTTTCGGTAAAACTGCTGTTTCCTGTCAAATGTAATTGAATTGGTTTGGCTGTTTCTTTTAAAAAACGCCCCTTACCTTGTATAGAGTAAATATATCCACGAGCCTCTAATGTTGTTAATGCATTTCTAGCAGTAATGCGCGGCACGTTATACTGATCTGCAAGTTTATTTTCTGATAAGAGCTTTTCCCCAGGCTTCATCGCCTTCGTAATAATTTTCTCCATTATATCGTCAATAATTTGCGTTTCTTTATCTATCGGCATGTAAATACCTCCCTACCAACTATGTCAACATATTTGTAATCCTCTCATATTGTCTCTTTCATTATGTTTTGAATCGCCTCTTTCCATTAACGGAGCCTTCTTCTTCCACATTCATTGTTAGGCAACGAACAAAGGAATTAGCTACTGTTATCTTTCTTCAACATACTGAAGCGACTTTAGAGGATAAAATCAATTCATGTGCCACTGCATATAAAGTCCTATATAATAATGAAAAGAGCCATTTTACTGCGAGGGAAAACGAATGAAAAAACGATCTCCCATCAAACAAGGCAGAGCCATGAAGCTGCAAACCTCGATTACATTGTTAATTATTTTCATTGTTTCATTGTCTGTCATTATCATGAACGGGTTTTTTAGTAAGTATATCACAGAAAATACAAAAGATACGATTTCCCAAAGGTTATACACTATATCTCGCCTCGTTGCACAGTCTGACCTTGTGATAGAGGGTTTGCAAAACGAAAAGCAACGAGCTAATATTCAGGAATATGCGAATGAATTAAAAGCGTTATCAAATATCGGTTTTCTGGTCGTTCTAGATATGAATCTAATTCGCTTATCCCACCCTATCCCATCTGAAGTTGGAAAATCTTTTTACAACCGAGAAGACGCTAAACCTTCACTTGGAGGACAAGAATATACTTCCATTGAAAAAGGACCACTCGGGCTAGGTATGCGTGTGTTTACGCCAATTAAGAATGAACAAAACAAACAAATCGGCGTCGTTGTAGCCGGATTATCAATGGATAAAGTGGAAGATCAAATTGAAGAAGGGCAGCGCATGATTCTATTAGGAGCTATTTTCCAACTTCTGCTCGGTGTAATTGGCGCCTACTTCATTAGTAAATACGTAAAAAAAATATTGTTCGGAATGGAGCCTGTAGAAATTGCTCAGTTAACGAAGGAACGTGACACGATGTTAGAGTCTGTCAAAGAAGGGATTTTAGTAGTCAATCAGTCTGGTGAAATTACACGCGTTAACCAACAAGCATTAAAACTTATGGCGTTAACAGAAGAATTGGAATTAATCGGTCGACCTGTAAGAAATTATATGCCTACATTACAACAGACCATTCAGACAGGAATAGCTTCCGAGAATGGAGAAGCCCTCTTTTACGGAAAAAAAATATTATTAAACTGTTCTCCCATTTATATTGACGACAAAATTGTAGGCGGCATCGCTACTTTTCGGGATAAAACAGAGGTGCAGAAACTATTGGATGAGATGGTAGGAATTAAAAACTATACAGAGGCTTTACGAGCGCAATCCCATGAATTCAAGAACAAGTTACATGTTATTTTAGGCATGCTTCATTTAAAAGAATATAAAGAATTAGAAACGATGATTCCGAGTATGGTAGATCAATTTGAGGAAGAAGTTGGCTATATTTTGCAAAGATTGAAACATCCAGCATTAGCAGGGTTTTTAATCGGAAAAATGAGCAAAGCAAGAGAAAGTAATATCACCTTTGAATTAGAAGAAAGCAGCTTTCTAAAAGAGGAATTTACTGCACCAATCGTCCATGAATTAATTACTATTTTAGGAAGTTTAATCGAAAATGGTTTTGAAGCAGTTTTAGCAGCCAATAGCAAACATAAAACCGTTAAACTTTTCCTTTATTCCAAAGATCAAACCATTCATATTAAAATAGAAGATAATGGACCAGGAATAGCAAAGAATCATCTCAACAATCTTTTTGATAAACAATTTTCCACGAAAGGAGGGGATCGAGGCTATGGACTGTTTCTTACATATCAAACTGTGCAAAAACTTCAAGGTAAGATAAACGTTTCAACTAGGGCAGGAAACGGAACTGTATTTAACATTACACTAGCAATACCAATGGTGAGGGATGACAATGATCAACGTACTAATCGTAGAAGATGATGCTATGGTATCTCATATTAACGCTATATACTTAAACCAAATAGAAGGTTTTCACCTTGAAGGGCAGGTCGCATCTGTAGCTGAAGCGAGGGACGTTATTAAACAGCAACCGATAGATCTCATTTTGCTCGATATTTATATGCCGCAACAAACAGGGCTTGAATTATTGAGCTATATTCGTAAATATGAAAAAGGCATTGATGTGATTATCATTTCAGCAGCATCGGATACGGATAGCATTCAGTATGCTTTACAAAATGGGGTGTCTGATTACATTATTAAACCTTTTCAATTTGAGCGATTTCAGCATGCGCTCTTAAGCTATCAAGAAAAACAACGAATCGTAAAAGAAAAAAAGCAACTGAGCCAATCGGAATTAGATCAATTACTTGGAGGGGATTTGCCTGAAAGAGATAATGAACAGCCTGCGTTACCAAAAGGGTTAGCTCCAGAAACGCTGTCGCAAATATGGGATTGTACGCAAAATTTTGGCGATAATGGATTTTCAACCGAACAATTAGCTAATGAAGTTGGCATGTCACGAATTTCTATTCGTAAATATCTATCTTTTTTGAAACAGCAACATGTTATTACATCATATATTGCCTATGGCAATGTCGGACGACCATTAACCATGTATAAATGCTTGCCACATCGACAAGCTTTGATTGCAACATACTTAGAATAAGCTTACATCATAGGAGAACAACCCTGTAATAAAGCAACATAAGATGAGGATAAACATATTACGCACGCACCGAATTTCCGTTGGAGGTTTATTTTAGCAGGAAAACAAAGTCTTATGGCGAAAGACTTTGTTTTCTTATACTACAGACCTTTCAACTATTATACTTTCCCCGAACAAGGTGAAATTTACCGATTCGTTACACCTTCAGAAACACTTCCCATTGTTTACAATAATCCGACCCATTGCCAATACGTTGCACTAAATAAGATAATGAAAAGATAACCGATTACCGTTATTGGTATACCAGATTTTAATAATTGTTTTGTTGTAAAGGTTTCTGTTCCATATGCAAGCATATTTTGTGGTGCGTTCACAGGAAGTAAGAAACCGAAACTAATTACGAATTGCATGATGAGCACAAGTCCAGGTCCATTGAATGATGTCGATTCCATGCCTGTTACTAGTGCAATAACAATTGGGATTAACGCAGATGCCAAACTGGTTGCACTCGCAAATCCTAAATGAATGAGAATATTAAATAATGCTAAGATAGCTACAATAGCTACAATTGACATGCCAGCTAACCCCATTGCTTCAAATGTGTTAGAAGATAACCATGTAGCTGCTTCTGTGCTTAATAACACCATTCCGAGTGATATTCCGGTTGCGAATACGACCAACGTTCCCCAAGGAATCTTTGCTTGCACTTCTTTCCACGTAAAGATACCTACTTTAGGAAGTAGCATGATCGCAACAGCAATAATGGTAACTGTGGTTGAATCTAGCGGATGAAAGATGCCTTCCGTAGACCATAAGAACAACAATGCAACGGAAATAGATATTAATCGCCACTCATTTGGCTTCATTTTCCCTAACGCTTGAAGCTGAGATTGAATGCTATCGCCACCAGCAAGGTTCGTTTCTTCTGGTTTGATCAGCTTTGTCATGACGAAAAACAACATGACAGACATTAATATTGACCATGGAGCAGCATACATGAACCATTTCCCCCAAGCTACATCCATACCAAATTCCGATTGCATAAATCCTAACGCTACCATATTTTGCGCAGCAGCTGTTTTAATTCCAACATTCCAGATGGAAATGGACTGAACAGCAGTAATAACTAATAATGCCGCAAGCTTACTCTGCTTTGTTAAACCAAATGCGGCGACGATTCCTAATAATATTGGAATAATAGTACCTGCTCGCGCTGTCGCACTTGGAACAAATAATGCAAGTACAAAGCTTACAGTAATCGTTCCTATTACTAAACGGCTTGGTTTGGTACCTATTTTAGACATAATAAACAACGCAATTCGCTTGTGTAGTCCTGTAATCTCCATAGCAGCCGCCAAAAATAGCGCTCCTGCAACTAGCCCCACAGCTGTTGAGCTAAAACCTCCAATTGCCATTCCTAAGGCTTCTTTTGTCCCGTACATGATGGTGGGATCTTCTATGGTAGGAGATAACCCAACTAAGACAGCTAACCAACTAATAATCATTACTGCACTTACCGGATAAGGCACTGCTTCTGTCACCCACAAAACGACCGCAAACGCCAAAACTGCAAGCACCCTTTGCCCGACAAGCGGAAGTGAATCAGGGTTTGGTAATAATAAAATAATGAATAAGACAAGAAAAGCTAAACCAATACCAATCCAATTTTTCCGGTTCATAATACCCTCTCCCTTCTTCTTTATCACCTTTATTGTAAGACATTTCACCCACATGTAAGCGATGACCTTTGTTGCGAAACACTTTAATTAGTTACATAATTCACATTCTATTCAAACTTTTATATAGCGCAAATAACCTAACAGCACCATGAATCACTGTTAGGTTATTATGAACACTATTATAAACCTAGCTATATTGACTGAATTAGTTAATGAAAACGCAGCTAATCGTACTTTTAGGTAAGGGCTATCGTTATAAATTTTCCAAAAACACACGAATGACGTCAACGCCGCCAATAAATGTACCTAAAGAGCTACCGAGATTAGCTAGTACTACAATCAGTAACACCCTCGTCACTTTATTACGCCAAAACCCTTTAATCGTAAATACATCTTCAGACAAATTCTCAAAATCACGAACATGCGGTCTTTTTACATATGCTTGCACGAAGCCAGCAAACCAGCCCGCTGCAAGTAAAGGATTTAAAGAAGTGATCGGAGCAACGAGTAATGCCGTTAAAATAGTAAGCGGATGCCCTAACGCAATCAATGCACCGAATGCTGATAATCCGCCATTCCAGATGGCCCAGCTTACTGTTTGTTCCCAACCAGCTTGTGGATTAGCATAAAACGTATACGCAATAATTGCCAAAATAAGGATCGGAATCGACCAACCGATAATTTTAGGCAGTTTTGATTTAGGAGGCAACTCTCGTAGTTTATTTAAATTATGATCCTTTTGTATTTGTTCCTTTATCCCCGGTACATGAGCGGCACCAAGCACAGCAACGACCTTTTCCCCGGGTGCATCTTTAATTTTTTGCGCTAAATATTGATCTCTTTCATCGATAAGCGGTTTCTTTAACTTTGGGAACGTGTCTGTAAACTCTTGCAACACCGTATGAATCGTGTCTTGTTGCTTCATTTTTTCTAATTCTTCCTCAGAAATTGTCTCTTTACTAAAAATGCTCGCAATCACTTGCGTTAACAACATCGCTTTTCCTTTTAATCCAATATTATTCCATATTCTTGCAAAGGTGATTTGTATATTACGATCTGCTAACACAAGTTCTGCATTTGCTTCTTGTGCAGAATCAATCCCTTGAATCATTTCTTGGCCAGGGTTAATACCAAACTGCTTTGCCATTCGTTTTTGAAAAGATGAGATGGCTAAATTCATTAACAATAAAGAAGCTTTCTTCTCTTTTATCACTTTAAATATATCCATGTTTTTCCACTTGTTATCATCTTTGATGGATTGATACCGTTGTTCATCAAGCTCTACACATACTGTATCTGGTTTTTCGGCTTCAATTACTTCTTTTACTTGTTCCGCACTATGTTTAGAAACATGAGCCGTTCCAATTAGAATATATTCCTTATCGTTCAAATATATCCGTGTAACATTGTCCTCTGTCATATATTCCCTTCCTTTACTCCCAACATGTAAACTAATTTTATTATACGTGAATTATACCTTTATTGGAAGTTCAAGGGAAATCGATTTATTCCATAAAAATTTGGTGAAATTACATCATAATGCTTAAAACTCACAGTTTATTAGAAAAATGACACTTTTTTGATCATATGTAACAGAATATAAAATCAAAACAGAAATACAACTTAGGTAGCTACGTATATGCAATAAAACAGTGGATATACACTTAACTTCCATGATGGTTTTTATAGTACAAAGTAAGCAACTTACTATTGCCGAAGAAGTTAAGATTTCCGTCTTTAGCAACGAAGTGTATATCCACTGAGAGCTAAAGGCAACAATTTTTTTAATCTTTTTCCAAATAAGAGACTGTATAAAAGGTAAAAAATGGCGTGCAGTCCTCACCAATAACAGACAGACTAATTCGTCTTTTTCATGGTACATCGCTACATTATAAAGTGACATAAGGAACTAGTTGTAGCCAACTATTTCACATAAAAAGATTCGAACTCCCATTTAAAACGCGAAGACCTAAAACACATTCAATAACACACCAGCAATGGATACTACGATTAAAAATAACAGTACTTTAGTTGCACTCCATTTTCTCTTAGAGATCAAATACCAGCAAACTAAAACGGCAATAAGAGGTAACAACTTAGGGAAAAATCCATCGAGCGTTTTTTGGAATTCTAATACTTCCTCACCATTTGGGATTTGTAAAATGGTATTTAATTTTACAAAAGAGGCAGCTAAACCACCTACCACCATGACACCCAGTAAAGTGAATGCGCTTCTTAATCTTTCTGAGTTGGCTCCTAACAATTCATCAACAGCTTGAACTCCCATTTTATAACCACGCATATATAATAAATACGATACGGTTAAAATGATAGATAGATACCCTAGAATGTAAACAAAAACCCCTACCGGATTTCCATTAGCCGAAATTCCCATTCCTATAGATAGTAATATTGGAATGATAATACCCTGAATAATCGAATCACCCATTCCAGCAATTGGCCCCATTAATCCAGTTTTGACACTATGAATCATCTCATCGTTAACTTCTTTGCCGTTAGCCCTTTCTTCTTCAATTGATGCTACAACACCATTCACTAAACTTCCTACTTGTGGTTCGGTATTGTAAAAAGCCGTATGTCGTTCCAAAGCTTGCTTATAAGCTTCTGGATCATCTTTATATAATTTCTTTAAAATCGGTATCATGGAATGTGCAAAACCATTTGCTTCTAATTTTTCAAAACTCATAGAAGATAAATGGAACATAGCCCAGCTTCTCCAACCTCTTTTTAAATCATTTTTATCTAATTTCGGCATTTTATATCACCCCATCATCATCTGTTTCAATTTGTGATTGACCTAAGCTAAGAAAAACGATATAAGCTATTAATACACCAAACACTGTTAGCGCAATCATACTATCCGTAAAGAAAACGATAATGACAAATCCTGTGAGAAAGAAAATTAATTGTTTGTTTTCTTTTATAAGCAGATTCATTAATAAAGCTATTCCTAAAGCAGGAAGTAGTCCACCCAACACGGTCATAATTTGAGTTACATCTTTTGGGATAATATCTAAAACTCTTGTTATAAATCCTTGTCCAAAATAAACAGCAAGTGTTATAGGCACTACCCTAAGGACAAAGTTCAACAATTGTGGATATACGGCGTTGTTATATATAATCTTGGTTGCATTTCCTTCAGCGGCCGCTTTTTCCGTTCTTTTATTCCACACTGAATTTACAATCATCATTAAATTGTGCAGGATTAACCCTAGCGTTCCAATACCGACAGACAACGTAACAGCAACGCCAGTATCTGCGTTTGATAAAAGACCAAGGGCTATCCCACCATATGCCGCATAAGTTATTTCTGAATTTTGTGTACCTCCTGTACTAATGGTTGCTATAAAAGCAGCCTGAACAGCTACACCTAGAATTATTCCGGTGGTAACATCTCCTAAAATAAGACCAATGATCAAACCTGCTACTAATGGTCTTCCTACAACGTAATAACCACCGGTAACACCCATTAACCAAGGAGATGATACAGATCCCAAATAACAAAATATACCTATCAACAATCCTTGTATTAATAATAGTAGATCCATATTCATCTTTCCTTCCGTTTAAAATTAGAAGTTCTGTTTAACTTTCGACCATTTAACAGCTTTTTCATCTGGAATTAACTGAAATTGGATGGTCTTTCCATGATTCTCTAAAAAATCAAAAGCCGATTTATCTTCTTCTGATATAGTTACATTTTTGGCTACTGTTTTTCCACCAGATAATGCACTAATTGGGCCAACATTAATATCAGTCCCAAAATCACCACCTGATTCTACGATTTCTCGCAATGTTACAGGTGTTTTAACAATTAAAAAATAATTCTTTTTTGATTCTCTAGCTTTTTTAATTTTCTCTATACTTTCATTCACGGTAAATACGCCAACTTTAATTTCTGCTGGGGCTGCATTTGTAAATATCTTTTTTTGGATCGGGTCTTGAGCAATGCTATCATTAACTATTAGAATTCCATTACAAGGCTTAAATCTAGACCATCTAGCTACTATTTGCCCATGTATAACTCGATCATCAATCCTAACTAATGTAATTGCCATTTTCATCTACTCCATTCTATATTTCAATAATTTCAATTGTTTGGAAGCAAGTTTGTTTCACAAAATCTGTTAATTCAGAGATGCTTTTCATAAAGCCTGTACCATTTATAATTTCTAAATAGGTTGGTAAATTTACTCCTGCTATAATAGCAAGATTATTTTTATAAGTTAACGCATATTTTATGCTTTCATTACAAGGAGTTCCGCCTTTTATATCACATAAAATAACGACCTCATCATATTCTTCAGTCATCACATTTAATTTCTCTTCCAGCCTCGCAGCGAAATCACTAACACCTTTATCGTCTAGCGAGATGTGACTGACATTATCCTGTTGTCCTGTAATCATTTCACCTGTTTTTATTAAAGCCTCGCAAAAAGGCCCATGAGAAGTTACTAATATTCCTATCACTTAATCACTTCCTTTTTTACTATTAAGAACGTTACAAATTATGGTCTAGAGTTAAGACATAATCCAAGTTTTTACGATAATTATTGCTTTTGTCACAGGAAGCAATGATATTTATATTCCATTCGCCGTGTAACAAAGTGTAGCGCTTTATTCGAATACCAACGACCTTTTTCACCTCAACCCCCTTTCATCATATTGTTATAACTTTATAAAGTTATAATAACATTATTTTAAAACGCTTTCTATTGTTTTTTGTTACAGTATTGTTACAACTATCTTCTGATACTTCTTTATATAGCTTGTCTTTTGTGTCACAAAGATATGCAACAACTTATACAGTGTGACTATTTTTTCTCTATCCGACCTTACGTTCACTTTGCCCATTTAGTTTGCACAACATAGATAAGACGAAACGCAACGTACCATCAAAATCACGACCCAAAACCCACCTCATTCAGTAAGAGGTTTTTTCACCTCCTACTGAATATGTCGTATTGGTATAATCTAGGCCATGTAAATGAATTGGCATATAGATGCTGTCACTAAAAAAACTTACAAAAAGCGATAAGATTCATACCATTATCATCTAATAAACGCTTTTATTGTTCCTACTGTTCTTCCCACACTTGGACCATGAGGAGCAATTTTATACTGCTTCACACATTCAGGGACAATAAATGTCTCACCGTAATGAATAACAAAAGGTTCAAATGATGCATTAACACTTGTAACAATAATTTCCTCACCCTCAACAAGCGTTAAGACATTGACACTGTCTTGTGTTTCATGCATCACTTCTGATGAAAACCAATGACGTCTTGTCTCAATAGGTTCTCTTATATGAAGCCCTGTTTTTTCTTCTGTCCAACCGTCGCCCTCTGCGACTTTAACTACTTGGTTACTGACTTCCTTCTCAACCCAGTCTTCATCTCTAGAGATATCAATATTTTTCTCCCCATGCTCTAAATGAATTGGTCTTGGCTTGCCATCTAAATCCACTCTCTCCCAATCCCACAATTTAAAAGTAAAACGATTAGGGGTAGAGCTAATTTCTAAAACAACACTATTCTTACCACTACAATGAATTGTTCCAGCTGGTATAGAGTAATGGTCATGTTTCTTTATTTTTTTACGATAAATAAAATCTTCATCCGGAAATCGCTTACCTTCTTCCTGAGATGATTTTAAGGCATCTACTAGAGACTGCTTTTCAACTCCGTTTTTTACACCTAAATAAATAACAGCATCATCTTCAGCCTCTAAAATGTAATAGCTTTCATCTTGAGTATAGTGCAGCCCAAATGTTTCTTGAGCATATTCCACCTTTGGATGCACTTGCAAACTTAAATTGTCGCCACCCATTGTGTCCAAATAATCAAATCGAATTGGAAAGCTTGTTCCATACCTTCCATATACTTTTTCCCCTAGTAACGAAACTGGTCGTTGGTAAACGATATCATTAGCGGGTATTTCAAACTTTTCTCCGTTTATGCCAAGATATATACTGTTCTCTTCAGGAACACAATCGAAGCACCAAGCTAAATTTATTTTGTCTTTTGCTACATTAAATTTTTCTTGCATCCATTTGCCGCCCCAAACCCCAGAATCAAAATAAGGAACTAAGCGAAATGGTCTTTGAACCACCTGTGACAAAGCCATCTGATAGTCATGTCCTGCTATCATTTTAGGCTGGTTCTCTTCGTTAACATCTAACATAAAATCAACTTTATCAAATAGGCTCTTCTTTAACTTGTCCGCAATTCTCCAGTCAAAATAGTAAGCACGTTTTACCTTACGAAGCGTTTCCTCCTCCCAGTTATTCGCCCTCCAATTACAAACTTTCTTAGCTCTATATCTTAATTGAATTTCCCATCTTGCTAAGTTTGTATAAAGCAATAAATCAGAAGGAGCTACTAAAGATGCGCCCACTCCATAAATAACAATTCTTTTATCTTTAGCTTTATTAATTTTATCCAATGTTTTATTAAACTTTTCTCCGTCTATAAAATCAGCTAAAGCATGATTGCTCATAACCCCAAATACACGATCGTCTGTTAAATGATCTTGTATTTTAACAGTAATTTCCTCACTGGATAAAAAGATTTCATCAGCATGAATGATTAGGTCTGGTTTGAGCTGATTTATTAACTGCTCCAATTCTTTTTCCAAGGTTCCTGGGTAACATTCTATTGTAATAACATTAGCTTTTCTTTGTTTTATTGCATCATCTACTTTTTTCCATATTTCATCATATCCAGTGTATAGATCAATGCCTCCCTTCATATCAATCTGAGGATATAAATCATAAGCCATACTAACTGCTCCCTTCTTCACTCCATTGTATTAATGTTATAACCATATAACATTAAGGTAAATAATATCAGACTTAACTATAGGTTGCAACAGATATTATATTTTTTTGTAAACCCACCTAAATTATTCATATCTTTAATTTGGGAGTAAAATATATTAACAGCAGAAATTTAAAGGAAATGACTTCTAAAAGCAAAGGAAGTGCAAACAATATTTGACGTAGTCGTGTTTTTCCGAAAAACTTTGCTTGTCACCAAGTCGTTCTGGCGTTAGCCGTAGTTTTACCTTTCTTATAGTGTAAAGAACGCCACTTGTCGCCCGCTATCCTCTATGTTGAAGCTGTAGGTTTTCTTATACTATCAGGCCCGATCTCGAGGCACTATAAAAATGGATGTGTGGGTGGGATGGAACAAAACCTTACCATAAAGGGCGTTGAAAGCTACTCTTTCTTATGGCGACAGCATATATATTCGAGTAAGAATAATTCCTAATAATGGTATTTTTCTTGCAAAGTCTCTGTTTTGGTTTGGCGTATTTGCCCCTATATTTCCTTATTTGATAAAACATTTAGTTACATATATGTTTTTGGTAAATATTTCTGGTCTTTTCATGTATTTTGTATGAACTATACCACTCAATATGATATAATGTTATAACAATACACCATATTGATAGGAGGAAAAATTTTGGCTAGTAATGCAATCCCCTTATACGTTCAAATTGCAGATCGTTTGCGAGATAATATTAAAATGGGGAAATGGAAAGAAGGGAATAAAATCCCAACCGAAGTGGAATTGTGTAAAATATATGATGTGAGTAGAATTACAATAAGAAAGGCAATCGATGAATTGGTGAAAGAAGATTTGCTCCATCGTCAAAGGGCTAAGGGAACCTTTGTAACCGATTTCGTTGAACCTTCAGATAATTTCACCGTTGTAAAAAGCTTCACAGAAGAGATGAGAGAATTAGGGGAAAAAGCACGGACAATGGATGTCAAATTAGAGATAACCGATGCTGATAAAAAACTTGCGATGTACTTAAACATGAATATCGGTGATAAGGTAATGATTTTAAAAAGAATTCGAGGAGATTCGAAACAAGCCTTTGTTTATTCGGTATCATACTTTAAAAAGCATGAAAATTTCTCTTTAGATCCCAATGATTATTACGATTCTTTTTACTCATACCTTCACCAACACGGCATTCAAGTGAAAGATAATAGTGAAGTTGTAGAAGCTGTACTACCTAATTATGAAGTACGAACAGCATTAAGTATCAACAAACATGAACCTGTTTTAAAACGAACACGCTTCACTTCATGTAAACCCCAAAATTTTTATGAATACACAATAAACTACTATATCGGGAAGTCCTATAAATATTACTTAGACTTCAATTAAAAGTTATCGAAGAGGTTCAACCAACCTTCAAGTGAAGCTTTATAGGATTATAATTCATGACTAAGAACATTTTCCTTCTATCTTAAGGGAATATGACTAAAGCAAGATAACATTTATTTTAGACGAGATAGCGGCAGGTTGATACAACCTTAAAACTGGTGATAGAAACAGTTATATAGTATTCCGAAAGAGTGACTGATCTTAAGATAAAAAGGATGTTTTCAGCTAGTTAAATAACAAAATTAGCCTTTTTTTAAAAAACATCCTATGCGATCAAACTTCTCATAGAACAGTCTACTCTTTTATAGGGGATTTGAACATTCCATGGTTATTAACTGAGACCATATTACATTTTTCTAAACCCACACGTAAATAAGCTTTGGTATCTCATGTAATGATACATGGTACGTGCATGCCTTCCCTTTACAGTTGTAGGATCTATTTTCAACTGCATCTGCTTGAGAAATGCTTGATCACATTTACAACGATCTCCAGTACGTCTATAACACAAATCATGTTCCTTGCAAATTGCATCTACATCATTTATAGGTTCACCCGGACCACTGCATCCAGGACCACACCAACGGTATCCGCCCGGGAAACAGAAGGCTGCCTTACGCTGTCTCCGCATTGTAAAAAACCCCCTCCCATAAAGCTTTTACAATACTATATTCCAGTGTGCATCCATTAGCCGCTGCGAATGCCCTGTACTTTTATTAAAAGAGCATCATCAACACTTTTTTTATTAAAATTGTTCCTCTTTATGCTTAAACAATCGCTTCTTTTATACGATAAGGCGCTATAATGTACTCATTATAGCGCCTGGAACATTTTATAAATGATTATCAATTTGCTTTAACACTCTAGCTGGATTTCCACCAACGACCGTATTTGCGGGAACATCTTTTACTACGACCGAACCTGAGGCAATGACAGCATTATCGCCAATATGTATGCCTGGATTAATAATCGCACGCCCACCAATCCAAACATTGTCGCCAATTGTTACAGGCTTTCCATACTCCTTCCCGGCATTTCTTTCATCCGCATTTAAGGGATGTGTCGCTGTATAAATATGTACTCCTGGAGCCAGCATACAGTTATCGCCGATCTTAATTTCACAAACATCTAACATAACACAATCAAAATTAGCGTAAAAATGATTGCCTACATGAATGTTATATCCGTAATCACAACGCAATGTTGGCTCGATGTACAGTTCATTTCCCGTAGAACCAAATAAATCTTGTAACAACTCCTTACGTTTTGATAGCTCCGTTTCTATGGTTTGGTTAAACAGCCGCGTTTTCATTCGGCAAGTTTCTCGATCATGAACAAGTATTGGATCAGCTGGATTGTATAATTCACCTTTAATCATTTTTTGTTTTTCTGATGTCATTTACGATAGCTCCTCGCTGTCTTTTGCTTTTATTATACTATACTATAGGAAAGTCTAAAGGTTTATCGTATAAAAAAACGACAGCGTTTTTTCGCTATAAAACTTGGCAACAAGCCTATTTTTTCTACTCATCCATGATTCACATTCGATATAATCGATACCAACTTCATGAAACGTTAAAAAGCTATATTTTTACGACTGAACTCATGTTTTAATTTAGCTGAAATAGCATGACGAGTGAGTACCCTAATACTACAAGCAAAACAGATCCAACAACACCCGCTGCAAAAGACTTCATTCCAAGTCTTCTAAACGTCTTTAAATCAACATTCAAGCCAAGACCTGCCATCGCCATGGCAATAAGCAAATAGGCAGTAGCAACAATCAAATCCGCAACAGATTGTGATACAATGCCAAGTGTATTAAATCCACTCATTGCAAGAAAACCTAAGATAAACCAAGGAATAATGGACATCGATACTTTTTTACCCGTTTCTTCCCCGCCTCGCTGAAACAAGTAACCGACGACAATCACAACCGGAACTAATAATGCCACTCTCGTTAATTTAACAATAACAGCTAAATCGACAGCTTCACTTCCGGCAACATCAGCCGCTGCTATCACATGTGCTATTTCATGCAGTGTAGCACCTGTAAAAATGCCATATCCAGTCGGTGATAAATGTAACATCGTATAAATGACACTGTAAATTAACGTAAACAGTGTTCCTAACACTGCAACTGTAGCTGCACCAACAGCTGTCTCATCATCTTTTGCTTTTACTTGTGGTGCAACCGCAACCACTGCTGCAGCACCACAAATCGCTGTCCCACATGCTGTTAAAATCCCTAGTCGTTTGCCTACTCCAAACCACCTTGTTAAACCGTAGACAACAAATAAAGTAAATACTAAACAAATAGCAGCAATCATAAATACACTTATTCCCGCTTCATAGATATCTACTAGGTTGAGTCGCATACCTAATAAAATAATTCCGAAACGAAGTAGCTTTTTATTAGAAAATGTAACTCCTTTTTGGAGATGACTTGGAACACCAACTACCTGCTTCCACAGCATACCTATAATAATAGCAATAACAAGCTGACCCATAATCGATAAAAAAGGCAGTTTCGCAACATAATTAGCTATAATAGCAATAATTAATGTAATGCCTATTCCTTGAATAAATGCAAGACGTTCCGTTCTCTTTTTTTTATTCTCCACCACATTCACTTCCTTTTTTCTCTCTCCCTTTTACTTTACCGAACGAAATATTATTAGTAAAATACATATAAATAATTGTTATTATTATTTTTATTAATGAAAAGGGGGATGGCGACATGTATTATGATGCATTACGTACTTTCATTACTTTGGCAGAAGTAAAGAATTTCACCAAAACAGCGGAAGTCTTGCACATATCGCAGCCAAGTGTCAGCTTACATATAAAGAATCTGGAACGTGAACTAGCAACAGAACTAGTAGTTCGTTCCCGAAAATCATTGCAACTATCACCAACAGGGGAAATCTTGTATGAACGCGCCAAGCAAATATTGAAGATTTATGAACAAACCAAACGTGATATATTAGAACAACAAGAAGTCGTAAAAGGTAGGTTAAAGATAGGTGCCAGCTTTACGATTGGGGAGTATATGTTGCCAGCTTTACTTGCAGATGTACATACAGCTTACCCCGGCCTTGAATTGGAAATAGTTATTGGCAATACAGAAGAAATTGTCCAGCAAACAAAACATTTTCAAGTGGATATTGGACTTATTGAAGGGCAAACGAGCGATAAAGAATTAGCCGTATGCCCGTTTATGGAAGATGAATTATGGATTGTTGCACCTCATCAGCATAAATTAGCAAATAAGGCGAAAGTAACTACTTCAGATTTACAAAGCCAAGCATGGATTTCTCGCGAGGAAGGGTCGGGGACACGGGAGTATTTAGAACATGTCATTCGCTCCAACGGGTTAAAAGTGGAATCCATTATTACCATTGGTAGTAATCAAGGGGTAAAGGAAAGCGTTATTAATGGGATGGGACTTTCTTTACTTTCTTACAGTGTGATTGAGAGAGATGTTCAATTAAAACAACTCGCCATTTTGCAGATGGAAGACATGCATTTCAAACGGACATTTTCCTATGTTTATTCACCTATTATGAAAAACAAGCGAAACGTAGCCACTTTTATCAAGATGTTGCAGCAGAAGTGGCCTTATGATAAATAACACGCATAACAGCATGCAGTAGGATGGTCTTGCTACCTCCTACTGCAATACTAGCATCCACAAAGGCATCTATAACTCTATACTGGATAAGTACGTCTCTCCTAAAATTTCTTTCATCTGATATTGGTTTGTAGGTAGCTCTTTTTTTACAAAATCAGGGAAATCAGTCGGAGATAAATCATACATTTCCTCAACTTCCTTCGCGAATAAGAGCTTTTCCTCCTGTAACAAAGTGGGCAGGGAAGGTCGGCTCTCTGCTTTTAAATCCTCCACACCTATCACTTTCTGTAATCCAGCAATATAATTATTCAGCTCTCTAGCACCTACTATTTTAACTCCTTTATTTTCTGCATTCATCATAATGATTGTAGGGAAACCTCTGACACCTAAACTTGCCGCAAGCTGAAAATCTTCATTCAATAACTGTTGCGCACGAGCAGACCCAGCTTCATCAACGATTGTTTCTCCATCCAATCCCATTCTATTTACAATGTCAACAAGCACAGAGCGTTCAGAAACCGTTTGATTCAACGCAAATACAGCTTCTCGAACTCGACGCAGATATACTTCCGCTAATGCTTCACTCTGTTTTTGAATGACTTTATACACGCGGGAAGGAGGGTAGGACGATTGAACAGGGTTATCGTACCAAAGTGTACCGTCAATTGGCATTCGACTATGCTCACCAACTTCTTTCCAATGTAAAGCTACATCTTCTGGATTAGAAATGCCATTCTTATGGTCGCCAAACCCTTCCCATTTCTCCAATAACCCTCCCATTACAACTCGAACATTAACATACGAACCATATTGCTTCACAAATCTGCGAAGAACAGGTTCTAATGCCCAACAGTGTGAACAGATAGGATCCGTTACATAGTACAAATCAATTGAATTATCCGGTTGGCCGAAATCCATTATTTCCATTTCTTTGTCTTCAACCTCACCACACACGCCCGTCTCTAAATCACAGATCATTTGATCCTTGTTTGACATATTTGAAAACCTCCTCGTTTAAAAAACTATCTATGAACATTTTCCTCAACTCTTGAAGGTACGTTAGTTGCTTTCTATTCGTATTGTAGTACATAATTTAATTCATTAGTATCGATACTTCGTTGGATATGTTGCTTATCCAACACTATTAATAATTTGTTGAAAAAGAGGTGGAAAAATATATGAGTAACCCAAACACAGATCCTCGAATGCGTCGGACACGAAAATTAATTATAGATTCTTTCATCACGCTTTCTAATAAAAAAGAATTTAAAGATATTACAGTTACGGATATTACGAATGAAGCAACTATTAATCGGGCTACTTTTTATTATCATTTTGAAGATAAGTTTGATCTGTTGGAGCAGGCTTTAGAAGAGGGGTTAATAACAAATATAACTTTTGATTTAAGTGATTATGAAGAAGTCAATGAAGATATGATTATTAGTACTTTTATTGCTATTACTAACTTTTGGAATTCATTGGCTCACCGCTGCCAATCAGGCTATGAGGATACCATATCTCGTATCATTATAGATAAATTAACGAACATATTTTATCCCATATTATTAAAGCAGCACTCCATTTCTGA
Organism: Virgibacillus chiguensis; assembly: GCF_900129865.1. GTDB lineage: Bacteria > Bacillota > Bacilli > Bacillales > Amphibacillaceae > Virgibacillus > Virgibacillus chiguensis. The sequence continues at coordinate 96,712 of NZ_FQXD01000007.1, forward strand.
AAGTTCCGCCTTAAAAAACACGGCCATCATGCTAAGCTGGGGGATGTATGGCGTTTCTGTTGAATGGCGAACAAACCGTCAACAATCGAGAAAAGCATTTATTCAACCAATCATTCCTTACATTCTCCTTGGGGTTAACAAAAAGCAATAAGATGGAAATTATATGGTTCATCTCCTAAAATAACGGGACGTGTTTAATGCATGCTGAGAAGATATATATCGCACCTATGAAAGATGCGACACCTATTAGCAAGTCAAAAACGAAGATCGGGTCAATTTCAATCCACGCACCCTATGAAAGGTGCGACTATTCCCAAGATCCTACTTTACTGATGAAATAAGATTTCAATCCACGCACCCTATGAAAGGTGCGACTTAATATCGAGAATAAACGCATTAAAGGAGCTGTCATTTCAATCCACGCACCTATGAAAGGTGCGACA
>NZ_FQXD01000007.1:97955-106802 GCF_900129865.1 Virgibacillus chiguensis
TATTCATTTCAATCCACGCACCTATGAAAGGTGCGACCTGCTAACGAGTCAAGAAACTTACGTGCATTTAAAATTTCAATCCACGCACCTATGAAAGGTGCGACTGTCTGATGTGGCTATCTTGACAAATGATGAAATATTTCAATCCACGCACCTATGAAAGGTGCGACAGGAAGCACCCTCGATATAGCGCCCATGAATCCAATTTCAATCCACGCACCTATGAAAGGTGCGACTAGATCACTATATGACTTATTAATTTCTTAACAATATTTCAATCCACGCACCTATGAAAGGTGCGACTGCGATTTCTTCCTATAAAATTACTTTTTGTGGTATTAAATGGGTTTTTATGATAGGGAATCCAGGTGATTTACATCTAAAACAGCTAAATTTCGTTAAAATTAAACCATATTATTCCATTTAATTGGTGCGAATCCCCCGGGGATTTCATGTGCACTTAGGGTTCGCACTAAAAAATTAATGGATCTTCTAATTGAATGGTTTCCTTTGCCCCAACATGTTCTACCTTCGTTTTATAATTGTTCCCTAACCGATAAAAACGCAAACTATCTCTTTCCTCATCGATTAATTCTCTAAGTTCAATTTTTAATGTCGCAAATTGCATATCGTCAACAATACATTCAAAAACAGAATGTTGAACACGCTGACCATAATTTTGACATACTTTAGCTACTTTCCGCAATCGCTTTTGTCCACCATCACTTGACGTGTTTACATCGTATGTAACTAATACTAACATTTTATCCCTACTTCCACAAAAATGGTGGATACTCGTCTAAGTCTCCCCGTAGATAGCGTGCTAACAATAGTGATTGCGCATAAGGAACCAACCCCCACGTTATTTTTTCACCTAGATAAGGATGCGTCATCTTCTCTTGCTTTTTCGTTTGCCAAGCTGATAGAAACTTTTTCCTTCCATCATCCGTCATAATAACCGCACCATTCTCCTTATGTAGAAAATCTTCCTGTTTTATTGCTTTCTTATTCACTAATGAAATAACAAACCGATCGGCATAAATTCCCCTTAACTCTTCCATAACATCCAAGGCTAATGAAGCTCTTCCCGGACGATCACGATGTAAAAATCCAACATATGCATCAAGACCAACGGATTCCAGTGCTGCTGCCATATCATTCGCAAGTAGTGTATATGCAAATGACAGCATGGCATTTACCTTATCTAAAGGCGGCCTTCGTGAACGAGAATGAAAGAAAAAGACTTCTTTCTGCTGCAGTATCATTTGATCAAAAACCTTATTATAACTATACGCAGCCTGCCCTTCCCATCCTCTTAAGCTTTCTAAATCACGGCAAGCTCTTACTTCTTGCATCACATTTGATAATTGGGCTGACACTTCTTTAAACGCAGCTACATCGATTCGCAAAGGGTAATCCCGAGTCATCCGTTCAATCATCCACTTATGATTGAAAATTTTTCCTACAATAAAGTTGCGAGCTATCATAGCTGATTGGTCTTCGTCTTCAGAAAGCTGATATTGACGTTTTCTTAAAACAACATTTCCTTTACTCTCCCCAATTACTCTAGCAAGAAAACTTCCATTCATGGTCATGAAAACGATCGAGATGTTACGTTTTGCACAGTAACCCATTAATGCAGGACTTGCACCTGTATACCCAAACGATACAATGGATTCTAAATTATGAAGTGGCAATCTCGCTAATTTTTCTTGTTCCTTTAATAAGACAATATTGTCTCCATCCAGAGATAAATAAACATCGGCTTGCGTAATAAAAAGCGTGTTAAGAAGCTTCCTCATTCATTTATTTTCCCTTCAATATAACTTTTTACCGATCGTTTATTCATGAGCTTTGGCAAACATATATGCTGCAGTGAACAGCTTTTACAAAAGGAACCTGTCTTCACTTTTGGCGTATGCCTTCTCTGATAATAATCATGCATCTCAGCCGTAATGTCTTTTACTCTTTGTCTAAGATAATCGGTAAAATGAACTTCCACCCTGTGCTTGATCTCATGATAATACATAAACCCTTTTTCTATTTGGCAGAGTAGCATCTCTTCTAAACATATCGCTTGAGCAGTTAATTGTAAGATGTCCGCATCATCTCTTTTCGGTCGCCCTCGTTTGTATTCCACAGGGAAAGGAAGATAACTTCCTTCTTCCCCGTGAATGTCAATACCCCTTTCATCTTGTATAAATTCAACTACATCGCAAATCCCGTTTATTTTTAACGTTTTCGACTTTACTGGCAAAGCTCTGATAATTAATTTATTGCCCCTCTTTTCACGTATCATCGTCTCGTCCGCTTTGCGATGTAAGTAATGTCCTTCAATTGTTTTCACGTTTTCTTCCCATTGTTGCTCAATATGGATTAGCGCCCATTGACGACGGCAAAACTCAAAATGTTGAATCCCAGAAAGCATTAAAAAATCTTCTTCTTTATTTGCCATCCAATACCTCTACAGGTAGCCCGTCCAATTCTTCAACAGTGATGGAATAGTCATCATAGCTCTTAGGAGATTCCACTTTCGGTTCAATTTTTACTGTTCTGTGTACTTTAGCTGATGAGTATTGCCCTAATTTAGAGTTATGTTCCCACCAATACACGTGGTGAACTTCCATACTTCCATCTGGTCTTGCTGATGATGCATCATTTTCGAACAAATTAATTAAAGCTTGTTTCAACTTCTCAGCATCTTTTGTGGAAAAACCTGTTTTTTCTGCTAATTGCGTATTAATACTCCCATAAAAAACGTATAACCCAAAATCCACGCGATGCTTCATCCCCATCGTATCTGACCCTTTTTTATCCCCAGTAACGGAATTGACACTTTTGGTGATTTGCATACTCGTAATATCAACCGGATCGATACTTGTCGCAGTATGCACAGATACTGGACCTCGAACACCAACAGATACATCAGAACCTTTAAAAGCAAATACTTGCCCAAAACTACGTACATCAATCCATTCTTCACACGCTAATTTAGCAAACGTTTCATTATCTTTTGCTTTGGTAGCTTTATTAAGTTCTTCATGAGCATCAGCACGCTCTTTTAAACTTTTATATTGGTCTACTTTATAATCATTCGATTGTACAAATACTTTCTCACCCATATCTAAAAAACGATTTCTAATTTTACGCTTTAAGGCAACATCGGAGATTTCTCCATGCCCATCATAGTTCTGCCTAGGTCTATTACCATTTAATGGATCTCCATTTGGGTTTGCATTGTTCACAGATAAAACTACCGCAAAATCTATTTTATGATCTAATGTCGTCATTTCCCATTCTCCTCGCTATTATTTTCTACTGTCTTTTTTTGGTATAAATCCCTACGCTGACTATAAAACCCAAGTAAATATTTCCCTGACAACGGTTTGTCGTTGAAACCTTCTATCGTTAATTTCGAACCAACCTCATCAATTAAACTAGCTAGATAATTACCTCGTTTTCCAAGTCTCGCTTGATAGGGCTGTATACTTTCCTGAAGCGTCTTCCAAGTACGAGCAGGATGTTTTGAAAAAGCATTCATATAACGTATTGCATTCGTAGCACGTGTCTCATCTTGATCCAATGCCCTTCTTTCTAATACATCCGCTAACGCTAATAATCGGCCAAATAAATAATCACGATCATCCAATTCACGATCTAAAGCCACATCCATTCCCTCCCTTTTATTCATTAATGCACATGCGATACTTAACGTTTTTTCCCACTCCCATTTTTCCATCGCGACTGGGTTAGACGCCCGGTAAAATGTACTATTTACTATATCTGTCGGTATTTTCCTGTTATCAACTATACACGGTAGCATTCTTGACATTAAATCCTTCACGAATTTATCACTTGCTCGTGAACCATAAGCGGCAAACGCAATGTCTTTCGTTGCTGGCGCTCCAAAAAATTTCACAAACTTGCCATCTTCATTTTTGCGATAGCGATGTTCCCAAACACACGTAGCATGCCAATGTTCTAGTCTCTGTAAATATAATTCTTTATTCATATTTCGATAGTATAAGACTCCTAGTCTCCCAGTCGTAGCCGAATCGACAATTAAGATCGTTACATTGGATGTAATCGATACATCATGTTTGTAGCCTGCAAATGCTTTCGCCACTTCATTGGCAAAATGATCTAATGTGTTTGTTTTGCTTTCCTCTACAACCGCTGCAGTTGGATGAATCGAAAACGTATCATCAATTGGCGTGACGGTTTGCAATTGGTCGTTTCCCCATACAAGAAAAACACGTTCATCGATCATGTAGCCTTGGCGTAAAATTAACCACTTCAAAGCATTATGCGCTTTTTGCGAAACGTCATAGCTAATACTTGCTGCTTCATAACTTTTATTAAATCTACCTCTAAACGTAAATCCACTAGTATCGTTTGCAGATATTAGTTTCGCCTTATCTGCAGCATGCCTTATTTTATTTGCGTGTCTTTCCGTACTTGCTTGCCATGTTCCGGTTACAAAACAAATATCCTTTTCAACAACTAAATTATTATAATAATGAATAAACGATTCATAGATTTCTTTATCATCCCACACATTGGTTAAGTGTTTGCTTGGCGAGTATACATTAAACCGAACAAAAGCGCTCTCTTGTCCGCCAGTAATAGCAGAGAAAATAGTTGGTTTTTCACCATGTAAGCCTTCATATTTTTTATTCCACTTTCCGATTAACTGATCTTGTTCATCTAAAAAAAGGATGTTTGCTCCCACTAAATCTTTAATGAGTAGTTTCTTTTGTAAGTATGTAAAAATACTTTTTACCTTTGGATGCCCGTACGGTGATGTCACCCAATCTTCTAGTTGTTCTATGTAACTAGCAAATGGCTCTTCTTTTTTTATTTTTCCACCGTACTTTACAAAATCACCAGCAACATAGCTTAATTTATCGTGAAGTGGATAGGGTGCTACTTTAGAGCCTGACCTACTTGCAGAGCTTTCCGTAGTAGGAATTAATGTATTCACTTTATCTAAAACAGTGGCTGAATGAAACTCTCCATCTTCCGTTACAGTGACTTCAATATGCGCATTTTGTGTCGTATGAGAAATCGGTAGTAATGTATAACTTTTATTGCCCTTTGTTTTTTCGATTTCACCGACACGATCCAAATTCGCTTCATACGTTTCATATAATTGCTGTAGCCAACTCATTTACTCACCTCCTATCTCATCAAGTAATGCATTAGCCGACTGTACATTGGTTTCATTGAATTGCTTTGCTTTCATCTTTTTTATTGGACGAGTGAGACTACATTCCTCAGGTCGTGGAAATGTGATGACGCCATGCTTCATCACAGCATTCCAAAGGCGAACTTCCATTTGGTTATCCCCTGTCTCATCTGGGTAATTCATTCCATGCACCATGGTCCCAAAATGAATTTCCTCATAATTGTCGTAAAATCCTTCTCCTTCACCAAACACGCACGGTTCAACATACGCTTGGCATTCTCTAGCGCCAAGGAATACATCTCTTCTTCCGCCAGCTTTTAAAGCACGTTTCATAATGCTATAATGCTTGTTCTCATTTCGATCAAAAGCCATATCAGGACGATGAAGGTTAAACTCAAAATGCGCCCTTACTTGATATCTTGGCTGTTTTAAGTACGTATAGTTAGCTAACGTATTCCCACCTTTATATTCAATCGGGCGAATGCCTTTTGATTCCATTTGAATTGGGTTCATAATTCGTACAGCATCTACGACCATAACGATGGTCGGCTTCCAGTAGACGGACTCCACAATTCCTTTTAACGCTTGGTATGTAGGCACTTGATACGTCAATTTTTCCCCACCTATCTTCGTAAGCGGGTCAGTAAACAGGGCATAGTCTCCCCACACTTCAAATTCCATTGCATTTCGCATTCGTTCACCCCCTTTCAAAGCGTGTTTTTAATATTTAATCCTTTATATCATATACACCTCATCCGTGCTATCCCCTTCTACATCGAATCCAAATTCATTACTATAGGCACCATCTGCCAATGCATAGATTTTCCCATCAAAGAATGATACCAAGCCATTATTTTTCATGACTAAATCAAGCTCATATTTGTAAAGGTTAATCGTATAATGCTGGGCATATCGCATAATGCGTCCTAAATCTTCCATTGATATATTGCCACTTAATTCTGTTATCAATTCTTTCCCCCCATGCTCATAAGGAACAATAACAGAAGTTGTCACGTTATCGATAACATGGAAATGTTCGGCAGCTGTTCGGTAGCTATTTGTAATAAATAACGGCACCTCAGCACTATACTTACTTCGGTATGCCTGTACATAGCTACATTCATTTTTGGGAGCAGTTAATAATTCCATCATGTCTTTCTTTAAAGCGGGGATGAAATAATTCAAATCATTAGCAAAAGCTAAGTAAAGCTCTTGAAAATAGCGTTCCATCGCTTGCGGCGAAAGTATATTGCCCCCATGCTCATTTTGGTTTCGCTTCATATCAATTAAAATGCGCCTCGTAATTTGTTTCCCAATTTCAATCTCTTTTAAATGCTTTAGCTGTTCTTCTTGATGATCTATCACGTATACTTCCTGCATATCCTTTTCCCCATGTCGATTACAACGTCCTGCAGCTTGAGCAATCGAATCTAAACCAGCTAAAGATCGGATAACACAATCAAAACTAATATCTACGCCAGCCTCAATTAGCTGGGTGCTAATACAAATAACCGGAATATTATTATCCAAGTCCTGTCTTAATTTGCTTAAAATATCATTTCGATGTGCCGCACACATGGACGTACTTAAATGATAAATCTTGGTGTCATCACCTCTATTTTGTTGCAATTCTTCATAAAGCGTTTTCACAACTTTTTTCGTGTTTAACACAACGAGTACACTTTGCACACGTTCTAACTGTTGATCAATAAATGAGACTAAATCACTCGTTAATACCGCTCTATCGGTTGCTTTGTCTATAATTTCCACTCGTTTAAAAGCGTCAACCACATCCGTTAAATTTTCAACGATTTCCGCATCTGTCTTCATTTCTAGTTTGTTTTGTACAAAATCTAACGCTGGTTGCGTTGCTGTGCAAAGCAAGATACTTGATTTACAATTATTTTTCAAGAAATTAAGCGCTTCATTAAATAACGAAATACATTTGACAGGCACTTTTTGCACTTCATCAAAGACGATAATTGCTTCACTCAAATGATGTAAGCGACGGATATTACGACTGCCTTTTGCGTAAAATACATTTAAAAACTGTACCATCGTTGTAAAGATAATTGGCGCATCCCAATTATCTTTAGCTAGTTTCAACTTCTGTTTTTCTGTCATCGTACCGTCTAGATGCTCATCATTATCATCATCATCTAAGATAACATTAGAATGATGCTCTAAAATGTTTTCTGTATCTTTTAATATACTTCGCACTTCTTCCGCATTTTGTTCAATAATGGTGGTATATGGTACGACATAGATAATTCGCTTTTTATGGTGTAATAAAGCATGCTTTAATGCATATCGCAAACTAGCTAATGTTTTCCCTCCACCTGTAGGAATAGACAGCGTATAAATACCAGACTCTTTTACTGCAGCCGCTTCACATTGCTCTGACATTTTCGAACGCAAGCGATTAATGGGTGTATTTGCATTTGGGTGGTTTTGAAATGCCATTATTTTTTCATGTAATCGTTCGTAATACGTTTCAAACAATGCCTTATGATCAGGATTCAATGGTGTTTCATCTTCTTCAAATAACCTCGTATTCGTACGATCTGCATCAATAAGCGCACTAAATACAAACTTCGTAACAAACATTAACTGCTTTTCAGTGTCTTCCTTAGGAACGTTTTGAATGAACGGAAGTAATTCTTGGGTAGCTTTTTCTATGTATTGGTCAAGTTCGTTCTTCTTCATAACATTTACGAAAAAGTTCTCTTTCATTTGATCAAACTCATGCAAAGGCTTATCACGAACACGAGTTAAATATTTTGACTCTAGTTCAGGGGTTAAAAAATCATGTAGATAAGAGTGATGGGATATAATAGCATTACCGACAACCTCAGCCACTAGCGCCTTACTAGGTGTCATATCTTTTGTGTGTAATAATGTATATAGTAGTTTTGCACCAGCCGTGGAATGGTCAACACTGCCTCGTTTAGGGGCATCTTCCGGATGATATACAGCCGCATGAATATAATGAAGAAATTCCTCGCTATACTTGCCAAAGTCATGAAGCAACCCTGCAAGCCCACACAAATGTTTCAACCCTATCGGATCACCATACTTTTCTGCCAATGCTTGGACTTCTAACAAGTGATCCTTTACAGTTTGAATTTCGTTGTCACTTTGTCGAATATGTGCAATAAAACTCATGTAATCACAGCCTATCGTGTATATTTTATAAGGATAGATAGGAAAATAATGCCATGTTGTTCTTAGGTAAATTGTACCACAAACCTCCTCTATTGACTACGGATGAATAAGTATATATTTTTATTTTTTTGCTACATTAGAGAAGCTTGACTTGTCGTTAAGTTTTATGGAGAAAGCATTAGTCTCCTTATACTATAAAAATAAAAATTTCATACATAGTAAAACGATAAAATTATTGAAATTTAGCCACAATATACTACAATAATTAATAGAAGGGCTTTTATACTTTTAGTGCGAACCCCAAGTGCACATGAAATCCCCGGGGGATTCGCACCAACCAAATGTTAAAATATGGATTTTATATAACAAAAAATTGCAATACAAGCCTTTACTTACTTGATTTATACTTATAAAAACCCAATTAATTCCATAAAATTGAATTTTATAGGAAGAAATCGCAGTCGCACCTTGTATAGGTGCGTGGATTGAAATAA
>NZ_FQXD01000007.1:108638-195546 GCF_900129865.1 Virgibacillus chiguensis
CCGTCGCACCTTGTATAGGTGCGTGGATTGAAATTGCTATTTCACTTTCTGTGGCATGTCTTAGAACTTGTCGCACCTTGTATAGGTGCGTGGATTAAAATATTTCCTTGTCTGTGTCAGTGATATCTTTTCCAAGTCGCACCTTGATAGGTGCGTGAAATGAAATAAATCAAGCCACTTTCCAAAATACAGCCAAGCCGAACAATATAAATGTTCGGCTTGGTTAGTTCTATCAGCAATTAAAAGCGGATAAGCCTCACCTGCTGCCACATTTAAATTCCATTAAAAACCTTTTCAGGTATAATTTCATAAAAACATATTGAAACCCACACCCTATCTAAATCGTAATAAACATAAATAGAAAAGAAGATATTTCTACTGCATTTATAAACTTATTTAGAAAACTATCTTATAAAAGACTGCAAAGGAAGGGTTTATTTTGTACAAAAACATAGAAGAACCGAAACGAAAAATTTCACCATACGCTATTAATGTATGGCGGATTACAAACACAATCGGACATACTATATTTCTCCTTATTTTAGTCGTTTTACTTATCATGGACTCCCACTTTGCTTGGTATAGCTGGATTAGTTATGTATTATGGGGCTTATTAGGTTTTACGATTATCTCTGCTGTTTGGAGTATAGTTTTTGAACCGACATTACTACAAAAATATTGGCGGTATGGTTTGAATAAGGAATTTGTCCAATTAAAGCACGGAAGATGGAATTTGGCACACCAAGTTATCCCTATGACAAAAATTCAATATGTTAGTCTACAACAAGGACCCATTTTACGAAAATACGGACTATCAAGTATCTCCATTGGTACCATGGCTTCCACTCATGAAATACCTGCTATACAAGAGGACGAAGCAAAGGCTATTCGAAATGAAATTGCTGAACTCGCCAAAGTGAAGGAAGTGGAGAACTAATGGATCAAAAAAAGCGCATGCACCCCATGATGATGCCCGTATCATTTTTTACATCATTAAAGGATATCTTTTTCGTATTTATTATTTTATTTGTAATTAACTACTCCTCGGAAGCAACGTGGGTAGAAATTGGTAGAATCTTATTTTTTGTCTACCTAATTTATAAATTTGTTTCCGTTATTGTAACGTGGTGGCGTACTACATATACCATCAACGAAAGTTTCATTGAAATCGAGCAAGGCCTATTCACACGTAAACATCATCAAATTCCGTATGATCGGATTCAAAATGTCCAAACAAATACCCCGTTTTATTTACGACCTTTTCATCTAACAGCGCTGACGTTAGAAACGGGGGCGGAAGATGAGGATTCATCCTTCACTTTTACAGCCATTACGAAGGAGGAAGCTAAACAAATTGAATATGTTTTAGACCATTACACGAAACAGAAAAGTTCAGATACGATAGACACAAATATAATAGAAACAGACGAAGCCCAAGCCATGACAAAAGAAGAAAAAGTTGTCCACTTTAATCCAACAAAAAAAGACATTTTAAAAGCTTCTGTCTTATCATTTAGCTATTTATTGCTTATCCCTGTATTAGCATCATTGTTTAGTAATATTGACGAAGTATATGATCTATCTGCAACGGGAAATAAGATTATTCAATTTGTAAAGGACTCCTGGTTTTGGATTGGTACTCTAATCATCCTATTTATTATCGTTGCAATTGGTTTTGGAATAATTCGTACTTACTTAAAATATGGTCGTTATGAAATCTCATCTGATCATGAACGGGTTTATATTCGTAAAGGTGTATTAAACGAGCAACACTTTTCCATTCGAAAGCAAAATGTGCAAGCCGTTCATATTGAACAATCATTGTTAAAACGCATGCTTAAAATAGCTGAAGTAAAGCTAATTAGTGCCGGTGGGGTTGACCTTTCAGGGGAAGAAGTAAATTCCCTTTATCCATTTTTACCAATTCATCGCGCATATACGATCATTGAAGAAATACTACCTGAATTCCAAGTACAAACAAATATGGAATCACTCCCGAAGAAATCGTTAGTAGCACGAATGTGTCAAATACCTGTACTTTGGATCATTGGCACCATTATTATTGTTATTTTCTTTCCAAAATGGTGGCCTATATCAATCATTTTGTTCCTATTCACGATCATGTCACGCTTACTAGATTATTATTTCACTCGCTTTTTAATTCATGGAGAAACACTGCAAGTCCGTACAGGAGGAATCTTCATGACAACAAGCATTACAACCCGAGAAAAAATCATTGAATTGAAGCTCGAACAAAATTTTATTCAAAAACGTTTTGACCTAGCAAATATAGAAACAGCAAATCGAAGTAAACCTGTTCATACCACTCCCTTATATAACATTCCTATGCATATGACACAACGTGCATTTATCTGGTATACAGGTCGAAACCCAAGAATAGAAGGAGGATTGGATGGAGAATAAAATTTATATTGAAGATAATTTTTTTTTCGTCTGGAAAAACGAGCATTAAAAACAGTCGTAACGAAAGGATTGGCGATCTAGATTTAAAAACCGCTTTTTCAACTAGTATTACGGTGTATGATATCCACAACCGAGAGCTTGCAGCAGGGAAGTTTAAACATTTCTTTTCGAGTAACTGGTTAGTAAGTAGCTCTGGAGAAATACGAGGAACATTAAAGGCAAACTGGTTTTCATTTGCAAAAAAGTATACGTATACGACACATAATAGGGAACATCAATACACCATTACTTCCCCTGTTCTGTCGAAATCATTTACGATTATGGATGAAAGATATCAAGATGTGGCAACCTTCACACGTGTTAACAGTTTTTTCTCTTCTTCCGCTTATGAACTGACCAACTTAACGGATCAATTATCAGCAGAAGAATTCATTGTCGTCGTCATGGGTATTAATGCAATGGAAAAAAATCAAACGGCGGCTACTAGCAGTTAGCAACCATAAACAATAACCAAACCTGCATGAAAGATACCATGCAGGTTATATTCCTTTTACTATATACTATAAGCTAGTACTTTTATCCGAGCTTTTTTTCCTGTGCTATCTCTACGGTTTGTTTATACTGCTTACTAGGCGAAGCTAAATAAGCGTAGATGCCTCCTAAAAAGAAACCACCTCCGACAATATTTCCAATCGTAACAGGAATTAGATTATAAATCGCTCCTAATAAGGTAATAGATTCTGGGTGAGGTGCTGTTAACGCTAATGAAAAAGTAACCATATTGGCAACACTATGCTCAAATCCTGACGCAACAAAACCGAACACTAACAACAGCATAACAAATATTTTAGCGCCATCGCCTTTAATATGCATAGGAATCCATACAGCTAAACAGACAATCAAATTACATAATATGCCTCGAAAAAATAGTTCCCATATGCCTAAATCCATTTTAGCGGCAGCTGTTTTCATTAAATAATGACTACTTTCTGTGGAAGCATACAATCCTGTTCCAACAATTAACAAGGCAAACAATACTCCGCCAATCAAATTCCCACTATAACAGGCAAGCCAATTTTGCACCGTATCCTTGACTGTCGTTTGCTTCCTCAACGTACTCATCGTAAAGTACATCGTGTTACCAGTAAATAATTCGGCACCACCATAAATAATTAACACGAGGGCAACACCAAAAAAGATCGATGCCATAATCGTTGCAGTCGGAGATTGAATATCAAAATATCCTTCTGCTAGCTTAAACGATAATATTAATCCTATACCCACATAAATTCCTGACAAACCCGCTCGCAGCATATATCTTATGAATGATGTATTTAATAATTCCTTCTTTTTTATAGCAAGATTCACCGCTTGCTCGATTGGCTGTCGCTCCATATAAAGTCACTCCTTTTACACGTATATAAACATTACGTGAATAATTTCACATTAATATTGACGGAAACACAATGTTTGTTTAACCCTAATGTTCACCATGAAGCTATTTGTTTAAACAAACATAATTAGATATTACCGTAAAATTCACGTAAAGAAAAGATGTTTCACATAATTGCAATAAAAAAGAGGGTGAACAGCATGGCTTCGAAAAGCAAATGACCTCTCTCCCTTTTACATTGCCACCTAAAAGAAGCATACGACGAAGTCTCTATAACAACTTATACGCTAAAACGTTAAATGATCTACTTCCCTATCGTGTAAAAAAAATCATGATAGTAAGAAAGATGAAAATCTGCTTCTGCATGCTCATTTTGAAAACTGCACGTCTTAATCCCTAGTTCTTTTGCAGGTAACAAATCAAGTTCTCTGTCTCCTATCGCCATATCAATACGGTGCTTATGATGTAAATAAGCATAGGAAGCGCTATCCGGCTTACGTGGAAATCCATCATCACTTGTAACGATATCATTAAAATAAGAAGTCAAACCATGGTAGTCCAAGATGCGTTTCACGTTTTTATAATCCTTATGTGTCATAATGACATTAATATCTGCTGCCTGTAATACGCGCTCCAAACCGTCAAAAGGTTTCACTTCCTCTGGTTGAATTTGATTAATAAGACGGCGCACCTCTAATTCCTGCTCTTTCGTCATATGAAAATGGGCAACGGCATGAGAAAAGGATCTTTTCAGTTCCCCATATATTTCCTCCTCTGTTACTCCTTTTCCTAAAACTTGCTGAAAACATTTCGTATACATCGGGTACGTATTTATCAGTGTCCCGTCAAAATCCCATAATAAGTGCATCTATTTTCCCTCATTTCTTCCTATAATGAAGCTATCTCCTATAAAGAAGATAGCTACCGATATTTTAATAGCCTTTATCAAAATGAACGGCATTCACTTTAGGTGTTTTTCCTTGAAGATATTGCTGTAAGTTAGGGAGAAAAATATCGTCTATAACTCGTTCATCATAATACTCCGTTGATCCAGCAGTATGAGGAGTTATAATCACATTTTCCATTTCCCAAAGTGGGCTATCTTCTGGCAAAGGCTCTTTAGCAAAAACATCTAAACCAGCTCCAGCTATTTCATTTGCTTGCAATGCTTTAATCAAATCCTCCTCCTGCACAATAGCACCACGCCCAATATTTATCAGTAGAGCTGAATCTTTCATCTGTTCAAACTGTTTTTTTGCAAACATATGTCTCGTTTCTTCTGTTAATGGCAGTGTAATAACAATAATATCGCTCTCTGCAAGTACGTGATCTAGTTGTTCAGGCTTGTACATATTATCCACATACGCAGTAGGCCTTCCAGAATGACGCACTCCGAGCACTTTCATGCCAAATGCTTTAGCAATTTTAACTGTTTCCTGACCAATTGCTCCAACACCGATAATACCGATCGTCTTGTGGTGTATTTCCTGATTCAAACGCGCATGATACCAAACTTTATCTTGTTGCTGCTTCACATACGTATGAATCTTTCGAGTAAGTCCCAATATAAGCGCAAAAATGGTTTCCGAAATTGGATAAGCATGCACACCATTCGCACTCGTAACGTGAACCCCTCTTTGCTCAAGCTCTGATAATGGCAGGTTATCAATTCCCGCACTCCATGTTTGCACCCACTGCAAATTCTTGTTTTCTTCAAATACAATGGATTCCATATCTTTTTTCCAATGCAACATAATTTCAGCTTCTTTTATATCGTCCTGCACTTCATCCAACGCTTTATTTGCCACAATTTTCCAATCTGGCAATGCCTGCTGAATGCTTTGCACATGTGCTTCTTTTATATCTACATTCATTACTAATGTCCGCTTAGTCATCCCATCCTCCCTTTCTAAATACACGACGGTTATTGCTTGTATAGAAGAATTTAGCTTGTCGCCAAAGGCTTTATGGAAAAAGCTCGTCCAATTTATTTATGACCATTTCCTATACTTTCAGTCCTGGCGTTTCAATGCTTTCCTACAGTGGAAAAACCCTTGTCCTAGAACCTTGTTCCGGATTAACTTTCACCCTCCTCCTGAAGGAGAGGACTTTATCGTTCAGAAAACATCTGTAATGCCCCTTTTTTAAAATTCGGTTCCTGTTGTACGGAGCTTTCAGAAAAAATAAATGTCCACGGCATGCTACACTTGGCAGGAACGATTAATCGCTTATCAGAAAAAACTTCCGTGGCAATAAGCTTATTTGCTTCGTAGTACGACAACTGCTCCCCACAAAGAACCCAGTCCGTTTCCAAACCATTTTGAATGAGCACCGTTACAAGCAAATCGTTACGATGATTACGCGCTTGGCTTAAGATAAAAAACGATTGCGATTCTTTCATTTCCTTTACTTGTTCAAAAATTTTTTCTATTTCTTCCCGATCTCTAGCATCGATTGTCTTTTCCCATGCAGCCTCAAAAAGTAAACGTTGCATCTTTTCACCTCATCTACGCTTAAGTATACCATCTGTCATCTTCTTTGTGTGCATAATCATCTACATCTACTACTTAGAGAAAGATTCTCCGAAAAATTTAGCTTATAATTATCCGTCGTGTAAAAATAAAATAGTGGTACAAGCTACATACTATGAATACAATAGTATGGAAATATACATAGCTGTTTTCTCCATGATGCGCCATCCAATCATTTTAAAAGAAGGTGAACGAATGAATTTCTTTAGCTATATCTTATTAGGAATTTCTCTCTCTGCACCCGTTGGACCGATAAACGCGGCACAATTAAATAAAGGGATGAATCACGGTTTTATCCATGCTTGGTTAGTTGGGCTCGGTGGAATGATTGGCGATCTGGTTTTTATGTTGCTCATTTACTTTGGCGTGGCGCAATTTTTAACGACGCCACTTATGAAAACTTTCCTCTGGCTATTTGGTTTTTTCATTCTTGTTTATACCGGAATAGAAAGTATCGTCAGCGCAAAAAAATCATTACACATTCATCGTTCTTCTCGACAAACATCAAAATTCAAATCATTTCGCGCAGGTTTTCTACTTGCTATTTCAAATCCGTTAAACATTATTTTCTGGCTAGGTATTTACGGTGCTGTATTGGCAAAAACAAGTGATTTATATAGTAATTTCCAGCTAATTATATATAGTAGTGGTATTTTTCTTGGTATTCTTATTTGGGATTTGGTGATGGCGAGTGTAGCTACTTCTTTTCGCAAATTTTTTCATGCAAAAGTGCAGTATATCATTACCGTTGGAGCTGGGATCATGCTTATCGGCTTTGGCGTCTATTTCGGATACGAGGCTTTCCTGCTGTTAACAAAGTGATATTTTACTTAACTCCTAACTTCATCATGCGTATAGGCAAGCACCTAATATGCCCCTTTTTCATACGTTACCACTAGAAAGGGGAAGTGAAAAATGGGTGCATTATATGAGAAACACTCACTTGATGCGGAAATAACCAATTTGCCACAATGGAAACAGCAAGCCTATCAGACCTTCACCAGTATGCTTATAGATACGAATACGTACCCTTGCGTTCCTGCAAGACAAGGTTTTTTAGACAATCAGCTTCGTTTCTGCTTCGTATCCGATCCACGTGAAACGAGCGCTTCAGAAGAGCTAGCAACTGCATTAAAAACATATGGCAATCATGCTAGAAGCTTTGGCAACTACACGTCATTGGCCGTGTTCTTTGAGACACCAGAGGATATGATTCGCAATTATTCCGTAGAAGATTATCGCAATTTGTTTTGGAATGCTTTGAATCAAGTTACTGCTTATGATGAACAACCGTGGCCAGAAGCAATTCCACAAGAACCTGAACACCATGAGTGGGAATTTTGTTTTGCAGGTGAGCCTTACTTTGCTTTTTGTGCTACTCCTGCACATCGAAAAAGGAAAAGCCGCTATTTTCCTTATTTTATGATAGCATTTCAGCCACGCTGGGTATTCGAAGACCTGAATGGAAACACCACATTTGGGCGCAAAATGAAAAATATTATTCGCAAGCGGCTATTGCAGTATGATGGGGTACCTGGCCACCCCGATTTAAAATGGTATGGCGAAGAGGATAATCATGAATGGAAACAATACTTCTTAAGTGACGATGATGAGAGTCCTAGCAAGTGTCCGTTTATGCGTATGAAAGAAAAAATGAGCTCGTTCTTACAATAGAAGAAGGTAATGAGAACACATGGATAGGACGCTCGTCGCCTATCCATGTGTTCTTGTGGAACGAGACAAGAAAGTAGCTAAAGCAATGAAACAAATAAAAACAAAGCTGACGAAAAAACCAATTCTACTCGTTTTCTCCACCCACGTACCAGATACAGCTATGGCAATAAGTAGCATTCCGATGAGCGGCTTTATTTTTTGCCACCCTGTTTGTTGCTTTTGTTTTAAGAACGTAGCTAATATAAACATCCAATTGTAGAGTAACATTAACCCAGCAGCAGTCGTCACATATTCAAATAAGCGCTCTGGTAACACAAGCGCAATAATAACGGATACCGCCAACCCACCTGTCGTGCATAAAAATGCTGGCCAAGGCACATTCCATTTCCCATGATGCTGAAAAATAGAAGGAGCATGGTGGTCTTCTGCTAACGAAACTAAAATCGTGAGGACTGCAAATAGTGCTGCAACCATCGTAGAAAAGCCTGCAATAATGAAGACCCCGGTAAAAATATCTGTTACATAAGGAATGGAGAACGGGTTAAGCGCTGTAATAAACGGACTTTCATCAGCATGGATCGTTTGCCATGATATAAGAACGAGAATGAGACTAATAGATATAATATAAATAGCAGTAAGGACAATCATCATTACCCTTCCAGCTTTAGGAGCCTCTTTCGTGTTTTTTAAATCAATAACTAGTAACCCCATTACCTCCACACCACCGAACGCATAAAAAGCATAAATCAATGCATGCCAAACACCGATTGGTCCTTCTGAAAATAGGTTTGTTTTGTTGAAGGAAGGTGATAAACTTTCTCCTCCTGCAAAGTTCACTAATAGAAATACCGCTACGAAAATAAACATAAGGATGGCAGCTGTTTTCATTACGCCAAATAAGCCTTCTATTTTTTCAAACCCTTTCATACCAGTTAAAATGACCAGTAACCCTAGCGCGCCATATATGGCACAAAGCAGCCATAAAGAAACATTTGGAAACCAGAATTGCGTAAATATCCCTAAGGCGATAAGTTGGCTACCCATAATTAGAATTTCTGAAAAAGCATACACCCATCCATTGCTAAAACCTGCCCAACTGCCAAATGCTTTTTGAGAATAGTAGCGAAATGACCCTTTATTTGGGTCATCCACTGACATACTCGCCAAAGAATCGTAGACGATAAACGTTCCTGCTGCCGCTAAAACAAATGCCACTATAACCAGAGGACCACTGTTTTTAATCGCCATACTACTTCCAAGGAAAAAGCCTGTTCCAATGGTACATCCCACACCTAATAAAGACAGCTGCCACCAGTTCATTTGCCCTTTTTTCATGTTGCCTATTTACGAACCAGAGGCAACGTCATACAACGGATACCTCCGCCAGCTTTTTCTAATTCGGAAACGTCTATTTCTATAAAGCGTTTGTTCTTTAATTTGGGATGGGATTTTAACATTTGCTTATGTGCTTGTTTACTAATTAATAATGTATCTGGGTTTATATTAAGAAAGTTAATATCAGGTATTGTCTCATATTTGTCCAACCAATATATGTCAAACCCATGACGATGCAAAAACTTCTCTGTCATGTCATAGCCCTTTATTCCTTCTTTATTGACAACTTGCACTGGCAAATAATACATATAGCTTTTAGCAATGACGACATCCTCTGCTGCCACATTACAATTCATATCTAAATGAAGCGTGTCTGCCCGCCTTGGCAAACTAATCAGTCCAATTTCTGTAAATCCTGCTTGAAAAATATGCCCCATCATTTGTTCCACACTCTCCAAGCTTGTACGCATACCAATATTAATAAAAACAGCATTTGCATTTAGAATGAGGACATCTCCATATTCTAATGCCTTTACACCTTCCGTGACGTCTTTAGTAAAAGTTTCTGGAAACCAGTTTCCCAAAAGTTTATGAACGTGATCATATTCTGCTCGCCGCATAAACGTCCCTGCGATCCCCGGGAGTATCGTGTTGCCAAATACACAAGCCAAATCACGTACAAAAAAACGATTAATTAATTGCTCATTTAATTGTCTCGTGACCAGATCCAAGTACAAAGCATAATCAATCACTTGAACACCTTCCTGTTTCAAAACAGATATAAGTGAATGATGATTTTCCATTGCTACATCCTGTTGAACTGGAGCATTCCATTGTACATTCTCTGCCACTTGTAGACTTGGAATACTTTGTACGGAGGGAGAACAAACGAGCACTGTTTGTAATGCACCATGCTCTGACCAGCAGTTTGGTTGCTCTAATCGCACTATGAACACCACCCTTTTTGCGTTATGGTTATATGTTTGCCAATAAAATAAAAGGTTATGTGTACGATAAAAAAAATTTAAATACATGAAATTAAATAAACAGGAAAATCTATGAAGGAAAATACACCATCAAGGAGGAATTCATTATGCACAACATGAATCAGCAAGGTAACCAGCAACAACCTGGATCGATGCCAAATCAGCAAAACACCAATCATGGAGGTCATGAATTATTTGATGCACATGAAATCATTGCGGGGATAATTAGTATGCTTGACCAATACCAAATGTATGATCAGCATATACAAGACCCCGAGTTAAAGGATATTTTACAACGACAAACCGCTTTCGTCACGCAAGCTTACAACACGATTGTGCAAACATTTCAAACCGGACAAGACCCAGCAGTGCCAACACAACAATATGAGATGCAGCAAGATAACAATGTCGTTTATGGCATAACCCCGGGTCAGCCCAAAAAACCAAACGCATCCATTAACGACTTATCTGATCAAGGGCTGTCTGCTTACATGCTCGGAAACACAAAATCTTTAAGCTCACTACTAGCGATGACAGCTACGGAAATGACAAACCCTGTACTGCGTCGCGTCATTGCAGATACCGTTCCAAACTTTATCGAAATGAGCTATGAAATCTTTCTATATCAAAACAAACATGGCTACTATCAAGTCCCACAGCTAGCACCACAAGACATGCAACATATGTTAAACAGCTATACGATCGTGCAGCAAGGTAATCAATTACATTAGATGGCGGACGGAAACGGGCATGAGCGCTTTTCCCGCGAGGTTGAGCGAAATACGCGTGGGGACGGGCGAATTACCGACTTGCTTGAGCGAAATACGCGCGAGGACGTGCGAATTACCGACTTGCTTGAGCGAAATACGCGCGGGGACGTGCGAATTGCAAACTTGCATGAGCGAAATACGCGCGGGGGCGAGCGAATTGCCGGCTTGCTTGAGCGAAATACGCGCGGGAGCGGGCGAATTGCAGACTTGCTTGAGCGAAATACGCGCGGGAGCGGGCGAATTGCAAACTTGCTTGAGCGAAATACGCGCGGGGACGGGCGAATTACCGACTTGCTTGAGCGAAATACGCGCGAGGACGTGCGAATTACCGACTTACATGAGCGAATATACGCGGGGACGGGCGAATTACCGACTTGCTTGAGCGAATATACGCGGGGACGGGCGAATTGACGACTTGCTTGAGCGAATACGCGCGGGGACGGGCGAATTGACGACTTGCTTGAGCGAATACGCGCGGGAGCGTGCGAATTGACGGCTTGCTTGAGCGAAATACGCGTGGGGACGGGCGAATTGACGGCTTGCAGGAGCGGAATACGCGCGGGGACGTGCGAATTGACGGCTTGCAGAAGCGGAATACGCGCGGGGACGGGCGAATTGACGACTTGCATGAGCGAATACGCGTGGGAGCGAGCGAATTGCAAACTTGCATGAGCGAAATACGCGTGGGAGCGTGCGAATTGACGACTTGCATGAGCGAATACGCGCGGGAGCGGGCGAATTGACGACGAACTCGAGCGACTTAAAAAAGCGTGTGTGCTTTTTCTAGCACACACGCTTTTTACTGCTCTTATTTATATATTGCTTTATGTTTTCTTGTGACTGCAGTCTTGGACATTGAAATTAATATTGTAATGATAGAAAAGCTAATTAGCACTCCGCCTGCAAAGGCATTTTGTTCCACGTGAGCTTGTTCAATGACAATACTGCCGATAAAAGAACCAAACGCAATTCCAAAATGTAAGGCAGAATTATTTAAGCTCTGCTGAATATCTGCTGTTGCAGGAGCCGATTCAATTAAATAACTTTGCAATGCTGGGGTGATCGCCCAACTCATCATCCCCCATATAATCATCACAATAATGAATATCGGCCATATAGACGTTGTGAATGGAAGGATAAATATAGATGCAGCAAAAAGAATTAATGTTGTAAGCATGGTTCGCTTTGTACCAAAACGGTCAGATATCGTTCCACCTATGCCTCCACCACTAACAGCTGCAATGCCAAACACAAAATAAATTACGCTAAGCCAACTACCACTAATCCCCATTGTTTCTTTTACAAATGGAGTGAAATAAGCATAGAGTATTGTATGTCCAGCCATAAATAAGAAAGTAGTTGAGTGCGCTAAAAATATTTTACTTTCTTTTAATGAGTTAATTTGTTCTTTTATTGGTACTTGCGGTTTAGGCTGTACTTTGTCCATGAAGAAATAAACACCGACCATGGACAGCAACGTTAATAAGACAATGAATAAAAATGGAGCACGCCAACCAAATGTATTGCCCAGTACCAACCCGATTGGTACACCTAGAACGATTGAACCGCTAATTCCCATTGATACAAAACCAATGGCACGTCCACGGTGCTTCTCACTACCAATGTTAGCAGCGATCGTTAAACAGAGAATAATTAATAGCGATCCACTTGCTGCTGAAAGCATTCGACCAACAAATAACATGCTATATACAGAGCTAAACGCAACAACTAAGTTACTTAAAGAAAAAAGCAGTAAGAAAAATAGCATAAGTCGTTTTCGCTCAAATTTTGCGGTGACAATCATTAGAATTGGTGCTGTAATGGCAAATACAAGTGAAAATATCGTAATTAACAACCCCGCTTTACCAAGACTGACATTCAAATCTGCTGCCACTAAATCTAATATGCCCCCGATGATTAATTCTACCATTCCAACTACAAATGATACGATAGTGAGTAAATATACACGTTTATCCATAAGATGACGCCTTTCTAAGAAATTGAAAAGAAAATATTTTGTTAGCAAAACTTAGCTTATCGCCACATCTTTATGGGGGAAGCTGTATTTTTTCTTATACTATAAACCATAGAAAATCAAGTTTTCCTATAGTACAAGTATAAACGCGCTGTCATCCCCAATTTTAAGCAAAAACTGGAAGGACGAAGCGCGACCTATGTTTCACAAAAACAAAATTATTTTCTTGTTGTAAATGAAAGTTCTCTTTCATCTATCCTATAATATTATAACAGATAGCTAGCTAAATTCTACCATAATAGCATTCATTTTTAATGAAGTTCAGGCCAATATTGCTTATTTGCTTCCATTAAATCATCAAGCAATTGCTTTGCTACTGTTGCACTTGGAACAGTTTGTGACAAAGTTAAAGCTTGCCATAGCTTTTGGTATGACTGATCGATCCATGCTTCTACTACTAACTTTTCAACAGCTACCTGCTGCTCCATAAGTCCTTTTTGGAAGGTAGGTATTTCTCCCATTGCTAACGGCTCATAACCATCTTTGCCGACAATACAAGGTATTTCCACCATAGCATCATCAGGGAAATTTTTAATAGCGCCTTTATTTTCAACAATAATTAACATACGTTCTTGCGTATTAAATGCTAACGCCGTTGCTAAATCAACAATAAACTCAGCATGTATGCCAATTTCAAGACTCGTGCCTTTGGAATGACCATTTTTTTCAATTTCCGCACAAGCTGTGAACACTTCCGTCTCTCTGCCGTCGATTACTTCATTGGCTCGTGTATAGCTTGGATCTGTATGTTCTACCACATAATCCGGATAGAGGTAATATTTTAAATACGTATTTGGAATGGTCGTAGGTTCGACAGCAACTAAATGCTTCGCAAATAGATTCGTCTCAAACCAACTATCTTTATTTTCCGTTGCCATTCCTTCTTCCCCATTAATAAAACCATATTGCTTCATATGTTCAATTAACGCTGGAAGTAATTCTTTTCCGGTTTTATCTTTTATAGAAGTATACCACCCGAAATGATTAAGACCGTAATAGCGAATATCTAAATCTTTACGAGAAGGAACACCAACAATATCAGCAATGCCATGTTCCATTCCGATTGGCATATCACAAATATTAATGACCCGTGAATTTGGTCGTAGTCTCCGAGTCGCTTCTGCCACAATAGAAGCTGGATTCGAATAGTTTAACATCCAACAATGCGGAGAATATTTTTCCATATAATCAATGTTTTCAATTACCCCGCCAATAGAACGCATGCCATATGCTATTCCACCTGGTCCGCATGTTTCCTGTCCTACACAATCGTATTTTAATGGTATTTTCTCATCCAATTCACGCATAGGTAATTGACCTACACGTATGTGCGCTAAACAAAAATCCACATCGGTATACGCTTCTTCAGGATCTGTTGTCGCCACATATTCAATCGTTGGGTCTTTTTCTTTAATTAAAATCTCGCATGCTTTAGCAACCTTATTTTGCCTTGCTTCATCATTATCATATAGCTTAATTTTGCGTAAAGGAAGGCGATCTAGGTTGTCCAACAGCATTAGAATAATTTCTGGCGTATACGTACTCCCTCCACCTGCAATAACGACAGATAATTTGTTTTTCATGCAACGTCCCCACTTTCATAAAGTATATCGCATAAGCTTATGTACTTTAGATGAAAAGGAAGTTCCGTTCACTCATGAATTGTCCTAGACTTAAAGTACCGGTGCTTGGTTGCACCTTTAGCATATCAATAACGTATCACCCACTCAATTAAACTTTTTCCGCTTACTTAGGAAACAAACTAGCTGTACTAATCTTCCACAAGTGTCAAGTAAACAAGAGCCAAAACCTCAATAAATGAATACCATTGTCCTTTTTCTCTATTTTAATGAAAAAACATCCAAAGAGCATCGTACTTTGAAAAAGTGATTTATAATGATGAAGAGTAACTTCATCCAATGCAACTGCACATAACTTAATTATCACTTTCTCAACCTTAGACAATTTTTATCACTACTTCTATTACAAGAAGTGAGAACATAAAAATTGTAAAACTATTATTAAGTGATAAATCTAGTCGAGCGACAGTAAAAAAAACCTTATTCAATTAAGAATAAGGTCAAGACGTTTGGACTTATTTTTTTCAAACCGTTTGGGACAGATAAACTCCCCCTCCTGACTATCTAATAAAAAGTCTCGTAGATTAAAAGAATGCTTTAATACTTGATAGAACTACTAGTATACCCACAATAATGACAAATGCGTTGGTAATATAATGTTTTCTGTATTTAGCTAGTGCAGGCACTTTATAAATTGCATACATTGGTAATAAGAATAATATTAACGCAATTAGTGGTGCATTAATCATATCGATAAGATCAAGAATACTTGGGTTCGCATAAGCAACTAGCCAGCATGTCACAATCATAAAACCAACAATGATATTCTTTACTCTTTTACTATTTATATCTTTTCCACGGGATTTAAAGGCTTGCACAATAATGTCCTCTAGCCCTTCATATGCACCTACGTAATGGCCAAGAAACGATTTTGTAATAGCAATAAAAGCAATGATAGGAGCTGCATAGGCAAATAACGGCATACTGTATTTATTAGCAAGAAACGAAAGTATTGGTAAGTTTTGTTCTTTGGCAATTTCCAATTCACTAGTAGTGACACTTAAAACAGAACTGAATACAAAGAACAACACAACTGAAATCGTTATGATATAACAAACTTTTTGTATTTTAGCACACTTCTGGTCTACATTTTCTATTCCATAGCTTTCCCGTTGCTTAATAACAAAAGTAGATATCATAGGAGAATGGTTAAACGAAAATACGATAATTGGTAGGATAAACCAAGTCATTCCTAAAACATCTGTAAAACCTACACCTCCATTTACAGATGCAAAATTACCAGCTAAACTTAAATTTGATAAATCCCATTGGGGAATTAAGTATAAAGATAAAAACACCAAGGCTGCTATAAATGGATATACAATCCAGCTCATTACTTTTACAGTGACATCATGACCAAAGTTCACCATAAAAATTAGACCAAGAACCAAAATAAGCGATAGGATAATTCTTGATGGCGCCTGCATATTCAATTGGTGCTCCATGAAACTTCCTGCAGTATTCGTTAACGAAACTGCATACATAAGTAAGATGGCATAGATCGAAAAGAAATAGATGATATCAAAAACCGTACTAGCTTTTTTTCCGAAATATTCCCTCACTGTAGCAGTAATCCCGCCAGCAGCAGATTCGGAAGAGTAGATCATTTTAGCCATTGCCCGATGTGAAAAGTACATGACAGGAAATGCAAGTACCGTAATTAAAAGTAAAGATAATATCCCCCCTGCCCCAGCATTAATTGGTAAGAAGAGTACCCCTGCCCCAATTGCTGTTCCAAAAAGACTCATTGCCCAAGTGGTATCTTGCATATGCCATTTATTAGGATTTTTATATTGTTTAACATCTTCTGTAGTTTTTTCAACTTCCTGTACTTTAGCCACAGTTTGACCCATTTTAATTTCCTCCTTGTGAGGTATAAATTTTAATTATTGTTCATAATTTCACAATTTGTTAGAAATAAATGTTTTATTTATAATGTAGTTCTCGCCCAAAAAGGTCACTTCGTCATTTTAATATATTGATTTATCATATTGTGGTTTTACGTCACTTGCTTTTTGGATAATCTTTTTGGGCGTTAACCTACTCAAATGAAGGATAAAACTTATTCTTCTTTTCCAAGAACTTTATTTCTAATAGCAATTCCTGTCGGCGTGTCTGCAACCCCACCTAATCCAGTTTCCCTTAATTCCCGTGGCATCTGTCTACCCACTTTATACATTGCCTCAACTGCTTCATCAGCATTTATTAGATTTTCTACACCAGCTAATGCTAAATCTGCTGCCACTAATGCATTAGCCGTTCCAACGGCATTCCTTTTTACACAAGGAACCTCTACTAAACCTGCGACTGGATCACAAACTAAACCAAGTAAATTTTGTAGAGCGGTCGAGAAAGCGTGCGCTGATTGCTCTGGTGTCCCTCCTGCAGCTTCTACTGCCGCTGCAGCCGCCATTGCGGAGGCACTACCTACTTCTGCTTGACACCCTCCTAAAGCTCCTGCAATGCACGCATTATTTGCTACAATCATGCCAAATAATGATGAAGTAAACAGAAAATGAATCTGTTCTTCACGACTTAACTGTAATGTTTCTTTAATAGTAAATAGCACACCTGGTGTGGTACCACTTGCCCCAGCGGTTGGCGTAGCGCAAATAACCCCCATAGCTGCGTTCACTTCATTTGTACCTATAGCATTCTGGACACCGTTCATCATTATATCACCAGAAAGCGTTTTCCCGTTAGCACGATATTTTTTTATTTTTACCGCTTCTCCTCCAGTTAACCCTGTCAGGGAAAATACGCCATCGCCTTCAGTGCTTTTATTCACAGCATTTTCCATCGTTTTTAAATTTTTTTCCATCTTACTCCAAGTTTCATCAAAAGTAGATCTCATTACTTCCATTTCCTGCTCTATTGCTAATGTATAAATGGGTACCTGTCTTTCATTTGCAGTATCTACTATTTCTTTAATGGACATATACATACCTGTTTCACCCCCTAGTAATAATTAAAGTATAATGACATTAGCTGTCTCACTGAGTTTTTCTAATTCTTTCCGAGCATCACTACTTAATTGTGAATCCAAATCGAATTGGTATAAGTATTTTCCGTCTTTCTCCAAACTGGTAGAGTTATTAATGTCCACGTCGTGTTTTTTAAATATTCTGTGCAATTCAAGTTCCAGATTGTCGCTTCCCGAAATTGCTATCATGATCGGTAATGAACCTTCGAGTTGTAAGGTAAATCCATCGATTTCAATATGTTTCACTTTAATCAATCCGCCACCAACTGAAATGCCCATTGTTCGAATATATCGGCTATCATCCTCGAGGTAAATATCAGCAGTATTGGGATGTCCAGCAGGGCTATCTCCTGACTTTTCTAAAAAAGTAATATCAATACCTTTAGATTCTGCTATTTTAATAGCCTCTAGCACCCTGCTATCATCAGCCTCAAAACCTAATATACCAGAAATAATGGCTAAATCTGTTCCGTGTCCTTTATGCGTTTCTGCAAAAGATTCGTAATACTTTACTACCACTTTTTTTGGAAGTTTTTTAAATAATTTATTTGCAATCAATCCCATTGCTAAAGCGCCTGCCGTATGTGAACTAGAGGGTCCTATCATAACTGGTCCAATCACATCAAAACAACTTTTGTAACTGACATTCTTTTTTTCTCTCATCGTTACTACGCTCATGACCAATCCTCCCTTGAATTTAATTAATTTCACAGAATAATCTTGAGATAACATTTATTAAAATGAAAACGCATTTAAATCCGGTTAAATTTTATTTGAAAATGCTTCTAATGTGGTCAAAGTGAATAGTTTACTAAATATTTGAAATTTTATAACAATATGAAGTTAAACCACTTGTTAGACTAGAAAAATAATAAAAGCAATAATTCTAAAATTGTAGTAATTACTTTATTTATTACGGATAGCAAGAACTACATATAACAAAACCGCTTTCAAAATACGTCAAATAATCGATAAGAAAACCGTTTCTAGTTGGTTATTTCTATTTTAGATTTCACCTCCTAATATTATTTTGAAATGATGCAAGAACAAGTTACCTAGTCTTTTTTTAAATAGCGCACGACTGTTCTGATAAAAAATTTCTAGCATAATAATTTATTATTACAAATTAAGAATATCACATGCAATATAAAGCGTCAACATATAATAATAAAATATTTTTATAACAAAAATTTATTATTATTATATTGGATTGTCTTTAAAATCTGTTATAATTATCTGTATAAAAAAGCGTTCCATTCTACCAATTTTTAAATGAAGAATGTTTATTATCTTCTTGTTTAGCAGTTGAAATCCGAGATGTTCCATTGCAAAACTTGTTCGTCTAGCATAATTTGTTTAATAAGTTTAGAAATATGTTTTAGCCGATTGTGAATTGAATAACAATAAATAACAAGGAAAAATGAATGGGATAAATGAAGAATGGGCATTTATTAAAGAACGAACAACCCTTTTTGAACTCTTTTTATCATCAGTAGTTGTTATACATTCATGATGATAAACAATTCGCGCTTAAATTTATCTTAAAAATGCATAACCAATCATTCAAAAAAAGAGTTATAAAAAGGAGGAGTACCGATTTGGATGATCAACTTTTTCGACACTATAAAAATATAATGAATTATTTTGGTGAAATTTGTGGTTCTAATTATGAATTCGTATTACATGTTTTAGATTCTGATGGAGGTTCTCACATTGGTCACATCATCCATGGCGAATTAAGTGGAAGATCATTAAATAGCCCCTTAACGAACTATGCCAAAAAATTAATTGAGGACAAAGTATATTTAAAGAAAGATTTTGTTGTAAATTATGTTGGAGAAGGGCCAAAGGGTAAGAAATTTCGTTCGTCTACCATGTTTATCAAAGACCATAACGGTCAATTACAAGGTCTTTTATGTATAAACTTTGATGCAGATGCCTATCGGAAAGTCGCAAAGGATTTATTACATTTAGCTAACCTAAGCTGGGATATAGAGTATATAGACAAACAAACCGAACAGGAACAATCCGTTGAAAAACTGACCGAAAATATTCACAACATTATTTATACACAAGTAGACAAAGATATATTAGAATCGGGTGCCCAATTATCAACTGAACAAAAAAAACTCGTTATTTCCAAATTAAAGGAACATGGTGTATTTGATATTAAAGGTACGGTAATGGACGTTGCTAAAGTCATGGGAATGTCTGAATCAAGTGTTTACCGTTATCTACGAATCGTATCGCTTAACGAAAATAACAATAATTGAAATATTGGGTTGCTAAACGCAGATATGTACAGTGGTAATATCCAGAAAACAAATGGAATAAATAAGATTGTCTAAAGGTTGCCTTCCGTGGTACGATGGGAGGCCAGGTTTAAAAGTTACTATGTTAAGTGCAGACAAAGCTCCTGACTATCATTTTTAGGTAGTGATAAAGATCTCTTCATCTATAGGCGCTCAATAAATGCACCGTGCTGTGGCAGGATTCCATGCATGATGGAGTTTTTTTGGCTCAGAGCCCATTTAAGAAACTTTAAAATGAAACGTATACGCGAATTAGTTGACATTAATGGGTAACGATAAGATCAACTAGATTTTCTGGAATCATGTTCGTTACTAAAATACTTGACGCGAATAAAACCGCCTTTTATGAAGCACAAAGCACGAAGCCATGAACAAAGGTGCAAGCATCTGTATACAGCGTTGCGAATGGAACGAATTAACGGGAAAAGGAATCATGCCATGAAAACAGGGAGATGATGCCGTTGGCCGTCAAACTCATTTTTAGTCGGCATGCCTCTTAGGGGCAAACCATGATGACGTATCGTAAAGCGTTTTCGTGAAATCACCTAGTTGGTAAGCAATGACGCAGACGTGTTAGTAAGTTTTTTCCGATCCACTAGCACCTGATTTTATACTTCTTATCTTTCTAAAAACGTAATTTATCTTATCGGGGAAAGCTTCTTATTTCTCCGATAATCCTGTCAAGATATATTTATCTACAACGTCAGTAAATCCATAACCCATTTCTAGGGATACTTCAAACAATTTTTTAAGGTGGTGACCACATATGAAATACAATTCTGTGTTCGATATTATTGGTCCTGTTATGATAGGACCATCCAGTTCCCATACTGCTGGTGCAGCGCGAATTGGTAAAGCAGCTAGAAATTTATTAGGGTCTGAACCGAACTGGGCCAAAATACATTTATATGAATCATTTGCTAAAACGCATAAAGGGCATGGTACAGATTTCGCTATAGCGGGAGGATTGCTTGGCTTTGAAACAGATGATCCACGTATGAATCAATCGTTAGAAATGGCAAAAGAACGCAATTTTTCCATTGATTTTATTGAAGATACAGCAGCTGTAGACCACCCTAATACAGCCCGATTAATCGTTGGTAATGATCAAAACCAAGTCGAGTTAGTCGGCATATCCATTGGTGGTGGCAAAGTCGAAATTACGGAATTAAATTGTTTTAAGCTACGTTTATCTGGCAACCATCCTGCACTGTTAATCATGCATAATGACCGCTTTGGCGCGATCGCTTCCGTAACAACCATTTTAGCCAAACATGAAATAAACATTGGTCACATGGAAGTAAATCGAAAGGATATTGGTGATGCTGCGTTAATGGTTATTGAAGTCGATCAAAATATCAAAGATACGCTTTTGAATGAATTACGCCAAGCACCACATATTACTAATGTTTGTACAATTATTAGTTAATTTAAGACGAAATATTTAAAAATCAGGCGATATAATGCTTATTTTATATTATAGCCTGTAAAACAGAAAGGAGTTTGTCTATGTTTCGAACAGTAGCCGAACTGGTGGAAATCGCCGAAAAAGAAAATATATTACTATCAGAAGTAATGATCCAACAAGAAATGGATGTTAAAGAACAAACGCGTGAAGAAGTAATCGCAAGTATGGAAAAAAATCTTGAAGTCATGGAAAATGCCATTGAAGAAAGTTTACAGGGCGTGAAATCTGTTACTGGCTTAACAGGGGGAGACGCCGTCCTAATTCAAAATTATATGAAAGAGAAAACACCACTATCTGGTCATCTGCTTTTAGATGGCGTCAGTAAGGCCATGGGAACAAACGAAGTAAATGCTGCCATGGGAACGATTTGTGCAACCCCAACTGCAGGGAGCGCCGGGTGTGTTCCAGGAACGTTATTTGCAGTTAAAAACCAATTACATCCTACTCGCGAGCAAATGATTCGCTATTTATTTACTGCCGGTGCATTTGGCTTTGTCGTAGCAAATAATGCATTTATCTCAGGAGCAGCTGGTGGTTGCCAAGCAGAAGTAGGATCAGCTGGCGCTATGGCTTCAGCAGCTATTGTGGAAATGGCTGGAGGAACACCTCAGCAATCTGCAGAAGCATTTGCCATGACTTTAAAAAACATGCTCGGGCTCGTCTGTGATCCTGTAGCAGGCCTTGTTGAAGTTCCTTGTGTAAAACGAAATGCTGGCGGCTCCGCACTTGCAATTGTATCTGCAGACATGGCATTAGCAGGTGTTACAAGTAGAATTCCTTGTGATGAAGTGATTGGAGCTATGTATCGAATTGGAAAAACAATGCCTTCTGCGTTACGAGAAACAGGAGAAGGCGGACTTGCCGATACTCCAACAGGACGCTGGTTGAAGGAAAGAATATTTGGCTAGAGGTGCATAGCCAAGCAGTCGTTGACCTACTATTCTACATCATGTTTGGCTATATTATCAGTCATCATGTGCTCCAACTAGATGGATTTACAAATGACAAAGAAATTATGATCCAAACAATTATCGATTTATTTCTGCACGGTATTAAAAAATAGGCTGCACCCTTACTTAGAGATGCAGCCTTTTTCACGTTCTAGCATAATATGGTTTGCAACCGTGGATAACTTATTAATTTATTAAGTCCCGTCCAGGTCCAGCGCCCAGCAACTAGGCGACTTCACGAATCGCCCTACGATCAGTCAGTCACCATCGGTTCGTCCTAAATAGGAAGACCGACTAAAGACGCTAGCATACCCCTGTTTTAGTGGCATGATTCCTAAAACTTCAGTTGATTCGTTCCACTCGCTACGTTACTAAACGGGCGACTCGAGCCTTTGCTCTTAAAACTGGTCTGGGCTATAAACAAATGCATTTGGCACTGCATTTTTTGGATCATACGTCTCCAAAATTTTACCGTAACGCTCACGATAATCATTGTCTACTTTCATTTGTGGGATAACCTTGGTTCCTTCTTCAAAGAAATGTTTGGAACCGCGTCCCATTTCTTTTCCTCGTTTTGTATGCTTATCCAATGCTACGTCCATAATTTCTGGTTTTTGCCCCATTGCAAAACCTTTAATTATAATATTTTTTAAAAAGTCACTCGATCTATCTTTCGTGCTTTCACATAAAATACGGATGGCATGAATAAAGTACATCGGCTGGTCACCATCACTGTATGGGAAATTTTTACGCATTTCATTTAAGTTTTGCACATGAATAGCAGCATCCAGATTACCAAATCCAATATCTTCTACAGAAATAGTTAATAATCTTCTCCACATTCTATCGAGTAATTGCGGGGAGCTAATATATAATTCATAAGCATATGCACAAGCTTCCTCCACCATCGCTCTGCGGATAGATTTTTGTAAAGATGAAACAACTTCATCCACCTGTAAATTATTTCTTGTTTTCGTTTCCGCCCATATATTATACGTTTCACTCATGTCTATTTATCTCCTTCATTATATAATCTACTATTCTTATCCTTTTAATAGGATTTTAGCTTATTTTGCCTGATGAATTTCCATTAATTCTTGCACTAATATTTTTATCGTTTCTGCATTCATAAGCTGGTCTTCTGCATGCACAAGTAGTAATGTTACTTGTGGCTCCAACTCTTTCATTTCATCAGATAATGCAGAGGCATGTACATGATGCGCCTCAGCAAATACATCGGAACCTTCTTGTAACTTTTTTTGCGCTTCTTCTACATTACCTTTTTTCGCATCTTCTAAAGCCATTAAATAATTCGATTTAGCAAGCCCTGCACAGGTAATAATTTTCATTGCTATTTCTGATAATCGCTCTACCTTGGACATAAATTATGCTTTCCCTTCCTCATGCATTTTGAAAGCTTGTTTCAAAGCCTCTTCACCATTCGCCATGGCATAAGTTCGTGGCTCCACAGCAGCAACCGGAATGCCTAAAGTTGCTTTAATAGAGTCAACCGCATAGATAATTTGTGGGCCTACTAAACAAATATCCCATTTTCCTACTTCTTCGTTAATAGCATTGTTCGATCTCGCTTCTACGACTACATCCAAATTTTGTGCAGCTGCAGCCTTTTTCATTTTATCTACTAAAATCGAGCTGGACATTCCAGCATTACATACTAATAATATATTCATTTCGTTCTCTCCTCTTTTAGAAAAACGTAAAGCTTATGGCAACAGCTTTCGTTTTTCGTCTACAGTAATTTAGTATAAAATTATTACAAAGTTACTCTATATAATGTTTGTTAAAAAACGATGTCGATAAGGCGATAATCTTCTCTAAAAATGCTTCTTTTCCATCTGCATCTAATAAACTGGCAATGGAATCCTGATCTAAAGCTAATTGCTGCATAAAGTGAAACAACGTGCTTACGTCATCATCCATTTTATTTTCAATGGCTAGCAAAAACACCAATCTAATTTTTTCTCCTTTATGCAAAAGAGGTTTTTTCAGCACCGCTACATGAACGGTTGTTTTATTGGCGAATGAAGACAATGGGTGTGGGATCATAAAATGTTTTCCAATCGTTGTTGGATAATTTTCCTCACGTTGGATAACATCCTTTACATACCCTTCCATATCCGTGATGCGGTGATGTCGTTTTAATTTCTGCGCCATAGTTTTAATTAATTCCTCAAACGTCAGCTGCTCTTCCTCATAGATGTCAACAAATTCTTCGCTGAACATGCGCAATATCAGCTTTTCATATCGATTACTATTTTTAATTTTGTGTATTTTATTCGTAAGTGAATAATAATCACTGCGCTCAGGAATGCGCTCAATAACATGACAAGGAATAGCTTGATTAAGGTTTAAAATATTCGTCGTAATGATTAAATCCACTTGATGATTTTCCACATAGCTGTCTAATGCGATTAATGGCATGCATGCAACTACCTCCACATGGTTCCTAAAATTGCTAGTGAGCCAATTGTGAATAATATCATTAATTCCCATGCTCGTATCGCTAATCACAATCGTCTTCAAACGGTTATTATTTTTTCGTAAAAATATTTCAATATAGATCGCAATATAAGAGATTTCATCATCTGCTAAATACTTCTCTTGATAACGATATACAATATGAACAATTAACATCGCTACTTCATACGAAAACGGATACCGTTTTTTTATATCATTTATGATTGGATTGGATAGTTCATAATTCGTATCTAAACGGCGGAGCATATATTCCATATGCACTTTCAGATTTTCCATCGTTTCTACGCTTTCCTTTAGATCGATACTATATTTATCCAATACTTCTCTACGAAATTCATTTAAAATGGTTAGTGCTGTTATACTAATATTTTCTTCTAACGAATTTGAGCTTGTTGGAATTTTAAGCGACCAGAAAAACCGATTAAGACTCGTTTTATCTTTTTCCTTGATATCGATGCCTGATTCCATTAATTCCTGTAATAAGGAACTAACATTACCGTTAAAATAGGACTGTACATCAGACTTTATTGTAAATCCAAATCGATTCCTTAACACCGTAAGATAAATAGCGCCAACCATCATTTCAAACGACTTATCATCTATAACGAGCTTCTGAGAGGCTAAATAATTTTTCATTTTAATTGTTAATAAATCAAACTCTTTTTGATCAAGGTGACCATTTACTAACAGGTTGACATCGGATAAATAATCGGGCTTGTCCGATAAAATAAGCTCCTTTAAAATTTTAAACAACAAATATCTAATTTCTTCTTCTGAGACAGAAAAATGAATTTGATTATGCTGGATTTCCATTGGCTGTATTTTATACTTCGTTTCCAAGAGTTGTCTTATTTTGCTTAAGTCCTTAAAAATCGTTTGTTCGGACACGTAGAGCTCATCCGCTAATTGAAAGCAATCCTGCTCTTTTAAAAACAGCACCTTTCCTAAAATAACATATAAACGTTGTTCCTGATTTTGAAATCCTTGACGTTGTATGTTGGTGGTAGGATTCATAAAAGCTGTTAAAGTCTGTATATATGCCGGCAAAAGATAATAGCCTTTTTTATTCGAAGACAAAATGCGCAACGATTCATGAATTAGCGTTTTATTGATGGAGGCAATATCGTTTCTTACGGTTCTTGTGGACACATTTAATTTATCAGCTAATTTCGCGCCAAAAATACCATTTGGATTTTTTAAAATTAACTCAATAATTTCCTTTTGTCGTTCCGTAAACATCGATATCACCTACTTATTATCTTTATTTTACTAAGGTTTCCTAATGAACACGCATCTTATAAAGCGGCACTTAAACTGTTTTTTCGCTCTCTTTTTTTATTTCGTTTGCTTCCATTGCTTTAAAGAATGGCAAATAGATAAGCGTCATTAAAATTAAACTAAGGAAAACAAATACAACTGCTCGCCAATCCAATGTCATGAGGAAGGCTCCTACCCCAGGTGGTAAAAATCCTGGTGGGTTAGCAATTGGCATACCCATTAGACCAGATGTCATGCCAAAATAAGTTAATGTCGTAACAATAAGTGGACCAAAGACAAAAGGAATAAACATAAATGGATTTAGTATGATTGGAGCGCCAAAGATAAGTGGTTCGTTAATTCCAAATAACGAAGGAATAATGGACACTTTTCCAATCGCATTTAAATTTTTCGCTCTTGAACGCATCATAAGTAATACGAGCCCTAATGTAAGTCCAGAACCGGACACTTGTAATATGTTATAGTATAACCCAAATGTAAAGATATGGGTTACATCAGCACCCGCTGCGTAGTTGGCAATATTTTCCGCTTGGTAGGTGATCGCAAATGGCGCCCATACAGCAGAAGTAATTGCTGGACCGTGTAAACCAAAAAACCAAAGAAATTGCGTTAGAAATATAACAATTAATAAGGATGGCAAGCTATCCATCGAACTGATTGCTGGTGCTAGCACATTCATAATTACTTGCGGAAAGGCAACCTCTCCTAAACTCGTTGATAAAATAGCTATAGTAGAACCGAGTAGAATATTAACAATCATTGGAAATAAATTACTAAAGCTGTCTCCTACCATTTGTGGTACGCTGTCTGGCAATCGAACAACCATTTTTTTCTTAATCATAAAGCGAGTCACTTCAACGCTTAAAATAGCAGATATAATACTAACGAATAACCCTTGTGCTCCTAAATAAGTCATATCAAGTCCATTTTCCGTAACAACACCGCTCAGAATCACATGGGTAATTACAGCTGTAATCCCATATTGCGCAGAATGCATCGCATACTTTTTCGCCAAGGAATCAGCAATAAAGAATGCAGCATAAACGGATAACAAACCATTTGTAAACTTATCTGGATACGTTAATTTATCAATATGGTTAGCAAAAAACTCATGAATAGGGCCGCTTTGGAATACATTCATAAATGCAATCGGCAATATAAAAAACGAACCTATGATGATAATTGGAACAATTGCAATCATTCCGTCTTTTATTGCTTGTAAATGCTTCTGTTGCTCCACTTTATTCGCAATCGGCATCAGCCATTTCATTAAAGTGGACTGAAGTTTTGAGCTGTTCATAGTGACCTCCTGTTTGTGAAGTATTTTTCTTGCTTGCTATAGCTTAACTATAATTGAAAACGGTTTTTACCAGCAAATAAACATTTTCCGCCATGCTAGGAAACGGCATGACATGTAGGGGAAATTCCTAGGTAAAAAAGAATGAAAGCCGTGCGTATTGTGCTATGTTGTTACACACAATCCCCTCTTTCCTATATGCAAGAACAAAGGCTCAGGGCGCCCGGTTAGCAACGTAGCGAGTGGAACGCGAATCAACGAAAATTTTAGGAACCATGCTCCTGCAACAGGAGTATGCGGGCTTCCTATTTAGAACGAACCGATGACTTAGCGTAGGGGAATAGAGTGAAGTCGCCTAGTTGCTGGGCGCTGGAGTCGGACGTGGTAAATAACTTAGTTAGTTTATCTACAGCTGCAAAATTTTATAATTTCCTAGATCATAAAAAAAAGACCCGTTCTAATATACGAACAGGTCTGCTTTACATAAATCCACAGACTTTACTTATAACACCTATTTATTCATGCTATCCTTCATAATAATTTTAGCTATGCTTCGTTTTACGAATACATAACAAACAGACGTCTCATTTATCCTCGGCTTTTGGCACATGCTTAAAAATATCACCAGACTCAAAAAATTCAATAAGCCGACTTATCCAATCCAAGTAATCGAGCGAACCTTTAATTTCTACTAATAAATTATCCAATTGTGCTTCTAATTCTGCGTTAAGCACACCTTCCTCACGCAAATGCAACAATTTTTTATATAAGCTATGTTCATGTAATCTACTTTTACTAATGGTTTTCCGCCAATTGGCTGTAAACAAAGCAATAAACGTCTGATAATAATCGTTTTCTACTTTTACTAAATCCTTGCGAACACCTTTCATAAAAACTTTTTCTGCGAGGTTTAATTCAATCATTTCTCGAACAACCTGGCTCATCCGCATTTTACTCATTCCCATAGCTTCAGACAATTGCTCAAGCGTCATCGGATCCCTATTTAACGAAATAATACCAAATACACGTCCAACTGTCTTGGAAACTCCAAATGTATACACATTATCTGCTATCTTTTCAACAACTTGATTCTCTAATTTTTCAATTTGATTTTCCAAGTTTTCCATGCCATTTTTCTCCTTGAACAATTTCTATGTACAAGTAAATATACCACAGTTTATTTTAAAAACAAAAAGACAAAGGAGTAGCTATTGTAAGAAAAATGAAGCATTTATAAGAATACTCTATTATAAAAAGTGTAAAATATATTTTTTATATATGTTATACTATATATGAGCATATACGCTATTTTGTTTTTAATATTCGATATTTTATAATTAATTCATATGGCGGCGCGGAGCCAAGCAAATCAGTTTGACAACATTAAAGGGGGTGCTTTGTTTTGCTTCGATTAGAACATGTATCAAAAATATTTGAAGACGGGACAAAAGCAGTCGATGATATTAACTTAGAAATAGGTAGTGGAGAGTTTGTTGTTTTTATTGGCCCAAGCGGTTGTGGGAAAACAACCACCATGAAGATGATTAATCGCTTAATTGAAACGACAGAAGGTAACATTTTTATTGAACAAGAAAATATTAAGGACAAAGACGTTGTGGAACTAAGACGTTCGATCGGCTATGTGATACAACAAATTGGCTTATTTCCTCATATGACGATCGCAGAAAATATTTCACTTGTTCCCAAATTACTTCACTGGCCGGAGGATAAGCGTCGTGCACGTGCAGAAGAATTACTACAGCTCGTAAATATGGATCAAGCTTACTTAGATAAATATCCAAACGAACTAAGTGGTGGGCAACAACAACGAATTGGTGTCCTACGTGCTCTCGCCGCTGACCCACCACTTATTTTAATGGACGAACCGTTTGGAGCACTCGATCCAATCACTCGTGATAGTTTACAAGAAGAATTTAAAAAGCTACAACAATCGTTAGGAAAAACAATTGTATTTGTTACGCATGATATGAATGAAGCTATCAAACTAGCAGATCGTATCGTCATTATGCGCCAAGGAAAGATTGTTCAAGTAGGAGCACCAGAAGAAATTCTTAGTCAGCCAGCGAATGCGTTCGTCGAAGAATTCATTGGAAAACACCGCCTCATTGAATCTAGACCAACATTACAGACCGTACAACAAATTATGAACGAAAACCCAATTTCCATTAATGAAGAGCAAACCATCTCTGAAGCCATTCGTCACATGAAAGATCATAAAGTGGACTCTTTACTCGTCATCGATGAAAAACATGTACTGCAAGGGATGATTGACATCGAAATGATTGAACAAAACAGAAAAAAACAAGGAAATGTGAAAGATATCATGGAAACGTCCATCTATAAGGTAGAACAACATGCGCTTTTACGTGATACAGTTCACAAAATTTTACGTAATGGTTTCCGCTACGTACCTGTTGTCGATAAAGAAAACAAGCTAATTGGCATTGTAACGCGCGCCAGCTTAGCGAATATTGTCTATGATTCCATCTGGGGAAACAACGAAAGCATTTCTGTGTAAAGCTTTCATGTAGTGGACAAGATGTCGTTCTCTATTCTTAAAACAGGCAAAGTTAGAACAACTTGGTTTTTGCCAAATCTCTATGGCGATGTAATACCGCCGTGCTGCTTAGCTATCGTATCAATCCATTCTCCCATTTACAAAGGAAGTGATAACGTGGAGACAATGCAAACATTTTTTTCGGAATACGGAAACCAATTGCTATTTAAAACGTGGGAACATCTATATATTTCACTCATCTCGATAACTTTAGGAATCTTCGTTGCTGTTCCACTAGGAGTGGCCTTAACACGTATTCCTAAAGTGGCGGACAAAATCATGTCCCTCGTAGGTATTATCCAAACATTCCCAACCTTAGCGATATTAGCCTTCTTCATCCCTCTTTTAGGAATAGGGAAAGTGCCTGCTATCGTTGCCTTATTTTTCTACTCTCTGCTCCCTATTCTGCGTAATACGTATACAGGTGTATATAATGTAAGTGACAACATTATTGAAGCCGGTAGAGGGATGGGCATGACAAACTGGGAACGAATACGCATGGTGGAATTACCACTAGCAGTCCCTGTAATCATGGCAGGCATTCGCATATCTACCGTCTACTTAATCGGTTGGGC
The DNA here is from genome assembly GCF_900129865.1 of Virgibacillus chiguensis. Lineage (GTDB taxonomy): Bacteria > Bacillota > Bacilli > Bacillales > Amphibacillaceae > Virgibacillus > Virgibacillus chiguensis. Next base: position 139,367 of record NZ_FQXD01000007.1, read on the forward strand.
AACGCTCGCCTCTTATATTGGCGCAGGAGGTTTAGGCGACTTTATTTTTGATGGTCTGAATTTATTTAAAACCGAATTCATTTTGGCAGGAGCGATTCCGACGACATTGCTCGCTTTAATGATTGATTATGTGTTAGGTCGACTAGAAACACGTCTAACCCCTACAGGACTTAGAAATCCATCGGAAGCTGCATAGAAAGGAGATTACGTACATTGTTGCATGTTAGAAAGATACTCATCATCCTGACGATCATCTTACTGCTACTAAGTGGTTGCTCGTTACCTGGTCTAAGCGGCTCTTCCAAAGATACATTAAAAATTGGCACCTTAAACACGTCTGAATCGATGACTGTTGGGTACATTATTAAGCAATTAATTGAACATAAAACCGATTATCATGCAGAGATTATTGGAAATATGGGTTCATCCATTGTCCAGCACCAAGCACTTGAACAAGGAGAAGTCGATATAACAGGAACGAGGTATACAGGTACTGACTTACCTGGCGCTTTACAAATGGAACTGATTACCGATCCAGATAAAGCTTTGAAAGTAGTACAAAGGGAGTTTAAGGAACGTTTTGACCAAACTTGGTTCAATCCTTATGGTTTTGAAAACTCCTATGCATTTACCGTTACAAGTGAACTAGCTAAAGAAAAAAGTTTAGAAAAAGTTTCCGATGTGGAACCGTATGCTGCTGATTTACGTCTTGGAGTGGATAATTCTTGGTTAAACCGTGAAGGGGACGGCTACCAAGGGTTTATTGATACGTATGGGTTTGAATTTGGCAAAGCATATCCGATGCAAATTGGACTAGTCTATCAAGCTGTTGATAGTGGCAATATGGATGTCGTTCTTGCCTATACAACAGACGGGCGAATTGAAGAATTTAATCTTGTCAACTTAGAAGACGATAAAGACTTCTTTCCACCATACGACGCATCACCTGTAGCAAGAAACGATGTACTGGAAAAGTACCCTGAGGTACGTGATATCTTGAATTCTTTAGCCGGAAAAATTGATGAAGAAACAATGCGTCATATGAACTATGAAGCAGATGTAAAAATGAAAGAGCCTTATGTTGTCGCAAAAGAATTTTTAGAAGAGCATCATTACTTTGAAGATGAATAAGGAAGGATAGTAGGTGATTTTTTGGAAACGTTAGTGGAGTTATGGAACTATTATGCACAAAATTATGCTTATGTATGGGAAGAATTTTACCGACATTTTCTCATGTCTGCTTACGGAGTGTTGTTTGCAGCTATTGTCGCTATTCCTGTAGGCATTTTCATTGCCAGAAATGCTCATTTAAGTAAGTGGGTATTTTCATTTACAAATGTTATTCAAACCATTCCAGCATTAGCAATGCTAGCAGTGTTAATGTTGGTACTAGGGTTAGGTCCAAACACCGTTGTCGCTGCATTATTTTTATATTCCCTACTTCCAATCGTTCGTAACACATATACAGGCATCCGCAATGTAGATCAAGCATTCATCGAATCAGGGAGAGGAATGGGAATGACAAAGTTGCAATTATTACGAATGGTCGAATTCCCCTTAGCTCTTTCCGTCATCATGGCTGGGCTTCGAACAGCACTCGTAATAAGCATTAGTATTGCTACAATTGGTGCTTTTATTGGAGGTGGCGGTTTAGGAACGATCATCATCCGAGGCACGAACGTATCCGACGGCACAGCCATTATTTTAGCTGGAGCCATTCCGACAGCACTCATGGCGGTCGTTGCTGACTTGGGCCTGGGGTGGATTGAAAAACGACTGATGCCGCGGTAAGATGCGTTTTCGTCGTGAGGTTTTAGATGAGTAAACCATATAAAGTGAATCTTCAATGAGTGGAGGTTTTCTCGCTTCTTTCACTGATTGTTAGTAGCTCAAGGGTATGATTTAAACGCCTCTTACAAAAAAGGGGCTTTAGGTGCTGTTATACTCTCGCTTAAATTTGTCCAGATCCAATCTACAAATTCTTGAAATGGCAGTCTTACAGCACCTTATATCACGGATAAACTTAGAAAAAAATAGAGAGAGAGGAATAATTTATTTAGAAAAACACAGCAGAAGATGTTGCTATCTATAGAACCACGCTGTCAACAATCATGCAGACAGCGTGGATTCTTCCCTTCTTTTTTGTTTTAATCGTGCCCAATATACGATCGGTATTAACATAAGCGCGACAGATGTACCAATAAACCCTAACATCGCATAGCTTGAATAAGCTACGATAACACCGGATACAACACTTCCGAATGAACCACCAAGTGCTACCCAAACATCAATGGACCCTTGTGTTTTTGCTCGATGATGAATCGTTGTGGAATCGATAATAATGGATGTTCCACTGATAACCCCGAAGTTCCAACCAAGACCTAATAGAATAAGAGCGATCGTTAAACCAATGAATGAATCACCAGGGACAAAAGCGGCCAAAACTCCAGATATAGCTAACGTAATTGCTGTGGCGACCGCCATGGCATTTCTACCAATCCGATCTACTAACGCTCCTGTAGCAAGTGATGGCAAATACATCGCGGCGATATGAAGACCAATCACCATTCCAATTGCTGTTAAGCCGCCACCATGATTTTGCATATGAACAGGCGTCATGGTCATAACCGCAACCATAACAACTTGAGATAACACTAGGAGCATTGCCCCAGCAAATATCCCAACGCGACTTACTTTTTGAGCTGGAATAGATTCTACAGATTCAGTATGCTTTTGCTTTACTTCATAAGCGGCTAGAGCCCTTGCAATGATTAAAGGGTCTGGTCGCATAAACAAGAAAATCGTTAGCCCAGCTAACAAATAGGCTACGGCAGCAAGAATAAACGGACCAGCTAATGGGTGCATTCCGATAGCCTTAGCCACTTCTCCCATTGGTGTAACTAAATTAGGACCAGCCACAGCGCCAAATGTCGTGGCAACCATAGCAATACTAACAGATTTAGCCCGTTGTTTTTCAGAAGCAAGGTCCGTACCCGCATAACGAGCCATTAAGTTCGTCGCTGTACCTGCACCATACACAAAAAGAGATATAAATAACAACAGTACACTATTCATGTTCGCAGCTACTATGACGCCAATAGCGCCAACGCCCCCGGAAATAAATCCAAAGGTCAATCCGTGACGACGTCCTAAACGTTGTGTCAAACGCCCTACAAGATATGCAGCTAGTGCCGAACCAAGCGTAAATAAAGCTGCCGGTACCCCTGCAAAACTTTCTGTTCCTAGCATATCTTGAGCTAGCAGTGCTCCAACAGTAATACCAGCAGCTAATCCTGCACCGCCAAAAATTTGCGATAGTAAAACAATCCATAAAGATCGTTTATACAGCTTTTGCCTTTCTTCCTGTGACTCCATATATTGTTGAATCATTTTCTTCTTTTCTTTCATTGCCCCTCCCCCTCTCTTAAATCCGAACAAAGATAAGCTTATACTATAATAGAACTAAATAGCATTCTCACCAAAAAAGCTATGTAGTTAAGCTCATCACTATATTCAGCTTCAACAACCCACCATTACCATATTTATATTTGCAACACAGATATTTTTAAGTAGAGTACTATTTGTTAAAAACCATATCGGTTCATCCACCCTATAAATACCTACCAAGGTATTATACAAGACGATTTACCTTAATGCTATCTATCTGTTTAAGAATATGTAATTACAACTATACAGATGCTTATGGTTTAATGATAGAATGATAACATTAAACCATACGCAACGAACTGAAAATTCACAACCTAAAATAGAGGAGGAAACGATAAATGAATGGCTTGAAAAATATTATTAAAGCCCTAGACCTTTAATAATATATTACAACGTTTGTTGTTTTTAACGTTTGCTTTAATAAAAACTAAACACCAATAATAAAAATGTTTCGAGGAGAAGCAAATAGATTAAATATCGACCATATTTAAATGTATTTTCGTCGTTATTTGAGTTTTTGAAAGTCAATCCAAATAAAATGAGGACTGTAATTGCCAAAAGAATTTTCACTATCGTTAAACTCGACATATTGAACACTCCTTCCTAAGTTCTCTTTTTCCACCAAAATTTCACCCCTCTTTTCTGTAAAATGAGATGTGCTCTCCCTTTTTTTACCCAATTAATCATTTCCATAAATATGAAGAAAATCCTTCCTAAACTTCCTATATATCTTTCTTACCAAAGTGCTTAACGAATATGCACAACAACTGTTCGCTAGTGATATATTTACAACTTCTCGTACAAAATATACGGTACACACCGTACAATTAACCGTACGTGACCTTGGTTACGCTAAAGGAGCTACTACGTATGAGCTGTTTAAACGAGCGAGCGACCTCGGTTTAAAATTATGCCCTCTTGAATTAGCAGTCTACCTCAGACTGGAATACGTAGATCAGCCATAATATAGCTTGAATAATAGTTCAAAACGCCATCAAGCTCCATCCGGCTCCATTACAATAGCATCACAAATAGAAACAGAAGACGATTATTTCCCTAAAGGGTTCTACCTAAGGAGAATTAACGATGTATTATGGCTTCGAGGTTACCTTGCTGATCATTTGCACGTATGGAACCCAGGCGACCACTTTATTTTTTGTCAAACAAATTTCAGAAAAACTTAGCTATCATGACAATAGCCATAATTTTTCTTATGCTATAAACCATTTAAAAAGTTATACTTTCCTATAGTGAAAAAAAGCAATGCATTCCCTCTGTAAACTAGGAATAAAATTGCTTTTTTTCAAAACATTAAACGGGGGATAAATGTTTAGTCAACCTATCCTATTTGATGTTTCTTATCCGCTATACACAAATATTCTCACCTAATCCATATAGGTTCTCATTGTTAACAAGTATGGCACTAACTGCGACATCAAATAAATGACTACCATCGATATGGCACTTCCTTCACGTTATTAATGATCTCTCTAAAATGTAAACTTCGTCATCAACTGATGAAGCTTGTCTGCTAACTCCTCCATTCTTTCTGAATTACGCACAATCTCTTCCATAGAACTACTTGTTTCTTCTGTAGTCGCAGATATTTCTTCTACCCCAGCAGCAGCCTGTTCTGCACTAGAAGCAACCTCCTCAATCGAACGATTCATATCTTGGCTTGACGCTGTCATATCACGGAGATGATTGGACATGTTTGTAATATGCTCTCCCATTTGAGCGATAGATGTGTTGATTTGCACAAATGTTTCTAACGTCGTTTGAATTTGGCTTGCCCCCACTTCCACCTCTTGGTATCCTGTTTGCAAAGATGTCGTTACGTTCATTGATTCTTGTTGAATATTGCCAACAATTTCCGTAATATCCGTTACAGATGTTGCCACTTCTTCTGCAAGCTTTCTTATCTCCGCGGCTACTACGGCAAAGCCTTGTCCATGTTCCCCTGCACGAGCAGCTTCTATAGAAGCATTCAAAGCTAATAAATTCGTTTGATCTGCAATATCATGAACGATCGTAATTAATTCACTAATCTGTTTTGACTGCTGATCAAGACCCCTTACTTTTTCAACCGCCTCATGAACAATATGATAAATGGTATCCATTTGTTCCTTCGATGCTTGCATTCGCCTGCTTCCCTCATCTGTTAAGTTTTGAACTTTTTTAGAGTTCGTCTCCGTCAGCTCCCCTTTTTCATTCACATCTTTCATTTTCGTGTCAAATTCACCCATCCCATGAGCTAACTGATTCGCACTATGAGCTTGCGTCTCTGAACCTGCAGCAAGTTCCTCCATCGTTGCAGCAATTTGGTCTGTACCAGCATGTACTTCATTCGCAAATTGCGTTAAGTCTTCACTATGATGACGAACCGCCTCGGAAGCTGTCTGCATTTCATCCAGTAAATGCCGCATATTTTCCCCCATCTTATTAGAAGCACGAACGAGTTGCCCTGTTTCATCTGCTGAATGTGAGATTAATGGTGGGTCGCTCAAGTCACCAGCAGCAATCTTATTCATGCGATACATAACAGATTTAATCGGTTTTGTTATTCGATTCGTAATGAGCAAGGAAAGAATGACACCGATAATAATAACGATAATCAAAGCAACAACAATAGGTATAATGACACTTTTGGCTTTACTGGCAAATTCCGCTTGATCTACTGTTCCACCAATAACCCAGCCAGTAGTTGGATTTGTAACAAAGCTGATCACTTTCTCTTCGTCATTTACTTCGTATTCCAAAGATCCTTGCTTTTGCGTATTTGTTAACTTTTCAAACAAAGTCTCATCCATCTGCTGTCCTACTTTTTCTTCCTCTGGATGAACAATATAATGCCCTGCTTGGTCAAGTACCATTGCATAACCCGTTTCTCCTATACTTACCTGATTTACCATATCCATTAATGTATTGATCGTTACATCAACAGCAAATACACCCTGCAACTTCTGTTTATCATAATAAGCCCTTGCTGCTGTCAACACCGTTTTTCCTGTACCCTCATCCACATAAGGGCGCGTCCAAATCGTCTCTCCATCTGCTTTTACAGCCTGTTGATACCAAGGTCTTTCTTTCGGGTTGTAGTTTTCATCTAAATCACCTGTAGGATCAATCATATCCCCTGTCTTTTCATCACCTGCATATATAAACGCAATCGAAGCATGAGCATCTTTAGTCTCTTGTAAACGTGATATTAATTCCGCATGATTTTCTTGTTTATACTCCAACAACAAGCTATTAACAGTATACTGTTGAATAATATTGTCTGTATTACTAAAAAACATGTCAAAAGTTTCACTCATGCTTTTCATTTGGCTTTCTGAACTATTTGTCAGTTCATTCACCATCATTTTAATGGTAAAATTATAACTAATAAGTGCAACTGTTCCACCTGCAAATAGAATGAGCAGTGTAAAAGGAATAAGTAATTTTGTTTTTATTGATTTTTGTTTAAAAATATGTCGGTTATTCTTGTTAGTGACCATATCTTCTCCCCTAACAATGTAGTTATAAATGATAATACTTGCATGAAGCAACTGGATTTTCAATATTAGAAAAACTTAGCTAATCATTTTACTTACACTATATTCCTTAAAACTTACACTTTCCTAGTACTAAAAATTCGTTTTTAATAACAAAACCAAGAAAGTTCGAAGGTAAATCCAGTCACAAGGAAGTTCAAGATAGAGTGCTCTTTCATTGGCAGCTGTTCGTAACCTTTGGAAACGTAGCTTATCATCGTTGAAAGCCGTTGTGTTACATCTTCTATAAAGACTATAATTTATACTTCCTAAAACCCCCTTAGGAAACAGCGTATTTAGATGATAGACTTATCCAATACATAGCATCCATTCTGGTGAAAACTAGAATTCTTTTAAATTTGTCGTTGTAAGGAAATTTATGGAATTAAATCGATATTCTATGTTATTCGCCTCCATTTTCGTTCGGCAAAGCAATAAACAGTTGTCGTCTCCGCTAATAATACCAGCAATCTCTTTCCAATGAAGGCACTCGATGAAATAACCAATCGCTTTAGCATTGCCTGGTTCTGACTTTACAATTACAAAATTACCTGAAACATGAACAGATAATATCGTATCAGAAAATAATTCTTGCATTTTTTTTATCGGGTGATTCGTATATTTATTAAACTTCTCAAAAAAGCCATATACGTTATCCCCATTTGGGAAACGCTTTTTACCTATCTCCATTTCTTTTAAATCTTTAGAGAGTGTGGACTTTGCTACATGATAGCCAGCGTCAGACAATCGTTTGCGTAATTCCGCTTGCGTTCCAATTTCATTTGTCATAATAAGTTCTCTTATTTTGCGTTGGCGCTTTTGCTTATTCATACTAGTTTCCCCCTGGAATATGTGAGAGAATCTGTAAACATGTAAATGCATGTTTATACTCTTTTCATTACGATCCACAAAACGTAAAGCTAACCCCTTCGACATATTATGATGGAAAGATACACCCACATCATTTACATTTACGATTCTCTCCTATTTTTCCTATGCTTTAACGATCGTTCCAGCACGACCCTCTATCGCTTCTAATGCTTTATTCAGTGACGTAATAATGCATTTCCTTCCTAGTTTTGATTCAGCAAACGCGATGGCAGCCCTTATTTTGGGAAGCATACTACCCGCAGCAAACTGTCCTTCTTCAGCAAATCTTTTTAGAGCTTCTACCCCTACTTCATGAAGCGCTTGTTGCTGTGGGGAATTATAATTCGTATATACATGCTCGACTTCAGTTAAAATCATTAAAGTGTCTGCTTGAATGAGTTCAGCTAATGTCTCGGAGGCAAAATCTTTATCAATGACTGCTTCCAAGCCAAATATTTTATTGTCTTGTCGATATACTGGAACACCTCCGCCTCCTGTGCTAATGACAACAGTATCGTTATTAACCATTGTTTTAATGACCGCATGCTCTAAGATGCTGACAGGCTGTGGGGAAGGGACAACTTTCCGAAAGCCTCGTCCAGCATCCTCACGAAATTGTACATCATCTGTTTGCATTTGTTTTTTAGCCTCCTCTTCGGAGTAAAAAGGACCAATAGGCTTTGTTGGATGACGAAAAGCTTCATCAGTAGGATCTACTTCTACACGTGTAACAATAGAAGCAACTTCTTTATTCAATCCTTCTTTCTGCAACTGTTCGTCTAACGCATTTTCCAACCAATAACCAATCATTCCCTGACTCATTGCCCCACATGTATCTAAAGGCATGGCAGGTGTTTGTTCACTATCTGACTGTATTTGCTGTAATAATATATTGCCAACTTGAGGACCATTTCCATGGGTAATAGCTACTTGATAACCTTGTTTTATAATCTCAATTAATTGTTCTGCTGTTTGATTTAATGCTTTCTGTTGCGCTATAGCAGTGGCGCTTCCAGATTGAATCGCATTTCCACCAAGCGCAATAACGATGCGTTTACCTCTCATATTTCCACTCCTTTTACTGAATCTTTCGTTATTTAAATGTTTATTTTTCCTGTCAATAATCCAGCTAGTGCGATAACACCTAGGATAACAATGATAAACATGAACATTCTTTCTATTTTTGTATCTTGTTTTTGAATATTATTTTCTTTTAATGCCCATTTATAAAGAATAATGCCTGGTGCATACAGCAACATTGTTAACAATAAATAATCGATTCCAGCTGCATATACAAGCCATATTGCATAAATACTTGCAATGACACCGACGATTTTTTCCTTTTTACGTTTTTTCACTGATTGATACGTTTCGCCCGTTAAAGTCAGTTTTACTTGATAAAATGCAGACAGCATATACGGAATTAAAATCGCTGAAGATGCTAGAGAAAAAGTAAAGTTATAGGCCGTTTCTGAAAATAAAAGAGTAATTAGAAATAGCTGTACGAGTCCATTTGTTAGCCATAAAGAGTTAACAGGTGCTTTATTTTTATTTTCTTTGGCTAACCATTTAGGGAACACATTATCTTTTGCAGTGACATAAGGCAATTCAGCCGCAAACATCGTCCATCCTAGCCATGCTCCCATAACAGAAATAATTAGCCCGAGGTTAATAACAATGGCTCCCCATTTTCCGACAATTTCTTCCATCACATAAGCCATAGCTGGGTTAGGCAATGCGGCTAACTCCTCTCTAGGCATAATCCCTAAGGAGAGTAAAGAAATTAAAATATAAATAAGCAAGACACTGATCAAACCAATGACAGTTGCTTTTCCAACATCAGAGCGATTTTTCGCCCTACCCGACATAACAACTGCGCCTTCAATACCAATAAACACCCATAATGTTACAAGCATCGTACTTTTCACTTGGTCTGCAACAGATCCCCACGAAAACCCTTCACTTCCCCAAAACTCAAATGTAAAAGTATCCCATTTGAATCCAATAATTGCAATGATAAGAAACAGGAATATGGGGATTACTTTTGCAATCGTAGCAATTGTGTTAATAAATGCAGCAGAGTTTATCCCTCGCAGTACAAGGTAGTGCACGAGCCATAAAGCAACAGATGCTCCTAGTATACTGGCTATATTTTGCCCCCCTTCAAATACTGGGATAAAATAACCAATGGAGGAGAATACCAACGTCGCGTAGGCTACGTTTCCTAACCAAGCGGATAACCAATAGCCCCAGGCACTATTAAAGCCTAAAAACGTGCCAAACCCATCTTTCGCATAGCTGTATATACCACTGTCAAGTTCGGGTTTTCTCATTGTTAAATTTTGAAAGACAAAAGCAAGTGCTATGATCCCAATTCCAGTTATAATCCAGCCGATAATGACAGCACCAGCATTGGCTCCAAGCGCAATATCTCCCGCTAAGTTAAATGCGCCTCCACCGACCATGGAACCAACTACAAGCGCAATCAACGCAACGAGACTTAGCCTTTTATCGTCTTCGCCCATTTTATTCACCTTCTTTTAAAGAGTAGGGAGAAAAACGTTTCTCCCTCTTAGCTTTTTACATTTCCGTTTGTCGCAGCCATCACAGCTTTAATTGTGTGCAACCTATTTTCTGCTTCTTCAAATACAAAGGAATTTTCACTTTGAAAGACCTCATCTGTTACTTCCATTTCTTTAAGACCAAATTTTCCATAAATTTCTCTACCTACTTCCGTCTCTAAATCATGAAAGCTTGGTAAGCAGTGCAAAAACATCACTTGCTCATTCCCTGTTTTTTCGAGCATTTTTTTATTTACTTGATAAGGAGACAGTAATTCTATTCGCTCATTAAATTGATCCTCTTCTCCCATAGACACCCAGACATCTGTATAAATTACGTCAGCCCCCGAAACTGCTTCATCAATGTTTGATGTAACTGTTATTTTTCCGCCAGTCTCTTTAGACACTTCCTTGGCATAAGCAATGACGTCTTGTTCAGGAAACAAACTTTCAGGTGAACAAATGCGTACATCCATACCGACTTTTGCACCACCAATTAGCAAGCTATTTCCCATATTGTTTCTGCCATCACCTACATAGACGAGTTTCACGCCTTTAAGATGGCCAATATTTTCTTTAATTGTTAATAAATCAGCAAGAATTTGCGTCGGATGAAATTGGTTCGTTAATCCATTCCAAACTGGTACGCCTGAATGTTCGGCTAGACCATTAACTGTGCTTTGTTCAAATCCTCGAAATTGAATACCATCAAACATTCTTCCTAGCACAATAGCTGTATCACGAACAGACTCTTTCTTACCAAATTGAATATCATTCTTTCCAAGGTACTCTGGGTGAGCTCCTAGGTCGATACAAGCAACCGTAAAAGCACATCGCGTTCTCGTTGACGGTTTTTCAAATAATAAAGCAATATTTTGCCCCTCCATGTAGCGATGCGTGATGCCGACTTTTTTCTTTTCTTTAAGATCGCTAGCAAGATCAAGCAAATAGTGAATTTCTTCTGTTGTAAAATCTTTTAATGTTAAAAAATGTCTACCGGCTAATTGATTTGTTAAAGTTGTCCCCATATTTCTTCCTCCTCGTAGTTGGGTAGAAGAAGGTAAATGGATAAGATGTTCCTTCTTCTATCCACATTCATTTGATCAAAATCTCACAAAAACTGTTTCTTCCCTATTCTTCTTTCACCTAGAATTGATTTAGATATCTTTACGAACAAGCGGCATACTCATACAACGCGGACCGCCACGCCCTCTAGATAATTCAGAACTGATAACCTCTATAACTTCGATTCCATGTTCGCGAAGTAGTTTATTGGAAACATAGTTTCGGTCATATGTGACAACGACGCCTGGTGCAATCGCCAATGTGTTCGATCCATCGTTCCATTGTTCTCTTGGTGCCGCAATAACATCCCCACCACCACATGGAATTAACGTTACTTCCTTCAAACCTAGCGCCTCTTTCAACGCCTCCATTAAATTCGTTTTGTGGGTAATCTTGACTGTATCTTCATCTCTTCCTTTTTCAAGAATATAAATATTCATTTCGCCTTTTTTATTTTGAATTTCTGGATGAATGGTGAATTTATCGTAATCCACCATTGTGAAAACAGTGTCTAAATGCATGAACGCTCTGGATTTTGGTATTTCAACAGCAACGACTCGTTTCATATCTGCTTGTCGTTTAAACAGGTTGACAGCTAACCGTTCAATAGATTTCGCCGCTGTTCTAGCACTAATTCCAATAGCAACGGTATCCTTGCTTAACACAAGCTCATCGCCACCTTCGATTGGATGCGGGTAGTCTCTGTCTAACCAGATTGGAATATCATATTGCGCATATCTTGGATGATGATGAATAATGTAGCTCATAAATAAGGATTCTCTCCTCCTAGCTACTTCTCGCATCGTATTAATCGTTAAACCATTGCCAATCGTTGCTGCTGGATCCCTCGTAAAATATAAATTCGGCATTGGGTCTAAATAGAATGGATAATGGTCATCTAATAACTCATACAAATGCGTCTTTTTATTTACTGGAATCTCTGATTTCCTAATACCAGCCATTATTTTTTTAACCATTGCTTCTGTTTCAAACGATAGTAAATAATCAACAATTTGTTGCGAAGAACCATTCATGCTTAAATTGGATTCCTTAAGCACATCTGCCACAAATTTCTTTTTTAAGTCATCTGTATGAAGTGCTTCTGTCAATAAAGTTGTAAGGTACAACACTTCTATTCCTCGATTGCGTAATGTTTGAGCAAAGTAATCATGTTCTTTTTGAATAAGAGGTAAATATGGAATGTCATCAAATAGCAAATGTTGTAAGTACTCAGGAGTTAAATTTTCAACTTCCTCACCTGGCCGATGTAATAAAACAGTTTGTAATTCACCAATTTCTGACGTAACATGTAATGGATGTTTCATTTTAATGACCTCCTAAAATAAATGTTTTATCTTTCACTATCTATCTTAGTTTTCTTTCGTTTCCCCTGGTGTGTAAGCGATTACGGTAAAGTTGTGAAATTTTTCTTTATCTCACTGGCAAATATCGACAACTTTTGTATAAGAAAACCACACGCTAAATGTGAATTTATTCACATTTAGCGTGTGGTTATTTTGTTCTTACACCCTCTCGTTCTATTTTATAGATGAGGTGGCGAACATTTTTAGACGAACAGGAGCGAACTTCTACACATATTTTGCAATACAAATAGCCGAACAATTATCATTAGATTGTTCGGCTTCTCATGTAAAATATTTTACATTTTTTCTGGTGCATGTACACCAACCATACGAAGTGCGTTGTCAAGCGTTATTTTAACTGCTTGTAGCAACGCTAGCCTTGCTTTCGTTACTTCTAACTGACTTTCATCTAACACTTTCTCTGCATTATAGAAACTGTGCAATTGAGAAGCTACATCAAATGCGTACTGCGTTATTTTATGCGGAATTCGTTTCTCCGCGGCGTCCAACACCAGTTGCGGAAATGAAGCTAATAGCTTTAACAAGTTTATTTCACTCGTTTGTTTTAATAAAGAACTATCATACTTTTCATAAGCATACCCACTTGCTTCGGCTTTATCTAGTAACGTACAAATGCGTGCATGGGCATATTGTACATAATAAACCGGGTTGTCATTTGATTGGGAACGGGCAAGTTTTATATCAAAATCCAAATGTGTATCACAAGAGCGCGTATTCATCATGTAACGCATGGCATCAACGCCTACGTCTTCCATTAGTTGCCTTAGTGTGAGCGCCTTTCCAGACCGCTTACTCATTTTCACTCGCTCGCCGTCTTCAAATAAATTCACCATTTGAATAATCTCCGTCTCCAACTTCTCTTTTGGATACCCTAATGCTTGGATTGCCGCTTCCATTCGCGGAACATAGCCATGATGATCTGCTCCCCATACGTTAATTAACTGATCAAAACCACGCTCCAGTTTATCATTATGGTAAGCAATATCAGACGCTAAATACGTGTAGCTGCCATCTGATTTAATAACGACGCGATCTTTATCGTCGCCATATTTTGTCGTCCGAAACCATGTAGCACCATCCTGTTCATAAATGTCACCAGATGTGCGCATTTTATCAAGTGCTTGATCTACTTTGCCCTTTTCATATAAAGACATTTCCGAAAACCATTGGTCAAATGGCACCCGAAATTGGTTTAAATCATGCTCGATCTTTTTCAATTCAAAGTCTAATCCGTAGCGCCGAAAATAGGCTAAACGCTCTTCTTTCGGTTTGTGCAACCATACATCGCCTTCATCTGCAGCTAATTTTTTCCCAATATCGATAATGTCTTGCCCGTAATAGCCATCTGCTGGCATTTCCGCTTCTCGTCCTAGCGCTTGCATATACCGCGCTTCCACTGATAAAGCAAGGTTATGCATTTGATTCCCAGCGTCATTGATATAATATTCTCGCTCGACGTGATAACCAGCAGCTTCCAATACGTTACCAAGCGCATCTCCATAACTCGCACCACGAGCATGCCCTAAATGAAGATCCCCTGTAGGATTGGCAGAAACAAACTCAATTTGAATACGATAATCTTTCGTATCATGCTTGCCATAATTCGCTTGTTCTTCCAATATATATGGTACTAACGGTGTTAAATAATCATAGTCTATAAAAATATTAATAAAACCAGGTCCAGCAATGTCCACCTTCTGTATATATGTACCCGCTACATCGATGTGGTCGACAATAGCTTGGGCAATTTGTCTTGGCGGTTGCTTTGCCACTTTTGTTAGTTGCATCGCAATATTCGTTGCGTAATCCCCGTGCTGGTCGTTGTTTGGCTTTTCCAAGACAATTGGAGGAACATCCGATATTTTCTCTATCCACTCCGTTTTTAAAACCGCTTGCTGTATTACATTTCTTATTAGATCTTCCGCCTCCCGTAGAATATTCATTTTCTTTCCCTCCTTATTTGTTCAATAAATCACAATTATACATGATCGCTTGTTGCTTTTATTGGAAAAACTTAGACTGTCTCCAAGTCCTTATGGTGAAAGGCGTAGGTTTTGCTTATACTATGAACCTTTAAACTTTCATACTTTCCTACAGTGCAATGATATGACCTAAAGGCATCTAAACGAAAAAAATAAAGCGCTACTGCTTTCTAGCCTTCACCAGATAACAACTTCTCATTATCGTGAAACTTACAACACCACATTATAAGAGATAAATAGGTGTTCGCTCATGAACAGCCATACTGGTTTTATGGTTTCCTACACGGTAAAATAATCCCTATCATATATAATAAAACGCCTGTCCTTTAATATAAGAATACCGGATTTCTTTAAATCATTATAAATATGCGAAACAGTTTCACGAGACGCTCCTGTTAATTTCGACAGCTCCGTTAACGTCATTGGTAAATCGATAATCCACCTCCCGTTATCCTTATAACCAAAATCTTTGATCAAACATGCTAGAGACTGCTCTACCCTATCTCTTACGTTTGAAGTGGTTAAAGTTTGGAGGCGATTTTCATGATATTCCAAAATTTTCGATAAATGATGAATGATAGCGAAAATTTGCTTCGTATTATACATTGCCTTTTCTTCTAAAATTCTTGTGGGGATATAATAAACAACGATATCCGTTAGCGCAGATGCTGAGAAATGATAAAAATTATCTTTAAAAAAACCACCGTACGGAAACATATTATATGCTCTTACATAGTCAACATAAAGCATGGTTCCTTCCGAACTAACTTTTTCTAATTTTACAAACCCTTCCTTTAAAAAATAAATCCTCTCTCTAGGATCACCTTCCATAAATAATAATTGGTTCTTTTTATATGTTCTTAAAAACAAAAAGTTCTCTAAATCAAATAATTCCGCTCTCGTAAAATACGATAAAAATTCAAATTGACTATAGTCTATTGTTTCTTTCACTTTCATACTAGTATGCCACCCCCATAACTATGTAGAAGTGTAAAGCGAATTTTCAATCATATAAAACTTTTTCATCTTCTTCCCCGCTGTTTGTCGTCCCATATAAAAACTTGACATATTGCCAATTCTTTATAAAGAAAGACGCTGTATTATTCTTTATTCGATAGACCCTTACTTTTATACTTTTTATGGTGCAAAAGCTCATTTAGTATGTTTCATTTCAACTCGTCCGGTACACTTAAAAACTTTATTTTTGAAAAGCTTGCGATGT
This sequence comes from Virgibacillus chiguensis, assembly GCF_900129865.1. Taxonomy (GTDB): domain Bacteria; phylum Bacillota; class Bacilli; order Bacillales; family Amphibacillaceae; genus Virgibacillus; species Virgibacillus chiguensis. Next base: position 155,435 of record NZ_FQXD01000007.1, read on the forward strand.
CATTATGGCGATGAAATGTCAATGTTTTGTGCTTATACGATAAATCCTAAAAGTGTTACACTTTCCCAACGCGCAAGTGAAAGTAAGGAATAACGCATCGTTTTCCTTATCGTTCATCCTATAAGATAGCGCTTTCAATAATTGTTCGTTTTTGTTGTCTTTACAAACAATACATGATGAAGAACGCAAAATCGGAAATAGTCATTGTGACATAATAAATAGTGTTATTATTGTTTCAAGTCGACATAAGAAAAAGAACATCTATAAGGTAAATCGAATGAGCATATTTAATGAATAAAACGTACTTAAAGACTCGTTCATACCACAAGATCTAAGTTCTATTGCTGTTCTTATAGTTGTATGAGCAAATGTTTTACATAGTTTAAGGTAGACTTGATTTAGCGTCAAAATTGTAAGTAAAAGCCAAAATTTGCATTCTTTATAAGGTTGAAATCCTATTCAATCTCGCAATATGCGACGGCCTTTTTTCAAAATATCAAATGTTAGAAAAACTTGACTTACCGTCAAAAGCTTCATTGGAAAAGCCACCATTTTGTATATACGATAAAACCGAAAATTTTTACTTTCTAAATTAGAAGCATATTGGGCATACCTAAGTGATATAAAAACATGCTTATTTCTAGGCACAATAAGCAAGGAACCGTTCATATTCCTAAAGGCAAATTACCAATTTGGTAATTAATTTTATAATAGCTTTTTTTCTTGATCATGTCAAGCAGTAAATTACCAAACTGGTAAAAGAGGTGAGCATTTTGAATGATATTGGAAAAAGACTCGTTCATTTAAGAAAATTAGAAAATCTAGGTCAAAAGGAGGCAGCAAAACTGATAGGAATTTCTAGTGTTAATTTATCCCGTTACGAAAAGGGAAATCGAACTCCTAACCCTGACATGATAAAAAAACTAGCAAAATTTTATTGTGTGAAACCATCCTACCTAGCCTTTGGTGAAGAAGAGCATTTAAATTTTCTATCTGACATAACGAAAGAAGAAGCAAAAATGTTAAAAGATTATTTGATTAGAATTCGTGAAGAAAGACAAAAGCACGGAGAAGAAAATTTATAAGAAGAGATGAATGAATGATGTTCCAAAAAAATTAGGCTTGTAGTTTATAAGAAGCAAGGACCTGTAACATTAAATGTAACTGCTTAACTGTTTATAAATACATTTAATGTTACTACCTTGTTCTCTCTAATGATAAAGAGATCTATTCCTAACCCAAAGGCAATAAAATACGAATTACCGTCCCCTCTCCTGGCTTACTTTGCACCCGAATTGATCCATTGTGTAGTGCAATCAATTGTTTGGAAATCGCCATACCAAGACCTGTTCCGCTATCTGTTTCGGTGGTATTCGTACCTCGATAATAACGGGTAAATAAGCGGTTGACGGTTTCGTTATCCATGCCCACACCATTATCTACAATCTTAATCACCATTACATGCTGCTCGATCAACTCGGTGGATATGGTAATCATTGTCCCTGCAGGGTTATATTTGATTGCATTTGCTATGACATTATCCATAATTCGCTGAAACCATTTACGGTCAATGAAACCGATAATTTCGTTGTGAGATGGTTGAAAGCGAAGTTCCTTATCCGCATACAACTTATTGTTCATAAACTGAAGAATGGTTCTACGAATACATTCGTTCATGTCTGTCCGCTCTTTTGAAATAGGCAATTCTCGGTTTTTTAATTGATACGTTAAGTTTAAATCTTCAATCAGATCTTTCATATACGTTGATTTTTTGCTTATTACAGAGGCAAATTCTCTTATTTCAGCCTCATTCCAAGAATACGCATCAGATTCCATCATGTTCGCATATCCTTGGATAGAGGCCAACGGTGTTTTTAGATCGTGAGAGATACCACTCACCCATTCTTCCCTTGACCGTGATATACGTCTTCGTTCTACATCTCTTTCCCGTAGAATATCCGTTAATTGTGTTAACGTAAAGAATAGATCTTTATAAAGTCGATACTTTCTTTTTATGTCACCATATTTATTGAACAACATAGGTTGTCCAGTTCTTGGATGTACTGGTTGCTCATAGATGCCATGTCCAAGATTTTGAAGCCACCTTATAAACATAAGTAATGGGGAGCTAAATTTGTGTGCATACCAGTAAGTGGCCAATAACAAAAACAAGATAACGAAAACAGCCACTACAATGACACTATTACTAATCTTCCCCTCCATGTTTCCTGCAAGGCTAGAAGAGGAAGTTGGCTCTTTTCCAACAATTAAAGTAAGTCGAGAAGGCTCATGAAAATAACTTTCCGCATGACTCCATTTTTGATCCGCTTCGATAGCAATTAAATCTTCTGTCAGATAAGATGTTGGAGCATCTTTCCCATAGCTGTCTAATGTCTTTCCAGTATAATCCACAAGTAACGCCCAACCATCTATCTTATCCAGCTTCGTTTTTACCGCCCCTAAAAGCTCCAGCTTTTGATTCTTCCAACTTATATTTTCTTTTATTGCTTGCATAATATTTTTTTGCCACTTATGTTTGCCAAATACGACATAGTACTGCTTTTCTGCAAATTCTCCCCATACCCAGTATGTACTTATATTATTGTCTTCAGAATACAATAACGTTTCCATACGTTTGCCTTTCAAGCTTGGAGGGGTGTTATGAGAACCAATGACTTTGCCTTCTTCTGTTAAAACAGCAAGCCAACCATCTTGTTCTTCCACTCGTATTTTTAACCCCTGTTCGATCTCGGCCGTTCCTGCTTTTACTTCTACACGATTTTCAATAAATAGATCACTAGCCTTTGTCAGATCTTCCACTGTCTCTGTTTGCTCTGAGAAATAGGAGATTAAGATAAATATCGTTATGTTGAGTACAAACGCAAATACAAACAGCATCAGTAATTGCAAGAGCAATTGCACGATAAATCTTCTATGTATTTGCATGTGATTTACCATTTGGTATAAATTTATAACCAAGCCCTCTCACGGTAATTACATAGCAAGGCATACTTGGATTTTCTTCTATTTGTTCCCTTAATTTACGTATATGTACCATGACGGTATTATCTTCTCCTAAATACTCCTCGCCCCAAACTTGCTCATAAAGCTGGCTTTTACTAAACACTTGATTCGGGTGCTGACAAAAAAATAATAACAATTGATACACTTGTGCTGGCAATGTAACTTTTTTCCCTTTCAGCATCACTTCAGCAGACAGCGTGTTGATCCGTATATTCCCATCATCATAATACGTTTTTTGACGGTGAGCCGTTCGACCTTGCTTTCTCCGCAAGTGCGCCTTTATCCGAGCGACGACTTCAAGTGGATTGAACGGTTTCGTAATATAATCATCCGCTCCTACCGCAAAACCAGATAGCTTATCCAAATCGGACGTCCGAGCTGTTAAAAAGAAAATAGTTGCATCGGAAATAGCTCTAATTTTAGGGCAGACATCAAAACCATCCTCCCCAGGCAGCATGACATCTAATAGAATGACGTCGTATTGCTTACTTTTACACAGTTGGATAGCCCCTTCAGCCGTCTTTGTAACATCAATATGGGTGAATCCTTCTTTACTTAATATAGTTTGTAGCATTTGTAATATGGCTTGTTCATCGTCCACAATTAATAATGGAGAATGTTGCATAAAAACACTCCTAACAGCAGTTTTATGATAGATATATCGAACCTGTTTAGAACTTGGCCTTTTATCAAAGTTTTTAGACGATTGCCGTCGTTTTTCTTATACTATAAACCAAATAGTGCAAGATGTGGCAGTTACAGCTGGACAAGTCTCCATAGAAGATAACAGCATTTAACCACGATTGGATAAAAGCCCCTCTAAATATTGATTCACTTTATCTATTCTTTATCATACCATCGCCTTAAACAAAACATCGATCAATTAAGGAAAAATTAAGGTGTTAGTTGCTTCACGTTAAGGTTGGCTATTTATAATAGATTTACAGAGGTTGTTCAAAAAGTACATTAAAGTGGAATGCTCATGTTTTGAGCTAGTACGCTTTGAACGGAACCTTACATTGGAATGAGGAGGAGAAATCATGCTTGCCATTAGCAAAAGAGAGTTTATTGAATCTTTTAAAGGAATTAAACCAATTATTATCATCGCTATATTTTTAATTACCGCCTATTATTCAGGCAAATTTTCCGATTTGCTATTATCTGCAAATATTGATTTTACAGCTGAAGAACTAGAGGGCATTCACACAATTGCCATTTCCGGACTCTTAATTATATTTGGTATGCTATTTGTTATGGGACTATCACATGATACGATGAATCGTGAAATGCATGAGCGTACCATTCGTTTTTTAGTGACACGTACTTCACGCTCTGCCATCATTATTGGAAAGTTTTTAGGTATTTGGTTTTTTTGGATCGTTTGCTTAGTTACTTCCTTCATGGTCATTAGCATATTTGTACATAAATTTGACATGATTACTTTATTCCAGGCTACAAGCTTGGTTGCGTATTATCTTGCTCTCACTATTTTATTATCCGTACTCATCCCGAAACCAGGCTTTACCATGTTTCTTAGTATTGTACTTGGAATAGCATTTCCTATTTTTAATTCATGGACTGTATTCACTTCCAATCCTTGGGTAAGCTGGATGAAATATCTACTTCCCTTCTATTATATAAATGATCGTAATTTCTATTTTGTTGGGATTTTATTATTAGTCGGTGTTATCTTATTTATTGCAATAGCAATATTTAACAGGAGGGAATGCTAGATGTTTGCTATTGAAACAAAGCAGTTAACGAAAACCTTTGGAAAAAACAAGGTTGTCGATCAGATTGACTTGCAAGTGAAATCAGGAGAAATATTAGGTTTTTTAGGTCGCAATGGTGCGGGAAAATCGACTTTTATTAATATGCTAACAGGGATCATCCAACCTAGTTCGGGATCGTACTCTCTTTTAGACGTACAAGGCCCGAATGATGACATAAAAAAGCAGATTGGCGTCATGCCCGATTACTCTGCTTTAAATGCTTCTATGACTGCGATGAAACACTTGAAGTTTTTAGCAGCTGTTTCTGAAAAGCCTGTATCTGATGAACGTTGTATGGACATATTAAAACTTGTTGGGCTTGAAGAACAAGCGCATAAAAAAGCGGGCAAATTTTCATTTGGGATGAAAAAGAAGCTTGCTATTGCTCAAGCAATCATTCATGACCCGCAACTAATCTTCCTTGACGAACCGACGTCAGGCCTTGATGCGGAATCGGTTATTCACATTCATCAATTAATTCAGCAATTACATCAACAAGGAAAAACTATTTTTATGACATCCCACAATTTAGATGAAGTAGAAAAGATATGTTCCCGTATCGCTATTATGAAAGACGGAAAAATAGGCAAGATGGGCTCCATGGATGAATTACGTGCATACTATCAATCTACCATTACTGTAACTATTAAGCATTCACCAATCCGCTCTACTCATTTACCAACACTCGAACAATGGCTCACTTTAACAGGCACACAGCTAGAAATGAAAACTTCCCAGTTTACGATTCATGTTACGAGTGAAAAAAAGATTGCGGAAATAATTCGCGCTCTTGGTAAATACAACATAGATATTTACCGCGTAGACGTAAATGAGCCTTCTCTGGAAGAAATATTTTTAGATGAGTAAAGCGGAGAAAATCGTTACTAAGAAAACAGGCTTTATAGTGAAAGCCGTACATTTTGTTTATACGATAGTACCTAAAAAAATAAGAATGGAAAGCAACCTTGCTAGTTCTAAATAATGAGCTGGCAATATCTGCTTATGGTTTCCTATCGCACTCGAAAGCTTCCCTTTACTTCTTCGCCCCATTTCAATGCATACGTTTCACCATGATGAATCGGCCCGACTCCTTCAGGTGTGCCAGTATATATAATATCTCCTGCTTTTAAACTAAAATTTGCTTGCAAGTAATCAATTATTGCTTGAAATGAGAAAATCATGGAAGCAATATTTCCTGTCTGCACTATCTCTTGATCACGTAATAAGGTGAAGTTGTTTTCTAAACAAGCTGTTTGTCCAGGAAAATCCCAGAAATTCGTATACACCGCCGCATTTTTAAACCCCTTTGCTAGAAGCCATGGATGCCCTTTCTTTTTCAGTTCTGTTTGCACATCGCGCAACGTTAAATCAATTCCTAAAGCCATTCTTGTCACTACATCATCCACTTTATCTCCTGCTGAAACATCTTTGCCAACATATAAAATAATCTCTAATTCATGATGGATTTCGCCTTGGTTAGCTGGAAAATCAATAGGAGTGCCATCAGCAATTACCAACGAGTTGGTAAGTTTTGAAAAAATTAAGGGTTTTTCTGGTATATCGTTCCCTAGCTCGATAGCATGATCTGCATAATTACGGCCAACGCAAAATATATTGTTTATTTTCATATGTATTCCCCTCCGTTTAGATACTGCTTTTAAATCATTATTTTACTCGAATAACTTCTATATTAAACTTTAAATTATCGGATACTTATTGTTCTTATTTTTCTATTATTGTATCATACATGCTACAAGTCGGGGCTCACAAACTTACAAAGCGTTTATGCAACATACAAAACACAATTACTAAGAGATTTAATGTAAAATGAATTCATTTTCATGCGTTAAACTATATCCTTTTTGTTGTAAGTGCTACAATAATAGTAGATGAGCTGTTCATTTAAATGAAGCTGGCTTTTTGCGTTGTAGAGCATGTCTATCGTAAAAAAAGCTACTTGTGGCAGACATTTATTTAATACGGAACCTTTGAAATCAAAGGTTATATTCCCCAGATTGAACAGTCACTAAAATCTGTTGCTTCTGTCACCTTCTTATGTATAATTCGTTCTGAGCTGAAGAAGCTAGCACTATTACTAAAAAGGAGTGGAAATCATGCAACAACAACAATTTGAAAAAATGAAAAACGGCAAAGGTTTTATTGCCGCACTTGATCAAAGTGGAGGCAGTACACCGAAAGCATTAGCTGCTTACGGAATTTCTGAAGACGCTTATTCCAACAAAGATGAAATGTTTGATTTAGTACACGAAATGCGTACACGAATCATTACATCGCCTGCATTTGATTCAAATTACATTTTAGGGGCTATTTTATTTGAAAAAACAATGGATCGTAAAATTGAAGGAATGTATACAGGCGATTACTTAGCTGAGAAAAAAGGGATTGTACCCTTTCTAAAAGTAGACAAGGGACTTGCCGAGGAAGCCAATGGCGTCCAACTCATGAAGCCTATTACAGACCTTGACGAAACATTAAAACGGGCAAACGAACGCCACATATTCGGTACAAAAATGCGCTCTGTGATCAAAGAAGCAAATGCGGAAGGAATTAAAGCTGTAGTAGATCAACAATTTGACGTTGGTAAACAAATTATCGCTACTGGTTTAGTTCCAATTATTGAGCCAGAGGTAGACATTAACAGCCCAGAAAAAGAAAAATGCGAGCAGATGTTAAAAGTAGAAATTCTCAAACATTTAAATAACTTAACGAAAGATGAATTCGTAATGCTAAAATTAACCATCCCTACTGTACCAAACTTGTATAAAGAGCTTATCGATTATCCAAATGTTGTGCGTGTTGTTGCGTTATCAGGTGGTTATTCAAGAGATGAAGCAAACGCCAAACTAAAAGAAAATGATGGATTAATTGCCAGCTTCTCTCGAGCACTTAGCCAAGATTTAAATGTTAGCCAGACAGATGAAGAATTTAACCAAGCATTGCAACAAGCGGTTAAATCGATTTATGAAGCTTCCATTTAATGCATTTTCATGCTTTTTATAAAGAGAGTTTTCAATCCTTGGGGGGAGTTTTTATCCCCCTAAGGATTTTGTTTAGATGAGCGAATTACATATTTAGTTGCTGTTATCTCCCAATTATTTGTTGTTCAACATCTTTCCATATGAAAAAAATAAATTCCTCATAAGAATGAGAGACTTTACGTAACATACCTTAAGGGTATTAAATGGCATTATATAGACTAATTGAGATGTTTGCAATCATCATATGCAGCTATTTAGTTTTTATTAACAATTTCTTCAAGTGGAATAACAATTTTGCTTCTATTACTTACTTAACGCCCTATTATCCATTATTTTTTATATAAGTAGGTATATACCTAACACGGAAGGAGTTAAGGTGCATAAAATAGGATTGTGATATTTAACTACATTTAGAAAGGGTGTAATATCGTGTATTGTTCTTATACTACACCACACCATATCAAACAAGAAACATTGTCACAGATTGGACCGTGGGTACAGTACGGTTTAAACGAAGCTCAAAAAACATCTGTCCCTCATGTAATGATGGAAACTGCAGCAATTGCCTATCTGATGGGTAAAGGATACGATCCAAGGGTGGCACATCAAATGGTCGAATCATGGGAAATTAATGAAATGTTTTATTAGCGATATGTGAATCAAATGCAAAGAAATAAAATGCTACAGCTTTAAAAGAAAGTTTAGTCAAAAGTATCCGTAAAAACTCATTTTAAGGCACATAAAAGAATCCATTTTAAAAAAAGACTGATTAAAATGGATTCTTCTCTATTTATGATCTTCAACAATAGCGCCCGATAAACATTAACTATAATATTAACAAATGCCTGTGCTATAATAACTATTTTTATTAGGAGGAATTTTAATGGGTAATTATTCAATATTTGTAATAACTACCGCACATTTCATCTAAGTTTTAACGCTTAATAACAGAAGGAGAATTAGTGCATGGGTATTTTTAGTATTTCGCGAATTAACCCCTTAATTTTGCTAGCGATTGAAATAACAAAGATCCCACCGTGTGGAGCTTTTAAGTATCCATTGCCATACATACAGCTCCTCCAACTGCTGCTCCAATTATATTTTGCTGGGATTATTCTTAATGGATCTGCAGCAGCAAACGGAATTGCTCCTCTTTTTCTGCTAATTTTTCCTTATTTCCGAAACAGTTACCAATTCATAACCTTCTCCAACTAAGTAATCCAATACGGATTGCATCCCATTTACAGTAGATGTATGTATATCATGCATCAACAAAATAGAACCATCTGTTGTATGACTTTTAACTTCATTTAGAATTGCCACTGGATCAAGCGACTCCCAATCTCGTGTATCAACAGTCCAAAGAATGGATGGTAAACCTACAATTTGTTCTATATTTCCATTTGTCGCTCCATACGGTGGACGAAATAAAGTAGAATTTTTCCCCGCAGCATTACGGATAGCTTCATTGGCCTTATCTATTTCTTGTCTTATTCCTGCTACACCTAATTTTGTTAAATCTTTATGGCTCCAAGTATGGTTACCTAATTCATGCCCTTCATCCTTCATTCTTTTAACGACGGTTGCATTTGCAGCTACTTTATTTCCCAGCATAAAAAATGTTGCTTTCGCGTTATACTGTTTTAGTAGATCAAGCACCTTTGGAGTATTTTGCGGATGTGGACCATCATCAAATGTAAGAGCAACTCGCTTCTGATTCGAAGAGTGACGCTTTTCTTCATTGACTGAGGAAGAATTTGAATTTTTTTCTTCCTGCTTTATAGCCGAATTCGCTTGCTTATCCTCTGTGTCTTCTTTATCCTCCGTGCTTTTATTATTCTCTGTACTATCATTATCCCCGGTATTTGCTTTGTTCTCAGTACGTTTATTATTCTCTGTATTATTACTATCCTCAGTGCTTTCATCTCTAATCATATCTTTCCACTCATCTGTTAGTACATCTTGCATTTTCGATAAAGGGATAGTGATTTCCGCTTCTTTATCTATCACTTTATTATTATCAAACTGAAAAACGATCGATTCATCTGCAAGATACATATTGGAAAAATTGTTGTCCTTATCATAGACCCACTCGGATAATTTTTTTCTAGAAAAGTGTTCTCTATATGTATCAGATTGTTCAAATGCATGCTTCAGCAATTGAAAAAGAGTATCTCGGTTCTGTTCTGTATCTTGTAGGATATCAGTTTGATCTATGTAATTACTATTCTTGCTATCTACTATAATGATGTCAGATAAGTCTTGACATTGTTTTTCATGTAAGCAACTCTTTTCATGCATTGCAACAGAATAAATGTGATCTGAAAACTTTTGCATGTCTGAACGGATAGCGAGTGTCGCCTCTTGACTCTTTAATTGTTGTTTATTTTTTTCTACATCGTGTAAAAAGTCTTCTTTAGCTATTTTTACAAATTCTTTCATTTTTTGGTTTAATTTCTTACTCTGAAACTGCGGATAATCAATCTCCATGCTATATACTTTGTCATGTGCTTTTTCAGTAACAACCTGAACTTCTGGATAATTAGGATGCGCTTTTTTTTCACTACTCGCCGTAGTATGGGTAGCAGCAACATCCTTATCTATAGATTTAAACAATGAGCTAACTGTTAATCCAATGGCAATCAATCCGATAACTATCAGTATTCCGTATGTCAATTTAGTGGGCTTCATCACTAATACTCCTTTTGCTTATTGTGTATCCGTGTGATATATAGGCATAGTTCGAGCTATTTCTCCTGGGTAGGACATTTATATGAAAACAAACTTTCATTCCCTTATAAACCAAGGTTGAGATGACTGCACATCTACCAATCGTTTATAAGCATCGCTCTTCCATAAAAGATAACCTCTTATTATTTCTACAATAAGATATAAACCTCTTTTTTTTCTATAAATATTCATTTCTACTAAAATATATGGAATTATATAGTTATTTTACACGATAAGCGGGGCATAGGTCATCTTATATCATTACATTTCACTGTAAAGCGAATTTTCAATCAAAGGGGGGGCGATAGAATATTATTAGCCAAGGGGAACGATCTTTTACTACCTATTAAACTCGCAAAAATCATTCTCCTATTTGATTTGCAAAATTTAAAATTACATTTCTTCAAGGTAACGGAATTTGGTATAGTGAAGTATAATACTTATACTTCACTATATTATAGAACCAAACGATGTCTACTATGGTCTATATAAATAATTATAAAGGAAGGGACAACATGAATGATATAGGAAAATTAATCCAAAAATTGAACACCTTTCGCGATGAGCGAGATTGGAGACAATTTCACAACCCGAAAGATTTGGCTATCTCTTTGTCGTTAGAAGCAGCTGAATTACTGGAAGATTTTCAATGGAAAACAAGTGAACAAGCAATTGAGGAGAACCTAGAAAACATAAAAGAAGAACTCGCTGATGTCATGATTTATGCACTGATGCTTAGCCATGATCTTGATTTAGACGTTAAAGAAATGATACTGGAAAAAATGCAGAAAAATGCGCAGAAATACCCTGTAGAAAAGAGCAGAGGCAGGAAATTAAAGTACGATAATTTGTAGGTAACATGAGCGGTGAATAGCTTTTCATTTAAGTGCAACGAACTCTCCCTCTCCGCATATAAGGCGGGAAGGGAGAGTTCGTTGCACTTCTATAACCGTAAAGAAAAAGCAAATCCATACTCTCCTAATACAAAAAAGAGCTGAGTGACTCATAATGCCTCATCCCAGATCTTTTTGTAAGTTGAATTATGATAAACACTTATTAATTTTGTATATTTTACAGTTGTAATTTACAGAGCATTAGGCTACACAAAACGTTACAATATCGAATAAAAAGGATGTACTTTGAAAAGAGTAATGCAAATTACTGCACTTCCATCTTTAAAAATTATCAAATTTTATATTGTAATATCTACATAAGATGGGTTTTCTTCTAATAAATATGTCCGCATAGAATCTCTTGGCAAAATATGTTCAACAAAGCGGTTCCAACCCGCAATATAGTTACTTTTATTCCAGGAGTTATGATATTCATGATATCGCGACAACTTACTCGTTTCCGTATTTTTTGTGTGATTTATATACCCCTGCAAAATGGCAGACATGTCCTTCTGAAAAGATCCGTTCACATCTACAGCATCTAAGTTACCAACGAGGGAAGCCATGATGTCTTGAACAAGTTGGTCATTCCAATCCATACGATATGCTTCCTCATTCCTTACAAACGGATCATTTCGCATACGCTTGATATAATCTGCCGCTTTTTCATTTTGCTTGTCTACAAATTCCTGAAATACCATATTGAGTTTCGATTGGAGCCCGTCCCGCATTTCATAGTTGTCTTTGATGAGGGCATATTTCATAGCTTGAAACCCAAGCTCAACACCAAATTCCTCTTCCGATTTATGCTTGTTTCCACCTAATGGACGAGACCTATAATCAACATACTGCATTTCTTTCACCAATGTCCCAATAGCCATTAACTCATCCATATTATATCCGCTTTCCTTTGTTGATGTATTATTCAAAAGTTTCTTTTTATAAGAAGACTGCAATTGCTGAGCCATATACGTATTATCTGCTACCAACCACTCATCCGGAGTCCCTTTTATACCAGCAAAATCTTCATTTTCTTGTATAAACGTAGTATATTGCTCTTTGCGCTGTTGAAATAAATCTTTAATACTAGCACTGATCATTTCAGCTTCCTCATTCACACCATGCTCACTCAAAAAGCTACCCGTCATACGTGAAAATTGTTTCGCATAACTATCCACATGATTATTTATAATAGAATCCAGTTTTTTAAAATATTCTTCCCGTTCAGACCCAGTAAAACTCTGTGTTATTCGAGACTGGCTATAAGCATATTGGGAAGCAATATGATCCATATCTTTAGCTAATCGATCCAATGTAGCATAACTAGGAGTTCGATTGGTTAGATCCATCTGTAAACGATCCCAATTTATATCCACAGTGTTTAAATCGTCTTCGGTTAATGCTAAAACATCTTCTCGATTACGCTGTATTCTATCTCCTGTTATCTTGCCGTCACTTGTTCGAGATAGGTTCACTAAAATGGGGGACATCAACCTTCGTAATGCATGCTCCTTCGCTTCGTCTGTCGTAGTTTTATATGCTTCCAATTTGCTTATACCAAAGGGGTTCGTATTAAATGGTTTCTTCTGTTCAGCCACTATACTGTTGTTGCTGTATACATGTAAAAAATGATTGATTTGCATGGACCTTTCCACCTTTTTAGTGAATTAGCAATTCTAAATATACATGAACGTCACCATATTTATTGTTAAAACTCCTTGCCCTTTACTTCATTAAATGGTTATGTTTTAATTCAAAAATTCTATCGTAGGAATAGACTCAACACCACTTGCATAATAAAAATTTAGAACACTGAAAAAATCGATAGAACGTCCCTTGTTTACATCGAAAACGATTATATGATCCCCCCAATTAATGAAATCATCATCATCTAACCTTCTAGGAGTTGTTTTTCCAATTGTATCAACAAATGAGTCTTCATATTGTGTTGGCGGGCCTGATCTAAAGGATGAAACATGGTGCATAAATAAAGTTTCTTTATCTAAATATACTAATATTGCGTTATCAGAGCTAGCATAATCTGATTGGTAACTGACAGGACCTGCAATTGATTTAACTTTTGCATCAGAAACGCTATGTGTCCGTTGATTATAATTTCCATCCCAACTAAAATAATATTCACGTTCCCAATCCAAATGTGAATTACTTCCATTAACAGTAAGAACATAATTACCATTTGCATAAACTTCTCTATTTGGATAAAGTAATATTGCTTGCAACAATGAGTTAGAAGTAGAAATTATACTTGCTGCACCTGACGGATTAGTTGCATTCATCTTAATTGTATAATTATTCCCCATTGTTTCAGTAGAATAGACTCTTAGCGCCCAATCACCAGCTATTAATTGACTATTAGCTACTATATTTCCCGGCGAACCGCTTATAGGAGTAGGGTATGCTGTTTCTGTTTCCCAATCAACTTTATAGAGTTCCACAACGTAATCTGGATTATCCGTCTCTATTTCAAAAAGTATACTTCTATCATCAGAAACATTAAAAAACCAAAAGTCATCTGGGTCCGTTTCCACTAAAGAATCATTAAAGAACATTCGATCCCCCGAAACATTATAATTAGAATTAATAGACGCAGGTTTCTTTACAGGAACTCCCTTTGTTTTATCCAATACTGGCACTTCATCACTAAACTCCACATGTTGATTGCTCAAGTGTTGTTTTACATTAAAAGCTTTAAAATCCACTTCTGCTCCATAAGTCGTTAATGAGAAAGAAAATAAACCCAACATTAAAGTAATTATAAAAACAATGATGGAGGACTTTTGTTTTATACTCAAATAATTTATTATTGTTTATATCGGTATAATTTATTCAAAATTAAATATTTTATTTAACTTTTTAAATATTGAAATTCATTTACAAATCTTCACACTATTTTTCCTATATTTAAATAATATCTCTTTGCTAAATTGAACTGCCGCCTTTCAAAGGTTGCTTTGTTCCTAATTGATTAGGAGCTAAATTTTCCCATGTGAAATCATTTCCATTTGAAGTGATAGACGAGTTTTGCAACAGGGAAGGAACGTTTTGTGTGAGGGTGAGACAAATCCACACGGAGGATGCGGATTTTCCTGCGAGTGAGCGAATTTCTTACGAAGGTGAGCAATTTTCATTTTTAAATTTGAGGGATTGTAGCGTTGACGGAACTCTTTTATAATATTTTCTACCTAATTATATATGTTATATCCAGTTTTAGGTGTTATCATTTCATAAAATATTCCTATATAACCAAATATAGTGTATTATTTTTACTATCAAACTGTACGCTTTGAATAATCGAAACGGAAAGGTGTGTGAAATATGAAAAAGAGAAAAATATTTATGTTACTATTTGCAATAAGTATCAGCTTAAATGTATATCTAGTAGGAAAATCATTCGTAATGAAAAAATTAATTGAACCTACTGATGAGGAAGAAATTATGCTAAGTGAAATGGTTCAAAAAACAGTAGAAAGTGAAGATTATAAACATTTGGCAAAGAAAGAAGATATTATAGCTATTCAAGCAGGTGTAGATAAATTTAAAGGCGGTTCATTTCCCTATACTCTAGAAGTAAGCGTCAAAACAGACAAACAGGCATATCTATTCTATTGTACGGATGATAAATGTACCAAGGTCGATAACGGCGGATGGACTTATTCTATCTATCAAGATGAAAATCCGAGACTACCTTAAACAAAAAATAATATAGAAAAGCGTTTCTCACATGGGAGGGATCACATGTTTTCGCAATATAGTACATTTTTCCTGCAAAAAACAACGCTATATAAACTACAACGAAAAATCTATACAATAAGCGCAAACAACCAATTAATTGGCAAAATAGAAGAAACTCCGGCTTCCCATAAGAAAATAACGAATCAACTAGTAAAACTGTTCGCTTACCAATTCATAAGTTTTGATTTACAGGTTTTAGATAGTAACGGTCATATTTTAGGCTGGATTGTAAAAAAAGACAAAGGAATAACGACCGATTTTCACCTTCTTTCCAATGAAGGAGAGCTTTTAGCAACGGTTCAACCAAAGTTAAAACTATCTACCGCAACGATGACGGTTATTGACAAAGAAAATAAACAGCTCATACAAGCAAAAGGTGATTTTGGTGCCATTCATTACACTGTAGAAGCATGTAAAAACAACACTACGATCGCTTCTATTCAGAAACGGTCGCTTGTATACGATTCCATTCAAGATAGTATCCATCAACATGATGGTTATTATCTAACAATGGAAAAGACGGATGCCCTCACCAAGCTTGCCTTGTTAGCAATTGGCATCATGATAGATGTGTATATCTATGATGTATAATACTTCTTTTTAAATCTCTATCGATGAGGATAAAAATACGTAGAAAAAGCTTACGCGTAGGGGTATCATGAGAAAAAACAAAAACGTAGCGTCGTTCATAACCTACATATAATGCGAATACTATTAAACTTTATTTTTAAGCTATTTCGTCATATTGAGCAAAGACCTACTGAAATCCTCTTTTATTTTAGTACAATTTTTTCTAGTGTTGTCTGTCAGCCTACCATTTAAAATGAAATACTCTGAAATATTGGCATCTCTATTTATTTAAATGACGTCACCTTCATAGGTACGTCCTTTTTTATTTTCTAATATGTAAAACTACAACAGTTACAATTATGATATAGTGGAAAGTAATGGATATATTTACTTAGATATAAAAGGAAGATGAAGATGTTTTCACATATTAAATGGGTAACATTACGTGCTACGTTCATGGCGCAACGCGATGGACAACTCCCTCCTTATTTAGGATCAACAGTCCGAGGGTTGCTTGGTCATAGTTTACGAAAAATGGTTTGCCCTACCCCTAAAGTCAAATGCTTCACATGTGAACTGGCAGCTACGTGTGATTACGCAAATTATTTCGTCTCACCTAAAAACGCCGCAGGTTCAGTAAACCCGTTTGTATTACATGTACTAACGAAAGGTAAAACAACATGGCAAAAGGGAGATATTTGTGAATTTGATATTACTTTGTTAGGCAATACAGCACGTAGCGGTGTAACGTTAATTACACAAGCTATTCAACAAATTGAAAACTTAGGTTGGGGTGCAGCACGTATTCCGTTTCAATTAATTAAAATTGCGGATACAACAACAAATCGAATTATATGGTGTGAAAATCACCTATGGTTGAAAAATGTCCAACTGCATGACTTACATTGCGAGGAAAAATCCACTTCATTTGTATTTTTACATTTTCCTGCTCCGCTTCGCTTACAAAAGAGTAAGAAATTACTTACTGCGCCGTCTTTTGAAGATATCATTCGAGCGATAACACGAAGAGTGAGCTTGATTTCACACGCCTATGCTGGTTACAAATTAGATTGGGATAACGAAGCAATGTTAAGCGAAGCTAGAAAAGTAAGCGTTATAAATAGTGATTGGGAACAAACAACGTTTAAACGCTATTCCATGAATCAAAAAAATAATACGCTAGAAATCGATACGATAACCGGTTGGGCCTGTTATGAAGGGGATATCACACCATTTACCCCTATTTTAGAAGCAGGAAGGTTGCTTCATATCGGCAGAAATCCAACACATGGATTTGGATACTATACCATTAATTATTTATGAGGTGAGTGAAAATGAATGAAGAAGTTATTACAAAGCTAGCGAAAAATTATTGTAACCTAGAGCAAACCTTAATAGAGGAATTAAACATTGACAGGCAAAGTAATGTGTCAAGCGCGGAAGAAATTTGGCAACCCGTATTCAGGCGCATTGTACCGACAAAGTTTAACGTAGAGAAAAATGTCTATATTATTGATTCTCATCAAAATGTTTCTCAAAAAGTGAGTCTCGCAATCTATGACGAGCAATATACCCCGTATATCTTTAATTACGGTACGATTAAATACATACCAATTGAAGCTGTTGCTGCGGTGGTGTTATGTGAGAATGAAAAAGATAAGAAAAGGGAGACAGAAGGACAGGGAGCGGAAGAAACTTGGTTGCAATCCATTCAAAAGCTAAAGACAGAAATGAATGCTTATGTGCGAATTCAATCAGGTGTGTTGGATACAAATCTAGAAAGTCTGTATAAAAAGTTTGAAGAAGAAAAAAGAACATATGAAAAACAAAAATGCTCTGAAAAAAATTGTACTGTTCGAAAGCCACAAAAACAAAGTCAAACATCAACGAGGCCAATCACAATTTTATGTACTGCGATAGATAATAATTTTGAAGACAGTGAATTTGATCTCGTTCTAAAAAATGATGAATCTAAATTAAAAAAAATGATCCCTAACGAAAATAGATCATTAGATAAGTGGAGTGATTGCTTAAATCATTATTGTCATGACCGTTATGAGAACAAAGATAAATTAAAAGCCTTAGCAGATACTTCAGAAGAAAATAAGTCTAATCGAACATTAGAAAGCTTAAATGTTGGAGATCAAAATGTACTCCTTTCCTTAATGTTTCAATTAAATCAATTATTAATGCTCATTAATAATCCGATTTTCTTTCCTCACGAATCCTATGTAAAAGCATTCAAGGAGGTAATTAGCGATGCAGGAACTAAAAAATCTAAATGAGTATTATCAAAGAATAGCAAAAACAATTTCATCTCAATTGCAACTTGAAACACCTAATCATGATGTAACAACAGGTACCAGCAGAGAATTCGTTTGGCTTCATCTCTTTGAGAAGATCATCCCGAAAAAATTCAAAATAGCACGAAGCGTTTTCATCATTGATTCTTATGGGGAAGTATCAGCAGAAGTAGATATTGCTATCTTTGATGAGGAGTATACGCCATATGTATTTAATTATGGTGAAATGCAATTTATTCCAATAGAAGCCGTTGCTGCAGTCGTGCAAAGTAAAAGTCGTTCCATGAAGAAAGATATATTGGATAATGTGACAGCTTGGGCGCAGACAATTTATAAGTTAAAACCCGTTCTTAATGCCTGCGCACGTACGCATCATGGTTTTTTAGATACGGCTAAAATTACTCGTTCACAATCACAAACGTCCACACGACCTATTTTCATTTTATGTACTCTACATTCTTTAAAAACAGAAGAAAGGAATGATGATATATCATCAGTACCAGAATTGAAGAGGAATTTTGATTTCATTTTACATTTGGATAAAGAACAGCAATTTCAATTCGTTGCGGATGAAAAAAAATCATTTGCCAAATGGTATGAAGAGCTTAATCATTATGATTTAAAACGTTACAACTCAGAGTATAAGAAGCTTGCAAATTTAAGTCCAATTAATTTTGCAAATACAAATGAAAAATTTAAACAGTGTGCCGAAAAAGATAATATAGAAGAACGAAAATTGAAGGATTTAAAAATATATAACAAAAAATCGAATAAAGAAGCAGAATCAAACGATGAAAACCCTTTATTAACGTTTATGTTCCAATTTAATCAATTATTAATGATTATTAACAATCCGATGTTCTTTCCACATCAAGCTTATGTCAATATGTTCAATGACGCAATAAAAAAAAAAGAAAAAGGAGTGTGTGAAACGAATGGAAGCATCAAAAGATGATTTTTTGTTAGCTGTCTATGATATTACTGGTATTCAAGACTATATTTTCGCATCTAATTATTTAAAAGAGAATATCGGGGCTTCTTATATTGTCGGGAAAATGGTAGAAAAGCATTTTGTAGATGTTTTGAAAGATAGGGTTAATAATAAAGAGCTAGTAAAAACTTGTTGGACTAAAGAAAACGTTTCTATTTTACAAAATGATAAAATACAGGCTGAAGTTGTTTACATTGGTGGTGGCAATGCCCTTGTCATCTATCGAGATTGGATATTGTACAACGAAGTGAATCGACAGTTTGCAGAAACTGTGCTAAAAGAAAGTGCTTCACTTACGATGGTAACAGAAGCCATTCCATTTAAGTTAGATTGCGGAAAAAGCTATGTTGAACTGTACAGAGAACTGATGCAAAAGTTAAATACTACGAAAGCTAAAATGGTACGGACGAAATTAAATCAAACGCTGCCTATTTTTGCCCAAGAATCTTTTAAAGGAGATCCGATAACAGGTTTTATAGATAACAAACATGTATCAACAGAACAACGGTTAAAACGAGAAGCGCACTATGATAATACCGTGTTCCAGCAATACGAGAAAAATTGTGTGAAAGAAACGGAAGATTTAAAACGCAAGAAGGGCGAAGATAGTTCTATTGGTGTTGTACATATTGACGGAAATGGAATGGGGCAATGGATTGATGGTAAGCTAGCAGAAACAGGGAAAGATTTTACTTCCGCTATTCAAAAACATCGTGAACTCTCATTACAAATTACAAACTATTTTAGAAAAACCTTTAGAAAAACAGTGGACAAATTCGTAAAAAAGACAGACGGAAGCACGAGTGAAAAGGAAGAAAAATTGCCTCTACGCCCACTTATATTAGATGGGGATGACGTTACATTTATTTGTCAAGGGGATTTAGCGATTCCTTTTACGTTGGAGTTTTTAAATCAACTGAAGAACGGGGATTTCAATACCAAAATTTCTGCTTGTGCAGGGGTCGCCTTTGTCCATAGCCACTTTCCTTTTAATCTTGCCTATGACATTGCAGAACAATGCTGTCAAAATGCAAAACATGTGTATTACGAAAAGAAAGATAAAAATGATAAAGATGATAAAGATGAAATACAAGAATGCTATTTTGATTTCTATTTAGTGCGTGGTAGTTATGTGCAAACGATGGAGGAACAACGTGACAATCAAACTTACTTAGATCCGAAGATTTACAATGTAGAAGAATTAGAAGAATTGGATGAACTGATGCAGTGTTTAAATAACGATGATGAAAAAACATGGCCACATTCCCGTTTGATTGCCCTTTATGAAGCGTATTCACAAGGCATGGAAGCAGTGGAATTGGTCAATTTAGAAGCAGAATCACGAGGATACGAGAGAATAAAAATAAAATCTTCAGAGGAACGCCTGTTGTTTGATGCATTACAATTACTAGATTTCGGTAAGAACAGGGGTGAAGAATATGCCAAAGTATGAACTAACGATTAAGCTGGATAGCGATGTAAGCCCTGGAAGTGGCGACAGTATTGCAGGGGTTGTTGATCATGACATTACACATGAATACGGGATTCCAATTATTCCCGCAAAACGGTTAAAAGGTGCATTACGAGGAGTAGCAAAAGAGTTTGTAGATTGGGGCTTCACATCTTCATCCAAAGTAGATGAGCTATTTGGAAAACCAGGAGAGCAATATCGGTCCGGAATTAAAATATATGACGCAAAACTTGCTTCTATACCAAAGGAATACTTTGCAAACGAAAATTATAAAGAAATAGATGATTACGATACCTTCCTAGCACAAATCAAACAACTTGATCCAGCAAAAGTTTTACCTCTTTTTACAATGCTTTATACTAAAACAGCAACAGAAAATGGACAAGCTCAAACAGGATCTTTGCGTACGATACGTGCAATAAATCGGGGGTTAGTTTTTAAAAGTATCATAGAACTAGAAAATGAGGAACAAAAGAAATTATTATGCGACTGTGTAAAAGGTTTGCGTCATCTAGGATATGGACGTACACGCGGTTTAGGCGAAGTAAGTTGCAAGATGGTAATGATTCAAGGTGAACAAGAGGAGAATCATTCTAATACAGAAGGAATAAATTGTGATCTTATGATGGAGAAAAATAATTCAAATTCAAATCAAGAAGAACAGTTCGTAAACCAAGCGATCCGTATTACGTTGCAACAACCAACTTTATTAGCAGGTAGCAAAGGACTCTATTACAGTTGTACCGATTTCGTACCAGGTAGTGCTTTATTAGGTGTCTTTGCAAGTCTATATATTAAAAAACATAACTTAGGCAAGAATGCCCATGAAGACCCAGAGTTTGTGCGCCTATTTTTACGTGGTGATGTCTCCTTTGGTTATGCATACCCAGAAGTGGATGAAAAAGTTTTCATGCCTTGTCCCGCTCATATACAACGCGTAAAAAATGAAAATAGAGCAATGTTGGAAGAGAAAAAGACAGATCCGACTATCATGTTACGTAAAATAAATTCGCTTGCTTACATGCAAGAAAATGAACTCTTGTTACATGAGCCAGCAAAAGAATTTCGCATGCATCATGCAAGACCTGAAAATCGTCGCATTGGTCGAGCAGTAAACGATACGAAAGGCACCAAGGATTTAGACGGAAAAAAAGGCCAATTTTATTATTATACAGCCCTTCAAAAAGGGCAGCATTTCATTGGGGAGTTAAAAGGTAAACAAGAAGATGTCCAAATGCTCGCTTCGTTATTAAATGATGTAAATGGCATCATTCACCTCGGTCGTTCACGCACCTCTGAATATGGCGCTGCGAAAGTAGATGTAGTGAATAAAGAACCTCATATGGAAGGCTTTTTAAAGGCAAAAAAAGGGGATAGCAAAGTTGCGATTTATTTAGCAACACCTTTAACATTACAAAATGAGATAGGGCGATACGTCGCTAATGTCGAGCTTTTCATTACTCAATTGGAAAGAGAATTAGAAGCAACGTTAAAAGTTGAAAAAATGTATATTAAAGAGACGGTGTTAACTGGGTACAACGCGAAATGGCGCTTACCAAAGCAAGAGAAGCAAGCCTTAGATGCAGGTACAGTGCTTATTGTCTCAACACAAAATAAGGAAGTTGATTGGTCTTTAGTAGAAAAACAACAATGGGGAGCAGCAACGGAAGAAGGTTGTGGCGAAATACGAGTTCTGCAGTATGAAGGTACATCGAATGAAGTAGAGTGTATTTCCATAAGCAAAAAGTTACAAGAAAAACAATTAACTCAAATAGACCATTCTCTCGATTGTGTCCACTATATTGAGGGAGCCTTAGAAAATCGTAACAAAGATATCCTTGATAATAAGGAAGCCATCCATTTGGCAAAAGAAATGTTAGACGAGTTAAAACAGTACAGTAAATCAAAAATATATCAATTAGAGCAGTATGTGAGGTGCGATGAAAATAACTTTGCTTTGCCAAAGTCATTTCCGAATCTTTTAAAAGATATAGGTGATAAAAAACTGAAAAGCCAATCTAAAGTTTTTATTGATGCTCTCTTCCACACGATAAAACTGGAGGTGAGAAAAGATGGAAAAGAAACCAATCAAAAATAAAATCACGAAACGTACGTATATTCAAGTCGAAGGAGAATTAGCTTCTCCACTCTTGGCAGGATCAGGTGAAGATGATTTTTCTGACATGGATATTTTACGTGATTATAAGGGTACTCCTTTTCTAGCAGGTACTGCAGTGGCTGGTGCGTGTCGGCAATGGTTAGACGCTAATGGTATGGACAAAACAGCGATCGACTCCTTGTTTGGTGCCAGAAAAAACGAAGAAATAAAACAAGATAGTGACTTGTTTCAAAGCCGTATTTTTATATCTGACTTACAATTTACAGACCCCAAGACTACAATACGTGATCATGTAAAACTAACGAAGAATAAAACAACGGATAATATGGGGAAATTTGACATTGAAGTCATTGAAACAGGTACGCCCTTTATTATGCGATTCGAATATATAGAGCGTGATGGCACAGGTGAACATCATGATAACACGTTAATTCAAACGATCATTAGTGGAATCAACCATGGTGAATTAACATTTGGTGGAAAAACGAATCGTGGTTACGGAAGATTAAAGGTTAAAGAATTGAAAGAAAAAGAGTTTCATTATACTAATACAAAAACAGTGGAAGATTGGCTAGAATGGTCATGGAAAGACATCTGCAAAGAAGAACCTTCACTTGACAAATACATCAAAGACAAAAAGCAGTTTCACGAAGTTGAAGTTCCTCTTAAGATTAAACAAACATTACTCATTCGTGATCACAAGACAAATGAAGATGATTACACATACTTACGCGCTAATAATAAGCCTGTCATCCCTGGTACGACATGGGCTGGGGCATTTCGTCACCGTTTACAGCACATTGCTTGTGAAATACTAGGTGAAAACAAAGAAATAGAAAAAAAGTTAGAAGATATATTTGGCAGTAAACATGATAAAAAGCAAACAAATCCCTCTCAATTAACTTTTGAAGAATCCGTCATTGAGGAGGCAACACCGTTCAAGATCACAAGAAATGCGATTGACCGCTTCTCTGGTGCTACCATAGACGGTGCTTTATTTACAGGTGAGGTTGTTTGTAAAGGAAAGACGAACTTAGTCATTCGATGGCGAAAAGATAGTTGTTACGACCCTATTATAAAGGGAATATTATACTGGATAATTCAAGACTTAATGCATGGATTTCTAGCAATCGGTGGTGAAACTGCAGTAGGGCGAGGTGTTTTTGAATTAGACGGCAGCAATCCTATTAAGAAATGGGATGCCTATCAAGAGGATGCTATAACATGGATAAAGGATGGTGCAGAACATGAAACTGGCACGGTGTGATTCTACAATAATGAGGAAAGGAAAGCTAAAAGCTGACGAATTAATAAATTTTATCAACTTAAACAACGGGCAACTTTATGTAGTAACTGATTATGGTGTTTTTTTAAGTATTGTAGAGTCAAAAAATATTAAGCTTTACGACGACGAGAAGCTTAACCCTGATTTTATTCAGGAGGTACGTATTTTTAACAAAGATATGGAAATCAAAATCACACGGATGGATGGTGAATTTGTGTGGCGTGAACGAAAAGACACAGATAATAAAAAAGGGGAAATAACTCGCATTGATGAAACATACCTACTATGGGGGAAAGTAAAACATTTAGATAGAGGCTGGTCGATTTTAACAGAACAACGCGGATCTCGTATCGCTCTTCCCCATTTATATGAACAGGAACAAAAAGTAGAGCTTGTTTTTCGTAAATATATTGCGTTTCAAGATTGGGACTTAGCAAATGAACAACCTTTTACTTATCACGTAGTCGACGACCGCTTAGTCGAGTATCAAATATGGAAGGAGGAAAAACCAGATGAGCAACAAACAACAAAATGAACGTTTTGTAAATCCATATAATTTTGTCCCGTTAGAAAATAAATGTGACAAAGAAGGTAATCGTATAGTTGGCCCACTAACAGGAAAAATAGAGTGTACGTTAGAAACATTGTCACCTGTATTTATACCAGATGGCCAAGATAAAGAAACATTTTTCCACTATCCAGAAGATGAAAAACCTGTCATCCCAGGTTCAGAAATACGTGGTACCATTCGTAGCGTCTTTGAAGCAGCGTTTAATGGCTGTTTGTCACAAGTGAATGAGGATCCCTTTCATAGACGATCCATGGATGCAAAACATCCAGGTTTGCTTTATAGAACGGATGAAGGTTGGAAGTTAAAAGAATGTAGAAAGATAAAGACCACACCGTATAATATACAAGCTAAATCTATTATACTATCTGAAGGAGATGCTTTATACTCTAAAAACAATAAAATTTTTTGTAAAAAATATATTCCAGATGGTAAGGAAGGCTTTGTTCACTTAAGTGAGAAAGGACCTAACGGGAAACCCATTTTTGTCTTTCAACCTCTAAGAAAAACTTATAAAATAGAACAAATAGAAATTGAATATTTATTAAAAGTACTGGAATTATATGAACGAAATAATGACAAAAATAAGGAACATAGTGGCTACATGCAATATAAACAGAAGTTACGTAACATGCTTATGTGTACGGATAATAGTATAAAGTTACCCGTATATTATTCAACAGATTCAAAAGGAAACATTAGCCATTTAGCGCCCGCCGCCCTTTCTCAAGAAGTATTTAAAAATACACTTATAGACATTTTAAAGGCTCAAGGAGAATATCAGTCTTGCGAGTGCAAAAAAGCCATTTGCCCTGCTTGTCATTTGTTTGGTTTCGTAAACCAACAAGAAATGCAAGCTTCTAGAATTCGCTTTAGTGATGCAACAATACAAACAGAACCTACATTTTTAAATAAAATGACCTTACCTTCCTTAGGACAACCGAAGCCAGGAGCAGTTGAATTTTATACTGAAAAAAACAATTCCTACTGGACATATGACTATACGCAAAAAGGAAAAACACGCACGCCTTTAGAACCAAGTGAAATAAAAATACGTGGACGGAAATTTTATTGGCATCATGAACCTAAAAATTATGATTTAAAAACTAATATGGATGAAATGGAGACGACAATAAAACCGCTTAATAAAGGGAATGCATTTACTTTCACTATTTACTTTGAGCGTCTAACAGAAAAAGAATTAAACCAATTATGTAACGTTTTAGATATTAACCAATCTAAAGAGCATGCTCATAAAATTGGTCGAGGAAAGCCCTTAGGATTTGGCAGTATACAGGTTACAATTGATCGCATCCAAACTCGGCAAATTAATGAAAATACGGGTGCTTACGACCTTAAACCTGACCAACAAAGAAAAAACATGACTGAAGATCAAATCAACCAATCATCCGATTTATTAAAAATCTTACGTTATCAACCAGATTTCGCTAAAAATACAGTTACCTATCCAAAAGTAGAAAAATCATCTCAGAACACAAATGAACAACCTAATGATTTAGCTTCCCACCAATGGTTTAATAAAAACAAGACAAGAAACGGGTTTAAGAAAGTCTTACCTACTATTGAAGAGGAAGTTTCAACAAATTCACATAAATGGTTAAAAATAAATAAAGTATAACTTATGCTGCGCGAATCTTGAAGACCATAAAGGTACTTAAAGGTTCGCGCACTACAATATAGATAATAAGTATGACTTTCATTTTCTAGTTGCTTCTTCTCAAGTTGAACATAACCGAAATAGGAATCAGAAGCGGAAAGCAAATAAAAAGTAAATCCAAAGAAACTATAAAGAACTAATATTAACTTTTTTCAAAAAATAATCTGCCCCCCTGCTACAAATCAAAATATTAAAAAAGTAAATGGAGATACCCATTTGCAAGTTAAGAGATTGTTAAATTCCACCTCAACCTTCTGACCTTCAAGTTATATCCTTGTTTATTTCTTCCGATACATTCAATTTAGAAATACGCTGTAATACAATTATGATGACTACATAAGATACCATAAAAAGTATCAATGTTATCACTGTAATCACACTTATGTTAAATGATGGTAAACCTGCATCAATCACACTAACAAATAATGTGAATAATACTCCCATAATAATACCGATTATGACCCCTGTTACTATATAAACAGTGATTTGCGTAAGAATATATTTCAACATATTTCCTCTGGTTAAATATATTGTTCTCAATATAGCTAGTTCTTTTCTTTTAGAATTTATATGATTTATAAATGTATTAATCACACCAAACAAAACGCTTATTAATATCACAATAAGTACTGTGATGAAAATAATCCATCTTTGCGCGGCAATTTTCTTTGATTCCTTTAAAGAGTTTTCCAAACTATTAATCGCTAACTCTGGATAAATTGATTTAAGGGCTCTTAGATCCTCCAGTGCCTCATTAACATGAGGTGCTTCTACATAAATCAACTCAAACTTACCTTGGGAAGCATCCATTTTTCCTGTGTTCCAATCAATTAACATATCTGTAATTAAACCATACGGGTATGGAAAATCTTTCACTACGGCTCCTACACTTACTTCCTTGTTTCCTTTTAATAAAGTATTACCATATGAATCTTCGGACTGCTCTATACGAAGTACTATTTTATCACCGACTTGAATATTTTTTTCATCAGCAAAACTCTTTTTTAAAATAATCTCATCTGGTGAATGAATATTATCAAAATGAAGTAGCCCTTGTTTTTTTAAATTTTGGAAGTCACCAAAAGCATAATCTACATATTCTTTTGTTTGATTGAATTCCATTTCAGCCAAGTCCTGGTAACTCATCATACTCGCTGTTGAAATACTATCCATTTTCTCCAAATCGTTCTGTAGATCAAGAGAATTGGTTTCGGTTTCCTTTCCTAATCGATTTTCCACTAATATCTCTGTTTCGTATTGCTGCTTAATATAGTTCTCATCATTTTTTTGGATTGTTTCAATAAAAGAAGAACCAAAAACAACAATCATCATCATGATACTAATAATTAAAATAATAAATGAACTTCTTTGTATTTGTGGAATCGTTAACTTTATAGCTATAAATGTAATTTTGTTCAACCCATTTTTTGTCATGCTTAAAAAGACCTCTAAAATACGTGACAGGTACAATGGGATAAACATAATAACACCGACTAAAAATAACCCAGACCCTAACAACACAAATATTTCAAGCCCCTGTAAAAGGGCACCTGATAATAATAAAATAAAGCTTACACATGATGCACTTATTCCAGCTATCTTTCTTAATTTAATATGCGATAAAGTCAATGCTTCGTTTTTTTGCATCGCAGTAACCGGTAATAGCTTACTACTACGATAAGCAGGAATGAACATAAAAACTTGAATGAATATTGCACATATACCAACAGACAAAAAAGCTAATTTATAATCAAAAGAAATCGTTGTAAATTCAATGGAAAATAATTTTCCAATAAACGTTTGCAAATACTGATAGGAGAAGAAACTAAATAACAAAGCAAAAATGCACCCAATACTATTAATTATGATCGATTGTATAAAAATGATTTTAAACACTTGCCAACGCGAAACACCAATAGACCTTAAAATGGCCAGCTCATGTTTATATTTATAAATAAACAATTCGAAGTTAGAGATTATGAATAAAGATGTGATAAGAACAATTAGAAAAGATAACACCAGCATAAATTTAAACAACATTTCTAAATTTTTTTGTAATGATTCTTCTTCAAGCGCTAACTCCACTCGAAATTCATTATTCACTTTTTTTAGCGACTGGGCTACTATCTGAGGATCCGTTTTCTCCCGCACTTTTAATAGTGCATAATCAGCAATTTTATGAGGACCATATAGATTTTGATTCATCTGTTCTACTTTTGCTCTGTTTAAATAAATAACATCGGTCACTTTACCAGCCTCTTCAAGGTTAGGTAATATTTCCTTTAAGGTGAATTCATCGCCTTCAATTGTAATCTTATCCCCTACTTGTATATCCAATAATTCAGCTAAACCTTGATTGATACTTACCTCATTTTTATTAATGTTTTTTGTAAAGTGATATCTGCTTTTAGCCAAGTAATCATTTTCTACACCTACCGTATAATAAGTAGAATTTAATTCATCTATTGTAAAATGTTCTAATATAACATTTGAAACGTGCTCTACACCACTAACATTTTCAATCTTGTCATAAATCTCCTGGTCAATCACTTTTTCTTGTTTGGGGTCAAACCCTACTTCAATATCCATTTTCCCATACATTTCTTCTAACTCTTCTACCATAGACTTTTCCGCATTAGCGATAAATACAGCCATTGTAATAATAAGTGAAAGGGATATCATAACGCTAATAATTGATGTAGCAGCAATCAGTTTATTACTTTTAAAAAATCTGAGCGCTACTCCAATAAGCGACTTAATCATATTGTTTCACCGCTTAGAATGAGACGAAAGTCTGATAATATCATATCAATATCCTTATCATCTTTATTACAAACAAATTCAGAGACTATTTTTCCATCATGAAAAAACAATACACGATCTGCATAACTTGCTACAGACGGGTCATGTGTTACGATAATAATACTTTGATTGTATTGTTCTTTCATTTGTAAAATGGTTTTTAAAATATCTGTTGATGTATTAAAATCCAAATTACCTGTAGGTTCGTCAGCTAATACAATGGGTGGAGAGGTAATTAAAGCGCGCCCAATTGCCACCCTTTGCTGTTGACCTCCAGAAAGTTCAACAGGTCTGTGTTTACGCCAATTTGTTAGTCCCGTAACACCTAACATTTTATCTACTTGAATCTTTATCTTTTCTGCTCCGTCTCCTCTTAATAAGAGCGGCATCGAAATATTTTCTTCAACTGACAAATCTTTTAATAAATTAAAGGACTGGAAAACAAACCCAACATTTTCCCTACGGTACACCGTTGCTTTCGGCTCTTTAAACATGTCCTCTTCAACTTTACCATTTAGTTTTATTTCACCTGAGGTTGGTTCATCCATTGCCCCTAACACATTTAGCAAGGTACTTTTCCCTGATCCACTAGTGCCCATGATTGCTAATAGTTCAGATTTATATAAATCAAAAGAAATATTATCTAATGCCCTAACATCTCCTCCATCTGTTTTATAAACTTTTGATAGATCCTTAACGGACAGTATTTTCTCATCGTTCAACAGCTTCCCTCCACATCTATAAACATAAAAGTTGTGCACTTTCTATTACTAATATCGCCTTTATTACTGGTGATAACATTGTTCTAAGTAATAGTCAATGCCTGCTTACTCTCTGAATCATACCATTTTGACTGTGCTTTATACATTTTATAATACAATCCTTTAGTACTCATTAAGTAATTAAAGGTTCCTTCTTCAACTATTTCTCCTTTTTCAATAACAATTATTCTATCTGAAAGTTTAGTTGGTCCAATTCTATGGGAGACTGTAACTGATGTTTTATCTTTGGATATATTGTGGAACATATTAAATATTTCTAATTCAGCAATAGGATCTAAAGCAGCAGTGGGTTCATCTAAAACAATAAAATTAGTATTTTTATATACTGCTCTAGCAAGAGCAACCCTTTGCCATTCTCCACCAGATAACTCACTTCCATTAGGCATTTCCTTAGTTAGATAAGTGTTTAATCCTTCTTTAAAAGTTAACACCTTTTCGTCTAAGCTAACTTTTTTTAAAGACTCAAATATTTCTCCCTCAGCAAGATCATTCGTTTCATTACTAAAATTGATATTTTCTTTTAATGTATATTTATATTTTGTAAAATCTTGAAAAATGACAGAAATATCTTTATAATAATCGGTAATATTAATTTCTTTAATATCTATATCGTTTACTTTAATTTTACCGGAAGTTAACTGGTATAATCCAAGGATGCAATTTACAAGCGTAGTTTTACCAGAACCATTAGCTCCTACTATTGATACTTTTTCACCCTTTGTAATCGTTAAATTTACATTTTCGAGAACTTTAATACTAGTTTTAGGATAAGAAAACGTTGCATTTTCAAAGCAAATAGTTTGAATATCCACTAATTTTTTTTCGTTATTATCACTAGTGTTATTAATTTTATAATTTAGTATTTTAAGCAATGCATTATTATAAATTGCTGTTTCAAAAACATTTCCTAAACTTCCGCCAATGCCTCCAAATATACCTTGAATAGCGGTCACAGCTGTTAATAGTGCAACATATGAACCTATTGATAAATCTCCTCTATAAATTTGAAGAACTAGGAAGATGGAAACACCTAAACTTGAGATTTGTAATACAAGCGCAGCAAAAGATTGTGTTTTAACTTCCCACTTCTGTATGCTCATTTTTTTATTACGTACCTTTTTAAATAGGTAACTCCATTTATTTATCAAAAAACTCCCCGAATTAAATAACTTTATTTCTTTTAAAACACTTCTGTTTACAAATAATCCATCGGTAAACCCTAATTCTCTTTCATCCGGTGAAACTTCTCTCTGCATATCAAAACCCTTTTGTTTAGCCATAACTAGAAAGATTATACCTGGTAAAGAAGAAAAAAATAAAGCAATTGGTAAAGACCAATGAATTGATAATAATGTACCAAATATTCCAATCGCTGAAATCATGGAACCTATTATACTAATTACTTCTTGTACAACCTTTACTCCATTTCCATCTATTGCAGAATTCGATAAGCCTATAGTATCGTAAAACGAACTATCTTCATACTCCTTCAAAGGTATTGCAATATATTTATCGATTAATAAGCTTTTTAATACATAATTCACTGTGTAAGATATTTTCGAAAAAATATATTCATTGATCAGATTAATAACACTATCCAAATAGTTCAAGAAAAAGAAAATACTTAATAATATTATTGATGTTTTTAACATATTTGAATTACTACTAATTATACTAATACTGTCAATTAATTCCTTATTTAAATAGATTATAAAGGGAGGTAACAATGAAATAAATAAAGTTAACAAACTAAACAGAAAAAATAGTTTTGGATGTTCTTTAATTATTAACTTTAAAAAATAGGTTTGTGACTTGATGAATAAAGAAAAGGATTTTTTAAAGTCTGATGTGTCTTCCATAATAATATCCCCCATATCAATAAAAATAACTATAATTTTATATTATTAAACTTTTATACTTTAACAAAGTTATTCAATTCTTTCATTAGTTATGTATTGCAAAAAAACATCAATTGATGCATATGATTTTTGTGTTATAAGACCTTCTTCATTAAATTTTATTAGATAAGGAAAGCCCTTTATATTTAGTTTGTCTACTATTACGTTTGGACTTAAATAAATACGATTTTTTAAGGCGTCTTCCTTTGAATCATCAACATCCTCACGTAACATATGGAATACCAATATATTTTCGGTTGTATCTTGTTTTAAATAACTCATTTTCTCCATTAAGCCTGAACATCCAGAACATTCACTATCAACTATAAGCATAATTTTTTTATGTTTTAAAATAGTAAAATCTATAAAATTAGTTAATTTATTATCATCAAAGTAACTTAATCCTATGAGATTAGTCCCGATTAAGGGGCCAGATTCTTCATTTCTTTTGTTTACAAATTTTAATAAAATTAGTAAAAATAATAAATGGATTATCATAAGAATAAATAATGAAATTATTAATTGACCTTGCACGTTCAATATTAACACCCCTCTACCTTATCAATTTTTCTGATTCGAAGGTCCTCTCTATTACTATACGAAAAACAATTAAGCTAAAACTCCATATTAATGAGATAAATAAACCAGCTAATATCTCATATGTTTTCATACTATTCGCAATATCGATCAAATTTATGTTATGATTAAAAAAATTAGGCAATAAAGATAAAACCAACAAAGAAGATTGAATTACACCTCCATGCCCCATTTTTGTTTTAATTATATTTCCAAAACAATGGCAATCTTTCACTTCACCTTTATTAAGTGCAATTAAATTGACTAATATGAATGTAAAAGTTAATATAATTGCACTTATATTGACTAGTATGGAATTATTAAATAAGATTAATAAACTCCCAATACTAATTTCAATTATGGGAAATATTCTAGAAAGTATAGTTGATAACCCACTATTTATTATTTTTAAATCAATTATAAACTTCTTTAGTTCATCAGTTGAAAATAATTTAAATATTCCGGATAGAATTAGTACGAACCCAACAGAAACGCTAAATATTATCGTTACAATTTCCATTAACAAGCTAACTCCTTTACATTTTTAAATTTCTGTTTGAAGACGGATACTAATTAATAAAACAATTAAGATTAACAATACAAAATTACTCATTACATTACGAATTTCTATATTTCTAGGTGTGTTAGCGAAGCAATTGCAATTTTTTTTAAACTCTTTCCCGAATAATGCAATGGTTATAAATAAATAAAATATTTGAAGAAATATAGCGGGAATAAGCATAAACCATTTAGTATTAGGCACTATGAAAACAATTCCTAAGACCACTTCTACACTTACCAAGAAAGGAACAAATAATGGCAAAGCCTTATTTGGAAAAATTTTATAATCTTTAATAGATAAATAAAATGCATATGGTTTATTTATTTTATAAATACTATTCTTCAAATAAACAAAGCCTAAGATAAAACTCATTAAGTAATATAAAATATTAATTATCATTAATTAATTACTCTCCAGACCCTTCAAGCATTTTTTGGTTGTGTCCTTGTCACCATCAAATAAACAAACGAACTCTGAATTCTTTTTTTTAAGTCTATATATGGCAGGGATTTGTTTCACATTGTACTTTGATATAAGATCCCAATCATCTTTATTCGTAAAGGAAAGATTAATAAGATGCGTTTCACCATGCTTACGTAAACCATTATAGACCTTCCTATATTGAGTTATGCTATCCTCTAGGGACTCTGTCTGTGTAAAAATTACATATCCTACAAAACTGTAATTAAGTATTTTATTGCTATTTTTTATACTTGATTTAAATTTAACATGAACCATTAAATTTAGGTTTATATAAATATAAACTAAAACAAATATACTTATCATAAGATATAACATCATTTTGTATCCCCTTATTTTTGTTTTTAGCTAGTATAGTTTCATGGACACATCTTAGTTAAGTTATTAGAATCAATCTAGGAGGATGCGTTTATAATGATGATTTTCGTAAAACGGTTTAGAACTATATCATTCGGGCCAATCTGTTAATAATTTAAGTAGCAGATAGCGAACTAATTGACCTTAACGATCGCGAGAAAACGAGTTACTCTGTTCAAACCATGTGTCGTGTACTTTTTGTACCTAGAGGTATGTATTATAAGTCATTTCAACACACAATATCTAATTCGTGAACAAGAAAATAACGAAAATCACAAAAAGAATTGTTGAAATTCATGAAGAAAGTGGTAAGCATTATGGTGCGCGCCAAAAATCCATCATCTCTTTAAAAGAAGAAGGCTATAAAGTAAGTCTTAAGCGTGTTCAGCGTTTAATGCAATAAGCGGGTGTTAAATCAATTATAGTGAAGAAATATTGTCCAACCCCTAGCAAAGAAAAGGTTATAGAGCGTGAAAATATCTTAAAAAGAGACTTTTCCACAAAAACAATGAATTATAAGTGCGTCGGTGATATTAGTATATTAATACACTAAGGCATGCAGGTGTTACCTTGCTTCAACCATGGATTTCACACAAAAAAGATCGTTGGTTCCTCCTTTTCACGAACGATGACAACGGAATTAATTGAACAAAGATTAGAGAACGCTTATTACACATAGAAGCCTAACAGAGGGCTAATATATCATCCAGATCTAGGACTCAGTACACAAGCGAAAAATTTGCGAGAACGATTAAAAAGTTTCAGGTGACACATTCCTTTAGTTACAAGGGTAACCCTTATGATAATGCTTGTGTCGTTTCACGCCATATTAAAGAAAGAAGAAGTAAATCATGTAACAATACTTGGACTTCAAATCAGCAAAAAGAGCGTTATATCAATACATCGAAGGCTGGTATAACCACAAAAGAATTCACGGTAGTATTGGTTATAAAACATCACAAAAAATGGAATAGTTCTCCACTTTCGTTGCATGATTTTCATAAATTATTCACTGCACGTTTTTACAGGGAGATGCAGACATGATAGCCTTTTTGGCAAGCCAGCAACGAATTTCAATAAGCTGGCTTCTTGGCTTAGAAATCGTTCCCGCAGAGGCTCCTTGTCAAACCTGCACTGAGACTAAAACCTAACTTTTTTCGTCTCCAAAATATTGACGTAGATCCAATATTGACAAAAATTCAATTTGTATTATAAAACTCTAAAATTGTGCTATTAGTAATCCTGATTTAAAGTTTCTTTAATTTTATTTAAAATTATTTAATTAAGGATAAATTTTAACACTCATTATTTGAAGGCCCACAAACAGTCCTTGGCATACAAACATCACACATAATTTGCCCTGGAGATACATTAGGGTTACATGCTTGTCTTACTATTCTATTTCTTTTCATTTTCCTTCCATTTGTTTTATTTAGTCTCCAAGATTCACTTCCCCATCCACAATTACCTTTAATTAGTTTTTCACTATTACCAAATGATACAAACGTCGGTTTTACATATGCTTCCATATTTACTCCTCCTCTTATTTTGTATACTAATAGCACAATATTAGACTTTTAATCACTTTTAACTTTTTGTAAGTATTTCTTATACCATACCTCAATAGATAATAGGGTCCAGAAATCGTCATTTTGTTCAACACCGTTTCTCCATTGAATTAACTTATCATTCCAATCTAAATGTGAAACTAAATTAAGTTCATTTATTAGTAATGGTTCATTAAATCTTCTATAAATTGTTGACCAGTTCTTTTGAATACTCTCATACGTATGCACATCATGATCTACCTTATTTAAATTATTTATAATATCGTTGGTTAATAACTTTTTCATTGATTCTCTCAAGATATATTTGTTATAAGTTTTTGAAAGCCGGAACT
Organism: Virgibacillus chiguensis; assembly: GCF_900129865.1. Classification (GTDB taxonomy): domain Bacteria; phylum Bacillota; class Bacilli; order Bacillales; family Amphibacillaceae; genus Virgibacillus; species Virgibacillus chiguensis. The sequence continues at coordinate 190,948 of NZ_FQXD01000007.1, forward strand.
CTGGTGGCAAATTATAAACAAACTCTATTAATTTTCTATCTAGAAATGGATGATGAATACTAACATTATTCCTCCCTCCCAATATTCTATCAATATAGTGAGGTTTTGTATTTAATAATTGTATATATAACTCTTTTTGATGGTAATATTTTATGTTTTTTAATTTATTTGTTATTTCATGATAATAGTTAGTATACTTATTAACAGAGTGATAAGTAGCTACATTTGGAAACAATGTATATTTCTTCAGGAGATTGAATGCTGAAATATTATTAACTATTGCATGATTTGTTAGAAATGAAACTATTTTTTTCAATTTCCCTTTTTTAAAAAAATCTTTTGTCATGAATAATGATCCAGCTAAAAGATGATCCCCACCAAATCCGGTAAGAATATTTAAATATTCTCTTTCTGCAGCCCTTTCAATCGTTTTGTTTGTAAACTCATAAGTTAGAATATCAACAAAAGGTTCGTGAGAGTATGGAGAATTGAAAGGTATATTTTCATACAATAAATTATCATCGTAGTTTACAAAATGTCCTTTATCGTTATATTTTTCGAGTAACGGATTAATATACTGCCTTTCATCAGCCTCTTTTAGTTGGTCAAATACCGCGCTTACTGAAGATACTTTTATGTCACTTTTTTGTTCCATAAGTTTTGATATTGCGTAAACTGAAGTAGAATCTAATCCACCACTTAACATTACAGCACTTTTACTATGATCTTGTATTCTACTTTTAACTGAATTCTCTAAAAGGCTGTAAAATTGTTCAGTATACTCTTCTTCTTGCAATTTCGTTTCTTTTTGTATTGTTCGAGTTAAACACCAATATTCGAATGTTATATGTTCTTTTTCTTGAACTCTTATGTAGTGACCACTAGGAATTCTATATACCCTTTTATATGGAGTTAATTTATTATCTATCACTCCATTTCTATTAAAATATTCGAAAAAGTAATCGGTATTTAATTTACGGTTTTTAATTATGTGATCTAATAAAAATAAATCACTTGATACAAAAAAATGATCTTCTTCATACGTATGAAATAAGGTTTTCTTTCCTAATTGATCTCTGATAAAATACTTTATGTTTTTATCAGTATCAATGATAATAATTGAAAAATCTCCTACTATTTCATTTAAAACGTCTATACCTTTTTTTTGATATATTGTTAAGAGAATAGAAAATTCATCAATTGCGCTTCTTGAATCTTTAAGTAGATTATATTTTCTTGCCAACTCATTTTTATTATGCATTTCAATATCCCCAAATATAAATAAATTTTTATCTACGGATAATATCGATGATCTTCTACTATTATTTGTTAACATATATATAAAGTGAAAACCATTAAAAAATATTTCATTCACCTGCCCCTTATTATTAATAAATTTACTAGTTAGTATCTGGAATTTTTCGATATCAATAATTTTTCTATTTATTTGTGAACTCATAATAAACCAATTCATTTACCTAACCTCACAATATTGTTTGAATTTAATATAATTTGTAAATATGAAGTATCTATTTCACTATCAAAAAAATCATCATTTTCAATTTTTAGCCATGCATGTGCTTCAAAAGGAAATTTCCTTACTCCAACTACCATATAAACAGGTATCGAGAATTTTTTTCTTAAATAACGATATCCTAATAATGTTTTATGCAAACAATCAGCCTTTCTTGGATACCAGGCAATAGCAACATCCATAATTTCAAAAAAGGTTTCTATTTCTTTTTTTAGTCTACTATCCGTAAAATTTACTTGTCTTAATTGTTTAGGATATTCGTATCTAAGAGAGTAGTTGCTAAATAATTCGTTAAATCCCCTTCTATTAAGCCTTATATCAAATAATATCAAATTAATATATAATAATATGAATATATACATTTTTTTCAATTTTTTATTACACCAACCTGTTCCAAACTATTCAAAAATTCCTTAATATCTTTAGATAGCATCTTTTTATCTTCCTGATATTTTTCCGCTAGGTAATCTATTATTTCTAATTCGCCCTGATTCTTCATTAGCTCTTTCCAAATTACTGTTGATATATAATCCAATCCAATCATATAATTGTCAACAAAATTAATTAACATACTCTCATTTTTTTCTTCACAGAAGATAATATGTTTGTTAATCTTAATCGCCAATTTTCATTCTCCTTTTAACATAATTTATAACAAAATCTTTGAACCCTCTTATTTTTTATTTTTATAATTAATTGAAATATAGGTATATAAATTATTATAAAATTATTTACAATAATTCATATTGAGAAAATAATCTGTTTTTATAGCTTATTCTTGCTATTTTAAAGCTTATAACTTATGAATTTTCTTCAAACAAGAAAATATGCTAATGCTTTTATCTATGTGAATGAATTTCATAATTATTATCCCTTGTACGACAACGGGTTCAGGACGCAAAAAAAGAAGCACCTCCCCAAATCTTGTATAATGGTAGTTGGTGTAAACTACCAAAAAAGATAGAAGGAATGCTCCCATGACCATTATATGACAAATTAGCCTATTTGCATTCAAGAATTATACGAAATGGAACCTATCCAAAAATATGAAGCAATTATTTCGACGATTGATTTGGATAAGATGTATCATAAAGTAACTAAGCAATCACGACTAGGTGCGCCAGAAGAATTGAACTATGCAGCTATGATTATTTCCTTTGCGATGAGATATGTGGAACGAATCCCAACGGTAAAGGATTTAATCAAACGTCTTCGTGATGATATAGACTTTAAATGAAATGGTGGTTTCCTTGTATCAGACGCCGTTCCTTCAGAGGCCTCTTACTCGCGGCTTGTAACGAAATTAATGGAATGTGACATATTAGAAACGGAAAAGGAAAACGTTGTATTTCAAGCTATCGAAGAAGGTTTTATCACAGATGACACTGCTGCGACTGATGCTTGTCATTTTGAAGCCCGTGATCAGGCACCACCAAAAGAAGAAAAATCAAATCCTGAACCCAAAAAACGTGGCCGTAAATCGAAAGAAGAACGGGAACAATGGCTAAAAGATGAAGCTGAAAAAGAAGCTAACTTGCCTTTGTATGAAAAGAAAATAGAAGAACAATTAGATGCTCTTCTAGCCGAGCTACGTAACGAAATTCCTCAAGACCCCAAATGGGGCGTGAAAAAGAATTCGGAAGGAAAGAATGTGTTTTGGTTTGGCTACAAAGCACACTTAGTCGTTGGAACATCAAGTCAATACATTTTGGATTCTCTCTTTTCATCAGGCAACTTAAATGATGGAAAAGCAGCTATTCCATTACTTAAAGGGCTTCATGAACGCTTTCCTCAACTCTCTTTGCGTTATCAAACCATGGATGCTGGATATGATTATGAACCAATATACGAACAAATACATCGAATGGGCCAACAATCTGTAATTGCATACAACAAGCGAAACGAAGGCGAACTCCTTGGTTATGACAAACACTTCGCACCGACCTGTTTTCGTGAACACTCCTATCGTTACGATAACTTCGATTCTAAATATGAAACATTAAAATACACGAGACCAAAGGAGTGCAGCGACTGTCCACTAGCCAGCGAAGAAATCTGTCAAAAGGTTTATAAGGTAAAAACACCCCAAGACCTTCGAAAATATACCGCTCCAGCTCGTGGCTCTCAGGCATGGAAAAACATTTTCAAACGTCGTAGCGCTGTTGAACGGGTAAACGCATATCTTAAAGAATTCTTTCAACTTAACAATGTTCGTTATTGCACTGGAAATGTGCCAAAATTCATTTTGACATTGTTACCCTTATTTACAATGCTTCAAAATTAGCTGCAGATCGTATGAATGCACAATTAAATCAGCAACAAGCTGCATGATTTCTGTTTTTAAAAATACAATTTAGAAATTCGGTAAGTCTTTGTATTTTTAAAAAGAGCAATTATGAAATTGACTCATGTAAGTAGTTCTAACTTATAGAGGAATAGAAGCACTTTTTATGGATGAGTATCAAATGGTTACAAAAATGGACCAGATAGAAAAATGAGAAGATTAATTGCAGATGAATTTATTAACAATTTTTTGAAAGGCCCTCCCATCTAAGAATGTACACACCATAAAATTCCCGTTTTTCAATTGTTTATAGTAAAATGAAGACAGCCTTTGAAAGAAAATTGCGGTTATGCAATTATTAAAAGTATTTTAGTAGTTGGTAACTATTAGCAAAGTAATTTAGGGAAAGGTGTATAAAAACTGAGAGTGTAAAATATTTTGTGTAAATAGAAATACCAATTAAACAAGTTCATAGAAAAAGGAAGACCCTTTTTGTAGAATAAAGTTAGCACACAAAATTCACAGAAAAGAGGTCTTCCCTATGAACCATCTTACTACAGATTTAATTGAAGCACTAGCAAAAAAACAAGATATTGAAGAAGTTTTTCGTCGTCATTTAGAAGAAGCTATTAACCAACTACTAAAACATGAATTAACTGTATTCCTGGATTACGAACCGTATGAACGCAAAGGAGTTCATTCTGGTAACTCTCGTAATGGATTTTATAACCGTACTTTTAAGACGGAGTACGGTGAGCTACAACTTCGTATACCAAGGGAT
>NZ_FQXD01000029.1:0-15322 GCF_900129865.1 Virgibacillus chiguensis
TTTGTTTAATGCCTTAAACACATTATTCGTTATACCGCCCTCTATTTGCTTTAAATTCGCCCAAATATCATTACGATCCACACGCATCATCGTATTTCTTGAAATCGGTGAGATATATCTCGTCGTGTCTGTTACATAATTTTCAAACAGGGATAAAAGGTCATTGATCTGTGTTTCATAATTAGCAATTTTTTCTTTCGAGGTGTTTATGTTCTGATCCCATGCTTCAACACTTTTCCCCTCATTTGTTTGCACAAAGGTACTCACTTTATTAAGTGAATCGTCCATTTTTTCTAAAGCACACTTATATGCCCGAAGTTCACCTATAATATCATCTAAAACCCCATAATTAATTTGTAAGTCACGCTTCACAAACTATCCCCCTTCTCCCTCCCTTTTTAAATCCCCTTGCTTTTAAGACATTTCAGTTTTCTTCCTCTATATAAATTCTAATGGTAAAATAACCCATACACCATGCGTCTTTTTCCTTGTTTTTATATAGGTGGTTTTTACTACTTAAAACTGAAAAACACCATTTTCTGTCACTAGTTTCAGTTATAGTTACGAGAGATGGTGTTAAATGAAAACGAGGATGCGCTCCCTTCATTTTATCCACGCATTTACCACGCCCTCAAAAAACAAACGGTTAGGGCTTAAGATAAATGAAAACAACGGAACTATCATGCTACATTTTGTTTTTCTATTTTACTTTACGATAAGATGTGATTGTGCATCATGACGAAGAATAAGGTAAAATAGCACTAGGAATAACGGCCTCCTTTACATAGGTAATATTTTATTTGATAAAATTCGATCATCTACGTTTAAAACTAGTAATCTAGTTTTATATAAAAACATACTAAATATTCTAGTTAGTTGGAGGTAAAAGATGAATAGAAAAAGAAGGCGAAGAAAATTAAAGAAGAGAGCATGGGTGCTCCTTGCCGTCATATTGCTTGGTATAGGCACTATCATTTTCTCCATTACAGGAGGAGATAGTTCGCCATCAGAGGCAAAAAAAGAAGCAGAACAGAATCTACCCATGCTAACAAAAGACTCCGTGAAAGAACTAACCGAGCAGGCAGAGGACGTTTTAAAGCACGTAGCATCATCAGGCGCTTCCCCGGAAGCAACAGAAGAACTAAGCCAGTTTATTACACAATCTGAGCAAACCAAAGTGAATGATGAAGTGTTAGAAGGTTATTGGCAACAACTAACAATCTGCTTGAAAGCGATTTCTTCCTATCGAGAACCAAAAACAGAAGAAAAAGCATTAGGAAAAGTATATCCGGCATACTTAACTGCATTAGAAAACCTAAAAGAAACCCATCCGTCCTTAGACATGGAAGAAATTGATCCATACCATTGGTTTTATGCTGCAGCTGCCAATTATGAACAAGGACAACAGAAAGAAGGGCAAATAACGCTGAGCATGGTAGGGGATACTTCTTTCGGTACTTATCCTGAGGCTCCTAACCATTTACAATTTGATACGGTTTTTAAAAAGAAGAACGGCGACAACCAATACGTTTTTAAAAACAGCCTGCCTTGGTTTCACTCTGATGATTATACCGTGATTAATGCGGAAAGTGCTTTTACGACAGAAACGGAGGCACAAGATAAAAAATGGCGTATAAAAAGTCATCCTACCTATGCAGCTTTTTTGCCAGCTAGCGGCGTTGAAGCAGCGAATCTAGCAAACAACCATACAATGGATTATTTTGAAGCTGGATATGAAGATACGTTGGAAGCTTTTAAGAAGCATGATGTTGCTGTGTTTAATGAAGATATGCCACTTACTAAAAACATCAACGGTATGGAAACAGTATTCCTAGGCTACGATTATCGATATAGAAAGTCCACGGACTCATACTTACAACATATTATTCAAGACGTGCAAACATATAAAAAAGAAGATAATCTAGTCATTGTGAATATGCATTGGGGAATAGAATATATGGAAACACCTGCTACGTATCAAACAAAATTTGGACATGCCATCATTGATGCAGGAGCAGATATTATTATTGGTCACCACCCCCATCGTTTACAAAGCGTTGAAAAATACAATGGCAAATATATCATTTACAGCATGGGAGATTATGCTTTTGGTGCTGATCCAACATTAAAATCTCGACAAACAGCGATTTTCCGGCTTACCTTTGCCAAAGAAAATAATGCAGTTATCACAAAAGGACTACGCATTGTTCCAACGTTAGAAAATTCCAATGATAGCGAAACAGAAAATAATTACCAACCACTTCCAGTATTTGGAAAAGATGCGAAGGACATTGTTGACGAGTTGGTTAGAATTAGCAGCATTATTCCAAATGGTGTTACGGAATATGATTATTTTGATCCATTTCTGGACATGTAAATAGCAACATACAGCGAATAAGCGTTTAGGACATATGATTAGGGTTACGCTAGTTCAAGCAAAGTCAAATTATGTAGACTCCTTCGAGGACCACGAAGACAAAGAAAGCGATCTTTGCTTTCTGAGGAAGCTGATATAGCTCGCAGGAAAGCAACATATTTTGAGGCAGCAATTTTTCCAACGAAGGATGATCACCAAATTTTTGTGGTGGCATCCTTCGTTTTAAGACTTAAATTTCAGGTTTTCCTATTGTGTGTAAATAAGCCAAACAAGTATATTTTATTGGACTCTTATATCGCACCTTTTTCTATGGAGCATAGATTACACAGGACTAATTTCCGTTAAACGGCGTAGCAATACTTCGATATCTAAAGATGTATCAACCATATGTTGCACACCACGTTCTGTAATTTTTTTCAACTTAGGAGTCACTCCTAGAACAGGAACCCCACACATATCTTCCATAAGCTTTGGATTGGTTATCTCATCTATATTAGGCTGATTACTCTTCCCATTTATTACAATTCCTACAATTGGTATCCCTACCTGTTTTGCATAGTAAACCGTTAAATAAGTATGATTTACCGTTCCAAGATTTGGTCTAGCCACAATAAGAATGGGAAGCTTTAAAGCAATTGCTAAATCACTAACTAAAAAGTCCTTTCCTAAAGGTACGGAAATACCTCCTGCCCCTTCCACGATAAAAAAATCGTGTCTATCTTTTATTTTTTCCCAATGGTCTAACACAGCTTGCATACAAATTTCTTTATCTTCCAGTTGTGCTGCCACAGATGGTGCGAGAGGTTGACTAAATTCATATGGCGTAATTTCCGCATGAGTTAAAGATGTTTGCGACATATGTTTTAACAAACTCGTATCACTATTTGCATGATTACGTGAAATCCCACTTAATAACGGCTTAAATACCCCCACATCCAGTTTCTTTTCCTTTAAAGTTGCTGCAATTCCACTAGCTATAACTGTTTTGCCAACATCGGTATCAGTTCCGGTTATAAATATCCCTTTCATCTAAGGACGCCCCACTTTTTTCCAATTATATAAAAAGCATGTAATACATCATCTATCTCTTTCATAGAATGACTTGCGGTTACAGTAAGTCGAATACGGCTTTCTCCATTAGGCACTGTTGGCGGACGAATTGCCGGCGCATAGATTCCTTTTTCCTCTAACTCTTTCGCGAATTCAAGCGCTAATTGTTGCTCACCTATAATGACAGGAATAATTGCTGTATGATCTCCTTTCACAGCGTATCCCATATCATTTAATCCTTCCTTCACCTTTCTAATATTGTAGTGAAGATGCTCACGCCTGCTTGCATCCTGCTCTATCAGCTCTATTGCTGTATATGTAGCTGCACAAATGGCAGGAGAAAGTGCAGTTTGAAAAATAAACGTCCTAGCATAGTTCATTAAGAAATCCACCAATGTACTAGAGCCAGCAACAAATCCACCTTCTGTCCCAATTGCTTTACTACATGTGCCAATTACTACATCTGGCACGATACCAAAATACGCACTTGTCCCTCTTCCGCTTTGCCCTAGCACCCCAGTTGCATGGGCGTCATCGACAATAACATATGCGTGATAATGATCTGCAAGCTCCATCATGCGATCAAGGGGTGCAATCGAACCATCCATGCTAAAAACGCCGTCCGTTACAATAAATCGCTGTTTGTATTTTGTGGTAGCAGCTAATTTTCTTTCCAAATCTTCCATGTCCACATGGCGGTAAATACACGTTTTGGCTTTGGATAAACGACAACCATCTATGATACTAGCATGATTATATTGATCACTTAAGATAACGTCCTCTGCTTCAGCTAAGGCAGATAAAACACCTATATTCGCTAAATAACCGCTAGAAAATAATCGTGCAGCCTCTGTTTGCTTAAATGTTGCTATCTTTTTTTCCAACTTCTCATGCCAATACGTGTTACCCGTCGTTAGTCTTGAACCACTACTCCCAACACCAAACTGTTGCAATGCCTCTATCGTTGCATGAATCAACCGTTTATCATTTGCCAGCCCTAAATAATCATTAGAGGAGAAGATTATTTTCTTTTCCCCATCTACTATCCTTGCCGATCGCGATGCCGCTTCCATCGTTCGAAGCGTACGATACAACGCATTTTCTTGCATTTCTTTCACTCTGTTATGCAACTTGTCGTCAAACGACAACATGACTCACCTCATGAATCGCAGCTTTCATAATGCCAACCATTGCTTCTATTTCTTCTACGGTAGTAGCGAGCGGTGGCATAAAAACGATGGTATTTCCAATTGGTCTTGTCAACATACCCAGATCCCTCATTTTTAAAGATACGAGGTAACCGACTCTTTTTTCAGGAGGAAATGGCTCCCTTGTCTCCTGATTAGCCACGAGTTCTATCCCGCACATAAAGCCAAGCTGCCTCACATCGCCTACCGTTGGAAGTGCATACAGTTGTTGAAGGATTTTCCCCATCTCTTTTGCTTTAGTGGCTACACTTTCAACGATTTGCTCTTCCTTAAATAATTTTACATTTTCGAGGGCAACTGCACATCCAAGCTGGTTTCCTGTATACGAATGCCCATGGAAAAAAGTCTTCATTTGGTTATAATCATCATAAAAAGCTTGATAAATATCCTCTGTCGTTAGCGTTGCAGCAATTGGTAAATAACCTCCTGTTATACCTTTTCCAACCGCCATAAAATCTGGTTGAACTTGTTCGTGTTCACAGGCAAACATTTTCCCTGTCCGTCCAAAACCTGTTGCAACTTCATCTACAATCATGAGGATATTATATTGATCACAAAGCTCTCGTACGCCTGCTAAAAATCCATCTGGCATCACAATCATTCCAGAAGCTCCTTGAACCATAGACTCGATAGAAAGCGCCGCAATTTCTGCATGTTTTTCCATAAGTAACTGTTCTAACTCATACAAACATGCATCACGGCATTGTATAGGGTCACCACTTGAAGAACGATACACATAGGGGATTGGTGCTTTATAGCTTTCAAACATTAACGGCCCATAAATATGATGAAAAAGGTCGATTGAACCAACGCTCACAGCGCCAATAGTATCGCCATGGTAACCATTTTGCATGGCAATAAACTTCTGCTTTTCTGGTCTGCCGATATTTATCCAATATTGAAAAGCCATTTTAAGTGCGATTTCCATCGCCGTAGCGCCGCTGTCTGAATAAAAAACTCTCGTTAGATTTTCAGGGCTGACTTTAACCAGCTCTTCTGCTAATTCTGTTGCAGGCACATTGGTCATTCCTAAAAGGGTAGAATGAGCAATTTTCTCAAGTTGTTGTTTAATTGCCTCATCTAATTTCTGCTTGCGATGACCGTGTACATTTAACCAAACGGAAGAAAAACCGTCGTAATATTCCTTGCCATAGATGTCTTTCACCTTTACTCCTTGCCCTTCCTCAATAATTAAAGGGTCAAGATCATAATCCTTCATTTGTGTAAACGGTAGCCATAAATGCTTTTTACTTTTTTCTATTAGTTCTTGTTGCAATGCTTATCCCTCCCATGTAATCAATACTGGTTGATTTTCCAAATAATTTATGTATGAGCGTATGTCCTTCTGCCCGTCCACAAAGAAAATTCTACAACCCCGTTCATCTCCGTACGTTTTTATATTTTCAATACGCTGATAGCCCATTTTTCTACTAGCAACGTAACCTGTCGTATAATCGGGATCATCTGACCAGCATAGTTCTGCAATAGTAGCAGGATGATTATTTACTTTCGCAGCTAGCGCAAGCGCTTCTCTTATTCTAGAATTAGCGGAAACATGATAATAACGTGCCCATTTTTCAAAATCATTGCCCAACCAATCTAATCTAGACACCCGAACTCCTTTTTCTCCTCGATCATCCAAGCGTTTACCTGAATGGGCATCTATTAAAACAGCTCCTCGCATAGACGAATATTGCGAAACAATTTCAACCGCGCGGTCTATCACTTTTTTAGGGATCCCTATTATTTCTAACAGTTGAAAAGCAACTGTTTTTCCTTCTTTTAAAAAGGTGTCTCCTTCTTTCACAAATCTTTCTACATTCGCCCATCTCTCTAAAGGTTGTACATATGTTACTGACTCAGGAATACTTTCTAATTGAATTTGCATAAAATCTGGTCTTCCCTTGCAATGCGTTAGTCCCTTTTCTAATAAATACATGGCAACTTGTTGAATATTAGAAAAACAAGTAATCCGCTCTCCGCCAGAAATATGTGTACCCCCTTGTTCATGACTACCACCTTGAGCTGCCCTCATTCGCAAATTATATAGTTTATCCACTACTATTTCACCTCCATTTGTTAACCTTTTTATTTTTAGGTTTACAATTAAATTGTATTCTCCCCTTTTCCAACTGTCAATAGGTGAAGAAAAACTTGGATTTTTGACAAATCTTTATGAAAATCGATTGTTTTTCTATTCGAAAGCTGTAAATTAAAACAAAAACTTTCACCAATTATTGAAGGCGAAAGCAGTACATTTTTGCTTATACGATAGCCCCCGAGCTAGCAAAAACACACTAAACCTTGCACAATTTCCAAAAAACAAATGAATTAAAAAGTTTCAAAAGTAGTGAAGAGCATTTGTATTCCACCCTATCCATTATGGATAAAGCGATCTCCATAAATAAAATGTAGCGTAGGCTTGCCAATTTGCCCAATTAGTCCCTATTTCGCGTACATATTCTTTAGTTGGCTTTTGTTTTAATCCTACCACCTGTTTGATTGCATTTTGCAATCCTACGTCAGCAATTGGAAAAGCATTAGGAACACGCAAACATCGCATTAATACATAATGGGCTGTCCAAGAACCAATCCCTCTATATGCTGTCAGCATTTTTTCTGCTTCCTCTAAACTAGTTGTAGCAAGTAATTTCTCCTTAGATATTTCGTTACAAACGATAGCACGTGCCATATCAATAATGTATTCACTTTTTCGTTTAGATAGCTGTAATGAAGTTAATTCGGACACAGATATATTTGCAATCACTTCCGGGGTTGGAAACAACCAAAACAAGCTCTCATTCCATTGAACAGATGTCCCATATCGTTCTACTATTCTTCTTTTTAACTTATACGCAAAGGAAAGGTTAATTTGTTGCCCGATAATTGCCCAACTTATGGCTTCAAAGAAATTCGGAATTCCTATTAGCCGCAGTCCATAATGAGTTTGGACAAGGCGCTTTAAATAAGGATCCTTCAAGGCGATTTTGTAAAAACCAGCTAAATTGGTATTTACATCGAACCATTCACTTACAAAGGTCGTAATTTTATCGCGATATGCTTCAGAAAAAGCGCACGAGCTTTTCACAACTTTAACTAGCAATCCTCCACTCGTTGCTTCACGCAACACCATTAAAAAAACCACATCATCTATCTTTATTGCTTTTATAATTTCATTTTTCACCACTTGATACATGCATTCATGGTTTGCATTAGCTAAATAATGTAGATTTTCTTGAAATTGAAACACTTCAGGAACCGCAATACTCCATTCTTTTTCTACTAACATCGCAATCACTCCCTTTACTTTAGTTGTATCATACCTTTCACTCTAAAAGTTTCACTATCTTGTCACGTTGTTTCTCATCCATTCACCTATTTGCTTAAAACCGTTATAATAAAAAGCATAAGGAAACGAGGTGAAACACATGACAAGTTCACTATCAGAAGAGCAATGGCACGCTATTATAACAAACGACGCTGCTTTTGATGCTGTCTTTCTATACGGTGTTCGCTCAACGGGTATATTTTGTCGCCCCTCTTGTAAATCACCAAATCCTAAAAAAGAATTTATTCGTATCTTTCAAAATTCCCAGCAAGCGTTGACAGAAGGTTACCGTCCCTGTAAACGTTGCAAGCCATGTGACGAACATATGCCTGATGAGGAATGGGTTTTGCAAATAAAACAGTTTATTGATATGCATTACGCTGAGCCATTGACATTAGCACGATTAGCGGATCATTGTCATGGGAGCCCTTATTATTTGCAACGAACGTTTAAAAAAATGATGAAAATATCACCGACTGATTATATACAGCAACTACGCATTTCTCATGCAAAAAAGCTTTTAATACAAACAGACAGTTCCATTGCTGAAATAGGTATGAAAGTTGGTTTTCCTAACACGCCTTACTTTATTACGCTATTTAAACAATACACCGAGAAAACACCCAAACAATTTCGATTAGCGTTTAAAGCAAATGGATTAAACTAAAATTTTGACTTGCTTCCCAACGGAAAAATAACGAGCTTCACGACAAGTTATAACCACATCTATATTGGAGGAGAGTTGTAATGACCGTTTATTGGACAACTTGTAAACATGACACATGGGAATTTTATGCAGCTGCAACGGAAAAAGGATTGTGTTACCTAGGCCCGCGTCATTTAGCAGAGAATGAAATGGAAGTGTTTTTACAGAAGCGATTCCCTCACGAGAGGGTGGAGGAAAACGATCAGCCATTAATTTCCTATATAGCTGAACTACAAGAATATTTAAACGGGAACAGGAGGAACTTCGAACTTCAACTCGACCTTTATGGCACCTCTTTTCAGCAACAAGTTTGGCAAGCATTGCAACAGATTCCGTTTGGACAAACGGTCACGTACTCTGATATTGCCACATCTATCGAAAAACCAAAGGCTGTACGCGCTGTTGGAACAGCGATTGGAGCAAATCCGATTTTCATCATCGTTCCTTGCCATCGAGTTATTGGAAAAGATGGTGCCCTTACAGGATTTCGCGGAGGTTTAGATATGAAAGAGCGACTATTATTATTTGAAAAAGGTGTAGAAACATAATAACTGCATCATGTTATTTTTTTCTAAAAAGAACGTGGGTATGTAATTGCATAACTTGGCTTATCATTACGCTGCCGTTTTTCCTTAAGAAGATTTAAATTTTTCTTTTCTGAAAGCAAACTCCCTTTTTATAGTGCCCTACTTTTTCACTAAAAAAGGGAGATGTATTTATTTTTTCAACTTAAAGACAATAAAATCAGCACAGCGAAAATCCTCTTCAAAAGAAGGATATTTTTTTAACATTTCTTGAGATGGTTTTGGTTCTATTATTTTTTCTAATTCAAAACCAATTCCAAGTAAAGTATTCATATACGTCGTCAAAGTCCGATGGAATAGCAACACTTTCTCATCATCACCCAATCTTTGCTTATATACCCCTTCATAAAAATATTGATCGACATTCCAGTGTAATTTGTTCCCACGGTGATCCTTTTCCCATCCACTTGCTGGCGTGACAAAGCATGGATGTAAAATAGAGAAAATAAAGGTGCCTCCATCAACTAATAAGCGATACATCTCGTGAAACGCTTTTTCAATATTTGCAAGGTCTTGCATCACCATGTTTGAAACAATAATATCAAAACTAGCATTTGTTAAAAAATGCAAATCCTCGCAATTTCCGTGGTGATATTCAATCGGTAATTCAACCGGTGTTCTATGTTTCGCCAACTCTAGCATTTTTGTGGAATAGTCTACAGCTGTTACTTTTGCTTTTGATTTTGCTAACAGTCTGCTAAAATAGCCTTCCCCACACCCAGCATCTAAAATCTTTTTGTTATTAACTGGTCCCAATAAAGAGAATAAAGTCGGGTTTAAAAACACTTCTTTATGTAAATCACCTTGTTCAGAATGATTTTCCGCATACGATTTGGCAAAGCTATCCCATCTATTAATTGCTTCTTCGGCACCAATGTTCTTTTTCAACACACTTCCCCCCCTCATTCATTTCACCTAAACTGGTACATCCTTTGCACATTATCGTGTAGTCAACTAGCTTGACTTTAGAAAAACTTGGTTTGTCGCCAAGTCTTATGGCGAATGGCGTAGTTTTTCTTATACTATAAACCTATAGACTTTTATGCTTTCATATAGTGTTAAAAAGTAATCCATACCCCGGTTTTATCATCTGACATTTTAAATCTTGGATATCTTACACATTCCGGGTCATTAGCCTCAAGCTCGATTAAATCATTTGCATATGCTTGTAGTCCTTTAGAAAGGATCTTGCTAATCATTACCTCCCAATAACAATCCTGTTCAGATACGCATTCTTTTGGAAGAAAAAACCCATCGGTAACCACCACAAGATGCTTTAATCCGTTTCTGTTTATTTTCCCAAATTCAATAATCGACTGCATCATTTTCGCCATTTAACACACCATAGCCAGCAAAAGTATTGCTTCTTTGTCTAATGGAGATTAATACGTCTTCTACACCCTCCCTCAAATCTTTTTGTTTATGTATTCCTTTATCAATAAGCTCTTTCCACTTATTTATGGCAACTCCTTCTAAAAACTCTGTTTGCGCTCGTGTTAGCACTCTTACAAATCCACTATCATAAACGGCAAAAATCATACAGTCGCCTGTTTGGATAAAGTCTATCCTATTTGGAGAAATCTTTACTAAAGCTAGTGCTGTCCCCCATAATTGTTCTTTTTTTGATGTGTCAATCGAATATTCTTTCATTTTAGTCTGTAGTTGCATGTTTATCTTTGCAAAATCATCCAGAAAGCTATCGCAAGCGCCATCCGCTACCCCATAGACTGAAATATTATCATTGATGATGACGGCATCTTCATTACATTCACTGACACCTTTACAAGTCACTGTTTCTATTTTCATTCTAAAATCTCCCTGTGAACAATATTTACAATCACTTTTTATACATTTTTTGTCGTCTATCGTTTTTTCCAACAGAACAATTTATTAAACCTTTTTGTTCATTGAACGCACTTCTTTTAAAAGTAGTGCTAAAATAACATGTAAATCAAATGCATAGTGCTCATGATTTTTCCCCATGTATTTCCGAACAAATATGAGATTACCAATTTCTATATCTGCGTTGACTTCTTCCGTACATTCTCTTTTTAATGCTAGATGAAGGTTCTCTCCATATTTTTGCCCGCCACCAGGTAAAATATAATACTATCCACCCTAATCTATTATCCCATAAACGTGTATAACGAGTAGCCTGATCTGAAATGTTTAATTCATACACATCAGGATTACTTAATTCTTTCCATTGCTCAAATCCAAAACTTTGATCATAATAATGCAGTAATAAAGAGATAATCCCGCCATGCGCAACAATAACTGTATGTGTAGCATGACTTTCCACAATATCCTCGACTACTGATATAATGCGGTTCATTGCTTCATTACTCGTTTCTCCGCCTTCATACTTTAAATCAAGTTTATCGTAGGTCGCTTTCAGTTTATCCATCCAATCTGAAAAAAAGGTAGAACTCAGTACACGTTCCGTTAAACGTTCTTCTTGTTCAATTTCTAAATTCTTAATGTCTGCAAATGGCTTTATCGATTGAATCGCTCGTAAAAATGGACTCGAAATAATTCGATCAACCTTTCGTTCTGATAGAAAGCCAGCTAATTCTTTCGCTTGCAACCACCCTCTTTCTGTAAGTGGTGCGTCAGCTGCTTGCCCTTCCGCTTCACAATGCCTAATAACGTAAATTGTTTTATCCATCCAATCGCCTCTATTCATTTTAATATTTTCCACCTCATCATAGCGTTTATTTTCAGATTTATCTTATGATGCAAAATATTAAATAATTTGGAAACGAAATACGTCCACATCAGCAATTCTATTAGCAATAATTCTTATCACTCTATAGCTAAGTGTCGTTGCTTTTGTGGATTATGGATCTCCAACCACTTCTCAGCTTCTCTTATCATCCATGAACCCATATCTTCTAAAAAATCAACTATTTCATAAGGATTTTCTACTGGATGAATAGCGTAGGTAAGAGCTTGTTTCGTCTGCATCTCTTTCTCTGGATAATACGTAGAAAATAATTGATAAGCTGGAAATAAATCTCTTGTATATTTGTTTTCTATCTACGGTTTTGACCTACAGCAGCCGTGACAAAATAGAACCAGCCTATTATGTTGCCAAAATGATATCCAAAAGGGCGCCTCACAAATTTTTGCTGCATCACCTGCCTCTGAATATTCACGTACCAAACATGCGAAA
This sequence comes from Virgibacillus chiguensis, assembly GCF_900129865.1. Lineage (GTDB taxonomy): Bacteria > Bacillota > Bacilli > Bacillales > Amphibacillaceae > Virgibacillus > Virgibacillus chiguensis. The sequence goes on from NZ_FQXD01000029.1 coordinate 12,429, forward strand.
GTATAAGCTAAAGGCAAACTGATGAAACTCCCCATTAACCAAGATAAATTTATGCAGGCGCTGTAACCGTTGTCATAACTATCAATAAATACTTGCCATTTAAAAATCCTAAACAAGGCATCAAGCTAATGGTTTGAATTTTGATTATTTATGGTATAATAAGGGTAACAACATACAATAATAAAATGACCGCCAGCGTGTCAGCGCTGACGATCTGATGCAATAGCATGATTCCCTGCAAGGGGGATTGGCTGTATAGGTTCAAAATAAGCACCCACTGGAGCCGTTAACTCAATGGGGGGCTTATTTTTTTTGGTCAAATGACAGCATAGCTACAATCAGCACTCCGAAGTTCAATGCAATCATCAGTGCTTCGAATACTGTCATTGGCACCACCTCCTTTCTATCGGAGATGAATGCCAACCCGCCCATGAGTTTATCAAACTATTGTTCTTCTATTATATCATTTCATCCAAATTCTCGCCTCCCTCAAACTAGAAACAGTATGACGGAGAATTTATTCAACCAATGTTTTTAATAATTCGCAATATGTCACCCTTTCTACTATTTATACTTCTTTGCTTTTAAACATTCCACTTGAAATTGCTTTGGTGTACAACCATTACAACGTTGAAATGCTTTATAAAAGCTGGATGTACTCTGATACCCTACTTGAAAACCAATTTCTATTCCATTTAAATTTGCAGTCTGAAGCAATTGTCTTGCATGGTTAATTCTAACTTTTTCTAAGTAGGTACGTGGTGTATAGCCAGTATGGTGCTTAAAAACCCTATTTAAATGAAACTTGCTAACCCCCACTTCCAAAGCTATGTCTTGGAGGTAATAGGTTTTCCAATAATCATTTTCAATTATTTCTTTCGTATCTTCTACAATGGAGCGAACAGGATCATAGTTTTTTGTCTTTAAATCTGAACGGCACTGAACCTAATACAGCAACAACATATAAAGCGACTCCTTCGTATAACCCAATCGTCCGCTTCACATAAATCGCCTCCCCTTATTAATCACTTTAGCAATTAAAAAGAGGAGGTTCTTCGCTTTTTTTGCTATTTAATTTTTGTCATATCAAAACAATCATTTAATAAGCCATTAAACAGTTGGCTTTACTTTATTGGTACCCATACCTCACTGTAGTGATCCTCTGAATAAGGGTCATCATCAGTTGAATATACTTCCATTTCTGGTCCACCAGCATGCTCATATCCAGTTGAAGGAAACCATTCAGAAAAGATTCTCTCCCATGTTTTTTGCATTGCTTCTGGCATGGCTCCATAGACAGGAAAAACAGCCCAAGTCGCAGCAGGAATTTTTCTTATCTCCCAATCAGAAGGAACTTGATCCATGTTCTTTTCTGTACAAATTAGATAAGTTACATTTTCTTGTTGTTTATCAAAGTCCATACAAATTCCAAGGATTCCTAGAGAACCACAACTCTTTGCAAGCTCGTTAGTAAATTCATTGGCATTTGACTCGTCCCAGAAGGCTGGTATCTTTTGATGATTCTCTCCGCCAATAATTGTCGTACGAATACTTTTTCCTACAACCTCAAAAGCATCTTTTTTCACCATTCTGTAATCCATTTCTACATCACCCTTCAATTGAATTTGAAAAGAGAGTTTGGGATAAGCTTTCAAAGGATGGACATTTTTCCTAGCGTTTATCGGACTGACACCATGGATTCGTCGAAAAGCTTTTGTAAAAGATTCTGGAGTCTCATATCCATATTTCAGCGCAACATCAATTACTTTTGCTTTCGAATTAATCAGCTCCTGGGTAGCCACAGTAATTCGGCGATTACGGATGTACGCATTCAGGGTGTACCCAGTTAACATGTGAAACATTCGTTGAAAATGAAACTTAGACATACAAGCCACTGAAGCAATCTCATCCATATGAAGATTACTTGATAAATTACGTTTGATAAATTCTATACTGTCCAACATCCTTTGTAGTTCTTTCACCTAGCATTCTCCCTCCTCGACATTCATTGTAATGAAATGGATTCATTCCTTCCTGTTCATCTGTGCTTTGTATTGACAGATTGATAGTCTACCTAAGGTAAGCAGTGGGGTTTTGGATTTTCTTTCATCGCCGCTAATTGTTGTAGTCCTAAAGTTTCTGGACGAATGAGGGAGTTAAGTGCTCTGACCGCCACTGAACCTTGCCTGCAACAACGTTCATAAGTTTATCCCAACACCATACTTACTAATTCATCCAACGTTCCAAAGCATTTCTTCACTTCAGGTAAATGATAGAATGTGCTTGTTGTAGCAGAATTATTGACTTCTTTATTTGGTGAATAAAGAAAGATTTTTTCCTACGTCCTAATGCTATTCCCATTTCAATATGACTTCCTTTTCCTGCAGGAAGTAAGACGATAATAACATCCGCTGCAATCACTGCATCTTTTTGTTTTTGACCTATACATTTTAAAGCTTCAATTGTCGAAGCCCTGTCATTTTTTGTCCAGTCATATGTTAGTACATGGCCATCCTTTATGAATAAACCACGAATATAACGTACACTTTCTATATTTTTAAAACTTGAAGCAATATAAAAATTCACTAGTCCCCCCTTTTTTCTCTTCTCTGTTATACGTATCAATAATGTAACCCCTTTGAGATGGAGATTTATTTTTTATCCATTGATAATCATTTCTGTAATTTCTAACTTTTCTTTTTATAATAACATATTAGAAAGGATGAGTTTTCTATGTTTAACAAATTAACTGGTTGTGAACTACTCACCACTTAGCTTCGCTTGAAGTGGGAGCTTCTCATTTCCACGACGAAAGCAACCTTTCGTCTCCATGAGCGTTACTTCGGGAAGTTCCTGCCCTAGATGTCCGACGAATCGGAGTTTCTTTCGTACCT
>NZ_FQXD01000029.1:15332-25863 GCF_900129865.1 Virgibacillus chiguensis
GTCTAAAGACGTACTTGACCGAAAGCCAATTCATCTCCACCTTACCGCTGGGATTTCACCCTTCACACGCTTGAAGATGGAGACTTCTTGGCTAAAAACGTTAAATTGAAAAAATATCGGCAGCACTCCCACCAATAATTACTTACCTTCGTTTAATTGTAAGCTATCTAAAAATTTTCGATAAGCATGATTTATAAAAGTATCCTTTCTTCGTATAAACACTGTTTTTACGGTTGCATATTTATCTGGGAGCTTATGAATACGTAGCTTGCCATCTGTTTGGTGTTGGCTAACTAGTGATTCGGTGATAACAGCAATTCCTAAACCAGCTTTTACACAACCAATAATTGCCTCTAATGTCCCAAACTCCATCATTTTCATAGGAACCATTCCCTCATCACGAAGCCACAGTTCCAACCGTTTTCTATGAATACAATGAGGACGGGTTAGAAGTACCCGTTTCTGCAAATTCGTTATAGAATGTAATGATTCTGGCTGACTATCTGTTATAACAACAAGTTCTTCCTCCATAACTGGTATTTGAATAAGATGAGGATGTTTAACAGATCCTACTACAAACGCTCCATCTAGTTTAAAATCAAGTACATCGTTAATAAGCTCTTCGGTTGCACCAATAGTTAAGGATAATTCTACCTGAGGATATTTTTTATTATAAGAAGCAAAAACAGATGGTAATCTAACAGATGCTGTTGTCTCATTTGCGCCTATGGAAATGGGACCACGAGGTGTTTCAGAATCTTGAATTGCCTTTTTTGTCTCCTCCATTAGACGCAAAATTTGGTCTGTATAAGATAAGAGTTGGTTCCCCTTTGAAGTTAATGAAACCCCACGAGGATGTCTGTAGAATAGTTCTGTTTGCAATTCTGCTTCTAATTTTTTGACTACCCTCGTAATGTTAGACTGAGCATAATTCAATTGTTCAGCCACCCTTGTGATACTGCCTTCATGAGCTAAAGTTTTGAAAATAAATAATTCCTTCACGTCCACAAAGCATGCTCCTTTAGACATCATTTTAAATGATCGATTTAATCTTATTTAATCATTTTTAATACAACTCTAAAAGGATTATGATATGTGTAAAGAACATTTTCTTCAAAATTCATTTTAGGAAAGGAATGCATGTATTTGTTACCTGTACATCGATTAAAAGCAAGAATAGCAGAGGAAGAGCATGATTTATTAACTAAAGAGGAGCGTACTTTGTGGGAAATGGCTCTAGAGAACTTGGAAATGCAGTCAAAGAGGTTAAAAGAGGATGACAGTTCGAAAAGAGCTAGTGAAGCGTTATCAGCATCCATGCTTCACGAATGGGAAAAAACGAAAAATAAGTTAAACGAATTAGAGGATGTATATAAGAAATGCAATGAAGCAATAGACCTTTGGAAGCACCTAAAAAAACAAATAGATCAACTGCCTCTAGATCAATCTCAAAAGGATTATTGGCTAAAGCAGGAAAAAAAGAAAGCAGAATTATTGGGTCATACGAAGCGAGTATGTCTATGGGAGGAAATAGAAAATTTTATAAACAGCATGGAAAACCTTCACAAGCTACTAAAGTTTTAATTCAAGAACAATATCGTAAAGTAAATTTTATTCAATAGGAGTTCTCCCTTTTCCCTACTAAGTATTTAGCACCTCAAAAAGGAAGAACCCACTAGTCATATAACCAAACCAAGGAATTCGATATCGGATTAACGTTTGCAAGGCTTCTTACAACCATTTATATTTGGGCTTATAGCACGATTTCGTAAGTATAATGAAATAATATGACATAGTGACTCGATCACCATTTCATACAAATTGATTTTTAATATGGAAATACTTTGTCTACGTTTCATCATTCAAAATAAGTAATCCAATTTCATCTGGATGATTAAGGGTTAAACCTGTAACGATCCACGAAAGCCTCTAGAACTATAATAAGAAGAAGCGCCATTGTGATACACAAAAACATGCCCGAAACGAAAATCACAGAAAAGCGCTCCACCAAGGTTTCTTATATCAGGAGGGGTGGCAATCCAACTCGACGTTTTCCTATCAAAATCGCCAAGTTTCTGCAAGGCTCGATACTGGTCTTCTGTTAAAAGTTCAATGCCCATAGCGGTAGCCATATCAACGGCATTATTTTCTGGTTTATGTTTTTTTCTGGACTCCAGCGCTTCACGATCATAACAAACACTTCTGCGGCCCTTAGGACTTTCCACAGCACAATCATAGAAAGTATACGTATCTGTCTCTTTATCATACCCAACCACATCGGGTTCACCGCCTGTTTGTTCCATTTCATGAAGAGACCTTATTTTTTCAGCATTTGCTTCCAGTTTTTCTTGCACTTTAGCCCATTCAAGCTCTTTATGGCGGTTCCTATTTTTCTCAAAACGAGCTTGCAATACGTTAAGTAATTCTTCCTTTTGTTCTAATGATAAATCCTTCTTACCGTTGATTTCACTATTCTTTGTCATGTTAATTTCCACCCACTTGTATATTACTTGAGCCGTACTCTATAATACCTCATTGCTTTCGGAACACCTTTAATTTCAAAAATACCTTTTAAAATCAGTTGTCGTAATCGGTACTCAAAAAAGGGATCTCCAATAGATTGATTTAAATGCCCCATTACTTCCCCAATAAGTCGTGCAGAATGTATGAAGTCGTTATATCCTCTCTCTTTGTGTAGCTGTTTAGCTTTATTTATCATGTAGTTATCATAATACGTTTCCTCTACATTTATTATTTCTTGCTTTTCCCATATCCTTAGGCATTCCTTCATAGTAGATAATGCTTGCCATTCTTCTACAAATTCTGCAAGTTGATGTTGTCTTACTGGAGCTTGTTTTCTACTTTCTTCATATATCCTTACTAATTTTTCAGGTAGAATTTCCCCCGTATGTAATGGGAAACATTCATTATTTGGGACATTAAAATGATCTTTATACTTCTTGGTCGCATTTAATATAAAAATGTCATTGATTTTATCTTTTAGTAGAAAAAGAACATACCGTAAAGCGATTTGTTCATGGGCATTTTCACCAGTCCATATCATTATTGGAGTGCTTTTTGGAATCGCCTTCACCATAGATACGGCGCGGTTAAAATTATATTTGTATTCATCTATGTATTCGTCATCAAGATTGATATGATTTTTTAACCATTCATATCTATAATTAAGCCCCTCCTCTTTATGTAATTGCCAGATGGGACCAACCTCTAACATATCCGAAAAACGAATGATTCTCTCCTCTTCTTGGTAATTCAATTCTTTTAAAGCTTGTTGTAAAGAGCCAGACGTAGAGTCACCAAAAACAATATGTACTGCACGATAACCTTTATCACTTTTTATATCCAATTGATTTTTTTTATATTCTAGAAAGGAATGATAGGTTCTTTTTAGATCCTTCACTAACTGGCTTTCTGTATATTGATCTGTTTTCTCGTGGGCTTCCATGCTCATAAACATAGATAGTAAAAGTGCATGCATTCCCTCTTCGGTCGCATTTTTAAGCAGTCTTTTTATTTCATGAATCAAATAATCACTCCTTTATATATATTTTTCCATAAAACCCAATTGTATTCTTTTTCCTGTTCATTTCTTCGTCTCTTAATACACATATACCCTAGATTTGAAGCTAGCTTAAACATAAACCATAAAAGTCAACTTCATTTTTTGCCTGGTACTTATTTTACCATAAAATTAACGGAATCAGCTCAGTACAAAAAGCAAACGTATAGCAAATTAATAATGTTCTGTACTGATGCCTTGTTGATTTTTTTCTTTCACTTGCTTTAATGTTGCTACGATAAGAAAGCTAACAATTACCAATAAGACCCATGAGCTTACTTTACCTAAATGAACGAGACTCCATGCATCCGTTTGATTCGGATATTCCCAAGCGCCAAATAATGTGACAATATTTTCAGCAATCCATATAAAAAATCCAATAAGAATAAAAGAAAATACGAGTGGCATACGATATTTGATTCCACCGACTTCATATGTAACCCAAGCTCGCCAAAAAACAATCATGACAAGTGCTGCTAACCACCAACGAACATCGATCCAGAAATGATGCGTGAAAAAATTTAAATAAATTGCCGTTGCAAGAGGGACAACTACTAAAAACGGGGGCCAATTGACCAATTTTATGTCCAATCTCCTCCAAGCCTGACAGAGATAACTTGCTACACTTGCATACATGAATCCACTATACAATGGAACACCAAAAACTTTCAAATACCCTTCTTCTGGATACGTCCAAGACCCCATGTTTACTTTAAATATCTCAAGGGCAAGCCCAATGAGGTGAAAGACGGTAATCACCTTCAACTCATCTCGTGTTTCTAATCCAGAACGAACCATGATCCACTGCATGAGGAGACAGATAATAAGCAGCCAGTCATATCGTGGTAGAAATGGTAAAGTTACCATTTGTGTAAGCGCCAATGAAGCAAAAATAACGACTGGAAATAGACAAGATAAAGCTTGTTCCCAACCAAAACGAACAAGCTGTTTCAATCCGCTTATACTTTGTGCCAATATGGTTTTTTTCTGGGAATTTCTTTGACTACCGAAATTCATGATCTCTCCCCTTTTTACAAGCCTATTCATGTCAAAATTAAAAGCACATTTTTCTTCCAAACAAAGGAATGTCTTTGCTTGGTTACATTTTTTCTAATTCTTCATCCATTTTATACTCTAGAATATCTCCGGGCTGACAATCCAACGCTTTACAAATTGCCTCTAAAGTGGAGAACCGAACTGCTTTTGCCTTGCTATTCTTTAAAATAGAAAGGTTAGCCATCGTTATTCCAACCTTTTGGGATAGTTCCGTTACGCGCATTTTCCGTTTTGCTAGCATCACATCGATGTTGACTATAATTGCCATTAGCTTCACCTCAGACGGTTAGGTCATTTTCTGATTTGATATAAAGCGCCTCTTGAAATAGCCTTTGAAGAACAGCGGCAAATACCGCTATCACCATGGATGCAATCGGAACAACCAATCCTACAAAAACGGCACCAGGAGCATCATCTATTTCCGCAAACAAATAAAAAAGCGGTACGTTGAGTACATGCAAGCAGCTTATAGTAATAGCACAATATTTAATTTTCTTTAAAGCAATGACAGATGATTCAGAGAACACTTTATTCTTGTCAATAAACAGTAAAAGTTTATACGCCTGATACAAAGCCAAATAAAAAGGGATAACTGCTGCATAAAAAATCGCGATAACAAAATAATTTATATAAGCCCATTCTGGCAACATTTCCGCTGCAACATGTCCAATTTCAGGTACTAGGAAAATACATAACCCAAGAATCGGAAATCCTATGAGAATAACAACTGTTTTTAGAAACACCGTCGTCGCCTTCTTCATAAAACCACCTCATTGATTTGTTAGTTGTTGATTTTAACATATTATTTATTGTAATTCAATAAATAATAGTCTTTTTTTAATACATACTTCATGATAATCATTTTCAAGCGTAAGGGTAAAGGAGTAGTGAAGTAGGACAATTCTATAAGCTTATGAAGCAAAATTTTTAGAGAGAACAGCATTAGTGAAACTTGACTTGACATCCATGCTTGATGACGAAAAAACGCCACCGTGTTTTCTTATAAAAAACTAAGCGTCGCCATCACTGACCACGCCTCTTGCAAAATATTTTCATTTCCATAGGATGACTTCAAGTTTCGATATCACAAATACTTCCTTGCTTTTTAAAAGCAACCACTTCTAAATCATAGCTATTTTCATAATAGTCTTCGTGTAAATGATCTCATCGGCTATACATAAAGGTCGAACATATTTACCTCATAACCAAGCTGTTTCATGTAATTAAAGAATTGACCTCGATGATGGAACAGGTGGGAAACTTCTTCAACTAACCAGTGTGCTTGAATCTCAGCTTTTTCAAGATAAAAGGGCTTTGTTTTCTTTGTCAAAAAATCTTCTTCAGACAAAGAAAGCATATAATCCTTATAATCTTTAAAACCTTTATTCATTCCTTCAATCATAATATCAGCAGATTCCATATTATTATACTTCGCTTCTAATCTTTCAATCGTTTCTTGATCCTTTTCCAACCATAGATGAAGATCAACTTCTGGTATAGAAATAATATGTTGAGCGAGCTCTTTAAGACTTCGCATATTGTCAGATGGCTTATACTCCCAATCCTCCGCTTGTACCTTTTTCAGCAAACCTTCCATGGATCTTATACCAATTGCAAGTTCAGACAATAATTCATTTCTTAAAATATCTACAGCGTTCATTCCTCTCATCACCTTTTCATTTAATTTGTTTATTCTGTTATGGAATAATGACAGATTACGACATCAACAATGCATTTTTGTTAACTATTCACCACATAGCTTCACTTGATGTAGGCAATTTTCACTACAACACGAAAAACCTTTGTTTTCAAGAGGCTTAATGCTGACAATCCTCCCTCTAAAGACCAGATTATTCTGACTTATTTGTCGCCTTAGCTATTCCACACATGAAAGGTTCGTTTGTGTTCCTCTGTCTTGTTTCTCCATGCAACCTTCTCATTCTTAGACGCTACATAAACATAGTAACATATGTTCGGTTAACAAGCACGTGTAAACATGCGCTTGCCAAAAAAAGAAGTATTTTTTATTATCCTCCCTGTTTAAGGTCGTTTCTCCCAAGGCTCAAGTTGACCGATAGTTGTTATCCTGTTTTTATTTTTAATTGCTTTTATAACGCCATCAGAAATCTCCTTATTTGTTAACCACCTTGATTGATCCTCTTCAATTACAAACCCCAGGCGAATTTGATAGTATACACAACTAGCGGGTAATTTTACTTCTCGCTTCAATGCTTTCAAATTTGAGTTGCTCCCTAAAACATGAAATAATTTCCACTCCTTTGGTCAGTTACTACTTTCAACGCCTTAGGAGCATCTGAGTGAATCCATGCTACGACAAGTTCCAACATCTCCGTTTTCCCTTATTGATGCATTTACGCGTTCCTCTAATCCCTCATGTTCCTTATAATCAACCAATATAGGTGTTATGTTGTTGTTTAATTCTGTCTCTTCTCATTTACTTGATAATTTAATAACATAATTCCATTCAGATCATTATTCATGAAATACACTTTAATATGATCCATTTTCTTTTGATAAGCTTGCAGGTTGGGAGCGACTGAAGAGAGTTTCTGGATGATTGACAAGAATATTGAAAAAATGATGACAAAATGGTCTGCTAAGCATTATAATGATATGTAACATGCGTTATATATCACCTGTTTTCTATAGGGAAAGGAGACGTAACAATGGCGCCACCGAAAAAATTTACACGGGAAAAAATTATTGAAACGGCATTCGAGATAGCTAAAGCTGAAGGAATTGACGCCATTACAATTCGGAAAGTAGCGAAAAAGATGGGCAGTTCGATTGCTCCAATTTATGTTAATTTCACGGATGTCGAACAATTGATTCAAGAGGTCGTAGCCAAAACCTTGGAAGTATCAAGGCATTTTCTAAACGAACAACAATCAGGAGAGCCGTTCTTGGACATAGGAATCGCAAGTATTCGTTTCGCAAAGCAATATAGTGTACTGTTCAGAGATTTAGTTATGAAAAACAACGGTCATATGGTGCACAATGAAGATCACGTAAACATCTTGATTCAGCAAATGAAGAAAGACACGCTTCTTCAAGACTTTTCCTATGAGGAGCTAAAGCAAATTTTACTCAAAATGCAGATTTTTCAAACCGGTTTGTCGGTGATGGTAGCGAATGACTTGCTGCCTGACGACTTTAACGAGGAGAAAATGATAGAAATGCTCGACAGCACTGCAAAAGATGTCATTACCGCAGCGCGTTTGCGCCAAAGCAACCAAATGTCAGAGGGGGAAATTTACGATGAATAATAAGTTGACACAATCGATTCTTGATGCGTACATGTCCAAAGCCATTACTAGAAAAAACATCCACGGTATCGTGTTTTGCGTAGAAAATGGAAGTGGTACAATGTCTTTCACCAGTAGTGCTGGAAACATCCAGCCTTCTGATTTCTATTTTCTTGCAAGCGTTACGAAATTGTATGTTACTGCGATCATGCTGATATTAAGATCACAAAAACATTTTCAGCTAGAAGATAACATAAGCAAGTACCTCCCCGCTGATATAACAAGCGAGCTACATGTTTATAAAGGAATCGATTACACACAAACCATTACGATTAAACATCTCATGTCCAATACAAGTGGATTGCCCGATTACTTCTCGAATGATGTTTTTAATGAATTTCTTAGCGGTAAAGATCAAGCATGGTCATTAGAGAAGACACTTACTATGATTAAACAAAAGAAGCCAGCATTTATACCGGGACAAAAAAGAAAAGCACAATACTCCGACACCAATTACCAGTTATTAGGAATCATCATCGAAACAGTAACAGGAAAAAGCGTCAACGATGTGTTTAAACAGCTTATCTTTGACGAATTGGGGTTAGAGGAAACGTATGTATTCGAAGATGTGAACGACTCGCGTCCAGTTCCGCTCTACTATAAATCGAAACCACTCCATCTGCCCTACTATATGGCATCAATTGCTTCGGAAGGAGGAATCGTCACCACAGCGAAAGACACAATGATTTTTTTAAAAGCTTTTTTCAACGAGCAATTTTTCTCGAGACAGGAGTTATCCGAGCTACAAAAAAACTGGAATCTCCTCTTTTTACCCGGCATCTTTTACTATGGAACCGGAATATCCCGGCAACCATTGTCATTAAAAGGGCTAAAAAAGGGATTGCTGGGACATTGGGGGCAATCGGGAGCTTTTGCATTCCATGATCCCGAAAAAGATCTTTATTTTACAGGCACGGTTAATCAAGTTACGGGACATAGTGTAGCTGCGCGGTTAATGAGCAAAATTAAAAAGTTAGCCTAGAGGACAATCGTGTATGTGCCCTAACAGGATGCACTGACACTATTGCGATAGAAGCTGATAAATAGAAAACGCCCTCAAGATCCAGCAGTTTACCTGCAAATTCTTTGGGGCGCACCGTTTTGGTTTGGCTGATTTCTTAAGCTCCCTTTTCCATACTGACTCTTATTTACCTTTACTATAGTTACAGTACTTATGATTCAAAAAGACAAAAGGCTTGTGGTTTAAGCCAAACAATATTTTAGTCAGTTGCTTCATAATGTATAATTAACAATTACTTCTTTGTATTTTACTTAAAGGATCTGCTTCAACATTATTAAATAGACGATGAGTGTTCTCACGAAAGTGCCTATGTACACAAAAGTTTATGGTATCCATTGCGAATTTGATGTAGTCAATTTAATAATAAATGAAGCACATTTATATTAATTCTTTCGGAAAAATATTCTTTCAAAATGAAGCAGCCCAATTGTATTTAAAGAAAACCCCATTAAATCTTTATGAAATAAGGCATTTTCAAACGTAGAATATAAAGGTACGATAATACCTTGTTTAATCCATTCTTTTATTATCTTTTGGAGAAAGAAGCAAATATAAGTTCACCAATACCAATAAAAAAACATATAATTCTTAATATCATTCTTTTTCAAGACATCCACCTTGCTTAGCACTTTTTGAAAAATTTCACGATGCGACTTTTTCGCCCCTTCCCATTCAGAAACAGCAATGGTATGAAAATAGTCTCCAATTCCTTACGATCTCATGTTATCCATTTGCAATTTCCCCATCCTCACTTGTAAACATCCCTAACTAATTGGAGTTACTTTTAAAAATTTCTAACGCTTTTATTACATTTGGAAAAAGAATACAACTATTAATGAAACTCTGATATATAATTCTATAGCAAACGCTAGATGACCTCGCCCTTTTTAATTTATATGCCCCTAGTCCTTTGGCAAGCTAGAAAAATCATTACAACTGAATACTTTCATAAGCAATATTACGTTTAACGTTCATGCTTGATATCCTTAAAGCATTCATTTCAAGGCGTTCTACTAGAGCTCTGTTTGCCTTACCGTCAAATTGTTGAGCTAAGGCATCTTTCACTTGGGAATGCTTTTCATAAAGTGACTCATCATAAAAGCATTCATTAAAGGTTGTTTTACATGCTTTTGCTTTTTTTTGCAATACATCTCTTATGTGTGTTCTCAATGCTTCCTTTTGCTTTCGTCTAATTAAGTAATTTTCCCACCATTCTTCCCATTCTTTCAAGCTGCTCACTCCTTTAGTTTTTAATTCCAAACCATTGGGCAAGAATTTGGTCTATACGTTCAAAATCTCGAGCCATCTTTTCCATATGATGGGCTATTTCCCCTGTATCCTTTTGCAGGTCTTTTAAAGTAGCCAATAAATCTTCAAATTCATCCAAATCAAGCAACATGGGAATGCCGTCTTCCATCTTTACTACTTCGTGAAACGCATCCTCTACATCTGCAATGGTCAATTTATCATAAGCCCCTATTCCTGCTGTTCCTATAAATGTATTTTTTATTTCGCTCATATCTGCAAAATAATAATCTAAAAATTTTA
>NZ_FQXD01000012.1 GCF_900129865.1 Virgibacillus chiguensis
CGTTGGAACGCTTATATGGAGCCACTGTTTGTTGTTGAAATTCGCCGTTCCTATCCCTTGGTATACGAAGTTGTAGCTCACCGTACTCCGTCTTAAAAGTACGGTCATAAAATCTATTACGAGAGTTACCAGAATGAACTCCTTTGCGTTCATACGGTTCGTAATCCAGGAATACAGTTAATTCATGTTTTAGTAGTTGGTTAATAGCTTCTTCTAAATGACGACGAAAAACTTCTTCAATATCTTGTTTTTTTGCTAGTGCTTCAATTAAATCTGTAGTAAGATGGTTCATAGGGAAGACCTCTTTTCTGTGAATTTTGTGTGCTAACTTTATTCTACACAAAGGGTCTTCCTTTTTCTATGAACATGTTTAATTGGTATTTCTATTTACACAAAATATTTTACACTCTCTTGGTATGGTTTTTCCTATTTCCCCATTTTTTATTTCGAAAGGAGTAAGTCGTAAATGAATGTATATGCTGTAAAGATACCAGAGGAATTGTCTGATTATGAATTTGCCAATTATTTAAAAGGCATAACTAATGAAAGAAAAGAAGAACTAGTAAACAATTTAGACAGAACAGAATCTATTCGCAGCCTTTTTGGAATTTTATTAATTCAACAAGTACTATATGAGAAGGGGATAAATATTAATAATATTTCATTCTGTTATAATGATTATGGTAAACCATTTTTATATGGACAAAATACAGTTCACTTTAATATTTCTCATTCTGGGGAATGGGTGGTATGTGCAACAGATATCTTACCAATTGGAATAGATATAGAAAAAATTAAACCTATTGATTTGAAAATTGCGAAACTATTTTTTTCCAAAGAAGAATATGAATTTATTAAAAGTATGCCTAATAGAACTAAACTTTTCACATTTTATGAATATTGGACTCTTAAGGAATCCTATGTAAAAGCAGTTGGGAAAGGCCTTTCTATACCATTAGATTCCTTTTCAATCCTAAACAATAAAGACATGTATTTTTTAAAAGGAGAACACAAATCAAAATATTATTTTTATCAACCAAAATTTAACGAGTGTTACGCTTTAGCATTATGTACTCAAAACTCTGTAAGAGATTTTAAAATTACATATTTTAAATATAAAAATTTAATACATTAACTACATCTTAATTAACTCAACTTTTGCACCTAAGAGTAAACAGATAACCCTTACTGTTACAGGATGAACATGTTTACCATGCACCACAAAAAATTTGTTCTGTCTAATCTACCTTTTTGTTCAGTTATTTCAACTGTATAAAATATCCTGCTAGCGGACACTTTACCTTCTATCTTTGTCAACAGGTGTATGGAAGAAATGACCAACCCTGTTCCTATGGATAGTGAGTTACTTTTTAAAGTGCAAAAGTTAAGTTTATTAATAAAGTCTGAGAACATCCTTCTCAGACTTTAAAATGATTAAATATTATTTCATTGATTTTTTAACTCTAGTTTTTTATATTGGAAAAATTCACTGTTTTATACAACTTATATACCATTAATGAAACAATAAACAATTTCCTCTTCTAACTGACTTAATTTACGATTCAATTGAGCAGATAGCTCATTGACCAAATTCAGGCGGTTTCTTTGATATTTTTCTGTTAAATCACAAATTAACTTTAAAAGATTTATATACCCCATAAATTCATCTTTAGTTAATGGAGTTTGATGTGAAAGTACATAAATTTCTGCATCAAACATTTCAATTTTTTCTATCACATTTCTAACATTATCAACCTTATATTGTGGTTGTTTCGTATATACACTCGGATATAAACAATCCCCTAAGAAAAGAACCTTTTCTTCCTCAACAAAAATAATTGAAGAATCATCAGAGTGATCGCCACCTACATGTTTAACTATACACCGGGTATCACCTAAATGCACCTCAAACTTTTCTTTAAAAGTAATATTAGGTAAGGTAATATTGATATTTCGGTTATCATCAAATTCTTTTTTTATCATTTCTGAACAAAACTGACTCTCTAAGCCTTTTTCTACACGATTATTTAAAGCGTCATCTGACCATTCATAATCCATAATTTTTTCAAGATGCTTTTTTGTTTTTTCATGTGCGATAGTTAACATATTCATTTTATTTGCTCCAAAGCTATGATCCCAATGCCAATGTGTTAACATAACAGAATGAAAATTATTTACCTGCTGTTGTTCTATCTCATTAAGAAATAATTTAGCATGTTCATCAGAGTTTCCAGTATCTACAATTAAAGTCTGCTGAGTTCCACATATAGCAGATAATATTGGTCGATCTGTTTTAGGGTCATGAGGTAAATAGTAAATACGATCGGTTAGTTGTTTTAGGTTATTTGTCATTACTTTATCTCTCTCCCTTTGTTTTTATTAGTTTCTATAATCTTATTTAATGTATCAAGAATATTTTTCAATTCTGTTAAGCTTACTTTCGAGTAATATTTTCCTACCAATAATTCATCGATTTTTTCTAGAAGGATATGAAAATCTTTTCCTCTATCTCCAAGATAAATCAGGGTTTCTCTACGTTTTTGTGAATTCATCTGACGTTGAATCATTTTCATTTCTTCAAGTTTTGAAAGTACTTGGCTAACTGCACTTTTTGAAATATCAAAATGAATTGCAATATCTTTTGCAATTATAGGCTCATTTCGAATGATATAGAACATTGTTATTTCTTGTTGCGGAGTTAACTTAAAATTTTCTAACTCCTTAACCTTTTCAGTTTCTTGTAGAATTATTAATCGAAATTCTTCAAATTTCTGATTGATTTCGTCCATAATTTTTAAATAGTCATCCATAGATTTATTACCTACATTCATTATATAATTTTGAATTAAGTTAAGTTTACTTAACTATTATATGTATGTCAACTATAAAATATGAATGATTATTAAGTAATTTAATTTGTAACACTATGATAGTTTATTACTTCCTATGTATTCGTTTCTATGATTGAGAATATAAATTATAACACTAGCGTTGCATAAACTTTTTATAAAAAAGTCAAGAAAAAACAACTCGTGTCAATACTGTGAATAATGGGAATTATCACTACAAAAACACATAAAAAAACCTTATAATAAGAGAATGGTAGTCCTGTCCAAATCCCAAATTATAAGGAGCATTTCATGGACAATCATACCATAAAAACTGTATTCAAGGAATACATTCATCCATTAGATTCAAAAATTATTCAAACAATGACCGCTATCACGGAGTTAGATAAGTACGTTAAAAAGCTAGATACGATTACTTTTATTAACTTATTCATCTACGCGCAACTAAAAAATGAAGTAGCCTAAAAGAAATTAGTAATGCACTTTCAAGGAAGAAATGCGTTCAGAGACTAATAGGTATAGATAGCATTAGTAAGTCGCAACTTTCGCGTAAAAATCGAGAAATACCACACGAGACACTCGACGTTATTTTACGCCATTTGATTCAAAAAATTCATCTTATACTTGGGCCTGTAAAAGCGGAAAAGGTATTGGACAAGCTGAATCTCATTGATTCATCTACCATTTCCATGTGCCTGAGCGGGTATGAATGGGCTGTTTTTCGGGAAACAAAATCGGGAATTAAAATCCATACTTCTGTTCTGTTGTGCGAAGAGGACGTATACCCGAATAAAATCATCCCAACCCCAGCTCGACCTGCAGATGAAACGAAACTTAATGCATTAATTATGCCAGATGAAGATGTTCTTAACGTATTTGACCGTGGTTACTTCAACTTTAAAAAGTTTGACGCTTATTCGGAAGAAGGAATCAAGTTTGCCACACGTCTAAAAACCAATACAAAAGTGCACGTGATCGAAGACTGAGTATTGCGGACAGATTGAGCCAGCTATGCGGAGTTTTAAGCCACCGTTTGCGAAGAATAGAGCCAGTAAGTGCGGAAGAGAGAGCCAATTTTTTCGAAAGAATATTTAGAAGCCACTGGAAGGCTATCCCAATGGCTTCTATTATTTTATTTTAATTGTTAAAACCTTGATTTCTAGGTGAAAATATAGTAACAAAAATACGTAATGTCTAAGTATCTCCCCCTTCCTAATGTTGATTTGAAGACCAAATTACCACTGTTTTTTAGGTGATAACCCTATGATAAGAAATACTAATTAAACTTGATTTTAAATATGTCTCGACAACGATTCGGTGTACAATTTATGTAAAAAAAGAAGAACGATAGGAATGGAATCCTATTATTCTCCTTATACTCAATATATTCTAATTAAAAGTTATAATCTCTTCTGTTCTTAAATTAATTGCCCAATCATAAGCATTGTTATTGAAGTTATAAACTATTATTTCAGGGTGATAATGCTCAACTATTCTACCTAAACTAAAACTTAATGAAACAGGTGTAGTAGCAAATAAATGTATTTTATTAACACCGTTTTCCTTTAATTTTGACAGTAATTCTAAAAACCTTTTTTGATATAATTCAATCTGTGCGTAATTAGTTATATTCCAACGGTTAGGACTTTCCACACCTAATGATACAACTTGAGAGGAACCCGATACCTTTTTTATCTCGTCATCCCCTATTGGAAATGACTGTTCTATTTTAAGTGCAACCTCATTGTTATACTTAATTTCCGAATTATAATTACTAACTATTTTCAGGTCAGTGTTATACTTTCTTTTTAATTCGTAAAATCCCTTCCCAAGGCACTCAGAGTCCTCTCCTTGATATTCATAGAGAATTGCTTCATCCGTACTCTTAAAGTGATATCCGTCTAAAAAAGCAAGTGGTACATGAGGAAATCCTAGGTATATTAATGAGTTAGAATTTTTACTACGTTTTATTGCTGTTTTCATTTTGGATTTTTTCTTTTTTAGTACTTTCTGGAGTTCTGAATAATTAATGCTTCCATCTACTTTAAACTTTTTTAGAAAGTTATGTGTTATGTATAAACATCCCTGTTCTTGATATTCTCTCTTTATACTAGTAAAGTTGGCCTCTTTCTTTGTAAATGTAGCCAACATAATAAAGTCTCTTTTCATAAAGCATAGAACATAATTAATTACCCAGTTATATGCGATTTGTAGCCAGCCCCACTTTTTATACAGAATAATACTAGAAAAAATTAATATAAGTAGCATTATTATTGAAGTGATAGGGTCATTTTGTATAAGTTTAAATATTTCTTTAATCGAATTGATTACTTTCATTTATTATATGCTCCTTTAAATACTAATTCTATTTTTTCATTTTCACGGTTGCCAACCCAAACCCCATAAATGTTTATACCACCAATAATAAACACTAAATAATCAGAAAATGTTTTAGACTCCCTTAATAACTTTTTCCAGTTTTTATGATCCTGCTGTGAATAGTGAGGGTCCATTTCAGGATGAGTATGCCATTCCCCCAGATACATTACAGTTCTATTGCTTTCTTTCCACTTCTTTTGTAATAAAGCGTTATGACTATCTTCCCTTCGGATAAACCTATACCTTGATTGGAAGTCCTCTTTTTGTGGAAAGGTGTAGTCCCTAAGGACAGTATCTCTACTATCAGTTAATACTGAACCTATTAACATTCCTCCTGACTCTTTATCAGCAGGACTATCTTGTCGCATATTTTGAATTACTTTAATAACTTGCTCTTCAATTTGGATTACAACCTTTTCCCATTTAATACTGATCATAATAAGCCACGTCCTTTAGATTAGAACAGGCATTGCAACTTCTATCAATATATTCATAGTCATCCTGACCTAAAATATCCTTTGGCTGATTATACCTATCAGAAGTTTTAAAACCGCTCTCTTCAAATGTTTTTGAGGACCCCTTCCATGACACGAGTGGATTTCCTTTAATATCATCCTCTAGAAATCTAAAAACTAACCTTGAAGCAAGCAATGCTGTTTCCATAGAATCAATACTTCCATAAGGTGTAAAGGCACCTGCACAACCATTCATATTTTTGATAAATGGCACCTCACTCTTACCAGCAAGAGATGAATACAACCTTAATTCACTATCTATCAAGCATTCATAACAGCCGTTTCCTCCGTTATTAACTACAAGTGCATGTCCACCTATTCCATATGCTTCAACCCATGTAAAAATTGCAGGAGTTGATGATTCTAAAATAAGTTTATTTAGTCTTCTTTCTATATTGGGATCGCCAATTGCTACTAATATCAAATCAAAATCGTTTAGTTCTATTTCTCCATTTTCAATTGTATCTAATACTTCATTCTCAATTGTTTTTATGTGTACATTAGGGTACCTATTTTCAAATTCTTCTTTTAGCAATTCAACTTTTGGTTTACTTTCAATAGATTTATTCATCCCCAGAAAATGTCGATATGAATTTTCAATTTTCATTCTATCATCGTCTATCAAAGTAAAATTCTTCATTCCAGAACGTGCTAACATAAATAATAAATCACTTCCAACAGACCCGCAGCCTACTAATAAAGTGTTAAGAGGTTTCTTTATCCCACCGCCTCTTTCTATTAATGTGGTGTCATCATTTCTAAATATAAACAAAGGTGTCACTATAAAATCATCAACAACGCTGTCATCTATAAGCGGAATTATTTTTTTTGAGAGAGAATGATTTACCTTTTCGTACCATAATCCGATAATTGCTTGGTCACCTGTCAATAATGGAATTCTTAGCATATAAAAGTATCTTTTCTTATTCATTGAAAACTTTGTAATCTTCAACAGTGTATCTTCGGAAATATGATTTCTGATTAAACTTGTTATTTCTTCATTACTCCAAAATCGATCAAATTGAGGAACCTTCCCCTTGTAAGTATTATCTAATGGAATATAATATGCTTTTTCCAGATTACGAGATTTAATGTTCGTATTTAATAACTTACCTAATAAAGACCTAGACTTCATATCATTTGTTAAAAAAGCAAATGGTTTACCTCCCATTGCCAAAACAGAAATTTCAGTTGGTTCATCTTCTGGAGTATATACTGAAAAAACATGGTTTGTATTTTCTAAGGTTCCAAAATAATAACTAAATTCTCTATGGTATTCTATTTGCGGAGAATTTGAAATTAATACCCTTTCAACTCTGTCAAAAACAAAGTCAAGTGTTCTTTCTGGAATATCGCTCCAAATCACACCCTCTTTTTCTAAAAAACACACTAGTCCACTCCTCATAACGTGTGGTATGTCCGGAATATGATGGTACTTTTCATTAATATGAACTATTGGTAATTGCATTGGAAACAAAGGACTAAATGTTATCGTTAAAGGTATTCGATACCCATTTCTCAATTCAAATAAGAGTTTATAATGATATGGTTCAACCGAAATAACTTTGTCCAAGTACTCTTTGTTTTGCAGTAACTCTTGAAAATTAATATTCATGAATTAATATCCTTTAGCAGAATTGGAAGAAGGCGCACTAGATAAAGCAACTTGTTCATATCTTGCCTCTTTTGATTCAGGTATTGGAAATTTATCACCAAAATACTTTGGGCTAAGAATATTACATGCTTCGTGTGGATCACTCTTACCTTCTGCTTCAATCAATGCATCTTCTAATTCACATAACTTCTGGTAAAAAGAATCCATTTGATTATTTGACATCTTAGAGAAGACATTACTATATGGTTGTACAGGTAATTTGTATTCAATAGTATAAAAACTTTTCTCCAAATCGTAATCCCACTTTAATATAAATTTACTCTTTAATTTGCTTACAAAATCTTTTAGAGCACCCAGATCATCATCTTTAAGTTTTCCTGATAAAGAGTTATATGATTGCTTATGAGAAAATAACTCGACTGCTGCAATAGTTATTCCTATACTTGGAGGACGTGAATTACCTGAAGAGTTGAAGCAAACATCCTTCCACTTCTTCATGTATCTTACAACTCTCTTAAATTGTTTTTTTGCATCTTCTGTAAATGAATTTTTGATATGATCATTTAGACCTTCTGGATCAGCAAGATCCCAATATTTACTGTCTTTGTTAGCAAATTCCTTGCCCCAAGCAAGATACAAATTATTATTATACTTTGATTTTAAATACACTGGTAAATCGACATGATATACTGGTTCATCTTCTAATGAATAGGTTATGGTTACACAGGGGTTTTTTATCTTAGGTGGAGTATTAGTGTGGTTTTCAAGTATATCTCTAATCATCGTTTTAAGTTCGACACTGTCTGTATAATCTTCTTTATAAAGGTCAAAGATTACACCCTCATCGATATCATAATCTTTATCTTCCGGTACAATCCCTAAATCTACAGCATAACTACCTTGGTCAATGAACTCTAGACTAGGAACATCTTTCTTCTTTTCTTCAAACTTGGTCTTAACACCATTCTTTATTTTATCTGTAATAATATCTCTCTTTTCCCGTAACCCTTTACTTTCCTTAAGACGTTTTAGTTTAATTGCATCATGGAACTCTTCGAATTGTTTTTGAATTTCTGCCATTTTTTAACCCCCAAAATAGTTTATTATCTATTATTATACGACAAAATCTGGTAATCAAATAACTTTCTAAAATAAAATGCATGTTTAATAGAAATATTTTATTTGTTATAGGCTGATTAAGTATTTATAAACTCCTTCGAAAAAATGTAAAATCCTGTAGTTATATTGTACCATAAATTGTATAATAGAGGACAAACAATACGAACGTAATTACGATATTGGATACGAGGTAAAATATCATACTAATTTAATAACTAATAGAGGCTTTGAAATAATATCAAGCACTCAAAACGGGGAATTCAAACTAATTTTGTATAGACACTTTTACGACGATACTCCGAAAGATAAAGAAAAAACAATCATTCTTGGCATACGAGTCATTACTATGAAAGGAATTCTTTATCCTGATCCCGTTTTAAAAGCCTTTTTCAATGATGACCTTACTGAAATATCTTTAGCAGATATTGATATCGAAGAGTACCTTTCTAATTACGGTTTCGGAAGCATACTATTAAGTACTCTTATTGACATTGCAAAGAACAGAAAAATAAACAGTATTTCTGGCTGGATATCCAATGTTGATATTGATCATATAGAAAGATTGGTTCACTTTTATAAGAAGCACAATTTTGAGGTAATCTTAGATGACAATAATAAAGACAGCCTTAAAATTGGTAATTTAATATGGCAACGTAAGTAATGGAGGGGAGTTAATGGACAGCCTGCTAAGTAGTAATTCATTTGAGTATCTGTTGGAGACAATCATTAAAAATGAGATATCTGATACATTAAATAATCTGTATCAGGCTAAAGACTATTCCACCAAAAAATATTTAACTATCAAAGAAGTATCCTCATTAACCGGCATTGGCTCTTCCGTAATACGTCAGTTGACATTTTCAAGAGCAATGCCTCACCGAAAAGTTAAATCTCGCATTATTCTAGATAAAAACGAAATAAAAGAAACAATTGATATTTATAAAAAGTTTGGTTGGACTGATCCAGATAATAATTGGGATGTGAATTCCGTTCAGTCTGAAATTGATAACTTCCACAAAAAAAAGGGGAGTCTACAATGATCGATGAAATAATTAGGAAAATAATAAGAGAAGAATTAACTATTTTTTCAAATGAAATAAAAAACTTCACAAAAAAAGACAAAGAAAGTTATTATGGCAGAACTGTTCTAACTATAAAAGAAGCAGCAAATCATTTTCGAACGAGTCCGGCTACTATTTATAATTTAATTAAAGATGACGGAATGCCACACTTTAAAATCCATTCTCGCCATTTTATTGTTCTTGAAGAGGCCGAAGCATATTTATGGAGAGAAACTGCAAAATCGTATGCTGAAGAGGGAAATATATATTGGCAGCGAATTTTACAAAGGCTAGATTGGGAGGAAAAAGAAAGAAACGCCGCATATGAGAAGGCACTTAAAAGACTCGAAGAAAGTACTTATTAAGTTTTTAGAATTGCAAAGAACACATTCCATAAAAAGGAGTGCGCTCTTTTGCCATAACAAATTACTAGATTTTTTCTATCCATTCTTTTTTTATAACAATTTCCACCCTTTGTTTTACCACTATTTGTGATACGGTTCCCCCCGATTAATCCGAAATGCCCTATACACCTGCTCCAACAGAATCAACCGCATCACCTGATGTGGGAAGGTCATTTTCGAAAAGGATAGATCAAAATTACTTCTATGTTGTACCTCTGCACTGATTCCAAGTGATCCGCCAATGACAAATGCTATTTTGCTTCTTCCATAGGTGGCGAGTTCATCCAATTTGCTGGCAAATTGTTCTGAAGTAAGCATGTTGCCGTTAATTTCTAACGTGACAACAAATGTGTCTGGATGAATATGGCTTAAAATGCGCTCCCCTTCTTTTTGTTTCACATGTAACATTTGCGCTTCACTTAAGTTTTCCGGGGCTTTTTCATCAGCTACTTCCACGATATCTACTTTTGCGTACGTGCTTAAACGTTTTAAATATTCTTGTATGCCTTGCTTTAAATATTTTTCTTTTAATTTCCCTACTGATACAATGGTAATTTTCATAATGCGTAACGTCCTCATAGATTTTTTCTTTAGTTTACCATAACTGACCGTGCTTTTTACTAAAATTTCTTCTCTTCACCCCTACAAACTAAAACCCACTGCAATATACAGAGCTATAATAGCAATTACGCTAATGACTACAAGCACTCGGGTTGTTGTTTGAGACAGCGACTTTACTCGCTTTCCTTTGAACCATCCAGTAAATTGGAACTTATTTCGGTACAGGACAAAAATAAGGATGGCAATGCCTATGGCTTGTAGCGCTAAAAAGTACATCAAATATGGATATACTTCCGTCAACTGAGCGATCGGTCTGTTCGTGAATATTTCTAAAAAGTAATTGCTTATCGCTCCAAATACGAAATAAAGTACTACAAAGATGAACAGCGCACGAAACGATTCAAGCAATCTTGTAGAAAATAAACGCATGCTACCCCTCCGTTCCACACTTTTCTTCCATTATAACAAAGATGCATTCAAACAAATTGTTTTTTCTGAAAACACTTTCCATTTTTAAGTAATTCGTGTATTATATATCTAAATGATATATATCAAATAGATAGGAAGATTCCTTTGAAAACGTATAACAATAGTACCTATGCGCTACTTGGAATTTTGACTTTAAATTGTCGCACGGGTTATGAAATTAAACAACGGATGGATCAGAGCTTAAATCATTTTTGGAAAATTAGTTATGGGCAAATTTACCCGAATTTAAAAACATTAGTTACCGATGGCTTAGCAACCGTTAAGGTCATGTCACAGGATGGGAAACCAGATCGAAAGGAATATTTCCTTACTACCAAGGGGGAAGAGGTGTTAAAGAGCTGGTTAAAAGAGCCATTGCAGCATATTGCTAATGAGCGTAACGAAGTGCTTTTGAAATTGTTTTTTAGTAGACATCAGCCTGCAGACGAGACGCAATCGTTGATACGTCATTATAAAGAAGAATTACAGAAAAAAATAGACACCTACGAAGCGATTGAAGAAATGATAGGCACTAATTATTCTCAAAACCCTGATGCTACTTATTGGCTGTATACACTAGACTATGGAAAGCGGACAACCAAGGCTGCTATAGAATGGTGTGAAGCTACCATAGAAAAAATAAAGTAAACTGGCTTTAGTTATAACTTCTTTTCTGGGCTCTTTCGAAAAGCTTAATTTCTTATTCTGTACAAAGATGACTTGAAAAGCAAGATGCGATTGCTTCGAGAAAAGCGTGATCACTGGGGGCGGGGTGCGAGTAAAGAGGCTTCATTTAACCTATAGAAAAGTTAGAAGCAATAGGCAATATCATAACGCCTCCATATACTGTAGAGGGGAGAGAGGATATCATGATAAAACAGGTCTACTCTGGTCGTTATACCACAGAAAATGAAGAAGATATTGTTGTGTTTTTAATAGGGATGCGGGTTAACCGTAGATTAGCTGTACATAAATGGCTTCCCGTCTTTTTAGCAATGCCGCGGATGATTAAAGAACTTTACACATATAAAGATACGTTAGGCTTTTTATCTATGGAAAGTTATTTTGGCCTGCGCACGACGTTGATGGTGCAATATTGGCGGTCTACCGAAGATTTGCTTGCCTATGCAAAGGGGAAACAACATCTAGCTGCATGGAAACGGTTTAACCAAAAAGCAAGCCATACAAATGCGGTTGGTATCTATCATGAGACGTACATCGTACCAAAAGGTAATTATGAAGCAATTTATGCGAATATGCCCTTATACGGTTTAGCAAAGGCAAACGAACATATTCCTGTCTCATCTAAACGTACAACGGCTAAGCAGCGTTTGACACAGGCTACAGTTAACCAAATAAATGATTTGAAGTAATGTGGAACAGCTTGCTGATGTACTAAATCAAAGCTTGCGAGTTGTTCCTACAGGAATATCACATCTTTTCCTTCGGTAGGTTGTGGGTATGCTTACATCAATCTGTTTACGGGACTTTTATTTGCTCATATGGTTAAGCGCCACAAAGGTTTGGCTTGAAAATCTCTTTATGACATACGAGAGTGAGGTTCTATTTCCTCCCCCTAGATTTTATTCCACACATAATACTGTGTCTTACATGATACAATCAACCATAACGTAGCAATTTCTAGAAAAACTTTTAAATGGAGTGAAAAATTTCACATCTAGATGGCAACTACCTTCCATAATCCACCTAAAATTTTACATGCTAAGTCGTACAACATGTTTCCTAAAAGCACCTCCTATGTACATACCTATCATTTGGAGGAGAAGGATGAAAATATTAACTGGCAAAATTGCTATTGTAACTGGAGTTCGTAATTCGAAAGGTATTGGAGCTGCAACATGTTTGTCTCTTGCAAAAGCAGGAGCTGACATCTCTTTCACGTACTGGTCTCCATTTGATGAAGCGGAAGGAAGATTGGAAAAAGATTTCCCTAGTAAGCTTTGTGAAAAAATAAATAGCTTTGGAGTGCGCTGATCACATGGCGTTAGACTTAAGCCTAGAAGAGTCCCCAAACAACTTGCTAAATACAGCCCAGAATAAATTAGGTACTGCTTCCATTTTAGTCAATAACGCAACCTACGAAGCTCCAACGAATTTCCATACGTTAACTTCAGAAAATCTAGATAACCATTATCAAGTGAATAATCGCGGAACCCTTTTATTAGCGGTTGAATTTGCTAAAAGATATGAACAGCAATTTCCCAACGAGAAAGAAGGCCGGATTATCAATCTCGTCTCTAGAGGGCCAGATCCAAATAATATAGCTTATATTGCTACAAAAGGGATGACTATTGCTGCTACAGAGCCATTATCCGTTGCTCTAGCTTCCATTGGCATAACGGTTAATTCTATTGATCCAGGACCAACGGATACAGTTTGGATAAATAAGGAAATAAAAAAGTGTATTACCTTTATTCCCAGCTGGTCGGCTGGGCCGTCCAGAAGATGCCGCTAAACTGATCACCTTCTAGCAAGTGAAGATTCCTATTGGATAACAGGGCAAACCATTCGTTCTGAAGACGGATTTTTAGGGAAATAACAATACATTAAAGGACTGTTGCACCATGCATTTCTGACCGTGCAACAGCCCTTTTTCTATGATTTTAAAACACTTCCAGCATATAACATCAGCGATCTTTTATCGCTACAGCGATATATTGGATACGTAATATCTCCTATCCTATGGCTTGTTTCGCTGAGCGTTGTATTTTTCCTATGCTATCCCCTATAGGTATGTAAAAATGATATGGGAAAGTTTCTTAGAGGTTAGAGTAGTTTAAGTAGTATTAGTAAATGAGATAGGTTTTTTGTTTAGCTTGTTTCATAGGTCGTTGTTGGTTTAGGAATATTCGCGTTCATGGTTAATTTGTCCTCATTTTGCGCACCATTTGTAAACAAAAATCCACCTATCAGAAGTGCCCCAAATATAAAAGATACTACAAATTTCTTCATCTACTATTCCCCCTTCTATAGTTTGATTATTTTGTCATAACTCTCGTTGGCTACTTTATAATATTTCATCGCCTCCTTATACTTACCCATTTTTTCTAGATGGGTAGCCAACAATCTTGAATAAAAAACTAAATAGTTATATGCTTTTTTTTGTTTTAGATATGGAATAAATTCATCTGCTAATACGATTTTAAAATTCTTTAAATCGCCATTTAATAAATGTGTATAAGTTTTAATTACATAGCTATAAAATTTATGATATCCTTTGTCTTGGGTGAAGTTAAGAGCTTCCTCACCCAAGCGCAAATATACTTTAGTTTTCTGCCAATTATCGCTTTTGTAAAAACTATGTATTAAGTGCGTAATAGCATCTAATCTAAGTTCATAATCTAAGTCTGTAGTTTTTAAGCCAAGCTCATAATTTTCAATGGATTTTTTTGAATTCCCTGTTGTAAAATAAAACAGCCCTAAATTAAGATAGGCTAACTGAATAACTTGTTCTTCGTTGTTTAACTTACCTAGATACATTGCCTGATTATAATTTTCTAACGCAACATCATTCATTCTTATTCGTTGATACGAAATTCCCAGCAAGATATGACATTGAGCGCAACGTGTAAAGTTATACTTTCGCTGAAACTCAGCCATTGCTTTTTCTGCATAATTTATAGTCTCTAATCCATTTAGTAAATGACTATGTTGAATGGAAATGGCATAATACAAATCAGCAATCTCTTCTTCTTCAATTTCAGCTGATCGATGCACTTTCTCGGCTTTTTTATAGCATTGTAAAGATTGTTGATGTTCTTCTTTCAAGGAGTAATAATTCCCTTGAAATTTATTCCAAAAATATTTATGTAGAGAATTAAAAGAGTCTGCCATCTCGTGGAGTTCATTAATTTTATGTAAGGCTTTTTGGAAATCACGTAAGATAATATAGTAACGAACTTTATGAATCTCAAACATAATTGTTTGATTGTTAATACTTTTATCCATTACGTTTTGCAATTCTTCATATCTTGTTATAATTTCCTGTTTATCAAAACGGTCATATAACATGTCGTACCATTTCTTACATTTGTCTTCAAAATTTGAATCAGGTATATTTGTAAGCTCAATTCCTAGACGATTACATAATGCTTGAATAATCTCTGAATTGGCTTTTGCTTTCTGATTTTCTATTTTTGATAAATAGGACAAAGAAACAATACCTTCTGATAATGCTTCTTGTGTCATATTTTGCTTGGTTCTATGTAATTTTATAATATAGCCTATATCTATCAAATCCTAGTCCCCCCTTTAATACGTTATATTATGTAATATTATACCACAAGTCTAAATATTTAGTGTTTGAGAAAAAATATGATTAATCTAAAAAATTACACCTAAATTAGGGTTACTAATCAACAAATTTTCTTTTAACAGGAAAATGTACATGGTGTAGTAGAATTACGCATTATTAACTGTCAATTTTTGTGATCTACTCTTTTTTATTTAAAACAATACACATTTGCTACGAAGATAAAAAATATTTTTTTAGTATTATCATAAATGAAATAAGCAACCTTAAATGAACAACCTTTATAAAACTCCCTCCACAACTTAAATTTTCCCCTTCCATTATCATATTACTAGATATCCCTCTTAGATAAGCTGCTTGTCACCTAGTCTTTATGCACATTTATCGTTTTTCTTACCCTATAAAGTAAGGCTTAAAATATATATAGAACAAAAAAGATTGCTGCCGCACGTTTTTTCTAACATCTTTATATCCCTTTTCCCAAACGTATAAAAACCCCTCTCAGAAAAATTTAGCTTGCTGCAAATCTTTATGACGTTAAAACGTGATCGTCTTGCATAAACTATAAACTCTAATTTGTCATGCTTCCCTGTCGCGGATATAAAATTTTGACTTCTCATTCAAAATCATGTACATTACTAATAGACGAACGTTAAATATAAACGAATAATTTTTATTCGGATTTTAGAGGTGTTAGGTATGGATAATGTGTTTGATTACGAAGATATTCAATTAATTCCCGCAAAATGTATTGTACGCAGCCGTTCAGAATGTGATACGAGCGTCACATTAGGCAAGCATACATTTAAATTACCTGTTGTACCTGCAAATATGCAGACAATTATTGATGAAAAAATTGCGTTGATGTTAGCTGAAAATGGCTATTTTTATATTATGCACCGCTTTGAGCCAGAAAAACGTACCGATTTTATTAAAGATATGCATAAACGTGGACTCATTGCTTCCATTAGCGTTGGTGTGAAGGACGAAGAATATAATTTTGTAGAGCAGCTAGCAGCAGATAAACTGATCCCAGATTATATTACAATCGATATTGCACATGGACATTCGGAGTCTGTGATAAAAATGATTCAACATATTAAAAAACATGTACCTGAGAGCTTCTTGATTGCTGGAAACGTTGGTACTCCAGAAGCTGTTCGTGAATTGGAAAATGCGGGCGCGGATGCTACGAAGGTTGGAATTGGACCAGGGAAAGTATGTATTACGAAAATTAAAACAGGCTTTGGCACTGGTGGCTGGCAATTAGCAGCGCTTCGCTGGTGTTCAAGAGCTGCAAGCAAGCCGATTATTGCTGACGGTGGTATTCGTACGCATGGAGATATTGCTAAATCGATCCGCTTTGGTGCAACGATGGTGATGATTGGTTCGCTTTTTGCTGGTCATGAAGAGTCTCCAGGGGAAACCATTGAAAAAGATGGCAAGGTTTTAAAAGAATATTTCGGTTCTGCTTCCGAGTTCCAAAAAGGCGAGAAGAAGAACGTCGAAGGAAAGAAAATGCTTGTAGAGCATAAAGGTTCCTTAAAAGATACACTGCAAGAGATGGAGCAAGACTTACAATCCTCCATTTCCTATGCAGGTGGTAAAAAGCTAGAAGCCATCCGTACCGTCGATTATGTAGTTGTGAAAAACTCCATCTTTAATGGTGATAAGATTATATACTAAATGAAACTTTACCTTATAAAAACGAAGGCTACCCCCATCAAGAATGGTATGAAGCCTTCGTTTTTATATTTCTAAATTGCAAAATTATATATTCCCTCTATATTTCTCCTATAGCGCAAGAACAAATTATTCGTTGCGGTTTTCTTCCAAAATACTTTCTTTTAATTCAAAAAGCAATAATTCTCTAGAACCCTTCATACAGCATACAGCTTTGTTAACATAATTTTCTACAACGAAGTTCTATAGCAGTTCCCCATTAATAATGGTATACTATTCTTACATTTAAAGGAATTGATACTACTCGGTATCTTGAAGGAATGGAACAACATGACAGATTTAGAAAGCTTTATAGTTCATTATGGATACATCGGAATGTTTATTGTTCTTATATTAGGGATTGTAGGGATGCCTTTTCCAGATGAAGTATTACTTACATATGTTGGCTATCACGTATCTTTAGGAAATATGTCACTCAATCTAGCTATATTCATTGCCATCTTGGGTTCAATAAGCGGGATCTCAATAAGCTATTTATTGGGGCAGTGGTTAGGTGTCCCATTTATAAAACGTTTTGGTCCTAAATTACGCATAAAAGAAAAACAGATAGACTGGGTTCGGAACCATTTTAATAAGTATGGGGCGACATTTCTCATTTTTGGTTATTTCATCCCCGGAATTAGACATGTCACTGCTTATGTAGCAGGATTTAGCAAATATCATTATTTTCGTTTTGCTATTTTCGCTTATATAGGCGCTATTTTTTGGGCATCCACATTTATTATTTTGGGGAATATTTTAGGTGATCAATGGGAATATATTACAACCTTTTTCTCGCAAGCATCAAAAATAATGTGGTTAATCATTCTTACTGGCGTCTTAATTATCATTCTGAGAAAAATTAAACGAAATTAAAATCAAGCATTGGAAAAAACACCGACGCTCTTTCCAAACAAAATATCATTGTTTCCTGCTATATCTGGTGAAAATTGAAAAGTTGCTCTTTCGATAAATAATACAACTGTAGAACCAAATGAAAAATAAGCCAGTTCTTCACCACGCCCTAATTTATCCGAACGAGCAGTAAGATGGACACTATTGACATTTAAGGCGCCTACTTTCACAACAGCAATATTTCCTAATTCACTTTGGATTTCTGTTATTCTACGATAATTAGTTGATAGAGGGCTATTCCCATATTTTAAACCAAGAGAATTAACAGGATAAGATTTTTCGCCAAGCACCCAACTTTCTTTGATTATCCCATCTACAGGACTATGTATTCTATGATAATGACGCGGTGATAAGTACAAAATAATATATTTTCCATTTCGATATACATTCGCCTTTTCTTTACTACCTAGCATCTCTTCTAACCTAATTTGTTTGTTTTTTATTGGGTATTTTTCAACATCCTGAACAAATCCAAAATCGCTTATCACGCCATCTACTGGGCTAACCAAACAATTAGGCTGTGATTCTATAGACCTGCAACCGAATTTTAATTTTCTAGTAAAGAGTTGGTGTAAGCTTTGATATTCTGACAACGATTTTTCCATTTCTTCTTGGTTAATACGGTATACTTTCGCAAAGATTGGGACAAGCATGCGACTCCAAGTAGAACTTGTAAAACGAACGAGCAATTGAGATACATAATTATTTCCGGTTAATTCAACAAATAATTTCAACCAAGCTTTTAACAAATTATCACTCCTATATATGAACTTACAGAATGAAACTATAATCGAGGGTTTGCTTTCGCTCACTCTATAAACGAACTATTATATCGTTGCTTCCTTGCTATTAATTTTATAATTATTCTTGTATAAAATAAAGATTTATACGTTTTCCAACAATTGCTGTTTACCATTTAGTCTATTTTAGCAGTAAAATAAGTAAGAATGGTGAAATAGATTAATAATATGTAAAGTGCTTTTTTAATTAAGCAAGACTTGTTCAGCTTGCATCTCAAATTCTTGAAACAATTCATACAGCACCTTATATCGGAGTAAACCTAAAAATTTTATCTCGATAGCAGAAAAGATTTAACATCTCTCGAGGAAGTTCATTAATTCACATAATGTGATATTACTACATTCACATTTTATAAAGTCATCTAAACTTATATGTAGATAAATGTAACATTACAAGTAATAAAATCAGGAGGAAATAATGAATTTTAAAAAACAAATACCTAACCTTTTTACATTGGGAAACTTATACTGTGGCTACTTATCCATCGGTTATACGGCATCTAATCACTATAAAAACGCAGCTATTTTTATTCTTATCGGAATGTTACTTGATAGTATAGATGGAAGAATAGCCAGATTATTACATGTTGAAAGCCCTTTGGGAAAGGAGTTAGATTCTTTAGCTGACATCATTACTTTTGGTGTCGCACCAAGCTTTTTAATGTACTATACAATGTTGTTTGATCTTGGGTGGATTGGTCTAGCAATATCAGGACTATTTCCTTTGTTTGGGGCTTATCGATTAGCTAGATATAATATTACGGCAAAAGAAGAATCATTATATCATTTTACTGGAATACCCATTACTATAGCGGGGGGAATTCTAGCTACCCTCATTTTATTTAGAGAAGACATTCCGAGTACATTTACTATGGTTATTTTTATTTTGCTTTGTTTTTTAATGGTTAGTACCATACAAATACCGAGCCTAAAAAAAGTACGCTTGCCAAGAAACGAAACCATTGTCACTATTCTTATAGGAATGATGTTATTTATGAATCATGCTAGATCTTGGAGAGTATTTACTTCTCTTCTTTATATAGTTATCCCGCTATACCTTATTTATATGACGTATCGTTTTATCAAAATAAAAGCAAGTAGATAAATAGCTTGTTGGTAAAACATAGAGCGGAACATCTATCAGTGAGAATCCTTTCTCCACGGAATAGAGTAGCCCTTGAAAATTACCCGAAACCAATTTTTATCGCTCTGACAGTACGGAGGAACGACCTAAAACCTCCTAAATTTGTAATCAGGACTGTGCCTAGTACGTTTTCCAGCTCGTCGTAACGCCAAGGGTTACAAAATCTTAGATACGAGATATATTTTAGACCATCTTCTTTTTCAAAGCAGATCGATAGAACTTTCTGTCAATTACCTATATAATAGGGAAAATACGAAAAAGGAGGGTTCCTAGTTGCCGATTACAATTCCTAAGCAATTGCCAGCACACGCTACTTTGGAAAAAGAAAATATTTTCATTATGGATACGGTACGAGCAACGACACAAGATATTCGACCGTTAAATATTGTGATCGTTAATTTAATGCCGGAAAAAGAGCGCACGGAAACACAGCTTCTCCGGCTATTAGGGAATTCTCCCTTGCAAGTGCTAGTGACATTTCTGCATACAGCAACACACGATTCAAAAACCGTCAGTAAATCACATCTGAACCAATTTTATCAAACGTTTCATTCCATTAAGCATAAACGGTTTGACGGAATGATTATTACCGGTGCACCTGTGGAAATGCTCGCTTTTGAAGAGGTGAATTATTGGGAAGAGTTGAAAATGATTATGGAATGGTCGAAAACCCATGTAACTTCTGTATTACATATTTGCTGGGCAGCTCAGGCAGCACTATATTACCACTATGGAATAGGAAAATATGCGCTCCCAGCCAAATGCACAGGAGTGTTTTCTCATACGATTTCACATTCTACCGTCGAGCTTATTCGTGGGTTCGATGATGAATTTCTAGCGCCACATTCCCGTTATACGGGAACATCACTAGCAGACGTTCAAGCTGATAGTCGTTTAATGGTACTCGCTGCAACGACGGACGACGATCCGTTTATTATGATTTCCAAAGACGAGAAGCACATTATGCTTACAGGGCATTTTGAATATGAGTTTGATACCCTTGCAGAAGAGTACGATCGAGATAGAAAAAAGGGGCTTAACCCAGCAATACCGAAAAATTATTTTCCTGATAATAACCCTAAAAAGACGCCACTCCATCGTTGGCGCTCCCATGCACACCTGCTATTCTCTAACTGGTTAAATTATTATGTCTATCAGGAAACACCATACGAATGGAAATAGTTGATTTGCTAAGCATCAATTTTAGCTTCTGTTGAGGAAAATTGAAACGCCATTAAAACTGTATCTCTGCTAGCATTAAGCTTTATCGCTTATGAAATAAATGCGCAAGCCCTTTAGCATGTAGTCTGTGGGCTTGCGTTTTTATTATAAATGGGAGGGGATTACATTTGCAGAAGCTAATAGCCATAATAAGGAGGATAAGCTCCATAGCCTTGATAATATGGAGGGGCGAAAGCATTTACTAACGATCCAGCTAATAAACCACCCGCTAATCCTCCAACAAAGGGAGCTACTCCAAAACCAAATCCAGGAAAGAATCCAGGGCCGCCAAATCCGAAGCCTGGTCCAAAGAATGGCCTAGGCCCAAAAAATGGTCTAGGTCCAAAGAACGGTCTTCCAAAACCAATTGGACGACGCATCCAGTCTTGTTCTTCGTAATATGCAGGAGCAACTTCATATGTTGTTGGATATGTGAATTCAAGCTCTTGATGATTACTTGTTTGAGCAGGATCATTCCATTCATAAATCATTTCTACTTCCCTCATTTCAATTTTTTTCTCTACGATAAGATATGAAAAAGATTGGGTGTTTGTGCGAGAAACTATTGTGTTTCAACAATCATAAAGTGAGGTTGATTTTATAGATTGAGGGACTTAGCTAGCAAAATCGGCTTTATCTGATATCTTTAACCACTTGTTTTCATCTATATGATGACAACATAAACCTTCACAAGCACTTCAAATGTTAAAGATACAGTTCATTAAATGGTTGAATAAGGTTGAAACCTCTCGTGGAAATTCTTTGCATTAGAGCATACTTGAGATTTGATGGCATACACCAAATGCAACGTTTTTCTTACTTACTAAGCTATTCTCCGTAATGTTGCGTTTATTTCAGCGAAACGCGTTACCCTGGTTCGTTTCCACATTAGGATTTTTTGAATAGTGTGATATAATTAAATTTAGGTAGTTGTATATGCAGGGTGGTATGTGGCACTCACCTTCCGAAGTTATTTCTTTGGGAAAGGGGGTGATCACATGGTTATTACTACAGACCATTTGCTCGTAATTTGTGCATTCGGTACTTTAATTGTAGCGATAATCAACTCCAACACAAAAAAGTAATCCACCCTGCTCGCCCAAGTAGGAAGTAGATTACTTTTTTACTTTATTGCGCCACCGCTGTCTTGCGGTATAGCTACCTTCTAGACGTTAGTGTTAGTAACACTAACACTAGCGTCTTTTATTATTATATGTTATATATATTTATTATATACAACATGCATTTTGTATGCAATCAAAAACGTTTTGAAGCTTTTTTACACGTTATAATTCTTAGTGTTTTTTGGTTCACTTTTCCTCGTTTCATTCCTATTCATGAAACGTTCTATACGTTTTAACGCTTCATGGATTCTTTAAGTAGCAAACTCAGTAAGTTTAGTTATTTCACTATTAAATAGTATATTTAGCCTCGCCCTCTGCTCTTATGCTATATTATTATGTAGTAATAAACGTCTGGTTGCGGTTATTTAGTTCGAGAGGGAAATGCCGCCCAGTGTTGGTACTACAAAGTAATAAAAACGCTCACAAACAAAGAAATTAGTTCTAATATACAGCACACAACAATCATTGAAGTGGTAGTCTTATTAGTACTTCAAATTCGAAATAAGGTAGAAACGAAAACGAGGGGATATCATGCTTAGAAGGAAGAAATGCATTTGCTGGAATTGCAATAAAAGTACACCATACAAAAGATTATGGTATCGTGGACTTGCAACTAGAACAGTAACATGTCCATACTGCCAAGCAGAAAACGACTTAAGTCTCAAGCAACTTTCACTCCAATTTGTCGTATTTTTCATTGGAATGATCTTTTTTCTCGTTGGTGGATTATTTTTCAATTTTAAGAGCTTTTATTTCGCTATCGGAATTTTGTTATATGCAATAACCATGGCGCTTGAATTATATATTACCTATGAGCATCAAGCGAAAAGCTAAGGGGGGCGATTGATTTATCAGCTCCCCCTTAGCATCTCCTTTTACCCTTTACATTAATCAAACAAGTGGTGGAGCATGCGCTGTTTATTTTCAAAAAACTGTGCCATCACCTTGTAATGACTCGTTTGCTCCAACTCTGTTTCCTGCATACCATCTTCCGTTAGCTCCAAAATACTCGCACTCGGATAAGCCATCAATATCGGTGAATGCGTAGAAATAACAAATTGCGAGCCTTCCGCCACAAGATCATGAATTCGTCGTAACATCGACAACTGCCGTAACGGCGACAACGCCGATTCAGGCTCATCTAAAATATACAACCCATTCCCTTGAAAACGGTGCATAAACGTCGCAAAAAAAGCCTCCCCATGAGATTGCTCATGCAAAGACGTTCCACCAAAGGAATCAATAATCCTCGGTCCTCCTGATGCAAATTCATCTAATTCTTCTATGTTAGTAGCTACATTATAAAATGACTCTGCCCGAAAGAAAAAGTAATCTTGCGGCTGATACACTCCCCGCGCAATCCGAATATATTGATCCAATGACGAATGAGAATCATAGCTAGAAAAATTGAAATTCTTCGATCCGCCTTCAGGGTTAAACCCTAACGCAATCGCAATTGCTTCCAATAAAGTGGATTTTCCCAATCCATTTTCACCAATAATATATGTCACATTTGGATGAAAATAAATCCCAGGAAAATCCTTTATCACTGGCAAATGAAATGGAAACTCATCAGCATTTGCAGGTATTCGATCTTCTTTTAAGTGAACGGTTTTTAAAAATGCTGTATCTGACGTTAGTTTTGGCACACCTATCACCTCAAATATAAATGTTGCTTTTATTTTAGCATGAAGCTATGGTTTGGGATAGATGTACAATAAGCAGGATAATTTTCGGGCTAGGATAAGGACGTTTCAGTCCGTGACGGGTGACTTTTACACGTACATGAGCGAGTTTCTCGCCGGGACGAGCGCGGGTTTCGCGTACATGAGCGGATTTCTCTCCGAGACGAGCGCGGGTTTCGCGCACATGAGCGGATTTCTCGCCGAGTCGAGCGCTTTTTACACGTACATGAGCGAGTTTCTCTCCGGGACGAGCGCTTTTTTCGCGTACATGAGCGAGTTTCTCTCCGGGACGAGCGCGGGTTTCGCGTACATGAGCGGATTTCTCGCCGGGACGAGCGCGGGTTTCGCGTACATGAGCGGATTTCTCGCCGGGACGAGCGCGGGTTTCGCGTGCATGAGCGGATTTCTACCCGGGACGAGCGCTTTTTTCGCGTACATGAGCGGATTTCTACCCGAGACGAGCGAGGTTTTCGCGTACATGAGCATATTTCTCGCCGGGACGAGCGCGGTTTTCACGTACATGAGCGGATTTCTACCCGGGACGAGCGAGTTGCTCGCAATGGCGGGCGACTTTTATAATTTATACCTTTTACTCTAACTCATGAGCTGCTAAAGTGGAGGCGATTTGATCTTCAATTGCCGTTATTTCCTCGCTTGATCCAATATAGTTATTAATCATGATTGAAAAAATGAGTGGTTGTTGATCCTTTGTAGTGACGTATCCAGATAGTGTTGACATTCCTTTAAGAGAGCCTGTTTTTGCGATGACATTTCCTTTTGCGGGTGCTTCCTGCATTCGATGCCGTAATGTTCCACCGACTAGTCTATCTTCCACGCCAGCTACTGGCAAGGATTTTTTAAACAGTGGAAACCATTCCTTCTCTTGTACATGGTACAATACTTGCAAAAGTTCGCTAGCAGGAATCATATTTTTGTGCGACATACCAGATCCATCGCGCAGTAGCATCGTGTCGGTGTTTGCACCAAATTGCTCCATTACTTGTTCCATTGCTGCAAGTCCTTTTTCCCAACTTCCATCTCCATGAACAACTCTTCCCATTTCTTTGGTTAACACTTCGCCATGCCCATTATTGCTCAGTTTCATAAAAGGGATGAGCAAATCTTTAAGAGGCATTGACTTTTTCTCTGTTAATATAGTGCTGCTATCTGGAGCTGCTTTCATGAGCGCCTCTGTTTTACCAATAAAGTCAATACCTTCCTCTTGTAGTGTTTTCTGGAATACGTCTAGCGCATACATTGTCGGCTCCCAAACGGCAACCCATGACCTCACTTGTGTAGATTTTTTTGGCATAGTTCCTTCTACAATGATTCTGTTCGTCCCGTGTTCTCTCTCTATAGCAATATCTTTCGGCTTATCTGCATCTACAATCTGTGTGCGATTTACAATTTTAATGTAATCTGTTTTAGGCGTTACTTCGATGACTGCTTTTCCACTTTCGGTGGCCTGTGGTAAAACATGGACAATTACTGTGCCTGCATCATAATCTTTATTCGGAGAAAGCGTTAAAGCAGACACTTGCGCACCTGTATAAAATGACTCATCAGACCAATTTAAATCTTGGGAAAGCCGTTCATCATCAAACCAAGTATCATCTGCAATAATATTTCCTTTCACTTTACGTATTCCTTGTTCCTTCATATCTACCGCCATCTGCTTCAAATCACTTTTTAATAACGTGGGATCACCTTTTCCTTGTAAAAATAAATCACCGTGCAATACTTTTCCTTTCACTTTCCCGTTCGTTCGCACTTGTGTGGTGAATTGGTAATTTTCTCCCAATATTTCTAATGCGGCAACCGATGTTATTAGTTTCATGTTTGATGCAGGGTGCAAACGTCTGTCGCTATTTTCGGAAAATAGAATATCTCCTGTATTAGCATGCATGACGCTTACAGATGTTGTTGTACCATCTAATTGTTCATTTGTTAATAATTTGGAGAGTTTCTCTTCCAAGGAGTTTGCTTGTACTTCTGCATTCTCTGTTGCGTTAGAAACTTTTACAAAAGTAAAATCTTCTTGAATAGCAATTGGAATAATAGCTAGTACGATAATAGCTAGGATCAGTAGCGTGCTTTTTTTGCAAAATTTCCATTCCATAAAAGACCATCTCCTTTTTAGAAAAATATCACTTTAGGCGATAAGACGACACCGTTTTAATTTTATTCTTGTGCACAGAGCTAATCCGATTCATTTCGTATTTACAACTAGCCGATTACATATTACTAGTAAAGATTTGAGGTAAAAGCTTGGACATACAGCATATGTTATTTAAACCTTTTTAATACATTTTAATCAAACCAAATTGAGTCATCGATGTGTCATGCTTAGTCGGCTTTGCAAAATCGAGTTAAGGCTATACTTTAAAAAGTGCTATTATGTTGTGTACCATCATATAAAGATATGCATCAAAGACAATTAGTATGAGGGTAATGTTTAAGACGCATTTACACTGGGAACGGTTGAATAAAAGAATATTACATGATACGGAAATAATTTAATCAAAAAGGGGTTTTATCATGGATCAAATTCTATTTATTCAAACTGGCACGGGGATTGATGTGCATGGGCAAAATATTACGAAAGCTGCTGTAAGAGCCGTAGAAAATGCTATTTGGTACAATTCTATGCCTGGCATTGAACACAGCCTTCCTGAACAAAAACTTGAAAATATGAAAGTAAATGTAAGATTAGCTGTTCCATTGGATCGTAACTTGCTTGATACAGAAAAAGTAAAAGCTGTCATTCCTTATGGATCCGTTACGGTGGATGTAACCGATGGCGGTATGGCCACCTCAAGTGGGGTTATTTTGAAAGATAAAAATGACGAAAATGACTTAATGTATATGGTAAATGCTGCTGTTGAGGTAGGGTATTAAAAAGAATATGCGAAACAATTTGCTGATCACCTTCTACAATGAGATGCACTTGCAAGTAACCTCAGCATATCCAATCCGGCTAACACTAAGTTTTTACCACCATAAATAACATTTTATTCTAGCTTGTATTTATACGGCAAATTGGTACAAAAAATCCGAACTTACTTTCAAGTTCTATAGGAAGAATTTGAATAAGTTCGGATTTTCTAATTCAGTAGATACATAGAATGACGTTCATTCTTATTCTAATACATCATCGGGAGTATCTATTATTTATGCCTTTCGACGTCTTGAAATCATTAGGAACCCACCAACAATAAATAGCGAAACCCCTAAAATCATCATGTAACGTAGCCATTCTTCTCCAGTTTGAGGAAGTGTTCCTCCTATTTCCTCTCCTGCTTTACTCGGATCACCCTTACTACTATCAGGATTTTTCTGTGTTGGCTCATTATCATTATTTCCTGGATCCGTTACTGGTTCTTCTGAAATGAATGTATTTTCTACTTTCAGTTGTACAGAATTTGCCTGGCTAAATGTAATGGTAAACGGAATTGGCGTCGCATCTAACTCGTAATAAGCTGGCGCTTTGGTTTCCACAAACTGATAGTTACCTGGCTTCAAATTCTCTACAACGATTTTTCCTGCTTTATCTGTTGTCAGATCTTCTTGTAGCATCTCGCCGGCTTCATTTTGTAGCTCGAATACCACTCCTGCCAAGGTTTTATCCTCATCATCTTCATCTACTTTGACAAGTTCAACAGCTCCTCGGATAAGCTCATTTGTTGCTTTTACCGCAGCTACTTTGACATCGGCTTCCGTTTTACTTTTTTCAATGGCAAACGGAATTGGTGTCGCATCTAGCTCATAATGCTCTGGCGCCTTTGTTTCTACAAATTGATAGTTACCTGGCTTCAAATTCTCTACAACAATTTTTCCTGCTTTATCTGTTGTCAGATCTTCTTGTAGCATTTCGCCGGCTTCATTTTGTAGCTCGAATACCGCTCCTGCTAACGGTGCATAATTGTTATCTTGATCCGCCTTCGTAAGCTCAACCTTACCAGAAATTAGCTTATTCTTTGCGGTAATGCGTAGTTGTTCTTTCTGACTCTTTTCAATCTCAAATGCAATTGGGTCAGCATCTAACTCGTAATAAGCTGGCGCCTTGGTTTCCACAAACTGATACTTGCCTGGCTTCAAATTCTCTACAACAATATTTCCTGCTTTATCTGTTGTCAGATCTTCTTGAAGTGTCTCACCGGCTTCATTTTGTAATTCGAATACCGCTCCTGCCAAGGTTTTATCCTCATCATCTTCATCTACTTTGACAAGTTCAACAGATCCTCGGATAAGCTCATTCTCTGCTTTTACCGCAACTACCCTGACATCGGCTTCCGTTTTACTTTTTTCAATGGTAAACGGAATTGGCGTCGCATCTAGCTCGTAATGCTCTGGCGCTTTTGTTTCCACAAACTGATACTTGCCTGGCTTCAAATTCTCTACAACAATTTTTCCTGCTTTATCTGTTGTCAGATCTTCTTGTAACGTCTTGCCTGCTTCATTTTGTAGTTCAAATACAGCACCATCGAGTTTCGTTGCTTCGTCATCCTTATCAACCTTTGTCAGCTCCGCTTTACCACGAATAAGCTCATTATTCGCCGTTACGGTTACTGTACTCGAATCACCAGCTTTTATAGTAAACGGTATTGGTTCTTCGTTAAGCTGATAATATGTTGGCGCTTTGGTTTCCACAAATTGGTACGTACCTGGTTGTAAATTTGTAACAAAAATTCTCCCGTCTTCGTCTGTTCGTAACAACGGCTCGACAACAGAACCATCTTCGCGCTCTAATTTAAACGCAGCACCTTCTAACCGGTTTCCATTTTCTTTTGCAAGCTTCGTTAATTCCACAGAAGCAAGTTTTTTATTCTTCGCTGTTAACGTAATAATTTCCGTTTGTTTTTCACCAATAGTAAAGGGAATTGGTTCCGTATTTAGCTCATACCCATTCGGTGCTTTCGTTTCGACAAATTGATATTCACCAGGTTCTAAATCACCTTTGTAAATTATTCCCGCTGGATTTGTTGTTAGACGATCAATGACTTTATAAGCGTCACCTACTTTTTGCTGTAGAGCAAACGTTGCTCCTGATAAACTCGCTCCTGTTTCTTTATCAATTTTGTTTAACTGTACATCGCGAATGATTTTAGCATTCGTTACTATGAGTTGATTTCCTACTTCTACTTCACTATCCTCTACATAGGATTCATCAATTATAATCTCCCGTTGCTTCTGCTCAATGAGATAACCATCTGGGGCCCTTTCTTCAATCAATGTGTACGTTCCATAAAGCAATCGATCAAAAACAACTTTACCATCTTCATCGGTCGTTTTCGTACCAACCGTAATGCCACTTTCTTGATCTTTCAGCGTAAACGTCGCTCCAGGGAGTGAGTCGCCAGTATCGCGATTGGTTTTATGAACAGTTAGTCTGCCGATTTCTCCAGTACCTTCGCCCATACCATTCGTTCGCTCCACTTTTACTGTATCTTGAGACTCATTGATAACCTCATCAATGTTTTCTCCATTAAAAGATATATTGTTACTTACCGTCTTTCCTGGTTTCTCTAAAATCATGGATTGATATTCTAATATATACGGCTCATTAATTTCTTCTGTAAACTTTAATGTAAACGTTTCAGGATTTTGTTCTAAATCCAAGGTGTAATCCTTGTTAAGCTCTAATAACTCTCCCTTGGTAACTTTACCTGCTTCATCTACAGATGTGGCGTATAGACGGAAAGAATCTTCCAGTAACGCTTGATTATTACTTGGTTTGTCATCAATGGTAGCATTGCTTACTTGAGACTGGCCAAAGTTTATATTAATCTTCCAATCAATCATTTTTCCGTTCTGATTTCCTGATTTTTCCGTATACTTTCCACCATACGGAATGGATACAGAAGCATCTAGTTCCGTTTCTTGTTGATTTCCATTGTAAAGGTTCGCTGTATTATGGTAGTTTTTTGCAACTAAATCTAAATCATTTAGACTTGTTTTGTACTCTATCAAATACGGTTGGTTGATCTCTTTTACAAAATTAATCTGAAATCCTGGCTCACCTTGTTCATTTTCCATAAATTCTATGGAGTAATCCTCACCTGGTACGGCTTCTTTTTTCTTGGTTCCATTTTTCCCACCAGTAAGCTCCATTAAATGTACGGTTATGGAGTCTTGCAATAGTTGCTGATTACCTTGAATAAAGTCTTTAACAACCGCATTATCTAGCGTTTTTAAATTATAATTGACACCTATGTTCCAAGTGATTTCCTTTGTTACTGCATTATAGGAACCATTTTTAAAGCCGTTCTGCTTTGTGTACTCATCCGGTGTAAATTTATTCTTAGCACTTTTATCTTTAGATTCTCCATTCGCATCATCCCAAGACAGATGAGCTTGGTTAATAAAGTCCTCACTCTTATTTGCAAGTTGGTCATAATCAAATGTTGTCGTATAGTTGATCCAATGTGGTTCCGTTATTGTATTCTTAAATTGAATTACAAATTGATCCGCTTCATTTTTAGAAATAATATAATCTGTTCCTTCTTCTAATGCCCCGCCTTCTTTTTGAATCCTGAAAAAGTTACCAGATTCTTCATCCTTTAATAAAGTTAGACCTTTATTGGTAAAAACATCTTCTAGAACAACGTTGCTCATCTTTTGCCTATCATGATTAAAGGAAATTTGCCACTCCACCGTTTTATCCTTATAATTTGGATTACTATGGTTTTTGAATAAGATCATCTGACCAATTTGTTGCTTACCTTCATCCGTATGCTCTCCACTATTTACCGTATTAATTATTTCCTCGCCATCAAACACGCGCTCAGAAGCTTTCGTTTTGTAAACAATTTTATAGGCAGAAGAAATATCTTCGTTAAACTGTAAATGGAAACCATTTTTTCCATCTTGTTGCCTCGGGGTTACTGTATAGTTAGTAACAAATTTCCCTTTACCTACTTCTTTTCCATTCTCGTTCAGCGTGATTTCTCTCACTTCAAACGAGTCTTCCACCAACTCTTGACTGCCATTAAAAAAGTCTTTTAACAGTGCAGCTTTTTGAGCAATGTTTTTCTGATTATAATTATAGCGAATTTCCCAAGTGATTTCTTGGTTATCACGA
Source organism: Virgibacillus chiguensis (assembly GCF_900129865.1). GTDB lineage: Bacteria > Bacillota > Bacilli > Bacillales > Amphibacillaceae > Virgibacillus > Virgibacillus chiguensis. The sequence goes on from NZ_FQXD01000012.1 coordinate 30,937, forward strand.
TCATAATCCGCAGCTTTTTTTTCTAAAGCTTTACCTCTGCCAACCTTTACAGTTGCATCCGCACTTACATCATCAAAACTTTTCCCTGTTAACGTGGCTTTGTTTTTGAAGGTATCATCATCTTCATTTGTAATGTCTGTTACATATACGAGGCGATAAGCGGAACGAATATCATCCTTAAATGTAATCGCAAAGTCTTTCCCACCAGCTGTTTTTCCTATTGTATAAGAGTTAGGATTCACTTCTTCGCCTTGAGTCACTTCGCCATTAAGCTTCGTCTCTAAATGATATAGTTTGATCGATCCTTCTTTAAGCGCTTGCCCATCTTGAATTGGATCGATTAACTTCGCATTTTGAATCGTCTCTAGCGTTTTGTTGAAATCAACCGTCCATTCAATTTCTTCCGCATTATAGGAACGATTCGGAATCCCTTTTTTCTCCACAGCTGAACCGCCCGGGTTAAAATCGATTGGAATGGTCATGGATTCTTTGCCTTCAATTGGTGTAATCACTAATTCTTTGTCTTTGTTCATAACAGTTTCTTCGCTTAACTCTGTCCAAATCTCAAAGTTTCCACTAATTTGGGAATATTCTTCAATGAACTTGGTAAACTCTATCGTCGCTGTTCCACCTTTTGTGACAGATAGATAGCCAATTATTTGTCCATCGAATTTCATTTCTGCGCGCTTAATCTCACTATAAATGTCTAACTCTGGTGGTACTTGAAAACTGTACGTATCGCCCGCTTTATATTCATGTCGATTCGGTAATTCCCACCAATATTTTATAGCAATGATGGAACCTAGACCTGGTTTTTCTATGGGCTCACCTGTATTAGCAGTTTCATAGGTTACCTCATAGCGAGTTAATATATTTTCTTCAATCGCCTTTAACGGAGCAACTTTTTCTGAAGCTTGTTCTGCTGTTTTCTGCTGTTCTTCTTTAACAGGCTCCTCTGCTTCTGCTTTCGAATTTGCCTTTTCATCACTGTTTTCTTTTTCCTTGGCATCTGCAGCATTTTCCTCTGTTTGTTCTTCGTCAGAACCCGTTTCATCTTGATTCACTGCCGAATCGCCTGCCTGCTGTTGTTCATCAGCTTCTGTATCTTCTGCCGTCTTCGCTATTTTAACAGCAAACGTTCCGCTCGCTTCAGGGAGTTGATGAATTTCCCTATTAAACCGAATCGTTAACGTATTATCTTTATCTACAACATAACTACCCACTTCCGTTTCTGCTACCAATAGCTTCTCTTCCTGCTTTTCATCAATTTTTATAGCAGTAGGGAGTTGCTCGGTATAATCCTTATTTGTTTCGGCAGCTATACCGTGAGCGGACCAATCTACCTTTACATGTGTTGCTTGTTGTATATCATCTAATGGAACAATTTCCCCTGATGTATCGATTAATTCCATATTATTAATTAGTCCGTCATTGCTTATGCCTTGCGCGTTAATTCGCATGGGAAAGGCTAGGCTACTGGAAATTGTTTGTAATAAAAGAAATACAATAAAAAGCACACTTAACTGTTTCTTCAAAATGCTACCCCTCTCCGTATTTTCGTTCGTCGTTTTCCACAAGTGTTAAAACGAGCGATCATTCCTTTAACATCTTACTTTCACTAAACTCACTCCCACACCTATATACCCATATAGGTATGAAAATCCTTGTCATACTTAAATAGAACCTACTCTTTACATTAAATAGGTTCAGACGAGACTACTTTTTTACGGCGTCTATATTTCATCGATGATTGCTTTCTTGTTTGTTGAAAGAACCTTTGTAAAACTGATACACAAATATAGAACGCGAGATCTGTTTTTTGTTCTCAATCCCTCCTTATTTTTCTTCCTTGTTCTGTGCATTTACTGAAGTAATACTAGTTCATGAGGTTTTGTATCTTTTCATTTGCTTCCGTATTACCAAATTAGACACAAATCTTCATTTCACCCGTACCCCCATATGATTTATGCCTTTTACATGTCACACATATAGTCTGTGTCACACAAGTTATTCTCTCTATGTCTATAACTTTTCCGCTAAATTATACTAAATCAAACTATACAAAAACTATACAAAATAAGCCGTTAACAACAAGTGAAAGACGAATATAAAAAATTATAGCGCTTTCGTTTAAATACACTTGAAATATAGAATCAAATCAGCTTCGTTCTTAATATAGAACATATGGGCAATTCTCTTAGTGGATATATCTCTTTTGAATTATGTATAAAAACATGCGGTAAGCGATTCTTAATGGATGGTAGAACTTCATACAAGCCCTATCCGTTTCATATGGAGAAAGATTCTTTTGAAGAACGAACAAAGAGGATATTTTACAAAATAGGGCGGAATGATAAAAAAAGCTTTAGGAATCATGCTCCTGCAACAGGTATGCCAGCGCCCTCCGGCAAGCCCGTCTTTAATCGGCCTTCCTATTTAGAACGAACCGATGATGACTTAGCTTAGAGCAATGGAGTGAAGTCGCCTAGTTGCTGGGCGCTTGCGCCGAACGGGGCTATTTCGTTGAATCCATATGCCAAAGTAACAAATTTTATGATTTCTTAATTTTTAAAATAAACACTTATTTTAGATAAAAACGATGACATCTATTCAAAAATGACGTAACACGTGTGCTTGTTAGAAAACTTGACTTCTATCATACCCAAAGATGGCTTTTCTTAAATTAAAACTTCACTTTGATACTTTTTTTTGTAATGAAAGATAGGTGACCTTCTAGCGTGACGTATCAGGCCCTTATGCAAAAAGCCGAACAATCAAATAATAATTGCTCGGCTTTTATCGCTACCTCAACATCGTTCACTTTCCGCTAATACAACTTCTACTTCCGGAAAACATTTTTTTATGACATCTGCAACTCGTGCTACCCCCGCAATCTTAACTTCACTAAACGTATACCAAAGAACCATTTATTATTTGTTTTTAATGGACTGTTTTTATTTTGTCCATATACTAGCCTCATTAAGAGGACGTCCACGTTCCACCATTAATATGAATAGCTTGTCCTGTCATATAGGATGCCTCACCTGAAGCTAACATCACATATGGCCATGCATGTTCGGATGGCTGGCCAGGTCGATTCATTAGAGTATCTTGACCAAAATTTTCTACACCATCTTCATCAAAAGAGGATGGTATAAGTGGTGTCCAAACTGGACCAGGGGCAACGGAATTAGCACGAATTCCTTTTTTAGCTAAGCTTTGTGCAATACTACGTGTGAATGCAGTAATAGCTCCCTTCGTTGCCGAATAATCCATTAAAATTGGATTTCCTCTATAAGCATTTATGGACGACGTATTAATAATAGAGTCTCCAGCACGCATATGGCGAACTGCTGCTTTCGTTAAATAAAATTGAGAGAAGAAGTTAACTCGAAATACATCCTCCATTTGTTCATCGGATATATCTAATACGTCCTCGTGTATAAATTGAATCGCAGCATTGTTAACTAAAATATTAATTTTCCCAAACGCTCCTACTGTATTTTCCACAAGATTCTGGCAATGGACAGCGCTCTTAATATCACCAGGAAGTAATATACACTTACCTCCCTCAGCTTCAACGAGTTCTTTTGTTTTTTCTGCATCCTCGTGTTCATCCAGATAAGAGATAGCTACATGAGCACCTTCTTTTGCATATAGAATGGCAACTGCACGCCCAATGCCACTATCTCCTCCAGTTATTAACGCGACTTTGCCTGCTAATTTCTCGGAACCTTTATACTCTAGCGGCTGATGCGGTAATGGATGCATCTCTGATTCCAACCCTGGCTGCCGATTTTGATGTTGACGTGGTGTGCTACCTTTTTGCATGTTTTCTGGTTTCATATTCTGTCTACCTCCTTCAAATCTTTTTACCATCACAGATAGTGTTCCATTCCACGTGAAATCATCACCCAAACATCATTTATACCATTTTTAGCATGCAACAAAGGAAATATACGAAATTATTCAACCTTAGAAGCAAATACTCCATGAAGGGATGTTTCTTTTTGTATGATAGCCTTTAGAAACCATTGGCTTATTGCGAAATCTTTTTTACAGCAAAACTTGTACTTTTGCTTTGTATGTGGAAAATATCTCTCGCGGAAGGTATTAGAGCTAATTTCTAGTCAATAAAGAGAAAGGAGCTCCATTATAAATAACCAGTTAGTGTAGTGTTTTTCCCAGCGGTCACTATCTTAACTTGTTTGTTTATAAAACCCAGTAAAGTGTACATAAATAGAGTGCTGGAAATTTAAAGGTTATAACTATGTAGAGAAAAACTGGACGCCTACCAATCACATATGCTTTTGTTCGTATCAAGCTTTATTTGCTATAATAAGCGTGAGTGCTATAGATAAGGGAGAGAAGAACCATTACAACGATTTGTTTTATTCGTCACGGACAAACGAATTGGAATAAACAAGGCAAGCTGCAAGGAAAAACAGATATTCCACTAAATGACACTGGGCGAGACCAAGCACAGGCATGTGGAAAATATTTACACGCTCATAATTATGATATTCTAATCTGTAGTCCTTTACTTCGCGCAAAAGAGACTGCTGACATTATAAATCAGCATTTACATTTGCCAATCATAAAAATGGATGATTTTAAGGAACGCTCTTTCGGTGATGCAGAAGGACTAACGATGGAAGAAAGAAAACATAGATATCCAAGTGGGCATTTCCCTAACCAGGAAGAACGGGTAGATTTTAATCAACGCGTAATGACTGGAGTTGAGAAGGTAAACGAACAATATCCGCAGCAGCGTGTGTTATTAGTTGCTCATGGTGCTGTTATCAACGCTATTTTAGCTGAAGTTTCTAATGGGGAAATTGGCTCAGGGAAAACATCGCTGATGAATGGTTGTATAAGCAATATCCATTTGAAAGAACAAACTTGGCATATAAAAGATTATAACCAAGTTGGTCATTTGCAATAGTGCTATTTTTACTGAGCATGAGACAAGCTTGGGCCTATCGCAATCTATTTGGCGACAAGCCATTGCTTTTCCTTATAGGATAAACGGTAAAAATCCAATACTTTCCTATCGTGTGAAAAAAAGTATTTCGTCAGGGGGTTTTTTATGCTATTTCAGCGAATCGACACAGTTTTTGTGCTCGTTCCTCATTTAGAAACAGCTAAAGGTTGGTATACCAAAGTACTGGAGCTACCAGTTCTATTCGAAGACGTTACAAACAATCGTATCGTCCTAAAGCTAGGAGAGACACCGCTTACTTTATGGAAAACAGATACAACCTATGAAAGCAATCGTCCACCGCATTTTAATTTTTTCTCAGAAGATATAGAAACAGCGCACAGCCATTTGCGAAATAAGGGCGTTACGGTAGAAGCAATCGAAACATATGATAGTATGAGCTCTTTTGTTTTCTACGATCCTTTCGGCAACAAACTGGAAGTCTGTTCGTTTTAGTAACCAATAACTATTCTTTTGGGTATAATAAATTCACTGTAAGACCAAAAGTACAATTACCCTCCAAGTATCGAACTCCGCTGAAATGCCATGTTTTACGAATAGGAAGCCCTATACATGAAGCGTTGGAGCCAGACCGAGAATCACTCTCCAACGCTTTTTCAAGTAGTTTTCGTGTATACGTCGTACTCGCCTCTTCTCATCACACGGTCATTATTTTCACAAGAGACTTATACTGTTAAATATTCCTTTTCCAACAAGTAGTGAATAACCCGTTGCGCTGCTTCTTCCACAGATAATTTCTCTGTATCAATGGTTAACTCAGGAGAAATCGGCGCCTCGTAAGGTGCATCAATACCAGTAAAGCCTGCAATTTCACCAGCTCGTGCTTTTTTATACAACCCCTTTGGATCGCGTTCTTCACATACTTCTAAACGGCATTTCACGTATATTTCAATAAATTCATTACTTGGTAACAGCGCTCTTACCAAATTTCGATCATCTCGATACGGAGAAATAAAAGCAGTTAATGCAAGCACCCCTGCATCAATAAACAGTTTTGATACTTCGCCAATTCTTCGTATATTTTCTGATCGTCCCTCTGCAGTAAACCCAAGATTCTTATTTAACCCATGGCGAATATTATCGCCATCTAACCGATACGTGTGAATACCTAGTTGATAAAGTTTTCTTTCTAACTCTACGGTGATCGTTGATTTTCCAGATCCAGATAACCCTGTAAACCAAAGTACAGCACTTTTATGCTTGTTTCGCTTTTGTCTCATTTCCTTTGTTACTAGAGAACCATGCCAAGAAATATGCTTTGATTTACTCATTTTCTCCCTCCTAAAACCACCAAAAATATACAATAATTACCGTAATGAACATAACGAGGATACTTAGTGGTGTCCCTATTTTCACATAGTCTTTAAATGTGTAACTACCAGGACCATATACAATGAGATTTGTTTGATAACCAATTGGGGTAATAAAACTAGCAGATGCGGCAATCGTCACCGTTACCGCAAAACCCATTGGATCTAAACCCAGTGTTTCCGCCATCTCAAAGGCAATTGGAATCATCAAAATAGCCGCCGCGCTGTTCGTAATGATTTCTGTAAATATATTCGTTACGATATAAATAAGGAACAGTAAGGTAAATAAACCTAGCGGCTTTCCTACAGTTACTATCCCATCAGCAATCCATGGGGCAAGACCTGACTTCATCGTCGCTATCCCAATACCAAAGGAACAGGCAATAAGCACCAGGACATCAAAATGAATATATTTTTTTATTTCTTCCATCGTAACTACCTTCATTGCTAGCATAACAGCAACGACGATGGCCATTGCTTTAAACATACTTAGCACGCCGATGGTGATGAGTATAATCATGATTAAAAATATAAGGATGGTTAGCCAGCCTTTAAAGGAAGGTCGATGAACCATATGCATCCGATGAAATGGCATCATGACATAAAAATCTTCCGACTGCTGATACTTGTCAATGAAATCAGCTCCCGCCAGCAATAATAAATGGTCCCCTGGCTTTAACAAGATATCGCCTATCTTGGATTGGAGCTGTTCATTATTTCGATGAACTGCGATAACTCCAGCATCATATAAAGAGCGAAACTTCACTTGCTTAATGGATTGATAAACTAAAGAAGATTGGTGCGACACTACAGCTTCTACAATGGTTGAGTTAGCCTTTTTTAATTCAGCAACATCTATAGGCTTTCCCATGCTTAATGTTAGCCCTTTCGTTACTTGCACCCCGGTTAATGCCGTAATCAAACCGGTAAAAATAAGACGATCTCCTGCTTGAATTCTGGTTGTCGAGCGAACTGGGAATACGCGTTCTTTATTACGGACAATCCCTAATAAATAAATCCCCGTTAACTCTTTTAATCGAGCCTCTTTGACCGTCTGATTTATCCCAGGAAATGAATGGTCTACAATTAATTCTGCCATATACTCCTTAGCACCTATTCTTACCTGCTGTTGAAACCCTTTCTGATCAGGCAACAAATGTCTTCCTATGACAATCAAATAAATAAGCCCGACAACGGTAATGGGAATACCAATAACTGCTAACTGAAAGAGAGAAAAACCGTCATAGCCGTAATCTATTAGCATGCCATGCACAACGAGATTCGTCGATGTTCCCATCAATGTAATTGTTCCGCCTAAAATAGTTGCATAGGAAAGGGGAATTAAGAATTTAGATGGTGCAATTTGATGCTCCTCACACCAATTTTTAAGCATCGGAGTGAAGGTAACAACAATCGGTGTGTTATTAAAAAAGGCAGAAAGGGCAGATGTCGGTATAAGCACACGAATCATAGCACCTATGAAACGGTTACTTTTATTGAGCCAACCTTTCATGATAACCTCAATCATGCCGCTTTTCTGCATCGCACCCGCTATTACAAATAAAAGAGCAATGGTAAGCATTCCTTCATTTGAAAAACCAGCCAATGCATCTTCTGGCTTCAAAATACCTGTTACTAACAAGATGGTTAACGCAGTAAACACAATAATGACTGGACGAGCAATATCCATAATAAGCGTACCAATCATGCCACATACTACAACAGCAACAACGATCATTTCATACGACATACGTAATCTTTCCTTTATTTAACGTTGTCTTAAGCCTTCTATTAAAACTTTTGCTACTTCTGGTCGCGAGAACTCCTTTGGCAAATGCTCACCATTACGTAGCTTTTCACGTACTTTCGTTCCACTTAAATGCACGTGGTAAGTTTTATCATGCGGACATGTTTTTTCTGTTGCCATATTTTCGCATGTCGTGCAGTAAAAGGCATGTTCAAAAGCGAGTATTTGTATTCCCAGCTCTGCTTCGTATTGACGAATCAACTCCTGTGCTTCATAAGTGCCATAAAAATCGCCAACACCTGCATGGTCTCGCCCAACGATAAAATGTGTGCAACCATAATTTTTTCGGACAATCGCATGTAATATTGCTTCCCTTGGACCAGCATAACGCATCGCTGCGGGATAGATAACTAGTCTTGTTCGATCTGGGGGAAAATATTTATCTAAAATCACCTCATAGCTTTTCATTCGAATCGCAGGTGAAATATCATCCGATTTTGTTTCTCCTACTAAGGGATTAAGTAATAGACCGTCAACCGATTCTAATGCGCATTTTTGAATATATTCATGGGCACGATGGACTGGATTTCTCGTTTGGAAGCCAACAATCGTTTTCCAGCCTAAATCTTTAAATAATTGCCTTGTTTCCACAGGATCGAGCTGATAATTAGCAAATGGATTATTTGATTTCTTTTGCAGGAGCCGAATAGGTCCAGCTACATATACTTCCCCTTTTTCATAAACTTTTCTTACGCCTGGATGTTTAGAATCGGTGGTTCCATACACTAATTTTGCTTCCTTTTCCTTTTCGTAGTGAAATTTTTCAGTAAGATCTAAGACACCATAAACCTCATTGTCTTCCCCTACAAGAGCAATTTGCTCACCTATCTCTAATGTTTCTGCTTGCGTTTGTTCTACATCTAGCGTGATAGGGATGCTCCAAATCATTCCATCCTCCAGACGCATTTCTTCTACCACCCTCGTATAATCAGACTTGCCCATGAAACCAGTCAAAGGACTAAATCCTCCATTTGCTATTAATTCCAAATCAGATACATGCCAACGATTTAATGTGATTGTTTTTAAGTTCCCTATAATTTGTAAAAACATATCCCGTTCTTCACAATTCACTTGCCTTTGAATTAATTTTCCCCCATGTGGCATGTTACTTCCATTTTCTGTTGTTGATCGCAATAAAACTCCCTCCTATTCCTATTTATTAGATTAAGATCTGTAAGCGATCTAGACCTTTCATGACAACAAAGAACCAATACCTAAAAGCCCAATCACCCAAATACTTCGCTCAACCCCTTGTTTAATGGGAAAGACAGAAAACCCTATGAAAAAAACTCTATTTACGAAACAACGTGCTGTTCGTAATAACGGTTCATTTCTATGACCATTCGACCCATTTTTGGTTTTGTTGGATAAAAAACGTTTTGAATATGATAATTTTTTAATTCCTGTGCGGTTACCTTCCCAACTGCGGCAGCTAAGACAGACTTATGAAATGCAGCTACCACCTGCTTTTGTTCTTCATTAGAAAGAGATTGGAACAGATTCTGCACCTGTTTTTTACTCGTAAAAATGACTGCATCAAGTGATTGATCTATAATTGCAGCTTGTAAAGCAGTTAAGATCTCTGCTTCTGGTTGCCGATAATAATAAGGTTTTGCCAAATAAACGCTGTAGCCTAAATGCTCTAATGCGGCTTGTAACCACGCATCGTCTGGATTATATGCTTGGATATATATACGTTTCCCCTGCTCGTCAGCATGAGCAAGTGTCGATATTAAGTCTTCCATGGTACCATCTTGTGATATAAACGTTGGGGAAATCGCATGCTTTTTTAACCAATAAAGTGTTTTACTACCGCGAACGGCTAGTGTTGTGCGCCCTAACTTCTGAATAAAATCGGCATCGCAATTTTGATTTTGGGCAACCCTTTCTAAGCTTTCTACGCCTATCCCAGTTGTCAAAATAATCAGATCAAACGACTCTGACAACAAAGCTGAAATATTTTCCACACATATAGCCTCATCCAATACTTGCTCGCCTTGGATAGAAAAAATCGCAGGGATAGCGTTATTTTTTTGTACTAATGTAGCTATCTGTTCTGCTCTTCGTGTAGCAGCTATACCTATTTTTTTATTACATAACCCTTTCACTAGCATCCACTCCCTCTACGATCTGCTTCAGCGACTGGAGTGCTTGAAGCTGTTTATCTTTACAAAGAAATTCATCAGAAACAAGCTTTTGTAATTGTTTTTTCTGTTGTTGCTTCTCCAATGTGGATTGTTTCAGTAGCTGTCTACTTTGGTATAAAAATTCTACATAGTCTTTATAGTCTTTGTTATAGATAGATTCAAGCTCTTGTTTCATTTTGGCTGCTAGCATTGGACTCGCTTCATTCGTTGAAATGCTAATAGATAATCTGCCTTGCCTGAAATGAGCAGGGAAATGAACAGGGCTTCCTACTGCATCCGAAGCATTATTTACGAGACAACCCGTCGGTGCCGACTCACATACGAGTTGGTTCACAGATGGATCATTTGTAGCTGCAATAACGAGCATAGCCTGCGAAATATCCGTAGCCTCGAATGTCTTTTGTCGCCATATAAGAAGGCCTGCTTCCCAATCCGCTCGAATTGCTTGATGAATCGTAGGACTAATAACTGTAATTGGAGCATTACTTTCCTTAATTGTATTTATTCGTCTTGCCGCTATGGTGCCTCCACCAACAATGACGACTTGCTTCTCTTTTAAATCCATCATTAAAGGAATACGCGCGATTTGTATCACATCCTTTTTGTGCTGTTCGTTTTACGATATTGCCTCTATAACACGATCCTTCAATGCTTCTTGCATCACAGGATGCTGGCCTAGCTGCTGACAAACAACGATTTCATTGTCATTAAGCTCCATATCTGCAACCTTTTGATGAATATGTCGCATTAGAAATCCGGTAAACCAGATATATGGGATAATGACGATTTGCGAATTTTTCTCTGTAACAACAGCGTGCAGTTTTTTATCAAAAGACGGTTCACATGCCGCTAAATAACAGGCTTCGACGTGGTTTAGTTTTGTTATTCTTTTCAGTTTTCGTGCAATCGTTTCGATATCTATGACCGTTTGTGGATTGCTACTACCTCTGCCTACTAGCAGTACCTTCATATCTGGTCTCTGTTCTGCAATTGCTTGCTCCATGCGCTCAGCTAATATGTGGATAATTCGATCCTGTACACCGAGAGGCTGACCGTAAGAAAATGCAATAGCTGGATATAATCCCCTTTGTTGTGCAACCGCCTGTGGAATATCCTGATAATAATGACCTGCCTGTAATAATAGAACAGGTATAATAGCGATGCTGGTCGCCCCTTGAGCTACCAAATTAGCTATTCCTTGCTTCATATTAGGAGAAGCCAATTCGAGAAAACAGACTTCTTGTAAAGGGACATTTATTTGTTCTTTTACTACTTCTAGAAATGTCACTGCCTCTTCCAAAGCATCAGCATAACGACTTCCATGACTTACATAAAGTACGCCTTGCATAAGATATCCCCCCTTTTTTCACGAACTGATTACAGCACCGAGCGGCTCGCTTTCTTCACTTGCCATTTCTTCAAACCACTGTATGTGCTCACGCAACCGAACAACCTCGCCAATAATAAGCATCGCAGGGTTTTTAATCTGCTTTGCTTTCAATGCAATTGTTTCTAACGTACCCGTGACCGTTTGTTGTACTTGTGTTGTTCCATAATAAATAGCGGCAATTGGTGTCATCGCATCTCTACCATAGCGAATTAAATACTTACAAATGTCGGAGAGGTTTTTTACCCCCATATAAATACATAAAGTATCTGGGCCCTTTGCAAGATGTTCCCAATATGCTTCACTATCCTCTTCTGCCCTAGTTACACCCGATACAAAAGCCACAGAGGAACTAATTTGACGGTGGGTTAAAGGAATTCCCGCATAAGCTGGCGCAGCTGATCCAGACGTGATTCCTGGTACAATTTCAAACGAAATTCGATATTTTCTTAACGCTAGAACTTCCTCTCCTCCTCTGCCAAATATAAAAGGATCTCCACCTTTTAATCTCGTAACTACCTTTCCTTGACTTGCATAATAACAAAGTAGTTGGTTAATTTGTTCCTGTTTTAATGCATGATGATCTGGACGTTTCCCACAATAAATACGTATTGTCTGTTCTGGTGCGTAAGCTAATAATTGTTCATTTACCAAACGATCATATAAAATAACATCTGATTGACTGATGATTTTGACACCCTTGATCGTAATTAAATCAGGATCCCCTGGCCCTGCCCCTACCAAATATACCTTTCCGATAACTCCCTCCACCTCTTTCACCATCACCTACAACCCCCATTATTTATGAAAATCCAATCCAGAATATACGGCTTCTACATAATTTGTTCGAATAACAAAGTCGCCAAAATGCTCCCCGTCTAACCTTTCTTTTGCATACTGCGTTATAATTGGTTTAAGTGTATCTAACATCTCTTTTTCTCCTATATTTTCCCTGTAGAGCTTGCTTAATCGTTCCCCAGTAAAACTTCCGCCCAGATATAGATTGTACTTGCCAGGTCCCTTACCTATAAACGCTATCTCAGCTAAAACTGGCCGTGAACAACCGTTTGGGCAGCCTGACATACGGATCACAATTTCTTCTTGATGGAGACCTGCTTCTTGAAGAATTGCTTCTATTTTGTCAATGAAGGAAGGTAGATATCTTTCTGACTCTGCCATTGCCAAAGCACATGTCGGTAAAGCTACACAAGCCATCGAATTACGCCGCAAACCACTAAGTTGACCGCCATTTGTTAGTTGATACGTTTGAATAAGTTGCTCCATCTGATCCTTCTTCTGTTTCGTAACATTGGCAATAATTAAATTTTGATTAGGGGTCAATCGGAAGTCTCCCGTATGAATCTTAGCAATTTCTCTTAGCCCTGTTCGGAGTTGATAATCCCTTGTATCTTTGACACGCCCATTTTCAATGAATAATGTAAAATGCCACATATCATTTGCTTCCTTCCACCCATAGCTATCGCCATTACTTTTAAACTGATAATCTTTTGGCTCTTCCAATTCCCAACCTAAGCGTTCGTGTAGCGTCTGTTGTAGCCAATCTATTCCCCTTGCATCAATGGTGTATTTAAATCTAGCATTCTTTCGGTCAGAGCGGTTTCCATAATCCCGCTGAATCGTAACAATTTGTTCTGCTACAGCAATCACTTGATCAGGAGAACAGAAGCCTATCACCCGCCCTAATTGGGGATACGTATTGGTATTTCCGTGTGTCATGCCCATACCACCACCAACGGAAACATTAAAACCAATGAGCTTATTGGCTTCTTGAATGGCAATAAAGCCAAGATCTTGCGAGAATACATCAATATCATTTGATGGGGGGATTGCAATGCCAATTTTGAATTTCCTCGGTAAATAAGTTGATCCATAAATGGGTTCTATTTCCATTTCGTCTCGTGAGTCAACCACTTTTTCTTTATCTAGCCAAATCTCATGATATGCTCCCGTTCTTGGTGAGAGATGGTCACTGATTGCTTGCGCCCATTTCTGCACTTCCTGATGGATTGCTGATGGATACGAATTGGTACTGCACATCACATTTCGATTGACATCGCCACAAGCAGCTAATGTATCCATAAGTGTCTGATTAATCTCTTTTATTGTGTTTTTTAAATCCCATTTCAAAATGCCATGCAATTGAAATGCTTGCCTTGTCGTTAAACGAATGGACCCGTTTGCATATTTATCAGCAAGTTCATCCATCACCAGCCATTGTTCCGGTGTAGCAATCCCTCCCGGCACACGTACCCGAATCATAAATTGATAGGCAGGCTCTAATTTTTGGCGTCTTCGTTCATCTCGTAAATCACGGTCATCTTGCTGGTAACTGCCGTGAAACTTCAATAATTTATTATCATCATCCGAAATTGCCCCCGTGATTGGATCTACAAGTCCTTCCGTTATCGTTCCCCGTAGAAAATTACTGCGCTGCTTTATTCGCTCCATATCATCTAAAGATCTCTCATGCAGATCATCTTTTTCTTTTGACATTGCGTTGAACTCCCTCCATTCACTCATACCTTTTTTAACCAGCACATCACTCTGAAGCGCAACGAATCAATTAATACACATCTCGCTGATAACGTTTTTCTAGACGCATTTGCTGCAAATAGGATTCGGCTTTTTCTTCGCTCATGTCACCCTCTTGCTTTAATATAGTCACCAGCGTTTGATGCACATCCTTCGCCATATGCTTCTCATCGCCACATACATAAACAGCTGCACCAGCTTTTAACCAATTATAAAATTCGTTGCTTTTTTCAAGCATCTTGTGTTGGACATATACTTTTTGGTCGGTATCTCTTGAGAATGCGACATCCATCCTCGAAAGTACGCCTGTTTTTAGCCACTTTTGCCAATCTACTTGATAGAGAAAATCATATAAAAAATGCTGTTCACCAAAGAAAAGCCATGTTCTTTGCTTCTCTTTCGTTTCCTCCAGCTCTTCCAAATAAGAACGAAAGGGCGCTACTCCCGTACCAGGCCCAATCATAATGACTGGCGTTTGCGGATCATTAGGAAATTGAAAATTAGGATTTTTTTGTATATATATGGGCAACTTATCGCCTATTTCCAATCTTGTGGAAACTTGCCCCGAACAAACTCCAAACCGCTCACGTCCATGGGTAACATAATGGACCTTTCCAATCGTTAAATGAACTTCATCTGGATTTGCTTTGTAACTACTGGCGATAGAATAAAGCCGGGCTGGAAGCTTCCGCAACATGCTCACAAACTCCTCTGGCTCCAGCTTCTCCGGTGGAAAATCAGTCACTAAATCTAGAACATCTCTTCCCTTTATATAAGCAAGTAATGTTTCTTTATTGCCTGCTTTTATAAAATCGCTTAAAGCGCTGTTTGCAAACAGTCTCTCTGCCTTTTCTAACATTGGTATTGTTAAAACGGTTATTTCAAAATGAGATAGCAATGCTTCACGTAATGATCTTATTTCTCCTTGCTTATTCACAGCTAGGCTTTGGTCCGCGTCCCATGTGAGCTCCGTTAAGAGTTGCTCTACTAATTTCGGGTCATTTTTTGGATAAATTCCTATACTATCTCCTGGTTTAAAGGTGAAATCTGAGCCTTCAAGAGATAGTTCTAGATGGTGCGTTTGTTTTTGAGAGCCACGTCCACTTAACGTTATATTCTCTATAACCTCTGCCATAAATGGATTTGTTCTTGAAAAAACAGCTTGCTCGGCAGCGACCATGCCGTCCTGTTTCTGATCTAAACGCGCGTGATGGTCAACAGCATCCGATGAATGCGTTAAAACATCTAGAACACCATCCATCCACAAGTTTGCTTGTTCATCAAAGTCTAAATCACAATCTACTCGCTCATATAATCTCTCACCACCTAATTCCTCTAGACGTTTATCCAAATCCTTTCCAGTCTGACAGAAGAATTCATACGACGTATCACCAAGTGACAGCACCGAAAAACGCAATTGATCCAATTTAGGTGCCTTTCTACTATGAAGAAATTCATAAAAAGATATCGCATTATTTGGCGGATCACCTTCCCCATGGGTTGCCGTTATAATTAATAAATCACCCGTCTTTTTTAATTTACTTGTTTTGAAGTCATCAAGAGCTAACAAGGTCACCATAAAATTAGCTGCATCTAGCTTTTCAGCCATCATTTCACTTAATAAGCGAGCTGTTCCTGTTTCTGAACCGTATAGTACCGTTACTTTTCTTGTGAATGTACTAGCAGGCATTGGCTTACTATCTACTTGCGGGGGTGAACTACTAGTATGCTGTACTTCTTTAGACATCACTCCTGAAAGGTAGCCGCTTAGCCAAACCTTTTGGCTATCCGTTAATGTTGGTAATAAACGACTTAATTGCTCAACTTGTTCTTGATTAAATGGACTATTTATCACATTCAACGACAACATGCTCACCTCACTACTACTCATTTTATCTAGAATATAAGGAGCTATAAGACTCTCACTTCAAGAACTGGAAGACGTAAGCTGCATAAGACAATAGCACCTAAATCCCTGATTTGCTTATCTAAACAATCTGTGCGGGATAAAAGAAAACCCCCCACTAATTAAAGGTTCACTTTATATGTCATCCAAATACAAAGTATACCAATTAAAATACTAGGAATTAAGTGAAATAAAAAAGATGTTTTATCAAATCATCTCAAATTCCTGTCGTCATTATTTGTATGCAGACCACATTCTGTTTTCGTTTGCCCCGTCCATCTTCCTGCACGTAAATCATCGGATTCTGTTACTTGTGATGTACAAGGGATACACCCAATACTCGGAAAATTATTATCATGCAGTTCATTATACGGCAATTCTCGTTGTAGAATGTAATTCCAGACATCATCCCAAGTCCAATGTATCAATGGACATACTTTAATACTTTTAAATCTTTCATCTTTATTCACAAAATCTGTTTTACTCCGACTTAATGACTGCTCTCTGCGAAGTCCAGAAATCCAAGCAGGCACATTGTCAAGCACCTCTTCAAGCGGTTTAATCTTACGAATAAAACAACATTGATCTGGCTTCCGCTTCCATAACGCTGAGCCATACTTTGCGGCCTGTTCGTCAACGGTCAAATCAGGTTGCTTTAGATGCATTCGCAAATCAGGGTATCTGTTCTTTACTTCATCAATAAGATCGTACGTTTCTTGAAAATGTAACCCTGTATCTAGAAAGACAATCTTCGCATTTGACTTCACCTTAGATAGTAAATCAATGAGTACCATACTTTCTGCACCAAAGCTGCATGCATATACAATGGAATCTCCATACAGATCATACGCCCAACGTAAAATCGTGAAAGCACCCTTTGTATCATCAGTAGGGCTGAAATCTTGAAAAGGGTCGACAGTAAAATTTTGATACGAAAGTATTTGTCGTGTCAAAAACTATCCCTCCTACATGTATTCTTAACGATACTGAAGGTTAAATCACCTTCATGTTGCACTGAAATGAAAAAGAATTACGCTCTTTTTTCAAATGGTAAGAAGAGCAATGTTCCATTTTTATCTTATGCTCCTCTTACCTATCAGATGACTAGTTAGACAAAGCATTCTAAAAATCTGTTTCTAAGATAATGCATAATTACCAATTAATGCTGAAAATAATCTTTGCATATATTGCTTGATATATTATATCTTTTTCCAATAAAAGTCAACGATTTTTTTAACATATGAATAATTTGATATTATTTTTATATTCTAGAATAAATTAAGTGTGACTATAATTTGGAAGGTTCGTAGAAAAAGCGTATATCGCATGGTGATATTTCACTTTACGATATTGCTTTTAACCCAACCACGCCAATGATGATTAAGCCTAAGCTAAACACACGTAGCTTGTTTGTTGATTCCCCAAAGAAAATCATATTCATCAATACAGCTCCAGCTGTCCCAACTCCCATAAATACGGAATAAGCAACACTGACAAGCAAATGAGAGAAAGAGGCATAGAGAAAAGCAAACGATGCGCCTAATCCTCCAAGATACAACAGCCCATTTGCGACGGTCTTGTTTTGACTATATAACCGCAAGCCTAAAACGCCGATGATTTCAAACACAGAAGCACATGCTACTAGAAGCCAACCCATTATGAACGCACCTCCTGCTTCGTTGTTTGCTCTGGTGCATCAAATAATTTCAAACCAATGACACCTAAAACTAACAAGAACATAAAGAAAATTTTCCCCATATTTAAGCTTCCTCCAAATATATAAACATCCATTAACGCCGTTCCTACTGTTCCAGCTGCCGCAAAAATAGCGTATACCGTTCCAGTTGGAATCCCTTCACACGCTTTGGATAAGAAATGTAAGTCTAGTAATATAGCACCTATAATTAATACCCAATGCCACCACGTAGATGCCGTGTTAAAGCCATAAATCCAAATTAATTCAAATACACTTGTCAATACAACATAGATCCATGATTTATTCATTTCCATACTCCTTCTCCCTCGTGACTGACTATCAGTCATTATAGTGCAAGAAAAACTTGGCTAACACCAAGCTGTATATTCAAAACTGGGGTTTACTACCAATTCCATATGGCGATAAGCCTCGTTTTGCTTATACGTCATTCTAAAGTACAGAAAGTGCTTTCTATACCTATTTTGCCAACCTATTTACATAATGCATGTTTAGCAAAGTCCAATACTTCTTTCTTTTTCTGATTTGCTTTTTCTTCATCATGTTTATCAAACAAGTAAGATTGTTCAGCTGCTGCTTCAATTAATCCAATTAATAATTTTGCTGTTGCCTCTACATCGATGGATTCACGCAACATAGCGGTAGCTTTAGGTTGATTTAAAAACTCCTGCATCCAAGCATAATATGGTTCATAAATTTTCTCCCACTCACTTAAATATTGACTGGAAGCCAAACCAGCAAACATAAGCGCATAAATTTCCCGATAATCGTTCGTTATCTTAAAAGCAACATGAACGACCTGTTCCAATTGTGTAATAAATGCTTGCTCAACGTTTACCTCTTCCTTCATCGCCTCTACAATCTTTTGCACCATCACTTCAGCGATGGAAGGCATGACTGCTAATTTGGATGGGAAATATAAATAAAAGGTTCCTTGAGCCACACCTGCACCTTTCACAATATCGGATATCTTTGTTTTTTCAATGCCCTTCTCTTGAAAAACATGAATGGCAGACTGAACAATCTTCTGTTTTTTATTATCCATCCCCTCACCTCCATACACCTAATTAATGACTGATTATCAGTCATTTTACAAGTTGCTCACTTACTTTGTCAAGCTATACTCTTTTTTGCGCTATGTAATATATATATTGAATAATGTAATGTATATGTTACAATAAGGGCAAGGGGGCATTAAACACGTGAAAAATAAAGTAAAATTTGCTCGCTTGCAAGCAGAACTAACCCAACAGCAATTAGCTGAAAAAACGGGGGTGACACGCCAAACGATTAGCTTAATTGAAAAAGGAAAGTACAATCCGACTTTAAATTTATGCTTAGAAATCTGCTATGCGACAGGTCGCTCATTAGACGAAATATTCTGGATTCCAAGAGAGGGAGAAGAGTGATTAAAAAAATGCAAGATGAACGGTTGAAACTCAGAAACTTGAAGCATATTTCAATGGTATTTTTTATACAAACAGTAGGTATATTAGCGATTATTATTTATGATGGAGTTACAAAAGGAATTGACGCGGCATTATCAAGCCCCGTTTGGTTTGTATTTTGCATTTCAATGGTTGTGCTAAGCCTTCTTAACCTAAGCATTTCCATTGATACGTACGAGAATATCATGAGAAGACCAGGGCCTTATTACCGCATTGTGTTGCTCGCTGTTTGTATTGGGTTATTATTTGGATTAGCCGGAAAGTTTCTACCTGGTGGCAGTATTAGCGGTGGGTTGATTGTAGGCAGTGTTGGGTTTATTTGTTTTCTTGCTGTATTTTCTTACGGTTATTATTTAAAAAAGAAGCGATACGATGAACATAAGGAATAAATGACAAAACCTAGAATTTTTATGTTTTTCTATAGAACAAAGGCGCAAGCGCCCGGTTAGCAACGTAGCGAGTGGAACAAATCAACGAAAGTTTTAGGAATCATGTTGAGGCGGTGTTGCACGAACCAATGATGACTTATCGTAGGGCGATTCGTGAAGTCGCCTAGTTGCTGGGCGCTTGCGCCAGACGTGGCTAAATAACTTAGTAAGTTTATTCACAGCTGCAAAATTTTATAATTTCCTAGACTAGTCAAAAGAGGGTGCTTAACCCTCTTTTATTTTATCTTTCGTTGTCTCCAGATTTTGTTGCTCCCAGTTTATAAATCCGCCTTCCACGTTAATAACGTCAAATCCTTGATTTATTAACATGCTTGACGCAATCGCTGAACGCTTTCCTGAGCGACAATGGACAGCAACAGGCTTCTTCGGATTTAATTCATCCGCACGTTCTGCTAATTTTGGAAGCGGAATATGCTTGGCGTTTGGAATATGTGCTTCATCCCATTCATCTATATACCTGACATCCAACACTTGAACATCATCATGCTCTCTTTTCTTGTCAACTACAGATGGGGATTGCGTATCATAGGTTAGTTTCTTAGATGCACTATCTATGACAGACGTAGCAAAAAATCCTTTTAAGTTATCCATCCCCATACCAAGCATTATTTTACGTAAAGGGGCAAATTGATGTGGCTCCGCAATAAGATAGATCGTTTTTTCATAATCGGCTAAACGACCGAGCCATTCGGTAAACATATCAGGATACGGCAGATTAATTGTTCCTGGGATACTTCCAGTAGCAAATGTTTGGATCCTTCGTGTATCAATTACCATCGTCTGGTTATCTTGTGCTAATTCGGCTATTTCGTCACCAGTAAGTTGCATTTCTACCGGTGATGGTACTTTTTGAAGTGGTGTCATACCTGTTTTGTTTACTTCCTTCATCTTTGCGAAGTAAGCAGGCGGTTCTGGCTGTCCATCCAATAACAAGTTGATAAAAGCTGTTTCTTCGGTTGGTTGAAAAGCTGGATTAAACAATCGTTCATAGCCCACTGTGCTTGTCGGCACTGCCCCAAGAGCCTTGCCACAAGCACTTCCTGATCCGTGCCCAGGCCATATTTGTACATAATCCGCATACTTTTTAAACCGGTGAATAGAGCTAAACATCTGTCTTGCTCCCTCTTCGGCAGATCCTACTACGCCTACTGCCTTCTCTAACAGGTCAGGACGGCCAACATCACCAACAAATACAAAATCACCTGTAAATATACCCATTGGTCGATCAGCAACAGCCCCATCGATTAATTCATAAGCCATATGCTCTGGCGTATGTCCAGGAGTGTGGACTGCTCGCAGCTGTACTTTCCCTAATTGGATGGTATCTTGATCACGTAAACCTTTTACAGGTAAGTCGCTACTCCATTCATAGCCCCCATTATCTACACCTTCTATAGAATGGTAAATGGTTGCCCCCGTTCTTCGTGCAAGTTCTGTAACTCCCGATACAAAATCAGCATGAATATGTGTTTCCACTGCTGCAACAATTTGAAAACCTTGCTCTCTAGCTGTTTTTAAATACCCCTCTATATTTCTAGCCGGATCAATAACAGCTGCTTCACCAGTAGCTTGGCAAGCTACCATGTAAGAGGCTTGAGCTAAAGAAGTTTCATAAAAATGGTGTAGATACATACATAAACCCCTTTCTAATTAAATATATTTCGAATATTCAAATATATATTCCTGAAAAGTGTCCCTAGCTTTGCAGCTAGGGAGCTATCCACTGCCTAATTAATTTCTTTCTTACAATAGTACCAATCTACGCAATCATACTCCTGATTATTCATGCGCTCATTAGCTTCTTCTTTTGTTTGCGGTGGTTTAACAATTCCTTTATCGCCAGGTTGCCAATTTGCAGGAGTGGAAACTCCATGCTCATCCGTTGTCCGCAATGCTTTCACAAGTCGGACAATTTCTTCCATGTTTCGCCCTGTTGATAATGGATAATAAATTAAGGCACGAATCGTTTGATTATCATCAATGACAAATACCGCTCGTGACGTTTCTGTGCCATCGGATTCGGGCATAATCATGCCATATTTCGTAGCAACTTTTTGATTCAAATCAGCAATAATCGGAAATTCAATGGTTGTATTAAAGTTTTCTTCAATATTTCTCGCCCAAGCAATGTGCGAACTCACACTATCAATACTTAAGCCGATTAATTCTGTATTCATCTCACGTAGTTGGTCATAGACTTCTTGAAAAGCTACAAACTCAGAGGTACATACGGGTGTGAAATCAGCTGGATGCGAAAACAATACGACCCATCTTCCCTTATAATCTGTTAAAGAAATGTCACCATGGGTCGTTTTTGCAGTAAAGTCAGGTGCTTTTTCACCAATTCTTGGCAAACTGTATGCCTGTGTCGCTTGGTCCATTTGCTCCATCGTAAATCCCCTCTCTACTTTTATTCTTACATAATGCCTATACCTCTAGCCTACTAGAATTAAACTGTATATGGCATAAAAATAGAAATTGTCATTAATTATTAACAATTGAAACAAGCAAACATATGTTGAACAGCAATTATAACGTGTGCATGTATCTTTTTAGAAAACTCTAATTTTTACGACCAAAGCCAAATTTTGCTTATACAATATAACCCCTTACAGTCTATCGTCTAAAGAAGAACAGGGAGTAGCAATGCTCTTATCCAGAAAGCAATTTATTAACGCATTTGTACCCGATGTAAGTGTGCAAAAATACCATCACGCTCCAATAACTGCAGAGGTGAAATCTACTGCAAATAAACGTTTATGGGGCTTGTAATAGGAGAAAAATCGTCGTAACATATCCTTTTTGCCCATCCCTTTCTTTATAGTAGAAAAACGGTGCTTATTGAAAAGTCTGCTGACGTAAGCAATCGTTTCTCTTATACTATCAGTTTGTGCTTTTCTAATAAGTATAAAGGAATTATACGTTGAAGCATAATGCTTAGCAAGTTTGTCCTTCTTCTTGCATATAATGAATTGATCTACATATAAGCGTCTCTACCTTTAATAAGAAGGGGGGAATATCGATGGAAAAACAGTTAAGCCAACCGCTATTTACGTGGGTATGCTATTGCCTAGCGTTTGTTTTTTTAACATCTGGGATCATGAAACTCGTCGCTAGCGATTTTAAAGTACGTTTTGCTGAATTAGGGCTTCCTTTTCCGGAGTTAGCCTTGTTTATCGTTGCCATTGTAGAAGTTGCATGCGGAATGTTGATTGCTAAAAGGTTCTATCTCCATTTAGCCGTACCACCGCTAATTTTAATTATGCTTGTCGCTTTATATTTAACCAAACTACCCACTTTACTCCATCAAGGGGTGCTCCCCTTTCTATTCGAAGCAAGATTAGATATTGTTATATTCGTTTTATTACTGGTTATTTGGAAGAACAAAGGCTAGGGCGCCCGTATAATAATGTAGCAACTGGAACGAATCAACGAAAGTTTTACGAATCATGCTCCTGCATCAGGAGTATGCCGGCGCCCCCGGCAAGCCCTTCTTTAGTCAGCCTTCCTATTTCTACGAACCGATGATGACTTAGCTTAGGGCAATGGAGTGAAGTCGCCTAGTTGCTGGGCGCTGGATTCGGACGTGACTATTTCGTTGAATCCGTATGCCAAAGCAACAAATTTATGCTTTCTTATCTTTTAAGAAAAAATGTAGTGCTCTTTCTTCTCAACTGTTGATAACTAGTGTATAAATGCGGCATACGCTGTTGAAAAGCTGTGTTCATCCACAAAATTATCCACATATGCACAAATGTTCGCAGCTATTTTGTTTTGTTGTTTTTTTCACATACTATATATTGATTTTTATCTTAAAAGTTATTCACAAATTGTGCATAATAAGGACATATCTGTGGATAAGTTCTGTTCCTTGGTCTTTAGTTGAATCATAAAGGATTTGAAAAAACCCTGAACCTGGGAAGGAACAAAGGCTCGGGGCGCCCGGTTAGCAACGTAACAACTGGAACGAATCAACAAAAGTTTTATGAATCATACTCCTGCAACAGGAGTATGCCGGCGCCCTCCGGCAAGCCCGTCTTTAGTCGGCCTTCCTATTTGGAACGAACCGATGATGACTTAGCTTAGGGCAATGGAGTAAAGTCGCCTAGTTGCTGAGCTCTGGAGCCGGACGTGGCTAAATAACTTAGTTAGTTGATCCACAGCTGCTAAACATCGTCATCCCTGTTCATCTGCCTTTTTACGGATCACTATATTGGAAAAGCTATGATATATCAAAGATGCTTCTTGGATATAAAAAGGAAGACTCTCCCTTTTATCTTTTCTTATCGTGTAAAAAGGAGCACCTCATGCTAGGTGCTCCTTTTTCCTTTTTTCAGTTATCCACTTTGTAGATAACTGTTTTGCACTCATAAAACACCAAAAGCAAGGTTATCCACATTGTGGGCAAACCTTGCTTTTGGTTAATTTTGCTTTCCTAGTTGAATCGTTGTCTCGCGTTTTTTGCCATCACGATAATAAGTGACAGCTATTTCGTCTCCTACTTCTTTTTCTTGATAAAGAATCTTTCGAAGATCAATCATATTCATTACTTTCTTGCCATCTAGTTCTGTAATTACATCTAACCGTTTTAGCCCGGCCCGATCAGCAGGTGATAGCGGCTCTACACTCCATACATATACGCCACCCTTAATATTATCTGGGAGACCTAAAGTACTATCCCATTCTGTTTGTGGTACTTCCTCTAAGGAGTAAATTTCTACGCCTAAATAAGGTCTCGTAACCTTTCCTTCTGTTTCCAGTTCTTCTATAATTGGCAGTGCGTAATCAATTGGTATGGCAAAGCCTAACCCTTCTACTGCTGTTTGGTTAATTTTCATCGAGTTTATCCCGATGAGTTGCCCACGAATATTAATAAGCGCACCACCACTATTACCTGGGTTAATGGCTGCATCGGTTTGAATTACTTCTGCTTGCCAGTCCGCTCGTCCATCCTGGTTAAAATCTAGTGGAATGGTTCGTTCAGTGCCGCTAATAACTCCTTGGGTAACCGACCCTGAAAACATAAGCCCAAGTGGATTGCCAATTGCAATAGCAGGTTCACCCCTTTTTACATTTGCCGAAGAGCCCATTTTGATAACTTGTTCTACTTGGTCTCCACCCATTTTTAAAACGGCTAAATCGGAAAAAAGATCTGTTCCCACTAAATCTGCTTCTACATGTGTATCATCAGATAGGACAACCTCAACTGTATCCGCCCCCTCTACAACATGATGATTCGTGACTACAAATGCATTTCCATCTGCCTTTTTATAAATGACACCAGAACCTTCACCAGCTTGACTATTTTCCTCCTGTTGTTGCCAAAAGTCCATTTGACTTTGAATATTAATAACCCCAACAACTGCTGGTGCTACCTGGTTGATGACTTCCGTAATTTGTGATGACACATCTACATTCACCACTTCTTTTGGACCACTACGCTCATTCTTTTGTTGCTCGGCATTATTTAAGATACCTGTATCTACAAGTACAGGAAGTGCGACTGTTACAAGCAAAACACCAAGGATTGCACCAAGCAGCAATGGCACAAGCCAGCCGCTCTTTTTCTTTCTTCGTTTCGGTGGATAATGCTCATCATAATACCCCATATACCTACCCCTTTTTGGGAAAGAGGTTTACTCCTTCCTGAATGATAAATAATTGCTCTTATTATTCCCCGAAAAAGTATGAAAATAACCACATTTACTAGCTAATATTTAAAAATCTCCAGCTTATCATATCAAATCTTTATCGTCATAGATAAATTCTAAAAATTTATACTTCGTCATACTGCAAAAAGAGGTGTAGACTTATCATGGTAAGTATCTAGCAAATCTATCGCGATCCCTCTCTCTTGTAGAACTTGATCTACAGACATTCTAGCTAAATCGCGCATATTATTATCTAAGCTTAAATGTGCTAAGTAAATGCGTTTCGTATTATTATCAATAATATCTGCTAGAGCTAGACCACAATCTTCATTGGAAATATGTCCAGAATCGCCCAATATTCTCCGTTTAACATTCCAAGGATACTTCCCCATCCGAAGCATGCCTACATCATGGTTTGCTTCAAATATATACGCATCTGCACCTTCCACGGTTTTCTTAATGCGGTCGGAAACATACCCTAAATCCGTTACTAATGCTACCTTCTTATCTTCATGATGAAATGTATAAAACATAGGTTCTGCTGCGTCATGGGATACACCAAATGAAGCAACATCCATATCACCAAACGTTTTTACTTCATCCCGATGAAAATAAAATTTTTGATCCACCGATATGTTTCCAATCGATTTTTCCATCGCTTTCCAAGTCTTTTCATTCGCATAGATAGGCAACTGGTACTTGCGAGCAATAATGCCTAATCCTTTTATATGATCACTATGCTCATGCGTTACTAATATTCCCGATAACTTTCGGGGATCCGCATCTATTTCTGCAAATAAACGATCCATCTGCTTTCCACTTAACCCGGCATCAACGAGTAATTTCTCTTGTTCCGTTTCAATGTAAAAAGCATTTCCAGTACTACCTGAAGCTAGTACGCTAAAACGTAAAGTCATTCAAAGTCACTCCGATTATTCTCTATACTATCTTCCACAATAATTTGATTTACCATAATTAGAAATTCCTTCTTCCACTCTATTTCATTACTCATTTGTTGCATTACACTTTCATAATTCTGTAACGTATCTGAAATGAACTTTGTATTATCGCCCATGCTTACATATGGTTCTACCGCACCTACAAAGTAATTCCGTTCTTCATTTACCGTTATTTTATACGTTGGTGCAAAAACCTGAGACGCTCCTGTCTCAGAAGCAATCCGAGTATAATACCCGTACTCTACATTTGTAATTGTGTCTTTCGAATATAATTCATTTTGGTCGAATAAAGTACCGATCGCACTCATTGGCTCATACAGCGTACTTGGCTCTCCTTGCTTTTGCGCATCTCCTAACATTGTTTGCGTATAATAAATCATTTCATTATCTTTATTCAGAAAAACGAGTATTAAACCGTAGCGATTATAATAAATCGTTCGATCCTTTTCTTTCTGAAACAATAACAATACATTAGCATCTTTATCCCAACCATAATACTTGTACTCATCTGAAGAAGCAATATACTTCTTTAGCAATTGACTAACATTGGCATTATTTGGTTGCTTTGGTAATGGGATTGGCTCATCAAATTTAGAGACAAGTAAAGACCCATTAATCAATTCCGTTTCTTGGTTTTTCAATGCTTTTATTTTCCTGTAATCTGTTTCTGTATAGGTTTTTGGGGCAATATTCATATACGTATCTTTCTTTACACCTATATGATAATCACGAATCTTAATATCTTCCTGCTTCAACTCTTCTTCCAAGGTTGGTTCATTTGGATTTGTGCGATCATATGAATCGATACTACTTTGTTTATCCATAAACTCTACAAACAAATAAATATTAAGGATTAAAAAACATAATATAAATAAGGTTTTAATCTGACTCCACTGCATATCTTAAACTCCTCCCTGTTGTGAAGTGGGAGTTTCTAAGTCTGGAAACAGTTTTTTCCATGTTCCATTGATTTGCATAAACCAAACCGGATTTAAAATAACCGAGTTATCCGTTTGATACTGAAAATCATACATTAATTGAATATCTTGGATTTGATCAACCTCGTCGGTTAACTCATCGTTTACATAACGGATTACATCTGCTCCAGAAGGGACATCGATATCTTCTGTACGCACTTCATTGCTAAGCTTTAATAATGAACGATTATAGCGATAAATATCAAGCCCTTGGTACTGGACTTCCATCAAGGATAAGCCGTATTCATTATAAACAGGATAACCATTATAACTCATTCGGTAAATCACTCGATTCGATGAAGTATCTAAATCATACAATTGATAATTGCCAAACCAACCATCGTGTGAATCTATCGTTGAAATACTCCGATCGATTAATTCTACTGGATCATTTTGACCTGCATCATTATCCGTAGCATATGGATAATAGTACTCTAATTTTGTCTCATGATATTGTATTCGCATCTCGCGCTCACTATCAGCAAAATAGAACTCTCCAATGCCTCTTTCCCCTTCATCAGATCGATTCACTCTAGTCGTATTTGGAAATAAAGCTCTCACAAATCGGTCTGACGGTATCTTATTTACAATAAGCGAACGCTTTTTTAAATCTTTTGTTTTGCTAGGAATGAAAATGTCTCTTTCCCCTTCGTTAAATAGTAAAAACTCGGTTAAGTCTTCTCGAGAAGCAAATAATTGCTTAAACTGATTATAATTGGCGGAATTACTTACCGAAGCAGTCGCTTGTCTTCTACCATCAACGGAAGGAAACAGCACGGTTATTGTTGATGTATCTTCTTTCAGGCGTAAATATATATGATCAAAGGACCAATTTGCGTCCACTTTATCTGTGTTTGTAAACTGAAATAGACTCGTTACAACCTGAATTGGCAACGCATCTGGAAATCTGATTTCTATATCAAAGTCATCTGCGTCCCAATTCGCATCTTTAATAGTAAAGTTTGTATACACCCATGTTTGCATGTCTTCAAATAGCTGTTGCTGCTTTTGTGGATCTTTATATCCTAAATGCTGCTGCCCTGCATGAAAAATAATGGAACTAGGTAGGATGACATTACTCTCCGCTTCCATTTTGTTACCACCAACACTAGTGTCACTTACGTTTTCCTTATCATCCAGTTCTTCAAATTCAGATTGATAATTCCATAATCCAAACGTTAATAATAAACTAAGTCCAATTAACAATACTAATAAAATGGATTTAAACGTCTCTAGTTTCATTATGCACCTCTCCGCTTCTGATTCATAAGCGGAAGCGTAAAGTAAACGGTTGTTCCTTTACCTTCTTTGCTTGTCGCCCAAATTTGACCATGATGAGCCTCTACAAGTTCCTTAGCAATGGCTAAACCAAGACCTGTGCCACCAAGCTTTCTTGTTCGTGCTTTATCAGCACGATAAAAGCGTTCAAAGATCTTTTCTAATTTATCATATGCAATCCCCATACCTTCGTCTTGGATACTAATTAACAATTGATGTCGTTTATACTCCGTTTTTAGCTTAATCGTGCCACCTTCAGGGGAATATTTAATAGCATTTGTAATAATGTTATCAAGCACCTGTGTCATCTTATCCTTATCCATCCAAACATAGTAGCTACCGTTAGGTAACTCCCGTTGTAAATGAATGCCTTTTGGCGTTTGCATCTCAAAACGGTCAATAATTTGATGATAATAACTTACAAATTCAACGCGTTCCTTATGCAATGGATATTCTTTTGCATCCATTTTCGAGAGTTGCAGTAAATCATTGACCATACGAATCATCCGCTCTGTCTCATTATGCACGACACCGAGAAACTTAGGGGCAATTTCTTTATCTTCCCATGCGCCATCATTTAAAGCTTCTACATAGCTTCTCATCGTAGTAAGCGGTGTTCTAAGTTCATGGGAAACGTTGGATACAAACTCTCTTCGTTCTGCTTCTACTTTTTCCTGCTCTGTTACATCACTAATCACCGTAATAAATCCAGTAATTTCCCCTTCTTCATCTAGAACCGTAGAAAAATTAGACCGAATAATAAAATCCTCATCATTTTCTCCAAAATCAATAATCATCGAGCCACTATTGTGCAATTCGGTAATATCCACCATTTTATCTTCCAGATGTAATATATCGAGTAAGTAGGACCCCATCACATCATCTGGATTATGGCCAATTAATCTTCCAGCAGGCTCATTCATTAAAGTTATTGCTCCCGAATTATCTGTAGCGATAACACCATCCGACATATTCGATAAAACGGAGCTTAGCTTTCGTCGTTCTTCTTCAATCGTTGCATAGGAATGCTTTAGCTGATTATTTAAATCGTTAAATGTTTCAGCCAAATGACCAATTTCATCCCAACCGTATACATTTACTTTTTGGGTGAAATCACCCCTGGCCATTTTTTGAGCCTGACGACGCATTTCAATAATCGGTTTCGTAATCGTTCGTGCAACTAAAATACCGATAAAGGCAGATACAGTAATAGCTAAGACAGAACCTTGAAAGAATATTTCATTAATACTCATTAATTGATCGTACACGGGTTCTAAAGACGCCTCTAAATAAATAACACCTAAGACAATATCTCTATTTTTTTCATCTACAATAGGATGAGCTAGTACATAAAAACGGTCATTATCTCTTACATTATTACTATGTTCTGTTGAATTCGTCGTTAGTGTACGCTGAATAATCCCTCTCGTCGTTTTTTTATTAATTTCATCACGCGAATTGTAATCATTTGTTGCCATGACTCGGCTCTGATTATCAACAACTTGTAGACTTGAAATATCTTGCGTGTCTACTTCGGAAACAATACTTTGAACTTCTTCTTTTAATGAGGGTTGATCTGGGTTTTCCTCATCACGTTCACGGTTAAATGCCTGCTCCAAGTTGTAACTTAACAGCTCTACTCTTGAAGCAATGGAATCTTCAAAGGTAGTTACTAAATTATTTTCTAATTCGGTAGTAAAAAAGGAGCCGATAACTTGAATAGCTACCAGCAATAAAAGAATATATATAATGATAAACTTTAATTGAATAGAACGAAAAAAACCTACTTTTTTCATGTAATAAACCTACTCCTGATCAGGATTTCGTAAATAATAGCCTACTCCTCTACGTGTCACGATCCACATAGGGTTACTAGGAGTCTCTTCAATTTTCTCTCGCAACCTACGCACGGTCACATCTACCGTACGAACATCACCAAAATAATCATAACCCCATACGGTTTCTAATAAATGTTCTCGTGTCATTACTTGTCCCATGTGTCGAGCGAGGTAGTGCAATAATTCAAATTCACGATGTGTTAATTCAATTTGCTCGCCATCTCGTGAGACAACATAAGCATCAGGGTGAATAACGAGCGAACCAATTTGAATATCTTTAGAGGCTTTTGTTGTATCCTCAGGCACCACTTGTTGCCTACGTAAGTTCGCCTTTACACGAGCAATTAATTCCCGATTGCTGAACGGTTTCGTCACGTAATCATCTGCTCCCAATTCCAATCCGAGTACTTTGTCAATTTCCGAATCTTTTGCCGTCAACATAATAATTGGCATTGTTTGTGTTTTTCGTATTTCCCGACAGACTTCATTCCCATCTTTATTCGGTAACATAATATCCAATAGAACTAAATCCGGGGTTTCCTCTGTTGCTAACTTAATCGCTTCATCCCCATCATACGCTACAACGACTTCATAGCCTTCTTTTTCTAAATTAAACTTCAATATATCTGCAATTGGCTGTTCATCATCAACAACTAATATTTTTTGACTCATTTTCGCCACATCCTTCTACTCTAATATTTATTTTATCGTACTTTTGTATGCAGTGAAACTTTCAAAACTTCATTGGCTATTTATCAACAGCTTGTGTTTTTTCATTCGAAGGGATAACGTTTAAATAATCTATACTTTCCTATAGTTAAAACTATATTTTTGGTCTAGTTTCCTAAGAAAATGAATAAAAACCGCTTAGTAAAAATAACATCCCTATTACTACATCAAGCATTTTTATCCCATCAAATCGATCTATATATGTGTAAAATCATGTCTTCCACCGTGCTTACAGTGGAAGGCATTATCTTATCTGTGGATCAAATGCCTTTTCTATAAATAAATGAAATGGAACTTTTCGTATTTCGTGGAGAATCATTACTGCAGTGATAGGAGGTATGATTAATTCGTATTTAAAGTGATGTGCTGCCTAACACTTCAATTCTATACTAGAAAAAGGACTGATTCAAGAGACTTCCTCTTTTACCAGTCCTTTTTCTTCTCTACCATGTGTTGTGACATGGGACAATTAAATCTTAAACCGCACAGTTTCTATGAAAAAGTTTAGCCGCTGTAGTAACTAGATATCAGATCCTCTAAAAGCAATTCCCATACACTACAGATTACAAATTGCTTAGCTGTAAACACTTCGAACTACATTTGTTTGCGAGCGATCTGGTCCTACAGAGAATATAGAAAGTGGAATACCTGTTAGTTGAGACACACGCTCTAAGTAGTGCCTTGCATTTGCAGGCAAATCGCCCAAACTTGTTACCCCTGTAATATCTTCTGTCCATCCTGGCATTTCCTCATACACGGGTTCACACGCAGCAAGTTCTGCTAGTGTTGCAGGGAACTCATGTATAATTTCACCTTGATATCGGTATGCCACACAAATTTTCAACGTTTTAATGCCTGTTAATACATCAATCGAATTCAAAGATAAATCGGTAATCCCACTCACTCGACGAGCATGACGAACAACAACACTATCAAACCAGCCGACACGGCGAGGACGACCTGTTGTGGTGCCATATTCTCGGCCTACTTCTCGAATTTGCTCACCTATCTCATCATGTAGTTCTGTAGGAAAAGGTCCATCACCAACACGAGTTGTATATGCTTTAGAAACACCGACAACATGGTCAATTTTGGTTGGCCCAACTCCTGATCCAATAGTAACACCACCAGCAGTCGGATTGGAAGAGGTCACAAATGGATAGGTACCTTGGTCGATATCGAGCATAACCCCTTGCGCCCCTTCAAATAACACACGACGACCTTGATCCAATGCATCATTCAATACGACAGATGTATCGCACACATATGGAGCCATTTGCTGACCATAATCATAATAAACATCAACAATGTCTTCCAGCTTCATCGGCTCTACGCCATAAAGTTTTTCAAATAAACGATTTTTTTCTAGTAAATTTTGTTCTAACTTTTTACGAAATATATCTTTATTCATCAAATCGGCAATCCGAATACCGCAACGAGCGGCTTTGTCCATATAAGCTGGCCCAATTCCCTTTTTAGTTGTGCCAATCTTGTTAGCGCCTTTTTCTTCTTCTTGTAAAATATCCAGCTTTAAATGATAGGGAAGAATGACATGTGCACGATTGCTAATACGCAGATTATCAGTCGAAATATGACGCTCATGTAAATAAGCTATTTCCTCCACGAAAGCTTTTGGGTCAATTACCATTCCATTTCCTAATACACACGTTTTCTCATTAAAAAATATGCCTGATGGAATTAAATGTAATTTATACGTAATGTTGTCAAATTTTATTGTGTGTCCCGCATTGTTACCACCTTGATAACGTGCAACAACTTCAGCATTTTGCGATAAGAAATCGGTAATTTTTCCTTTTCCTTCATCGCCCCACTGCGTTCCAACTACGACTACTGAGGACATAATGCACCTCCACTTAAGTTATAAGCTCTATTCATTTGCTTTTTCATAATTACTTGCTTATTTTATCAATTATTTTTTACTTAGTCAACGCTAAATGCGAACGTTGATTTTGTTTTTTTGTTATTTGTTCGCTTAAACTACGATGTTACTATTACATATGGCTATTTAAAAATTGCTCCGTAAGGTAACATTTTATACCTTGTTCGTTGCAGAAATACTTTCCTATAGTAGAACAAAGGCTCGAGCCGCCCGTTTAGCAACGTAGCGAGTGGAACAAATCAACGAAAGCTTTAGGAATTATGCCACTAAAACAGGAGGTATGCCGACGGCGGGTGGCAAGCCCGTTTTTAGTCGACCTTACTCTTGGCTATGAATCGATGATGACTTAGCTTAAGGCAATTCGTAAAGACGCCTAGTTGCAGGACGATAAAGCCGGACGTAGCTAAATAACTTAGTTGTTTATCCATATATGCTAAATTTTGTAATTTAATAGACCATAAAAAAAACAGCCTTCATACGCTAAAGGCTGTTTGACTTATGCTGGAGGAATATCGCTATCCGAATAACGATGATCCAAGTCAACGAATTTATTATATTCTTTTACAAACGCTAAATCGACCGTCCCTACCGGACCATTACGTTGCTTCGAAATGATAATTTCAATAATGTTTTGTTTTTCCGATTCCGAATCATAATAATCATCTCGATATAAAAACCCTACAATATCCGCATCTTGTTCAATACTCCCCGATTCCCGCAAATCAGACATCATAGGGCGTTTGTCTTGTCTCGATTCTACGCCACGAGATAGCTGAGAAAGGGAAATCAATGGTACATTCAATTCTCGCGCTAAACCTTTTAAAGAACGGGATATTTCCGATACCTCTTGTTGCCTATTTTCTTTCGAATTGGCACTTCCTTGGATAAGTTGCAGATAATCGATTAAAATCATTCCTAAACCATGTTCTTGCTTTAATCTTCGACATTTGGATCTTATGTCTGCAACCCGTATGCCTGGCGTATCATCAATATAAATACCTGCATTGGATAAACTACCCATTGCCATCGTTAATTTACTCCAGTCCTCAGCTTGCAATTGTCCATTACGTAAACGCTGAGCATCTATATTTCCTTCTGCACAGAGCATACGCTGTACTAACTGGTCTGCTCCCATTTCTAAACTGAAAATAGCTACATTCTCATCCGTATTTACAGCCACATTTTGCGCTACGTTCAATGCAAAAGCTGTTTTACCTACGGAAGGACGTGCAGCAATAATAATTAGATCATTCCGTTGAAAGCCAGAAGTGATTCGATCTAAATCACGGAAACCAGTAGGAATTCCTGTTACATCACCATTTTGATGATGCAGTTGCTCAATATTATCGTAGACGTCGATTAGCACATCTTTAATATTTTTAAACGCTCCAGAGTTCTTTTTCCCAGATACATCAAGAATGGTTTTCTCGGCTTCATTTAAAACATCCTCTACTTCATCTTGCCTCTCAAAGCTTGATGTTACTATATCTGTGGCTGATCGAATCAATCTTCGTAATAACGCTTTTTCTTCAACAATCCGACAATAATAGCCTATATTGGCAGATGTAGGTACACTATCTGCTACTTGTGATAAATATTGCACGCCACCTACTTCATTTAACTGGTTCGCATTGTGTAAATAAGCAGTTACAGTTACGACATCAATAGGTTCCCCCCGATCGGATAAAGCCATCATACTGGAAAAAATACGTTGATGTGCTGCTTTATAAAAATCTTCTGCAACTAATATCTCAGAAGCCGTAATAAATGCTTCTGGATCGATAAATATTGCTCCAATAATCGACTGTTCAGCTTCCATATTATGCGGTGGGGTGCGATCTATTTGGGTATTCATGTGTAGTCCCCCTTTTAAAACAGATACTATAGATGAAGAAATTGGAACTATGGGATGAAAAAAATTTATGATTTCATATTGCAAGAAATATTGCTACTTCTAAGCCCCATAATTTGCTCCGGAAATATACTTCACTTTTTCAGCAAACGGACAACCCTCTTTTTTAGAATTAATGACGCCTTACAGACGTGAAGGTAAGCCAAATTTTTCTAACTGAACAGAGAAGTTGCAACATGCTTTCAAGCATAAAAGATTCTACGTATTTTCCGGAGCTCATTATAGTCACTATTCATCTTTAAAGTTGCTGCTAATTTATAAAAATATTGCTAAACCGCCTCATTTACTTTTCACTTACACGCACTTTAATGGAACCGTCTACTTCAGGATGCAATTTTACAGGTACATTTGTATACCCTAAAGATCGAATCGGTGCATCTAACTCTATTTTTCGCTTATCAATTTTATAGCCATAATTCTTTTCTAACGCTTCAGAGATTTGTTTGCTCGTAATGGAACCAAACAAACGTCCACTGTCCCCTGATTTAGCCGTTAATTCTACAGTTATGTCTGCAAGTTTATTTTTCAATTGAATAGCTTCATCTTTTTCTTTTTGTTCTAACTGGTCTTGTTTTTTCTTCTTCGCTTCTAATGCTTTTAAATTACCTGGTGTTGCTTCTTGGGCTAAGTTATTTTTTAATAGATAGTTACGTGCATAACCATCAGAGACATTTTTTACTTCACCTTGTTTTCCTTTACCTTTTACGTCTTTAAGAAATATTACTTTCATTCTGATTCGCTCCCCTCATAATATTCATCTAAGATATCTTTTAACAACTGTTCGGCTTCATCAATTGTCGTATCTTCAATCTGCGTGGCGGCATTTGTTAAATGTCCACCACCATTCATTTTTTCCATAATCACTTGCACATTAATAGCCCCCAACGATCGAGCGCTAATGCCAACCTTTCCGTCCTTGCGTTCCGAAATAACAAAAGAAGCAGCTATCCCGCTCATCGTTAATAAAATATCGGCCGTTTGAGCGATTAATACAGGACCATGAATTTGTCCTTCTTTCGCTTTTGCGATAGCAATTTTATTACGGTATATTTGTGCTCGTTCAATTAGTTTACTTCGCTCGACATATACATCGATGTCCTCTTTTAACAGTTCCTGAACAAGTACTGTGTCGGCGCCTTTGGATCGTAAGTATGAAGCAGCATCAAATGTTCTTGACCCTGTTCGTAAAGTGAAACTTTTCGTATCGACAATAATCCCTGCTAATAAAGCAGTTGCCTCCAACATACGTAATTTTAATTTTTTCGGTTGGTACTCTAAGAGTTCTGTTACCAATTCTGCCGTAGAAGATGCATATGGTTCCATATATACTAAAGTTGGGTTGTCAATAAAATCTTCCCCTCGACGATGATGATCAATGACTACTTTGTAATCGGACTTTTGTAAGAGTGCTTCACTTGCTACCATTGCTGGTCGATGTGTATCTACGACAACGACTAGACTACGGTTGTTGATAAGTGAATTTGCTTCATCAGGATCTACAAAGTATTGCCAAAGCACCTCATCTTCCTTAATTTTATCTACTAACCGATAAACACCTGTATCAATATCATTTGGATCAAACACGACATATCCTTCTACGTCATTGGCAAGCGCAATATTTAAGATGCCGATAGCAGCACCGATTGAATCCATGTCAGGTGATTTATGCCCCATAATGATCACATTATCACTAGCTCGAATTAACTCTTTTAACGCATGGGAGATTACCCTTGCTCTTACGCGCGTTCGCTTTTCCATTGGGTTTGTTTTCCCACCGTAAAAACGAACTTTTCCCGTCTCGTCCTTAATCGCTACTTGATCGCCACCTCGACCTAATGCAAGGTCTAAGCTCGATTGGGCTAATTCCCCAAGTGTAGGCAAGTCAACATCCCCCATGCCGATACCAATACTTAATGTAACCGGGGTATTGCGCTCTCCGCTTAATGCACGTACTTCATCTAAGATTTCAAATTTCGAATTTTCTAGATTTGTGAGGATTTCTTTTGTTCCAACGGCTAAAAAACGTTCCTGAGAAGTTCGTTTTAAATATAGACCGTGATGTTTGGACCATTTATTTAATACCGATGTCACTTGTGAGTTTAATCGACTTTTATTTGTATCGTCCATGTTCTGCGTAATTTCTTCATAGTTGTCTAGAAAAATAAAACCAAGAACCGTCTGCTCATTTCGATACTGTATTTGTAATTCCGATTGTTCTGTACGATCAAATAAATAAAGGAGTCGTTCTTCTTTCTTTACAACCGTTTCGAACACATAATCTTGCAACTCAAACCAGATCTTCTCTTTATTTTCTTTAATCATCGGTATTAAATCCTCTGATAATTTATGAAGTGAATCGCCGACCAAACTTCCATCATCAAAACGATTCATATATGGATTTGCCCATTCTATTTTAAAATCATCATTATATAAGATAATTCCAAACGGCATTTCTAATAACGCTTCTTCTCCGACCTTTTTTACACGGTACGACAATGTCGTTATATATTTTTCAGCTTCATCTTGCAGAGCTTGCTCCGAACGCATACTGTAATAGAATGAAACGACTAACAATACTGTCATAATCATTCCCAGCACCCATTGAAAATACCAAATAAATCCTAATAAAATGATGGAAATTGCGTAAATAAACCATACATGGTTTCTCAGTGTCGGCTTTTTTTGCTTATCGGGCATCACATTCAGCTCCTACTATGCAACACTTATTTTATTCCTTAATCGGTAACCTTCTCTGGCACCATTGTATGAACAAAGGCTCGGGGCGCCCCGTTAGCAACGTAGCGAGTGGAACAAATCAACGAAAGTTTTAGGAATCATACTCCTGCAACAGGAGTATGCCGGCGCCCTCCGGCAAGCCCATCTTTAGTCGGCCTTCCTATTTGGAACGACCGATGATGACCTATCATAAGGCGATTTCGTGATGTCACCTAGTTGCTGGGCGCTGGGGCCAGACGTGGCTTATTCAATTATGTTGTTATGCACAAGCCACTATTTTATACCTTCTTATCTTTTTAGAAAAACTTGGCTTGTCGCCAAGTCTTATGGCGAATGGCATAGTTTTTTTATACTATAAACCTTTAAACTTTATACTTCCCTATAGTGTACCATTCTTCTATCGCCTTATTTCTTCCCCATCCGCTCTCTTAAGTTCATTCCGATATCTAGGATGCCTAAAAATCGAATAATAAACATAAACGTTGGCATGAGCAATACTAAAATGATACTAATAATTGGAAATGCCTTGGACATTTTTTTATCATGTGCAAAGAAAAATAAAAACGAAAATCCTTGAATCGTTAAAATAAGTTGTGCAATTACTAATAAATTTTGTATAGCCATCGACATTGTGCCACTATCAGCATCCGCTACCATAAAAGCTGCAAGTAGAACAAAAAGATAAATAAACAGGACGCTTGAAGGAAAACGTAATGAACGGAATGGCGGAAAACGTAATTGTCGTTTTTCAATCCGATTCATCAGCTTATAAGCGAGCCATTGACTAATTAGTGCTTGAATAATTGCTATGAACAGAAAATAGAATGGAAGAAGGTTCATTAACCCTTCCGTTACTTGCTCCATTGTTTCCTTAACGACATCAGTTTGCTCTTGGTTACCAAACTGCTCCATCATACTTGTTGATCTTGCTAATGATTCGTCCATTAGGGATTGGAACTCTGCAACCATATTTACTTGCAAAACAAGCTGTACAAATAAAAATATAAGTAGCATTCCAACAATATATCCAAATGTTCCTCTTGCTAACGTTTCATAAGCGGTTATTTTTTTATGAATTGCCTCACCAATCATTATACCACCAATAATTGTAGGTACAGCAAGCGGTAATGCAAGAACTGTTCCTAGCAATATAGATAAAATAATCGTTGCAACAGCCATTACTAAAGCCGGTTTCCAGCTATGTCTTGCTGTATACATTACAAAAGGAATTGGCAATACAAAGATAGCAATTGGTGTTATTACTGGAATAAATAAACCAGCTAACAATATGATAATGAATAGACCAGTAAACAATGCACCGTCTACTTGTTTTTTAGTTTGATTCATTTTGCACCTCACTACCTTAAGTTGTTACTATTCCATTCTAATATGATAACATGTTTTTTACTCTAATAGTTGTCGAAAAGCATAGAAATATTATTTCCCGGGTAATATTATTTTAATATAGTATTTTAGTAAAAACGCAATTCGATTAGAAAAATTTGGCATGTCGCCAAGTCTTATGGCGAATGGCATCGTTTTTCTTATACTATAAACCTTTAAACTTGTATACTTTCCTATAGTAGAACATTGGCTCAGGGCGCCCGTTTAGCAACGTAGCCGAGTGGAACGAATTAACGAAAGTTTTAACTAAAACAGGGTTATTCCGACGCACTAAGGCAAATCCGTTTTAGTCAGCCTTGCTATTTAGCACGAACCGATGATGACTTAGCTTAGGGCAATGGAGTGAAGTCGCCTAGTTACTGGGCGCTGGAGCCAGACGGGGTTATTTCGTTGAATTCATATCCCAAAGCGACTAATTTTATACTTTCTTATCTTATTAGAAAAACTTGGCTATCACCAAGTCTTGATCGCAGAAACTGTCGTTTTCTTTTGTCGAAGTTGGAAATGATATCGATATTGTTGCCAATCATCCATTAAATTCGGTTCAACAATTGTTTTTCAATTCGTTTACAAGGAATTTATTCTTTATTTCTACTATAATAGAAGTAGTTAGAAAAACGTAACACTAAGTTTTAAAAGAATGTTGCAGTTTTTCTTATACTATAGTACATTTTATACTTTCTTAGAGTGAAATAAAGACAAGGGTGACAATAATGATATTCTTCCATGCGTTCATACATAGTATCAAACTCCCCAAAAAGAACGCAATATTCCAGCTTAATCGTATTGGGATGGATATTGCAGTTATTTATATGTTAATTCTTATCTTACTTGTATCTATTCCTTCATTTCTCCAATATACTTTAACAACAGGGGATGGAGTAGCAGCACAGTTAAATGGTTTTTTCAAAATCATTTACTTTTTTATTTTTCATTATTTGCCTTTATCAATCATAAT
The DNA here is from genome assembly GCF_900129865.1 of Virgibacillus chiguensis. Lineage (GTDB taxonomy): Bacteria > Bacillota > Bacilli > Bacillales > Amphibacillaceae > Virgibacillus > Virgibacillus chiguensis. The sequence goes on from NZ_FQXD01000012.1 coordinate 71,002, forward strand.
ATTTATTCTTTTATCTATTATAGCGGGTATTGGAACACTTATAGCCAAATTTATGGATCGAAAATTAAAGTTTTCTATACTATGGAAAATGTCTGTTTTTACCACAAGCATCCCTTTTTTGTTCTACACAATTGTAGGAATCTTTTTTCCTCTGCAAGATAGTTTCTTATTCCTATTCTGTGCTTATTCATTACTATTTCTCGTTTTGATTATTACCGTATATCCAAAACGGCGGAAAAAGTAGAAAAAATGAAAAAAACTATTTAAAGCTCCGTTCATTTGATTATTAGAACAGTGATAGAATATTATGAGCACTAGGAGGACTTACATGAAGCATATTTTTATCCTTTGCATCAGCATCGTTTTTCTAACAGGGTGCTCTCTGTTTGAGGAAGAACAACTATTCGAGCAACCTGCTGAACAAAATAAAATACTTGTAGCTGCTGATTCCAGTTTGAAAGATGTACTTCCAGAACTAATCACGAAATTTGAAAAAGAACATCCGACAATAGCAGTAGAAGTTAATTTTGCAAGTTCTGGCCAATTAGCTGGTAATATTCAACAAGGGGCTCCCATCGACCTGCTCTTATCTGCAAATAAAGAGTGGACGGATACGTTAAAAAAAGAAGGATTAATTCTAAATGGTTCGCAAAAAAGATTTGCTCACAATCAACTCGTATTAATATCACATACAGATAAAGAGCTATCAATAGAAGATTTAAGTGATTTAAAACGGGCTCCTTTTAAAGAACTCGTTCTAGGTGATACCGTGAATGTAACAGCTGGTGATTATGCACAAAAAGCTTTCCAATCAAATGAAGTAAATATATGGGACACCATTAAAAATAAAACTGTCTATGTTAAAGATGTAGCAGACATTATGGAAAAGGTGAAAGAGGATGCGCAAACACTTGGCGTTGTATATGCTTCCAACGCGTTGCAAAACGAGGACATAAACGTGATCTATGAAATTGACGAGCACCTCCATCCACCCATCGTTTATGAAACGGGAATTACTTCCTATAGTACAAATCATCATGATGCGAAGGTGTTAACCGATTTTATAAGTTCAAAAAAGGCAACAGAAACTTTTGCAGCATATGGGTTTGGAGAATAGTTCAAACTCATACACGAACAAGACTTCATTTACTTCCATTTTTTTATGTAAGTCAAATAAAACTGTGGTCTGTATTGTTTTCTTGCATACGCTACTCACTATTAAAGCCTAGAAAAAATTCAGTTATCACCAAATAAATAGAGCGATAATTTACGGTTTAAAAACATTCTATAATGTTTAGAAAAACGAAGGCTTGCCGCCAAGTCTCCTAGCGATAGCCTTCGTTTTTCTTATACTATAATCAATAATAATTTTATACTTTCTTATCTGTTAAAAAAACCATCTTCTGCAAGTAGCAAAAGATGGTTTTTTTATGATTACTCAGCCACATATGGCAATAAAGCCATTGTACGAGCACGTTTGATTGCTTTCGTTAGTTTACGTTGATATTTTGCAGAAGTTCCAGTTACACGACGAGGAAGAATTTTTCCACGTTCAGAAATAAAACGTCTTAGCAAGTCAACATCTTTATAGTCAATGTGTGTAATTCCGTTCGCTGTAAAATAACACACTTTACGACGTTTTGCACGACCGCGACGAGCTGCCATCAATATGACCTCCTTTTAATTAAAATGGTAAATCATCATCTGATATTTCAATAGGTTCTCCATTATTTTGAAATGGATTTTCCTTGTTATTTTGATTTTGACTTTGACTTTGTTCATATGGGTTGGATTGCGGTTCGAATTGACCTTGGTTTCTGTTTGGTTGAAATCCTGATGCACCTTGTCCCCCGCCCTGAGAAGAACCTTTTGTTTCCAAAAATTGAACACTTTCTGCCACTATTTCAGTAACAAATACTGTTTTTCCATCTTGGCCTTCAAATCGGCGTGTTTGCACTCGTCCATCCACACCAACCATGCTACCTTTATTCATATAATTCGCCAGGTTTTCCGCTGCTCTACGCCAAACGACACAGTTAATAAAATCTGCTTCACGGTTCCCCTGTTGATTGGAAAATGGACGGTTTACCGCAAGTGTGAAATTGGCAACTGCTACGCCACTTGGGGTGTAACGTAAATCAGGATCCTTCGTTAACCTGCCGACAAGTACGACACGATTTAACATCCGAACCACTCCTTATTATTGATCATCTTCTCGAACGACAATATGACGAATAATATCATCAGAAAACTTTGCTAGACGGTCAAACTCGTTAATAGCTTGATCATCACTGCTGAAGTTAATGATTACATAATACCCATCACGATAGTCATTGATTTCATAAGCAAGGCGTTTTTTGCCTTTTTCATCAACTTTTTCAATCTCCGCACCATTATCAGTAAGAATACCATTGAAACGCTCTATTAAAGCTGTCTGCGCTTCTTCTTCCATGTCTGGGCGGATGATGTACATGATTTCGTATTTTCTCATCCGTAGCACCTCCTTTTGGACTTAGCGGCTCCCAATATTCGACGGTAAATAATGTCGTCATGAGAGCAAGGAGTAATTCATAAAATTTAATTACTCACGATAGTGTATTATACCAAATCATCTTACAAATGACAAGTTTTTCGAGAGATCCTGTTTTACGTTTACACATTAAATCGGAAGTGTATAACATCGCCATCTTGAACGATGTAATCTTTCCCTTCTAACCGTACCTTTCCATTTTCCCGCGCTTTTGTCATAGATCCAGCTGCTACTAAATCATCGTAGGACACCGTTTCAGCACGGATAAAACCACGTTCAAAATCAGTATGAATGATTCCAGCAGCTTGTGGTGCTTTCATCCCTTTACGGAACGTCCAAGCACGAACTTCTTGTTCTCCCGCTGTAAAATATGTCGCCAATCCTAATAAATGATAAGAAGCTTTAATCAGCTTGTCCAGACCCGATTCTGTAATACCTAAATCGTCCAAGAACATGGCTTTTTCTTCTTCATCTAATTCGGAAATCTCTTCTTCTATTTTTGCACAAACGACAATCACTTCTGCATTTTCTTTTTCTGCATATGCTTTTACTTTTTGAACATGCTCATTGGCATCTGTATCTGCTACTTCTTCTTCACTTACATTAGCTACATAAAGCGTTGGCTTACTTGTAAGCAAATGTAGTCCTTTAACAATTTTCCATTGTTCTTCATTAAACTCCATTGCTCTAACTGGTTGTTCTTCTTCTAATCCTGTCTTCAATTTACTTAATACGTCAAATTCTGCAACAGCAGATTTTTCCTTTTGCCTAGCTAATTTCTCCACACGTTGGAATCGTTTGTTCACCGTTTCCAAATCTGCAAGAATTAATTCCAAATTAATAATATCCATATCTTCAACTGGATCGACTTTTCCAGATACATGCGTAATATTCTCATCATCAAAGCAACGGACGACTTGGCAAATAGCATCTACTTGACGAATATGAGATAAAAACTGGTTACCTAATCCCTCCCCTTTACTTGCGCCTTTTACAATACCTGCAATATCTGTAAACTCAAATGTTGTTGGTACTGTCTTTTTTGGTTTTACTAATTCTGTTAATTTATTTAAGCGTTTGTCTGGTACTTCTACAATTCCTACGTTTGGATCTATGGTCGCAAACGGATAGTTTGCTGCTTCTGCTCCAGCTTGGGTAATTGCATTAAATAACGTGGACTTACCGACGTTTGGAAGACCGACAATTCCTGCTGTTAAAGACATGCCTATTTCACTCCTTAAGGATTCCATTCATATGACGCATTTGTCCTTCTCATTATAGATACAAGCCAATCAAATGACAAGCTAACTAAAAGTAAAAGTAGACAGAAATAGCTGCCTACTTTTACACTTTACCCTATTAAATTTCATTTTCTCTTTATCTTTAATCATAATTATACCATTTTAACACGGTCATCGCTATTTCTTTACACATGAAAAAATTTCTTTTTCCTTTTATATCCGTACTTATTCTTCTGCTTTTATCAGTATTTTTTTCATTTTTTTCTCAAATTGTTTACGCGGGATCATGACACTATGATCACAGCCCAAACATTTAATACGAATATCCATTCCCATCCGTATAATTCGCCAACGGTTGTCGCCACATGGATGTGGCTTTTTCATTTGTACGACATCATGTAGTGCAAATTCTTTTCCTTCCATTACCCTGTTCTCCTTCATTATTTATCATTGTAAGATGAACTATCTAAACCTTAACATGTATAATAAGCAAATGCTACGCTAGGATTAGCGATTCAAAATTTTAACTCTTATAAAGCGGTAAATTAGTGTTTATAAAGATAATAAGAATACACGACAGTAACAGATCAATATTTCTTATTGGCTCCTTCCTTAATAGAAAATCTGTGCCTCCCCATCGGTTTTTCTATTTATAATTATTTTGCTTATTCATCGCCTTCCCTTTGTGGGGACTGTTCGCCATGCGATTCAAGATCCGGATATCCTGTTCGATTACTCGAGCTATCATGAAACTGTTTCCTTTGGCTATAATCCAATAATTCTTGCTTCTGGTCCCGAGAATACATCACGATTCTTGGAGATGGTATTTCAATTCCTGATCGATAAAGGTAATGTTGCATATCACGGCGAATATTTCTTTCTGCAGCCCATTGAAAACCAGGTAATGTTTCTGCAATGACACGAATTACAAAATGAGACGCTTCTAAATTTTGCACACCAATAATTTCTGGGGTTCCTACAACAAAATCATATTTATCTGGTAGTGTAACAGCAACTTCATTTATTAAGCGCTCTGCGTCATCGACACTACTCTCATAAGGTACATTAATATCTACGATTGCTAACCCATTATGAACGGAATAATTGATAACTTGGGTGACATTACCATTTGGTAAAATATGCATTTCACCTGTCCAGCTTAATACTTTCGTTGTTCTTAAACCGATTTCTTCCACCGTTCCTTCAATACCTGCGACACCAACATAATCGCCTACAGAAAATTGGTCTTCAAAAATAATGAAAAATCCTGAGATAATGTCTCTGACTAAATTTTGCGCACCAAAACCAATTGCTAAACCAGCGACACCTGCACCAGCAATTAATGCCCCTATTTGCAGACCAAACACACCATCTAAAATCATAAGAAGTGCGATAAAATAAACCACATATGCAATTACATTTTTAATTAATTTTTTTAATGTGTTTTCCCGACGTTCCGTAATGCGAAGGGGGCCTTTATCCCGATTCTTAAATAACCGGTCCACTACTTTCCGAGAAATACGAATGACCATTAGAGATAATACGAGAATAAGTATAATTTGCAGCATACCTTTTCCAACTGAAAACCATAAATCAGCACCTGTTAAATAATCCCATGCATCATTCATCAGTTTATGAAAATTATCTACTTCTTTTTCTACATTTTCTTCTACTGTACTTTGCGTTAAATTCATCCTAAGCCTCCCATGCCTTATCAAAATCTATATTTTTGGTTTTTCCATTTTATCCCAAAAAGGGAGAAATAATAATCGCGTTAATACGTATAAATTTAATATACCGTAAATGGGGTATAAGTATTGAATTAAAGTTGAAAAACCGAGAGCTGTTAATGGAATCATTGTAACCAAGGTCAAGCAAACAATCAACCATAATGGCTGCTTGACATAGTCTTGTATACGGCTCACAATGCCAAGTATTCCTGAAGCAGCTGTGGTAAAAATAGCAAACCATAATAATATACTCATAAAAACGAGCATTTGTAATGGATAGTTCTTCATAATAGCAAATAATGGAATCTCATATACTAGTACTTCATCAGCAATTTGAATTAAACTATTATTGTAAATAAACGAAATAACTCCAAGTGTAAGCCCACTGCCAATAGAAGCAATCCATATTTCTTGTTTTGATTGTACTTTATGTCCGATGGCTCCCAAGACAGCAATTAGCGGAAGAATATTTAATGCCGTAAAAGGGAATGCGGCCATCCAATTTCGTTGTTCATGCCAATGTGAAAAAAGATCCAATTTTTGATCGACTGTAAACCATAATAGAACAAACACAAGCCCTGTTAATAATATTGGTAATATAAATTGGTTTATAGATAGGAGGCCGTTCACTCCTTTTAAAAATAGTAGTATAAGCGCAACAATTATTATACTTATTCCCCACCAGTAAGGGTAATTAAACGCTTGCGATGTTGCACCACTACCAGCAATCATAATAACAGTAGTTGTAAACAAATAAATAAAAATCATCACGTCATACACTTTGGTTAATTTCACACCTACAATATCTCGCAGAACTGGTAAGTAGTGGGTAGACTTTCGTGTGTAGCTTACATTCATAATGCCTATACAGCAAATAGTAAAAAAACAGGCAAATAACACAATAGCTAGTCCACTTTCATGCCCAAAAAATTGCCATAATTCTCTTCCTGAAGCATACCCTGCTCCAATCGTTGTGCCAATAATTAAAAACATCCATTGCATCCCTGCTCGTATCATCTCTTTTCCTCCATTTATTTTAATCATCTACGTATAGATTCAGGAAAATATCCGTATACTATACCAATATGTCTTTGGAGGATAAGCTATGATTTTTAAAAACAAATTATTGGATAATCAAGATCAATTCCGTATGCACTATACAGATCCGGAATTCCATTTGAATATGCTAAACCGTTTTTTAGCACTTCTCCCTCCGTCACCACGGGAATATGTAGTTGTATCTATTGGGACAGACCGTTCTACAGGAGATGCTTTAGGACCACTTGTTGGGAGTTTGTTTTCTGAGAAGAAACCGAGGCATATTTCTATCTATGGCACGTTGGATAACCCCGTTCATGCTGTCAATTTACAAGATTATCTACATCAAATTGAGACATCATACCGACATCCTTTTATAATAGCCATTGATGCTTGTTTAGGAAAGCAACATTCTGTAGGAAAAATTATTGCAGGAAAAGGACCTATTAAACCTGGCGCAGCATTAAATAAGCCACTTCCTGCTATAGGAGATGTTCATCTTACTGGTGTTGTTAATGTGAGTGGATTTATGGAGTACGCTGTTTTACAAAATACGAGATTGCAAATTGTTATGGCAATGGCCAAATTAATTGCCGACCTTTTAGATTATGTAGATCAACGTTTAACATATAGAAAAAGAATGCCAGCTGTGGTTTCAACGACCATATAAGAATCGTTTTCTTTATGAAGCCATGACAAGCGCTGATGCAGGAGTCAGAAATTCATTGATTGGGCAATTTTTCTCTTAATCGATGGTACCCGTCTCCCATACATATGGACTATAGATGGAACAAAAGGGATAGGCTATGCACACCTAATCCTTTTGTTCACTATAGGAATGTATAAGATTTTTTAGTTTATAGTATTTAGAAAACAAGACTTTTTCAGCTATAGGAATCTAACTATGTTACCCTACATGTATAGTTACAAAAATAGTAGATATACAGAGTAAACGAAGCCTACCATTATAACAGCTGGTAATAGATTTCCTATTCTTATAGATGTAATATTTAATAGATTTAGTCCAATTGCTACAATTAATAAGCCACCTACTGCTGTTACTTCCGTGATGAAACCATCCAAATATGCTTTAGGAATGATTCCCTCGATTTGTGTCGCTAATAGAGCAATAGAACCTTGATATAATAGTACAGGAATAACTGATAATATAACCCCAAATCCTAACGTTGTCGTCAATACTAAGGAGACAAAGCCATCTAATATACCTTTTGTTATTAAAACTTCATGATCTCCTCGCAATCCACTATCTAACGCTCCAATAATGGCCATTGCACCAATGACAAATATTAAAGAGGCTGTAACAAAACCTTGCGAAACTCGTGTATCATCTTCTTTAGAACCTAATTGATTGCCAACCCATTTTCCTAATTGATTTAAACGGTCTTCTAAGCGAAGCCATTCTCCTAGAACAGCTCCCATCAGTAAGCTTAGTAAAACCACAATAATTTGTTCCGTGACAAAAGCCATTTGCAAACCAATTAATATGACAGCTAAACCGATTCCTTGCATGACAGTCTCTTTATACCGATCTGGGATTTTAGTGAATACTAAACCTAGTAAGCTGCCAATAATAATTAAAACTCCATTTATAATTGTACCATATAATGCTATTTTGTCCGCCTCCCCTATTTAAATATATCACTGTTTCACGTGAAACATTTGTATGTAACTTACATTTATATGAAAACGCGATTGTAGGAAAATTTAATTATAGCTCATGTATAATGATTTACGATAAAACTGTCTTCTCTTATCTAGTGCCTTTCAGCAAAGTGATTACATTTTAGAAAAATTTGGCTTGCCGCCAAGTCTTATGGCGAATGGCATCGTTTTTCTAATATTATAACCCCTGAAATTTTATACTTTCGTATAATGTAAAACGAAAGACTGACAATATTGTCAGTCTCTACTTATTTCTAATATTATCCTAGTTAGAAACAACTCTAAAAACAGAAACTCATTCATTTTCAAGCGTATCAATAATACGCTGTAAATCGTTATCGTTATAAAATTCTATCTCAATTTTACCTTTCCGTTTGCCACGTTGAATGGTTACAGCAGTTCCAAACCTTTCTCTAAGAAACGTTTCTCTTTCTTGAATAAATACATCTTTCTTTGGTTTTTCTTTTTGTTTTACAGGCTTTTCGTTCAATTGAACGATCAATTTTTCTACCTGTCTTACATTTAATTTTTCTTTTCGTATTTTTTGTACTAAGGCTTGAACTTTTGTTTTATCCTTCAGACCCAGTATAGCACGCCCATGCCCCATGGAAAGCTCTCCATTATTTATGTAGGCAATAACGGACTCAGGCAAAGAAAGCAATCGTACCATATTAGCGATGTGTGATCTACTTTTTCCTAACCGTTTCGATAATTCTTCCTGTGTAATGTTTAATTCGTTCATTAAGTTAGCATACGCATGGGCCTCTTCGATAGGAGTTAAATCCTCTCGCTGCAAGTTTTCCAATAAAGCCAGTTCCATCATTTTATCATCGGTTAAGTCTTTAATAATGACTGGTATCTTATCTAGTCCTGCCTCTTTAGCTGCACGATATCTTCTTTCTCCTACGACAATTTCATAGCCTTTAATGCTCGCTCGAACAATCAAAGGCTGAATAATACCGTACTCAAGAATAGATTCTTTTAACTCTTCAATAGCGTCTGCGTGAAAAGTTTTTCGAGGCTGATATGGATTTGGACGGCACTCAGAAATAGCAATTTCCTCAATAACATCATCTTGTTTTTCCTCAACCTCTGGAAAGAAAGCATTAATTCCTTTACCTAACCCTTTCGCCATTGGCCATCACTTCCTTCGCTAACTCAAGATATACTTCTGCACCTTTTGACTTTGCATCATAAGTAATAATTGGCAAACCATGACTTGGAGCTTCTCCTAATCTTACATTTCTTGGAATTATCGTTTGATAGACTTTGTCTTGAAAATATTTTTTCACTTCTTCAATAACTTGTAAACCTAAATTGGTTCTAGCATCAAGCATCGTTAATAACACTCCTTCAATCATAAGTGTTTTATTAAGATGCTTTTGTACTAGTCTAATGGTGTTTAGCAACTGACTTAGCCCTTCCAATGCATAATACTCACATTGTACTGGAATAATGACAGAGTCAGAAGCAGTTAGTGCATTTAAAGTCAATAACCCAAGTGATGGAGGGCAATCAATGATAATGTAATCATAGTCTAGCTTCAGATTCTCTAATGATTTTTTAAGCCGTATTTCTCTAGATATTGTTGGCACCAACTCTATCTCTGCCCCAGCTAATTGGATAGTAGCAGGTATAATATCTAAATTGTCAATCGTTGTAGAAATACATACTTCTTCCGCAGGTAAATCTTCTACAAGGACATTATAAATACAATGTTTTACATCTGCTTTATTTACACCTGTTCCACTTGTAGCGTTACCTTGCGGGTCTACATCTACAAGAAGAACCTTATTTCCTAAATGTGCTAAACAAGCACTTAAATTAACAGATGATGTTGTTTTTCCTACGCCACCTTTCTGGTTAGCGATGGACATTATTTTTCCCATGTTGACACCTACCTAAAACGATATACTATCTATTTTATCATTTTTTCTTCTAAATAGCTGACTAATTTTAATTTTGTTAGCGATTCGTAATTTTAGTAGATACATAATTCTTAAGAAATACATGGTTTGCCATAAAAACACCGTCATTTTTCTTTTACAATAAACGTAAATAGTGAAAAACACCCACCTTTGTAGAGATGGGTTACCTGTAGAAAAACTGGCTTACCATCAAATTTCTATGGAGGAGCCAGTTTTCTTGTATTATAAATCAAAGGATTTTATATTTTCCTATAGTATAAGTATGATCCTTTTCTGAAACGATATGGTTATCATTAAACTTAAATATATAAATGAATTATTTCTTCTTTGGAATTTTAATCGTGATTTGGTAATAATCTTCTAAATCTTGTTCATCAGACTCAACTTCAACACCTGTATCAGAAACCATGTTAAGGGATTGACGTATCGTATTCATTGCAATACGAATATCCTTATTAAAACCTTTTCGTTTAGCTGTATTCCTTTTTGCGGGTTTTTCTTTCCGCTCATTTATTTTTGCTATTTTATCTTCTGTTTGCTTTACATTTAAATGATTTTCAATGATTTTTTGTAATAATTTAATTTGTTCCTCTTCATCACTTAATTTAATGAGGGCTCTAGCATGCCTCTCTGTGATATATTTTCCTAGCAATGCTTCTTGAACTGCTTGCGGCAATTTAAGTAATCGTAACTTATTTGCAATAGTTGATTGGTTTTTTCCTAATCGTTGAGCAAGCGCTTCTTGGGTTAAATCATGAATTTCTAATAGTTGCGCATACGCTGTTGCCTCTTCGATTACAGTTAGTTCCTCACGTTGTAAATTCTCTATAAGGGCAACGGAAGCAGTCTCTGTGTCCGTCATTTCTTTGACAATAGCAGAAATATGTTCCCATCCTAAGGACTCCACCGCTCGCCATCTTCTTTCTCCAGCAATAATTTCATAGTGTTGTTCTGCCTGGTCATTTTCATCCAAATGCCTAACGATAATTGGTTGGATCATACCATGTGTTTGTATCGTTTGAGCAAGTTCTTTTATCTTTTCTTCACTAAAAATAGACCTAGGCTGATAACGATTAGGTTTTATATTTTTAACAGGGATCTGTATCACTTCATTGGAGTGAATATCTATACCTGAATCGGAAGCATTTCCCTGTTCAGGTTTATCACCGATTCCAAAAAAACGGTTAAAGGGCTTCACCATAATTCCACACCACCTCTATTTTACTATTATAATATGATCTATGTATAAAATATAAAATGTTTCACGTGGAACATTCTATATGGAATAACTATAAATATTATAGCACAGGAAAAGCGCTTATAAAGCGAAACTTGTTTCTCTCTATCTCCTTTTCTTGTTTAAATAGAAGATAGATAAAGTAAGCGAAAAAATATATATCTTACTGAACGAATAAATTGAATATTTAATCTATATAACCTTCTCTTATCATTCGATCATTTACGAAGCAGAATTATAATTTAAAATAGCGCTTCGGCTCTATATATAAAAGTAGCCGTATAAGAAAAAACGCAGCAGCAAACTGCTAGCGCTATACGAAATTATTACTTGGTCACAAACACGTATATGGCTTTATTTTACCATATATATATTAGGAAAAATACTCATTCATCAGCCGGATTTTTTCATCCCTTCATTGCTAGAGCAATGAAGATGCTGCTATCCCCCATTTTGACTTTCCTTCAATTCATACAGCGGGAGCCTTACAGCACCTTCTATCCAGGATAGATCCTAACCATTAGAAGCGTGAATCACACTCATTCAATTGGCTCTTTATTTGGAAGTCCAGCTTTTCGTGGATATTTTTTAGGTGTTTTCCTTGCTTTATATATTTCAATAATAGAGCGTTCACTATCTTCCTCAGGCAACGTAAACGTGTACATTTGTTTTAATTCCCCACCCAAAACCTCAATCGCAGGCTTAGCTAATTCTATCTCCTCCCCTGCTTTTGCACCTTTCATTGCCAAAAAAGTTCCTTGTTTTTTTGCTAGAGGTAAACAAAGTTCACTTAATACAGACATACGAGCAACCGCCCTTGCAGTTACTACGTCAAAAGTTTCCCGAAAAGATGCATTTTTACCCATGTTTTCCGCTCGGTCATGATAAAAGGCGACTTTTTCTAACGACAAAGCAGTGGATAATTCATTTAAAAATCCAATTCGCTTCTTCAATGAATCAACAATAGTAATTTGTAAATGTGGAAAGCAAATTTTTAACGGAATACTAGGAAAACCTGCCCCTGCACCAACATCACAAATTGATTGTACTTGTTTGAAATCAAAATAAAATGCTGCACTGATGGAATCATAAAAATGTTTTAAATAAACATCGGCTTCCTCCGTTAAACCAGTTAAGTTGATTTTTTCGTTCCATTCAATTAATGTTGAAAAATAAATGGAAAATTGTTCCTTTTGATATGTGGTTAACTTTATTCCTTTTTCCTCTAATACTTGAAAGAATTGTTCTCGGTTCATGCTTCTACTCCTTATGTAGATAAAAGCAGACTTAGCTACTTATAAGCTAAATCTGCTTACTATCATTAATTAGCCAGACGCGCTATATTTCCTTGCTCCATATAAACAACTAAAATAGATATATCAGCTGGGTTTACTCCAGAAATACGCGATGCTTGCCCGACAGAGAGTGGACGGACTTTTTTTAGCTTCTCTTTCGCTTCTGTAGCTATACCACTAATTGCATCATAATCAATATCTTCTGGTATTTTCTTTTCTTCCATTTTCAGCATGCGTGCCACTTGATCATTCGCCTTTTTAATATATCCCTCATATTTAATTTGAATACCGACTTGTTCCGTAACATCATGTGGAAGTGACGGATCAGCATGAATAATTGGTGCTAATAAGTCATACGACAGCTCTGGTCGCTTTAAAAGATCATATGCTTTTACAGCTTCTTTCATCTTTGATGCCCCAGCTGTTTCTAAAAATGCATTTACTTCCTCTGTAGGCTTAATGATTAATTTTTGCAATCGTTTCTTTTCTTCTTCTACGAGACGATATTTTTCCTTAAATGCAGCATAACGCTCTTCCGTAATTAAGCCTAGCTCATAGCCTAGCTCTGTCATACGAAAGTCAGCATTGTCATGTCTTAATAGTAAGCGATACTCTGCACGAGATGTTAATAGTCGATACGGTTCATTTGTTCCTTTTGTCACTAAATCATCTATAAGCACACCAATATAAGCTTGTGATCGATCTAAAATGACTGGATCTTTCCCCAATACTTTTGCAGCGGCATTAATACCAGCCATAATCCCTTGAGCTGCTGCCTCTTCATAACCAGAAGTACCATTAATTTGCCCCGCCGTAAATAAACCGGGGATTTTCTTTGTTTCCAGTGTCGGCCATAGCTGTGTTGGTACAATTGCATCATATTCAATCGCATAGCCCGCTCGCATAATTTCAGCATGCTCTAACCCTTCTACACTTCTTACCATGCCATGCTGTACAGATTCAGGTAAAGAAGTCGATAGCCCTTGTACATACACTTCTTCTGTATCTCTTCCTTCTGGCTCTAAGAAAATTTGATGGCGAGGCTTGTCGTTAAAGCGGACAATTTTATCCTCAATAGACGGACAATATCTCGGACCTGTTCCCCGTTTCATTCCAGAATACATAGCAGAAAGGGAGAGGTTCTCATTGATAATTTCATGCGTGAATTCATTCGTATACGTTAACCAGCATGGAATTTGATCTGTAATATATTCTGTTGTTTCATATGAAAAACTGCGGGGTGTCTCATCTCCCGGCTGGATTTCTGTTTTTGAATAATCAATCGTATGGCTATTTACACGTGGAGGTGTACCTGTTTTAAAACGCGTAATTTCAAGACCTAGTTCTTCTAGGTTTTCGGACAATTTAATCGTTGGTCGTTGATTATTTGGACCACTTTCATATTCCAAATCTCCCATAAGCACTTTCCCTCGCATAAACGTTCCTGTCGTAATAATGACGGTTTCTGCACGATAGAAAGCATTGGTTTCGGTAACAACTCCCTTACAGACACCATCTTCAACTACTAAACGATCTACCATTCCTTGGCGCAATGTAAGGTTTTTCTCATTTTCTACAATATTTTTCATTTCCTTAATATACATCGGTTTATCCGCTTGCGCCCGAAGCGCTTGAACGGCAGGCCCTTTTCCTGTATTTAACAAACGCATTTGAATATGCGTTTTATCAATCACTTTACCCATGACACCACCTAGTGCGTCAATTTCCCTTACAACAATCCCTTTTGCTGGTCCTCCAATAGATGGATTACATGGCATAAATGCGATCATATCTAAATTAAGTGTGAGCATTAATGTTTTTGCTCCCATTTTAGCAGCCGCAAGCCCAGCCTCTACACCTGCGTGACCTGCACCGACCACGACTACATCATAATGTCCTGCATCATAAGTCATTGGTCTCATCCTTTCTAAATTAAAGTAACTTTATTTTCCGAGACAAAATTGTGAGAAAAGCTGATCAATAAGGCTGTCACTTGCAGTATCCCCGATGATTTCACCTAGTAATTCCCACGTTCTTGTTACATCTATTTGTACGACATCTAACGGTAGTCCAAGTTCTAGGCCTTCCATCGCATCTTCTAAAGCTTGTTTGGCTTGTTTCAACAGTTGAATATGACGGACGTTCGAAACATATGTGAGGTCGCCCGTATCTATATCACCAGCGAAAAAAGTTTTTGCAATGGCTTCTTCTAATTCATTTACCCCTTCTTCTTTCACCAAGGAAGTAATAACAATTGGTTTTTCTGCAGCCAATTCATAAACACGGTCTAAATCTAATTTTTGCTCTAAATCCGTTTTATTAATAATAACGATGTAATCTAAGCCTTCTATTGCTTTAAATAACTTTTCATCTTCTTCTGATAGCACATCATTATAGTTTAGTACAAATAAAATTAAATCCGATTCTTTTAGAACTTGACGAGATCGTTCTACGCCAATTTTTTCCACAATGTCTTCTGTTTCACGAATCCCAGCGGTATCTACTAACCGTAAAGGAACCCCTCTTACACTAACATATTCTTCAATAATATCGCGAGTCGTTCCTGGAACTTCTGTAACAATTGCTTTATTCTCTTGAACAAGTGTATTCATTAGGGACGACTTGCCAACATTTGGCCGTCCTATAATCGCTGTTGCTAAACCTTCTCGTAAAATCTTCCCTTGTTTCGCCACTTGTAGAAGCTCAACGACTTCTTTATACACTTCTTTTGATTTCGTGCGCATCATATCATGGGACATTTCTTCGACGTCATCGTATTCTGGATAATCAATGTTAACCTCTACATGTGCCACTGTTTCCAACAAATCTTGACGTAAACGACGAATAAGCGCAGATAAGCGACCGTCCATCTGCTTTAATGCAACGGACATGGCTTTGTCTGTTTTCGCTCGGATAAGATCCATCACTGCTTCTGCTTGCGATAAATCAATTCTCCCATGTAAAAAAGCACGTTTCGTAAATTCACCAGGCTCAGCTAGTCTAGCTCCTTGGCTTAAAATAATTTCCAAAACACGGTTAACCGCAACCATACCCCCGTGACAATTAATTTCTACAACATCTTCGCGGGTAAACGTTTTTGGTGCTCGCATAACGGAAACCATAACTTCCTCAGCAACCTCTTTTGTCTCAGGATCGATTATTTTCCCGTAATGTATTGTATGTGAAGCCACATCACCTAAATTTTTTCCTTTAAAAACATTAGCTGTGATGGAAATAGCCTTAGGACCGCTTAAACGAACAATTGCAATTGCTCCTTCACCAATTGGTGTTGAAATAGCCGTAATTGTATCTGTTTCCATTGCTAATCACCTCCAACCTATACATGGAATATCTATATGAAGTGCATTTTTTTATCGTCACTAACTTAACAGAATAGCACAAAACACAGTTATCCACAACCTTTTTTCGTTTCTTTTTCCCATAAGATTATCCACATGTGGATATCTAATTAAAACTCAACTTTCTTTTTTTCACAATCTTGACAAGCATTGGGTACGTGTAAAGAACAAAGGCTCGGGGCGCCCGGGTTAGCAACGTAGCGAGTGGAGCGAATCAACGAAAGTTTTAGGAATCATGCTCCTGCAACAGGAGTATGCCGGCGCCCTCCAGCTACCCCGTCTTTAGTCGGGCTTCCTATTTAGAACGAACCGATGATGACTTATTTTAGGTCAATGGAGTGAAGTCGCCTAGTTGCTGGGCGCTTGCGCCGGATGTGGCTAAATAACTTAGTAAGTTTATCCATATCTTAAAAATTTTATCATTTTCTAGACCAATAAAAAATCCTATCTAGTTTTTCAGCTAGATAGGATGTATAGCGTTACTTTACGGTTGAATAACAATATGCCGATGTGGTTCATTACCATCAGAATAAGTAGTAATAGCTTTATTTTCCTGTAGTACGTTATGAATAATTTTTCTTTCAAAAGCAGGCATTGGCTCTAAAGCTACCTTTTTATTTAAGCGAACTGCTTTATCTGCCATTCTGTTCGCCAACGCTTCTAATGTTTCTTTGCGACGTTCTCGGTATCCTTCTGCATCCAATGTGACTGTGTAAAATTCAGAAGCATTTTTATTCATTGCCAGATGCAACAAATATTGTAGCGCATTTAACGTCTGACCTCTTTTTCCAATCAATAAAGCAATATCATCGCCTGTTACTTCATACGTAACATGATGGTCTGTGACAGTCGTCTGCACCGTTGCAGAAACATTCATTTGTTCTAATATTTGCTGCAAATATTTTTCCGTTTTTTCAATTGGATTTTCAACGATTTTGACTTTAACGTAAGCACGTTTCGTACCAAATACGCCGAACAATCCCTTTTTACCTTCATCAATGACATCAACTTCAACGTGGTCCCTGGTTGTTTTTAACTGCTCTAAAGCTGCCTGGACCGCTTCTTCAACTGTTTGTCCACTAGCAGTTATTTCTCTCACTTTTTGTCTCCTCCATTATTTGCAGCCATCATTGGCTTACGAATAAATAACGTTTGAGCAACCATAAAGATATTCCCTACTACCCAGTATAACGCTAAAGCAGACGGGAAGAAAATTGCAAAGACACCGATCATGATAGGCATAACATAAAGCATAACCATCATTTGCGGATTTTGCGCAGCAGGACTTCCTGCCATCATCAACTTTTGCTGTAGGAATGTCGCCCCACCAGCAATTAATGGTAAAATAAAAAATGGATCTGGTTCCCCTAATTGGAACCATAAAAAGCTATGTGTTTTAATCGTTTCTGTTCGCATAATCGCATGATACATCCCAATTAAAATTGGCATTTGAACGAAAATCGGTAAGCAACCAGCAAGTGGATTTACACCATGCTTTTGGAATAAAGCCATGGTCTCCTGTTGCAACTTTTGCTGCGTATTCGCATCTTTAGAACTATATTTTTGCTGCAGCTCTTTCATCTTTGGCTGAATATCTTGCATCGCCTTCGAGCTTTTCAATTGTTTCACATTTAGTGGCAACAGTAATAAACGAACAATAATTGTTACGAGAACGATTGCCAGTCCATAATTTTCATTAAATAATTCTGCAAAATAAGTGATAAGCCATGAAATTGGATATACGAAGTACTGGTTCCAAATTCCTTCACTTTCACTCGTAATCGGCTCGTTTACTTCTGTACAACCAGATAAAATTGCCAGTAAACCAATAAGTGCCACTAGCAACCAAAACTTTTTACGCAACACATTTCCTCCTAACTCTATATTAAAAAACTAGACTTATCGCCAATTCTTTATAGCGAAAGCTGTCATTTTTCTTATACGATAAACCAAAAAATTTTTATACATTCCTAAAAGACAAGTTTTCTGTCACCTATCGTTATTTTAACTTAAATAAGGGGAAGATTCTATATTAAATTTAGTGATTTTTTAACAAATGTTCTTTATATAACAAATGGGTTAAACTTTTTTTGATCTCCGAAAAGGTCATTTGCTTAGCTGGCTGTCTCGCAATGATAACAATATCATATGGATAAGCAATGTCGTCCTTTAGCTCAAAAAAAGCCTGTCGCAAATATCGCTTAATACGATTTCTTGTTACTGCATTCCCAATTTTTTTACCAACTGATAGACCCATTCGGAAATGCGATTGTCCCTCTTTCTTCACATAATAAATAACGAGCTGACGGTTTGCAAAGGATTTCCCTGCTTTAAAGGCATATTGAAAATCACTATTTTTCTTAATTCGATATTCTTTCTTCAAATTGATCACCTTTACTACATTAAAAACTGCTACGCGGATGGAAGATTCATTCATTTTATGTAAAGAAAATCTTCACCAATGTTACGATTTTGTTTAAAAGAACTTAGCTAGTCACCAGCCCGTGGCAGAAAACGCTATCGTTTTTCTGATACGATAAAATACTTTCCTACTAGTGAAAAAAAGACCACTGATGGTTCAGTGGTCTATGCTGACAAGACTTTTCTACCCTTACGACGACGACGAGCAATTACTTTACGACCATTTTTCGTGCTCATCCGTGTACGGAAGCCGTGTACTTTTTTACGTTTACGATTATTAGGTTGAAACGTTCTTTTCATTTATCTTGCACCTCCCTAAGGGATGAATTATACCATTTCTTAATCCGTCATCAGACAGTCTTTGTAATTATACGTAAAAATAAGGGTATCTGTCAACTTGTTCTTATTAGAAAAACTTGTCTTCTTACAAAACCTTTATAGATAAAGCCTTCAATTCCACTTTCATTTAATAAACTTCCTTACATATCCACGTATGTGCCAAGTTATTCTCGCCATAATTATAACCGCTAAAATTCCAGCACTCTATTTATGTACACTTTACTGAGTTTTATAAACAAACAAGTTAAATGTAGAAATAACCGATACGGAAAAACAGTACGCTAGCTTTTATGAGAAATACCTCTTTCAAATGTATTTGTCCGTCTAGGCGTCCATTTTATGATAGAGTGCTTCTCTTTTTTGCTAAAAATTAGTCTTCATGTCCTTCCCAGATTTTTTTCACATATCCACAGCCTCTGTTGACAAATATATATCCCCTTTTTCCTATCCACAACAATTATCGACAAATCATTCACAAAATATAGTGGTGTGGATAAATTTTGTCTACAAGCTATAGACTTTGTGGATAACCGTCGAAAGACCATTGCACTTCTTGCTTTTTTCTGATATTATATTTGTGTTTAACCTGTGAAAATAAAAAAAAGCAAATACACTTATGCACAGATTGTGGATAAGGTGTGGATACTTATAAACATACTTGTTTTTAAGGTTATCAACAACAATGTGGATATCGTTTATAAGTCTATCTTTCCCTTTTATTGATCATTTATATTTATCCACAGACAAGAAATTACGATATGGAGATTACCATATGCCTTTCCATCTATAAAATTGTTCATGGAACATGGACTATAAGATTGAGAGAGGCTTTTTCTGTCATGTATATGCTACTAACATAGCAAGATGACAAATATTTCATTCTCTGTCGTCAACTCGATTGGTTAACAGCTATATACGGATTAATCAATGAATCATTTATCTACTATTAGAAAGGAGTGAACTCCTGATTGGAAAATATACAAGAAGTATGGACTGCAGCACTTGAAAAGATAGAAGAAAAAATTAGTAAGCCAAGCTTCGATACGTGGTTAAAAAATACCAAAGCAGAATCTTTGGACAATAATACGCTCATCGTCTCTGCACCCAATGAATTTGCTAGGGATTGGTTAGAAAATCAATATACGAGGCTTATTTCGGAAATCTTAACAGAAATAACTGGAGCTGAAATAGAAGCTAAGTTTATTATTCCTAGTACGACGAAAGATGCAGAATCTGCTCCTACATCAAATCAAGGGAAAGCTAACGAACTTAATGATCACTCTAAATCTTTGTTAAATGCAAAATACACATTTGATACATTTGTTATCGGAGCTGGTAATCGTTTTGCACATGCTGCTTCTTTAGCTGTAGCCGAAGCGCCAGCAAAAGCATATAACCCCTTATTCATCTACGGTGGAGTTGGCTTAGGGAAAACCCATTTGATGCATGCCATCGGTCATTACGTGCAAGATCATAATCCGGAAGCTAAAGTCGTTTATTTGTCTTCAGAAAAATTTACCAATGAATTTATTAACGCCATTATGGATAATAAGACCGTCAATTTTCGCAATAAGTATCGCAATGTAGATATTTTATTAATTGATGATATACAATTTATTGCTGGGAAGGAATCAACACAGGAAGAATTTTTCCATACATTTAATGCACTGCATGATGACAACAAACAAATTATTATCTCTAGTGACAGACCTCCAAAAGAAATTCCTACACTGGAGGATCGACTTCGATCAAGGTTTGAATGGGGATTGATTACGGATATTACTCCACCTGATTTGGAGACTCGAATTGCTATTCTAACTAAAAAAGCTAAAGCAGAAGGTCTTGATATCCCCAATGAAGTAATGCTCTATATTGCAAACCAAATTGATACAAATATCCGTGAATTAGAAGGGGCACTCATTCGTATCGTTGCCTACTCATCGCTGGTTAATCAAGACATCGATGCTTCCCTTGCAGCAGATGCTTTAAAGGATATTATTCCTAGTAATAAACCAAAAGTAGTCACCATTGCTAGTATTCAAGAAATAGTTGGCGAGAGATACAATGTTCGGTTGGAAGATTTTTTAGCTAAAAAACGTACAAAATCCATCGCTTTTCCTCGTCAAATAGCTATGTATTTATCAAGAGAAATGACCGACTCTTCTCTGCCTAAAATTGGAGAGGAATTTGGAGGAAGAGACCATACAACCGTCATTCATGCGCATGAAAAAATATCCAAACTGATCGATAAAGATACACAGCTAGCTAAAGAATTAGAAGAGCTTAAAGAACAAATAAAATCAATGTAAAGTAGCTACTAAATGTCCATGATAGATGCAAATCTATTTCTCTTAACATGTGTTGATGCTTACAGATGACTTAGCTTATTGCCAAGCCTTATGGTGGAAATCGTAGCCCTCCGGCAAGCCCGTCTTTAGTCGACCTTCCTATTTAGAACGAACCGATGATGACTTAGCTTAGAGCAATGGAGTGAAATCGCCTAGTTGCTGGGCGTTGGAGCCGGTCGGAGCCCATTCAGTTATTTGGTTACGCCATAGCATCAAATTTTATACTTTCTTATCTTGAGAAAAAACTTTAGAGTAAGCAATCTTCTTAAACACCTTTTTCAACACTAGAATGGATTGCTACTTTATTTTGGCTTGTTAACAATGTGCATAAGGGGTACTTACTTATATACAAGTTATCCACATGTGAATAACTTGTACGAGTTGAATGTTTCCTAGTTTTCCACATACTAACAGGCCTTATTATTATTACTATTATTTTTTATTAATAAATATATATATGTATGCAGGAAATAAACGTACAAAAATGTAAACATAAATATATAGGAAACTTCCATTAGGAGGAAAAATATATGAAATTTGTTATACAGCGAGATCAACTAATGACGGCCGTACAAAACGTCATGAAGGCTATTTCATCTCGTCCAGTTGTCGCTATTTTATCGGGAATAAAGTTGGAAGCAAGAAAAGATGGGATAACATTAACAGGAAGCGACTCTGATATATCTATCGAATCTTATATTCCAGCTGAAGAAGAGGGAATTATTCACGTAGATCATATCGAAGAAGGTAGTATTGTGCTTCAATCCAAATATTTTCCTGATATTGTTCGCAAACTTCCAGAACAAATTGTGGAAATAGAAGTGGATGAAAGTTTAAAAGTAACGATTCGCTCAGGTAAAGCAGAATTTAATCTAAATGGACAAGATGCAGCAGAATATCCACAACTACCTAAATTACAAACAGATGACAGTTTTGAACTCCCAATAGACCTTTTAAAAAGCTTAATTAAACAAACTGTTTTTGCTGTATCAACCATGGAAACAAGACCTATTTTAACTGGAGTGAATATGAGATTAGCTGATCAAACACTCACTTTCTCAGCGACAGATAGTCATCGCTTAGCTTCACGAACCGTTCCCGTAACAGAAACGACGAATGAATTTTCAAATGTGGTTGTGCCAGGAAAAAGTTTGAATGAATTAAATAAAATTATGGATGATAGCGAAGAAAAAATTCAAATCAGTGTAACGAATAACCAGATTTTATTCCGTACGAAGCATTTGCAATTTTTGTCTAGACTACTTGATGGCAGTTACCCTGAAACATCACGTTTAATTCCTGATGCGAGTAAAACGATCTTATATGTAAGTACAAAAGATTTATTACATACGATCGATCGAGCATCTTTATTAGCTAAAGAAGAGCGAAACAATGTCGTTCGTTTAACAACGAAAAACAATAACATGGTGGAAATTGCTAGTAACCATCCAGAAATAGGAAATGTTACGGAAGAAGTTTCCATTTCCTCTATAGAAGGTGAAGATTTAAAAATATCGTTTAGTTCAAAATATATGATTGATGCGTTAAAAGTAATTGATTATGAAGAAGTAAAAATTGCTTTTACAGGTGCTATGCGCCCATTTATTATTCAACCAGTTGAAGATGATTCGATTCTCCAATTGATTTTACCCGTACGCACATACTAAACAATAGATAATCAGATGAAATAAGAAGCCGAACAATTATAAACAGATTGTTTGGCTTCTTTGCATTAGAGGATATTGAACAAAGGTTCAGGCGCCCGGTTAGCAACGTAGCGACTGGAACGAATGAACTAAAGTTTTAAGAATCATGGTGAGGCACGAACCGATGGTGACTTATCGTAGGGCAATGGAGTGAAGTCTCCTAGTTGCTGGGCGCTGAAGCAGTACGTGTCTATTTCGTTGAATCCGTATGCGAAAGCAACAAATTTTATGCTTTCCTATAGTTAAAAAAGGTTTACAAGTTATTTCACACCTGAATAAAGCTACAAACAGCTTTTACAAACAGATTTAAAGCCTTACAGAGACTTTATTTTAGAAAAGAAGTAGGATACCTTTCCTTAAAGGCAAATCTTTAGTAAAATAGGAATATGAGAGATTGAGCGTCATTCTTTTACATCGTTATATATTGAAAAGACTGTTAACGTGCAATAGAAATTACAAAAAACATTATTAAGAAAAGAAAATGAGTGATAAACAATGTGTGAGAAAATAATGATTCAAACGGAATATATCCAATTGGGGCAATTTATAAAATTAATAAATATCTTAGACTCTGGCGGTATGGTCAAAACATATTTACAAGATGTAGGTGTACTTGTAAATGGCGAGCGTGAACATCGTCGTGGGAGAAAGTTATATGCTGGTGATAAGGTAGAAATAGATGAAGTTGGATGTTTCCAAGTGGACCGAGAATAGATATTTTCAAACCGTTTATAGATAGTTGCCATCAACAATAATGTTTTAGCTTCCACCATAATGAACCTGCATTATTTTACAAGCTAAGAGGCTGTAAAACCTAGCGAACTATTTCCTGAATAAAGAGGATGAAACATGCATATACAACAACTCCAATTAAAAAATTATCGCAATTATGAAAGCCTAGATATGACTTTTGACCATGCAATTAATGTGATTATAGGCGAAAATGCACAAGGGAAGACAAACTTAATGGAGGCTATTTACCTATTAGCGTTTACGAAATCCCATCGTACTCCCAGGGAAAAGGAACTAGTTAAATGGGAAGAAGAGTATGCTAAAATAGAAGGTAGAGTGACCAAACGAAATCAGTCTTTTCCGCTTGAAATTGTCATTTCCGCAAAAGGGAAAAAGGCAAAATTAAATCGCATGGAGCAAAAGAAATTAAGTGACTACATTGGAGCCTTTAATGTCGTAATGTTTGCTCCAGAGGATTTAACGCTTGTCAAAGGTGCACCTCAAATTCGCAGACGGTTTATGGACATGGAACTAGGTCAAATCCAACCGCGCTATATTTATCATCTAGGCCAGTTTCAAAAGATTCTTAAACAGCGGAATCACGTATTAAAGCAATTACAACGACAATCTACCCAAGATCGAACGATGTTGTACGTTTTAACCGATCAGCTTATTGAACATGCCGCAACTTTATTAGAAAGGCGGTTTGTTTTTTTGACTTTGCTAAGAAAATGGGCTAGTCCAATTCATTATGGTATAAGCCGTCAGTTAGAAACGTTGCATATTGCTTACGATCCGACAATAGACGTATCAGAAGAAGCGAATAAGGGAAAAATAGCAGATATATATAATCGTAAATTTAGCGAAATTGAAGATAAAGAGATCGATCGAGGAACAACGTTAATTGGTCCCCATCGAGATGATTTATTATTTTATGTGAATGATAAAAATGTCCAAATTTACGGTTCACAAGGTCAACAACGTACGACAGCTTTAGCGGTTAAATTAGCCGAAATTGAATTAATTTATAACGAAGTCGGGGAATATCCGATCTTACTGCTAGATGATGTCTTAAGCGAACTAGATGATTACCGACAGTCCCATTTATTAGAAACTATTCAAGGAAAGGTACAAACCTTTGTCTCCACCACAAGTGTAGATGGTATTCAGCATGAAACATTAAACCAAGCAGCCATTTTTCGGGTGAGGGATGGGAAAGTAGAATCTTAAATACGGGGGAATCGTCATGTTTATCCATATTGGAAATGACCATGTGATACGTTCCAATGATGTTATTGCAATTATTGATTACCATCTAATTTCATCATCAACGATAATGGAAGAATTTATGGCAGCAGCTTCTACAGAAAAAAAATTAGAAGGTACACAGGAAGAAGCGAAATCCGTCATGATAACAAAAGATTGCATTTATTATAGCTCCTTATCTGTATCTACACTGAAAAAAAGAGCAAGTATGATTTCAACGATTAGTAAGCTTGATGATTTTTCAGATGATATAAAAGAATTGGAATCGGAAGAAGTATAGAAATGGAAGTGAGAACATGTCAATGGAAGATAAAGTCATGAAGGAACAGGCGTATGATGCAGACCAGATTCAAGTTTTGGAAGGTTTAGAAGCTGTACGAAAACGACCTGGAATGTACATTGGATCAACAAGTGAAAAGGGATTACATCATCTCGTATGGGAAATTGTAGACAACAGTATTGATGAAGCTTTAGCCGGTTATTGTGATCACATTGAAGTATTTATTGAAAAAGATAATAGCATTACGGTTAAAGATAATGGGCGTGGAATACCTGTTGATATTCAGAAAAAAACAGGTAGACCAGCGTTAGAAGTTATTATGACCGTACTACACGCCGGCGGTAAATTTGGCGGTGGCGGTTATAAGGTTTCTGGAGGCCTCCATGGTGTTGGTGCTTCCGTCGTAAACGCCCTTTCTTCAAGTTTAGAAGTTTATGTTCACCGAGACAATAACATTCATTTCTTACGGTTTGAAAAAGGTGTCCCTCAAGGGGAAATAAAGGTTATTGGCGAAACAGATATTACTGGTACCATTGTTCATTTTACGCCAGATCCCACTATTTTCGATGAAACGACAGAATATAATTTTGATACATTAGTACAGCGTCTTCGTGAATTGGCATTTCTAAATAAAGGTTTGACAATAACCATTGAAGATAAACGTACGGATAAGGAGCCTGTTAGCTACTGTTATGAAGGTGGTATTTGTTCTTATGTAGAGTTTATTAATCAAACAAAAGAAGTCTTGCATGAGCCTTTCTACGCAGAAGGAGAAGACCAAGGAATTGCTGTAGAAATAGCACTTCAATATAATGATGGGTTTGCAAGTAATTTATATTCCTTTGCGAATAATATTCATACGTACGAAGGTGGTACACATGAAGCTGGCTTTAAGACGGGGCTAACCCGCGTTATTAATGACTATGCCAGAAAGAATAATCTATTTAAAGAAAACGATCCAAATCTATCTGGGGAAGATGTCCGTGAAGGTTTGACAGCAATTGTTTCTGTTAAACATCCAAATCCACAATTTGAGGGACAAACGAAAACGAAATTAGGAAATAGTGAAGTTCGAACAGTGACAGATTCTGTTTTTAGTGAACTATTTTCTAAGTTTTTATTTGAAAACCCTACTGTAGCTAAAATTATTGTAGAAAAAGGATTAATGGCTTCTAGAGCACGTGACGCAGCTAAAAAAGCACGAGAATTAACACGTAGAAAAGGCGCTTTAGAAGTATCTAATTTACCTGGGAAATTAGCAGACTGTGCTTCTAAGGATGCGTCCATTAGTGAATTGTACATCGTGGAGGGAGACTCAGCTGGAGGTTCCGCAAAGCAAGGTCGAGATCGGCATTTTCAAGCTATTTTACCTTTAAGAGGAAAGATTTTAAACGTGGAGAAAGCACGTTTAGATAAAATCTTGTCGAACAATGAAGTACGTTCCATTATTACAGCATTAGGAACGGGCATTGGCGAAGATTTCGATATTTCCAAAGCTCGTTATCATAAAATAGTTCTAATGACAGACGCGGATGTAGATGGAGCTCATATTCGTACGCTCTTACTTACTTTCTTTTATCGATATATGCGGCCGTTAATCGAGCATGGATATATATATATTGCTCAGCCGCCGCTTTATAAAGTTCAGCAAGGAAAAGCTGTTCACTATGCATACAATGATAAAGAAATGGAGCAAATCTTAGCAGAATTGCCAAAAGCGCCTAAGCCTGGATTACAGAGATATAAAGGTCTAGGAGAAATGAATGCGACGCAGCTTTGGGAGACGACGATGAGTCCTGATACGCGTACATTACTACAAGTAGAATTATCTGATGCAATCGATGCGGATCAAATTTTTGATGTACTCATGGGTGATAAAGTAGAACCAAGACGTAACTTTATCCAAGAAAATGCACAATATGTAAAAAATCTTGATATATAAACTGGCAATGGAAAACGAGAAATACTTGGCGATTAGCTAAGTTTTTCTAACACAATTACGAAATGAATCGGATAAAGACATAATACATTTAATTATTGCTTGGTTAGATGAGTAAATGGAGGTAGTCGGATAATGGCGGATCAACAACGTCCAAAAGTACAGGAAATCAATCTCGGGAAAGAGATGCGTACATCATTCCTAGATTATGCTATGAGTGTAATTGTTTCTCGTGCATTGCCTGATGTTCGTGACGGATTAAAACCTGTACATCGTAGAATATTATATGCAATGAATGATTTAGGTATGCATGCAGATAAAGCGTATAAAAAATCAGCACGTATTGTCGGAGAAGTAATTGGTAAGTATCACCCACATGGTGACTCAGCTGTATACGAAGCCATGGTGCGTATGGCACAAGATTTTAGCTATCGTAATATGCTTGTTGATGGGCATGGAAACTTTGGTTCGGTTGATGGCGATTCAGCAGCAGCTATGCGTTACACCGAAGCAAGAATGTCGAAAATTTCCATGGAATTACTAAGAGATATTAATAAAGATACCATTGATTATGTCGATAACTATGATGGATCGGAAAGAGAACCTGTCGTTTTTCCAGCACGTTTTCCGAATTTGTTAGTGAATGGTGCATCTGGTATTGCGGTAGGTATGGCGACAAACATTCCACCACATAATTTAGGAGAAACGATCGATGCGGTACTCGCATTGAGCAAGCAACCAGATATTACGATTGATGAGTTAATGGGAGAGTATATTCATGGGCCTGATTTTCCAACTGCTGGGCAAATTCTTGGTCGTAGTGGGATTCGAAAAGCATATGAAACAGGAAAAGGTTCCATTACCGTTCGCGCAAAAGTAACAATTGAAGAGACAGCGAACGGGAAGCCGAGAATTATCGCTACTGAATTACCTTACCAAGTAAACAAAGCAAAATTGATTGAAAAAATTGCGGAGCTTGTTCGAGACAAGCGCATTGATGGTATAACGGATTTGCGTGATGAATCTGATCGTGATGGGTTAAGAGTCGTTATAGAACTTAGACGTGATGCTAATGCGAATGTTGTTTTAAATAATTTGTACAAGCATACCGCATTGCAAACGACATTTGGCATTAACATGTTAGCACTTGTTGATGGACGTCCAAAAGTGTTAACGATTAAACAATGTTTGGAGCATTATTTAGAGCATCAAAAAGTAATTATAAAACGACGAACAGCATTTGAATTACGCAAAGCAGAAGCAAGGGCACATATTTTAGAAGGATTGCGCATTGCACTTGACCATTTAGATGAAGTGATTACACTCATTCGTAACTCCAAAACGACAGATATTGCCCGTAACGGTTTAATGGAACGTTTTGATTTATCAGAAAAGCAAGCACAAGCCATTCTAGATATGCGTCTGCAACGCTTAACAGGCTTAGAACGCGAAAAAATTGAAGATGAATATAAAGAATTAAAGCAGCTCATTGAAGAATTGAAAGCCATTCTTGCAGATGAAGAAAAGGTTTTAGAAATTATTCGTGAGGAGCTTGCTGAAATCAAAGAACGTTTTAATGATGATCGGCGTACAGAAATCGTAATTGGTGGTAGTGATTTCTTTGAGGATGAAGATTTAATTCCTGAAGAAAATATTGTGATTACGTTAACGCACCAAGGTTATATTAAACGTCTTCCTTCTTCCACTTACCGCACGCAAAATCGCGGTGGCCGTGGTATACAAGGTATGGGAACAAACGAGGATGATTTTGTTGAGCATCTTGTCTCTACTTCAACACATGATACGATTTTATTCTTTACGAATAAAGGAAAAGTATACAAAGCGAAAGGGTATGAGATCCCTGAATTTAGTCGAACGGCAAAAGGAATACCAATTATTAATTTGTTACAAGTAGAAAAAGGCGAGTGGGTCAATGCAGTAATAACTGTTAATGACTATATGGAAAATCAATTTTTATTCTTTACGACGAAGCATGGTATATCTAAGCGAACTTCGCTAGCGCAATTTGCTAATATCCGAAAAGGTGGTTTAATTGCAGTAGGTCTTAGAGAAGACGATGAACTTATATCTGTACGTCTGACAGATGGAATGAAAGATATCATGATCGCGACGAAAAATGGATATCTCATTCGTTTTCCTGAAGACCAAGTTCGTCCAATGGGAAGAAGTGCGGCAGGTGTAAAAGGTATTTCTTTGCGAGAAGATGATGAAGTTGTATCAATGGAGATCCTACAAGAAGATGCGAATATTCTCCACGTAACGAATAAAGGTTTTGGAAAACAAACGCCAGAGTCGGAATACCGCACGACGAACCGTGGTGGGAAAGGTATTTTCACTTGTAATCTAACAGAAAAAACTGGTCACGTTGTTGCAGTTAAGGCGGTTTCTGGAGAAGAAGATTTGATGTTGATTACCGTAGCTGGTGTGCTTATTCGTATTCCAGTTGAAAGTATTTCGGTCACAGGAAGAAATACAATGGGAGTTCGTTTAATTCGTTTGCATGAAGATGAAGAAGTAGCAACAGTTGCTCGAATTGAACCAGATGAAGAAGAAAATACAGAGCAAGAGCAAGAGCAAGAACAAGACGAAGCGGAATCGAGCGATGAATAAATCTCAATGAAGCTAATCTACTAGTAGACATGAATGGATTAGATGGTAACGGAGGGAGTCCGCCCTCCAGCCTCTAACCATTGGATAGCAGTTTTAAATTTTTGAAATCGATTACACAAAGGTACAGGGGGAATTTACTTGTGGGTTGAAACTAATGCACTTTCACCAGGTTGTGTGTTGCTTCGCGATGTGAAAGGAAAATCACATCGTGCTATTATTCCTAAGCATACAGTACTTACAGAGGAACATATTACTGTTTTACATAAGTTTCTCATTGAAAAAGTAGATGTTTCCGAAAAACAGGCTGAAGGTGACAAACAGAAAGAAATACAAACCGAAACGATAAAAGTGGCTACACATCCTACCACATCTTTTTCTAAGCAATATCAGCGTACAGTTCAACAATACAAAAAACTATTTGCTAAATGGCAGAGCAGTGCGCGCATTGATATTACAGAAGTTCGTGCTTTAATCATACCATTATTAGATAACATGGAAGAGATAAGTAAGTATGTATTTAAATTGCATCATTATGCTAAAAAAGAAGATTATATCTATCATCATCATATAGCCATGGCGATATTAGCAGCGTACATTGGTTATAAATCTGAATTTTCTAAAGGAGAATGGTTGCAATTAGGGTTAGGAGGATTGCTGAGTGATTGTGGAATGGCAAGGATAAATCCTACCATTATTGAAAAAGAGACTATGCTAACGGAAGCCGAAATGAATGAAATTAAAAACCATCCAATATATTCCTATCAATTTATTAAAAACGTGCCTATTCTAAAGTCAGACATAAAACAAGCCATTTCACAGCATCATGAACGACTTGATGGTAGCGGGTATCCTTTCGGGTTAACAGAAAGGAAAATTAATCGGTATGCTCGAATCATAGCTATTTGTGATACCTACCATGCAATGACGTGTGAACGTTACTATAAACAAAAGCAGTCTCCTTTCAAAGTTATCGAAGTATTGCAGGCCGAAAAGTTTACAAAGTTAGATCCAGAAATGATTCAGTTATTTATACAAATGATGACACAGTTTTCGATCGGTACGAAGGTGAAGCTATCCAACCAAAAAACAGCGGAAATTGTATTTACGGATGAAAAGAAACCAACTCGTCCTATGGTACGGTTAAAAGATAATCAAATTATTGCTTTAGAAAATTATCCAGACTTATTTATTGAAGTATTATTGTAATGGGAGGACAAAAAGCAGTATAGTTTTAATAGAAACTTTCCTATAGTAGAAAGATAAGGAGCCTCCTTTCTACACGTTTTTCAAAGAAGTCTCCCAGATTTTATGGGTTTTATCCGTAATTACACATTTTGTTTCTAAATTTTGCGTTGCTTGTATAATTCATTCATAAGTAAAGCTGGTGTTTTCCAAGCTGCCAATTCTAAAAAATGTGATATATAAGGGAAATCAACATCAGCTTTATGGACAAAAAGGTCGCCCCACCATTCCGTTTCATAGCGACCGAGCATACTTAAATTGTAAAGGACTAAGTAGTGAACCATTACCTCATGGATGGGGAAAAAATCTTCCCGATAGACCGGGAAATATAATTCCTTTGAATGTTGTTGCATAAAAAATGGTCCACAAGGCTCTAAAATAGGTTCCTCTACCTCCATTCGAATCTTCTGCTTATCCGTATCTGTATATTTAATAGGAGGAACGTATGCTTGAATTCGCTTTATAAAAGCCGCTTCAGTTAAGTGATAGCTATCTAACAAATGAACTGGAAATTCTAACAGTGGTGATGATATTCTTCCTACAGCTGCCAAATGCGGATTCTGATCTAACTGGAAAACAGGTTGCATTTCGGGAATGAGCGCGAGTAATTTTTGCATACTCCGTTTTTCAAACGGGGTTTCTAGCGCAAATAAATGCTCTGAAAAGTATGGAAAAAGTCCATTATGCTGTATCTTTACTTCATCGTTTAAAAAATGATAATTTTTCTTTTTCTTTTTTCTTGCAGTTACACCATGTGCTAATAAATTTGTTGATTCTGGATAATGAGGACGCTTTGTTAATAAACAAGCTTTAATAAGGTGAACCATGCCGTAAAAATAAAGGATCGGCTGCATAAATAGTTCTGTCTTTCTCCCTTGTTCAAAGAAACGCTTTCCATGATCCATATAATAGAGAAAAGCGTTGCAATTATGATAACTATTTACTTCTGCATCGACTACATTATTTTTTACATAGCAATGGTGTAAGTAGGATTGAGCCGTTTGCTGCGATTGTAAATAAGTTAAAAAAATATCTTCACGAAGCATATACACACCTTCTAACTATGCAAAAATTTTGAATCCATTTACTTTTTATTTCCTTTAAAATCGGGTTGAAAAAGCTATTTCATTGGCGTATTGTATATAAAAATAGATCTTATTTTAGTTTATCTCAGTACGGATTAACCATACATGTAAGTTTGCATATAGCCACAAAATGATTACAACAGGAATTGCTTCCTATTGCTAAATTAAAAAAGGAGGATAATGAATGCGTGAAGATAAGTTTGTAAAAGAAGGTTTAACTTTTGATGATGTTTTGCTAGTGCCAGCGAAGTCCGAGGTGTTACCGAAGGATGTAGATGTAAGTACAACGTTAACGGATAAAATTACATTAAATACACCGTTGATGAGTGCAGGGATGGACACGGTAACAGAAGCAAGTTTAGCCATTGCGATGGCTCGTCAAGGCGGTATTGGAATTATTCATAAAAATATGTCTATCGAAGAACAGGCAGAGCAGGTAGATCGTGTAAAACGTTCAGAAAGTGGCGTAATAACCAATCCATTCTTTTTGACACCAGAGCATCAAGTATATGATGCAGAGCATCTTATGGGGAAATTTCGCATTTCTGGCGTACCTATTGTAAATAATGTTGAGGAACAAAAGCTAGTCGGTATTTTAACCAATCGTGATTTGCGCTTTATTCAAGACTATTCCATAGCTATTTCTGATGTAATGACGAAGGAACAGCTCGTAACTGCCCCTGTTGGTACAACACTAGAAGAAGCAGAGAAAATATTGCAGCAATATAAAATTGAAAAGCTTCCACTAGTAGATGATAAACAAACTTTAAAAGGGCTTATTACCATTAAAGATATTGAAAAAGTGATTGAATTTCCTAAAGCAGCCAAAGATACTCAAGGAAGGTTACTCGTCGGAGCAGCTGTAGGTGTGACTGGTGATGCGATGAAACGAATTGAAAAGCTTGTAGAAGCCGGTGTAGATGTTATTGTCATTGATACTGCTCATGGCCATTCGAATGGCGTCATTGACCAAGTAAAAGCAGTACGAAAAATTTATCCTGATTTAGATATTGTAGCTGGAAACGTTGCGACGGCGGAAGCAACAAAAGCATTAATAGAAGCCGGTGCTTCCATTGTTAAGGTTGGAATTGGGCCAGGATCGATTTGTACGACTAGAGTAGTTGCAGGGGTTGGCGTTCCACAAATTACAGCTGTATATGATTGTGCAAAAGCTGCTGCACCATATGGCGTACCTGTTATTGCAGATGGTGGTATTAAATTCTCTGGGGATATTGTCAAAGCACTAGCAGCAGGCGCGCATGCTGTTATGCTCGGAAGTATGTTTGCGGGTGTTACGGAAAGCCCGGGAGAAACAGAAATCTACCAAGGTAGGCAGTATAAAGTGTATCGAGGCATGGGTTCAGTTGGGGCGATGAAAGCAGGCTCTAAAGATCGTTACTTCCAAGAGGAATCTGAGGCGAAGAAACTTGTGCCAGAAGGAATTGAAGGCCGTGTAGCATATAAAGGTCCTTTAGCAGATACGATTCATCAATTAGTAGGAGGGCTGCGTGCTGGTATGGGATATTGCGGTACGGCATCCATTGAAGCATTGCGCCAGGACGGAAAATTTATTCGAATTACGAATGCTGGCTTAAGGGAAAGTCATCCACATGATGTACAAATTACGAAAGAGGCTCCAAATTATATCGTCTAAGAAGTAATAGATTAGCAAAATTTGGCTATCGTTAAGTCTCGCTTGTATTCAATCATTTCCTATAGTACAAAAAGTAGATGTGGGATACATCCCCATCTATTTTTTTATCTCTTTATATGGTAAAATAACTAAGTGCACGAAAAAGATGTACGTTATTTTTCTATGTATGTTTAAAAAAAGAGAAAACGACCGATAAAATAAATTAAACGACTAGCAATCTTTTTGGACATACATAGGAAGGGAAAGGTTAAACTACAGTTGGGGGTACAAGAAAGTGAAACATGTTATGAGAAAAAGTTTCTTTATTTTTCTGGCAGCCGTTATAATGGCATTTTCTATCGCAATACAGCCATTATCTGCGCAAGCTTCAGAAGTAGATCTTGAAGCAGAATCTGCTATCTTGGTAGATGCAAATACAGGGAAAATTTTATTTGCTAAAAATGCGGATAAATTGTTTCCTCCAGCTAGTATGACCAAAATGATGACAGAGTACTTAGTATGGGAAGCTGTTGAAAAAGGTCAAATCAGCTGGGACACAACAACACAGATTAGCGACTATCCATACAGTATTTCCGCAGATTCAACTTTCTCCGGAATCGGATTAAAGCAAGCGAAGGATTATAAGGTAAAAGATCTTTATCATGCAATGGCGATTAATTCGGATAATGCAGCTACCATTGCCCTTGCTGAACTTATTGCCGGTTCAGAAGGAGAATTCGTCAAATTAATGAATAAAAAAGGCGAAGAGATGGGTCTGCCAGATTTTGAATTTGTCAATTCAACTGGAATTGAAAATGAATCATTAGGGGACAACCATCCAAAAGGAACAGATCCCAATGGAGTGAACTATCTCTCTGCGAAGTCTGCAGCTTTATTAGCTTACCATCTTGTTCATGATTTTCCAAAGGCTTTAGAAATATCAAGTAAGCCGACCGTGAAGTTTGATGGCAAGGAGCTTCGTAATTTAAATTGGATGCTTCAGCATGATAAAACGAATTTTGAAGAATTTTATTATGAAGGTGTTGACGGTTTAAAAACTGGTTTCACTGATTTAGCAGGCTATACCTTTACTGGAACTGCCAAAAAGGGAGATCGCCGTTTAATTTCTGTTGTCATGAAAACGAAAAGCGAAGCAAAGCGTTTTGAGCAAACTGCTAAATTGCTAGATTACGGCTTCCAAAAATTTGAGAATACAGAAATTTTCCCTGCTGGATATCAATTGGAAGATAAATCCAGCATTCCGGTTAATAAAGGAAAGAAAGATGATGTAAGCATATCACTTGCTGAATCTGTATCTTTGCCAATTAAACCCGATGAAAAAGATTTATATGAAATAACATATACATTGGATAAGGAAAAATTAAACAAAGATGGACAACTAACAGCACCTATTAAAAAAGGTGAAAAAATAGGGACAGCTCAAATTACTTATAAAGCTGATAATGATTATGGGTATATAACGAAGGACAGTAATAGTACAGTTGATGTTGTAACGGACACTAGTGTGGAGAAATCAAATTGGTTTATGTTAACAATAGGAGCAATAGGTGATTTCTTTGTTGATTTATTTCATACAGTGGTAGACTGGATTAAAGGCTTGTTCTAAGCATAGTAGTCAGCATTGTGTATAGTATACTTTTATAAAGAATACGAAATAAGAATGTGATTAGGGGGCGGTTGCTTTGTCAAATATAGGTACAGAACGTGTAAAACGAGGTATGGCAGAAATGCAAAAAGGCGGCGTCATTATGGATGTTGTCAATGCAGAACAAGCTAAAATCGCTGAAGAAGCAGGTGCAGTAGCTGTTATGGCACTTGAACGTGTTCCTTCAGATATTCGAGCCGCTGGTGGCGTAGCTCGGATGGCAGATCCGACAATTACGGAAGAAGTACTTGGAGCTGTATCCATTCCAGTAATGGCAAAAGCTCGAATTGGACATATTACAGAAGCACGTGTTTTAGAAGCGATGGGTGTAGACTATATTGACGAAAGTGAAGTCTTAACTCCTGCTGATGATATTTATCATATTAATAAATCTGATTATACGGTACCGTTTGTTTGTGGTTGCCGTAATCTTGGGGAAGCAGCTCGTCGTATAGGCGAAGGCGCTTCGATGTTACGAACAAAAGGAGAGCCTGGTACAGGGAATATCGTTGAAGCTGTGCGTCATATGCGCCAAGTACAATCGGAAATTCGTATGGTGTCTTCTATGTCCCGTGATGAAGTTATGACTTATGCGAAGGAAATTGGTGCGCCATTTGAATTATTATTGCAAATTCGTGAAGAAGGTCGCTTGCCTGTAGTTAATTTTGCAGCAGGTGGTATTGCTACGCCAAGTGATGCAGCACTAATGATGGAATTAGGAGCTGATGGTGTATTTGTTGGTTCTGGTATATTTAAATCAGCAAATCCAGCTAAATTCGCCAAAGCTATCGTGGAAGCAACGACACATTATCAAGACTATAAACTGATTGCAGAACTTTCTAAAGATCTTGGCGATGCGATGAAAGGGCTAGATATGGCTACAATTGAAGCTCATGACCGAATGCAGGATCGTAGCGAGTAAGAAAGAAGGCATGTCTTATGACAACAATTGGAGTCCTCGCACTGCAGGGGGCGGTACGCGAACACATCCGCTCCATTCATGCATGTGGGGCTAACGCTGTAGAAATAAAAAGAAAAGAACAGCTAGAAGAAATCGATGGGTTAATTTTGCCTGGTGGTGAAAGTACGACTATTAGACGATTAATGGATAGTTATGGAATATTCACAGCAATTCAAGATTTTGCCGACAAAGGTAAACCTATTTTTGGTACTTGTGCTGGCTTAATTATCATGGCAAAATCAATTGTAGGACAAGCAGAAGGACATTTAGGTCTGATTGATATGACTGTTGCTAGAAATGCATTTGGTCGTCAAGTGGCCAGTTTTGAGGCAGAATTAGATGTAGCTGGAATCGCAGAAGATTTTCGTGCAGTGTTTATCCGCGCCCCATACGTAGTGGAAGTCGGAAAGAATGTTGAAGTTCTAGCTACGTATGATGAGCATATTGTTGCTGTTCGTCAAGGTCCTTTTATGGCTACAGCCTTTCATCCTGAATTGACGGATGACCATAGATTCATTTCTTACTTTATTGATTTGACAGCTACCACTAAATCATAAATTATTATGTTGGTTGTAGTTGATTATATATGAAAAATCGGTTATCATAGTAGATAATAAATAGGACAATAACAGTTATGATAGGAAATAGTAGTAGTTTGTTTTTCAGTAGAGAGTCGATGGCTGGTGCAAATCGATGTAAAACGACTATGAATCCATCCTTGAGCTGGTTTATCGAATGATAGAGTAAATAAACCCGGACACGTGCCGTTATCACGTTTAAGCTGGAAGAGTGCTTTGATGCGTTCTTCAATCAGGGTGGCAACGCGGGTAAAACTCCCGTCCCTATTCATAGGGACGGGAGTTTTTTGTATATACACTATAGGAAAGTATAAAAGTTTAAAGGTTTATAGTATAAGATAAACTACGCCTTTCGCCATAAGGACTTGGCGACAAGCCAAGTTTTTCTAAAAGTTATAGGTTAAAAATGGCTTGCATTGTTAAAACGTGTTTTAAACCTATAGAAGAAAGAGTTATAGTATAAAACGATTTAGCACTCTTTTGCCTAAGAAATTAGCGACAAGCTAATTTCTACTTAAATAAGGGATCCATTTTAATATTAATCATATAAGGAGGAACTCAAATGTTAGATATGAAATTTCTACGTCACCATTTCCAAGAAGTAAAACAAAAATTAGCGCATCGTGGTGAGGATTTGTCAGAATTAGATCATTTTGGCGAGTTAGATGAAAAGCGTCGTCAACTAATTTCCGAGACAGAGCAGTTAAAAGCGAAGCGAAATGAAGTATCGAAACAAATCTCTGTACTAAAACGAGAAAAGCAAGATGCTGAGCTTGCGATTAAAGAAATGCGAGAAGTAGGCGACCAAATTGCTGAGTTGGATAGCGAATTAAAGCAAATTAATGAACATTTAGAACAAATCATGTTGTCTATTCCTAATATTCCTCATGAAAGTGTACCAATTGGTGAAGATGAAGACGATAATGTCGAGGTGCGGAGTTGGGGAGAGAAGACGCCATTTTCCTATGAGCCAAAGCCTCACTGGGATGTAGCATCAGACTTAGACATCGTTGACTTTGAACGAGCTGGCAAAGTGACTGGGAGCAGGTTTGTTTTTTATAAAGGACTTGGTGCAAGATTAGAGCGTGCATTATGGAACCTAATGTTAGATTTCCATGTGGATGAACATGGCTATGAAGAAATGTTGCCACCGCAAATTGTGAATCGAACTAGTATGACTGGGACTGGGCAATTACCTAAATTTGCTGAAGACGCCTTTAAACTAGAAGAATGGGATTATTATTTAGCTCCGACTGCAGAAGTGCCAGTAACAAATTATTATCGTGATGATATTTTAAAGATAGATGATTTACCGAAAAAGTTCGCTGCATTTAGTAGCTGTTTTCGTTCTGAAGCAGGGTCTGCTGGCAGAGATACAAGAGGTCTAATTCGTCAGCATCAATTTAATAAAGTCGAGCTTGTCCATTTTGTTAAACCGGAAGAGTCCTATGAGACATTGGAAGTGTTAACAAACCATGCAGAGAAAATATTACAGTTACTAGAGCTTCCTTATCGTGTGATGAGTATGTGTACCGGAGACTTAGGCTTTACAGCTGCTAAGAAGTACGATATAGAAGTATGGATTCCTAGTCAGCATACGTATCGGGAAATTTCTTCTTGCTCTAATTTTGAAGACTTCCAGGCTAGACGGGCTAATATCCGTTTTCGTAGAGAAGCAAAAGCAAAACCAGAATTTGTGCATACATTAAACGGTTCTGGATTGGCTATTGGTCGAACTGTTGCAGCTATATTGGAAAATTATCAGCAAGAGGATGGGACGGTAATAATTCCAAAAGCATTGCGTCCATATATGGGAGGAAAAGAGGTCATCAAATAAGTGAATGCAACCATTTACGTGTGAGCCAAATGGTAAAAAGAAGAGCAAAGTCGTATTCTTAGTTTATTGACGATGACTGGAGGAATGGTTCATGTCGACGAGTTTTATTGCAATAAAGGCATGGCGATAGCCAATCTTTTCTAAAAAAACTGTTTGACATGTAAAGGAAACCATAGTATGATTTAACACAATATCTTGTTTAAAAATAAATATAATAATTCTTCTTATTCAGAGAGGTGGAGGGAATTGGCCCTTAGAAGCCTCGGCAGCGGACTCGTAAGTAGTACTGTGCTAAATCCAACAAGCAAACATGCTTGAAAAATAAGAAGCGGAAACCAATAGATTGGAATTCCCTTCTTATTTCGTATAAGGAGGGATTTCTTTTTTTACACAATAGGAAAGGATAGAATTTTCAGTTTACAATTTAAGCAAAACGATGGTGTTACCGCAAAAAAATAACATACTTCTTATCAAGAGAGGTGGAGGGACTGGCCCTTAGAAGCCTCGGCAGCGGACTCATATGAGTACTGTGCCAAATCCAGCAAACAAGTAGTTTGTAAGATAAGAAGAGGAAATGTATGAATAATACCTCTTCTTAATGGAAGGGGTATTTTTTATACTAAAAATGAAGAGTTTTAAAGTATAAGAAAAACTACGCCTTTCGCCATGAAATTAGGCGACAAACCAAGTTTCAATACAAAATGATTAGAACATCTTTATTAATTGTGGCAAAGCTAGATTTATGGCAATTGTTTCACATGGAACAATTGCCATACAAAGCGATTTTAAGTGAAAAAGAATGGGGGATTGGTTCGATGATTATATTTGATCAGGTAACGAAAATTTATGAAGGAAAAGGTCATTCTGTAAAAGCATTACAAAACGTGGATTTACAGGTGAAAAAAGGAGAAATATATGGCGTGATTGGATTTAGTGGTGCAGGAAAAAGCTCGCTCATTCGCTGTGTAAATGCTTTAGAACGCCCGTCATCTGGAAGAGTAATCGTGGATGGGAAAAATCTCTTACAATTAACTGCAAAAGAAGTACGTGAAGCAAAACGAAATATCGGTATGATTTTTCAACATTTTAATCTTTTACATTCAAAAACAGTGTTTACGAATGTAGCGATGCCCCTACTAGTGGCAAAACGCCCTAAAGAGGAAGTGAGAAAAAGAGTATTAGAGTTACTCGCTTTTGTCGGTTTAGAAGATAAAGCAAACAGTTACCCCGATCAGCTATCTGGAGGGCAAAAGCAACGCGTAGGGATAGCCCGTGCTTTAGTGACGAATCCGAAAGTGCTTTTATGTGATGAGGCAACATCTGCACTTGATCCAGAAACAACAAAAGCTATTCTTCAACTGTTAAAACAGGTAAATCAAGCATATGGAGTGACGATTTTAATGATTACGCATGAGATGAGTGCTATTCGAGAGATTTGTGATCAGGTTGCTGTTTTAGATCAAGGAAAAATAGTGGAGTCGGGCAGTGTATTTCAAGTATTTTCAAAACCAAAAACAGCGATTGCTGCTAAGTTTGTACGTTCTGTGATGAATGACCATATACCAGAGTCGATTTATGCTTTACTTCGTGAACAGCGAGAAGACCGGCATATATATCGCATTGTGTTTGTCGGTAATAGTGCAGGCGAGCCTTTATTATCACAAGTTGCTAAAACGTATACCGTAGATGTCAATATACTGTATGGCAGCATTACAGAATTACAGGGGATTCCTTTTGGCAATTTAATCGTTCAATTTTCAGGTGCGGAGAAGGAGATGAAACGTGCTTTGCTACATATTCATCAACAAAAGGTTACTGTAAAGGAAGTGTTAGCAGATGTTAGTTAATCAGGAACAACTCTTACAAGCTATATGGGAAACGGTCGTCATGGTTGGCGTATCATTGATTTTCTCCTTTTTTATCGGATTGGTATTAGGTGTGTTACTAGTTGTAACGAGAAAGGGGCACCTTTTGGAAAATCAAATTATTTTCACTATATTAAACGCAGGAATAAATATATTTCGTTCTATCCCCTTCATTATTTTAATGGTAGCCGTTATCCCATTCACAAGACTGATTGTTGGTACTTCGATTGGAACTGCCGCTGCCATTGTACCAATGATATTATTTGCTGGTCCTTATATTGCTAGATTAATCGAAAACTCGTTACTAGAAGTTGATCAAGGGGTTATAGAAGCAGCACAAGCAATGGGAGCAACGCCATGGCAGATTATGACTCGTTTTCTTTTACCAGAAGCATTAAGTTCTTTATTATTAGGCATTACGATTGCAACGATTGGTTTAGTAGGAGCTTCTGCAATGGCTGGGGCAGTTGGTGGTGGTGGCCTTGGTGATTTAGCTATAACATATGGCTACCAGCGTTTTGATACGGTTGTGATGCTCCTTACTGTAGGGATCCTTATTATTATGGTACAAGGATTACAGTCCCTCGGAAATTACTTAGCCAGACGAGTGCGACGAAGAT
The DNA here is from genome assembly GCF_900129865.1 of Virgibacillus chiguensis. Classification (GTDB taxonomy): domain Bacteria; phylum Bacillota; class Bacilli; order Bacillales; family Amphibacillaceae; genus Virgibacillus; species Virgibacillus chiguensis. Next base: position 112,192 of record NZ_FQXD01000012.1, read on the forward strand.
AATAAGGATTGACTGGGAACGTGGTAGGATATGCTCAGAGGAATACGTAGTAAGCATGAAAACAGGTGGATGAGTAAAAAACACTTAAAAATATATACGAGGAGAGTTTTTATGAAAAGATTAGCCATTTTATTTTCTTTATTGATTACACTGATTAGTATTAGCGCTTGTTCTAGCAGTGAAGCTACTTCTACAGTAAAAGTTGGTATTAGCGGTTCTGATACGACGATTTGGGATTATGTAGCGGAAAAAGCTAAGGAGGAAGGGATAAACGTAGAAATTGTTCGTTTCTCCGATTATGTGCAACCTAATTTGGCTTTGGCAGAAGGAGAGATTGATGCAAATGCATTCCAAACGGTTTCTTATTTTGATGCGTTTATAAAAGAACATGATTTAGATTTAACACCAATTGCCACGACGGTCATTGCTCCAATGGGGTTATATTCGGAGAAACATGGTACACCGGAGCATATACCTAAAGGAGGGACGATTGCTTTAGCAAAAGAAGCTACCAATATGGGAAGAGGGTTATCATTATTACAGAATGCAGGTTTGATTAAATTAGCGGAAGACTTCGATGGCAATGGTGCTTTAGATAAAATCATTGACAACCCAAAAAATTTGCAATTTGAATTACTTGTTGCTGGGCAAACGCCAAGAGTCCTTCCTGATGTGGATGGTTCAATTATAAACAATGGAATAGCCGTAGACGCAGGATTAAGTCCATTGGAAGATGCTATATATCATGAGGATGAAACAGCGACAGCCTATATTAACATTATTGCTGTTCAGGAAAAGAATAAGGATGACCACGTATTGACGAAGCTGGCAGAGATTTATCAAACCGAAGATGTAGCTAAATTTATTGAAAGAGAACGTGATGGAAATTCTATTCCAACTTTTGTGCCATTAAGTGAAATTGGCTACTAAATTTAAAATGAGGTGATCATAATGACGTTTACTACAGAAACGACAACGATTTGGAAACAGGAAATAGCAAAAAATATAGCAGCTAATAAGGAAAGATATATTCGAATTAGTCATGATATCCATGCTCATCCTGAAATCGGGAATCAGGAAACATATGCTGCTAAAATATTAACTGATATTTTAGTGGAATATGGCTTTGATGTTCAATTGGATGTGGCAGGGCATGCTACTGCGTTTATCGCTAGAAAGAAAAGTGCTTTGGACGGAAGGAGAATTGCCTTTTTAGCGGAATATGATGCTTTACCAGAGATCGGTCATGCATGTGGTCATAATATCATTGGTACGTTAAGTGTTAGTGCTGCTATTGCTTTAAGTCAAGTAATCGATGAAGTAGGTGGTGAAGTAGTAGTCTTTGGGACGCCTGCTGAAGAAGGTGGACCGAATGGCAGTGCAAAAGGGAGCTTTGTTAAAGCTAAAATTACAGAAAGCGTTGATGCAGCCCTTATGCTTCACCCCGGTGCAGATACACGCCTGACAGCTCCTACATTGGCAGTAGATCCGCTCGACTTTGAATTTTTCGGTAAAACTGCTCATGCATCTGCGCATCCAGATCAAGGAATTAATGCGTTAGATGGGGTTATTCAATTGTTTAATGGCATCAATGCTTTACGTCAACATGTTTCAAACGATGTACGGATACATGGCATTATTACAGATGGTGGTGACGCTCCTAACGTTGTACCTGGTTATGCGAAAGCTCGATTTTTCATTCGTGCGGCAACAAGGAAAGGTTTGAATCAAGTTACAGACCGAGTAAAAGCAATTGCAGAGGGAGCTGCTTTAACAACAGGAGCAAAAGTAAAAGTATCTTCATTTCAAAATGGGGTAGATAATTTTATTATCAATGAGAGTCTTGACGACATTTTTAAAACGGAAATAGAGCATTTAGGAGAGACAGTACTTGAACGTCCTTCGCAAGCTTTAGGTTCGACAGATGCAGGGAATATAAGCCAAGTAGTTCCAACAATTCATCCGCATATTAAAATTGGCTCTAGTAGTTTAATTGGTCATACTGTTTCGTTTCGAGAAGCTGCCAAATCAAAGCAAGCAGATGAAGCATTAATTGTTGGAGCGAAAGCAGCGGCATTTACAGCGCTAAAATTGTTAACGGATGAAACAGCTTTTGACAGAGTAAGGAAGGAATTTCTTCATAAAACGGAGCAATAATTTTGGTTGATGTTGCGGTAATTAGTGGGTGGTTTTTTTATCCCCCACTTTCTTAGTATGTAAGATATTATCTAAAAGTTTCTAGAAGAAATGGGGATGTAGTAGCTGTTATTTTCACTTAGACACCTACCAATTTCTTGAGGTGAGAGTTTTACAGCGCCTTCTATCCCTGCTAAATATTCGATTTAAAGCAGGATATTAATTTTTTTCACATTTTCAGGAAACTTTCATGCCCGAGGTCCGTATAACAGCTAGACGAACATAGGAGGGGATGAAATGAAGCCGTTAACCAAACAAAGGATGAAGGCTCTTTTTATTGATGTAGCAATTTCTACCGCAGTAACTGTTGGGGTTGAATACGTTTTACGGAAAAAAGTAAAGAATGAGTTTATTCATACTGTAGTAACCCCAACCGTTGTCATGTGGTCGCTCGAGTACATACAACTAAAGCAGTGTAGACAAACGGTGGGTTATAAATTAATGGGACTAGAATTACGAAGCAAAACAGATTTTGAGTTGACGCCGACAAAACTTTTTAAACGAATGGCTTATCGTGATACGTTAAGTAACTTACAATACATTATTAACCGACATTCCTTTGAAGGAGAAGCGGGATCTGTACTTCCGCATGACAAGTATGCAGGTACGGTTGTAAAAGAGGTATAGCATGGTTTTGGCACAACTTTGCATAAAGCTGTGCCAATCTTTGAGAAATATGATCTATGTTAGTAAATAAAAATAGTAATTAGGAATTGACAAGTATGTTCAGAACATGGTATATTATATCTTGTCGCCACGGAGGTATACCCAAGTCTGGCTGAAGGGATCGGTCTTGAAAACCGACAGGGGTGTAACAGCCCGCGGGGGTTCGAATCCCTCTACCTCCTCCATTTTTAAAATTAGCGCATAAAATTTTGGAGATAAAAAAAATCGTTACATTGTAGCGGTTTTTTTGATGTAAGTCCGTTTTTAATTGTTTGAACTTGACAATGATTTGTTTTATGCATATAGTACATATAATTAATAAAACAAAAATAAAAAAGCGATGACGAGGCCAATTGTATCATGTACGGACGACAGAGAATGGGGTTCACCGGCTGAAAGACCCCACACGTAGACGGCTGATATGAACCTACCTAATGAGCTGTTAGAATAAACCTGACCGCAGTTAAAAACTGTGTTAACAAGAAAAGCTGGGCATGGGACTCATGCCAATATAGGTGGTACCGCGGAAAACTCTTTTCGTCCTTATTTAGGATGGAGAGAGTTTTTTGTTTTAAAATTTAAATTGTTTACAGTATAAAAACTTAGCGACAAGCCAAGTTTTCCTGAAAAATTACTTTAACAAGGAGGTTGTTATTACGATGGATAAAAACCTTGCATTTATTGGTGCTGGTTCTATGGCCGAAGCAATTATTTCTGGCTTAATTGAATCAACCATTATCGATAAACAGCAGATTATGATAACAAATCGAACGAATCATCAAAGAATAACTGATTTAAAGCAGAAGTATCGCATAGACAGTATGCGTGATAAACAACAACTCATAGAATGGTCAGATGTCATTGTATTGGCTACAAAGCCGTGTGATATGAAAGAAGCACTTGCTTCTATTCAACCATATATAGAAGAGAGGCATTTGATTGTTTCGGTTACAGCTGGAATATCAACGGAAAAGATAGAGCAGTGGATTGGCAGATCTGCCCCTGTTGTTAGAGCGATGCCTAATACTTCTGCTTCCATTGGTTTTTCAGCTACAGCTTTATGTACTGGAACGCATGCTTTAGAAGAACATATGCGCATAGCGAAGGAATTATTCGATACGATTGGAACAACCGTTCAAGTGGAAGAAAAAGAAATGCATCTGGTGACAGGAATTTCTGGAAGTGGACCGGCGTATATTTATTATCTTGTCGAAGCAATGGAGCAAACAGCTATTGAATCTGGCATGAGTCCAGAGACAGCTAAACAGTTAATTCATCAGACAGTGCTAGGTGCTGGAAACATGTTGCGTGAAACAAATGAAACGGCAGCAGAATTACGCAAGAAAATAACAAGTCCATCAGGTACTACAGAAGCAGGAATCCAAACTTTAGCACAACAAAATTTTCAACAAGTAATAAGCAAATGTATTTATGCAGCAAGAGATCGTTCTATTGAATTAGGAGAATGAACAAGAAATATTAGTTTAGCTTTTTATTGGGATAGGCAAAGTATTTTATCAGTGCTGTCATACTCCCACTTCAAGAACAAGTCTAAGTGGGAAATAACAGTACCTAAATCTCCAGTTGGTTCACTTAACGATCAGTGGGGAGCCCCCCCTTTACTGATTAAAGATTCATTTTAAAAAAACGGACCTGTAGACGCTTTTCATAGGAGATGGGAGCTTTTAAAATTATTTTAAGCCTAATAGTGCAAACAATCCGTGGGGAAACCACCCCACGGATAGAAAAATTATTTTATATACGGTCACGAGATTTCCAACGACGAGATTGCTGGATAAAATGCCCGACCCGCTCTAGAACGGGTTCAATTGAGTTTTCTTTTTTCATCAAGTCATAATCAGCTATATCGATTCGCAGGATAGGGCAAGCGTTGAAGTTATTAATCCATTCTTGATAACGATAATACAATTCTTTCCAATAGGATACATCCGTGTTCTTTTCCATTTCCCGTCCACGTTCATGAATTCGATCAATAATCGCTTCAAATGAACCTTCTAAATAAATAAGGAGGTCAGGATGTGGGAAATACGGGGTCATGACCATTGCTTCAAATAAGTTCGTGTACGTTTCATAATCAGTTTTGGACATTGTTCCATTATCGTAATGCATTTTTGCAAAAATGCCTGTATCTTCATAGATAGAGCGGTCTTGAATAAAGCCACCCCCATATTCAAAGATTTTTTTCTGTTCTTTAAATCGTTCTGCTAAAAAATATATTTGGAGATGAAAACTCCATCTTTCAAAATCAGCATAAAACTTTTCTAAATATGGATTTGTATCTACTTTTTCGTACGATGTTTTAAAGTTTAATGCTTTTGCTAGAGCGTTTGTCATCGTTGACTTTCCGACCCCGACCGTACCTGCGATTGTAATAATGCTATTATGAGGGATGTGATATTTTTCTCTTGCGTTCATTGATGTAATTCTCCTTCTATTTCCATTTCTTCTTTATGTGCAGTTCAGTTGCTTCAAATTCATGGACACTTGTTCCATGATCTGATTTAAATGTTGCTGATAACAAATAAAATCTACCTTGTCCCCATCAATACGAATAACTGGAATATTTGGGTGCAGTTTTTCAAATTGATTCATAAAGTCTTCATAATCCGCTGCAAGCTGTTCCAAGTAGGATGCTTGTATGTGTTGTTCCATTTCCCTGCCACGTTTTCGAATTCGTTCTAAAATGGTATCTAAACTTGCATGCAAATAAATCATCATATTCGGTACAGGCATATCTGCTGTTAAAATATGATAAATTTTCTCGTATTTATCGAATTTATCTTCGGGTAAAGTACGTTTGGCAAAAATCATGTTTTTTGATATATGATAATCAGCAACGACAGATTTTCCGTTACGTAAGTATTGTTTGTCAATGTCTTCTAGTTGCTTGAATCGATTGCATAAAAAGAACATTTCTGTTTGAAAACTCCACTCCTCAATATTTTCGTAAAATTTTCCTAGAAATGGATTTTCTTCAACGATTTCTTTTAGCAAATGAAATTGAAAATGAGCAGACAATTTTTCAGCAAGGGAGGTTTTCCCTATACCAATTGGTCCTTCAATAGCAATAAATGGTACGTGTGCCATTGTTTTATCCTCCAATCTAGTAAAAAACAGATGTAAACTATTTTATCATACTCATTATGTAGAAACCATGTACACTCTGTGAAGTGAGGTAGTACTTTTCAAGTGTGGAGGAATTTTGTATAATAGATAGTGTTGGATTAAAAAATGAGATTCGGCACTATGAAGTTTAATTGTTTATATTTTTTACTTGCCCCCGTAGCTCAGGGGATAGAGCATCGGTTTCCTAAACCGTGTGTCGCAGGTTCGAATCCTGCCGGGGGCGTAGGTTTATCGGTTGTCATTTTTAAAATTGGTCACGGATTGGTCACATCACTCACGAAATCAGAACTAACGTTCTTGTTTTCTTGTTGGTTTTTAAATGCGGATTCTAAACTTTCTGCGACTGCTTCCTGCATATTAGGGAGCATATGAGAATAAGTATCTAGCGTAACTTGTATAGATGAATGTCCAAGACGTTCTTGTACGATTTTAGGATGGACACCTAACGCAAATAGCATAGAAGCATGAGTATGTCGTAAATCATGAAACCTTATTTTATTTACCTTTGATCGTTTTATGGCTCTTCGAAACGCTCTACCAAGATTAGAAGGTAATACATGAGTTCCTATGCCAGTGGCTACAACTAAATTATTATCTATATAGGAGTCACCTGCATTCATCTTAATTCGTTTCTGTTCATTAAGATGTTTTTTTAATTCAAATACATCCGAATCAGATATTGAAATAGAACGGTAACTTGAATTATTTTTCAGATCAGCAATATGATAATTATTTTCTTCTGAACGCTTTAAAGATCTTTTCACATATATCCTTTTATTAGAGAAGTCTACGCAATCCCATTTAAGCCCTAATACTTCACCTTGCCGCATACCTGTAAATGAAGCTATATACCAAGCAATAAAAAATTTTTCGTTTCTTGTATCGTTAATAAATTTAGATAATGATTCTATAGGCCAGTATTCCATTTCTTTTTTTCGAACTCTTGCTGGTTCTGCAGCTTTAGCTACATTTTTATTTATATCGCCTAGTTTTGCACCATAATCTAAGGCATTTGATAAAATACGATGGATATGATGCACAGATCGTTCTGATAATTTGTTATCTAATAAAGAGTCATAGAACCGTTGTACTTGTCTGGCATTTAATTCATGAACTCGGATTTCTCCAATTGCAGGCTTAATGTGATTATTGATATTTCCTTTATAGTGTAAATATGTGCTGTGTACAACTCTTTTCCTTTTATGCTCCAACCAATTGTCTAAATAATCTCCTAATGTTTCTGTAGTAGGTTCAACATATCCGCCACGATTTAATTCCACTATCATTTCATTCATTGCTGCACGAGCTTTCTTTTCACTAGTGAAACCAGATACTCTTTTTTGTTTACGTTTTTTAGTAACAGGATCTCTTCCAATATCAATGACAAAAGAATATTTATTGCCGCGTTTTTCGATATGTCCCTTCATTTATATTTCTCCTTATTATTTATTTTCCTTTTACTATCATTTCCATCAACTGAAGTGTGTGAATAAGAGAGTAAGCTATTAATCTGGATTCCTCTCTAGATAATTCCACTCCATCAACTATGTAATTGTGTCCATTAAAATAAATTGCAATAATCCTTTCTAATTCAATTGATATGTCCATTTCATAGAACCTCCAGAGTAAAATTTATTTGTATACATCTCTAATCTCTTATAAGCAAAGTCGTAATCAACGTTAAATAGCTGCATAATGTCATATATTGTATAGTTGTATAACTTATCCAGCATAAATGTCGGTACGCAAAAATGATAAGCAAAGTTGTTCGCTTGCCATTCCTGTAGATCTATAAACAAACGATGCATATTCAACTGACATCCACAATGTCTTAGATAGTGACCAATTTCATGACCAAAATCCATCCACTCTTGCCTCACATCGCTTCTGATTAAACTTATTTCGTTGTCAAATCTAAATAGCTTATCTTCTTCGTAAATTATTTCTACACCTAATTTCTTAGCTATTATTTGTTTGTCTAAGTTAACAGGAATTTCAATTCCAATTGATGTATATAGTTCATATATGTAATCTTCAAGGTGCGTGTACAACCCATAACCCCCCAGTTAATAGAATGTATGTTCGTTTTTAGGGTAAAGTAGTAGGCGTACTTTGAGTACACCTTATATCGATTTACCTATTATTCTTCAGATGAATTTTCTATACCAGTGTGTATTTTTACTGATGATGGTAATTCACCATCAAGATATTCTCTCGATATGTCTCCTATGATTTCTCCAATTCTTTTAGAGTCTTCATACTCTGTGCTGCTATCTCCGACTAATAATTTATTCAAAGATTCTTCAATAATGTCTCCTAAACTTAATAAATCTTGAATTACAGGTATATTTCTTTTGTATTGATCTTCTATCTCAGACTTTGCTAGACGAACGTCAGTTATTGCTTCGTTTATGTGTTTTTGCTGTTTCTCCTTACTATCACTGTATAAACCTACAGATAAATACTTTCCTGTCATTTGCTCCATATATGCTAGTATTCCTGATTCGAGTATTTCATCATGTTTTTCTTCTGCTTCTACATCACCACTTACACCCGTTTCTTCTGTATCTTGAGCTCCGCAACTTACTAATAAAACAGAAAAAAACAGAATAAATAATGCCTTTTTCAACTTATTCCTCCTTACCCATTAGAGTTATTTTTCTGACTCTTTTTAAATTTTATATACTCATAAACTTCCTTCATATCTTCAGCGGTTAAAGATTCCATGTCTTTAAACATGAGGTCTATGTCTGGAAATTCTTCAGCAATTTTATTTTTAAAATATGTTATATCGTTCTTTTGCGTTTCATGCCCTAATATATAATCCACAGTAACTTCATAGAAGTCAGCTAATTTCTTTAAGATTTCAAAATCTGGTTGAGTTTGATTCAATTCGTACCTTGCATAAGTAGATCTGTTTATATTAAATTTATCAGCTAGTTGTTGCTGAGATAAGTTGTTTACTTCTCTTAATTTTTTTAACCTATCACCATATTTCATAATAATTTCTCCTATCTAATCAATTACAATCATTATAAGTGAAAAAAATGCACATTTAAACATTTGTGCAAAATATTAACCTAAAACTATTGACAGTGAAAAAAATGCACATTATAATTAGTGTATAAATTGCACAAAGGTGGTGGTCAAATGAAAAATAAATTGTTAGAAGAACGAAGAAAATTACTTGGATACTCTCACCAAGATGTTGCGAATAAAGTAAATATTGACCGTTCTTATTACACGAAAATCGAAAACGGTTTTACTCCTAGTGTTAAAGTAGCCAAGAATTTAGGGCAACTTATGGAGTTTGATTGGACTATTTTTTTTACTAAAAATAGTGTAAAAAATGCACAAAAACAAGCCATATAGGAGGCAATCAAATGAAACAATTAGTTTTTATTCAAAACGACAAAGTATTGACTGACACTTTAACGGTAGCAGAAGTTTTTGCTAAACCTCACGACAAAGTTGTTAGAGATGTCAAAGTGCAAATTACTAAGTTGCATGAAGCTGGTGAGCATAAATGGAGTACCGCCAACTTTGGCGAGACCCAATATCAGCACTTGCAAAATAAACAGTGGTACACAAAGTTTGATTTAACTGAAGATGCTTTTGCGATTATAGCAATGTCTTATACAACACCCGAAGCTATGAAAATGAAAGTTAAGTTTTTAAGCGAGTTCAAAGCTATGAAAGAAAAGTTGCAACAACCAAGAGTTTTATCAGATAAAGAACGGTTAATGGCTTCATTGAAATTAACGCTTGAAGCTTCAGAAACCTTAGAACAACACAATGAAAGATTAACTAGCCTAGAAGAAACAATGCGCATCGATGGAGCTCAAGAACATGCTCTAAACAAAAAAGGTAAACGAATCGTCATGGAATCCTTAGGCGGAAAATCTTCACCTGCATATAAACAGATGGCTTTTAAGGTATTCTCGGCTTTTTGGAGAGACTTCAAAGACTATTTTCAAATTCCTAGATATGGTGATTTACCCAAGAAAAAATATGAAGAAGGACTTCGATTTATTGGGATGTGGCAACCATCTACAAGCTTGAAAATTGAAATAGATGAATATAACAATCAACAAACTTTTAACGAGGTGATTTAAATGTCTATGGAGGAAACGATACGTCAAATTGTCCGTGAAGAGAACGAGAAGCACTTTGCTAATATCAAAGAGCTTCTTGATTCCTACACTCACGAGGATACTCCTAAAACTCTATCGGTTAGGGAAGCTGCCAAAATATTAGGATTCGGTGTTACCAAGACTTACGAAATGATTCGACAGGCTGAACATACAGGATTCCCTCATATTAAAGATGGTTGTAAAGTCAGAATACCATATCAAGCGCTAATTAACTGGATGAATCAACGTGCTAAACAAGTAATCTAATAATATACCGAGTGGGGGTCGGTAATTTCATTATAAAACACACAAATTGATATTACTGTGCAACCCACGCACATGTACATTATCTGCACAAAAAGGGGGGGGAAACAATTGCAATTTGGAGCTGTTTTAAAAAAAATGCGGAAAGGTGCTGGTTTTAGTCAAGAAGATATGGCTGAAAGACTGCACATGTCTCGCAGTAATGTGTCTAGGCTAGAAAGCAACAAACTTGAGTTAAAAGCCGCAGATTTAATTAATTGGTGTAAACAAACGCAGGCTCATGATTTATTAATAGCGTTTATTTATAACACGGATGCAGTAAGTGCAGTACAGCAATTATCTCAATTAATAACCGGCACTGTATTAAGATTCGGAGGTCTCATATGAAAGCAAACGATAATTATATTGCTCTATTCGGAATTTTACTATGTTTGTTTCTTGTATTTGAAAAGTTATAGGAGGGATCACATGAACTTAGAAGAACACTTTCTGCCAAAGGACATTAGCCATGCAAGCAAAGAATACATGTGTGCGATTGATCTTGCCGAAAGAACTGTAAATGCAATGTGTAACGCAAAATACGATGATGCAGAAATGCTAGCCAGGGATTTATTAAAGTCAGTTGGAGTGCTCAATGAAATGAGCAGCCATAAATACAACCAAGATAAGTTTTATGCAACTGTACAAGATTTGGCTAGCCGAAAAATTAACGTCGAAGCGATACAGAGGCAATACAAATGAGCGATAAAGCACATGTAATTAAGATATGGGTCGCTTTTATAGTCATGATGGTGTTTCTTTATGTATCAATTGTGATTACTAGTTAGGAGGGTTAAAAGATGGAACATCCTGAGATTACTCAAATTAGACAAATGGGTTATCCAAAAATGAATGTATATACCAATCGATACGGTATTGATGCATTCGGAAACGAAGTCTTTAGCGGTGATGAAATTTTAGTGATTGAAGAGGCATTCTTTCTTGTGGGAGAGCTAGAGGATCAGACAAAAGAGGCACTAGAGTTACTGGGTGGCAGGTATGATTTTGCACAATAAAAAAGAACTCACGGCAATGAGTTCTAAATAAAAAAACAACGTTATGCCCCTATTATACAGCACTTTGTGTAATGAGGGCAAGGGAGGGCGAAATGAACCGTTTTGTTGAGGGATACAAAGAAATTAGAAAAGAGAATCCAGATCCCAAAGATCGCTGGGTCATCTTTAAATCTACGTGTAACACAATTGCTAAATTGGGAACTATTGAGGATTTACAAGAGCTGGTTAAATATTTTGATGGGGAGGACGTAAGGAATGGCTAAAAGCACAGTAGAAATGAGCCATCAGGAATGGCTTCAAGAAAGAACAAAAGGGATCGGGGGCAGTGATGCTTCCATCATCCTTGGACTAAATAAATACAAAACACCATTTGAATTATGGCTAGAAAAAACGGGGCAATCTACGGTTGAAAATGGTGCGGGGGAAGCTGCTTATTTTGGAAATCTACTAGAAGATATGGTTGCAAAAGAATTTGAAGTACGTTCCGGAAAAAAGGTGCGCCGAAATAATTTCATGCTACAACATCCTGAATATCCGTTTATTATGGCCAACATTGATCGGAAAGTAGTTGGTGAAGAGGCTGTATTGGAATGTAAAACAGCAAGCGCTTTTCTCGCTAAAGAGTGGGAAAGTGAAGAAATACCTGAATCTTACTTGGTGCAAGTACAGCATTATTTAGGTGTTACAGGGTATAAACATGCATATATTGCTGTGCTTATTGGCGGTCAAAAATTCATCTGGAAGGAAATTGAGCGTGACGATGAACTAATTCAAATGATTTTTGATGCTGAGGTGCATTTCTGGAATCATCACGTACTTGGTAATATTCCACCTGCATTAGATGGGTCTAGTGCTGCTGAAAAGTTTCTAAATGAGAAATACGCAAAGGTAGAAGAAGGAAAAACTATTGATCTGCCTTTCAACTTTAAAGAAAAAGTGGACAATCTCTTGGAAGTAAAAACAAACATCAAACAATTAGAAACGCTGAAAAAAGAAATTGAAAATCAATTGAAGAAAGAGCTAGAGGATGCGGAAACAGGATTTGTGAAAAATTACAGAGTTGACTGGAAGCCTGTTGTGCAAAATCGTATTGATTCTAAGCGACTTAAAAAGGAAAAGCCCAATTTATATCAAAGCTACGTTAAGCCTACCACTTACAGGAAATTAAATATAAAGGAGATTGGATAATATGGCTACAAATTCAAGCTTGAAAAATCAAATTGCTAATAAAGGGAACGGAAACCAAAATACACCTCAAGGCTATACGGTTAAACAGCTTATGAGTGCAAGTAGCGTTAAAAATCGCTTTGAAGAAACATTGGGGAAGAAAGCACCACAATTTATGGCAAGTGTTATCAATCTAGTAAATGGAGATACAAACTTACAAAAATGCGATCAAATGAGTGTTGTTTCAAGCGCTATGGTTGCAGCTGCATTAGATTTGCCTATTGATAAGAATCTAGGCTATGCATGGGTAGTTCCATACGGTAATAAAGCGACTTTTCAAATGGGTTATAAAGGCTATATCCAACTAGCTTTAAGGACAGGACAATACAAAAATATTAACGTTATTGAAGTATACGAGGGGGAAGTTAAGTCATTCAATAGGCTCACAGAAGAAATAGAGCTCGAATTTGAAGGGAAAGAATCAGATAAGGTAATTGGCTATGTTGGCTATTTTGAGCTTATTAACGGCTTCAGAAAGACGGTTTATTGGTCTAAAGACGAAATTGAAAGGCATAAGAAGCGTTTCAGCAAAACAGGCTTTGCATGGAAGGATAATTATGACGCTATGGCCAAAAAGACGGTTATTCGAAACATGCTTAACAAGTGGGGCATTCTCTCCATCGATATGCAAACGGCTGTTACAACAGATGGCAATGCTGTTACGCAAGATTTTGAGCAAGAAGATAGCGGTCTAGTTATTGACGCTGAGTTTTCTGAAGTAAATGAGGCTAGTGAAGGACAACAGGAAATAAAATTTGAAAATGCAGATGCATAACATATCCAACGTGCGTCTCCCGGAATGGATCTGGGAGACTGCACAAAATGAAGCGGATTTAAAACGGTTGGTCATTAAGTATATGTGGCGTTATCCAGGTTATAGAGTTTTAAAAGTAAAAGGTAGGTTTGCAGTTTGTGAGATTGAAAGGTAACGGAGGTGACAATATGAGTTCAGAAGGATGGATAAAACTATACAGGGAAGTATTTGACTCTGATATATGGCACGACGTCACCACATTTCGGTTATTTATTTACCTAATAGGAAAAGCAAGCTATCGAGATGGTTATAAACATAAAGGCACAGTTTTAAATGAAGGTCAGTATATCCGTTCTTATAGAAAACTAGTTGATGATCTCTCTTACAAAGAAGGACGTGGGTATAAGAAATACTCAATTAGTACAATTAAGCGTTGCGTTCAGAAACTCATTGAAGCCGAAAGACTGAACGTTAAAGAAACGGAACACGGAACGCTCTTTACTATCCTCAATTATGCGAAATATCAGGAGTTAGAGGACACAAAACAAAAAAGTGAGAACGCCGAAAATGAAGAACTTGGAACTAATGCGGAACGAACTCGGAACGAAGACGGAACGAAGTCGGAACAAGATCAAGAATTTAAGAATTTAAGAATTAAAGAATTATATACTACTACTTCTACTACTGCTGTGGAGGAAGTGGCCAATTTTTATCAAGAGAACTTTGGGGGAGCTGGTTCTTATGTGCAAGAATCGATTTGTTATTGGGTTGATGATGTCGGAAAAGATTTAGTAATCGAAGCAATGAAAAGAGCATTAAAGCAAAACAAAAGAAACTGGGGATATGCAGAACGAATTCTTAGATCTTGGATGAATAAAAACATAAAAACGGTTAAGCAAGCAAAGGCAGAGGATATAGAATTCCAAAGCCAAAAGATGGCTAAGCATCAAAGATATTATAAGCCACAAACGCAAGCACCAGGAGCTCCAGTGCCTGAATGGTTTAGACAACAAAAGCAACAGCAGAAAGCTCAGAAAGATAGCCAGTCGAGTAATATCGGTGATGCAAAGGAGCAAAAGGAGCTTGAGCAATTGCTTAAACAATATTCTAGTGGGTAGGTGGACGAATGGAGCAATTAAGCTTATTTGATCAAAAAGAAAATAAAGCAGTAGTTATCCCCGAAGATGTCATTTCTCCGTTAGAATCCTCTAAAAGCGTAAAGTCGAAGGAATTCAAGAAACAACAGATGCGTTGGAGAGAATGGGTTATGGCAGTACAGGCTACTCATAATTGTTCTTGGTTCGAAGCGAGAAAACTATTGCTGGTACACAGGAAGAGCCAAACACCTATAGCGATTCACATAGCGGAGTAATGGCAAGCAACGGAAGGAGAATGAACGTGGTTTACACAGGAAAACGTGGCATGGCGTTTGAAAACACACTAAATTACACGAATCAGATTTATCTTAACCAAGGACGAGCCATCATCAATAAACGTCCTACGCCAGTAAAGGTGCTGCAGTCAAAGGGGACTAGAGTGCTTAAAGGCTTCTACGAAGAAAAGAGCACGGTCGATTATGACGGTATTTATCAAGGGAAATCGATCGTCTTTGAAGCCAAGTCTACCAAAGAGAAACGGTTGCCGTTGTCCATCATATCGGATCACCAAGTTAAATATCTGGCAGACGCTGAAAAACTTGGAGCCATATCATTCCTTATCGTGGATATGAGGGCATTAGGAGAGGTTTTCCTTGTTCCGAGTAATATGCTTCAGAAATACATGAAAGAAGCCAAGCAAGGCGGCAGAAAGTCCATCTCAATTCGTGATTTGGAAGTGTACGCTCAGCTCGTCAAAAATGAAAATGGTGTGCCGTTGGATTATTTGAGTGTTGTGGATAGGTTGATAGCGGATGAGATTGCTTGATAGTAATAAAAATCTAGTATTCGGAGGTTAAAGAAATGGAGTACATGATTGATTTAAACGAGTTTGCAGAAGGAGCTTTAGCAGCAAAGGTAAACGCAGAATTAGAAAAGGTATTGGAGAATATAGCAGATCCTAATACGGATCCAAAGAAAAACAGAACAATCACAGTATCAATTAAGATTCATGGCGATGAAAAACGTGACGTTCTTAATACAACTGTTTCTACAAAAGTAAGATTGCAGCCAATGAAAGAGGTTGAAACCAAACTAATGATGGGTGCTGATGACAACGGAAATATCATCGGAAAAGAGTTGCGATCGGGTGCAAAAGGGCAAATGTTTTTCGATGCTGATGGCGATGTAGCCCAAGACACTGGAGAAAAAGTAGTTAGCTTTAGAGATCAACAAACAAAATAAAAAACTAAATTTGGAGGAATGAAAAATGATTAAAGAAGCATTGCAATACATTGTTGGATTAGGAAAAGCAGAAATTCATGGTGAGAATGGCCAGACATATTCAGATAAGAAATTGCATTTGATTGAGGAACCGACTGCAACACCATTTACGGTTCATACTTTATCGGGTTTAGTAAGCTATATAAAATCCGAATTTGATGGTGATGAGCCCGTTATTTTACATGTGGTCAGTCCTACATCCGTAACAGTTAAGTCAGCATTAAACTCTGATCAGGAAAGAGACTATTTTTTGAAAGCAGAAGCACTTCTCCCGACCTTTATTTTCAACGATTGGTATAGCACAGAGAAATTCAACATTAGCTTACAATCTTGCTTTATACAAAACGAAGATCGTGATGTGATGCTTAAAGTGGTCGGTAATATAACAGAGGATCAAGTTAAGACCGTTAGTGATGACGGAGTTTCACAGGCGGTTGTTGCAAAAGTAGGGGTAGCCAGCGTTGGAAATGTGGAAGTGCCGAATCCAGTTTCGTTAATACCATACAGAACGTTTGTGGAAGTAGTGCAACCTGAGAGTGATTTTATATTTCGTATGCAATCGGGACCAAGTTGTGCTCTCTATGAGGCAGATGGAGGAGCTTGGAAAAACGAAGCTGTAGACAATATTAAAGATTACCTTAGGCGCTCGCTTAAAGAAGAAGTTGAAGCTGGTCGTGTGACTATTATTGCTTAATATAGGGGCTCCTTTTCAGGAGCCTGATAAATATAGTGCTTGGAGGTTGCTGATAATGGAGTTTAGATCACGGTTGGAAGAGATAAAGAATACTGATATAAGCTTACTTTATGGGACAAAACTAAAAGAGCGATGGGATTGGCTTATTCAACAAGCTGAGCGTGTGCAAGAGTTGGAAAAACGTTGCCACTACCTAAACAATGAGCTGTTTAGTGAGCGAACGATAAAAAATGAGTTTCAGCAAGGTATTGAAAAACAGGGCAAAAGGATTAAAGATTTAGAACAGGTTTTAGAATTTTATGCAGATGAACAGAACTATCTTGAAATGGTAGATCAAAGCGGAGTAGAGACGCTTATTGAAGAAGATAATGGAGAAATGGCACGTCAAATTATAACAACAAGAAAAGAGGCCTAAAAAAAGCCTCTTATACACCAATAAAGAACAAGTGTTCCCCTTAAAAATATTATCATATCGAGAGGGGAAAGAAAATGGCACTACAAAAGAATACACTTTACAACGAGGACTGCATTGAAGGGATGAAACATATAGATGACAAATCTATAGACATGATTTTATGTGATCTGCCTTATGGAACCACGCAATGTAGATGGGATGAAGTAATCCCCTTTGATCAACTTTGGGAACAATATAGGCGGATTATAAAAGATAATGGAGCAATTGTTCTTACTGCAAGCCAACCGTTTACAACAAAGTTGATTAACTCAAATTTTAAATGGTTTAGATATGAGTGGATCTGGAAGAAAGAAAATCATGTTACTGGGTTTCCAAATGCTAATAGAATGCCATTAAAAAACCATGAAAACATTTGTGTGTTTTACAGGAAATTACCTACGTATAACCCACAAGGACTTATAAAGATCAAACCTAAGCAAGTTAAAAGAAAAACAAGTATGCAAGCTTTAGGCGATAGAAACGATACGTTAAATAAATTTCATGTAGTTAGATATAAGAATTACCCTAAATCAGTTGTTTCTTTTCCGCGTGATAAAAGGACGTTTCACCCTACTCAAAAGCCAGAAAGTTTATTTGAATACTTGATTAAAACTTATACAAACGAAGGTGAAACCGTGCTAGACAATTGTATGGGTGCTTGCACAACTGCAATTGCAGCAGATAATGCTAATCGCAACTGGATTGGCTTTGAAATAGAAAGTGAATATTGTCATAAAGGTAAAGAGAGAATCAATGCAAATAGAGAGGAATTAGGGTTGCCTCTAGTAGATGTAAAGATCATTGGTGAATAGGTGGTGGAGACATGGGTAAAATTTACGTATTTGCTTTTAATGAAGATGGCAAACAAGCCCCCAGTTTCAGCTATAGAGGCTATTATGATGGTGATAAATTTATTCCCAAAATGGGGTATTGTTCTGACATTAATGATTTATACCATTATGATTATGTGCAAATGTTTGGAGTTGACGGCTTAAAGCAACATATCCCTAAACGTTTTCATGGAGATTTATCAAAAAGGATGCATTGTGCTTATATAGATGAATTCGGTGAAGAAAATCAAATGAGCCTTTTTTAGATTAGGAGGAGATACTAGTGGATATATCAGAAAAACAATGCCAACGTGCTGCTAACGATCGTAGGACTGTTATTATTAACGATCTGTATCGTATGGGTGTCTTTTATACACGAGATGGAAGAAAAGTAGAGGATTGTAGGTTATTCACTCTGGAGCAAGTTTATATGAATGAGAAACATAGAATGGCAAAAGTTAAAGAGCAGCAAGGTTAGTTGCGTTAATAGACATTACTATTTCAGAAAGGGCTGAAGTTATTTGGTGAAAGTAAAGGCTCATGAAATAAAACATGCATTGGCTGAGAAACATAAAAGTGATTTCTTTCTCACAGAAGTAAAAAATGGACCAACTCATATTAGTAACGATCTGTATATTATGGACGGTTTGGCAATTAAAAAGAGTTGGGTCAATCCATTAATTACAGGATATGAAATCAAGGTATCTAGAAATGACTTTTTACAAGATGAAAAGTGGACGGCATACAAGCATTACTGCCATCGTTTAGATTTTGTAGTTCCGTCTGGATTGATTAAGCCAGATGAGCTACCGGAGGACATAGGGCTTATATATTACAACCCTGAAAAAAGAACTCTTAACACTCGCAGAAAAGGAAAAATTTTTAATATAGAAATGCCATACGAAATGCTTTATTACATCATCATGAATCGTTTAGATAATATACAACATCCCTTCTTCACTTCAAAACGTGAATATTTTGAGGAATATGTTGTTGATAAAGTGAATTCTCGTCAACTAGGGCAAAAAGTTAGTTCAAAATTAATTGATGAAGTAGCTAGACTAGAACAGGAAAATAAGTCGTTAAAAAGGGAAAATGCAAACTTAGCAGATATAGCGAAAGTTTTAAGAAAGCATGGATTTAATAGCCATTTTAAATGGGGATTTGCAAGAGATATAGATGAAGCGTTAAGTACTTCTTTACCACCTCGCATGGAGAGGGATTTAAAAGAAATGAAGGATATTAGCGAAAGGCTATATGATAATTTAGCTAAAAAAGAAACGGTTATTTAGTATAAAACAGGCGGATTGCATAAAAAAGACAGGATTCCTCCTGCCTAGCACACATTTATTATAACATAGGAGGAATCCTGGTGAGATTAAAAGATATAAATATTGACCCTAGTACAATGAAACTAGAAATTGATATAATGGAACATAATGGTAGCTTTGCAATAGTGGTGTGTGATGGGAAAGCGAAGTTCACGGAATTGCCCAGCCATGGTGAGACCAAAATAGTAACGCATCAAGGTAAAATAAAAAGAGTGAAGTATGATGAGGGGGAAGAGTTTTGACGAAGAAAAATAAAAATGAAAAAGTTCCGCAGGGTTGGTTTGCAGCTGGAATTGGAGCAATTTTTTTTGCATTAGCCATTCCGTTTATAATTATTTACATATCTAAAACAGATATTAAAGTGAAAGAATTAGGGCAACTAGGGCCGTTGGGTGATTTTTTAGGAGGTTCTACGATAGGGCTTCTTTCCATTGCTAGTATATTTTTTATAATTCATACAATTTTAATACAAAGTAAGGAGCTCTCTTTACAAAGAAAAGAACTTTCTCTAACTAGAGAAGAGCTAGAAAAAACAAGAGAAGAGCATAGAACAAGTAATTTGAATATGAAAGAACAACAGTTTGATAATACATTTTTCAACTTAGTTGATAATTATCATAAGACAATTAAAGATATAAGTATTCGTAAAAATGGCGAATACTATCAAGGGCGCAGTGCCATCAATGTTATGAAAAAATTTCTGCAAAAAGGTTTATATGATTCCTATGGTAGTAGAGATGCTATGCAAAAAGCTCTAAATGACTCAATAGATGGTCTTATAAAGAAGTTCGGATACGCATTTGATCATTACTTTAAAACTGTATACACTGTATTAAATATGGTGCATATAAGTGAATTTTCTATTAAAACTAAGTTAATGTATTTAAAAATCTTTTTGTCTATGATAAGCAGTGATGAAAAGTATCTCTTATACTGCATGGGCTTTACCACATATGGAAAGGAAACTAGAGAATTGTTATTAAAATATGACTCTGAATTGAGGTCATTTGTAGAGTTTGATGAAATTAAGGAGATTTACAAGTTGATGGAAAATAGTTCTACCAGCCATCTGGAGGACACTGAATGACGCAGTAAGCGTTGTTTGGTGTCTTTTTTTATTTTAATTAAGACGAGTGGGGGCTCGAATATGAATAAAAAACAAGTGGAAGATCTCATTTATCAGTATCACTGGAGAAAAAGAGAATTAGACAGGATCTTTAATATTCTATTTGGCGGTTCAATCTCAATGCCTTCGTTTGGTATGGTTTCGCAATATGGCATTGAAGCAACACTACCTAAGCCCAATACATCAATAAAAAGCCCGGCTGAAATTGACGCAATGGATGCTCGAGAAGAACGTCTTTACAAAAGGTATAGAGAGTTTGACGATATTGTTGAAGCTATCGAGAAAATTGTTGACTACTTGGAAGATGTACAACATCAAATTATACTAGATTGCATGATGGAGGGTATGAGTTATCGTTCTATTGCTGATCATCTTGGGGTTAATCGTAATAAAATACGTGAAATGAAAGAGGATATGCTGTGCCAAATATGCCAAAAGTGCCACTTCTTACATGATTTGCTGGATAAAAATTCAGCATGATAAAATGGATGGCAGGACGGGCAGGCGAAAGTCGTCCAGTTAATACAATAAAAAAGGTAAATTAAATAGTAATAATCACTCAAGTGTATAGCTTGGGTGCTTTTTAATATTGTACAACCAACCGATATACATAATCGGGAGGGGTTGATAAGCATGAATATAGATTTTAGTCCGTTGGAATTAACAATGAATGATATAGCTTTTAATCTAGCAAAATTGTTAGGGATCCCGCTTATAATATCATTAGCAGCAGGTTTGATGCTGGAGATTCTAAAAGCTCCGAAAGGTTTAATAAGGTTTATTGCACCATTAATCTTTCTTTTATCGTTTGTAGTGGGATTGAAAATAATGTTTTAGGTGATTTTATGCATTATATTTACCTTTTTGCTAAATAAAGTAAAATAATATTTGAAACTGAATTAAAT
The DNA here is from genome assembly GCF_900129865.1 of Virgibacillus chiguensis. Classification (GTDB taxonomy): domain Bacteria; phylum Bacillota; class Bacilli; order Bacillales; family Amphibacillaceae; genus Virgibacillus; species Virgibacillus chiguensis. Next base: position 133,352 of record NZ_FQXD01000012.1, read on the forward strand.
TGTAAAATATTACTATTTTTTGCAGGAGAACTTACTTCCTTGTTTAATTAATATAATAAGGCATTAAAACATTTATAGGAGGTAAAGAAATGAAAAAGTGGACGTTAGTTTTATTAATCGCTGCATTTGGTTTTTTAGTTGGTTGGGATAAACAAGAAAGTGCTACAAGCTTTGAATCTGATGAAATAACCAAAGAATTCATTGAGAAAAACTTAGACATTGGAATGACAGAATCCCAAGTAATAGATCTACTTGGAGAAGCAGATGCAATTGGTGTGGACGCTAAGGATGCTTTACCTAGCTGGAGATACGATATAGGAGCACCAGGCGATTATGAGAATGAAATTGATAAACAATTAGGAGAAGGAATTGTTGATGCCATTGACATCGAAGCAATACAGAACGGTACTGTTAAGATGC
>NZ_FQXD01000015.1 GCF_900129865.1 Virgibacillus chiguensis
AACATTGCGTCATGCGACGCTTTGTTTCATCCGGTATTAGCCCCGGTTTCCCGGAGTTATCCCAGTCTTACAGGTAGGTTGCCCACGTGTTACTCACCCGTCCGCCGCTCGTTCCACAAGCGTCACCCCCGAAGGAGATCTGCTTGCTTCCCGCGCTCGACTTGCATGTATTAGGCACGCCGCCAGCGTTCGTCCTGAGCCAAGATCAAACTCTCCATAAAAGTTTGTGATGATGAACACCGTTCTTCATCATTCTTAGCTGCTGAGATTTCTCTCAGTTTATTTCTTAAGAAAAAACAGGGTTTGTTTTTTCCTTGACATACTGGTTGTTTTGTTCAGTTTTCAAAGAGCAAATATGACTTGGTTGATTTTGTGAGTCAACCACTTTATTATACCATATTGATTCGCACTTGTCAACAACTTTTTTGTTTAATTGTCGGCGTTTCAAATTGGCGACTTTATTAATATAACACTTATTTAAAACAAAGTCAATATGTTTTTTTATCTTTTGTTGCTGTTCTTTATATCTAGTTTGTTGATTTGTTTAAGCAACGTTAATTAATTTACCATGTTTAAAAACGAAAATCAAGCTTTTTTTTAAAAAAGTATTTCGGAAAGTTTATTTCTATTGTTTACACTATTCTTTTATTTTATTCTAAGCAGAATTGAGAGGTATAAACTCCTTCACATAAAGCACAGAGCCGCTGTTTCTAAAAAGCAATACCCTTAAAGAACTTTAATACGAACAAGGTGAATTAGAATTCTGTAATTATATACTTTTTTCAACTAAGAGAGTAGGTTTAGCGGGTAGCGGCAAGACTCCCACTTCAGATTCTCAGAAAAAGGCGAGCCAGCCAGTCATATGTATCAGAAACGGCACTATATCTCTTTTTTATAAGTAACGTTTAAATCATATCCTTCAACTACTAAGCAATCCGGCGTTTGATAACAGATCTACCTTAAATAGCAGATAACTTAATAAGATGCATGCACGTTTACAGAATCCCGCAAACAAAAAACACAAGGAGAGTGATAATAATTCTGATCTCCTTGTGTTTTTTACAGCACATACTTCTATTCTTTATTTTTCATCTGTGGAAATAATAATACATCCCGGATTGAAGCTGAATTTGTTAACAGCATGACGAGACGATCCACACCTATACCTAGTCCACCAGTTGGCGGAAGCCCATATTCTAGTGCTTCTAAGAAATCTGTATCCATATAATGAGCTTCATCATTTCCAGCTGCCCTTTCTTTCACTTGCGCTTCAAATCGTTCACGCTGATCAATTGGGTCATTTAACTCACTAAATGCATTCGCATGTTCTCGTCCAACAATAAACAATTCAAATCGATCCGTAAATCGTTCATCTTGTTTGTTTTTCTTAGCTAAAGGTGAAACTTCTACAGGATGACCGTAGATAAACGTTGGCTGAATTAAATCTTCTTCCACTGTTTGTTCAAAAAACTCATTTACAATGTGACCATACGTCATGGTTTCAGTAATTTCTACGCCATACTTCTTCGCTAAAGCTCGGGCTTCATCATCGCTCATCTGTGGCCAGAAATCAATGCCCGTTTTTTCTTTAATCGCATCGACCATATGTTTTCTCGTCCATTTTGGAGCCAAGTTCACTTCATGTTCTCCATAAGTTACTGTTGTCGTACCTAAAACTTCCTTAGAGATATGCGCAACAAGTCGCTCTGTTAAATCCATAATGTCATGATAATCAGCATAAGCCTCATACAATTCTATCATCGTAAATTCTGGATTATGTCTTGTGGAAATTCCTTCATTACGAAACACACGACCAATTTCGTAAACCTTTTCCAAGCCACCAACAATTAATCTTTTTAAATGCAATTCTATAGCAATACGCATATAGAGTTCTACATCTAACGCATTATGATGGGTAATAAAAGGTCTTGCTGTAGCGCCCCCTGGTATGCCATGTAACATAGGCGTTTCCACCTCTAAAAACCCTTGGCCATCTAAGTAACGGCGCATTGCTTGAATAATCTTACTGCGCAATACAAATGTCTCTTTACTATCCATGTTCGTAATTAAATCCAGATAACGTTGACGGTATCGCTGCTCAATATCTTTCAAACCATGATATTTCTCTGGTAAAGGCCGTAAAGATTTAGTAAGTAGTTGGAAATCCGTCACTTTAACAGACAACTCTCCTACCTTCGTTTTAAACATAAACCCAGTTACACCGACAATGTCACCAATATCACTCGTTTTAAAAACCTCATATGCAGCTTCTCCGACAGAATCTTTACGAACATAAAGCTGTATTTGTCCACTAATATCTTGAATATGAGCAAAGCCTGCTTTTCCTTTCCCTCGCTTCGTCATCATTCTTCCTGCGATCGTCACTTGCTCTTCCTTACTTTCCAATTCTTCCTTAGAATAGCGATCATATAAATCCTTTAATTCACTTGCAACATGAGAACGGGGGAATCGCTCTCCGAAAGGGTTTATTCCCTGTTCTTTGAATTGTTCCATTTTTTCTTTACGTACTCGCATATGCTCATTTATTTCTTCAGACACCCTAAATTCACTCCAGTCCTTTTCTATAGGTAAAAGTATAAACGATATTTATATAAACTTCATGTGTTGCATTATTTCTGTTAAAATCACAAAGCAAATGTCTTGATTGGCAACAAATTATCTATTTAACTCACTTTCCTAAACAAACGTCTAAAATGATATAGATGCAAGTACAACTCGATCAGAAAACATAGCATCACCCTGTCGGAGAGATCATTGACCCCTCAATTTCTTCCTTCCTAGCTTTATCTACCTGTATTATCCTGATCATAAAGCATAAGTTCTTCTTTAGGAATATCAAGTGTATGCACCACTATGTCTAAAAGATCATCAGAAATCGGCTTAACGCCTCGCTCTATACTACCAATAACAGACAGTGGAACACAAAGCTTTTTGGCAAATTCCACCTGGGTATACCCTTTTAATTTACGAAAAGCTTTTATTCGTCTACCGAATCTTTTTTGGTCCATTTTACTACATCCTTTAAGTCATTTCCTGGCAGTTCCTTTACAACCATGCTTACTTCTTTATCTCCATTAGGTAATGGCAAAACAGCGTGTGGTGCAATTTCGTTTAAAGGCACAAGCACAAATGCACGTTCATGCATGCGAGGATGTGGAATTGTTAAACGCTCCATTTCTATATTTTCTTGATTATATAATAAAATGTCAAGGTCTATTGTACGAGGACCAAAGCGAATGATTCGTTTCCTGCCTAATTCGTTTTCTATTTGTTGACAGTATGCTAATAGTTCCAATGGTAAGCAACTGGTCTCCACTTCTATGACCATATTTAAAAAATCACTTTGTTCCGTATAGCCTACAGGTGCTGTCTGATAGATAGATGATGTTTTTGTAACATGAATTTGTGCATGTTCCTGTAATAGGCGTAAGCCTTCTTTTAAAAATCTTTCTCTTGGTTCGATATTGGTTCCTAATGCTATATATACGTGATTCATTTTACCTTCTCCCTATATATCTCTACCGCTACGGAATGGTATTGACCTGGAATCGGTGGGTCAGGCTTAATAAGCTTTATGTTACATGCTTCAAGCATATCAAACGACGTTAATAACTTTTCTGCAATACTTTCAGCCACCGCTTCGATTAGTTGTTTCGCTTCCCCTTCCACAATTTCCTTAATATATTCATAGGCTTGCCCGTAGTGAATGGAATCATTCATATCGTCACTGTTTCCTGGCTTGCTTAAATCTAGATAGAGCGTAGCGTCCACTTGAAAACGTTGCCCTAATTTATTTTCTTCTGGCAACAATCCATGAAAACCATAAAATTGCAGTTGTTGTAAAAGTATTTTGTCCAAATCCTCACCCTCTTTTTACATGAAGCATTGCATCCATCATTTTAGCAAGCTGTCCATTTGTTTTTACATCATGTACCCGAATGATTTGAGCACCTTTCATAATTCCCATGCAAGTTGTTGCTCCTGTACCAATATCACGATTTTGTGGAGGTTCATCTAAGATATGCCCTATGAATCGTTTTCTAGAGGTTCCTAAAAGTAGTGGATATCCTAGCTCGGAGAAACACTCTAATTGATTCATGACAAGTAAATTATGTTCTGCCGTCTTCGCAAAACCAATACCAGGATCGATAATAATTTGTTCATGTAGAACGCCTGCATCTAGCGCAATATTTATGCTTTCTTTCAAATCTGTGAGCATATCAGGTATTAAATCTTGATAATTCATGTTTGTTCGATTATGCATTAAAATAATCGGCACGTTGTACATTTTAGCTACTTTTGCAATGTCTGGGTCTCGTTTAGCACCCCACACATCGTTAATCATATCAGCACCTGCATCTAATGCCGCCTTGGCAGTTTTCGCTTTATATGTATCAATCGAAATTGGTATGCTGACATGCTTCTTTACTTCACAAATAATAGGAACCACACGTGCAATTTCTTCTTCCTGAGATACCGGCTCATGATTAGGTCGTGTAGATTCGCCGCCAATATCAAGTATATGCGCACCATCTTTCTCCAGCTTTACGGCTTGTTCAATAGCACTTTTAACCGTATTATAATTTCCGCCATCTGAAAAGGAATCCGGTGTGACGTTTAATATACCCATAATGAGTGTGCGATCCGTTAAATCATACGATTGTTTTTTCGTTATTAATCGCATCATTCTTCAGTCCTTCTTTCTACCTTTTCTCTTATCGTATCATACAACGTTTTGGCAAGCGACCTGTTTATATTACGTAAGCAAGATGTTCGTATTTTCGTTATGTTTGAACATATTCTTATGTAAACACATGTTAGTTATTTACAAGAACAAAGGCTCGGGGCACCTGTTTAGCAAACGTAGCGACTGGAACGAATCAACGAAAGTTTTAGGGATCATGCTCCTGCAATAGGGGTATGCCGGTGCCCTCCGGCAAGCCCGTCTTTAGTCGGCCTTCCTATTTAGGACGAACCAATGATGACTTAGCTTAGGGCAATGGAGTGAAGTCGCCTAGTTGCTGGTCGCTGGAGCCGGACGGTGTCATTCGGTTGGTTACGCCATAGCATCAAATTTTATATTCTCTTATCTTTTAAAAAACCTCGCCTTATCGCCATGGTATTACATTCTATTCTGACCCTTCATTGCAAACGAAAAAACCAGTACCTAGCATTGGTACCGGTTTTTTCTTAGGCAGAGATCGCTACTACTTAATTTTCATCTCCAAATTGATAAAGAGGTGTTGATAAATACCTCTCCCCATTATCTGGAAAAATAGCCAATACTTTTTTTCCTTTTCCTAGCTTTTTGGCTACTTTTTTTGCTGCGGCTATAGCTGCACCTGCAGAAACGCCTCCAAGAATACCGTTATTCGTGGCAACTTCGCGGGCAACTTCATATGCTTCATCATTTTCAATTTGGTAAATATCATCATATATTTCCGTATTTAAAATACTTGGCACAAACCCAGCACCTATTCCTTGTATCTTATGGGGGCCAGGCTTTTCTCCAGACAGTACTGCTGAAGACGCTGGTTCAACAGCAAATACTTGCAGATGATTGAAATGGTCCTTTAAAACTTTTCCTGCTCCAGTAATAGTTCCCCCCGTGCCAATACCAGCAATAAAAGCATCTAATCCATCACTCATTTGGGCAATAATCTCTTTCCCCGTTGTTTTTTCATGAATATCTGGATTTGCAAGATTATTGAATTGTTGTGGCATAAAATAGCCATGTGCTTTTTGTAATTCTTCTGCTTTATGAATAGCGCCCTTCATTCCTTCTGCTCCTGGAGTTAGCACAAGCTCTGCTCCATAAGCTCGTAAAAGATTACGACGTTCTAAACTCATCGTATCAGGCATAACTAAGATTGCTTTATAATCTTTTGCAGCCGCAACCATCGCTAAACCTATACCCGTGTTACCACTCGTTGGTTCTATAATCGTATCTCCTGGCTTTAACTTGCCCTCTCGTTCCGCAGCTTCCACCATGGCTAAAGCAATTCGATCCTTTACGGAGCTACCTGGATTCATAAATTCCAACTTCACATAAATATCTGCACTATCTTCATCTACAATACCTTTTAATTTCACAATCGGAGTCTCACCAATTAATTCTGCTACACTTTGAGCAACTTTCATTTTTCAGCCTCCTAATCCCTAGTTAATCGATAAGTTTAATACTAATTTACGCTGTTCTTTAAAAAATGTCAACGAATCAAATTAAATTTATAGATATTTGGACTTAGACTATCTCTATTCAGAATAAATCCATTCAATATCCTGACTTTCCCACAGCGGATCAGCTTCTAAGGCCTGGTTCTTCTCTTGTAAAGCTATTTCACTCGTTATATACGGTTTCATTTCTTCATACGTAAAGGTTATGGAGGGCAGTTTTCGATGAAGGTAGATGAGGGCAACCTCTTCTCCTACCTTAAAAGGTTCACTATAAGAGAACTCCTTCAAATCATTGACAATCGCCTCATAACTATCTGGAAAGTATTTACTTTCTGTAGATAAATACCCTAAATACCCTCCAACCCCGCGCGTTTCTTCATCGACAGAATACTCTTGGGCTAGTAAATTAAAAGACGCCCCCTGTTCTAATTCATTGTATATCTTTTCAGCAGTTTCCATATCTTTTGCAATGATATGGGACAGTTGCATCGAAGCTATAAAATTATATTGCTCGCCATATGTTTCATAATGCTCTTTCAAGGTTTCATCCGATACCGAAACATTTTCGGTTAATAACCTCTCCAGCTGATAGCGATGTCGAATATCCTTCTCCCACTTCGCTTCCAAATCTTCATATTCTGTTTCGGTTAAAACACCTTGCATAGCAAGCAACAGAGATATCTCTCTTTCAATCACTTTATCACTTATGGAAATGTTTTTTTCGTTTGCTAATTGGCTTACAACTTCCCGATCAATCATCGCTTTTAAATGTTCTTCACCATATGTATCACGCAAAGCCTTTCGCCACTCCTCAATACTTATTTCTTCTCCATTAACGGTAGCTGCAGCTTCATTATTTTTATACTTCTTGCCATTACCTGTTTCGATATCAACTTCTTCTTGGTTCCACACGAACAAAGTGGCAATATTTGTTACTAACAATAGGACAATTAAACCTAACATTAACTTCTTTGACATGTATTTTCCCCCTATTATAAACTGAATATTCAATTAAATAGGACTTGCTTCACCAAACAATTGCTTAAAAACGATAGCGTACAACCTATAGAATATAAACGGAGGCTATTTGTACATAATGTATTTTCATGTTGAAGGGAAAGTTATAGCTCTTTATCATTGGAATAACGTGGACCATGACTAGTGAGGGTTTTTGGCTTTTGCATCGTTTTTAGCAAGAATTCGTCCATGCACAGCTGAAAAGTTGTGTCTTTCTCTAATACTGCCAAAATGTGATAGTTACGTACATCTTCCATTAACTGTGGTTCTTCTCATACGTACTATGATCTCCCACTTAGACATATCTAGCATAGATTCCTAATTCTAAAAAGTTGGATTTAGAAGTACTTCATATGTAAGCTAAGATGAATCTACCCAATGACTATGGGAGAGGATTATTCCTCCCACATTCATTTTAGTCACGAAGCAGACAAAGTAAGCGAAGGTGCTTATCGTAGGGTGATTTCGTGAAGTTGCTCAGTTGGTGGGCTATGAAGCCGGTCTATTCGGTGTTTCCTTATCCCCAAGCACCTCATTTTATACTTCCTTATTTTATTAGAAAAACTTAATTTTCACTCAAGCTTTGCTTTAAAAGACGCAAATCTTCTTCTGCAAACTGATACGTCTTATTGCAAAAATGACAGCTTGCTTCAGCTCCATGATCTTCTTCTATCATACTTTGGATTTCCGCTTCCCCAAGACCTTGAATAGCTCGCTCAACACGTTCTTTAGAACATCTACAGTGAAATTCCATCGGTAATGATTCATGTATTTTAATTTCCTGACCTCTAAATAAACGTTGCAAAATTTGCTCTGGTGTATTTCCTTCGCGGATAAGGGAAGAAATCGGTGGAAAAGATTGAATTTGCTCTTCTAGCTGTTGAATAACTTCATCACTAGCCCCAGGCATAAGCTGTACAATAAATCCTCCAGCTGCTAAAATGCTATGATCAGGATTAACTAAAACACCAGCACCAACGGCTGAAGGAATTTGCTCGGAATTTGCAAAATAATAGGTGAAATCCTCGCTTATTTCCCCGGAAATAATTGGAACTTCTCCTGTAAAATAATCTTTTAAGCCTAAATCTTTTATAACACTAATGCTCCCTTCTTTCCCAACTGCTCTAGCAACATCTAGTTTCCCTTTTTCATTTAGTTCAAAATCCACATGCGGATTCATTACATAGCCACGAACATGTCCTTTTGCATCTGCATCAGCAATGATTGCTCCTAAAGGACCCGTTCCCATCACCTTTGTAGTAATAGAGTCCTCTCCTTTTAACATAGCACCCATCATACCAGTAATTGTAAGTGTTCTTCCTAGAGCAGCCGAGGCAGTTGCCCATGTATCATGCCGTTGACGCGCCTCTTCCACTGTATTTGTAGAAAGCGCTGCATAAGCACGCACCATTCCATTATAAGCCGTTGCTTTTATAATAAAGTCTTTCACAAGCCTTTTCTCCCTTCTTGTGTAAATAATAAATCAGTAGGGGGTCATTTATACCCCAGTTGCCATGCTGTTATTTCCATTTCCCTATATTTCAAGTGGTAGTCTTACAGCAATCTATATTCAGGATACATTAGTAAATTAACCATCGAAAATGTATAAACAATCTCATCCAGTTAAGACTTTATAGACAGCTATCGTAGACGATTTAGAAATTATTATTAGAATCTTTATTCCTATCATAAATTATTCGCAAACCTTTTAAGGTTAAATATGGATCAACCTGATGAATGACTTCTGATTCATTAGCTATCAAAGCTGCTAAACCGCCAGTTGCAATAACTGTTGTACTCGTATTCATTTCTCTTTCCATACGGCGAACAATTCCATCTACTTGTCCTACATATCCATAAACAACGCCAGATTGCATAGCTTCAACAGTAGATGTTCCAATAACATGAGCCGGTGCTTGTATTTCAATTTTGGGTAATTTGGATGCTCTATTGTACAAGGCTTCCATTGCCACATTTAAGCCAGGAGTAATGACACCGCCATAATATTCTTTTTGCTCATTTATATAGCAATAAGTAGTTGCTGTACCAAAATCAATAATGATAAGTGGTGCTCCATATTCTTCTATAGCGCCTACTGCATTAACAATTCGATCAGCACCAATTTCTTTCGGATTAGGATACTGCATTTTTAAGTAATTATGTACAGGTTCCTTCCCAATAATCATCGGTTCTATTTGAAAATAGTCCTTGCACATCTTTTCTAACGCGTACATAATTGGAGGTACGACAGAAGAGATAATGACTCCGGATATATCGGAATTAGAAATGCCTTTGTAAGCAAACAGGGATTGCATTAACATGCCGTATTCATCCTCTGTTTTATGTCGATCCGTTTTAATTCTCCATTGGTGCTTTAAATTCTCTCCTTCAAAAACCCCTAATACAGTATTTGTATTCCCAACATCTAGTACAAGTAACATATGGTTCCAAACCTTTCTTTGTTCAAACTCTCCCTAGTTCCTTAGTTCCCTATAGGAAAGTATAAAATTTTATCGTTTGTAGTATAAGAAAAATGATAGCTTCGCCAAAAAGACTTATTGACAAACCAACTTTTTCTAACTGATTTTTAATATACCACATTTGTTTTGCTATGAATATGTAGAGGTTCTATAACTTAAATATATTTAAAAATGCTCCAGTGTCCATTTAAAATGCTAGCGTTTATTAATTAATTAGCATGTTTGTTTAGATAGTATCACACATGCCAGCTTGAATCCTTCAAATCTCATACTCCCTTATAGCATAAAACAACTCCCCACTTTAACCAAAGTTATAGCAGGGAGTTGTTCTGGTTTACTTTTCATCATCTTCTGATGATGGTTTATTGTCCGTTGTTATTTCATCCACAGATGAAGGTTTTTGCTCTTTTGATGTTGTATCATCATTAGGATGAGTAGGTGGCTTATTATCCGTTGTGATATCTTCTTTTTTCTCTTGTTGTTTATTTAGCGCTTTTTTCTTTGCCTGTTCATACGTCTCTGGCGCTTCATCTTTTGATTTGATATTCACTTTCATATCATCTTCTTCCGGTTCAGGAAGGACGCCTTTTTCAAATAATGATTTTATTTGTTTTGCATCTAGTGTTTCCACTTCAAGTAAAGTTTTAGCAATTAATTCAAGCTTATCTTTATGCTCGGTAAGAATTGCTTTCGCACGATCATAACAGTAATTAATAAAGTTTTGCATTTCTTGATCAATTTCGTGCGCTATTGCATCACTATACTGTTGATCATTGCTAAGATCGCGACCTAAAAATACTTGACCACCGCCAGAAGTAAACTGTAAAGGCCCAATCCGATCACTCATACCGTACTCGGTAATCATCTTACGAGCAATAGCTGTTGCTCGCTGAAAATCGTTATGAGCTCCAGTACTTACTTCTCCGAAGATAACTTCTTCCGCTACACGACCACCTAAAAGACCTGTTATTTTGTCAAAAAGCTCTGGTTTCGTCATAAAGTAACGGTCTTCCTTAGGTAACATGACGGCATAACCGCCCGCTTGGCCACGTGGTACAATGGTAACCTTATGAACAATATCCGCATCATCTAAAACCATTCCGATAACGGTATGCCCACTTTCATGATACGCTACAATGTCTCGCTCTTTTTCAGAGATCACTCTGCTTTTCTTAGCAGGTCCCGCAATAACGCGGTCTATTGCTTCATCCACATCAAGCATTTCAATTTTATTACTGTCTCGTCTTGCTGCTACTAATGCTGCTTCATTTAGTAAGTTCTCCAAATCAGCACCTGAAAAACCAGGCGTACGCATAGCAATTGTTTTTAAATCAACATCCTCGGCTAGCGGCTTGTTTCTAGCATGTACTTCTAAAACCTCTTTACGTCCCTTCACATCTGGACGGTCTACCATAATTTGTCGGTCAAAACGGCCTGGTCGTAATAAAGCAGGGTCTAAAATGTCAGCACGGTTCGTTGCTGCCATAATGATAATCCCTTCGTTAGCACCAAAACCATCCATCTCTACAAGCAATTGGTTTAATGTTTGTTCACGCTCATCATGACCACCGCCAAGGCCCGCTCCACGCTGTCTACCAACTGCGTCGATTTCGTCTATAAAAATGATACAAGGAGCATTCTTTTTCGCGTTTTCAAACAAATCACGTACACGCGAAGCACCAACACCAACAAACATCTCCACAAAGTCTGAACCACTTATAGAGAAGAATGGTGTACCAGCTTCTCCTGCTACGGCACGTGCTAATAATGTTTTACCAGTTCCTGGGGGTCCCACTAAAAGTACACCTTTCGGAATTCTAGCACCAACAGCAGAGAATTTTCTTGGATCTTTTAGAAAGTCCACTACCTCTACTAGTTCTTGTTTCTCTTCATCAGCACCCGCTACATCTTTAAAGCGAACTTTCTTTTTATCTTCACTATACATTTTTGCCTTACTCTTCCCAAAGTTCATGACGCGACCGCCGCCGCCCCCACCTTGGGCTTGACTAAGTATAAAGAAAAAGAGAAGTCCAATGATTAAAAACGGAATCATTGTAGTTAAAAGCGTTACCCACATACTCGGTTGCTCTTCTTCTTCTACAAAAAGGTCACTTTGTTCATTTGCTTGTTCCGTAATGGAAGAAATAATATCTGTATTATCTGGAACTTGCGCAACAAACGGCTTTTCTTCGTCTTCTAATACACCTTCGTAACGAATAATACCGTTAGCTGGTTGCATGGTCATTTCTTTAATTTCGCCATTATTTAAAGCATCCATAAATTGCTTAACATTATATTCTTTTGCTTCTTCATTTTGCCCACTGAACAGTGAAATAACCGAAATAATCACAAGGACAATCACTATCCAGAAAACTGCATTCCGAAATATCCGGCTCATTGCTTACCTCCTCCCAAGCGGGGAAAAACTATATTACATCGTACCATACAAAAAAGTTGGAATACAACTAATTTACCTTAAAAATAGGATAAACGGAAACTTCATTTTATTGGAGTTTTACCGTCACGTTGTACTGGTTGCTTATACTGTAGAGATATTTAGAAGAACACGGTTTGTCACCAAGCCCTTATAAAAGAGAAAATTTGTAGTTTCTTATACGATAAACTTCTTTCATTCGTTTGATTAGAAAAGAAAAACATTTGTCTGCAAGTTTTTCAAAAACTTAACAGCTATCTAGCTACAAACCATCATGGTTGCCTATTCGTAAATTCATTCAAACATTTGGTATTGTTGTACACTACGTAATCTTGTCTATATCTTCCTATACTACACTATACTACAACTACTTTGGTGGTAAAGTTTTTTATTCCCCACCATATACTTCCGGCTTTAACACACCAATATAAGGTAAGTTTCTATATTTCTCTTGGTAGTCTAACCCATAGCCTACAACAAATTCATTAGGCACTTCAAAACCAATCATATCCGCTTTGATGTCCGCAGTTCTTCCCGTCGGCTTATCTAATAATGTAACAATTTTAACAGAATTAGCCTTGCGATATTTAAATAAATCTACTAAATAACGTAAAGTTAAACCGCTATCGATAATGTCTTCAATAATTAGCAAATCCCGTCCTTCCACCTTTGTATCAAGGTCTTTAACAATCTTTACTTCTCCAGAAGAACGCATTTCTTTGCCATAGCTAGAAACATCCATAAAATCCATCTCTAAATACGTCTCTGTATAGCGTAAAATATCGGACATAAAAGGCATAGCACCTTTTAATACACCGATAGCTAACGGAAACTTGCCATCATACTCCCTCGTTAATTGTTCCCCTAATTCTTTACACTTATTTGCAATTTCCTCCTGTGATATTAACACTTCTTTAATATCATTATGCATATACCCTGCTCCTCCTACCTGTTGCCATCTTGAAAATATAATTGTATTTGTGAGGTATTCATCTGAGGTTTCGCAACGGCTGCTTTTCGCAAACCGACTAACCATAGAATCTCCCCGTCATTATCTGTCACTAACGGCCAAGTTGCTCGTTGATGACGAGGCACTTTTGCATCAATAAAAATATCCTTTATTTTCTTCCTTCCGTTTAACCCCGCGACATGCATTATATCGCCTTGTTTTCGGGTTCTTATATGTAATGGAAGTGCTACCTGATTAACGGGAATGGTAAGGCTATACTTCGTTTGTTCCGTTACCGCTTCACCATATTCAGCATACATCACGGAGCCATCAGGTAAAATTGTTTGCCCTGGGATAATTATTAACTTATGATATGATGATGAGCTAGAAAGGTCATCACAAAAGTAACACCTTATTTGATCGTAGGACTTCTCTACTTTTAGTCCAGCGGGGAAATCGATCTGTGCATTGCCCGTTTGGTGGAAAATCAATGCCAAAAATTGCTCTTCATGTACATAAGACAAACTGTCAGGAACATCCACATACAGATAGTTTAATATTAGATGATAGGCACGCCTTTGTAAAGCAAATGCATACGTTTTAAACGCATGAATTTCAAATGATAATTGTCGCCTTGCTGAATCAAAACATACAACAGCATCTACCATTTTTTTTGCTTCTTGCAAAACATAAGCGCCATCAATAGCTAATGTTTCACTTAAATGTTGCACAGTTGTATGTAAGTTACTATTTTTTTGTTTTAACATTGGTACAATATGATGCCTGACATAATTACGTGTGTATACCGTTTCTTCGTTAGAAGGATCTAGGCGCGGTACAATCTGATGCGCTTGACAATAGTCCCATATATCATCTTTTGTTACACAAAGAAGCGGTCGCACAATCCAACCATTAGAAAAGGAACGTTTAACAGGTATCCCTTTAAAGCTTTGAACATCAGCCGAACGAACAAGGCGCATCACCATCGTTTCGATTTGATCATCACCGTGGTGGCCTAATGCTAAATAATCTGCCTGAAACTTCTCCATTTGCTCCTTGAATACAGTATAGCGTAACGTTCTTGCGGCTATTTGTGTACCTTGTTTATTTTCTTGTTTCCAAGCAGGAACATTGACAGACGAAGAAACACATTCAATTTGCCATTGTTCACAGATATGTTTGACATAAGATACATCTGCTAATGATTCTTCCCCACGAAGCTGATGATCAACGGTCACGGCAACAACGCGGAAGCCCCAACTTTCCTTCATCGTGTTTAAACAATGCAATAACGCCATAGAGTCTGGCCCTCCAGAGACACCGACTAAAATCGTTGCTCCTTTCGTGAATAACTGATGTCGCTTCATAAACTGTCGTACTTTTTCTTCCATTTGTCCATCTCCAACAAACGCGAATTCTTTTTTAATGTATAATGTAATCCTATCACAATACTTGTTACTGAAAAAGCAAAGAAACTGCATAATAAATGATTGCCAGTGCGGATATGCCTCCTATATCGATAAATAAGGAGGATGAATTTGTTTGCTGTCCATGTTGTTGATGAGCACGCATATTTTTTCGTTCTGTAGTATAAATTATTTTTAATAAGTCATTTTTCATCTGCTTACTCGTATGATAGTTTCCGACAAGCGCTTTCTTTAAAACCATACGATACGGTGCTAGCTCTTTTACACTATCAATTTTGCGAAACAACTGTTTTTGTGGAGAAGATTCTTTTGCAAATTGATTTGGATAATATACATGTAAAAAAACCATTGTAAACGCAAATAAGTCATAGCTTGCCTCCGCTTTCCTAGTCCCTAAGCCCCAATAACCACGATCATAAAATTCCGTGTACTCCTTAATGGATCTCCCTATTTGGGTTGTTCCACCAACATCAACCCAACGAACTTTTGGAGGAGAGGAGACAACAAGCAAGTTATCTGCTTTTAAATCCCCAAACACCCAACCGTTTTGATGCAATTCTTGTAAAGCATCTAAAAGTTGTAGCATAAAAACACCAACCCATGCTTGTCCTCTTCGTTGAACGTAACTAATTAACGGCTCTCCGTGCAAATATTCCATCACATAAAAAGAATAGCATATTCCTTGTGGTGACACCCAATCATCTACATCTAATAAAGAAGGCCCAAGCCGATTTCCTTGGACCTTTGCCAATGACTTAAGTACATTTACTTCTACCGTCATAGATGAACGTTTATCACTAATTTTTAATGCAGCCTGCTTCCCATTACAAACACAAAGATATACAACGCCAATGGCCCCAGCTCCAAGCTTTCTTTGAATAAGATATGTTTTTCCATGCCATTTGCCGCGCAGCTTTATCCCTGGACGAACGTCAATGTCAAGCTTCTTCCATTCCTGGCTGTTCATCTTCATACTTAAAGCCCCTCCGTAAGCTCTTCTTACCAAATTGATACATCGCTTCTCGAATAGCAGGCCCCGTCGGAGTAACCCCGCCACTTGTTAATTTAGGAAAGATAGAAGAAATGCTATCTAATGCTGGAGACCATTCTAATATCCTATCCATTTGTTTTCGTTTTCCAGGGAAGCGGTAAATGGCAAACCGATTTCGCCCTATTCGTGCATTTAAACTGATGGATAAATCCATTAATGCTTCTTTTACAGTAGGAAGCTTATCATACATACTTGCACTTGTATCAACTAAAACAAGCACCTCTAAATCACATGTTTCACCCATATCCTCTACTACTTCCATAATTTCTCCACGTTTTTCTGGTTCAAGATCTTCCATGGATTGACCCTTACCTAATATTTGCTCCAATTCTTTATTAACAAATCCCTGCATTGTTTGCGTCATGGCTTGCTTGGTAACGGATTGAACAGTTTGCGACAGTGATTGCTTGTAAACAAGCTGACTAACCCCGCCACCAGACAAAGCTATATCTTCTACTTCTTGCAAACTTTCATCTTGTTCTGCATGTCCATCATCTAATATGCCAATTACATTAACAGTAATCCCTTGTTGTTGCGCGATTGAAGCTACTGCAACAGGATCCTCCCCTTTGTTGGAACAACCATCTGTAATAAGTAATATTTGTTTTAAAGTACCTTTTTTCAATCCAACTACCTCCCAACTTTTCAGTACCATCATCGCCATCTTTCCGCTTCTCTATACATAAATGGCTAGCGATTAATGATAGATGGAAGGCAATGTTAGGAAGCAGCAGCAAGCCGTAAGCGCATTTTCTTTCCTCCTCCCCAGATTTGTATCGTAAAGGCACTAAGAAGATACAGAATAAAGAGGTGCTCCAGCCCACCTAGGTGTATTCTTCTTTACCTTAGCAACAACGACCGTCATATCATCCTCAATTTCTCCACCTCTTGTACGAATCACCTCTTCTAAAATCAAGTCAGCTATTTCCTGTGGATCATTTGTGCGCATATCACGAATTTTACGCTTTAGCCAAATATCCGTATTTTCAATATGTTTAGGACCTTCAAAAATACCGTCACTCATCATAATTAACAAATCATTAGGAAGCAACTGCTCACTAACAATATCAACATCGAATTCTTGGATAATTCCCATTGGTAAATTGCTTGCTTCAATTTTTAATAATTCATTTCCTCGCTTCACGAAGCTTGGTGAAGAACCAATTTTTAAAAATTGTACATACGCATTGTGCAAATCTATGACGGCTAAATCCAGCGTTGCAAACATTTCTTCCGTCGAACGTAAAGATAAAATTGAATTAATGGATTTAATGGCTACTTTCTCAGGTATACCTGTCTGCAATATTTGTTGCAGCAGCCTTAACGTTTCCACACTTTCTTCCTGCGCACGAGCACCATTTCCCATGCCATCACTAATTGCCATCGCATACTTTCCAGCGCCTAATTCTATCGTAGTGTAACTATCCCCAGATATAAGTCCGCCACCTTTTGCCGCATTAGCAGCACCTGTTTCTACTACAAACTCACGCGCTGTTCCAAACGCCAAGTAACTATAACCATTTGGAAATGGCGCAATTTCTTCTTGCTTCACAACGATTACTTCCGATAAAATATCCGATAAAACAGGTGCTATTAGTTTGGCACCTTCCCCTCGATATTCGTAAAATGTTAATGTCATTTCAATGTCCACATTGCCTTTTTCCAAACTGTAAATCTCTAGTTTCTCTAATTCCATTCCTAATTGCTTTAATGCATGTATAATTTGCATTTCCTGTTGCTCATGGTGCTCGCGTTCTTTTAGAATTTCTTTCGCAAAATCTTCCATCACCTCCGATACCCCTTGCAATTGATCAGCGACTAACTTCTTGCTTTCTAATACTTGTTGTTTTAACTTTTGGTTTGCTTCAAAATACGATACTTCTTCCTTCATAGCATCCAATACTTTTTGTGGCTTTACGCAAAAATTTTCAAATTCTCTCATGGTTGTTTTTGGCGGTTTCCCTCCTTCTTGTAACCCTTCCTTTAGCAATTCCATTAAGCTGTACGTTTTATCAAACTCCTTTTGCCAACACCTTTCTTTCATAAAACAATTTTGACATGATTTTTCCGTAACTTGACTTAAAAAATAGTCCGTTTCTCTCCGTATCTCCTGCTCATCTTCTAAATGCGAATCAGCACTTGCAAAACTATTCGATAACGCTTGAAAGACGCCAGAAAACTGCTCCACCCGTTGAGCTGTTACGTTGCGAACTTTTTGTAAATATTGTTCCTGTTCATTTGTATACTCCTCTGTCCCTGGAATAAGCCGAGACAGCTTTTTAAACCAGCCTGCTGGTGTAAGTAAAAAGAGGGCAACTGCCATCGACGTCTCTATAATGGAAGGGACAAGCGCTGTCATATTCCCATAAATACCAATTAAGAACGTTCCAACAAATAACCCAATGGCTACACCAGGTTTTTTGCCCTCTTTTAATAATCCTCCTAAAAGTCCTGAGAATGCTAATAAACTCATTTGATATAAATTCGCAACATTGGCAAGCGACAAAATCAATCCTGTTACCACTCCAACCGTCGATCCTACAGCTGCTCCACCAACAAAAGCAAGAATAAGTACAAAATAACGAGCGAGTACCTGCTCCACAGCTGCTCCATAAAGCGTCCAACCAATCGTTCCTGTAAGAATGGAAGCCAGGAGAATAATCATACAAACAATTTCTTCGTTTTTTAACGCTGGATTATACCTTTTTGGTGATAATAACGGCATACTCTGCATAAATATTAAAACGAGAACCGTCCCTAACACCCCTTCTACTAACACAAGCATCCATTCATATGCTGCCAACTGCTGTTCTATTGAATATTGAAAAATTCGTGTGCTTACTGAAGCAAGAAATACAAAAAACGGTATGAGTAACCGTTGATTTTTTGCTTGTTTAAATAGTCCTGCTAAAAATAGAAAAACAAATAACCCTAAAGCGGTAAAAATTCCATGGTCTACAGAATAGCTCAAAGCACCTATTAGGACCGCTATCATAGCTTTAGCTGCTTTTTCCTTATAGACAAGCCACATCGTCGCTAAGAAAGCTACCGCAAATGGCGAAACAGCTGATAAAATGACTGCCCGGCCTAATAAAAATCCAATCATGTAAAATAACCAGCCTCTATCCACTAAAACCATTTTCAACTTTGCATAAAGGAGACTTCTCAGCTTGTCCCACTGACTTGCATGTTGAGCTATTAGTGCTTTGGGCTGTAACCTTGACATTGACTCCATCATAACCACCACTCCCTCTCTGTAAATCATATTTAACCACAATATGCGAACTGTTTTTGTCAAAACTTCAGAGCTTGTAAAAAAATCGTTCGACTACTTTTTACGGTTTAAACAGGATTCAACACGAACAAACGTTGGGAAGAATGCAACCGTTTCGTTTGCTTTTATTCATGAGTAATGGAGGAGGCATCCTTTTTCGTAAGACAAGAGCAAGTATTCACAGCATCTCCCTTCTTGTAACAATTTGAAAAATATGTGCGAAAATATAGGAGATAAGATGGTTACACAAAGAAAGGATAAAAAACAAAAAAGGAGTTGACAGAGAGGCGAACCTGCTGTATTATATTTCATGTTGACTTATTTGGCGGTGTAGCTCAGCTGGCGAGAGCGTACGGTTCATACCCGTGAGGTCGGGGGTTCGATCCCCTCTACCGCCATTAAAAATAATAATGATGTAACAAATACCAAAACGAGAACAAAGGATCGGGCGCCCGTTTAGCAACGTAGCGAGTGAAACGAAGCAACTAAAATTTTAGAAATCATGGCGAGACGTGTTGCACGAACCAATGATGACTTATCGCAAGGCGGTTCGTGAACTCGCCCCGTTGCTGGGCGCTTGCGCCGAATGTGGCTAAATAACTTAGTAAGCTTATCCACAGCTACAACATTTTATAATTTCCTAGACGATAAAAAAACAGAGATTAACTTCATGTTAATCTCTGTTTTTTGTATAGCAAAAGCGCCTTTTTCGACAACTAATAACAGGTAACAAAAGGCGCCGTGTATTCCACTTTTCACTTAAGGTACGCATTCAGAATAAGTTTTATTTATAGAGCATTATCTTTTTTAGACAGCAACTGCTATCCCCTTTTAGCACCTCGACCCCCGCGTTTGGATTCCGTGTGCTTCTTCAAAGAGGCAAGGCGATCTTCAGAGTCTTTTAAAAAACGATTCATTTTTGACTCAAAAGATTCAACCCGTTCACGGTTATCTCGTTGACGTTTTGGTTTTGGCTTATCTACCGCTTTTTTAATCGATAGACCAATTTTTCCGTCTTTCTCTACGTTAATGACTTTCACCTTTACTTCATCGCCAACAGAAAGATGTTCATTAATGTCTTTCACATAGTTGTCGGCAACCTCACTAATATGAACAAGTCCGGTTGTTCCTTTTTCGATTTCTACAAAGGCTCCAAAATTAGTGATACCAGTTACCTTACCCTGCAGCTTGCTGCCTACTTCAATTGACATAAAAAAAATGCTCCTCCTTAGAATTTTTAGGAAACTAATAATAGTAACCACCGATGATGTATCATCAGCTTACTATTATATTATAGCCAAGCTGACGA
This sequence comes from Virgibacillus chiguensis, assembly GCF_900129865.1. Lineage (GTDB taxonomy): Bacteria > Bacillota > Bacilli > Bacillales > Amphibacillaceae > Virgibacillus > Virgibacillus chiguensis. The sequence goes on from NZ_FQXD01000015.1 coordinate 20,140, forward strand.
AAGTGTGTCAATAAGATGGTTCTTTATCAGGAACTTTAAAAATTAATTCGCCCTCTTTAGATAGGAAATAGTTAGTTCTCGCTATTTCTAGTACATAATCCTCATTTTTTAAACGCTCTGTTTCTTGTTTCAGATTTTTTTGTTCTTTTTTCAAATCCGCCAATTCTGCTTGTAGATTTTCATATTCGTCTGTCTTTTCCGCATGAAGAGAGCGCTGCTGGATATGATATGTAGTCATACCGCCAAGAATAACGAGAGTAATAACTCCAAATAACACCAAACGTCGAATTAAACGTCGCTTTTTTCGATTCTGCCTTTCTACGTAGGCATCGTATTGTTGCATGTAATTCGAATCCAGTTTTCTTACGCTTTGTTTACCTGTAGTCAATACCTATTACCTCCTCTTCCAGCGAATGTTCTCCCAAACCTTACTTAAGTTATTCTTTATTGTACTATAAAATCCTGCTATTTGTAATAGAATTCCTTGAACTTTTTTAGGTAGCAACTGGTAGAATCCTCGTAGCAACCATTGGATTGGTGTTACAATCACCGTTAAAACGAAAAGCAGCAGAGAGAGAAACAGTTTTAAAACCCATATAAATATTGTATAAATAACCATTACAATTCCTTTTATCGGCGAAATAATGAAGACTTGTATAAGTCGTGAAAAAAAGCGGTAGATAGAGAGCGCAATTCGTATGAAATGCTCTAGTAACTTTTTATAATAATAGGAGAGTATCGCTTGATACATCGAAAAGCCTAGTAGACATGCTAGTACAATATATAACCTTATCTCTCCACCATTAACCAAAAATAAAATATAAAAAAGTAATAATGTTTGTGAAGTCCAAAAACCTACTTCCATTACATAAATCATGATCTTCCTATTTCTCCAATAAGGAGAGAACCTACGAAATGTGTCTAGCATGACACCCGTAGACAAGCCGCCTGCAATCATAGATAGCATTGTTACAAGCTGCGTACTTAAACTCATTTAAATAACTTGCTAAAGAAGCCTTTAGCCTTCTCCTGCTGTTCATCAATATAAGAAAGCTCGTAAATTTTCCCTTTGATAACAACAGAACCGTCATTCACATCTAAATTTTTCAGTTGTAAATTTTGCCCACGTATAATTAAATAACCCATTACTGTTTCCAGTAAAAATTCTTCATTATCAAAGCTATCCACTTCTTTTACACCTGTAATTTCCAAATTTTTACGATTATTCATTTTTACCGTATGATCTGTAGTAACACGTGGTATATGCTCTTTATTCTCATAATAGTTCATCGCAAAAAACACCCTCCTTATCCATAGTAGTTTATGATAGGAGGGACAAGTATAGAACTTTTTAATTCGTTATTTTTTCTTCTTTTATAATAGTATACATGGATTGGGCTTCCTCTTTTTTCACTGTTTCTCGTAAATTATCGATACGCAGTGTAACTACCTTTTGCCCAAAGCGAATAACAAGCTCATCGCCTACCGTTAATGTCGTAGCCGCTTTAGATTGATTACCATTTACCGTAATCCTACCTTGATCAGCTACTTCCTTGGCTAACGTACGACGCTTAATTAAACGAGATACTTTTAAAAATTTGTCTAGACGCATTGTTCTACTCCTTTTCTTTCGCCTCTTCCCATAATCCATTCATCTCTTCTAAAGTTACTTCTTGAATGGAACGCTGACGCTTTTTCAATGCTTGTTCCATATAGGAAAAACGCAAAATAAATTTTTCATTCGTATGATGTAAGGCTACTTCTGGGTTTATTTTATAATACCTTGCTATATTCGCTAGGACAAATAAAATATCGCCAAACTCCTTTTCTTGTTCATGTGCTCTCCCTTTTTGTATAGCTACCTTAAATTCTTCTAGTTCCTCTTGTAATTTATCATAGACACCTTGTAAAGAGTGCCAATCAAACCCTACTTTTGCTGCTCTTTTTTGTAATTGATACGCCCGTGCAAGTGATGGTAAATGCTTTGCAATACCATCTAATGCAGACACTCTTGTCTCTCCTTTTTCAGCCTTTTTTAATTGCTCCCAATTCTTTACGACTTCATCTGCATTGGAAACAGATTCATTTTGAAAGACATGTGGATGACGATAAATCATTTTTTCCGTGAGGTTTTGAATGACATCATCTATCGTAAAATAACCTTCATCTTCCCCAATTTGACTGTGTAGCATAACTTGTAGCAGTACGTCTCCTAATTCTTCAATAATCCCTTCATCATCTTGTTGGTCAATCGCGTCAATAAGCTCATACACTTCTTCAATAGCATATTCTCGCAGGCTCTCATGTGTCTGCTTCTGATCCCACGGGCATCCACCAGGACCTCTTAACGTATGAATCACTTGGCGTAAATTTGTAAACGTATGATGTAATAAATGTTCCGGTGCGGGTGGGACATAGATACTTGTTAAATTACTAACATCAAAAGTGCGATCTAATTCTTCTAAAGGAACTTCTACTATTTTTTCCCGAACGCTTCCTACTGCATCAATAATGGTAATTGGATAGTCTGCAGGTAAGTCCTCTAACAATGTCAATTTTACTTCAGAAGCAATCATTTGGTCATACACTTGCGAAAACACGAGGTGATTGTGGTAGTTTACATCTTGACGCTTGAAAGATGTTGCATCAAGAAATTGAAATCCGTCAATAGGATCTATTTTTAATGCGGTAAATAGATCATCTAAATAACTGCTTCCGCCAATAATTTCTACCTCACATTCGGAATCCAGCAAAATTTGTACGGTCTTTTCCGCAAGCATAGGATGTCCAGGCACAGCATAGATAACCTGTTCTATTTTCGCTTTTTCTAAAATAATTGCAGCAATACGATGGTATACATGAGTAAACTGTTCTTCTTCCTCATAAATTGTATCAAAAGAATGGAAGCTCACACCTTCTGCTTGCAATGCTTGAACAACAGGATGATCCAGCGTGCGGACGTGTACGGACTTGTTTAAATCACAAAGCTTTTTATAAATACCTAAAGGTAACTGATCCAAGTCTCCTGCACCAAGACCAATAATTTCGATTTTGTTCATAGCTAGCTCCTCCTGAGTTATAAAGTGAATTTTTATTGAATGAGAGTTGTTTCCCCTGAAACTAGTTCGTAGCCTTAGCTTAGAAAAAACTTGGGCTTGCCGCCATCCTTTTATAGACGTCGTTTTGCTTAGACGAGTAAATCCTGAAATTTTGTGTTGCAAATTTATTTAAATGCAGTTACCTCATGTAAACTTGTTCAGCTCGTCTTTTCTTATTTTAAAGCAAAAATTTGATAAAACCTCTATGGTAATGGATAAACTTCATCATTTCTCTACCTTTATCGATAACGCTGCTTGCGAATGAACCGTAAAGAAAGTCGCGATGGGAGCATTTGCAATTGTTGTTCCGTAAAAGCTTTTAGTCTTATTAAGCAATACCCATATACAGTAGCGCCTGTAATAGATAGAAAACCGACAAATAGAAACGATGCCACTCTTGTGGGCGGAAGCCAAGGATGCACTACCCATTTTACTATCCATAAATAACTAACCATAACGAAAGTAGCAAGTAGCAACGCCTTCCATTGTACGTTTCTTAAAAGTTGTAATAATGGTAATTTTCGCCGTAATTCTGTTAAAGCAATTACACTAAACACGAGTAAAGCGAGCACTGTAGCAAAGGAACTGCCAAATATGCCCATTGATGGGACAAACCATTGATTGCCAATCCATTTCATGAAACATGCTAGTAATATAAGTAAAGCAATACGTTTTATATATCCTAATCCTTGTAAAATAGCTGCAGCCGTAATAGCAAGTGAGCTTAATAAAACCGCAACCATTAACAGACGTAGCGCAGCATTGCCTTGTTGATCTTGAAACAGAGCTTGATTTACTTCAGGAAAAATAGCTATTAGCCCGACTGTCGCACCTGTTGCTAAATAAATGCTAAATAGCATCGCCCCACGAATATAAGGGTAAAAGATTTGCGGCTGTTCCGTTAATTTTCTCTTCGAAACAGATGGCATTAGAGCCAATGCAAACGATGATCCAAGGACCGTACCAATCTGAATAAGCGGTTGCCCTCGATCAAACACACCTTTAGCCTCCATTGCCATGAGCTGAGAATAACCACCATTCAAAAGACTCGGAAATAACGTAAATGTATCAGCAAACTGTAATAAAAGTAACACCATATGGTTTAACGTAGCAACAATACCAATAGTAATAATCGTATGTACATAATGACGCATGGAATAAGGTCGCTTTTCTATATGAAATGGCTTATCACGCCAAAAGAAACCAGCTAAAACAATAGTCGCAACAATTAACCCGATTATGGAGGCAAAAACAGCAGCCCTTCCTATTGTATAAATAGGCTTTCCACTTTCGGCAATGACGATTGCTGAAGTAATGATAATCGTTACCCGAAACAGCTGTTCAGCTAGTTGAGAAAAAGCAGTAGGTTTCATCACGAAATTCCCTTGAAAAGTACCACGTAACAATGCCGTTACTGGTATAAATAAAAATGTTAACGCACCTAAATAATATATCTCTGTAAGACGTTCATCACCAATCCACCCTGTAATATATGGTGCATTCATATAAATAAATAGCGCTAAACTTCCGTTAAGCATACAGAGTATCAGGAAAATGGGGAAATAAAAGCTTGTTAAAGACAATTTTTGAGCATGGGATTGTTCTTCCGCTGCTAGCTTTGCTATCGCCGATGGAAATCCGTATAAAGCTAACATTAATCCAATTCCTAGGACAGGGTAGATCTGTTGATAGACATAAATGCCCATGTCTCCAGTTACATTTTGCAAAGGGATACGATAGCCGGCACTTAATAGCTTACTGATTACGCCAACCATTGTTAACAATAACGCCCCTTTTACAAGCTGATTTGTTTCATTTCTATTCATGTAAAACTTCCTTTTACAACATGGTTCTTAAAGGATCCTTCATAATAATTGCCCGAGCGCGAATATGTTTTTTTGATACCACAATATATGGTTCATTATAGCATAGTTCTTACATAGCAAGAGGGTGATATTTTTTGCCGTATAAAAAACGCCAAAATCTTTAAAGTGAAAGCTGTAGTTTTCTTATACGATAGATCTTAAAGCTTTATAATTTCCTGTAATATAAGAAAAAGCCGAACCAATTCGAAATTCTATGGAGAGAATATCAAATATAGTTCGGACTTTCGTTTATCGTCTTATAGCGGTTGTTCAAAAAGTTCAGTAATAATGACACACCAAATTTCTTCGTTGGTCCGTTTTCCAGTCCCTTGAAAAAGGAAGGTTTTATGCAAAGATGTTGCGATCTCGGCCAAATTAAGCTCTTTTTACTTCCTTTTTGAACAGACACACTTATGAAGTAGATTACATTATTCCATTTGCTTGGCTAGAAAGCTTGCCGCTGTCTCTGCTGATTTTTGTTGAACAGCTGAAAAGCTTTCACCTTCTTTAGCAAAAATCACTACGGATCCAATTGCATCGCCATTTGCAATAATTGGACTAATACAATAGGATATCAAGTCTTCTTCATGCCCATCAACAATTTCTAATGATTTTGCTTCTTTTTCCAAGACTTGTTGTCTACCTTCAATGATACTAGTTAGAGGGGATCCGATGTTTTTGTTTAAGTACTCTTTTTTTGATTCTCCTGCTACTGCAATAACCTCATCTCGATCGGATATGATAACAGGGGTATGCAAAGAATCAAACAACGCTTCTGCATATTCTTTAGCAAATTGACCTAGCTCACTAATTGGAGAATATTTTTTTAAAATTACTTCTCCTTCACGGTCCACGTATATTTCTAGCGGATCGCCCTCTCTAATGCGTAACGTTCTCCTTATTTCTTTAGGTATAACAACTCTCCCAAGATCATCAATACGTCGCACAATTCCTGTTGCTTTCATACTTTGTTGCCTCACTTTCTTATGGTGATTGACTCTGCTTTTCACACAAATATTCGTGTGAAAATCATCTTCTGTGGTTTTAGTATGAGGCAAAACAGGATAACTATACATACAATACTAATTTTTACTAACTCCGATTGGCATATTTTAAATTATCGATAAACGTTTCCACATTTTTATAGCATTGCTGCTTCGTCGTATTGGTATATTTAAATACAATTTTTAATTTACTGCTTTCGGTTCCCAGTTGGATATCTCGTCCATATGCATTTGCCCTTTCGAATACTTTTGCGCCATCAATTTGTTGACTACGCTCTTCATCAACGAGCACTTCAATTTTTTTGTTTTTCTCACTCTCACTTATAGAACGGACCCGCTCACGCTTTGCTAGCATTTTCAACGTAGATACGGTAAATAAATTAGTTACCTCTTCTGGATAGTCACCAAATCGATCAATTAATTCGTCATGTAAATCTTGTTTATCTTCGGTCGTCTCCATGGATTGGAATTGTTTATAAATGTCTACTTTTTGCTTTTCATCTGGGATATATTCATCTGGAATATACGCATCGATTACTAGTGTCAATTCTGGATCAAATGGCTTTACATCACTTATATCTTTGCCTTCTTTGCGAGCATCAATCGCCTCTTTGAGCATTTGTGAATACATGTCAAAACCGACCGAATCGATAAATCCATGCTGTTGAGCACCAAGCAGATTACCCGCTCCTCGAATGGATAAATCACGCATAGCGATTTTAAATCCAGAACCTAATTCTGTAAATTCTTTAATTGCTTGTAGACGTTTTTCAGCAACTTCGGTAAGCACTTTATCTTTTCGATACGTAAAGTACGCATAAGCAACGCGATTGGAACGCCCTACACGGCCACGCAATTGATACAATTGACTTAGTCCCATACGGTCCGCATTGTTTACAATTAAGGTATTCACATTTGGAATATCAACGCCCGTTTCAATAATCGTCGTACTTACAAGGACATCAAATTCTCCTTCTAAAAAGGAAAAAATAACATTCTCCAACTCCGATTCATTCATTTGACCATGCGCAACCGCTATCCTAGCATCAATATGAGAACTTAGCTCTCTGGCTATCTCTTCAATATTTTCTACACGGTTATGTAGAAAAAACACTTGGCCTCCTCGAGCCATTTCACGCTCTATAGCCTCTCGAACAAATATTGGGTTATACTCCATTACATAGGTTTGAATTGGAAAACGATTTTCTGGTGGCGTTTCAATTACAGAAAGATCCCGCACACCAAGCATAGACATATGCAATGTTCGTGGAATAGGTGTTGCCGTTAACGTGAGTACATCTACATTCGATTTTAGCTGCTTAATTTTTTCCTTATGCTTTACTCCAAAGCGTTGCTCTTCGTCAACAATTAATAAACCTAAATCATGGTACTGAACATCTTTAGATAAAATACGATGTGTACCAATAACGATATCAACAGTTCCTTTTCTTAATCCATCTAGCGTTTCCTTTTGCTGCTTCCTCGTTCGAAATCTACTTAATAAACCGATGGTAATTGGATAATCTTGGAACCTTTCTCGTATTGTTTCAAAATGTTGCTGTGCTAGAATCGTCGTCGGAACTAATAACGCAACTTGTTTTCCATCGGCAATTGCCTTAAACGCTGCGCGAATAGCTACCTCTGTTTTTCCGTAGCCAACATCTCCACAAAGAAGACGATCCATTGGACGCTCTCTTTCCATATCTTGTTTAATTTCTTGAATACAACGTAATTGATCCTCTGTTTCTTGATAAGGAAACAATGCTTCAAATTCGCGTTGCATTTCTGTATCTTCAGAAAATGCGTACCCTTTTCTTGCTTCCCTTTCAGCATAGAGCTTAATGAGATCATCTGCAATATCCTCTACAGATGATTGCACTTTCCGTTTTACTTTTTTCCATTCACTTCCACCTAGCTTATAGAGCTTCGGTTCTTTTCCTTCTGACCCTACAAATTTCTGCACTTGGTCAATTTGGTCAATAGGTACAAATAGCTTATCATCGCCGGAATATTTAATTAGCAAATAATCCTTATGCAGATCATTCACTTTTAAAGTTTCTATACCGAGGTATTTTCCGACCCCATGATTTGTATGTACAACATAATCGCCTACTTTTAATTCTTGATAATCCTTAATTCGTTCGGCATTCGAGATTTTTTGTTGCTTTCTCGATCGTTTTGTACGTTTTTTAAATAGTTCTTGCTCAGTCACTAACACAAGCCTGTGCATCGGCAATTCTATGCCACTTGAAATATTCCCTACCGCAATCGTTGGTTTATCAACAGGAAGCTGTATATCTTCTGTAATGCCAAAATCGATATCATAATCCATAAATATAGAGTGAATTCTTTCCGCTCGCTCTTTATCTGGAGCTAAAACAATAACAGAATAGTCCCCCTTATCCCAGCGGAGTAATTCATTTTTAAATAAGTGCATTTGACCATGGAATTCTTGCATCGGTCTTGAAGATAAATTAACAATATTTTGTGGTTGTGTATTAGGAATATGGCGTAAAAATACAGACATATAGATACGCGGCTGTTTCATACGCTCCCATATAGCATGCCAATCAAATGAAAAAGAACTATTTCTAACCATTTGGTTATTGGCTAGCAAATTACTGTACCAATCGCCCTCTTCTATATCCAAATGTAATGCAGTCTCTTGTATTCGGCTCATTTCATCAATAATTATTTGGCCATCACCTGGCAAGTAATCTAGTAAACTAACAGGATTTGAATATAAATAACCAATGTATTTATACATCTCAGGAAAGCGCTCGAGATTTTTTAAGCGATCTATGTCTCGTTGCACTACCTCTGTCAATGTTGCTTTTGCTTCTTGTGTCTTTAACGTTTTCAACGTATCGGCAAGCGCTTCCTCCAAACGCTCCCCAGCCATATGAAGATCGGACTCTGTTAATAGCAATTCTGTTGCTGGCCCAATCGTAACTTCCTCCAGCTTATCTAATGAACGTTGAGTTTCAGCATCAAAATAGCGAATAGAGTCAATTTCCTCATCAAATAGCTCAATTCGAATCGGATGCTTTTCGGTAATAGGATATATATCAATAATTCCACCACGTTTACTAAACTCACCTGGTGTTGTAACCATGGAAGCGCGATCATATCCCATATCTATTAAATTTGTTAAATAATGATTCACATCAATTTCTTCTCCATATTTAAATGCTAGTTGATATGTTTGCCAATACGCTGGAGGAGGAAGTATTCGTTTTAGGGCAGATACTGGAGCTATTAAAATCCCTGATTTATTTTGTGACCAAGCAGTTAAAGAGTCAATCCGCTGGCTGCGCAACTCTGGACTTGCAATAGCGATTTCTGAAGCAATCAGTTCATTAACAGGATATAGATGAACATCTTCCTCTCCCACAATACCAACCAAATCATCGTATAGTTGCTGTGCTTGCACAAGTTGGTGGGTGACTAACAAAATCGGCTTCTTCATCTCACCTCGAATAACAGATACAAGTAAGCCTCTAGCTGAACCAGATAATCCTGCTACAAGTTGTTCATCCATTCCTGCTAGCACGCCATTAATAATGGATTGTATATCTTCTTTATTGTATAAATATTTTTGTATTCCTTTCATTCCTAAACCTCCACTTACATAGGATCCATGCAACGAATCTCGTACCCCGAAGAATTTTCTAGTTCGTATGCTTGCCCTTCATTTTCAGAAAAACTTGGCTTGCCGCGAAGTCTTATAGAGGAAAGCCTTAGTTTTTCTTATACTATAAACCTTTAAAATTTTATACTTCCTATGTGTTAGAAAAACTTAGCTTACCGCCAAATTGGATAGCGTAAGAACGCCGTCGTTTTGCTTAAACTATTAACCATAAAAATTTCATACTTTGCTATCGTGGAACAAAGGTGCAAGCGCCATTTAGCAACGTAGCGAATGAACCAAATCAACTAAAGATTTAGAAATCACATCATTATAACAGGGGGATGCCGACGTCCGGCGGCAAGCCCGTTTTTAGCCGGCCTTCCTCTTAGCCACAAACCGCACATGACTTAGCTTAGGGCGAATTCGTGAAATCGCATAGTTGCTGGGCGATAGAATCAGGACGTGCCATATCCACTAGCACCTCATTTTATACTTTCTTAACTTGTTAAGAAAATTACGTGTTTTTTCCCATTCTGTTACAAGCGCAAAAATGCCTTGGCTACGCTGCACCAAAGGCTAACCACATGTTCTATTGTATAAAGAAATCTAATTCATGATAGTGAGGATGTTGACCTAGTGTATCTTGACAGTCTTCGCAAATCACCTTAATATGCATATCCCCATTTGGTTTATAAATAATCATTTCTTCTTTATCCTTCACGGATAATTGGTCAAATCCTAATATGGATAAATCAATCATGTGTTGTTGTATACTTCCTAGTTTTTGTCCACAATGCTTACACAAATATATCATTGTCAACGGGAACCGCCTCCAATACGATTTAAAAACCTTATAGCAGCTACTACACTTATAGCACCCGCCAAGTAAAAACCGATTTTTAACATCATTTTACTTTAATTGTTAGTAACTAGTTTAACCTAAATGCACACCAGCTATTCAAGTAGTTCCCGTTAAAAATATACTTTCGTTTATGTGTAATAACAACCGCATCCAAGCGCTAGAAAAACTTGACTTCATGCTAAATCTTGATAGCAAAAATATTAGTTTCCTTATACTAAAGGCCTTAAAATGAGGTATAGAGCAAAAAACCCTGTTTGTTTTTTATATGTGGTAATTATTGATTATATTCATTCATAACTTCAGGAAATGGACGTTCTATCCACGCGTCACATGCATCGGCTGCTTTTTGCACACTAAGCGTTACCTCAGAGGTTTCATGTTTTGGAAACCTTTGTAGCACATAATGAATAATGGATTGTGAAACATCAGGCCTACCGATACCAATTCGAATCCGTTTAAAATCCTTCGTCCCAACATGGTCGATAATGGATCTAATGCCATTATGGCCTCCATGACCACCTTTTTGACGAAGCCTAATTTTACCGACTGGCAAATCCAAATCATCAAAAATAATCAAAATATTCGATAAATCAATGTTGTAATAGTCAATTAATGGCCTTATAGCATCCCCAGAAAGGTTCATAAACGTTTGTGGTTTTACAAACATCACCTTTTCCTGTCCCATCTGTACCATCGTGTAATCTGCTTTAAATTTTGATTTATCCAATGTTAGCTGATGACGTCGCAATAATTCATCAATTACCATAAAACCAATGTTATGTCTCGTCTGATGATATTTTTTTCCTGGGTTTCCTAAACCTATAATACATTTCATAAACGTACTTCCTTTATCTTTTTCATTTTAAACCGATGAATGGGGTAGCTATCAGCATGTCTTTATAGGCAAAAGCCAAGCTTTCTTATAGTGTAACGACCATTTAGTAATAGATCTTTTCAACCTGAAAAAATCATACAACGCAACTCTCCCTCCTAATTAGGAGGGAGAGTTGCGTTCACTTATCTTCACTTACCGTGTTCGAAATGAGCGGACCCACCCAATAGTCAACTAGGACATGATGAGGTGCTAGCCATATGGCTTTTTCAAAAGGAAAATAATTATCCTTCCTTCGACATTTTGCAACACGCATTACTTTTACCGCAACTGCCTCTTACTCTATTTTATAATAGTCAAGAAATTATGCTTCCTTTTCTCCATCTACTAATTCTGGCTCTGCATTCTCAGCCGGAGCCGCTTCAATGTCCTCTAACGTATCTGGCGCTGATACCGTTACAACCGTAGTAACTGGATCATCTAAGAGTTCGTATTTCCCTTGAATGTCAATATCAGACACAGCAATACTATCTCCAATATCTAAATCAGAAACATCAACAACAATTTCTTCAGGGATGTCAGCTGGTTTCGCACGTACTTGCAACGCATATAATGGTTGCTGCAAGACACCGCCATCTTTCGTACCTTTTGCTTCTCCCTCTAAGTGGATATTCACTTCCACATCCATCTCTTCAGCCATATCTACAATATAAAAGTCAGCATGGATAAGCTCATCTTTCAATGGATCAATTTGATATTCATGTAGCATCACATCTACAGGTTTTTCATCTTCAATGTGAAGTGAGATAATCGCATTTCTACCCTCGTCACGAACTGTTTTGATCAATTCAACACTATCTACAGCAATCGACTTCGATTCTTTTGCTTTTCCATAGATTACAGCTGGAACACGTCCGCTATTTCTAATTTCTTTTGTTGCTGATTTCGTATGATCTTCTCTTCGTTGCGCTGCTAGTTTTACTGCCACGTTAATCACCCTCCAAATTAGTTAAAAACCTTCGTTTGTTGCCAATATTTCAATCTTACATTATTTATTCGCTTTCGTATATAAGAGCCCTCAGACTCGCACTCATTTACTCTGAACAAATAAACCTCCATCATAAATATTACCCGTTTCGGCTAAAACCTAAACATTAATCAAACAAAATACTAACGGATTGCAATTCATGCACACGAACAATCGCTTCACCAATTAAAGGAGCGACAGAAAGTGGTGTAATTTTATCAATTCGTTTGTCATCTGGTAAAGGGATCGAATTAGTTACAACCAATTCTTTAATTTTTGAATCATTTATTCGTTGCATTGCCGGGCCAGATAATACGGGATGTGTACAACAAGCATATACTTCCTTGGCACCATTTTCAATTAAAGCATTTGCTGCTAAAGTAATTGTACCTGCAGTATCAATGATATCATCAATTAAAATGGCTGTCTTCCCTTCAATATTCCCAACAATATTCATCACTTCAGCCACATTAGGTCGTGGTCTACGCTTATCAATTATTCCAATTGGCGCCTTCAAACGATCAGCCATCTTTCTGGCGCGTGTCACACCGCCATGGTCTGGTGACATAATAATAATATCTTCCAAGTTCTTTGCTTCAAAATAATCGGAAAGAATTGGCACTCCTTGTAAATGATCGATCGGGCTATTAAAAAAGCCTTGAATTTGCGGTGCGTGTAAATCAAGTGTAATCACCCGATCAGATCCTGCTGTTTCTAATAGATCGGCTACTAGTTTTGCTGCAATCGGTTCTCTTGATCTTGCTTTTCGATCTTGTCTAGCGTACCCATAATAAGGCATAACAATATTAATTGACTTTGCAGATGCTCGTTTCAATGCATCAATCATAATTAATAATTCCATCAAATGCTCATTCACCGGTGAACATGTTGACTGAACGACATAGACATCACAGCCACGGATGCTTTCTTCAATATTAATTTGAATTTCTCCATCGCTAAAGCGAGATACAGCACATTTCCCTAGTGTCGTACCAATATGATTAGCAATCTCCTCGGCCAATTGTGGGTTGGAATTTAATGTAAAAACTTTCAAGGATGAATCCTTGTAACTAGCTGCCATTTGTTAGAACCCTCCGTTAGTCTTTTTTCCGATTTTTAATTTTTTCCGCATATCCTTCTTTATTCGTTTGCCTTGCGCGAGCAATCGATAAAGAATCCTCTGGCACGTCCTTATTAATTGTAGAACCAGCAGCAATATAAGAACCTTTTCCAATTTTCACAGGTGCAACTAAATTTGAATTGCAGCCTATAAATGATTCATCTTCAATGGTTGTTACATATTTGTGCTTGCCATCATAGTTCACTGTTATTGTACCACAACCTACGTTTACATTGCTTCCGACTTGTGCATCACCAATATAACTTAAATGAGAAACTTTACTATTTTCACCTAAGCTTGTCTTTTTTATTTCTACAAAGTTTCCAATCTTCACGTGGTTACCAATTGCACTATCAGGCCTTATATGTGCATACGGACCAATTTTCACATCATTACCTATCTTGCTATCATTTACCACACTTTGCTTAATTATCGTGCCATTTCCAACATGACAATTGGTTAGCTCGGAATACGGGCCAATTTCTGCATTTTCCTCAATGACCGTATCGCCTTTAATCATTGTACCAGGATGAATAATTGTGTCAGCACCAATTGTTACACTCGGTTCAATATAAGTTTGATCCGGATCAATGATAGCTACACCATTACGCATATGTCTTTCATTCACACGTTGTTTCATGATTTTCTCTGCTTGCGCTAAAGCAACACGATCATTTATCCCTAACGTTTCTTCAAAGTCTGCTGTTTGATACGCGCTCACCGTCTCCCCTTTTGTTTGGAGAATTTCAATCACATCCGGCAAGTAATACTCCCCTTGTGCGTTATCATTGGAAACATGTGCTAGCGCCTGAAACAAAGCTTGATTATCAAAACAGTATGTACCCGTATTTATTTCATCTACAAGTAGCTCGGCTTCATTCGCATCTTTATGTTCCACAATCCGTTCCACATCATTTTGCTTATTCCTAAGTATGCGACCATATCCATACGGATTAGGAGCTTTTGCTGTTAGTATCGTAGCTTTTGCCTCTGTTTGTTCATGATGTTCAATCAACGCTTGATACGTCTCCCTAGTTATTAAAGGTGTATCACCACACACCACTATCGTTGTACCTTCCTTACCTTCTAAAAGCGCTTTAGCTTGAACAACTGCATGCCCAGTCCCCAACTGCTCTTCTTGAAGAACGTACTCACTTTTTGGTCCGAGTTGTTTCTTTACATCTTCCGCACCAAAACCGACAATAGTAATGATTTTATCGACATTTACGCCACCAACTTGTTCGACGACGTGTTGAACCATGGGGCGACCCGCTACAGGATGGAGTACTTTGTAAAGCTTCGATTTCATCCTGGTACCTTGCCCTGCTGCCAGTATGACAGCATATCGATTTGTCATATAAAGGACCTCCAACATTTCAAATTATCTCGCATGCGCATATTATGTGCTGAAAATACTCTCTCTTCATGAGTTCGTAGTAAAGCGATACTAGAACATATGTAAGTGAAAGATGACAGCACCCAAATGCCTGCTCTGTCCAAGGGTTTTTTAGGCTATACCCTTTAGGTAGGAACTATTCCGTAGAAGACGAAGGAAAAACTTCTATTAAATGAAATTTCACTTTATCCATTATGAATATATCTTAAATACCTGCTCATTTCAATAGATAAACTATGAAAGGAAAACAACAAAGGAAAAGGCTTTTTTCCTTTTTTATACATGGACTGAAAAAAAAGGGAATCGTAAGGCGCAATCTATCATTATACAAATAAACCCTAATTTTAAGTAACCGTTTACAATAAAAAAAGAAGGCTAACCTTATGTAGATTAGACCTCTAGTTGTTTTCGTAAACAATATTATTTAGATGAATTAGGAAGCCCCAGCTTCTTCATATTTTACTTCCTCATCTCCCGCTTTGCGATACTCTTCTAATACAGCGTCCTGAATTTTCCCTCTTGTACCAGAATTAATAGGATGAGCGATATCCCTAAATTCTCCATCCGGTGTTCGCTTGGATGGCATCGCAACAAATAGTCCATTATTACCGTCAATTACTCGGATATCATGGACAACAAATTCCTGATCCAACGTAATAGATGCAATCGCTCTCATTCTGCCTTCCGTATTAACGCGGCGTAACCTAACGTCAGTTACTTCCATGATGTGTCACCACCTTTTCAAATAGGAATCTATATAAACTAGTTCAACAAAACTATTAAAACTCCTGCTAAAATATTAAAAAAAATAAAATATTTATATTAACAGTCAAAAAAAGGACAGCTTGTCTTCACAAAGTATATCTTTTTCCTTATTCACACAGGTTGTTAGTACCTAAAGGTAGGAACCTAGAAGCTTATTATACAGAAGGAGATTTAGGTGCTGTTGTTTTTTTGCTTCTTCCATCTTTGAAAGCGGAATCCTTACAGCACCTTACATCTCGTTTTTATCAAGAAGACGGAGAAACGAACAAATATCAATTGTGTCCATTTTAGTATATTTTTTAATTATTATTAGTAACAGCTCGTCAGTGAAAACATCTCCACTAAGTATGCATACGACCATGCTCTATACAAAAGAAAAGTGAATTACTTCTAAAGGCTATTGCAAAAAACCTTCATTTGTTTCTCATTTAGTTAAACAAAACGATACTTCTATTTGATAAAATTACCAAAGTGGACATCAATTGCCTTCTTTTTCATATCCACATTTGATATTTTTATTAAAGATGTATAATCATTAATGACGCGCTCTTCTTCCTCATCATCTGCTTCAGCTAAGACACCTATTGCTTGTACCGTTGCATGAAATTCTTCTAGTAAATTTATCATGCCAGTAATGGTTCCACCTGCTTTCATAAAATCATCAATAATACAGACTTTTGCTCCTTCCGATAAACTGCGTTTCGGCAACACCATGGTCTGGATTTTTCTAGATGATCCAGATACATAATTAATGCTTACAGAGGACCCTTCTGTTACCTTGGGATCTCTGCGTACAATCACTACCGGTACATTCAAAAAAGAGGCAACAGCGTATGCCAATGGAATCCCTTTTGTAGCAACGGTAACAACAACATCTATATCTTTTTTAGCAAATGCCGAAGCAAATACACGCCCAATTTCTCGTACCGTCTTCGGATCGCCTAATAGATCGCTCATATATAGATACCCGCCTGGAAGGATACGAACAGGATCTTTCAACTTTTGTCGTAATGCTTCAACAAAGCGTTTATTTTTTTCATCAACGCATGCAGGTATAAACTTCACCCCGCCCCCTGCACCTGTCGTCCGTTGCAAATAGCCAATTCCTTCACTTCGAAACACCGCATCGATAATATCCATATCTTCACTAATAGAAGCTTTCGTAGTAGCTAATTGTGAAACAAAATACGGAAATTGTGTGTGCGTCCGAGGATTTTCAAGAAAAAAATTAGTTAGAGCAACTAAACGGTTACTTCTTTTCATTTCCACACCTCAAAACCGAATATTTTCCTCTAAATATACCATCAATATACGTTTTTTACAAAGGTTTTCAACCTAATAATCGTACATAATAAACTTCTTCACAAAAGCCTCTCATTCCATTATAGATTTTTCTCGCTTTACTTTCGTGCTCGACGAGGCCATACACTGTCGGGCCACTTCCACTCATAAGTACACCAGACGCACCTGCTTGTTGTAAAGCCGTTTTAATACGCTGTACTTCTGGGTGTTGTTTTATCGTTATCGGTTCTAATGCATTCCCTAAGCTTAAACATAGCTTATTAAAATTCCCTTCTTCTAATGCTTCCATAACAGCTTTTGTGTTAGGATGAACAATATCTTCCACCACTATGCGTTGAAAAATAGTTCCTGAAGAAATACCAATATCCGGCTTAGCTAAAACGACCCAACATGGCGGCGGCGAGAGAAGCCGTTGGACAATTTCTCCCCTACCTTTAGCTATTGCCGTTTTTCCATATATACAGAACGGCACATCTGTACCTAATAACGCACCTACACTTGCTAATTCAGTATCTGAAAGGTGAAGTGACCACAAACGATTTAAACCTTTTAATACGGCAGCCGCGTCGGCGCTACCACCTGCTAATCCTGCAGAGACGGGGATGTTTTTTTCAATTGTTATATGTACACCTCTATGAATACCATACGCTTGCTTCAAAGCTAAGGCAGCTTGGTAAGCTAAATTGCGTTTATCACTTGGAACAAATCTACTTTCCAATGATATTTCGATCCGGTCCTCAGGTAATTCATATAAACAAATGCGATCCGCTAAATCAATGGTTGTCATAATCATTTCAATGTTATGGTACCCGTCGCTCCTTTTACTTCGTACGTCCAATGATAAATTTATTTTTGCAGGTGCTTTTTCAAAAATTACCATCACCCGTCACCCTCTTGTTTAAAGATATTAAAATTGTAACATATTCCATTCAACTGCGTGAAACGCAAATAAATACATATGTGCAGAACTTGTCTAGCAAGCGAATTCTAGGTGGTAACCGTTCCCGAAACGGGATTCACCGCTTCCTTTACTAGGAAGGTTTTCATGTTTCTGCTTCATCAATTATTGCGTACTCAGGAGCGACCATTCTTCTTCAATGATTCAGCCCTTCCTAGAAATATTTAGTACTACGGCTTCGGCTGACTTCTGAGAGCTCAGCGAACACTTACATTTTCGGTTACGGCGTGTGCACTGCTTTTCTGTCAGATCTCCCAGGGTAAGCACACATTCTTCCTCTCCATATCCCCACTTCATTTACTCTGTGTACCCTTTTGCAGTAAGGATTTTGACTTGTTATGCAGTCTCATCCAAGTACACCTAGCCTTCTATGAAGTTCGTGTTCCTAAGGGCGGAGATTTGCCGCCGACTTCCTTCAGATTCTGGGTCACCCCAGACACCCTTGTCTTAGGCTAACCACTACTACTGCCTTCGTGGTTCGGGACTTGAACCCTAGAGAATGTGTGCATGCCTGGCACACATAAAAAAACAAGGCAAACCCGATTAGGATTTGCCTTGTCTCATACTAGCTTCCGCTCTTTCAATGGCACGTTTCACCATATTCCCAGCATCGCGCGCTTTAATGCCGCCCCATCCTTCCCTTTGCACCGTGTCGTAAAACCCTAACTCTTTCGCAATTTCTTCTTTTAAATGATCCGACATCATTCCACGTCTTCTAGCCACGAAGACAGTCCCCCTTTTATAAATGCGTATTGGTATGATACGACACACTTAGTGTATGCTTTTTCATTCTATATACAACTGTTATTAAACAGCAAAAAAGGAAATAGCAACTATTTTTTTATACTATTCTGTTAATTAAATATAAAAATAAAAGCAGTAAACCTTAGGCTACTGCTCAAGCACTGACGCAATGTTTTTATCATCTGCAAAGCGAAGCTCTACTGTTTCTGTTAAAACATCTGCATAGCTGTATGAAACACGTTCGAATGCATTTTCTTCTTGGTCAAGCTCAACAATAAATACAGAAGGATATGTTTCTGCTAAGATGCCGGAACGCTCAATGGTCTTTCTTCTTCCACCATTTGCTGTAAGCTTTAACCGTTTTCCAACATGACCTTCAAGACCTTGCTTTATTTCGATTAATGTTTTCGCCACTATACTCCACCTCACTGTAATTATCATACCACGAACTTGTACAAACGTCAAGCAAAACTTTATATTATACCAATATTACTTTTTTGATGTCAATATATTTTTTCGTATTTTCGTTTATTATTTGTTTTTAATTACTTTTTATGCACATTTTTTCAGAAAAACTTGACTTTATTTTTACTTTGGTAATTAAATGTTAATTTTACAGTGAATGCGTAGTAAAAAGAATCGCAACTTTTCAACTTATTATCCCAGTTGCCCATCGCTTAACGTTATCCTCTATGTTATAACAGTATTTTGAATGAACTTAATCAATCGTACCTCCTTCCTTTAAGTCTCTTTCATATATGGTAAACCTGTACGTAATAATCCTCTTGTTTCAACACCGCCCATCCCTTTGTCTCCTGTGAGCGTAGTTCGAATAGCATCCCATACGCTCACCTTTTCCATAAAGGGTGTATAGGCAACTTTAGCAGCAATATAGACAGGGTCTAACGCATGAATATTGACTCGAAATGGTGAACTAGCAAAATTAGCCCCTGCCCGAACTAACAGCTCAAAATGCGATTGACACGCTCCTGCAAAAATGATGAGCTGATCCAAATTGGGATTGGTCCGCCTCGCTTCTCGTACAGCTTCAATAAAATACCTTGAATTGCGATAAGCACGTAAATCTTGCTTTTCTCCTTTGTTTTTAGAAAAAGCGTCATGCCCAGTAATAACAATGATATCTGGTTGAATTTTTTCTATGAGTTCTGTAATCCTTACAGGCATATCGCGTTCATATAAATGTACTCCATGTACTTGCAATCCGATTCGCTGATATAATTCGATACATTTTTTTAAATACATTGCATCTCCATCAATGTGCAGCACTTTTGCAGGCAATTGAAAATAGGAAGCTTCGTGTATAAAACCGTCCGTAGCTTGGTATTGCCTTTTTTCTTTTAACAATTGATAATCTTGACGAAATAGTCGATAGGAAAATTCTTCACTTTCTTTCCCTTGTTGCCTCCGTTTTTGTAGCTCCCTTTCTTCCACCAATTTCAAATCATCTATTGGAGCATCGGCTTTCAAACGGACTTCCTCTCCTACTAAATCGACAAGCTCTTTTTTCACAGAAGAAACCCGAAATAATATATCATGCTGATAAGAGTACCTTGTGACTAAATCACCCTTCGAATAACTCATCCTATATCTCACAGCCTCCCTGAGCTATAAACTTATGCTATATCGTATGATTATAAATAAAAAACTGTGCGTTTATCTCTGTATTCTCTATCGTACGGGCTTTTTAAGAACAAAGGTGCAAGTTCCCGGTTAGAAACGTAGCGAGTGGAACGAAGCAACTAAGTTTTTAGGAATTATGCTCCTGCAACAGGAGCATGCCGGCGCCCTCCGGCAAGCCCGCCTTTAGTCGGCCTTCCTATTTAGAACGAACCGATAATGGCTTAGCGTAGAGCAATGGAGTGAAGTCGCCTAGTTGCTGGGCGCTGGAGCCGGGCGCGTTTAAATAAGTTAGTAAGTTTATTCATAGCTGCTAAATTTTATAATTTGACCATTAAAAAACTTGGATTTTCACCAAGTTTTTCTACAGATGACACCTATCACGCCTTAGAAGAAGCTATAAACGTGTTAGCCAATAACGCAAACTCCTCCATCGTTAGAGACTCCCCACGCCTTCCTCCATCAATACCAATTTGTTGTAAAATAAGACCAACTTCTTCTTTCGTCAACTTTTCTTTAAAATAGTTGGTTAGATTATTACGTAATGTTTTCCGACGTTGGGCAAAACTTGCTTGTATCAGTGAGAAAAAGAAGTGTTCATCCACAACATTTACAGGGGCTTTCGTCCGTCTAACTAAACGCAATATACTGGAATCGACATTAGGTTGGGGCATAAATGCACGTTTTGGAACTTGCATAACAACTTCTGCTTCTGTGTAATATTGGACAGCTAATGTTAGTGATCCATAACTTTTGGTATTCGGTTTTGCTGCCATTCGTTCTGCAACTTCCTTTTGAATCATTACCGTGAAGCTATCAATTGGCAAGTGATCTCGCAATAATTTCATTAAGATAGGAGTAGTTATATAATAAGGCAAGTTAGCTACAAGATGAACAGGCTGCTCTGGATGAAAATGCGTCCTTATCATGTCGCGAACGTTTGCTTTTAAAATATCCTCATGTACAACCTCGACATTATCATAGGGTGCAAGCGTATCCTCTAATACTGGTATCAGACGTTGGTCAATTTCAAATGCGAGTGTCTTTTGACTATGAATAGCTAAATGTTCTGTCAACGCTCCAATACCAGGACCTATTTCGATTACACCAGACTCCTTATCAATCCCTGCTTGGCGAATAATATTATTTAAAATATTACTGTCAATTAAAAAGTTCTGCCCTAAGCTTTTTTTAAAAGAAAAATGATATTTCTTTAAGATTTCTTTCGTTCGTGATGGCGTAGCAATAAATTTATGATTGGTCATTTTTCTCTTTCCTCTCTTGATCCATTTGCAATACTGCTCTTTCAAATTCAGCTTTTCCAATACCAAACATCGTTAATCGTTTTAATAACTGCTTGCCATTCGTATGCCCAATTTGCAATAACTCACCAAGCTGCTCTCGCCTTTTGTTCGCTTCCTGACCTCCAATGAATCCGTAATGCATTAACTCTGCTTTCGTTATCTCACTCTCTCGTACGGGTTGCAGCTCATAAACAGATTCTAATGCCTTTTTTATATCCTCGATAGACGCATGCTCCACCCCTAAATTTTTTGTTGTCGAATTTTTAGCACGAGCTTCATTACGTGTTAAAAAAGCATGCTTACAACCTGGTACAGCTTGATCAACAATATGACGAATGCGCTCACCAGGATAGTCAGGATCTGTAAAAATAATAACTCCTCGTTTATTTTTTGCATGCTGAATCTGTTTTATAATAGATGTATGAATGGCTGATCCATTCGTCTCAATTGTATCTGCATCAACAGCCTGGTTAATTTTAGCTGTATCATCTTTTCCTTCCACTACAATTACTTCCTTCACCTTCATAAGTCTTCCCTCTTCCTTTAACCTTTCATTTTTAAAAAAAATTAAATTATTACCCGGTATTACTGGCGTAAGCTATATTTTTCTTAGACGATAAACTACTAATTCTATCGTGCAAAGAAATTATTCTTAGACGTCAACAATAGGACAATTAAGATAGCATTGATGGAACCTTCTCTTTATTTTAGATACACATAAAACACTCATTTATTTTAACATATCATTATAAGACTGTTATAGACGTAATGGAAATGGAAAAGATGATAAAATCACGGAACAAAGGCTCGGGGCGCCCGGTTAGCAACATAGCGACTGGAACGAATCAACGAAATTTTTAGGAATCATGCTCCTGCAACAGGAGTATGCCGGCGCCCTCCAGCAAGCCCGTCTTTAGTCGGCCTTCCTATTTAGAACGAACCGATGATGACTTAGCTTAGGGTAATGGAGTGAAGTCGCCTAGTTGCTGGGCGCTGTAGCCGGACGTGGCTAAATAACTTAGTAAGTTTATCCACACCTGCTAAATTTTATAATTTCCTAGACAATTAGAAAAATTTGGCTTATCGCCAAGCCCTAATGGCGAAAGGCGTAGTTTTCTTATAGTGTAAAAAATGGTTTCGATTATCATCTTTGATAATCGAAACCATTTTCATCGTGTTTTTTAAATAAGATGCAAACATTACTAATTGAGTACTTTCACAGTTACCGTTTTCACACCCCAACGGTAAGCAGCTTTTTTGGAAGGAACGTGTACATCAATTCGATTTCCAACAATATGGCCACCTGTATCTCCAGCAATTGCTTCTCCGTATCCTTGCACCCAAACTCTTGAGCCTAAAGGAATAACGCTTGGATCAACAGCAATAACTTTTCGATTTGGATTAGCGTTTAAATCAATCCCCGTAGTAGTGAATCCAGAACATCCGTTACAGCTAGCAGTATACGCGCTTGCTGACATGGTAAACGTTTTCCCTGAACCTTTTTGCTTTTTATTAGAAGCAGGCGAACTGTTTGTTTGACGTTTTGATTTTGGTTGTTTGTTCGATAATGTAAATAAATTTTTGTTCTGTTGCGGCTCTTTCGTTCCAATTGCAACAATTTGATTTTCACTTTCTTCAATAATCTCTTTACTAATTAATTTTCTATCTTTTTCTTTTCCGTTTTCTGTTACTATTTCATAAATCTTCTTTACCTTACCAGCTTTACCTTCAGTTACAATCTTTTCCTCGCCTTTTGCGAGATCACTGTCTTCTCTTTCTTCTGTGTCAAATGCGAGCGCTTCCGTTACCTCGTCTCTTTCTTTACCAACACGAACAACTGAAATAACAGTATCTTTTGTGACTTGTTTATTTAAACTAGGCTTCACTTTATCATCGCTGTCTTTATTCACTTTTACATTGGATTCTTTAAGCACTTCTGCTACTGTTCCACCAGTCGTCCACACGCGCTTTTCATCTGTACCGTCGTTTATTGTAATCTCATATGCTTGGTCGATTTCTAAGTGTAATCCATCTGTAATTTTATCACCTTTAGCAAAAGATACATTATCACGCTCATGGTATGACAGGTCATTCTCTTGCAAAAATTTATCTATCGTATTTGCTGTTGTATAATAGTTGGTCTGTTTCCCATTTACTGTCAAAAACACTTGCTTCGCTTGCTTATAGCTAATTTCCATTCCGTCTTTAATGGAATCATTCATGCTATGGGACAAGTAATCATGCTCGCCAACCTGAATGTCTGCTTCCGCTAGCGCTTCTTCTACGGTGTTTTGATGTGTCTTTACCGTTTGTTCTTCGCCATCTTTATGAATGACGATTTCTGCCTTTGTCGCATCAAATACAATGAATCCGGAAAAAGTAATAAGTGCTAAAATCCCAATAAAAGATAAAACCAGTTTCATTGTCGATGCAGGCATTAACTTTGATACCTTTCGCATGCTTTTGCCTCCCTTTTTCATGCAACTTTGATTATATTAACAGGACTAAGTAAAGTCAAAGCCATTCCGATTACGTTTGCATTACAATTCCATTACACAAAGAGTAATGCGCATTTATAGATAACATACAGAAGCCTAAAAGCCTTGATATATATGGAGTGAACCCACTAATAAAACAAGGCAAAAAGTGAGACTGCGCTTTACTTAGCCGTTTCACTTTTTGCCTTGTTTTTCCTATTTTTTAACAAATTAATTCAGTTTTATGACAACCCCCACTAAAATAAAAGCAACATTTAATCCACATTAATTCCCTTGTTATCCCAGTTACATCCATGGGAATGAATTAGTTTCTAGCTGCTGGTATATTCTGTTTAGACTTGTTCAGCATACATCACTAACACTTAAAGGGAGCACCTTTTATATTTATGATATACGGAAGAGGGTATGTGCATTTTTTGTAGTTATTTCCCCGACTTCTTCTATACTCATCCCACGTAACGCTGCTATTTTTTCAGCAACTAATGTAACATATGCTGGTTCATTCCTTTTACCTCGATATGGATGCGGAGCCAAAAACGGCGCATCGGTTTCAATTAATAATCGATCTAACGGAACTTGAACGGCAACTTCTTTTGGTAAGGTCGCATTTTTAAATGTTACAGGTCCACCTAAAGAAATGTAAAAATTCATATCCAGGCAATCCTGTATATAATTTACCGAATCATTGTAGCAATGCATGATCCCGCCTACTGATGCCGCCTGCTCTTCCTGTAAAATCGCAATAATATCTTCCGTTGCTTCACGATTATGAATAATAATCGGCATTTGGAGTTTCTTTGCTAGCCGAATTTGTTTACGGAACACTTCTTTTTGCACATCTTTCGGTGACTTATCCCAATGATAATCCAATCCCATTTCTCCAAGAGCTACTACTTTCGGATGAGATGATAACTCTTCTATCCATTCCAACTCCTGCTCTGTCATATCGACCGCATCTACAGGATGCCAGCCTATAGCTGCATATATGGTTTCATACTGTTCTGCGATTTCGATTGCTAGTGGAATAGTAGCGCGATCAAAACCGACAACCACCATATGTGTTACCCCAGCATCAAAAGCTCGTTGAATGGTTTCATCACGATCTTCAAAAAAATTTCTTGCATTTAAATGAACATGGGTGTCAAACAACAATTCTTTCATCTCCTTAACGACCTATTGAAAAACTTGGGAAAACACCGTCGTTTTTCTTAACTATAAGCCAGAATGTTATACTTTCTTATGTGAGGAAAAGACCAAACTCTACCTGAGATTGGTCTTTTTATATCCTCTATTTTACAATGGAACCATTCGGAAGGGAGCTCTCCACAGAAGCTAAAGATAGCTTCCCTGTCTCATCCTCTCCAGAAAGAATCATTCCTTCTGATTTTTCCCCACGTAATGTAACAGGTTTCAAATTCGTTACACAGATGACCTTTTTGCCAATTAATTCTTCAGATTTGTAATGTTCAGCAATGCCTGAGATAACTTGGCGCTTCTCTGTCCCTAAATCTAACTGTAGTTTCAATAACTTATCTGCTTTCTTTACGGGCTCAGCTTGTAATATTTCTGCGACACGCATATCAATTTTCATAAAATCATCATACACAATTTGTTCTTTTTCTACCTTATCTTCCTCCTTTTCTTCCTTTGCTTTAGGCGGATTCATCATTGCTTTAATAGCTTGTATTTCATCTTTTGCATCTAAACGTGGGAAAATTGGCTTGCCTTTACTTACAATCATACGTTCTGCTGTAATATGCCCTTCTTCATAAAGACTATCCCATTCTTTTAGCTTGTCCTCTGTTATGCCAAGCTGACGGAAAATCTCCGCTGGAGCCTCTGTTAGAAATGGCTGTAGCATAACAGCTGCCTTACGTAAATACTCAGCCAAATGCGCCATGACATTTCCTAGTCGTTCTTTGTTAGCATCATCTTTTGCCAACATCCACGGCTCTGTCTCATCAATATATTTATTCGTACGACTAATTAGTTGCCATATAGCTCCTAATGCTACCGAAAACTGCATCTCCTCCATTGCTGCTTCCACTTTTTCTATCGTTTGTTTGCCAAACGCTTCTAAGTCGCTATCGAATTCTGTTTCTGACGCTCGATATGCTGGCATTTTACCGGCAAAATATTTATTAATCATGGCAACGGTACGATTTAACAAGTTACCTAAATCATTTGCAAGATCATAATTCGTCCGTTCTACGAATCCTTCTGGTGTAAATACACCATCTGATCCAAAAGGAACTTCCCGTAACAAATAATAACGAAGCGCATCTAAACCATAACGATCAATTAATTGAACTGGGTCAATCACATTGCCTTTTGATTTCGACATTTTTCCATCCTTCATTAAAATCCAACCATGTGCAAACACCTTTTTCGGTAACGGAAGATCTAGCGCCATTAACATAATTGGCCAATAAATAGTATGGAAACGTACAATTTCTTTACTCATTAAATGCACATCTGCCGGCCAATATTTTTGATATTTTGTGTCATCCTCTGTTCCATATCCTAATGCCGTTATGTAATTCGTTAAGGCATCAATCCATACATAAATAACATGTTTCGGATCACCAGGAACTTTAATTCCCCAATCAAAGGTCGTCCGAGAAACAGCTAAATCCTCTAGTCCTGGTTTAATGAAATTATTTAGCATTTCATTTTTACGACTTTCAGGTTGAATAAAAGTTGGATTGTCTTCATAGAACTGAACAAGACGGTCGACATACTTGCTCATTTTAAAGAAGTAGGATTCCTCCTTCACTTTCTCAACTGGACCACCGCAATCCGGACAACGACCAGCAGCTAGTTGACGTTCCGTAAAAAAGGATTCACAAGAAGTACAGTACCAGCCTTCATATTCATCTAGATAAATGTCACCTTGTTTAACAAGTTGATCAAAAATTTGAGCGACAATTTTTTTATGACGCTCCTCTGTCGTACGGATAAAATCATCATTAGATATTTTTAGTTTTTTCCATAACTTTTGAATTCCATCCACAATGTGATCGACATATTCCTGTGGTGAGACGCCATTTTCAGTCGCTTTCTTCTGTATTTTTTGTCCGTGCTCATCTGTCCCGGTTAAATACATCACATCGAAGCCACGTAATCGTTTATATCGAGCCATTGCATCTCCGGCAACTGTCGAATATGCATGCCCAATATGCAAATTACCACTAGGATAATAAATTGGGGTAGTTATATAAAATGTGTTTTCATTATTTACCATCTGCTTTCCTCCTTATGCATTGCCTAACACCCTTTTTAAGCTATTACTATTGTAGCTTTTATGAGCTTATTTGCCAAATAGAGTGTTAATTACTTTACATATTTAAAAAGAGAATGTAAAGTCGAATTATATAAATTATATTTTGAAATTAAGATAAAGCGTATCTTCCATTAGTTGGGTTTTCTTTCTTCCCACACAGCTTGTTCACCTAGAAAAAAATTGACTTATCTTCCTCTTTATCGTGCAAAAAGTAAAATAATATACTTCTTAGCGTATAAAGAGCGTATCAACACATTGTAAAAAACATCTATAGCACCACACCCTTTTTAGAAAAAACGCCCGTTTAGCAACGTAGCGAATGGGACGAATCAACGAAAGATTGAGGAATCGTGCTACTAAAACAGGCGCATGTCTCGTTGCTAAACGATGGAGCCGACGTGGCTATTCGGTTATTTCGTTATCTATTAACACCTCACTTTATACTTTCTTATTCTAACTAGAAAACATTGACTTATGCCGTAAGCCTGAAATGTTATACTTTCCTATCGCGTAAAAGCTGTCATGACAGTTTTTTTAAAAGCAACCAAATTATTTAATTTTCTGGTAAATAATTATTGACAGAAAAAAGAAACACTGGTATTCTATTGCTTAGAACGATGTCGAATTATGGCGATTTTTTTAGTAGTTAGTAGTTTATTAATTTTGAAGAACGCTGACATGTTTGTTACAAGGCAGTCCCGTTTTTCGAAAGCATAGGGGGGAAGTAATTTGAAATCTACCGGAATTGTACGCAAAGTTGATGAGCTTGGCCGTGTAGTAATCCCGATGGAACTTCGGCGAACGCTGGAAATCCAAGAAAAAGATGCAATGGAAATCTACGTGGAAAATGACAAAATCATACTAAAGAAGTATAAACCAAACATGACATGTCATCTTACTGGTGAGGTATCCGATGATAATCTTTCACTAGCAAATGGCAAAATTGTGCTTAGCCAAGAAGGCGCACAACAACTTTTACAAGAAATAGAATCTAGACTGAATAAATAAGTCTTAAAAAGGCCTGACGCTTGCATTGCACGGCAGGTCTTTTTTTATTACACACTTTTACGTAATAGCTATTGCTTTTCATTACAAAACTCGCTTTTTTACCTGCTCCTTACAGTGAAAACTTCGTTAGACTTATACAATAGATCCCATTTCCTAGACGACAAGAAAATCTTCAAGCTGTAGAGGCACTTTCTCCCCCCCTACAGCTTGAAGATTTTTGTTATCTTACATGGTAATTTTGATATACTTCTCGCTTTGGTAATTGCCTGTCCTGCGCAACACGCTTAATGGCATCCTTGCTCGATAAAGCTTCTTCCTGTAAATAATGTTCCACATGCTCTACGATCGTTAAATTGCTCCACCATAACGTATCTTGCTGTTCTATTTCAGTGGCTCCTTCTAATACAATGCAGCATTCCCCTTTTACTGTAGCTTTATCTACATAGGCAATCACTTCATCAAGCGTTCCACGTAAGTAAGATTCAAAACGCTTGGTCAATTCTCTCGCAAATGTAACTTGTCGATTACCAAATACATTTCGCATTGCTTGTAACGATTCCCGCAAGCGATAAGGTGATTCATAAAACAGTAACGTAGCCTGTAGCGGGGCAAGTCGCTCTAACTCCAATACTTTCTCTTTTTTCTTACGAGGTAAAAATCCATAAAAATAAAATTCACTCGTAGGCAATCCAGAGCCAACTAATGCACATAGTGCTGCATTCGCACCTGGTAAAACAATAACAGGTATATCTTGCTTAATAGCAGCTTGTATGATTTCTTGTCCTGGATCAGAAATAGCTGGCATACCAGCATCACTTACTAGAGCAATGGATTCCCCTTGCTCTAGCTTCGATAACAACTGCTCTTCTCGAGCTAATTTATTATGTTCATGATAGCTAATTAACGGCGTCGTTATTTCAAAATGACGTAGTAAATTTTTAGTATTTCTCGTATCCTCCGCAGCAATGACAGATACAGACTGAAGTGTCGTTAATGCGCGATACGTAATATCTTCTAAATTACCAATTGGTGTAGGTACAACGTAAACAGCTGCGCCTTCTTTGTCAAAACTGTTCTGTAGGTTCATATTTTATCACTTCTTTCAGATTGCCATTTCCCCTAATTAATTTCCATTTTTCTTTTCTCGGTAACTGCTTAATGGCATACTCTTTCTTCATGGCTTCCTCTTTGGTCTCAAAATGTTCCACATAGACGACTTGAAATGGACCTCGCCCTCGTGTATATTTTGCGCCTTTGCCCTCTAGATGCAATTTCAGTCTGCGTTCTAAATTATTTGTATATCCCGTATAAAGCGAGCGATCATTACAACTTAAGATATAGACAGTATGTTTATTTTCCATAAATAATATCCTTTGCTTCTTTTGTATAATCACCATTTTCATCGTAAATATAAAGTGGAGGCAAAATTTTCAGATCTGGCTTACCATCTCTAGTTCCTTCCACTAATAACATATTTGCTTCACGACCTTGTTTAGGGTAAACCAATTGTAGACGCTTTGGCTCTAGTTTATATTGACGAAATAAATGTATAATATCCACTATCCTTCCCGGTCGATGTACCATGGCTACCTTTCCACCAGGACGAACATATAATTTACAAGCTTTTACCACATCTTCCAACGTACAGTAAACTTCATGCCTTGCGATCGTTAAATGCGGATTTTCATTATGTTCTGAAGAAAGTGGTGTTGAAAAATAGGGTGGATTACAAGTAATTACATCAAAACTACTCTGTTGAAGCAATGGCTGCAAATGATTTAAATCCGCATGAAGTATGTTTATTTGTTCCGTTAATCCATTCATAGTCACGCTTCTTTCAGCCATTTGGAATATTCTTTCTTGAAGTTCTACCCCAGTAATTTCTGCTCCCGTTTTTCTTGATAATAGTAATGGAATGACACCATTTCCAGTACATAAGTCAAGGATTTTTCCTCGTTTGATTGGCACATATGCAAAATGAGCTAATAAAACAGCATCTAAAGAAAATGAAAACACCTCAGGGCTTTGGATGATTTGCATCCCTTGCCCTGCTAATAAATAATCCAATCTTTCATTATGATATAGTTCAACCATCCATCTATCCTCTCTTTAACTTCTAAAATGGATTTTTTCATTCACGAATGATGCAGTATTGTCTTCTCAAGGTGATGTCTTTACAAACATCATAGACCTAAACCTGAATGATTCATACCTCTAATATAATGGCAGATTTAGTGCATAAACAAATGGCAAATCACGTTATTTTACCAAGGTCAGCGCTGGATCTTGCAGCAATAGTTGACAGTAAAGAAGAAAAGCTGCCTAAAATTCAGGCAGCACAATTCGGTTTCCTCTGTCTATCAAGGAATATCATTTGTTTTTGTTATTTCGTCTTATTAAGAAAATCTAAGCAAAAAATGCAATCTTCGTTTCGTCGTGGACTGCCAAATTCCAGATTACAAATATGAAATCCTTCTTCGTACAAGCGTGCTAAATTATCATAACCTTCGCCAGGGAAACTTTTTTCCTTTTGCTTGGCACTATTTGTCGCTTCAGCATCATGATTCGTATGATCTAAATGACTGCGTAAATGATGATTTTCCATAGATAGCCGATGATTCTCTTCTAATAAATCGCTTAACTTCCCTTTCAAATCACCTAACTGCTCATATAACTCGCCTATTTGTTTTTCCATATCTAAAACCTGATCAAATATTTGCCTATTCTTCACGCTCTCACCCCGTTATTCTGTGGCTTGCGCTAAAATTCCTTCATTAATTAGTTCGTCTAACGTATATTCGATGACCCTTTCTTTCTCAGGGATCTCAATTTGGATGAGTCGTTCTAGGATGTTTAAGCCAACTACTTTACCGCTTCCAAAGGGTGTATCCATTCTTTCTCCTATGTCTGGTAATTCACGTTTGGCTGTCTCATAATCGTCATTCTCATATTTCAAACAGCACATTAACCTACCACATAATCCAGAAATTTTAGCCGGGTTCAATGATAGATTTTGATCTTTCGCCATTTTAATAGATACTGGTTCAAAATCACCTAAAAAAGTAGAGCAACAGAGCATCCTACCACAAGGGCCTATTCCACCAAGCATTTTCGCCTCGTCACGAACTCCGATTTGGCGCAATTCAATACGCGTTTTAAACATGGCCGCAAGATCTTTTACTAAATTTCTAAAATCTACTCGGCCATCTGCTGTAAAATAAAATATGATTTTATTACGATCAAATGTATATTCCACTTCCACTAAATTCATTTCTAAGTCATGTTGTTGAATTTTTTCCGTGCATGCGTCTAAAGCTTTTTGCGATTGCTCTTGATTTTCTATAACGGTTAATTTATCCTTATCCGTCGCTACACGAAGAACCTTCTTTAAGGGTAGGACGATATCTTCTTCATCGACACGTTTATTTGTAATTACCACTTTACCAAACTCTATGCCACGTATCGTCTCTACAATAACATAACTGTCTAGTGAAATCGACTCTCCTCCTGGATCAAAATAATATATTTTACCCGCTTTTTTAAAGCGGACGCCAATGACTTCTATCATTCCCTATCACCTCTGCATTTGAAGTGTAAGCTGTTCAATCACTAAGGTAGGATGAACATTTTGCTTCAATTTTCGCTTTGCTTGTAAGACAGCCTGTAAACTTGCTAGTAGCTTCTCTTGCGAAAAATACATGGCTGCTTTTTTCAGCAATTCATCAGAAGGGGCGAAAAATACCATCCCAGCTTCGTGTTCTATTTGGTAATAAAGAATATCTTTTATGGCAAAAAGCAAGAGATCCAATCCTTCTTCCTGTTCATTTCGTTCTTTGAAATGAGTCACCCAATGCTGATGAATAAATAAGTAAACATCTTGAGGATTGGTTAAAAGTATTTCAACTAATTGTATCACTATCCGCCGTGCTGTGGCAAACGACTCGTCATGACTTTTATCAATTGCTTCTTGTAAATTATTCGTCATGGCACTTATCAATATCGCACTGCGCTGATCTAACCCTTTTTCGATTAATTGCTGTTGAAATTTACCTGGATGAAGGGGGCGTAAATCAATGACTTGACATCTAGAGCGAATGGTTGGAAGAATAGCTTGGCTATTATCTGTGAGCATAATAGCGGTCGTTTTTTTATTTGGTTCCTCCAAAAATTTCAATATTCGATTCGCTGCATTCACTGTCAATGTTTCCGCGCCATCTATAATATATACTTTTTGATCAGACTCCATGCCCGAATACGTGAATTCCTTTTGTAAGTTTCGAATTTGCTCTATTTTAATTGATTTATCATCTGGTTCAATCCAGTGCACATCTGGATGATTGCCAGATGCAATACGCTTACATGTATTACATTCTAAACAAGGATTAGCTATTTCGTTTCTCTCACAAAATAACCCTTTTGCTATCAGTGAAGCAATTGCTCTTTTACCAGTCCCTCGTTCTCCTTGAAGCAAATACGCATGAGAAATCCGGTCTTTTTTCATACTGTTTATAATAATTTTGCTTGCTAACGGTTGTACATGAGCAACCTCTGACCATGTTTCCATATGTATCCCCTTCGTATTGCGATTACGTATATAGGTTAACTAATAGCCCTTTTATCTCGCCAATTAAGCCGAGCAGGTCTACAGATTTCTTCTCTTGATTCATCATATCTTCCGTTAATTGCATGAGCTTATCATCAATTTGCTTTACAATGGTTAACTGCCGATTGTTGCCATGAATACTAAAGCTTTGGGACTTTTGTAAACGTAGACCACTACCAACCGTCTCTCGTAAAAATCCCTTTACAAGCCGTTTAAATTTGGCAAGGTCCTGAAACGAACGAAAGCGAGCCAACCTTTCTCCTTGTAAAGAAATATTTTTTACAATTACTTGCAACTCTTGCTGATTGATAGATGTAGATTGGGACTGAAGCAATTTTTGAAATCCACGATTCCCCTCACTATTCGATTGCGGAATATGCATTTCTGGTTGCGTTCTAACTTCTTGACTTATTTTCATACTTTCAGCCCCTTTTCTTTTCTAAAATTGAAAAAATGATTCAATTGGTAAAATAAACACAGTTGCTCCGCCAACTTCTACTTTTACAGGTTTTGGGATATACGAATCGGCATTACCGCCCATTGGCGAAATCGGAGCAACCATTTGTTCGCGATGAGAGCAATTATCTTTAATGATCTTTAATGCATCATCGACATAATCATCCTCACAACCGATCATTAATGTCGTATTTCCTTCTTTCAAAAATCCGCCAGTAGTAGCAAGTTTGGTCGTTTTAAAATTTTCTTCTCCCAATGCATCCACCAGACGGTTAGCGTCTTTATCCTGAACCACTGCGATAAGTAATTTCACCCTTACCAGCTCCTTTTTATTTTTTTAATAAAGATAGAATACGATCCAAGGCTTCCTGTTCCACACTCTCCAGATTTTGAGCAGCATCAATGGTTTGAATCCTTTCTGGAAATCTTTCTGTAAGTATATGATAAGCTTGATACACCTGTTCGTGAAATGCTAGGTTTTCTAAATCTAGCCGATTTTGTTCTCTATCTTTATTCGCCGCTATCCGTTCTAATCCTTTTTTTGGCTCTATGTCAAAAAATAATGTTAGATCTGGCATACAATCGCCAACCGCAAACTGGTTAATTTTTAATACTTCATTCATTCCTAATCCTCGAGCATAGCCTTGATAAACAAGGCTGGAATCTATAAACCGATCACATAGCACGATTTTGTCTCTTTTTAATGCCGGTACAATTTTTTCTGCAAAATGCTGGCTTCTTGCAGCCGCATAAAGTAAAGCTTCCGTATGCTCTTCCATCTCTGTGTGGAGCGGATCTAATATGATTTGTCTTATCTTCTCGGAAATTTTAATTCCGCCTGGCTCACGAGTGGCAAGCACATCATACCCATTTTGCCTTAACTTTTCTGTTACGGTGTGCAAAACGGTAGTCTTTCCAGCTCCCTCGCCACCTTCAAATGTGATAAAATATCCGCCCAATGTTATTCTTCCCCTTCTTCTATTTCTGCAAAAACATAGATGCTATTCGTATGTCGTTGTTGCATTCGTATTCCCCGCTCTTTCATTTGCTGTATCTTTTTAATATGTGCTTTGGTTATTCTTTCTCCTTTTAGAATAAAAGCAATTCCTGGAGGATACGGAATCATTGCTTCTGCCGCAATATAGCCCGCTGCATCTGAAAGGGGTATACACGTGACAGCCGAGCGATTCATCACTTCATAAGATAACTGCAATTCTTGAATAAGAGCAGTTTTATCATATTCTACGTCTATTGTATCATGCTTTCTTTGATTTTTTAATTGGTCGTTCACGGTTTTCAGTGCTTTTCTTACATTTGCTAATTCTTTAAAAGGAGCTAACCCATGAATCAATAAAATTTGCTTTTCCGTTACAAGCTCTGGGTATATTTGCTGTTTCTCCAACAGGTTGGCTACTTCTTTTGCAACAATCCCCGCTTTTACATGAAGCGTTATTTTTAACGGGTCATCACTTGCTATAAGCTCCCAATAAGGGGACTGCGCAAAAATATGCTTTACTTCTTGTGCACTTGCAAGCACCTCTGCCATCGTTTCCCGTTGCATCGTTGCCAAATAATAACGGGCCAAATCTAAGGAAGCTAATAGCGGGTATGACGGACTACTCGACTGGAGCATTTGTAAATAGTGGGATATACGTTCTTTTGAAATCCGTCTTGAATTATAATGTAAATAAGAACCCATCGTCATCGCTGGTGCCATTTTATGTGCAGATTGGACGACGACATCAGCGCCTTGATGTAGTGCCGAAGGGGGAAAGTTTTCTCCAAGGGAAAAGTGCACCCCATGCGCTTCATCCACTAATACAGGGATATCAAAAGCATGAATTTGTTCAATGAATTGTCGAAGGTCGTACGCTTTACCAAAATAATCTGGGTAAGTGAGAATAACCGCCTTCGCATGCGGGTATTGATTTAAAGCTTTCTGGAGCACAGACAACGACGGCTGTGTAAATCGACGGACGTTTTCATCATATTGTGGTGCAATGAACACAGGTTTTGCTCCGCTTAATTCTAAGCCATTCATAATCGATTTATGACAATTGCGTTGTACGATCACCGTATCGCCTTGTTTACAGACAGCTAAAATCATCGCTAAATTACCTACTGTACTACCGCCAACTAGAAAAAAAGTCTTTTCCGTTTGAAAGAAATTGGCTGCCAATTTTTCTGCATCAGCAATGACCCCTGTTGGCGCATGTAAATCATCTAACCCCGTTAATTCTGTCATATCTATTTGTAAAATAGATTGATAAACCTCTCTTGCTTCATGAGGAAATATATGTCCATTTTTATGCCCAGGTACATGAAAAGACGTCGGCTGCTTTCCTTTGAATTGTTCTAATGCATCATATAAAGGTACATGTTGCTGTTTCAATATAGTAACTCCTCATGTTTATGTATGTCATTTTTGGCCGTCAAGCCTATTAACTATAGCAAAATTACTTTTATATAGCTTAACATATTCATAGCGCATCGCAAGTTTCTTAGAAAGTATATGGAAAGTTTTTTAAAATGCTATAATCACTATATGTTCAGCAGGTATTTGAATATAATTTTACGAAACATATACACAGTGACTGCTGCGGAAAAAACTACGCTTTCCTAGAGGAACAGGGTGCCGGTATAGCAACGTAGCGAGTGGAACACATCAACTAAAGATGTAGGAATCATTCCACTAAAACAGGCGTATGCTGACGTCGGGCGGCAAACCCGTTTTTAGTCGGCCTTCCTCTTGGGAACGAACCAATGATGTTCCTAGATTAGGGCAATGGAGTGATGTCGCCTCGTTACTCGGCGATAGAGCCGGGCATCGCTATTCCCTAGCACCTCATTTTATACTTTCTATCGTGAAAAAAAGCCTTTGCATGCAAAGACTTTTTAAACTAGGAATATAGTTTTGGTTTCGTAATATTTTTTAATTTACGTACATAATAGTTATATTTTTCTTCTCTCGGTTCTGTGTAAATCATATTATGCTCACACTCACAACAAATAAACATGGTATATAAATGAATGCCATCCTTCTTTTCCTCTTCACAAATGCCACAACGCTCATATATCGTACGCTGTTTCATAACCCCACCTCCATATTCATTAGCATCTCCTAATCTAATGAATTATATACGAGAATCTTTGAAACTTTTTGCATGGGGTTGTAACTCGTTTTTTAAGAAATAATAAACAAGTGAATAGCTGATAAAGATGCTATTCCAAATATACCGAGAAAACCGGATACGACAGCCGTAAATAAATTGATCGGAATGTGTAAACCTATTGCACCACCGAATACATTAATAAAGAATAACAGCAAAACACCAATCCCTAATTTCACAGTTGTTTGTCCAATCACACGCATAAATTTTACAGGTGTACCTACTAGTAGCAACAGGATGATTAGCGCCACCATAATAGATATGACTACTGTCGAACTCAAATTCATCACCTCTTTTTTCTTAAACGTTCACAAATTTTCTGCACCCTCCCTATTATGTATGTATATACAAAAGAAAAAAGAACCTGTCCGATGGAAGCTTGATGAGAAAAACGAAGGCTTATCACCAACTCTTTATGGCAAAAAGTCTTCGTTTTACTTCTACTATAAACCAAAAAAACCTTATGCTTTCATACTAGTGCAAGCTAAATCAATAAAAAAACAGTAGCAATTCGTGGATAATTGTAAACTTCAGCGACTTCATTGTGAAATTCCAGTAACTATCTTGTGAACTTCAGCGACTTTTTATGAAACTCAAGCGAAAGTATATTGAACTTCAGCAACTTTACAAATCAAAAAGACAAGCTCTTCTTCGTCTTGTCTTTGTAAAAACTACTATTGTTTTGTTTTAGAAAAATGCAACTTATTACCAAGGTTAGCTCTAAAAAGGGTTAATGGAAGTCTGCACGTAAATTACGGTGTCGTGCTTCTTTAAGCAAATACATATATTTAGCTCGAGCAACTCTCTCCCAGTAATTCCCTTCTAGCGTGAACTCCACACTTTTTGAGACGATGGATTCTATTTGCTTCCATTCTAGTTCTAGCTCTTTTAGTGTATTTAATAACTCCCTATCTACATCTCTTTTCTTTATTTTCTTAGCCATGTATCCACCTAATTCCTACACATCTCTTCTGCCTTCCAATGCTTTGGAAAGTGTAACTTCATCTGCATATTCCAAATCACCGCCTACTGGTAAGCCATGAGCAATACGTGTAGTACGAATGCCTGACGGTTTTACAAGCCTAGAAATATACATCGCGGTTGCTTCCCCTTCAATATTGGGATTTGTCGCAAGAATTAACTCTTCTACTTCTTCATCCTTTAAGCGTTGAATTAAACCAGGAACATTAATATCTTCTGGTCCAATACCGTCCATGGGCGAAATAACACCATTTAATACATGGTATTTCCCATGAAATTCTTTCATTTTTTCCATAGCGATGACGTCTTTCGGATCTTGAACGACACAAATAACAGATTGATCTCTCGATGTGTCTTGACAGATCGCACAAGGATCCTGATCGGTAATATGTCCGCAAACAGAACAATGTGTCAGCTCGCGTTTTGCATTTACCAATGAATTTGCAAAATCCAAGACGTCGTCTTCTTGCATATTTAGTACAAAGAAAGCCAGACGGGCGGCCGTTTTCGGGCCGATACCTGGCAATTTAGTAAAACTATCGATCAGTTTAGAAATCGGTTCTGGATAATACATTTATGTGCCTCCTAGAATTAGAACATCCCAGGCATATTTAAACCTTTCGTGAATTGTCCCATTGTATCATTTGTCTTATCATCTATTTGCTTTAATACATCATTTGTTGCTGCTAAAATAAGGTCTTGCAGCATTTCAGCGTCATCAGGATCAATAACCTCTTCTTTTATTTGTACATCGGTTATTTCTTTTTTTCCATTAGCAACCACTGTAACCATGCCACCGCCAGCAGATGCTTCGAACGTCATTTCATGCAATTCATCCTGTGCTTTCATCATTTTCTTTTGCATTTTTTGCATTTGCTTCATCATGTTATTCATATTTCCCTTCATGGAAAATACCTCCTTTAGAAAATGTAATCGTATTAATCATGAATTTCTATTATATCATCACCAAATAGCTTCTGTGCTTCCGTAACTACTGGATCCTCAACAGCTTCCTCTTTGGATGATGTTTTTTCTTGTTTGGCAACATATTCATTGCGCAATTCTACCCAATCTTTCTCGGGGATCGGTATGATGGTCAAGTTTTTTCCTAACACAGAAGTTAAAACAGATTCCACCATTTCCTGATTATCTAAGAACAAAGAACAATGAATTTCATACTTAAACGCTACGACAAGTGCTTGTTCAGACGCCGCTGCAGGTTTACTATCCTGGATAGTAGCGTGTGCAGGAGCACTTGCTTTTTTCAATTGTCCTAAAAATGTTCCCCATTGAGCGTGAACTTGTTTTAAAGCTGTTTTTTCAGCTTCACCTAGTACATGTCGAATCCGTTCAAAAGGCACTTTGTACGTATTTTTTGCGGTTCGATTTGGAGTCCTTCTATTTTCACGTTGTGGTGTTGTTTGTGTTGGTACGACAGGGTTATCCTTTAATTGCTTTATTTCCTTCTCCAGTTTTCCAAGTTTTGATGTAAGCTTCATTATCGTATCAGAGCTTGCTATCGAATCAGTCGTTCCTTGTTCCTGTATACCATTTGCTATTGTCAAAATAGCAATTTCGATATAAACTTTTGGGCTATTCGTCCATTTTATTTCTTGCTGACATTGATTTAACTGTGCCATTGCCTCTTGAATCCAATGGTCGGATATCGTATCTGCTAATGATTGAAAAGCTTCATCAACGCGCGCCCGTTCTAATAATTTTTCTAATGTCGGAGCACTTTTGTATAACAGCAGATCACGTAAAAAATAAATCATATCATAAACGAAGCGAGCAGGATCTTTTCCTTTTTGTATTAATTCATTTAAATCCATTACCGCTTGTTGCACATTTTTTTCATACATATGGCGAATAATATTTGTTAAAGTATGTTGCGAGACACCACCTGTAACTGCTAAGACATCTTCTAATTCTACCGCATCATCACTGTAAGAAATAGCTTGATCAAGAATACTTAACGCATCACGCATTCCACCTTCAGCAGCAAGTGCCACCGTGTCCAAAGCTTCTTTAGAAACTGTCACTCTCTCAGCTTCCACAATCGTTTGCAATCGCTCTACAATAGAAGGATTGGAGATCGGTTTAAAATCAAACCGCTGACATCTGGATAAAATCGTAAGGGGAATTTTATGTGGTTCGGTCGTTGCTAAGATAAAGACAACATGACTTGGTGGTTCTTCCAACGTTTTCAGTAACGCGTTAAAAGCACTTACTGATATCATGTGTACCTCATCAATGATATATACTTTGTACGGCACTTGGCTAGAAGCATATTTTACATTTTCTCTAATTTCTCTTATATCCTCAACACTTGTATTGGAAGCCGCATCGATTTCAATCACATCGGAAATCGATCCATTTTGAATTCCTTTACATGCTCCACATTCGTTACAAGGCTCCTTTACAG
Organism: Virgibacillus chiguensis; assembly: GCF_900129865.1. Lineage (GTDB taxonomy): Bacteria > Bacillota > Bacilli > Bacillales > Amphibacillaceae > Virgibacillus > Virgibacillus chiguensis. The sequence goes on from NZ_FQXD01000015.1 coordinate 60,110, forward strand.
GAGAATGCTCACAGTTGATTGTTTTGGCAAAAATCTTCGCAGCACTTGTCTTTCCTGTCCCTCTTGGTCCAGAGAATAAATAAGCATGAGAGAATTTCTCTTGTACAATCGCATTTTGCAATGTACGGGTAATATGGGCTTGCCCAACGACATCTGCAAAAACCGTCGGACGCCAAACGCGATATAAAGCTTGATAGCTCATGATATGATTCTCCTTTAAAATCTCTTTCTAATTATACTCTATTTAAGGGGGAAATGTGAACCATAGCGTTACATAAAGTGAAAGCAAACATTGAATTATTTGCTATTGGCTAAATAAGAGCGAATATGCAGTGAGAAGACCCGCAGAAAAAAAGCGAACTGCTTTTTCCACTATAGGGTTTTTCACTTATGTAAAACAAAAGCTTTCGCCGTGACAAGCCAAGCTTTTCTAACGAGAAGGCTATGGCGCATGCTGCTGGAAAGCGTAGTGTTTTTTACGTCTGTATGTTTTTAAAACAATTATTGCACTAAAAAAAACAATAAACGTGTACATAAATTACGTGCTGAGAAGATAGAGGTTATATCTATATCGAGGGAAACTGAAGACAAGCTTTTTGACAAATGATATGCGAAGTGCCGATTTTTCCGATATAATAAATATATATTGAAACAATTTAGCTTTTAAAGGTTAATAGAGCTTTTCTTTGAAAAGCTCATTGCTAAACAGCAAGCTAACAGCTTTTATATTTACTAAAAAGGGGTTTTGTATATGAATCTTTTAGGAGAAATCTTAACACATAATAAAGATTTTGTAGAGAAAAAGGAGTATGAAAGCTATCAAAGCAGTAAGTTTCCTAATAAGCATGTCCTTATTCTCTCTTGCATGGATACAAGGCTTGTAGAACTACTACCAAAAGCAATGAACATCTCTAATGGAGATGCAAAAATACTTAAAACAGCAGGAGCGCTTGTTTCCCACCCGTTCGGAAGTATTATGCGCAGTATTTTAGTCGGTGTCTATGAGCTTGAAGTAGATGAAATTTATGTTGTTGGACATCATGATTGTGGCATGGCCAGTGTAAAAGCAGAGCAAACGTTAGAAAAAGTAAAGCATCGCGGCATCTCTCAAGAAACATTGGATACATTACAATATTCTGGTGTTGATTTCAACCGTTTCTTTCGAGGGTTTGATAGTGTGGAAGATAGTGTAAGACATAGTGTATCCACAATTGGAAACCACCCGCTAATGCCTGATTCAGTGCCTGTTCACGGCCTAGTAATGGACCCTGAAACGGGAAAGCTTAATCTTGTTGTGGACGGCTACAAAAAATAATATCATTACCCATGTTTATGCCCCTGTCTAAACGAGGGGCATTTAATATATTGAAAGATATTTTTAATTTTAATAAATGATTGCAAATATGAATACAAAGGAAAATCCTTTTATTAGCTCGTTTCTCTATCCCTTTAAAATGGGAACCCTTTCTTTTAAATGTAAGTATGTGTTTAAAAACTTTTACAGTCGCTCGTGTGATTAAATGCATATAAAATCTTTACTACGAAGCACGTAATGAGTCTATGAAGTTATTTGAATTGGATATAAAGAAATGTAGTAACTCTTCGCTTTCACCTATCTCTTCCTTTTCCACCAAATGAAGTAACTCTTAACTATAGATTATGAATAAAGATTCAATCCAATATTTATAAGCATCAAATTCTCTTTTCAAATTAATTAGTTTAATTTTTTAAAATATTGTTTTTTTCAAAATATACGATATAATCAAAGTATATTCCATACAAGGAGGTGAAACTATGATAAAAAAGTCAGCTATAGTTGGTATCTTTACAGCTTTTGTATTTATTTTTACATCTAGTGTCGCTTTTGCTGATACCCCTATACCTCAAAAAGAAAAAACAAATGATGTCGAATTAAACCAACTGAGAGTCAGTTTAACTCCTAAAACACAACGGATTCAAGGTGCTTCCCGAGCGAATTGGACTTTAATAGCAGCACATAATGATGGTAGATTACCTATCAGCTATACACTTCGACCAGGTGATGGTACCCGTTATACAGCGACATCGTTTAGTAACAGATATTCTTTTAATCACCGCTATGACCCATCAGGCTCGTCAAGGACTTTCAATGTAACTGGTAATGCAATTTACGATTGGGGAATGGGCTCTGATAACGCAACCGTATATTGGAGACGGTAAACAAACGAACAAGTCAGGTGTTGATATCTAATCAATGCCTGACTAACAAGGAGGTGCTTTATGTTCCATATCCATTGGCAACATATAAAATCTCGACCATTTGCTTATTTTTTTACACTATTATTAATCACCATTATTCTTGTGTGTCTTCCAATTGCTGCTTCCTCTTTTACACAGGCAAACGAACAAGTAAAAGGAGACATTACGGATTTTTCAAGAGGAGAGTACGATCTACTTGTACGCCCGAAAAATGCGACTTCCTTGATTGAAAAGAGATTAGGACTTGTGGAACAAAACTATTTAGGGGTGGGAACGGGTGGCATTACATTAGATACATGGAAGGAGATTCAAACAGACGAACGCATTGAAATCGCTGCTCCTGTTGCAGCTTTAGGTTCGTTTACGAAAACAGAGACTACTTTTCAAATACCAAAATTGGATCCACCTGTTCGTTATACCGCGCAATATTATACTAATAATGGCGCTACTTCCTACAAAATAGGAAAAGATGTTGGGTATGTATTACACCCTTTACCTAATGGTCAGCTGGTCGAGAACAATGAAGTTTATTCTTCGAACAAGCGTATGGTTGATACTTGGTTAAATAATACTCCTGGATTTATCTTACCCGCTTCCTATCACCCTGTTGTAGCCATTGACCCTGAATCAGAAGCAGCTTTAACCGGAATTGATTTTTCTCCCTTTCAAACAAATTCACTGAAACCTTATTTTGATATGCCGGGAGCAAAAGAAATACCTTTAATAGGTGTGGAAAATACGAAAACGCCTATCCAAGCTAGTATTACAGTAGAACCGCTCAATTTTACTAAAACGGAGCTTCAACAACTAAAGGACGATGTTGGCCTCTCCGAACAAGAAAACTTGGGAGACATCATTTTTACAGATGATCTTAGATTGATCCAAACGGTGAAACAACGCCTAGCAACTATTCCCGCTTTAGAAACAAATACACACACTGTTGATTTCTCTAGTGTGCTTACATCATTTGAAAAAGATTGGTATATGTTAGACGATGCGTATGAAATCGTCATGCACAAAGACTATGATTTAGCGAAGCACGGAGAAGCTTTAGCCATTAGTAATATAAACGTTCATAGCAGTTTCTTCAAGGTATCACCACTTGACTATAAACTAGATGGAGAAGACATATATGTCAATCTATTAAACCAAGAAGGGGATATCCCCATACATAGAGATGTGGAAGAGGTAAACTTTCAAACCTACAACGCTGAAGCAAAGGAAGAAGAATTTGTCTATTTTGTGGAAGTAGCAAAAGCTCCACTTCAAGAATACAAAAACAGTCTTGCTGCCAGCCCACTTGGAATCTATCAATATAACTATGGAACATTGCAAGCAACTGGTGAGGCTTTACATCCAACCCATTTAGCAGGCGATTTTTTGCCAACTCCTGCTCATGGGCTAGTGCCCTTAGAGTGGGCGGAATTCTTTAAAGGAAATGCACCGATTGACGCCATTCGAATTAAAGTTGCTAATATTACGGGTTATACAGAAAAAGCAGCCTCAAAAATAAAGGAAATCGCAGAAGATATTGAAGCTAAAGGGTTACATGTAGATATCATAGCTGGGGCTTCCCACCAAACTTTAGTTCTCGATGTAGAGAAGATTGGAAAAGTAGAACAACCATGGACAACATTAGGTGCAGCAGATAAAATTCTTAATAGCTGGAATCTCTTTTCCATTGCAACTGGAATTACATTTCTTCTTGTTGCAGTTTTAGCCCTTATTTCTCGTTTCCAAGTAATGCAAACAGAGCAACAACCTGAACGTCATCGCTTGGCTTGGATTGGTTGGTTACCAACAACCATTAACCGCTTCTATCGCCAACAATGGTTCGGACAATGCATTCTCGCTATCATCACTAGTATGATTATCTTATTCGTGACATTTGGTACTCCATCGATTATCTGGTTTGGCTTTGGCATTTCTATTGTTATTATTCTCGTTATTAAATGGTTCGTTGGTTATATTTATACGAATAGAAACGAGCGACCGATAAAAATTAAGCCACGCAAATCATTGCTATTAACCAATATGTACTACTATCGACACCACATTCTTGCAACTGTTTATCAAGTTTTACTTACTACTTGCTTACTTAGCTTTTTACTTCCATTATCGTACATTACCATTCGTAACATGACCGAAACAACGCTGGGATCATACATCCATTGGCAGATGAACGAAGAACAGTGGGTTCTTGTCATAGGTATTAGTACTTTAACGCTATTTACATTAATCGAATCGCTGTTTCATTTATGGAAAGCTAGAAAAAACAACCTGTATCTCCTCTACAAAATTGGTTGGAAAAACAAGCATATCCGTTTGCAATTACGTAAAGAGACACTAATTTGGAGCTGTATTTCAACAGGGGTAGGGTTTATTGTTAGCATTTTTTTAATCCTATTGACAGAGAATATGACATGGCTATTGACTGGAGCAAGTATTGGAATAGCAATAGGAATAGTTATTTTTATCTTAATAATCAATGAGTATATTGCAAGTCAGTTTATTGGGCGAATACAAAAGGAGGGATGAATACATGGAAATAAAAATTAAAAATCTTACCAAAACGTATCAAACGAAGCAAGATGCAAAAAAAATTCTTCATCAGGTGAATTTGCAAGTTCATCATGGAGAATGGGTCAATATTATTGGTCGCTCCGGTTCAGGGAAGACAACCTTGTTAAAATGTATCGCAGGTTTAATACCAGTAGACAACTTATCTACTATTTCGCTTGGACCACTTGAAATGCAACATGCTACAGAGGAAGAAAAACGTGATTTTCGCCGAAACCATATCGGTTTTATTTTTCAAGAATATGAGTTGTTTCCTGCTTACACCGCAGTACAAAATGTAATGCTCCCTGAATTACCTTATAAAAACAAGGAAGAACTTTCTATAAGAGCAAAGGAACTATTAGAAACATTAATGCTAGAACATCGTATCAAAGCTGTCCCAGACCAATTATCGGGTGGGGAAAAGCAGCGTGTGGCAATCGCCAGAGCCTTGTTAAATAACCCTGGGTTATTGCTTTGTGATGAACCAACGGGAAATCTTGATCGAGATTCACGCGATCAAATTCTGCATATTTTAAAAAAGTGTCAAGCTGAAGGGAGAACGATTGTTTTTGTGACACATGATTTGGAGATTTTGCCTTACGGAGATCGTGTCATGAGCATGAACAGCGGGAAATTAGAAGAGGTAGATGCAGAAATCGTTGCTACAAATCCATTTCCCTAATAAAGGAATTAAATCTATTTACAAAGCTATCATATTAGAAAAGCTCTATCCAATAGTTGGACAGAGCTTTTTATAGTCATTATGTATACCGTGCACCCGTCATCGATACGGTGACCCTATGCGTTACTCAAGTTCATGGCTCGGCTTAGGCTTCCCCGCGGCACACAGAAATGACCACTTACTGCTGCTTCCTTCCGGACCTGACAGGATTCGTGGGTTTCTGTTGCGCAGGACCTAAACGTCAACACCAATCCCTTGAGGCAGACCATAAAGTCATCGTACCTCAGACGGGAATTCGGCCTCGCTATAGCGGATTGCGAGTACAGGGCACCGCTACCTCCCCGCTTAGCACGGTACTAATCATTATAACGATAATACAGGCAAATTGCAATAGCAGATGGTGGAAAGTTTGGGTACAATTATATTTAAACGATATCCAGGTCTAATTTTCTTTTTGGTCTAGCTTTTTTTGCTTGCGAATCTTTTTAAAAAAATCCTTTAGTAAGGTAGCACATTCTTCTTCCAAAATGCCTGCAGTTATATCAACTTGATGATTAAAACGGTCTTCATGTAGTAAATTTAGCAACGTACCAGCACAACCCGCTTTAGGATCAGGCGCCCCATAAACAACCCTTTTTATTCTCGACTGCACAATTGCGCCTGCACACATTGGACAAGGTTCTAATGTAACATACAACGTACAATCCTCTAATCGCCAACTACCAATCTTATCATTTGCTTTTTGTATTGCTAACAATTCCGCGTGCGCCAACGTACTTTGTGTTGTTTCACGTACATTATATGCGGTAGCTATTATTTCATTTTGGTATACAATGACAGCACCAATCGGAACTTCATTTTGTGCGGCTGCTTTTTTTGCTTCTTGTATAGCTGTAAACATCCTTTGTTCATCTATCGTATTCATCTCATCACACTACTTTCTAGTTTGAAAAACGGAAATTCGGTAATAATACTAAAAAAGTATCCGATACACAACTGATCTGTGATGTCCACCCTTAACCGTTTTTCATTGGATATGACTTATAATTGAATTTTCGTGTACTTTATCTCACAGATTAGTCACATGAAAGATAGCCTTATATACTCTATCAGAAGAGAGAGAGGAAATTTTCGTGCTCAAATCATTGGAAAAAACCGCCGTTTTATTTGTCGATATTATCAACGATTTTCATTTTGATGGTGGAAAAGCATTAGCTTCCAACACAAAAGAAATCCTTCCGCACCTTATTTCTTTACGGGAATTTGCCAAAACCAATGCATTGCCTATTATTTATGTTAATGATCATTACGGTCTTTGGCAAGCAGACTTTCGTAAAATAATTGACCACTGCTACAATGACGCAAGTAAAGACATTATAGAAGCTTTAAAGCCAGATGACCAAGACTATTTTCTTATTAAACCACAGCATTCCGCCTTTTTTCAAACGCCTTTACAATCTTTGTTATCTGAATTAAATAAAGACAGCCTCATTATGGCAGGAATTGCCGGGGATATTTGTATTCTGTTTACAGCAAAGGATGCCTATATGTATGGATATAAGATGCATATTCCAGAAAATTGCATGGCTTCAGAAGGGAAAGATAATAATGCTTATGCCCTATATTTATTACACGCGGTTATGAAAGCAGACACAACAGCAATATAATTAGCATACCTCCGTCTCCCTCCTCATAAAGTAACAGTAGCAAAACTTTGAAAGGAGGGATTTATTTTGCAAATTCATGTTGTGTCTGCAGGAGATACGTTGTTTCAAATCGCTTCTACATACAGAACTTCTACGCAAGCAATTATTGATGCCAATGAGTTGGATGCACCTAATAATTTAGTTATCGGTCAAGCGCTTGTCATTCCTATTATTGGACAATTTTACTTTGCTCAACCTGGAGATAGTTTATTTTCCATTGCCCAACAATTTAACATACCTCTTGAAACGTTAGCACAAATAAACGGAATCTCGCCAGGAAATTTCATACCAGTGGGATTTCAATTATATATTCCGCCAGCACCTAAGACTCCAATTACGACAAACGCATATATTGAGCCTTCCGGTGATACGGTGTCAGAAACCCTAAAGAATTCTGCTCGAAAAGCAGCGCCTTATTTAACTTATTTAGCTATTTTCAGCTACCGTGTAGGCCGCGATGGCAGTCTAACACCACCGCCGTTAAATGGTCTAGCTGACATTGCTGAACAAAATAATGTAGCAAAAATGCTTGTTGTAACCAACCTAGAAGGAGGAGAGTTCAGTCCGGAACTTGGGCATATTATCGTTACCGTACAAAGCGTACAAAATACGTTGCTTGATAATATTATTAATACAGCAACTACACAAGGGTATAAGGATGTCCATTTTGATTTTGAATTTTTACCAAGCGAAGATCGTGAAGCATATAATGCATTTTTACGGAAAGCAAAAGAAAGGCTGTCTCAAGCAGGCTTATTAATGTCCACTGCATTAGCACCAAAAACACGAGCCGATCAACCAGGACAATGGTATGAAGCCCATGATTATGCAGTACATGGGGAGGTTGCTGACTTTGTTGTCTTAATGACCTATGAATGGGGATATACGTATGGTCCACCATTAGCTGTTTCACCTATCAACGAAGTACGAAAGGTAGTAGATTATGCACTCACAGTAATTCCAGCGAACAAAATCTTATTAGGGCAAAACTTATATGGTTATAACTGGACATTGCCTTATGCTGCTGATAACGGAAAACCCGCTCAAGCCGTAAGTCCACAGCGAGCTATTACCATTGCACGAGAAAATAATGCGGAAATTATGTTTGATCAAGGAGCACAAGCACCGTTTTTCACCTATACGGATGAGGCAGGGACAAGACATGAAGTATGGTTTGAGGATGCAAGGTCGATTCAGGCAAAGTTTAATTTAATCAAGGAATTAGGGTTGTTAGGCATTTCTTATTGGAAAATAGGGCTTGCCTTCCCGCAAAATTGGTTATTATTACAAGATCAATTTACGATTACAAAATTAGAATAACCGTACACGCTAACTTTTGCTTCAAAAACGTGGACTACATGATAAAGCCTAAAAAAGCTTCCACATTCTCTGCCTTGAAGCAATTGGAAGTTTCCTTATTACTATGAGCTTTATTAGAAAAACTTGGCAGTCACCCAGTTGCTGGTCTCTGGAGCCGGACGTGGCTTATTCCGTTATTTCATTATCCCAAAACACAGATTTTTAAAGCTTTATCATCTACTAAAAAATAAGCCCTCCACTACAAGAGGACTTATTTTTTGTACCTATTTTATTTTAATACATTTAAAGACTCCCGATTAAAAGCGGGAATGTCATCTGGCTGGCGACTTGTAACGAGTTGGTTTTGGCAAACAACTACTTCTTCATCTACAACCTTGGCGCCTGCATACTCCATATCCACTTGGATGGATTTAAATCCAGTTGCTTTTCTTCCTTCCAATGTTTTCGCTGTAATTAACAGCTGTGGACCATGACAAATGGCAAAAACGGGTTTTTTCTCGTCCATAAAATGCTTGGCAAATGTGACAAAGCGTTCATCTGCGCGCAGCATATCAGGAGAAAAACCACCCGGAATAAACAGCGCATCAAAGTCACTCGGATTAACATCGTCAATTCCATAATCAATCGTAACGGTAACTTGGTTGTTTTTCCCTGTTACTTGTTTCCCTTTTTCTTTTTCAATTGTAACTACTTCATGTCCAGCATCTTGAAAAGCTTTGGCTGGATCTGTATATTCTACATCCTCAAACATATCTGTGATGACAGTTGCAATTCTTTTACTCACAAACGATTCCTCCTTTATGAATATTACATAAGTACTTTTTCCCGAAAATCACAAATTAAAACATCATATCCCCATAAGCTTACGCAATGCTTGTTCATTATGGATTAAATCCTTTAATGTATATGTATCTAACACTTGAAAAAAAGCCATTAATGCTTGATTTAGTGCATGTTTTAAAGTGCAAGCTGGAGAAATAACACAGTGATTCGTTTCCTTATCAAAACACTCCAATAATACAAAATCGTCTTCCAATGTTCGAACTAATTGACCGATATTGATTTCCTCCGCTGGCTTTGCTAAACGGAGACCGCCATGCCTGCCACGAATGGATTCGATCAGTCCTAATTTCGTCAAGTTATGAACGACCTTTCGTAAGTGCTCCTGTGATATATGATAAACAGTAGAAATTTCCTTAATCGTGGTTAATTCCTGTTCTGTTTTCATTCCAGCCAATATTAATACTCGAAGGGAGAAGTCGGTGTATTTTTTAAGATTCATTTTGTCACCTGCTATATAATGGTTTTTGTTTTTCACAATATTGTAACACAAATGTGATGGAAGTGGTTTTATATCATGTTCTTTCATTATACAATAAAGATGTATTCAAAATACATCTTTATTGTATGGGAGGATTTTTTATGGAAACAACGGCAAAAACCAAATTAGATGAACAAAGTAAGCAATTGATTAAAGCTACAGTTCCAATTTTACAAAAGCAAGGGACAGCTATTACAAAGCGATTCTATCAACTTATGTTAAGCAATCACCCCGAGTTAAATCACCTTTTCAATCAAACGAATCAACGACGTGGCGATCAACCTATCGCATTAGCCAATACGGTGTACGCAGCTGCAGCAAACATTGACCAGTTAGAAAAAATCGTACCTCACGTCCGGCAAATTGCCCATAAGCATCGAAGTTTAAACGTAAAACCAGACCAATATCCGATTGTTGGGAAATACTTATTATTAGCGATGAAAGATGTCTTAGGAGATGTAGCGAGTGATGAAATAATTGCTGCGTGGGAAAAAGCATACAGTATCATTGCGCAACTATTTATCGACATGGAGCAACAGCTATATGAAGAAGCTGAAGCACAAACTGGTGGATGGACAGGATTCCGTAATTTTAAAGTCATTCAAAAAATAAAAGAAAGCGACGTCATTACATCGTTTTATTTGCAACCTGAAGATGGCCTTGCCATTCCTGATTTTTTTCCCGGGCAGTATATCACGCTGAAAGCAGAGATTCCAGAAGAACCTTACACCCATCTACGCCAATACAGCTTATCTACATCACCTAACAAAGATCACTACCGAATTAGTGTTAAACGTGAAGCCGGTGATGCCAAAACTCCAAACGGAAAGGTATCCAATTTCCTACACGAATCGGTGAACGAAGGAAGTGTTTTACCACTTACAGCGCCAGCTGGTGATTTCTTTCTAAATAGAAACGATAACAGACCTATCGTGCTCCTTAGTGGTGGAGTAGGAATAACACCAATGATGAGCATGTTGGAAACAGTCATTCATACACAACCGAATAGAAAAGTAGTCTTTATTCATGCTGCAAAATCAGGTAATTATCACGCATTTAAGGATCGTGTAAATACAATTAGTAAGCAACATACAAATGTTTCAAGCTATACTTTATATAGTCAACCTGAAAACGAGCATCCATGTGATGTAAATGGCTATATCAGTTACAACTGGCTACACTCTGTTTTGCCAACTACCAATGCATCCTTTTATTTCTGCGGTCCAAAAGGCTTTATGCAAACAACATTGCTTATCCTCAAACAATTACATGTAGACGATGCAGATATCCATTATGAGGTTTTTGGCCCCGCGGCAGATATGAGCGCTTCGTAACTTTTTTCTATTCTGTTTTGAAGCTTGTATTAACATTTGGAAATAAAGTGATCTTCCATCAGTGGGGGATTTATCCCTCACTGTTGCGAATAACCATTTGTCACGAAATCTTTATGGAGTAATTCTTCCATTTTCTTAAACTTTAACTCCTAAAAAATTTTACCCTTTGCTATAGTATAGCGGTGATCTAAATATCCTAGGAACTTAGTTTCTTTTATCGTCCTCTTAGACTTATCTTGAAGGAGTAATTTTACTACAGTATTCGGAATAAAACCTAAACTATTGTTGAAGCAAAGGAAATAACACATGGATAACACAAGCTCAGTCAGTGTGTTATCCATTAACCCTCACCAACCTACCGAGCTGTTTTCTGAACGGCTACTTGCACAACATGGCACAGACCTGAGTGTCTCTTTCCTTCATGTCGTTCGGCCTCTCCATAATAAAAATGAATCCATTTATGACCATCTAACCAGTTCAACATATCTACAGGACGATATAACATCGATTTCTCCTTTGGCCCTCCACTTTTATATGCTAATTGATCCTCCGAGTAAACTTCGAATAGGAGATAGCCACCCGTTTTGAGCGAGTTCAACATATTATTAATAAAAAAGACTTGCTTTTCTCTAGGAACATGCCCAAACACCATAAAAGCAGCGTCATATTGTTGCACAGGTACGCTTTCTGTGGTAAGGTCTTTAACTACGGTTTGAACAGCTACATCTTTTTCTTGAGCGAGTTGGGTTGTTTTTTTAAGCCCTACCGTGGATTGATCATATGCTGTTACATGATGCCCACATTCTGCTAAATATACCGCATTTCTACCTTCCCCTTCTGCAAAACAGGCTACTTTCAAACCTGCTGCAAGCATCTCATTCATGGAACGAATAAACGCATTTGCTGTTTTGCCATACACAAACTCATTTTCTGAGAAACTTTCATCCCAAAATTCCTTTGACATTGTTTCCTCTCCTTGCTTCATTATCGATTAAGTAGTTATATATCATAAAATACCCCTATATGTAATGTAACAGATAAGCACAAGATGCGAAATAAAAGGGGCTTCTATTGTTTTTACGTGACATAAATCTTTAGCTTCTTCCACGTAGATTGCCAATTCTTCTTATTTACTCTTTGTCGATAGATTTGCATTCTTTTCTCGTTTCGCAAAAAATACGGAGTCGGTTTTACTTCTAACTGAAGAACATCTTCTATGCCATGTGGGGCTGTTAAAATAACATTTTCATGCTGATCTAGCCTTACCCCTAATGCAGTTGCAGTTTCTGGAAACTTGGCGATAGCATCTTCGGATGAAAGATATGGTGGAACGTGATTTCTAGTATGCATTCTTGCTTGGTTTTTCACCGACCATGGAAGAGCAGGCAAAATATGATGAAGTTTCTCTTCTAATTGTTTATCTATATCTTCTGCCGTGTGTTGATGATTAAAATAAATGACATCAATATCAGGAAGTGGTGTCTTTTCTATTCCATGCAATGTATCCCAAATTTTCGTCCTTACAAAACCAGCACATACCCAGCAATCTGGTAAATCAAGTGACATAACTGCTTTTAATACCGTCATCATTTCAACGTCTTGCCCAATAGCGTTCATAATATCTTGTTTCGTTGCTAACAAATGTCTCACCCCTCTATTTGTACATCATAGCACCTATTACATAGATGTAGGCTATTTTACGCTAGTTAGTATTGCATCTTTACATTTTCAGCAATCGGGTTTATTTGTGAAAATTGAAGACAGAAAACAAAATTAAAATATCATCTTTGGTATTATAATCTATCTAGTTTAAAATGGATTGCAACATAATTTACCCAATCCCTTTTTTGTATTGTGCAGAATTATTTCCTGAAATACCTCAATAAACCGACTATGCATAAAAAAATTAAAGCAAAGCTTCCAATAAATCCAAGTAGCATAAATAATATGAAATCCAAGATTTTATTCCTCCTTTTTCCAAGCGCGATAAAAACTGGTCATCCAACTGTGGGATAACCAGTTTTGTTACATCTTATTCTTCTAATGTAGATGTATCGCCTGTTGGCAATCCGAGTTCCCAGGATTTTAATAAACGCCGCATGATCTTTCCACTCCGCGTTTTCGGAATAGAATCTTTTACTTCTAACTCACGAGGAGCAGCATGTGCGCTTAAACCTGTTTTCACAAACTGCCTTATTTCTTCTCGCAAAGCTTCTGAATCCTCATAGCCTTCATTTAAAGTAATAAAGGCTTTAACAATTTCTCCTCGTTCTGGATGCGGCTTGCCGATTACACCAGCTTCTGCAACAGCTGGGTGCTCAATGAGCTTGCTTTCTACTTCAAATGGACCTACTCGTTCTCCTGATGTATTAATGACATCATCTAAACGACCCTGAAACCAAAAATAACCATCTTCGTCTTTATAAGCACTATCGCCAGACACGTACCAATCTTGGATAAAATAGCTTTCAAACTTTCCAGGGTTATTCCAAATGGCGCGCATCATCGATGGCCAGCCTTTTTTAATGGCTAAATTCCCCATTTGATATGGTGGTAATTCATTTCCTTCATTATCAACAATGGATGCCTCAATACCCGGTAGCGGTTTCCCCATAGAACCAGGCCGTATTTCCATAGATGGGAAGTTTACAATAATATGTGCCCCCGTTTCTGTCATCCACCATGTATCGTGAATACGAAGGTGAAAGGCCTTCAATCCCCATGAAATTACTTCTGGGTTTAAAGGTTCACCAACACTCAAGATATGACGTAATGCAGAAAGATCATAATTTTCAACTGTCTCCTTACCGGCACTAACGAGCTTACGTAATGCGGTTGGTGCTGTATACCATACCGTAACGCAATATTTTTCAAGTGTATGGTACCAATCATCAGGCGTAAACCTACCACCACGAACGACATTCGTCACGCCATGAAGCCAAGGGGCAAAAATACCATAGCTTGTGCCTGTTACCCAACCAGGATCGGCAGTACACCAATAAGTATCGTCTTCCTTTAAATCCAACACCCAATCGCCCGATGCATAGTGCTGTATCATCGCATGATGCACGTGATAGACCCCTTTTGGTTTTCCAGTAGATCCAGAGGTATAATGAAGCAGCATACCATCCTCTAGATCAACCCATTCCATTTCTGTTTGATCGCTAGCGGCTTTCATTTCCTCGTGATATTGAATGTATGATTCCACCTTTCCCTCGTAATCGCCAACTAGAACAATTTTCTCAAGTGCTGGTAAATCAGCTTGTGGTACGCGCGCCAATAAATCAGGCGTTGTAATCAGCATTTTCGCCTCACTATCTTGAAGACGATCTCTAACTGCCTGCTCCATAAATGCTTCAAATAAAGGCCCTGCAATGGCACCAACTTTTAAGATACCAAAGAAAGCAGCATAAAACTCTGGCGTTCTCGGCATAAATAAAAATACACGATCTCCTTTTTTTATTCCATATTTCCGTAATACATTTGCAAATTTATTACTCTCATGACGTAGATCATTAAATGTCAGCTTCTCCTCACGGTCCGGTGATGAAAATAACAGTGCAGTCTGATTGCTTTTATTTGGGTTATCAGCATGACGATCAACAGCTTCATAAGCCATATTCACCTTTCCTGTTTCAAACCAGGAAAAATTCGTTTTTATGCTCTCCCAAGCAAATGATTCTTTCATACAATTATAATCTTTTAAATTATGATTTCCCTCTCTAGCAGGGATTTTTTTCATTTCCACGTGTCATCACCCCTAATGTTTTAATGGTATCGGTTACAAAAAGCCTGCTGTTTACTTCAGTTTACCTTCTATAAATCTAAACTCGAAACAAAAGGATGCACTCTTTTAAATTATGAAAACATTTTGGTAACTACTATTATTTTAGAACATTTTGTGACATTTTTAAAGTGATATCTAAACTTTCAGCCTATCTATATGGAGAAAAAAGCGGATATATTTACTTTTAAGCTAAGATACCAGTGAGGAGGAGCAGTTTGCTATATCATTTTCCTAGTCAATATTGTGTAAAAAGAAACCCCAGCACCCTTAATAAATGACAGACTAGTCCTTTTCGTTCAATAAAATTTACCTATTATTGGGATTTTTTCGCTTTTTTAACAGGACTTATAGCACTTGTAATCGCAGCGCATAAGTCTTAATATTATGACAAGTTGTTTTATGAATGAATTAACACATAAAATAATTCACCTTCGTTCAGCCTACCAAGAATATCCTATTAACTAAGTTTGACTAGCTACTTGTAGAAAAACGTAGCTCACCCCAAGTCTTTAGCAAAAGCTTTTCGTTTTTCTTATGCTATAAACCCTAAAATTTTATACTTTTGTATAAAAAAACATCTTCTTAGCTAGAAATCCATTTTCATACTAAATGGTGGTTCACTCCATGCTAGTCATGGTGGGTTCGTATAGGATAAAAATAAGTCAACTCTCAAAATTTCATTATATTCACCTTAGAATAGAAAAACTTGGCTTGATGCCAAGTCTTATAGCGAAAGGCTTTGTTCTTCTTATACGATAAACGCTAAAAATTTTATACTTCCTATAGTGCAAAGAATGCCTACATTATTTAAAGGAGGCGATTCATGAATAGAATTTAGAGGAATACAGTTTTGGTCATTGTTGCTATTGTTGCTTTTGTTTTAGTTTTTATATTTAATTAGGAGGATGATTTGATGAAAAAGAAGCTAATCACCGGAGCACTGGCATTAAGTTTATTTATTGGAGGAACAACGACAACCTCTGTCTTTGCTGGAACAGATAATATTAAAAATGAAAAAGCAGTCCAAACTGAATTGGCTACCAACAAAGAAGTATCTCCTCAGGCTACTCCCGCAGTTGCCGGAGCTTATGCATTAAAAGGAGCAGGCGTTGCGGGTGCAGCTTTTGTTGGTGGAGTTACCGCCAAAGCTGGTGCAGATGCTTATGATTGGGCTAAACAACAATTAGGCGGCAGTGATGAGAAGATGAGAGGTAATGCAGAATATGAAGATATCAAAATTGTTTTTGACCAATAATTCTTTACTTGCCCTTTACTAAAATATAAGACGATTGTCCCACAAATTGGGACAATCGTCTAATTCATAGAGGTGATCCTATGTTAAAAAAAGTAATCATTCTATTTTCGGCTTTTTTGTTTTTTATCCATTTTATGTTTACCGCTATTTATTTAGCTCCTTTTAATCCAGTAAAAGCCAAATATGGGTTTATTGTAAATGCCTATATGGAGCCTTTATTTTCACAAAACTGGAAATTGTTCGCACCAAATCCAGCAAGTTCAAATAACCAATTTCTAGTTCGTGCACAATTTTCTAATGGCGAAACAACAGAATGGACCAATTTAACATCGTTTATGATTGAAAAAAACTATAAAAATCGCTTTACTCCTTATAATCGTTTAGTGCGCATCCAACGAGGTGCATTTATGTCCCTGTATCAAAAAGATGATGTAACACGGAAACTATCCCAAGAAGTAGAAGAAAGAGATTTAAATAAAGAGGAGTATGATTATATTCTAGACAATGAAATGACAAAAGAGCAAGAAGAAAATGGGATAAATATATTAAACCGATATGCTCAATCTTATGTAAGTAGTTTATATCCTGAAAAAGATATCACACGCACACAAATTGTCATAAGAGAAACAAAAGCCACACCTTTTTCCGAACAAGACAATCCAAACTTTGAAAACGAAAGAACTATTCATGAATTTGATTGGAAGGAATTTGAAACAGTTTCTTCTGTGTTTTAAAGGCTTATCTATCAATTTTAAACTTTTTCATATAGCAACCACTTATTTCCACCATTTTTAAGAGGAGGAATTTTAATTTTGAATACTATTTACAATAAGCTAACTACTGAAAAACATATGTTAATCGGCGCCAGTTTAATTAGAGTTGCTTTTGGTCTATTAATTTTATATTTTTATTTTATTCATTATGGGCAACGACGATTTCTGTGGGGGCCAAATGGCATGCAGGAGCACGAGACGTTTACGCAAAATCTAATTACCACTAGTAATCTTTCTTTGTATCAATTAAATGATTCTGTCTTGTACTTTGAAATCATTTTTCATATTGGCATTGTAGTCGCTTTGCTCTTTACCTTAGGTTTCATGGGTCGACTAACAGCCATCTTAAATTTTGTTTTTATTTGGTCTTTACAACATGTAAATGTTTTAATTCTAGACGGTGGAGACAATGTAATGAGAATCATTCTGTTTTATTTGTTATTTGCAAATACAACAGCATTTTTTTCATTGGATCGCTATAGAAGAAAAGAGAAAACACCTAGTAGCATCACAGCAACCCCACTATCCAATAGCTTTCATAATTTAGCCATTCTTGCCTCCATTATACAAGTTTCCTTTATGTACTTAACTTCTGGTATGCATAAAATTATGGGAGAGGTGTGGCAAAATGGTACAGCGCTTTACTATATCTTGCAGGTAGATGAGTATACGCATCCATTTTTCAAGGAATTCATTTTATCATCTAACATTCTCTTGCTAATTGGCGCATATGGAGCTATTTTTGCACAAATAACCTATCCATTTCTATTATTTAACCGCTATACCAAATATATTGCTATTTTTAATATTATCGCTATGCACGTCGGAATTGCCATTGTCATGGGTTTGTTTACATTTTCTGCGACAATGATCTCCATACAACTGCTTTTACTAAAAGATAAAGAGTATGCTTGGGCATATGCTATCATCAAAAATCTATCATCCAAGTGGAAACTAAGAAAGGGGAGAAAATATGAGGCTGAGCATGTTGAACAGGCCTAATAAAAAAAACAATGTCCTTGTTTTTTATGATACTTGGTGCCCTATTTGTACAAAAAGTATGAAAACACTAGCAAGATTAGATTGTTTTCGTCGTCTTCAATATGAATCTACTAGAAACAAGGCTGTTCTAAATGAGTACAGTTTAAATTATGAAAAATTGGAAAAACGAATGCACACTATTCGATTAAAAGATGGTAAAATAGAAGAAGGTATAGATAGTATATTTCGTATAGTTAAACAAATTCCCCTTTTATGGATAGCTGTTCCCTTTCTCCAACTATCTATATGGATAGGAGTAGGATCCAAAATATATGACTGGTTGGCAAGTAAACGAAAAATACTTCCCGTTGGGGGCTGTGAAGGTGATTTTTGTAGACTTCCCGACAGAAGCTAACGTTTGCAGATTATACCTATAAAATCTCAATCAGTGGGGGCTCTTTCATCCTCCACTGTTTGTTTATAACCCAAGGACTATGGCCTAAAGGTCCCTACGTGTATTGGATATTTAGCTTCTATTTAGACTTATTTATGAATTCTAAAGCAAGTCCACAGCATCTTATACGCTAAATAAAATAATAAAGCAGGTGAAGATTTGGACAATAAAGTAGTGTATACATTTCAATATAAAAATCCTACCTCAGCTAACGTGTATTTATGGTTAGCAACCCCACCAGATACGAAACATCAGCAGGTTATTAACGAAAAGAAAACGCCTCCTTGTCAAAAAAATGAAGATACAATTGGGAATAAAATTAGCTTTTATGAAATCAAACCCAACGAAACCATAAAAGCTTCTTATAAAATACAATTGTTAAACAATACGGAAGATACTTTGCCCGAATTAACACAAGAAGAAAAAAATTATTATTTAAGA
Organism: Virgibacillus chiguensis; assembly: GCF_900129865.1. Lineage (GTDB taxonomy): Bacteria > Bacillota > Bacilli > Bacillales > Amphibacillaceae > Virgibacillus > Virgibacillus chiguensis. The sequence goes on from NZ_FQXD01000015.1 coordinate 78,964, forward strand.
TCCACACCTATGGTTTGCGTAAACGAAGAAGTAAGAGACATTGCTTCCCTCGTTACTAAAGGGGTGGAAAATCCAAAAGAGCAAGCCAAGCTACTATTTTTTTATATTGTCAAAAATTATAAATATAAATTCCCCCCAAAAGCTAGAGGAGTTACCCATTTCCTCAAAAGTAAGAAAGGAGATTGTGGTGAATTTTCTTTTTTATTTGCAGCGCTATGCCGTGCAATAGAAATTCCTTGTCGTATCATGGTAGGGGCGTTTACAGGTGGAAATCATCGGGCGCATGTATGGAATGAAATTTACCTCGAACAAGAAGGTTGGATACCCGTCGATACGAGTATGGCTGCTACAGTAAAAAGGCAGCTATGGAGATATTTTTTCTCTCCATTTCAAACTTTGTTTTGGAAAACATATTTCGGAAAAACGGAGCATCAACGCATTGTTTTTTCTATTGACACAGAACATCAGCCTGTACCAGCTTACCCAAAAGCTATTGTGCAGAATAAACAACCATATAGCCCATTTGATATAGCAGGAGAGCCATTTATTTGGGGGAAAGATTTAGTTCAGAATAAAATACCTTACTTCCAACCTATGTACCTATATTATGAAGATCAGAAACCCTTGAAAGATAGAACGGAAAATTTTCTTGGTCTATGGAATGTTCAGGAAACTGGAAAACAAAAATTAACACTTCTAGTTAGATCAATATCAGGATATATTGCTCTGCTATTTGCCATATTTTATTTTTCCACTAACTGGGATCTGTTAAGTATTCTGTTTCCATTTCCCGCGTTTTTGTTTTGTCTATCTTTCGTTATAAGAAAAGAAAGGGTACTATTCTTCTCGTTCGCAACCGTTTTTTTTGGAATTATTATGCTTTTAGTCAGTATGGGCGCAATATCTACCATTTTATAAACCTGTGTCATTCATTCCATGAGGAGGCCTCTTTCACCATGTATTTGCCTGCGAAGCATCTATGTCGTGATAGAAGGCCGTCTCTCCTCTAGCAGAAAAACGCGCCTTCTCGTAGACGCGCTCTTAAAATTTACATTCCATTATGCTGTTTGTTCGGTTTGTTCCTCATCTATACCATTTTTCCGTTTATCATCTTCCGAAATGATATACGCACACGCTGCATCACCCGTAATATTTAACGATGTTCGTATCATGTCTAGCAACCGATCTACCCCGATAATTAAAGCAATTCCATCTACTGGTAAACCTACTTGTTTTAACACCATCGCTAACATAATCAGCCCTACCCCAGGGACTCCTGCTGTTCCGATACTTGCTAGTGTAGCTGTTAAAACAACCATTAGCATTTGACTTAAGCCTAGCGGTTCTGCATACACTTGCGCAATAAAAACCGTAGCAACTGCTTGCATAATTGCAGTTCCATCCATATTAATCGTTGCACCTAATGGCTGCACAAAACTACTGATCGATTTTTTTACACCGAGTTTTTCCTGCGCTATTTTCATAGATACTGGTAGTGTTGCACTGGAACTGGATGTACTAAAAGCAACGGACATTGCCGGGAAAAACGCCTTATAAAATTTTAATGGGCTTGCTTTTCCTAACGTTTTAATAGCAATACTGTACGTAATTACTCCGTGTAAAACAAGAGCCAAAATAACTGCCAACATATACATAAACATGGAACCTATTGCATCTAAACCAGCTTCTCCAATTGCTGATGCAATTAAAGCGAACGCCCCATAAGGAGCTGTTTTCATAATCGCATTCACAAGAAAAATTAATATGTCATTGGCCTGCTCAAATAAATTTCTGATTCCACTCGTTTTTTCTCCTAACATAGCTAGTGCAACTCCAACAAAAATGGCGACTGCAATAATTTGCAACATATTTCCTGTTGATAGTGCTTCTACTGGATTTTCAGGAATGATTTGCACAAGCGTATCCATAATCGGTGGCGCGGCTTGTTCTTCATAGGAAGCATCATCTATGGAGAAATTTCCTCCTTCACCTGGCTCTAGTACTAATCCAACTCCTAATCCAATAACTAGCGCTATGGCTGTCGTTACTAAATAAAAACTAATCGTCTGTACCCCAATTCTTCCTAATTTAGATGGGTCGCCTAATCCAACTGTTCCAAGCACAATCGAAACAAAAACAATGGGAACAACTATCATCATAATTAAGTTTAAAAATATTTCTCCAACAGGATTTAATACATACGTATCAATAGGTGTAAACAGTTCTGCAGGAGCAAAAGTTAAACCTATTCCAGCGAAAATTCCTAATAGTAAGGCAAGTAATATTTTTTTGGTTAAACTCATAAGCATTCGTCCTTTCTTGTTGTGTGAACAGTTAAATATAAACAGAAAGCTAAGACTTATCTGTATTCTTAAACTACTAAAATTGAGATGTCTTATAAATTCTTAGAAAAGAATGCGCTTTCTCCGTAATTTGCCACTAAAAAACGAATTATTCTAGTGATTTATTCTTTTTTTCATGTTTTCCTATATGAAATATAGATGAGTAGAATAAAGAAATGGGATACAGAGCAGTGTGTTACAAGGTATAAAATTATAGAGTTGCTTTTCTATTTTATCATTTTTCTTACTACTTGAATAGTCCTATTTTTTGTAAGGTAGATGATAATACTATATTCCTTATTTAATCGTATACATAACCAGTAAAAATTATTTTTACGATCCAATTAACGTAGCGTTTTTTATTACGCGCATTCTTGACAATAGTTTATAAAATCTTTATTGTTAACCTATATAAATTTATGTTTACAATTTGTTTTTTAGGATTTCTTCATCAAAATTTTTAGGAGAGGATGAAATAGAGAAGATGATAGACTTTCAATCTTTAGCAAAGGCTGTTTTGGAAGGATACCAGATAACAGAAGGAGAAAGTTTAGCCATTTTAGATTGCCCTGACGAAGCTATACTTCCATTACTACATAGTGCTTACGTGATTAGAAAGCATTACTACGGTAATAAAGTAAAACTTAATATGATTATTAATACAAAATCAGGTGCTTGCTCAGAAAATTGCGGCTATTGCGCGCAATCCCGTGATTCAACAAATCCAATTGAAAAATACAAAATGATGGACAAAGATTCGATTGTAAAAGGAGCAGAACGAGCTAGTCAATTGCATGCAGGCACCTATTGTATTGTTGCGAGCGGACGCGGACCTACAGATAGAGAATTGAACCATATTATTGGTGCTGTCAAAGAAATTAAAGCCAAGTATGATTTAAAAATTTGCGCTTGTCTCGGTATTCTAAAACCTGGGCAGGCAGAACAGTTAAAAAAAGCAGGTGTAGACAGATATAACCACAATATTAATACATCAAAAGCTCACCATGCTACGATAACTACTAGCCATACTTACGAAGATCGTATACAAACTGTAAACAAAGTAAAGGAAGCGCGTATTTCTCCTTGCTCAGGCATCATTGTCGGAATGAAAGAAACGAAACAAGATGTTATACAAATGGCATTTGCCTTACAAGAACTAGAGGCTGCTTCTATTCCTGTGAATTTTTTACACGCCATGGAAGGAACCCTTTTAGAAGGTACAGATGAGCTTACGCCTCTCTATTGCTTAAAAGTTCTATGCCTATTTCGTTTTACAAACCCCCAAGCAGAAATTAGAGTTTCCGGAGGACGGGAAGTTAATTTAAGAAGCTTGCAACCGCTTAGCTTATACCCAGCCAATTCTATATTTATAGGCGACTATCTCACAACTGCTGGACAAGTGGCAAAAAAAGATTATCAAATGCTTACAGATCTTGGTTTTGAAATTGATGATGTGAACTCCGAAGTACCCGTCTAAAACAAATGCATACCACGGTATAAATGATAAGCAAACAGCCCCCGCGTACTACTTATCGTTTATGCCGTTTTTCTTCTAATAAAACCAAAAAATCTTATGTTTCTCTATAAGGAGAAAAAGACTTGCACCTTGCTATAAATAGAGAAAACAACATACCAAAAACTCCTAATGCTCGAAGATAGAAAATAGTTTCGTCTGCTAAGTAGTATGGGGAAGCTCGCGAATAGTCACCAAGGATTGTATACATGCCAATAAAGGTAAACAGTAACCTCCCATTTTTAATGTTTTATTTTTACTGCGTACCTAGAGGTTGATTTGCCCAGCGTAAATTCAACGTAATTCGTATGCGCTTTCAGTTTTACGAACGGAAATGGTAATATGAGAAAAGGAGAAAATAAAAAATGCATGCCTGACGTTCAAGATTTTTTACAGAGGGGAGATAAAGAAGGGTGCTTTTTATTGAAGCAACAGAGATTATGTAAAACAAGAAAGCAAGGAAAATGGGATAGGAGATAGATAACGCTCCAATCCATACAGTATGCTTTCCTACTTGTCATTCAATTTAAATAATATGTTTCATCTCGTTCATGCTTAACCATTGCATGATCTTTTGATCTAACAATTGAATTCGCTCTAAGGCCGATTTGTCATCAATGCGCCTGTAATGATGGTTTCCACCAGTTTCTTCATCGGCCTCATCTGCCAAGTGTACAACTTGCTGTAATGGTTTTAATTGTAATTCGCCATTCGGCAAGTAAGAATCCGTATGCAACAATATAGCTACAGCTATTTCTTTAGCTACTTGAGGGTCCTCGCCAATACGAATGAGTAGTTTATGCGCACGACTTGCACCTTTAATTGCATGAATATCATTTTTTCGATATTTGTCATAATCCCATTTTCCTTCTGTATACCAAGTATAATGCCCTACATCATGCAATAGAGCCGCCTTCGTAGCATGATCGCGATTTACTTGATACTGCTTGGCAAGATCAAATGCATATTCTGCAACCGCAATGGCATGAGCTATACCTGAACGTTTCAAATAACGCTGTGTAACAGGATGTAGGAACACAGTTTCTAATGTTACATTTCTCATCTATAGATACCTCCTTTATATGTTCTTTTTTAATACTCTCTAGTATAAGGGGAAATTTTTAAAACTATAGCATATGAACATGAGTTATTGCAAGTTATATACTCGGTCCGATTGTTCCTTTTTTTTGAACTAAATTTATCTCAGCTCCTTATATTTCCTTTAAAGTAAGTAAAAAACAACTGCCATAAATAAAAGCACCCTTATGCATGCTTCTATTTGCGACAGTTGTTTATACATTACATTTCTAATTCAAAGTCTTTGACGTATGCTTTTGGTGTCAGTATTGCTTTTCCATCAAATGCTTGTAGCTCTTCGCCATTTTTCACCCGATTTGGAGTATCAGGATTTGCTAACGCTTGACGAGCAATAGCTATAAAATCAGCCTTTCCTTGCTTAATAACTGCTTCTGCTTTTTCCGGATCGCCTAAACGTCCGCAAGCAATTACAGGCTTCCCAGCATATTTTTTCGCTACCTCTGACATCGTCATTGTTCCTTCACCAAATCCAGGTGTCGTTGCGTCATCATCGGAAATATGAATATAGTCGACATCCGTTTTTCCTAGTTCAGAAAAGATGATGGATGCTTCTTCCTCTCCACCAGGCCATTTGTAAGCTTTATCGGTAGCTTTTAGTTGAGAAATACGAATCCCTACAATCATTGTCCCGCCAACTGCTTCTTTCACATCAGCTATAAGTTCCTTTAACAGTCGAACTCGATTTTCTACACTGCCTCCATACTGATCCTTTCTTTGATTAATATTTGCTGATAAAAATTCATCGAGTAAATAGCCATTTGCTCCATGTAATTCGACTCCATCAAACCCAGCCTTCTTTGCATATTTCGCGGATTGAACAAAGCCCTGTTTTACTTCTTCAATTTCATGAAGGGTTAATTCCTTTGCTTCTGGATACGGACCGCTACCACCGTAAATTTCTGCCTTATCACTTGGAGGTGTAAACGGCGATGGTGCTACGGTAACATTTGTATAATAATTCCCTTGCGTTTGAGCACCGCCATGCATCAATTGCGCAATCATCAACGCCCCATGGGATTGTACACTTTCTACAATTGGCTTCCAATGTGTAGCATGCTTTTCCGTGGCTAAACCACCTTGAAATTCATATGCTTGACTATATTTCGTGTCAGGATAAACGCCTTCTGTAATGACAACAGCGAAGCCACCTTTAGCATATCGTTCATAATAACGCTGAACGCGCTCATTCGGTGTTCCATCTGCTTCAGAGCTTACTCTTGTCATTGGAGCTAAAATATAGCGATTCTTTAACACATATGTTCCGAGATACCCTTGTTCAAACAATTTATTCATCATCTTCACCCTATTCTTTGTTGTTATTTAAAATTAACATTTATCGCTAATTTTATGCAGTATATTATTGCAGGTATTTTTATTTTCTGCAAATTAGTTGCTTATACGAACTGTTTTGAACTTAATTTGGCATACTGGCTTTTAAAAATTGGTATTTCAAATCTAAAACCGATGTATATTCATTATCTTTTAATTTTCACCATATGCTTTGGTATAAAAATGATTTTATATTAGGAAAATGCCTCTCATTACAAAGCATAGTACTTTATTATTATAGTTGTGAAAAAATTCCTAATAAAAGTATAAATAGACTTGTTAAAAAATAATAAATATTATATACTCTCAAATAACAGAAAAATTACGATTTATTGAATTTAACAATAAGGGGGGCTTAAGTTGTCTCAAGAACAGCAAGATCAAAACGTACTTAATATAAAGAATTTACATACAGGTTTTTTGATAAATGATGAATTACATCACGCTATAGTAGATGTGAATTTTAACGTGAAACCTAAAGAAATAGTTTGCGTTGTTGGTGAATCAGGCTGTGGAAAGAGTGTAATGTCATTATCAATTATGCAGCTTCTTCCAAAGATAAATTCTAAAATTTCAGCTGGAGAAGTTCTTTTTAATGGAGAAAATTTGGTACAAAAGTCCGAAAAGGAAATGAACCAAATTCGTGGTAAAGATATTGCAATGATTTTCCAAGAACCAATGACAGCTTTAAATCCCGTTTTTTCAATTGGATGGCAAATGCGCGAGATTTTATTTAATCATTTAGACATTACTAAGCAGGAAGCAAATCATAAAGCAATTGATTTGTTAAAACAAGTGGGGATATCACGTCCAGAAAAAATTCTTAATGAATATCCTCACCAATTGTCTGGTGGAATGCGCCAGCGTGTAGTCATCGCTATGGCAATTGCTTTACAACCGAAGCTTTTAATTGCAGATGAACCTACTACAGCATTAGATGTAACCATTCAGGCGCAAATACTAGAGTTACTTAAAGATATCCAAAACAAAGTGAATATGGCCATAATGCTTATTACCCATGATTTAGGTGTTGTAGCAGAAATGGCTGACCGAGTCATTGTCATGTATGCTGGTAAAATTGTGGAAGAGGCTAGTGTTGTAGATCTATTTACGCAACCAAAACACCCATACACACAGTCATTACTAGATAGCATACCTAAAATGGACCAGACAACGGACAAATTAAACACTATTGATGGTGTCGTTCCTTCATTAGAAAGCATGCCTGAAGTAGGGTGTCGCTTTACAGATAGATGCCCAAAAGCTTTTGGAGATTGTCCACTCGTTACACCACAACTTGCTAAAGTGAATAATGATCACTATGCACGCTGCCTCCTATATGACGAGTGTTATTCAAAAGAAACATCTTATGCTAAGGAGGTAGAAAACGTATGATGCAAACTGACGAAGTAAAGAAAAAAGATTTAACACAAAAGGATACACTTTTAGAAGTCCAAAATTTAAAAAAATATTATCCCATTCATACTGGATTTTTCAAAAGAAAAACAGGTGATGTGAAAGCAGTAGATGATATTTCCCTTACACTTAGAAAAGGAGAGACGTTCGGTCTTGTTGGTGAATCAGGTTGCGGAAAATCTACCGCAGGACGCACCATTTTAAGGCTCACAGATGCTACTGATGGAAATATTTTCTTTGAAGGGGAAAACATCACTAAAGTAAGCGGTTCCAAACTTCGTAAAGCGAGACAGGATTATCAAATGGTTTTTCAAGATCCATATGCTTCATTAAATCCGAAAATGATGGTTGGCCATTTAGTAGATGAGCCTATTCGTAATTATAGAAATAAATCACATAAAGACTTAAAACCCGAAGTACAACACCTATTAAAACGCGTCGGTCTACGTGAAAAAGATTATTATAAATACCCACATGAATTTTCTGGGGGACAACGACAACGGATTGGAATAGCACGAGCACTCGCTTTAAACCCTAAATTAATTGTTGCAGATGAACCAGTTAGTGCACTTGATGTCTCCATCCAATCACAAGTATTGAACCTTTTAAAAGAACTGCAAGAAGAGTTTGATTTAACATATTTATTCATTGCCCATGACTTAAGTGTTGTCAAACATATGAGTGATCAAATCGGCGTCATGTATTTAGGTAAAATGGTGGAAGTTGGAGATAATGAATCCATTTATAGAGAACCATTGCATCCTTATACACAAGCACTTATTTCTGCCATTCCTGAACCGAATCCACTAATAAAGAAGGAGCGCATTATCTTAAAAGGCGATGTTCCAAATCCACAAAACCCGCCAAGGGGATGCGTTTTTCATACGAGATGTCCAATGGCAATGGAGAAATGTAAAGAATTTGTACCTCAATTAAAGGAGGTGAGGCCTAACCACCAGGTCGCATGTCTTTTATATGAGAACCAATAATAAAACCATTTAAGGGGGAGTCATTGTTGAAAAAGAAAGTTTGGTTGTTTTTATTCATTTTCCTTTCGTTCACTTTATTTTTAGCAGCATGTGCAGATAACACGTCGGAGGAAGGCAATGCTGAAGGAGACGATAAAACAGAAGAAGCAGAAGGGTCTGACGATGATGCTAAAGAAGAAGGAGAGCCTAAAAAAGGTGGCACTGTAACATTTGCTTTTACGCAACCGTTTCAAGGCTTGTTGGAGCGTGGATTATACGAAGGAGAAGATGATGACAAAATTTTAAGGTTTGTAACGGATAGCTTAGTCGATACGAATGATGAATTACAACCTGAACCTGGCATGGCGGATTTTGAGGTAGACGAAGATAATAATACCGTCACTTTCACGCTAAAAGATGGTATTACATGGCATGACGGCGAGCCACTGACTACCGAGGATATCGCCTATTCCTATGAAGTTATTGCTCACAAAGATTACGAGGGAATGCGCTACACAAATGTCAATATGATTGAAGGTGCAGAAGCATATAACAAAGGAGAAGCAGACAGCATTTCCGGCATTGAAATTGTTGATGAAAAAACCATCGTATTAACGTTAACAGACGTTGCACCAAATACAATTTCAAATTTATGGAACTATCCAATGCCAAAACACCATTATGAAGGAATAGAAGTAGCTGATTTACCGGAATCAGACGCCGTACGTAAAAACCCAATTGGTACTGGACCATTCAAGGTAACAAACGTTGTACCAGGTGAAATGGTAGAAATGGAAAAGTATGCAGATTATTGGCAAGGAGAGCCACACTTGGATGGTGTCGTTTATAAAGTTATTGATGCTTCCGTAGCTACTGGATCCCTCAAGAATGGAGAGATCGATATTATGCAAGCTCCAAGTAGCCAATACCCGGAAATAAAAGAATTAGATAACGTAGAAGCAATCGAAGAACCAGCACTGGGCTTTAACTATATTGGCTTTAAATTTGGTCATTGGGATGCTGAAGAAGGTGTTAACGTAATGGATAATGAAAAATTCCAAAACAAACAACTTCGTAAAGCAATGGCTTATGCAATCGACGTGCAAGGAATTCTCGATTCCTTTTCCAATGGTCTTGGTGAGGTAATCGGAGCACCAGTACCTCCTGTCAGCTGGGCATATGCGGATCAAGCAGAACTAGAAGATTACAGTTATGACCCTGAAAAAGCGAAAGAACTATTAGATGAAGCTGGTTACGTGGATACTAATGAGGATGGTTGGCGTGAGAACCCAGACGGAGAAGAGTTTACAGTAAACTTCGATACGATGTCAGGTTCAGATATTTCTGAGCCACGTGCTCAATACATTTTACAGAATTGGCAAGATGTTGGAATTAATGCGAAATTAAACGGTGGTCTAAAAGAATTTAATTTATTCTATGATGTCCTGGAAAAAGATGAGGAATCGGTGGAAACATTTATGGGCGCTTGGGGGCTTGATTCTGACCCTGATCCAACTGGTTTGTGGAAATCAGATAGCGTATCAAACTTTGCTCGTTGGGTGAATGAAGAGTCAGATGAGTTAATTGAAAAAGGACTTAGCGATGAAGCTTTTGATCAAGAATACCGTAAAGATGTATATGCTGAATGGCAAAAATTGATTAACGATGAATTGCCAAACATTTTCCTATACGCACCAGTGGACGTCTATGCAGTGAACAAACGTCTACAAAATGTTCACACCAATTCATTTACAGCTCAGCAAGACACACATTTATGGTGGGTAACAGACGCTGATAAAGAATAGACTATAAAACTAGTGAATAAGGGGAAAATAATATGCTCATATACACATTACGAAGAATAGCCATCATGATCCCCATTATTTTCCTGGTCTCTGTAGTGGTATTTTTCCTGGCAAACCTTATGCCAGGAGATGCCCTTACAGGGAGAATTGATCCATTAAATACAGATCCAGCTTATATTGAAGAAATGCGGGAGAAGCTTGGCTATAACGATCCCATTTATGTGCAGTATTTAAACTGGATTAGTGGATTTTTTCAAGGGGATTTTGGACAATCCTTCGTGCATAAAATGCCCGCTTCAGAATTAATATTATCGCGACTGCCTAATACCATATTATTAGCCGTGGTAGCCATGATTATTACATACATAGTTTCCTTTTTAATGGGGAGATACGCAGGCCGCCATCCCTACACATTAGGCGACTATGGTGTACAAGTATTAAATTATTTAGCACTTGCCATGCCGAGTTTTGTAGCAGCCTTATTGTTTATTTACTTTGTTTCCTTTCAATTAGGATGGCTTCCAGCGACGGGAAGTATTGGGTCGGGGGTAGATCCTGGAACATGGGAATATATTATTAGTAAAGTAGAACATGCTATCTTACCGTCATTATGTCTTGGTTTATTACCCATTGCTAGCTATACGCAATTTTTACGTAATGACATGATTGAAAGTTCTCAAAAAGATTTTGTACGTATGGCACGTGCCAAAGGAACGCCAGAAAGGAAAATATATAATAAACATATTTTACGTAATTCTGTTATTCCTATCGTTACATTATTAGGATTTGATTTAGCTGGTATTATTGGCGGTTCTGTTATTATTGAAACCATTTTCACATACCCAGGGGTAGGGCAATTATTTGTAGATTCCATTAATAATCGAGATTACACCGTCGTTATGGCTGTTACAATGTTACTAACCGTAATGACACTTATCGGAAATCTACTAGCTGATATTTTCTATGCTTTAGTAGATCCTAGAATACGATTGGATTAGTGGAGGAGGTAGATTAAATGGAACCATCAACAAACCAAACCGTACAGCTGGCCCCTCCAAAGAAGAAAAGCTTATCACAATGGGGAATTGCTCGTAAAAAGTTTGTCCGAAATATTCCTGCGATGGCAAGTCTTATTTTCCTGTTCGTTGTAACAGCATTATCGATGTCAGCTTCCCTTTTATCAGACATTGATCCGAGTCGTATTAACCCAAGACTCGTTGAAGTGCCGCCTTCTGCTGAACATTGGCTTGGAGCAGATTCTGCTGGAAGAGATATTGTCACCATGCTGCTATACGGTGGGCGGACGTCACTATTAATTGGTTTTTCTTGTATGACCATTATTATAACCATTGCGACAATAATAGGAACCATTTCAGGGTATTACGGTAACATAGTAGACAGCATTCTTATGCGATTTACCGATTTCATGATGAACTTCCCATTTCTCATTTTTGTTATCGTATTACAAGCAATCTTTGTTGACAGTGGAGTGTTAGCATTAATTCTTGTTATCAGCTTGCTTAGCTGGACAGGGGCTGCAAGGGTAATTCGAAGCAAGGTAATGTCGGAAAAAGAAAATGAATATGTGTTGAGTGCTATATCCATTGGTACAAGGCCTTCTAAAGTTATGATTAAACATATATTACCTAACGTCATGTCAACGATTATCGTTCAAGCAACGCTGTTATTAGCAGCGATGATCGTGGCGGAGACAGGACTTAGTTACCTTGGATTTGGGGTTCCTGTCGGTACACCAAGCTGGGGCAATATGCTACAAGCAGCACGCGATCCTGGCACGTTTGAAAACCTGTGGTGGATTTGGCTACCACCAGGTTTATTAATTACATTAACTATTTTATCCATCAACTTTATCGGTGAAGGGTTTAAGGACGCTTTCAATCCGAAATCAAAAAAATAATGCATGAAGCGAGCCTGAGCTTATTTAATAAACTCAGGCTCTACCTATGTCAGATTTATTTTTGGAGTATATTCTTTATGTGTTGTATCTTGCTGCGATCCAGTTTATAGGCGAATGAATCATTCCTTCTAGCGCCAGAACCAAAGTGGAATGCGTGAGGCTTTACTTGCTCGTATACATCAGCAAAGGTTGCTGGCTTTAAACCATGCCCCACCATCATATTTACATGTGTATCCGCAGCCAAATCAATTAATTGTTGTAGTTGCGAAATTGCCTCAGGTGCTTTATAGTTACCTCCTGCAGTTAACACTGTCGTTATTTGCTTATATTGTGCCAAGCATGCTAACGCTTCTTCTTGGTCACGAGCAAAATCAAACGCCCGATGAAAAGTTACTTCTAAATCATCAGCCACGTTTAATAGCTGTTTCAACACTTCTTCATCAATCGTTTTTTCAGCAGTCAATGCCCCTATAACGATACCGTTTGCACCCATCTTTGTAATCAGATCTATATCTGCCTTCATCGTGTCTAGATCGTATTTGTTGTATACAAATGATTGACTATGTGGACGAACCATGACATTGATAGGCAAATGGACAGCTTCAACTGCTTTTTTTAGTAAACCGTAACTTGGTGTAAGCCCTATTTCTGCCATCGCAGGGCTAAGTTCAATCCGATCTGCTCCATACTGCTCTGCTTCTATCACATCTGTTAAGTTCGTAGCAATAACTTCTAAAAGCATGAACAACCCTCTCCTTTACATACAATACCCTTATCCTACCTGATGAGAGCGCCTTTTAATAGACCAAAAAGATGCAAAGAACATACTGCTATCCTCACTTCCTTTGCGTAAATCTATCATCTATGCTTTAATGGCAATACATAGTGTTATTATATATCTCACTAGGGGAGCAATTTTATTGCTGAGAAAGGAAACTTGACCCTTTGAACCTGATCTAGTTTGTACTAGCGTAGGGAAGTGACAACTTGCATGAATAGTAATAATCAGGCAATCACTTCCCCGTTCTATTTACATCGTAGAATGGGGAATATTATTTTCTCCAGATGCAAGTACGTCTTATCCTGAACTACAAAGGTTTGTTGTTTCCACATCTTCTCTAGCATTAAAATAATTTCAATTATTGAGAGGAGAATATAGTATGATGCAACAACTATTTACAGATCATTTATGGAAAAAGGTAGAGCCAATTTGGAAATCCTATTTGGAGCATCCGTTTGTAAAAGGGTTAGGAGAAGGTTGGCTTGATAAGGAAAAGTTCAAGCACTGGATGAAGCAAGACTATGTTTATTTAATAGAATATTCTCGCTTGTTTGCACTAGGAAGCGCGAAAGCACATGATTTATCAACAATGACAACGTTTGCCAATTTACTTCATGGAACCTTGCATATGGAAATGGATTTACATCGTAACTATGCAAACAAGTTTGGCATAACTGCTGATGAATTAGAAGAAACAGAAGCGGCGGCAACAACGACTGCATACACAAGTTATATGCTAAATGTGGCACAACAAGGTGGCATAGAAAATACAGTCGCCGCCGTACTGGCTTGTGCTTGGAGTTATAATTACATTGGCAAAGCATTGGCAGCCTGGCCAAACGCCTTGGAACATGAATTTTACGGCAATTGGGTACAAATGTATTCCTCCGAAGATTTTACAGCACTGGCTAACGACTGCATTGATTTAATTAATACAATTGCGGAAGATAAACCAGAACACGAGTTAGCCATCTTGGAAGATATCGTTGTGAAAACGAGCTATTTTGAATATATGTTCTGGGACATGGCAGAACATCAAGCCATGTGGCCTGTCCCTGTTGCTGCCCAAAACTTATAAATTCTTTGCAAATCTTTATCCGTTGAAATGGTAACTTAGATTAATTTCGGACGGCATCATCTGCGGTTTTTAACTTCATAAAAATCCGCAAAGCTCATCATTTAAAAGCTACGGCTATCACCATAAAGACTTGGTGACATGTCGTAGCTTTTTTATTCCTTAAGTAGAACGATGCAATAGCTTGCTAACAGTCTATTATAACCTATAGATTTCGAAAGGATATATATACCAGATAAATATGATACAACATTGTTACACAGATAATTTATAATGAAAGAGAGGGAGGTTTGCCCAATGGTGCGAATACTAATCGTTGAAGATGAAAAACCAATATCTGACTTAATAAAAATGAGTCTCGGAGATGCAGGATATGAATGTTTCTGTGCCTATGATGGAGAACAAGCTGCTGATATGATCGAAGCAAATCATTTTGATTTAGCAATTTTAGATATTATGCTCCCCAAAATTAATGGCTACGATTTACTAGAATATATCCAGCCTTACGATATACCAGTCATATTTTTAACTGCCAAATCAGATGTAACGGATAAAGTAAAAGGGTTAAAGCTTGGAGCGGAAGACTACCTAACGAAACCTTTTGAAATCGTAGAATTACTAGCCCGAGTGGAAACTGTTTTACGCAGATATGATAAACACAAACGATTTATAGAATTGTTTGATATAAAAATAGATACGCTTTCCAGAGTCGTAACCAAATCAGGAAAAACTGTTAATCTAACAGCGAAAGAGTACGACTTGTTATTATTATTTATCAACAATAAAAATATTGCTCTATTTCGGAGTAACATCTCTATGAAAGTATGGGGAGAAGATTTTGTCGGTGAAAGCAGGACGATTGACCTGCACGTACAACGTATGCGACAAAAGCTTGGTTTAAAGGATAAAATCGTAGCAGTCTATAAGGTGGGCTATAGACTGGAGGTATAGCATGAAGTTATTTTGGAAAATATTTTATTCCACGATGATCGTATCTGTCTCCTGCTTCAGCATTGGAAGTTATATATTAATTGACTCCGCTTTTCAAGATTCTATCAAGCGCGAAGCCACTTCTGTATTTGAGGAAAATGATATTTTAAGATACTCGCTACAAAAAGAACTACGAGAGGCTTCCGTATCGGATTTTTACTTCGCTGATGAAAAAAACAAGGAATCAGCATCCAATGAAGAGCTACTCATAACCGTTGCCTCCTCCTTAACCATTTATGAATCTGGTGGAGAACTTACTTTTCGCATTAGTAACCAGGACGGAGATATCGTATACGATAATTTTAATGAAGATTTAAGTAACGATGCCGTTACACAAGTATCGAATCAATCTAAAGGCTACCAAGTAAAAAATGTTAATGGGAAATATTTTCTTCACGCTATGACACCACTGCAATTACATGGAGATTTATTCTACATTGAAAACTTTCGAGAAATATCCGATATTTTTGCGAGTAAAAATGACCAATGGACAATGTATATGTATATTACGCTGCTGATGATTGGAATAGGTGCAATCGTCATGCTAGTCACTGCATGGCTACTGACAAAACCGATCTATAAATTATCGAAAGCAACGAAACAGATTGCTAAAGGAAATTTTGAAGAACGAACGATTGTTAGCAGCTATGTTGAGGTTGAGGAATTATCCCGCAATTTTAATTTTATGGCTGAACATATTGAAGAAATGATTTCTCAGTTAAAAGAAGCCAATCAAAGACAAGAAACATTTATTGGGAGTATTAGTCATGAATTAAAAACA
Organism: Virgibacillus chiguensis; assembly: GCF_900129865.1. Classification (GTDB taxonomy): domain Bacteria; phylum Bacillota; class Bacilli; order Bacillales; family Amphibacillaceae; genus Virgibacillus; species Virgibacillus chiguensis. The sequence goes on from NZ_FQXD01000015.1 coordinate 94,980, forward strand.
CCACTTACTACCATGATTGGTTATGCAGATATGCTTCGCTCTAAAAAGTTAGATTCAGAACAAACATTTATGGCAGCGAATTATATTTTTCAAGAAGGAAAGCGAATTGAGGAGTTAACAATGAAATTACTCGATTTGTTGGTATTAAAAAAACGAGATATTGAAACAAAACCCATAAAAACAACTGCCTTTTTCAGCCCCTTGCAACAGTACATGGAACCTATTTTTGAAAAAGCAAACATCGATTTTTATGTGGAAGCAGAAGAAGCTATGATACTTATTGAGCCCGATTTAATGCGAACCGTTTGTACCAATTTACTCGATAATGCAAGAAAAGCAATCGATCATGATCATGGAGAAATTACGCTTCATGGCTTTATCCACCAAAACGACTATCACATCCGTATTTGTGATAATGGAAAAGGTATTCAAGCAGTTGAAATGGGTAAAATTACCGACGCTTTTTATATGGTTGATCAATCAAGAGCAAGGGTACAAGGAAGTGTTGGCTTAGGACTTGCTATTTGCAGTGAGATTATCCATTTACACAAAGCTGAACTGACATTTGACAGTGAATTTGGCAAAGGTACTTGTGTGACAGTAATAATTAAAGGTGTGAAGCGATGATGAAAAAGAAAAAAATACACCTTACCAACATTCTTTTAGCCATCATAGGGGTCAGTATTGCTTTCTTACCATTTATTTTAAAAAATGTTCAAGAGGAGCGTTTGTTGAATCATATTTTTGTATCAGATTTCCAAACAGAAGAAAAACAAGTGAATGATAATCAAACGACATCCATTGAAGAAAAATTAAAATTAATTGTTAATCATTATGACGGAAATGAAAACATTGCCATCATTGAAAAAAGTAATGATGAGACGAAAAGAGCTGAATACCTTTCTAAGGGAATTAATGAAATCAAAGAACTGCAAAACAAAGGATTGTTTCCACAAATTGATATGCAACCTGAATTCACGATCATTAATTCCAATATCAAAACATTTTTAAATACACAACATCCCCAGCACACAGTAACGATCTGGGAGGCTTTTTTTTCCACTAATGGTGTAGAAATAAATATATCAATGGACACCCAAACGAATAAAATCTATGAGTATCGAGTGAGCCCAAATAATAATAAACCCTTATCTATAACTGATCATGATCAAACTACTACAAAATTAGCTAATTATTTTAATGTGAAAGTAAGTGAAAAAAAATTAATCGATAAAAGAACGGAAAAAATATATACGCTAGCGGACGAAGACGTCTTCATTTCCTTTTTTTCCGATAGGTATTTTGCAAGTTTCTATTTAATTCCTGCATTTGAAGCAGAAAAGAGGCCATTTTGATGGATAAATGAGCTAACTATGATACGTTGATCTATTATACTTTCTAGTAAGAAGAGAGATCGCAGGTTTAACACTTCCATTTCTCACCATAGACAACTGTTCAAAATATGAAAACTTATCCAATTCAGTACGTTATCCATGAACAGTTCGTTCTAAAATGAGCACACAAACAACCTTGATCTCGCTTTTCCCCCCTTTTTAATATAGATTACTTGGGGCTGTTCACAATCAGGTAATTGATTGTGCAACAGCTTTTTTGTGTATACACAAAAAAACAGACCACAAAGGGTCTGCTCTCATGTATTATTGATTTATGACAAATAAAAGAATAATACAAGCCCAGTATACGCAAACTGCAGCAAATTATCAATTATATTTACCGATGGATGTAGAAGAAATGATTCCTATGGATGATTCGGTCCGTCTCCATTTTTAGGCTTATATTAAACTTTAAATTCTTATGCTTTCCTATAATACAAAGAAACAGCCTGTAAATTACCTACAAGCTGTCTTCACTGCCGTTATTCTGCTGTCAAATATTCTTCTAATGTTAAGTCATTCTCTGTAATTTCTTTAGCAGCCTTCTTACCTACATAACGAATATGCCATGGCTCATATTGATATTGCGTAATTTCTTCTTTTCCTTTAGGAAAGCGAATAATAAAACCATATTCAGCTGCATTTTCCGCTAACCATTTACCTTCATCTGTATTAGCAAAGTCCTCATTTAATTGGAAACCCATATCTCTACTCGTCACATCCATCGTTAAACCTGTCTGATGCTCACTTTCCCCTGGTCGAGCACTTACTTGGTTAGCTTGTTCTTCTCCTAACGATTGGACATTAGATGCAAATACTGTTTCTTGGCGATCATAAGAACGATATCCTGATTGAGCAAACAACTCTAGCCCCGCCTTATCTGCAGCGGCAAACAAATCTTCAATTGCTGTAGCTGCAATTTTACGCACTTTCTTCTTCGGTAAATCTTCTGTAAAAGGATAATTTATGTCGGGTACCACTAAATCAACAGGTGTATAATCTGCTGGTAATGCATTTTCCTTATTTACTAGCACCAATTGTTCATACGGATTTGCGATTACATTAGTTCCGCTATCTGTTGTAGCAGGCTCTGCTTTTGCAGGTAGTTTTTTTCCAGGTTCAAAATCATGATTTCCATCTTCAACCAATTGCTTAACTACCTCCGCTGTTTCTTGTTCATATATACCAGTCAAAGGTAAATCTTTCTGCATTTGTAAATCAGTAATGGCCCATACTGTAGCTGCATCAAAATCACCATTATCTTTTATATCATAGCCAATTTCTTTTAAAGCAAGCTGTAATGCCTTCACATCTTCTCCGCTATCTAATTTTTGCAAAGCCGCTTCAGGCAGTTGTAATTCCTCCACTGTATTTTCTGTGTTATCCTCTGCTTTGGACTGCTTATCTGCTTGTTGTTCTTTATCGCCATTTCCACATGCTGATGTAAATACTAATACGAATGATAAAACGATAAAGCTGATGATATGTTTCCGTTTCATGCTTTCCTCTCCTTCGCAACACTAGCTTGAAACATTTTCATTTGTTTCAAAGTAATTCTTTAACCCACTTACAATTGCTTCTGCCACCGTTTGGTTGTATTCATCAGACTGAATAACTGCTAATTCTTCAGGGTTACTCATAAACCCTAGTTCTAAAAGAATAGCTGGTACTTCATTGTTTCTTAATACAGCATAGCTATCTTCGAGTATCCCTCTATCCTTTAATGAGATGGCATTACCCAGGGACTGGTGGATGCTCTGTGCCAACCGATAATCCTTTTCTTGGGAATAATAATACGTATGAAAGCCACCTACGCTAGGATCCTCAAATGAATTGTAATGAATACTGATAAAAGCGTCCGGCATTGCTTCATTACTCATGTTTCTTCTTTCTTTTAACGGTATTTTTACATCTTCTGTCCTAGTCATTATAACATTAGCTCCTACTTCACGTAACGCTTTTTCTATCGGTTTTGTTGTATTTGTAACTAAATCTTTTTCATATATGTCATTAATTCCAATTGAACCAGGATCTCTTCCTCCATGTCCAGGGTCGATCATTACTGTATGCCCGCTCAATTCGCCTGAATCCGTTGTAGCATTTAATGTTTCTTGTTCTGTTTCGCCTATTGTCTTCGTCTTACCTTCCGCAGAGTCATTATCTCCACATGCTGCTAATAAAATGAATAACAGAGATAATATAATTAACTTGATTATTTGCTTTCGCTTCATAAACTATATTCCTTTCCCTCTGCTCCTAAAATTTTATCTAATCTAAAGACATATGATAGATTAAATAATTAGAACTTTATTGTTTATTAACTTTAAACCCGAGATTCTTATATATAGCTTATGAAAGCAACGTATCAGACTACCATAATTATTCAATCATAGTTGTATCATATATTAAAAAGAATATTACTCACTTTCACATTTCACAGTTTCTAAAAAAAATTAATTGTTAGAAAAACTTAGCTTGTCGCCAAGTCTTATGGCGAAAGCCGTAGTTGTTTGCTTTTAATATAAACCCTGAAAAACCTTTATAACTTTCTATAGTTGCAAAAAAAACAGAATCCTTTATAATTTAATTAACGTTAATTAAATTATTTTTTTGGGGGTTTATAAGTGAGTAAAGGGGAACAAACAAAAAAGAAAATTCTGGAGAATGGTCTAATATTATTTTCTACTAAAGGTTATGAACAAACTTCCCTAAAAGACATTGCTTCAGAAGTATCCATAAAAGCGCCTGCAATTTATGCTCATTTTGCTAACAAAAAAGTACTGTTTGAAAGCATATTTGAAAAAGTAATCACAGATTATATTGAACATTTAACCGACCGTATATCTACTATTCAGAAATCATCTACAAAAGAACAACTCTATGAACTTTTAGTTGGAACTAACATATTTTTTTATGAGAATAAGCATATAGGACTCTTTATGAAAAAGTATAGCCTTTCACCACCTGAAAGCATCAATCCTATAACTCAAAAAAAAATGCAAACACTAACCAACAATATTGAAGTTATATTATGTTCATTTCTTGAGGAAACCCCAGATCGACAATTTATTGAAACAAATAAAATAATAGATTCATTCTTTTCTCTGCTTGACGGTAGCTTCTTCTATTTAGAAAATTTTTCTGGACAAGATTTTTATATAAGAATGAATAATATTTGGGAGGTGTTTTGGAAAGGAATTCAAAAATGACCAATATTAAATTCTACAACAAAAGGAGTAATTCTATGATAAAAATTAAAAAAAGAACATTTATTCCTTCACTACTTTTTGGTGGATTTTTAGTCATGAATAGGCATAAATTCCCTCAGTTAATTTTTTCTCTTCTTTACGGTGTAAAACCTTTTGGATTAATTAAAAAAGAAGACATAAAATTAGATGATCATGTAAAATGGTTTGACGATTATTATACAATCAATTATATAGATGAAAAAACGATTGCCATTGGTGAGCCAAGGTATTATCAAAGCAATGTTAACTATCTAATATTAGGAGACAATCAAGCGTTACTATTAGATACTGGGCCAGGGATTCGGAATATTAAACCTGTAGTAGAAAGCTTAACATCCCTGCCTATAACTGTAATGAATTCGCATTTTCACTATGATCATGTGGGAAACCATGAAAAATTTAGTGACATTAAATTAACAAAGAATCAAATAGAAAAACAAATAGTAAAAGAAGATACTTTAATACCTCGTAAATATTCATTTGTGGGACAATTAGAAGGATTTGCTCCTCCTAAAATAAAATTTAAAGAAATTTTAAAAGAAGGTACTTTCATTGATCTTGGAAATAGACAGCTAGAAATTATTTTTACACCGGGACATAGCAACGATTCTATCTCGTTATATGACAAAGAATTAAATCAATTATTTGTAGGTGATCTTATTTACCATGGCCCAATCTTGGCTGCTACATTAATCCCTGGTGTAGATATAAAGAAATATCTTTCTTCAACCAAAAAATTAATTAGCAAAACAAACGCTGATACCTTATTGTTTGGTGGTCATACATTAGATGTAAATCATCCATCTATTCAACAACATAACTTAATAGATCTCAAAATGTTTTTAGAAAGGAATGAAAGAAGCAGGGTATTACCTAAAAAACAAAAAATTAACGATAAAGTAGATATCCTTTACTAAAAAGAGAGACGACTTTATCAAGACTTCGCTTATTGCAAAGTCTTGATGAGAAAACTATAGTTTCCTCCTTATATACAAATTTTAAAATTAAATGCTTTCCTACAATGAAAAAAACTGTCCAAAAAGGTTTTACTCACCTTTTTAGACAGTTTGGGTTTTAATTTATTTCATTAGGATAGTTCTGGCCAATACGCTTTATTCGCCTCATATAAATCATCTAATAAATCTTTCGCTACTTTTGCACTTGGCACAATTTTAGATAATGTCAATGCTTGCCATAGTTTTTGATATGATTTTTCTGCCCAAGCTTCAACGACAAGCTTTTCAACTGCGACTTGTTGTTCCATTAACCCTTTTTGAAAGCGAGGAATCTCTCCCATAACAAGTGGCTCAGGACCTTGGCTACCAACGATACATGGGACTTCTACCATCGCTGTCGGTTCAAAATTACTTATTGCTCCGTTGTTTTCAACAATAAGGAGCATGCGTTCTTTTGAATTATAAGCAATTGCACGAGCCAAATCTACGATATAAGAAGCATGTTCATCAATTTCTAGTTCTGTTCCCTCTGCTGTTTGGTTATCAATTATTTTTTGACACTCACCGAAAACAAACTTTTCACGTCCGTCCATAACTTCATTCGCTCGTGTATACTCTGGATTCGACTGTTCTACGACATAATCTGGATAGAAATAATATTTTAAATATGTGTTTGGAACGGTTGTCGGATCAAGGGCTTGTACATCTTTTGCTTTAGCAAATGTACTGTTCCAGCTAGCATCTGAATGCTGTTTACTCTCATCTACTGTTACATAGCCATGTTTAGAAACATGCTCGCGAATTTTAGGCATGAGGTCGTTTCCTTCTTTATCACGAATATCAAACCACCATCCAAAATGGTTCAATCCAAAGTATTTCACTTCCATCTCTTTACGAGAAGATAGTCCAATGGATGCAGCCATTAATTCTTCAATACCAATTGGCATATCACATATATTTAATATTTTGGAATTTGGACGTAAAAGACGCGTTGCTTCTGCTACAATAGCTGCAGGGTTTGAATAATTTAAGAACCATGCATCTGGTGAATATTTTTCCATATAATCAACAAGTTCAATAACTGGTCCAATGGAACGCATACCATATGCAATTCCACCTGGTCCACATGTTTCTTGACCGACAACACCATATTTTAGTGGTATTTTTTCATCTTTTTCACGCATTGCATATTTACCAACACGGATATGAGCCATGACAAAATCAATATTACTAAATGCTTCTTTCGGGTCAACCGTTTCAACAAACTTAATTTGTGGAGCTCTTTCTTTTAATAAGATCCTACAACCTCCTGCTACAGTTCCTTGACGTTCTTCATCATTATCATACAGCTTTATTTCTTTAATTGGAAAACGATCCAAGTTTTCTAAGAGCATTAATATAATCCCAGGCGTAAATGTACTACCTCCACCAGCAATTGTAATTGAAAATTGTTTCATGATTTTTTCCTCCTTGATGTGTTTTACTGCTTTTGATTTAAAAATGTATCTATGGAATCACGGACTTGTGGCACGGATAATCCAACAATGACTTGAATACTCTTGTTATTTCTTACCACACCGTGGGCTTCCCCATATTCTTTAAAATACATGTCATCTTCTACTTTATTTGGGTCATGTACTGTAACACGTAAACGCGTTGCACAATTTGTAACATCTTCTATATTTTCTGTACCACCAAGACCTTGGAGATAGATAGCTGCTTTTCGTTCATATTCATTGTTGTATTTTTTTTCTGCATGAGCTACGTCGTTTTCAGATTCTGCTTTACTTGCTTTATAGTCTTGTTTGGTGTACAGCTTTGTTTCGCCATTGTCTTCCTTTTCTCGACCTGGCATTGGAATATCAAACTTCAAAATTAAAAACTTAAAGGTATAGTAATAAATGACAATGAAGAGGATTCCAATGATAAATTGAGCCATGTACACACCCCAATGGTCCCCCATAAGCGGTACCCAGTTTGTTGCGGCTATTTCAATTAATCCGCCACCCATATTACCAACTAGACCAAATCCATGCATAATCGTAACCATAGTTGCTCCAAGAACTGCATGAAGTGCAAATAAGTATGGAGCAATAAATAAGAATGTAAACTCAAGTGGCTCAGTAATACCTGCAAATACAGCGGTTAACGCTGCTGCAAATAATAATGCACCAACTTTTTTACGCTTTTCTGGTTTTGCTGTATGATAAAGCGCAAGTGCAATACCGATGGAACCAAACATTTTGATGTTTCCTTGTAACAAGAAGCCACCACCTGGGAAGAGATCATTTAATGCATCAGTAGACTGTGAATATTCTGTTAAATGAGAGATCCAATACGACTTCATACCACCGTCAACCACTGCTGGTCCATATTCAAATGGTGTATAAATAAAATGATGTAGCCCCGTCGGAATTAAAATTCGCTCCAAGAAGTGAAACAGCCATACACCGATATAACTGGACGAAACTAAAAAGTCTTGTAAAGATGCAATACCATTTTGCACCATTGGCCAAATCCAGCTTGTAAGAAAAGCAAGTGGAATCATTAAGAAGAAAGAGATCATTACTACGAATGGTCCACCTTGAAAAATCCCAATGGATTCTGGCAATTTCTTTTCATAATACCGATTGTGTAACCAGATAACGAGCGCAGAAATAAAGATGGCACCGATAATGTTCGTATCTAATGTTTTAATACCAACAATTTCTTTTAATCCGCTTGTACCACCAACTTCACTAGCAAAGTCGACACCGAATGCTGGCCCCCAAATCGTTAAAATGCCGTTAATAAAGTAGTTAAACATTAAGTAACCCATGACAGACGAAAGAACAGCACGACCTGGCGCTTTCTTTGCCAGAGATATTGGAAGCCCAATAACAAATACAAGCTCCATTTGATTAAATACGGTCCAACCACCATTTTCGATTAATGTCCAAATTTGGTACCATAGTCCATCTGGGTTAGCCAAATCTCCCATGACAGCCTCATTTTTGAACAATGTTGCCAAACCTACCACTATACCAAAAAATGGAAATAAGAGCACTGGTACAATCATGGCACTTCCAAATCTACGGATTGCATTCATACATATACACCACCTATTTTTTAGTAAAATAACAAATGATAACCTATTCTTTTTAAAACGTAGCTTATCGCCGCGTTTAAGAGTAAAACGCTGTTGATTTTTGTACGATACACTTTAAAAGCTTGATATTTTCCTATAAAGTAAAAAACTTCTTCATTAACTTTTTATACTTGAATACCTCCTCGACACTTTTATACCTTTTCAAGGAATGCTTCAACAGTTAATCTTACATCATACGAAAAATGAAATAATAAGGAACAAAGGCGCAAGCGCCCGTTCAGCAACGTAGCGACTGGAACGAATCAACTAAAGTTTTAGGAATCATGCTCCTGCAACAGGAGTATGCCGGCGCCCTCCGGCAAGCCCGTCTTTAGTCGGCCTTTCTATTTAGAACGAACCGATGATGACTTATCGTAGGGCGATTTCGTGAAGTCGCCTAGTTGCTGGGCGCTGGAGCCGGACGTGGCTAAATAACTTAGTAAGTTTATCCACAGCTGCTAAATTTTATAATTTCCTAGACGATGAAAAAGCTAACAAATGAATGTTCCATTTTTTTGATGTCGCTTTCATTTGTTAAGTTAAGTATAGAAGGGCGCACGCATTCATTCAATAGGTTTAGAGGGTTTAGGGAAAGCGTTACCATTTATGAACGCGTTTTCATAAACTGGGAATTTTCCCAACTGAACAACATAGAAAACGTTTTTTCCTCTTTCCATGATAATTAGAACATGCTGTCGTTTTTAGCAACTCGTGAGTAATTGTGAACTTCGAATAACTATCTTGTGAACTTCAGCGACTTCATTGTGAACTTCGAGTAACTATCTTGTGAACTTCAGCGACTTTTCATGAAACTCAAGCGAAATTATGATGAACTTCAACAATTTTCTTTCCTTGGTTGCCAATCAAGTGGTTCTTATCCTATAATAAGAACAAACGTTTTGCATTTAACGGATTCGTATAACTTGGCTTATACTATAAAACCTTTCCTATAACATAAAAAATTTAAGGAGCTACTATGATGGCAAAAGTAAAGATTGAAAATCCAAATATCGATATCGATTTACCTGCCGCCTCTCTTCAAGATATATTTGAAAACGAGGACCCTTCTCTACGTCATTGCACAATTTCTACTTGCTCTGCTGAAATAAAAAACTATGATCGTACAGACTTTTCACAAGTCGTATTTAAACAGGTCAAATTAAATGGTTCCTCATTCAAAAACGTAGAATTAACAGACGTTATTTTTGATCACTGTGATCTATCCAACGTAGATTTTTTAGGGGCGATTATTCATCGGGTAGAATTCAAAGACACAAAGATGGTCGGAGTGAACTTAGCCGACGCCACGTTAAGAAATGTGCGTTTTGAAAATAGTATCATGCATTTAAGCTCTTTTAATTATAGTAGTCCGAAACAGATCATTTTTGATCATTGCTCTTTAAAAGGTACGGACTTTTATGCATGTAAATTTAATAAAGTTCAATTCCAGCACTGTGATATAAACGAAGTCAATTTTTCGCAAACGCCACTAAAGAATGTAGACCTGAGTAATTCTACTTTTGAAAGATTAATTGTCTCTTTAGACGAACTGGAAGGTTGTATTATTTCTTCAGAACAGGCAGTAGCATTTGCCGCAATGTTAGGTTTAAAAGTAAAGGAATAGGGGGAGTGTCAACAGAATTCTGTTTGTTTAAGAGTAAATAAGAGCTTGTTGTTGCTATAAAACAACATTTTTGCAAGGTGAAATTCCCTTTTGATTGTTTCCACTTTACGTTCTTTTTCGTTGCACATAGCCTTGATTATAAACGATAGAAGTTTACAAATCCGTTAAAGCGAACAAGAATTATCCTCCTAGCAAAAGAATGTTATACTGGAAATAATCAAAGCTTAGGTAGGAGTGTCCGATGAAACTAGAAACATTAATTAATAAAAATTACGAAAAATTAAACAAAAATGACCTGCATGTTCTCCAATACATACTGAGCCATCGGGAATCTTGCTATGATTTAAGTATTGTCGAATTAGCAAATGCTTGTTTTGCCTCTCGTTCATCCATTCATCGCCTAACGAAGAAACTTGGCTTTAGTGGCTATAGTGAATTTAGGGTTTTTTTAAAGTGGGAAGGGAAAACAAAACATCCAACAGATGACCTTATGGAGTCATTCCATTCAGATGTAGCGCAAACGCTAAAGAACTTGGATTCCGTTGATTTTGATACTATTAGCAAGTTATTGTACCAAGCAGGGAGAATCTATATACATGGCACAGGAACCGCTCAACTAATGTGTGCCAAAGATTGTCAACGTATGTTTTCTATTATTGAGACATTTATTATCCTTATTCACGACCAAGTGGAATTCGAAGCGATGTATAGGGGGATGCAGGATACGGATGTGGTCCTAATTATTTCATTATCTGGTGATACACCAACGCTGATTCCAAATATTAAACAGCTAAATGCCAAAGGGATTGATGTCATTACAATCACTAATTTAAAAAATAATAAACTCGCACAAATGTCCCCTAACAACATATATGCCACAACAACGCCTGGAGCAACCAAGGAGGGAACAGAAATCACTTCATTTGTCCCGTTCTATATTGCTATTGAAATGATGTACCGTAAATTTATTGAGTACAAGGAAAAACAAGAAGAAATAAACGATGTATAGCCCAATCTAAAGGTTTTTCACCTTTAGATTGGGCTTTTTTTATATACTTAATAAGTAACTCAAGGATATTTTTTTATAGTACAAAACGCAGATTTAGATGCGAAATCCTTTACTTTACCTATTTCTTGGGCAATCAACTTTGTAAATTACACTTTAGAGAAGAACCCTTCCGGCTATTTTGAGTGGTCTCCCTGTATTGTTTCCAAAAAAATGAACCTACTTTCTTGATTTTAACAATTGAAGAATAGATATAATCACCATAATTAATATAATTGGTACGATAAAGATTAAATCCACTCTAATAACAGCTCCAACTTCTGTTTTCGACCACTGCCATACATAATATTCCCATACCATCCAACCGATGATTAAAAGAATGGTAACTACTTGGGTCTTTGTAATTTTTTTCAATATATTAAATCCTTTCAGATCATATTTTAATTAGTAAACAAATAGTTAACTACTAATTAACCTTACCTAAATAGTAGTAATATTAATAGCACTAACCAAAAAGGGTGTTTTTTAAACAACTTTCCCAATACAGTAATGTTGTGGGTTTCACATGTTTTATTTAGCATCAAAAATGACCAAGTAACCTTTTTTGTATATGATAACCTTAAAACATTATACAACACTTTACACAAGATATAAATATTAAAAACAAAAATTTTTAAGCTTTTAATAGGATAAAGCTATTCTCTTACTACAAATTATAAAGGAACTGTTAAATATCTATAGAATAAATGTGGAAGGCAAAAGAAGGATCTTTTAATGGGTTTACTGATGTGAACAAAGCCTTGATCGTTTTTGCAATTAAGAATGCTAAAACCTACGCCCCCGGCAGGATTCGAACCTGCGACACACGGTTTAGGAAACCTACCAAGTATATTTCAGTTGATGTTAGTTAGTACCAGAATACTTTTGCAATAATGGTTGACACAGCTTTAGAATTTACGTTCAACAAATTATTTTAGTTCATTTCGCTTACCACGTTACCAAAAGTGTGACCACCATTAAAGCAGGCTCTATTAAAGATTAGTTAGGGATTCCCGAACAAAGCTGTTAGATTTAAAAAGCTACATTGATCAAACAATGTAATAAAGCAACCATCCTATAAACTTCCTCCAAGAACATAAGTTATTTGTCGATTATTGTCTAATGGAATATATTGCATAATAAGGTAATATTTTGTTATCGTTAGATTATTAGGATGGTCTAAATAATATCCTAGTAAAATAGATAAGGAATGGAGGTTGCTTAAAAGGAAAACACCTAAGAAAACACATACAAAATATTTTAGACTGAGAGGGTGCATAATTAATGTTTAAGAAAATAATATCGTCAACACTAGCTATTTTTATTCTGTTTTCATTTTCTGTCAGTATTTCTGCTACAGAAAGCAATAGAGATAAGACTTTAAATTCGTTAAAAGCTCAATTAGAAGCTATAGAGGAGATTGGTGATACTAATCAAATTAAAGAGTATAAAGACAAATCACGTAAGTTAATTAATAATAATGAAGTCAATCTGAACGCTGAAAATATTAATTACGATAATAGTCGCTTAGTAAAATTTAAAAATACTCAACAGAAAGCGCTTGTTCTCCAAGTAAGTTCTAATGACTCAACTTATCACGAGATGAGTAACTTTGCAATTTACTTTGATTCAAACAATAATGTGTTAGCTACAACTGAATTCTTAGTAAGTGAATCAAAAACAGGTACTTTTAAATTTGATTACTATATTAACGATAACAAAGAATTTACTCAAGTTTCAAAAGAAAAATTTTTCACTGAGAAGGAATACGAAAACAGTAAAATTACCCCTGCTGTTGATTGGGATGGCTTTTTGAAATGCATGGGTATTACTGGAGCTCTAGTAGGTCCTTTACAAGTTGCTTGTACTTCAGCTTGTGCAATTCCAGGAGTAGGAACAGCAGTATGCGTAGGTTGTATCGGGGTAACTATTGGTTTGCCTTCTGGCTCTCTAATAGGATGCCTAACATCTAATTGGTAAGTTATTGACTCAATAGACAAATTATTTATGCTACTATTTTAATTAAGTGGAGGGTAGATTTATGAAGAAGTTATCACAGAAACTAGTTTTTATTATTCTTAGTCTTGCGTTAGTTTGTGCCAATGGTTTTCTAAATGTAAAAAGCACTTATGCTGCTGAATCTAATAACAATCTTCAACAGAAATTTGAAGAAACAATGGATTCAGTTACTGAAATAGAAAATAAAGAAGCTAAAGCAAAGTATAGAACATTAACTACTAACCTAATTAAAAAAAATAATTTAAAAATAAATACTAGCATTATTGATCACAATAATGCTAAGGTATATAAAACTAAAAACAAGGAGTATACAGTTTATACTGCGCAAATAAAAAGTCCAAATACAAAGTTTCATGAAATAAGTAATTTGACGGTATTTTATGATAAAAACAATAAAATAAAAGACTATTTAGAAACTCAAGTCAAAGAATCAAGTAAGGGTACGTTTCAAATTAGTGCTTTTCTAAATGGAAAGGAAGTTTTTAATGAAATAACAGATGATGAATTCACTACTGCTGAAGCAAATTCCCAAAATAATACTGGCGTTAAACCTTACGGGGTGAACTTTGGAAAGATAGCTGACTGCTTAGGACTATCTTTCAGTGTAGCTGCTGGATTAGGTGCTGTCTGCGGCACTGTATGCGTTGCTACGGCCGGAACTGGTTGCGCAATTTGTATTGGCGCATACCTCGGGTTCGATGTATCTTCTGTAACTGCTTGTGTCGTTGGTGGTGTAGTTTAAAATAGCCTTAAAATAAAGGAAGGTTCATTTGGATAAAATTTTAATATCAACTTTTTTATTAGCTTTAATAATTGTAACTTTCCTTGCAATTGTTAATAAACAATACAGAAAAGGAGAGATAGGGGAAGCATTGTCTTTTTTTATGCTTTCTGGAACCTCAGTTTATTTCGGTTCAGCTCTCCACTCTGCTTTAACTATATTATTTTTTATCATTTCTCCTATTTTGGCTCTGATAGGTCTAATGTTATTAGTAAAAGCGAGAAAGAATAGAAACATTTACAAAAAATATTAGCTGTAAATATTAACCTATCCCTCAAAAAACGCTGAAATTGTGAGAATAAAAAACCTCATGCTACTAAAATAATTAGCAATGGGGTTTTTTAGTGTTTTGTCTCCTCCATAATAAAGTAATCATTATTTAGCTTTCCTTCAAGTTACTTTAAGTCATTAATAAGCACCCAAGAGATAATGCCACCAAGTAACACACGATCTGATTTAACCTGTTTAACCGTGTATGAGTTACCCTTAACAAAGTCAGCAATCGACTCACCTGTCGCAAATGTGCTTGCGGATTTTTTGACTGTTACTTTTTGTCCTGGCTTAAATGATTTTGGTTTTGGCTTGCTGGATGCGCCGGAACCACCTACATCTGATTTATATACCCACGAATAAATTTCCTTGAGCAGCACCTTATTCCCCTTTATTTGCTGTACGGTGTAGTTTTTACCCTTAATGCTAGACGGTATATTTTCACCAGTAGCATATTTTTCCGCTCCCTTGCTTAGATACACCTTACTGCCAACTTTTATGGATTTAGTAGAGCTTTTGCTACTAGAAGAGTTCGACTTACTGCCAACATCACTCTTTTTGACCCATGAATATAACTCTTTAAGCAA
>NZ_FQXD01000014.1:0-21837 GCF_900129865.1 Virgibacillus chiguensis
TCCATCTTCAAGCGTGTGAAGGGTGAAATCCCAGCGGTAAGGTGGAGATGAATTGGCTTTCGGTCAAGTACGTCTTTAGACGTGCTAATTGACCGAACGCATGTTACCATAAGAGCATGAAGTGTTCTTTGAAAACTGGATATATGAGGTTGCATGGAGAAACTAATAATGCGAAAACCAAGCGAATCCTTCCATGCGTAAAATATCCAAGGTACGAAAGAAACTCCGATTCGTCGGACATCTAGGGCAGGAACTTCCCGAAGTAACGCTCATGGAGACGAAAGGTTGCTTTCGTCGTGGAAATGAGAAGCTCCCACTTCAAGCGAAGCTAAGTGGTGAGTAGTTCACTAAACGTACACATATGGTTCGTTGAATTATGATATAATTCCTTATAATTAAAAAAGTCAAAAAAATCAATCTAGTGAAAGGGATATTTCGATGCGAACGGAACATGAAATGATGCAGCTTATTATGCAAACAGCGCAACAGGGTGAACGAATACGAGCAGTAGTTTTAAATGGTTCGCGAGCCAATCCAAATGTGGAAAAGGATATGTTTCAAGATTTTGATATTGTTTATGTGGTGAACAATATGGCTTCCTTTACTTCGAATCATTCATGGGTGGATGTGTTTGGTGATCGGATCATGATGCAAATGCCTGAGGGAAAGGTTACACCACCGCCAGAGAATAAAGGTCATTTTGTTTATTTGATGTAATTTAAGGATGGAAATCGGCTCGACTTAACATTAATTCCGGAAGAAAAGCTTGCTTCGTTTCAACCATTTGATAGTTTAAGCGTGTTATTGATGGATAAAGATCAGTTAATTGGCGAATTACCTCCACCTAGTGAACGAGATTATTATATTCAAAGACCAAGCGAGCAGGAATTTGCGGATGTGTGTAATGAATTTTGGTGGATTTGTTTGAATATTAGTAAAGGGTTATGGCGGAAAGAGATAACTTACACGATGTTTATGTACGAACAAATTAACCGCAATGCACTTATGCAAATGATCGATTGGTATATTGGCGTGAAAACGAATTTCTCAGTTAGTGCAGGAAAGCTTGGCAAGTACTATCCTAACTATTTAGATGAAGAGGACTGGGAGAAATACAGGAAGACATATAGCTGCGGTAAGGATCTTGAGCGGATTTGGGAAGCATTATTTACGATGTGTGACTTATTTACGAAGTTATCCAAACATGTGGCACATACGCTTGATTTTGCGTTCCAGCAAGAAGATGTAACGAATGTCATGATGTATATGAGGCGCATAAGGGAGTTGACAAATCATGGATAAAACTTATGTTGTATCGATATCAGGTGTTTCTGGTAGCGGTAAAACGACGATAACGAAACAATTGGAAGCGGAGTACGATAACGCAATAGCGTTATATTTCGATGATTATCATTTTGCTAATGCTCCTACTGATTTTGCTAGTTGGGTAAAACGTGGTGCAAATTATAATGAATGGAAACTGGATCCTTTCGTACATGATGTGAAACGCTATTATGAAACTGCTAACCTCACTATATTTTTCTAGATTATCCGTTTGCTCACTTAAATGAGGGTTTAAAGTATACACTTGATTTGGCAATTTTTATTGATATTCCATTGGATATTGCCATGGCAAGGAGAGTAATAAGGGACTATCATGAACTAGATGTAGTTTCCTATATGAAAGATTATTTGTCATATGGAAGAAAAGCCTTTGAAGCGATGGAGCGTGTAAAAGATTCCGCTGATGAAGTTGTCAATGGCGGCTCTTTACCAGTTGCAAATATAATGAAGGTTGTGAAGGAAAAGATACGTCTATAGAAGGGGATGATAGGATGTTGATGAAACCAAATAAGCTGCAAAAAGGGGATCGTGTGGCAACAGTGAGCCCAAGTTGGGGTGGGGCAGGCGAGGCTGAACTTCGCTATCGTTATGAAATTGGTGTAAGGCGGTTAGAAGAGGTGTTTGGGCTGGAAGTTGTGCCAATGCCTAACAGTTTAAAAGGTGCCGCATATGTCTATGAAAATCCACAAGCTCGAGCGGAGGATTTGATGCAAGCCTTTCAAGAACCAACCATTAAAGCGATTATTGCCAACATTGGCGGGGAAGATAGCATTCGACTCTTACCATACATTGATTTTACTGTCATTCGTAATCATCCGAAGATCTTCATGGGTTATTCTGATGCAACGATGGTGCATTTGTTCTGTTACAAAGCAGGTCTATCCTCTTTCTACGGTCCAGCCATATTAACCGATTTTGCTGAGAATGTGGAGATGCATGAATATACCATTGATTTTATCGAGCGAACGCTTTTTTCTCGGAAACCGATTGGCAAAGTGGAACCAGCAAAGGAATGGACGAGTGAGTTTTTAGATTGGTTCGTCCCTGCAAACAGTCAGATAAAAAGGAGTATGCAACCGAATAACGGATATGAGTTGCTACAAGGAAAAGGCATTGTTTCGGGGCACTTAATCGGTGGATGTATGGAAGTATTGGAATTTGCCAAAGGGACAGAGCTTTGGCCGAAAATGGATCATTGGAAGGATGGCATGTTATTTTTTGAAACATCAGAAGAAAAACCATCACCAGACCATGTGAAACGTTGGTTAAGAAATTATGCTGCCCAAGGCATTTTGCACGTAGTAAACGGTATGATTTTTGCAAAACCGCAGCAAGAGAAGTATTATGAAGAATATAAAACTATAATTGGGACAGTGTTACAAGAGTATGATTTAGAACATTTGCCAGTCCTGTTTAATTTGAACTTTGGCCATACAGAACCGAAATTTATTTTGCCTTACGGAGCAATGGCGGAAATGAATTGTGAGGCAAAGACATTTTCAATACTAGAAAGCGGTGTGCAATAACCTTGTCTTGTTTGTGTGTTATTTCATGCCGTATATTTTAGAAATGAGATTGAAATACTACAAAAGGAAGCTCAGCTGAAGTTCATGGGGAGCTTCGTGTTCGTTACGGTATATTTTATTTAATTTTGTCGAAGAATTATCGGCTATCACCATGATTCGCTTTGGGAGAGAAAACAGTTGCACGCTCAGTTTCCTGATTGTGAAACAGCCTCTTTGTTGTATTATCAGCACAGATTCAGAACGCAAATCCTTAAGCATTACACCAAATTAAAGGGGCAATTTGACCCCAAAAAGGAACAAAGCAGGAACACAATTTTTTCTGTGACTTCAAGTAAAACCTCTAGCATAGATTCCCAAAACTATTTTGGAATAATAAAATAATGTGTGGTAAAATATAACCAAATGAGGTGATAACAATGAGTCGCATATTTGACCGTAATCGCGAAATGTTACACAAATTAATTGATGACCTACCCGCAGATAAATTACCAAAAGCTGCAGATTTATTTGAAAAAATAATCGGCGAAGAAACTTTGAGCGATGAGGACAAAAAAGATTTGGATATCGCACGAAAAGAAATTGCAAATGGAGAGTTTTATTCATTCGATGAAGTGTTTGGGGAATTGGAAAAGTAATGTACGATATTATTTTTTCCAAACAAGCTAAGAAATTTGTTGAAAAACAAGATAAAGTCACCAAGAAAAGAATTAGAAATGCTATGTTGGAATTGTCTGAGAACCCCTATAGAGCAAAGGACGTTAAGAAATTAAAAGGTGACAATGCTTATAGAAAAAGAGTAGGAGACTTTAGAATTATTTTTGATATTATTGACCTGAAGCTTGTGATAAATGTATTGAAAGTTGATAATAGAGGGAAAGTGTATAGAAAATAACATCTTCAAAACCAAAACCACCTATACCGCACTGGTATGGTTTTTTTGTGATCTAGGAAATTAACCTTTTAATTGCCTGTACCATATTTGTTTGACCATTTTTTGGATTGTCTACAAGAAAATAGAAATACTGATATGTTCTAATTGTGTATAGGGACCCACTCAATGGAAGATTAATAGATTCAAATACATCTAATGGTGTTTGATCCCAAGTATGCGTATTGACGCCAAATCCTCCTTTTTTCAAGGTAATTCTAAACTTTTTAGAGGAGTTATTTGTTGTAAATAAATGTATACCCGCCGTACCTACGTCCAAATTTGTAAAATCCATTTGATTGGTAAGATGCAAGTTATTAAGATATTTAACTTTTGTTGGAGCAGTTGCAGCTAGAGGTGGTATTAAATCATTATCATTGTTGTTGGGTTCAACTAAATTACCCTTATTGTCATATATAGTTGTTGCAACTAGTTGATCTTTTATTTCATGCAGTATATTTTAGAAGTGAGATTGAAATACTACAAAAGGAAGCTCAGCTGAAGTTCATGGGGAGCTTCGTGTTCGTTACGGTATATTTTATTTAATTTTGTCGAAGAATTATCGGCTATCGTCGGGGAGAAAACAGTTGCAGACAAGTATGACTTTCTATTAGATATATGATCGCTTTCTCCATAACAACAGGATACTTTTAGGAAGGAATGAGGATGTATGTACATGACGATTCCTGAGACAGCAGAATATTTGTCTATGAATGAAAAGCAATTACATGCACTTGTGTTACAAGGAAGAGTTAGAGCTGTGCATGATGGGGAACAATTTCTCATTAACAGTGAACAATTTCAAACCCATTTTGAGCAGGTAGAAAAATATCGGGCGATGATTCAAGACTACCTCAATGAACCGATTCCTGAAGATTTGGACGTGAAAGATGAAGATTAAATAAAGACTCGTGTTAAATAATCTTGGTCTATTCGATGCAAAGCACAATTTGATATGCTAATCTTTGATGGAGAAAGCCTGTTTGGTTTATCTGTTGTTATAACACCTAATGAAGCCGCATAATAGTAAGTTATTATGCGGCTTCGTCATTTAATAAATCTTAACTGAACAATGGGAAACGCTTTAAAGAAACGTTCTGGGAATTGTGCCATAGAACAATAAAGGCAGCTACTTTGAAGCTATGCTAAGTGTCGATTGTTCATGAAGATAACCCCATAATCGCTTTTACTTCGAGGTACTCCTCTATACCGTAATCGCCCCATTCTCTACCAATACCCGATTGTTTATAACCGCCAAACGGAGCAAAGAAATCGGTCTTTCCGTCATTCACCGTAATTTGTCCCGCTTTTATATTGTTGGCTACGTGAGCAAGTGTCTCTTTATCTTTGCCGACAACGTAACCTGCCAGACCATAAATCGTATCATTAGCGATCTCTAGCGCTTCATCTAAATCATTATAGGTGATGACAGAGAGTACAGGACCAAAAATTTCTTCTTGAGCAATGACCATATCATTGGTTACATCTGTAAACACGGTTGGTTTTACATAATAGCCTGTCTCTAGGTCTTCTGGTTTTCCAGTGCCACCGAGGAGTAAAGTTGCTCCTTCATGAATCCCCTTTTCAATATAGGATTGTACCGTATCCCATTGATCTTTAGATATAAGCGGCCCTGTTTTTGTTTCTGTTTGTTTTGGGTCTCCATATTCAAAAGAGGAAACAGCTTGTTTGACTGCTTTTTCAAATGCCTCTTTTTTCGAAGCTGGAATAATTGCTCTTGTTGCTGCAGAGCAAACTTGACCTGTGTTCATCATAATATTCCAAGCCGCAGTTTTCGCAGCTTTTTCCATGTCTGCATCTTCTAATACGACAAGTGGTGATTTCCCTCCAAGTTCAAGAGCTACTTTTTTAATTGTTTCTGCTCCATTTTTCATGATTTTTTCGCCTACTTTTCCTGAACCTGTGAAGGAGACAAAATCAATATCTGGATGTTTGCTAATGCCATTACCAATCGTTGAACCAGAACCGTTTACTAAATTAAACACACCTTTTGGAACACCAGCCGTTGCCAAGATATCAGCTAGCATCATAGCTGCAAAAGGTGTCATCGAAGCTGGTTTTAATACCATTGGACTACCGGCTGCAATCGCTCCCGCTATTTTTGTTGAGGTCTGATTAGTCGGGAAGTTCCAAGGTGTAATTAAACCACTTACACCAATTGATTCTTTGCGAATTTTATGATTTCCTCGATTTTCCTCAAAAGAAAAGTTTTTTAATGCTTCGGCTGCATGCTTGAAATGGTTATATCCCATGGTGTAGTGAACATTTTGGGAAATAGATACTGGAGATCCTAATTCTTCTGTAATTACGTCAATCAGTTCGTCTTTTTTATTTTCATACTCATTGGCAATAGCTTCCAACAATTGAATTCGTTCTTCTTTTGACGTTTTTGAAAAAGATGGGAAAGCTGCTTTCGCTGCAGCCACTGCCTTATTGAGGTCTTCTTCGGTTCCAGAACTAATCTCACCAATCACTTCTTCGGTCGCAGGATTGCATACTTGTATCGTTTCGGAACCAGTTGAGCCGATCCATTCACCGTTAATAAAATGGTTTAGATTTGTTCGCATAGTGATCCTCACTCCTTCGTAAATGTGGTTGTAGAGGAGGTGTTCCCTGTGGAATATCTCGTTAAACTTTTGTTAGATAAAACATCGCTCATTATGCAATGAGGCTCGTGCATTTTTAAGGTGGTGTGATCCTACCTGTTAGCATAATGAGATGAGTATTCTCTTGTGAATGCATTCTGTTTCTATAACGGGGCCTTTGTTACAATTCGTCCCTTTCTTCCTTCTGTCGTCTCTGCCATTTGTAAAGAGCGGATCACCGATTCTTCAATAATTTCAACGACCGCTTGGAACAGCTGGTTCATTAACGGATGATCATCCCGTAAATAGTCAACGGTTTGTGTGTAGGAATCGGTAGCGTGTGGGACTTTATTCGCAGTTGAAAAAACAATGGCAATGTCACCGCTGCCGTTCGCTAATTGACTACCAGTGCGCCCAAGACCCGCAGCACAACGTTTAGCAAGTCGTTGTAATTGTCTCTCGAGTAGTGGTGCATCTGTTGCTAAGATCATCATGATGGAACCATCAGGGGTATCTTGTTGGACTGGCTCCCAACGAGCAAAGAGCGCATCACCTCTTTTGCCGAAGTTACTTAATACGATCCCGCCAATTTGATAGTTTATGGATTTATGTGAAACGATACGTGAAGCTGTTCCGATTCCCCCTTTATAACCAAAGCATACCATCCCTTTTCCCGCACCGACTGAGCCTTCAGCTACAGGCGAGGTGCTAGCTGATTTAATCGCTTTGACAGCATGTTCTGGCTTGATTGCAGGGTAGCGAGCTGTATTTAAATAACTGTCATTACATTCCCCGACAACAATATTAATGGAACTTGTCGTGTCGCCAATTTCTTCTGTTGTATCGAGCATATAGTCGAGCGTTCCTTGCCAAACAGAACCAACGCTAAATGTATTTGTCAGCATAATTGGTGATTCCACAAGTCCAAGTTCATTTATTTGAACTAATCCTGCTGTTTTGCCAAATCCATTTAACACAGCACTCCCGGCATGGACTTTATGACGAAATAGGTTGCCTTTATGCGGCAATATGGCCGTTACTCCAGTGCAAATAGTTTGTTCCTCATCTAATTTTTCATATAACGTGACATGTCCAATTTGGACTCCTGCAATATCCGTAATACAATTATGGCTCCCTTTTTTTAAATTCATCTGAGTAAACTCCTATCCATAAAAAACTTTATACATGCTAAAAAATTAATAGAATTATTTGAATAGGACAAGTCTAAAGGATGAACAGAATAGTTGCAAATAAAAGGGACGGAGCAATAAACAGATGAGAAGAAAAACAAAAACGGCATTTCCCTTCCTTTTTTCTAACTCGCTCTGTTTTTTAATAGCAATATCGAAATACGCATGTAGCTGATCGAAAGACAGCTTTATTGTTTGCGTGATAAAATAATGTAGAAATACAAACGAGTAGGTGAAAAGCATTGGAAAATATTCTGCTGCAAACAGATCGGCTCTATAACTCGATTGTTCAGGAAATGAATCGGCTTATTAAAGAAGAAGTAATTGTAACAGATCAGCAAGGTTATATTGTGGCGAGTACAGATGCTAAACGAATTGGCAATTACCATGAGGGTGCTTGTATAGCAATGCAACATAAAGAAAAAATGATCATGTCAAAAGAATTAACCAAAAAACTACATGGCGTAAGAGAAGGCGTCGTGTTTCCAATTGTGATTAATAAAATTCCTTTGGGTGTCCTTGGGATTACTGGTAACCCGTCTATCGTAGAGCCATATGCTAGATTGGTACAAAAAGTGACAGAACTATTTATACAGGATTCGCTAACTAGAATAAATCAGGAAAGCAAAGCACGTGACGTCGAATTTTTTATCTTTGACTGGCTTAATCAGACGAGCAGTTATACGAGTTTAGTCGAAAGAAGTAAATTTTTTCATATCAACATGGAAGCTTATAAGCAAGTAGTTGTATTTAAAAGAAAAGAATTACTAACTGGATTTTCGTACCATCGATTTGAAAAATTGAAATCTGCTTGGGATGATTTCGTCGGTGCTTTGTTTGTAAGGTGGGGGCAGGACCGAATTGTCATGTTAGTTGAAGCAGTAGAGGCATCGTTATTAGATCATTGCCTACGCAAATGGATCGCTGCTGTATACCAAGAATTAGATGAACACTTGTATGCTGGGGTTGGAAATATTGTTGAGCCAGAGCACTTATCGGCATCGTTTTCGCAAGCAGTAAAGGCAAGCGAACATGCTGATGGGACAAATCCTGTTGTGTTTGAAGCGGATTTACGTTTTGAAATGCTCGAACATGAAATTAGTGCGCAAACAAAAGAAACGTTTATTTGTCGAACTTTAAAAGAGTTAGTAAAAGAAAAAGAGCTAATGAAAACGCTAGCGAGCTGGTTTTCTCATGATATGCAAATGCAAGTTACGGCGAATGCTTTACATATTCATAAAAATACATTGCATTACCGATTAAATCGAATTGCAGAAATTACTAATTTAAATCTTAAAAAGTTGGATGATGTTATGTTATTGTATATGGCCTTTCGCTTATCATCATGTAAGTATAATAAGGGATAAAATGTAAAGTTGCTGAAGTTCAAAATGACAACAGTTATAGCCAGCGCAGGGTCTAGAATTTGATATACGAACCACGAAATGTTACAGCTTGTAAACAGATTTCATATAAAGCGTTTTTATAATTAAAAATTGTACATTGAACCAAAAGAAGGCGTTTTCTCTACTGGATTTTTGTTCATATATACATTTATTTTTCTTTTAATTTTTCTTAAAATAGAATTATTACTATGTAGGAGAATGTGTATGTTAAATAGGGATGTAAGAGAAAAGCTAATCGCAATCGTCGGGGAAAATAATGTAGAAGATAACAATGCAAGTTTACTCGCTTATTCGTATGATTCTACGCCAAGGTATCAGACATTACCTGATGCAATGGTAGCACCGAGAAATAAACATGAGGTTTCAGCCGTGGTAAAAGTTTGTAATGAACATCAAATACCAATTGTACCTCGTGGGTCTGGGACAAATCTATGTGCTGGCACAACGCCTTCAGAAGGAGGAATAGTGCTTATTTTTAAGCACATGCGAGAAATTTTAGAAATTGATGAAGAAAACTTAACTATGACCGTACAGGCTGGGGTATATACAAAAGATATTTTAGATAGAGCGCAAGCAGTAGGTCTTTTCTATCCGCCAGATCCAGGTTCAATGCACATATCGCAAATCGGGGGGAATATTAGTGAGAACTCTGGTGGACTGCGTGGACTTAAATATGGTGTGACGAGAGATTACGTGCTTGGACTTGAGATCGTTTTGCCAAACGGTGAGATCATTCAAACTGGTGGAAAGCTTGCCAAAGATGTAGCGGGGTACGATTTGACAAGATTGTATGTCGGAGCAGAGGGGACGCTTGGGGTTATTACCGAAGCGATCTTAAAGCTTGTTCCACAACCAGAAACAAAACAAACGATGCTTGCCCTTTATCATGATTTAGGAGCTGCCGCGGAAAGTGTGTCAGCGATTATTGCCAACCGCATTATTCCTGCCACCTTGGAATTTTTAGACCAAGCGACCGTACAAGTTGTTGAAGACTATGCCAAAATTGGATTGCCGACAGAAGCGAAAGCAGTATTATTAATTGAACAAGATGGGCCACCTGAAGTAGTCGCTCGTGATATGGAAAAGATTGCGTCGTTATGTAAAGATAATCAAGCATTTGATGTACAGGTGGCGCAAACAGATGAAGAGGCAGAGCAATTGACGGCAGCGCGGAGAACAGCGTTATCCGCTCTATCTCGGTTAAAGCCGACAACGATTTTGGAAGATGCTACGGTGCCACGCTCGAAAATTGCAGCAATGGTAAAAGCAATTGGGGAAATTGCTGCAAAGTACGAGCTAACTATTTGTACATTCGGTCATGCTGGTGACGGAAACCTCCATCCGACATGTCTTACAGATGCTCGTAATGAGCAAGAAATGGAATTAGTAGAAAAAGCATTTGCAGAAATTTTTGAGAAGGCGGTTGAGCTTGGAGGAACGATTACAGGTGAACACGGTGTCGGAATGATGAAGCTTCCATATTTGCATTTGAAAGCGGGAGAGCATGGAGTTGAGGCGATGCGCCGTATAAAGCAAGCGTTAGATCCTCATGGAATTATGAATCCAGGAAAAATGTTTGACCCGCTCACAAAGCAAAGTAAGGAGATGGAGAAATAAATGGATACACAAGAAAAAGCACGCATTCAGACCGCTTTTCAAGAAAAAATGGATTATGATGAACTAATGAATTGTACGCGTTGCGGATTTTGTTTACCAAGTTGTCCAACATATGTTGAAACAGGAAGAAATGAAGTCCATTCACCACGTGGGCGAATCGCTTTAATGAAAGGTTTGGTCGACGGGGTGATTGAACCTAGTGAAGAAGTGAAAGAATCTATTGACCTTTGTCTTGGCTGTAGAGCTTGTGAACCCGTGTGTCCTTCTGGTGTGAACTTTGGCAGATTATTAGAGCAAGCAAGGGATGCGATTTATCAAAGCAAAAAGCCAACATTACCAGAAAAAGTAATGAAGGGGATCTTTTTAAAAAATATTTTCCCTCAACAAAATCGCATGATTGGGCTGACTGGTTTACTGAGCTTTTACCAACGTTCTGGTGCTCAAAAACTTGCACAAGCAACTGGCGTCATGAAACTTTTTCCTGAGACGATGCGTACCATGGAAAAAGTACTTCCAGATGTTCCAAAGCGTTCTGCAATGAAACGACGCCCACATCACTTACAGCCACTCCACAGAAATCGTACCAAGAAGGTAGCGTTTTTTTCTGGCTGTTTAATGGATACCATTTTTATGGAAACAAATGATGCTACCATGAAGCTATTGCAGTATGCTGGGTGTGAAATTGTTCTACCTAAAACACAAGCTTGCTGTGGAGCGTTACACGGACATAGTGGGGAAATGGATCATGCTCGAGAAATGGCAAAACGCAACATTGCTGCTTTTGAAGAAGCTGAAGTGGATTATATAATTACAAATGCGGGTGGATGCGGTGCCTTTTTAGTGGAATACGCTCATTTATTAAAAGATGATCCGCAATGGCATGAACGTGCAGAGCGCTTTTGTGCGAAAATCAAAGATATCACTCGGGTGTTAGTAGAACTTGAATTTCATAAACAGCCGCTGTCTTTACCGGAACAAGTCGTTACGTATCAAGATTCTTGCCATTTGAAGAACGGTCAAAAAACATTTATGGAACCAAGGCAATTGCTAGAGGCCATTTCTGGTGTTCAGTATGTAGAGATGAAAGATGCGAGTCGTTGCTGTGGTTCAGCAGGCATCTATAATATTGTTCAATCGGAAATGTCGATGCAAATTCTTGATTATAAAATGGAACAAGCAAGGAATACGAATGCGAAAACGATTGTGACAACGAATCCAGGTTGTCTACTGCAAATGAAGCTAGGTATTGAAAGAGAAGGTTTGTCTAAGGAAATGAATGCTGTGCATATCGTAGATTTTTTACTAGAAGCATATGAAAGAGCAAATAATAAAGAAGTGACAAATCAGCAAGTTGCAGCTTCACAAGTATGAAAGATTTGGAAGACCGCGGTTTTGTAGCGGTCTTTCCTTATACTACTAGGAATATATAAAAGTTTACAGGTTTATAGTATAAGAAAACTACAGCCCTAAAAGACTTGACGATATACCTTTTTTTCTAATACCATGAAAAGAATTAAATGTTTAGGATTTATAGATAAACAAAAAGACCGCATTTTTGCTATAAAAATTTGATGATAAGCCAAGTTATTCTACTAAGATACAAAAACCGTTGACAAAATACCAGGTGGGGTATAAAATGAATTTGTGGCATGGAAATGATGCACCAATGACGATGGTCTCGTGGCCAACTTATTTTACATTATACAAAGAATGAAATCGTAGAAGCAAAAATACGGCTTTCAACATAAAGATTTGCTGAAAAGTCAAGTTTTCTATCATTATAGGAAAATATCAAACCATCGCTCTGCAACGAGGCGACTTCACGATATCGCCCTAAGCTAAGTCATTATCGGTTCGTCGCTAAGAGGAAGACTAAAAATGGGTTGCCGCCCACGTTGGTATAATTCTGTTTTAGTAAACAGCAGTTTGAACATGAAGTGGATTTAGATATAACCATGAAGAGAGGAGGAAACGTCATGAAATACGATGCAAAAGTAAAAAATCGTATGAAACGTATAGAAGGACAAGTAAAAGGTATTATTAAAATGATGGAAGAAGAAAAAGATTGTAAAGATGTCGTCATGCAGTTATCAGCTGTAAAGAGTGCCCTAGATAGAACTTCAGCACTTGTAGTTAGCAAAAATCTGGAAGCTTGTATTCGCCAAGCAGATGATGAAGAGGCAGAACCTTTCATTAACGAAGCAGTCAATTTGCTTGTAAAGAGTAGATAAAGCATCTTTTTTGGACGATAGGTTTGATGTTTGTATAAATAAAACTACGCTTATGGTAAAAGGATAGTTTTTCTAAATCAAAGAAAACGAGTTGCTCTAGTGATTCTTGTTTGAGCCATGTGTATTGTAATATATTAATACTCACTCTTGATACTATGATGGATAACATGAAGAGCTATTAGAAAACAAAACCGATATAAAAAAATTCTCGAAAATAATACCTATACCCCTATAAGGAGAGAGTGATATGGAAATAGTGCAATGGGGGATCATTGCGATAGTAGTTGTGTTTATAGTTAGTAGGTTTATGCCGGTAAAAGGCGTGACACAAATGACTGTACAAGAAGTAAAAAACAAGTTAAAAGATAGAAAAGTACAATTTATTGATGTCCGTACCCCACAAGAATATAAGACTAATCATCAAAAACCATTTAAAAACATACCGTTACATGAGCTACCGAATCGTTGTAACGAATTAGATAAGCAAAAAGAAGTCGTCGTTATTTGTCAAAGTGGTATGCGTAGTATGCGTGCAGCAAAAGTATTAAAAAAACAAGGATTTGGAAAAATAACTAACGTAAAAGGTGGCATGGGTGCCTGGTTGTAGGGGGAGAGTGCTGTTAGAAATATAGGCGAATATGAACGCCTAAATATACTATACAAGGAGTCGTAGTATGGCATTGTTGTTTATGAGTATAGTTGTTCTACTTCTATATTTTTCCTACCAAAGATATATCCCTGTGCGGGGAGTTAGTAGTTTAGATGAAGAAGAATTATTTGTTAAAGATGATCAAACCGTTTTAGTTGATTTAAGAGATTATAATAAATCTTATAAAGATGCGCTGGATCGAGCTTTATGTTTACCGTTAGCTTATTTAAATCGGCATTATCAAGATATTCCAAGCAATTCTGTTATTTTAGTTGCTTCAAATAGCGTAGAAAAAAATATTGCTGCTAGATTTTTGTGCAACAAGGGGTATGCTGTCAAAGGCTATTATGTAAGAAACGAAAAAAGTTGCTCTGCTTAGTGAGCAGCTTCAAAAGCGAAGGTGAAGCGCCGTATCATTTTACCAGATGAATTATAGTTGACAAATCATTAGATAATAAATACTATTAATCATAGTGATTAAACAAGTCACCCATTTTTTTATAGTAATTAATACCCCTACACCTATATGTATGAAAAGAAAGGAGTTTATGGATGGCTGAAAAAAAGAGGACGACAATTATTCTATTTAGTGGTGAATACGATAAAGCGATGGCCGCTTATATTATTGCTAATGGTGCTGCTGCCTATGATCATGAAGTAACGATTTTCCACACATTTTGGGGGTTAAACGCACTACGAAAAGATAATCAAGCTCCGCTAAAAAAAGGCTTTATGGAGAAAGTGTTTGGAAAATTGATGCCGCGTGGCGCAGATAAAATGGGACTATCTAAGATGAATTATTTAGGAATGGGGCCAAAAATGATAAAACAAGTCATGAAAAAGCATAATGCTATGCCACTTCCTGATTTAATCTCTATGGCGCAGGAGCAAGACATAAAACTACTTGCTTGTACGATGACAATGGATTTATTAGGTTTGCAAAAAGAGGAGTTGCTCGACAATATTGAATACGGTGGCGTAGGAGCATATGTCGGAGATTCCGAAGATGCAAATATAACCTTATTTATATAAAACAAACAGCTTTTGGAGGGTGAAAAATGAAGGAAATTACAACACAAGATTTGATAAAAAGGTATCAACAAGATCAACAAATCAAGATTATTGATGTTCGGGAAGATGATGAAGTAGCGCTAGGAAAAGTACCTGGAGCACGTCATATCCCATTAGGAGACGTTGCAAATCGTGTTCAGGAACTAAACAAGGATGAACATTATTATGTTATTTGTCGTTCTGGCGGTAGAAGTGCCACTGCATGTCAAATTTTAGAGGAAAACAATATAGATTGTACAAATATAGCTGGTGGCATGCTTGCTTGGGATGAAGAAGTAGAAATATAGGAGGAATGAAGATGAGTATTACTGCAAATGAAGTATTAGATGCCAAAGGGCTGTCATGCCCCATGCCAATTGTTAAAACGAAGAAAGCGATTAGCAATTTAAAGGCTGGAGAAGTTATTGAAGTGCAGGCTACAGATAAAGGTTCCACAGCGGATATAAAAGCTTGGTCTGAAAGCACAGGGCATCAATACATTGGTACGGTAGAAGAAGGGGACGTATTGAAACATTATATCCGCGTAGCTAGTGAAGCGGAAAAGAAAGAAGAAGCCAAACATGATAACGTTGTTGATTTAAATGATATACAAAAGAAAGTAGAAGCAAAGGATGCTATTTCTATCCTTGATGTGCGTGAACCGGCAGAGTTTGCCTTTGGTCACATTCCAGGCGCAATAAATATTCCTTTAGATCAACTGGATTCAAGACTAGAAGAATTAGACAAAGAAAGAGAGTTATACGTTATATGCCGCACAGGAAGCCGCAGTGATTTAGCTGCCCAAAAGCTTACTTCCAAAGGATTTAATAATGTGATCAATGTTGTTCCAGGTATGACCAAGTGGGAAGGACCACTTGAAAAAAATAACTAAATATGGAGGAATAAAAACATGGCAAATACAAAAGTGGCAATTATTGCAGCAAATGGGGGATTGTTTGATGCATATAAAGTATTTAATCTAGCAACAGCAGCTGCAGCATCGGATGCAGAAGTAGGCATTTTCTTTACATTTGAAGGATTAAATTTAATTCACAAAGAAGCTCATAAAAACCTTCCATTACCAGAAGGAAAAGAGCATTTTGAGGAAGGCTTTAAACAAGCAAATGTGCCATCCATTGCAGAATTATTAAGTATTGCGCAAGAAATGGGTGTAAAACTGTTAGCATGTCAAATGACCATGGATGTAATGAAGCTAGAAAAGGAACAACTTGTTGGAGGCATTGAAGTTGCTGGTGCCGCATCTTTTATTGAATATGCAAAAGATGCCAATATGACGCTAACATTCTAAACGATGCAATGAGGAAGTACTTTATTCTATCAAATAAATGTATTTAAAATCAGGGATATCCCTGTTTGACATAAATATACTAGAGGAGGATTTTATTCATGGAAGCAGCAAAAGTATTAGACGCAAAAGGGTTAGCATGCCCAATGCCAGTAGTAAGAACAAAGAAGGCGATCGAAGAAATAAATGCAGGAGAGATTTTAGAGGTGCATACAACAGATAAAGGTTCAAAAAGTGATTTAACGGCGTGGGCGAAGTCTGGTGGACATGAATTAGTAAAAGAAGCTGAAGAAGGCGATGTATTTAAGTTTTGGATTAAAAAGGCGTAAAAACATTTCTCGGGGGGCATTTTCCCCTGAGACTAGAAACGATCTGAACGTTTCCTATAATGTAATAAGAGAATTGGAGGTGGCTCCATTGGGATGCAAGGCGCAAAACCCAAGAAAAGCGTCTGTACCCGATTTAGCAGGAAGGGGTTTTTAAATTGTGGAAAAAACTAGTTCCAGCGTTTGATTGGTTGCCAAATTATAATCGTAGTGATTTCAGTGGCGATTTATCAGCTGGATTAATTGTAGCCATTATGTTAATCCCACAAGGTATGGCTTATGCCATGTTAGCTGGCTTAGACCCAGTTATCGGATTATATGCTTCAACAATTCCATTAATTATCTATGCGCTTTTTGGTACATCAAGACAGTTAGCAGTAGGTCCAGTAGCAATGGTGTCTTTACTTGTTCTAAGTGGTGTTTCAACATTAGCCGAGCCCGGATCATCGGAGTATGTCTCGCTGGTTCTTTTACTCATGCTAATGGTAGGATTGATTCAATTATTATTAGGGGTTCTTAAACTAGGATTCTTAGTGAACTTTCTGTCGCATGCTGTCATTAGTGGTTTTACTTCAGCAGCAGCGATCATTATCGGTTTGAGTCAATTAAAGGACCTAACTGGTGTTACGTATGAATCTGGAAAAAGTGAAGTGTTTTTGCTTATCGGAGAAGCTGTAAAACGAATATCCGAAATTAACCCGATTACAATAACGATTGGTATTGGTAGTATTGTTCTGTTAATTCTATTTAAGAAATATGTGAAAAAGATACCTGGTCCTATTGTGGTGGTTACAATAAGCATCTTAGCAGTGTACGTTTTCAATTTATATGAAGATGGTGTATCGATTGTAGGGCAAGTTCCTAAAGGACTGCCAGCATTTTCTTTCCCGACATTTACGATGGATTCTATCGTTGCTTTGCTACCAATAGCGTTTACCATTACCTTTGTTGGCTTTATGGAATCTATTGCTATGGCAAAGGCTATCGCAGCTAAAGAAAAGTATAAAGTAAATGCAAATCAGGAATTAATTGGCTTAGGTTTGGCAAATGTTGGAGGTTCCTTTTTCTCTGCTTATCCTGTAACAGGTGGTTTTTCTAGATCAGCGGTCAATTACCAAGCAGGTGCAAGAACGCCGTTAGCTTCAATTATTACGGCAGTGCTCATTATGCTAACATTACTTTTCTTCACAGATTTATTTTATTATCTTCCAAAGGCTGTGTTAGCGGCAATTATTATGGTAGCTGTCTATAGTTTGATTGATTTTCATGAAGCTAAAAATCTATTTCAACTTAACCGTGCAGACGGTTGGACTTGGATACTAACATTTTTGGCAACATTAGTGTTCGGAATTCAAACAGGTATTTTAATCGGTATTGTATTTTCACTGCTTGTCTATGTTGGTAAAAATGCTTATCCACATATTGCGGAATTAGGCTTTGTGGAAAGTCGTGGTGTGTATAAAAACAAGCAACGTTATCCTGATGCAATGGATGATCCAGAGGTAATCATTTTTCGTGTAGATGCGGATCTGTTTTTCGCTAATATGTCATTTGTTGAAGATAAATTGTGTAATCGGTTAGCAGAAAAACCAGATACAAAGTATATTATTATGGATTTTTCCGGAGTGAATTCGATGGATGCTGTTTCCATTCATTCATTGGAGGAAATGATGCAGACTTGTAAGCAGCATACGCAATTTTTATTTGCAGGTATTAAAGGGCCTGTCATGGATGTATTAGAAAAAGCAAACTGGAATAAAAAATATCATCAGTTGATTCACTATATTACTATTGAAGAAGCCGTAAAAGCAATTGAAAAATAAGGTGAGAAACGATGGATGAAAAAAATATTATGCAAAGTAATCAAGATTTTGTGAACAAAATGCAATTGGAAGACCCGGATCTTTTCCATCAGCTACAACAAGGGCAACACCCTGATTTCTTCGTAATAGCATGTAGTGATTCTCGAGTTAGCCCATCTGTCATTTCACAAATGAAGCTTGGCAATATGTTTGTCCACAGAAATATTGCTAACCAAGTAGCAAAAAATGATGCAAGTTTTTCAGCGAGTCTTTATTATGCCTTGGTCCATCTTAAAGTGAAGCATATTATTATAAAGGGGCATACAGAATGTGGTGGTATTCACGCTGCTTGGAGTGGTAACAATGAAGAAGAATTAGCACCATGGATTGCTAATATCCGTAGTAATTTACCAGATTCAAGTTCTAACAAAGAATTCTCCATGGATGAGCTAACGAAAATCAATATTATGAAACAGGTAGAGCATATAAAAGATCATCTTATTTACAAAGCATATGGAGAAGGAGTAAGCGTAAGTGGATTACTGTTCCATCTTGACAGTGGGCAGTTAGAGAAAATCGTCTAAGTTTAAGTGGTTGACAATGTGGAAATATTATTTTGTAGGGGATAATAAGAAAAGAATGTATTTTTTTGGTTTTAATAATACCCTATATGGTATTAAAAGGGGCGAGGATCCAAAAGTTCATAAACAAAAACTTAACCAATGGAGGTATGGAGATGTCTTTTACAGCAATGAAGTCTCAAGAAGTAGCAAGAAAGGTCATCCAAAAGGAAGAATTATTTATTTTGGATGTTCGTAATGAAAGTGATTTTGCAGATTGGAAGATAGAAGGAGAAAATTTTTCATATTTAAACATTCCTTACTTTGATTTAATTGATGGTGTAGATAGTATTTTAGATAAATTGCCAAAAGATAAAGATATGTTAGTCGTTTGTGCGAAGGAAGGATCTTCTGTAATGGTTGCTGAAATGCTGTCGGAACAGGGATTACACGTTTTCTATTTAGAAGGCGGTATGAAAGCTTGGAGCGAACATATGGAGCCAATAAAAGTTGGTGATTTAACTAACGGTGGTGAAATGTATCAATTTGTTCGCTTAGGCAAAGGATGTCTCTCTTATATGGTAGTGTCTAATGGTGAAGCGGCAATTATTGATGCTACACGCATGACAGGAATTTTCACTCATTTCGCAAAGGAGCTTGGCGTTACTATTAAGCATGTGCTTGACACACACTTGCATGCAGATCATATTTCTGGTGGTAGAAGTATCGCTAAAGAAACAGGAGCGACGTATTGGCTTCCACCGAAAGACGCTGGAGAAGTTGTATTTGATTATCAAGCTCTAGAAGACGGGGAAGAAGTGAAGATAGGAAATACAACCATCAATATCCATGCTTTATATAGCCCAGGGCATACCATTGGTTCTACATCCTTTGTCGTCGATGAAAAATATTTATTGACAGGTGATATTTTATTCATTGATTCTATTGGTAGACCAGATTTAGCTGGCCTTGCAGAAGATTGGGTAGGAGATCTACGCGAAACGTTGTATCATCGTTACCGTGAATTATCAAATGAACTCATCGTTCTTCCAGCTCACTTTATGATTATCAAAGAATTGAATGAAGATGGTACAGTTGCTGAAAAGCTGGGCACACTATTTGCGAAGAACCACGGATTAAATATTGAAGACGAAGCGGAATTTAGAAAGCTAGTAACGGAGAATTTACCACCGCAACCAAATGCGTACCAAGAAATTCGTCAGACGAATATGGGTAAAATTACTCCTGATGAGGAAAAACAACGTGAAATGGAAATCGGTCCTAATCGTTGCGCTGTTCGATAATAATAAGTGAAAGAAAAATCTGTCTTAAAACGTTTGTTTTGGGGCAGTTTTCTTTTGCACTATAAGAAAAAATTTATGGATTATAGTATAAGCAAAACTACGGGAGCCAAGTTTTTCTACCACAATGGAAAGAAAAAACGATCGTATGGCAAATGAAAGATGGACAATAATTTAAAGTAGTGAGCGTTTTGGTCGACATATATAAGGTGTACCCTAAAACTGAAATGGTTGTATAAGAGAGAAGTAAGACATTAAATGTATGCTGCAGTTCGAATAATCGCTCTTTTGGGCTTTTTATAGGAAAATCGTAGCAAAATCTAGTAGAATATAACTACTTGTCATAGAGATATATACATAAATAGGGGGTTTTGTAATGATTTTCAAAAAACAGAGAGAGGCATCTTTTTTTCGAAAAAGTGCAGGGAATAATACGGAGATAAGCTTACAGGTAGAGAATGGTAATGATGTTGCTAAGCAAATTCAAATGATTGGGCTAACTATATCTGATCTATCCATCATTCGTCAATTAAAGCCTTATGTTATACAAAATATCCATGAGATTGTTGAGCGTTTTTATGATAATTTAGCTATGGAACCATCTTTAATGCAAATTATTAATACACACAGTTCCATTGAAAAGTTAAAACAAACATTAAAGCGACATATATGTGAAATGTTTGATGGTGTCATCAATCCTACTTATTTTGAAAAACGAGTAAGAATTGCTAACATGCATGTAAATATAGGACTTGATACAAAATGGTATATGAGTGCCTTTCAGGATTTGTTTTTATCGCTAATGGATATCATTGAGCAAAATATAGAAATGAAAAATGAATCGCTTTTGGCTATACGTGCAGTATCAAAAATAATAAATTTAGAACAGCAGCTTGTGCTAGAAGCGTATGATGAAAAGACGAACCAATTGAAACGGGAAGCAAATTTACAAAAACAACAAATTCGGGAGCGAGTAGCAGAATCCTCGGAAAGCTTAGCAGCTATTTCTGAAGAGACGAATGCTTCCTTTCAGCAGCTGCAATCGCAATCAAAAGAAGTAATAGAGATTGCTAATAATGGTACATCATTATCGGAGGATGCTTACAGTAGAGCAAAAAAAGGGAAAGAACAATTAAATAAGCAGGATGAAAACATGAAAGCTCTATATAATTCGGTAGAGCATCTAGGAAATGATGTGCACCATTTATTAGATGTTTCCAAAAAGATGCAGTCCATTGTAAATATTGTGA
Organism: Virgibacillus chiguensis; assembly: GCF_900129865.1. Classification (GTDB taxonomy): domain Bacteria; phylum Bacillota; class Bacilli; order Bacillales; family Amphibacillaceae; genus Virgibacillus; species Virgibacillus chiguensis. The sequence goes on from NZ_FQXD01000014.1 coordinate 21,093, forward strand.
AAGAAGTTGCTGAACAAACGAATTTACTTGCCTTAAATGCCTCTATAGAAGCAGCAAGAGCGGGTGAATACGGCCGAGGATTCGCAGTAGTGGCTGAAGAAGTTCGCAATTTATCTGAACAAACGAAAGAATCGGTAACGAATGTATCCTCACTCATTGGGAATATGAATACGCAAGTGGATAAGATTACAAGCTCCTTAAGTGCTGTAGGAACAAAAATTAAACAAGGAAACGCAGGATTGCAAGAAACAGAACAGCATTTTTTGCAAATTATGGAATCCATGCATAAAACAAAAGACCAAAACAATAAGATTGATCGTGAAATTATATCTTTTATAGATATTATTACGGAATTAAGTAAAGCTGTTGACGAAGTAGCAGCTTCTGCAGATCATTTAACAACCATTACATATGAAATGAACGAAAATTAAACGATATAAAGTGCTGTAAGATTTCATCCATAGGACTTGGTGACAAGCCAAGTCTTATGGCCGAAAAACGACAGTGTTTTTCTTATATGTATTTGTATTTAATTCTGATATAATGAAGGTAGCATCAGGTTTTGCGGAAAATGACTTTTTTATGAAAATTATAATGATAAAGAGGTGATAAATATGTCAAAATTTGAAGAGAATGTAATGAAGCTATTAGGTGAAATAAACAGTCGGCTTGATAAAATGGATGAGAAGTTCGCAGGTATAGACAGTCAATTTGATAAAGTAAATGAGAAGTTCGCAGGTATAGA
>NZ_FQXD01000014.1:22087-41874 GCF_900129865.1 Virgibacillus chiguensis
AAAGTAAATGAGAAGTTCGCAGGTATAGATAGTCGATTTGATAAAGTGGATGAGAAGTTTGTTGAAATGAATGATAGATTTGAAAAGCTGGAAAGAGATATAGAAGAAATAAAAGTGGAGAATCAGTTTATTAAACGTGCTGTATTAGAAACTAATGAGGGCGTTAAAACTATCATGGAAGACCAAAAGTCCATTCATGAAATATTAGGTGAGCATGACGTTTCGATTAGAACGTTACGAAGAAAATCTGCTTTAATTGAGGAATACGAATTGTAATCTATTTTACAATATAGGAAAAGATTATATCATAAAAGAAGCCATCATGCCTTATCTGGTGCGGGACACCCTCTTAATGTTAACCCCCCTGGATAGACAGACAAAACACCTGCAAAATGTGACGATAAGGCAAGCTTTTCTAATATGTAATGAACAAGGCAAGTAAGTTTCTAAACTTGCTTTTTATTTTTGTTATTGATACTATCTAGTTATCAGAAAAGAAAAACATGTGGCAAGCAAAGGTTTCCTCATAAATACTTATGCGTATTCATGTTAGAACTTACTGAAAACCAAAACTAAATATAGCATTCCTTCGGGGCAGGGTGAAATTCCCGACCGACGGTGAAAAGTGGTACGCCACTTTAAGTCCGTGACCCGTTTGATATTCGCGCAAACGGTGGATCTGGTGTGATTCCAGAACCGACAGTTAAAGTCTGGATGGGAGAAGGAAAAAGGTAATTCCATATTTGGATAGTTGTTCCAAACTAGATGGCTTTATTGTGCCTGTTTATCAGGAAGATGAATTGGGTTTTTAGCCATCCGAAAAGAATGACAGATATAAAAGAAAGCGCTGAACTGTATATTTATTCCAAAAAAGTCCGTACACTACATGAAATAAGCAAGTTCTTTTACACGATAAGATAGTGGTTTATCGGATAAGAAAAACCAGTGTTTTATTCCATAAAGACTTGGACACAAGCCATTTTTTCTAAAAATAAGATAAAGAAAAAGGCTCTAGTTGTGGTGGCGAAACAGGGAATAGCTTAAGTTTGACTTTTGTGGGATAGAATCTTAGCTACTTTTTTGATAACTTACTAGCCTTTCTATTATTGACTGTTCAAAAGCGGAAACAAGAGTAATAATTTGACTTTTTTAAGCCCCTAAATCTACGTTTAGGGGCTTTTTGTGGTCTAGGAAGTTATAAAATTTTGCAGCATGGGCCCCGTCCGGCTCCAGCGCCCAACAACTAGGCTACTTCACGAAATTGCCCTACGATAAGTCATAGATCGGTTCGTTCTAAATAGGAAGGCCGACTAAAGACGGGCTTGCTGGAGGATAATGGGAAAGTTTAAAAACTTAAAGTATAAGAAAAACTACAGTTTTTGCTATAAGACTTATCTACAAGTCAAGTTTTTCTAATGATCCTATGTTTTTGCGACCTTCTCCCAGAAGCGATAGGTTATAATTCGGTTAATAATTAAAGGGGAGGATGAGTGGTTTGTTTACTGGAATTATTGAAGAAAAAGGCGAAATCATTTCCATGAAACATACTTCTAAGCACGCAATTGAATTAGCAGTGAAAGGTTTTAAAGTGTTACGTAATGTCCAACTAGGGGACAGTGTAGCTATTAACGGTATCTGCCTAACGGTAACTTCTTTCGATAAGCACAGCTTTACAGTTGACGTTATGCCAGAAACGTTTAAAGCAACTTCTTTACAATCGCTAAAAGTAGGTTCTGCTGTGAACTTAGAACGTGCAATGGCAGCTGACAGTAGGTTTGGAGGACATTTTGTTTCTGGGCATGTGGATGGATTAGGAACCATTATTCGAAAGCAATATGAAGAAAACGCTATTTATTATGATATTAAAATCTCAGCAGATTTAGCGAAGTATGTTATTTGTAAAGGCTCAGTTGCTGTAGATGGTGTTAGCCTAACTGTATTTAAGGTAAAGAACAATACATTTACGATATCGCTTATTCCACATACAGCTTCGGTAACGATAGTAGGGAAAAAGAACATAGGAGAAGTTGTAAATATAGAATGTGACATGCTCATAAAGCATGTTGAACATTTATTGGCGTTTTCAAGAAAAGAAGAAAATTTGAGTACAGCTTTTTTACAAAAGAACGGTTTTATCCCAAACAGAGGATAGTAATCATTGATGTTTCATTTGGTTAATTTTTCATAAAAACTTGGTAAAGTCAAGATGTTCTAGTTTGCTAAATCAGAAAGGAGAATAGTATGGACACGATAGTAGAAGCGGTAGAGGACTTAAAAGCAGGAAAGCTGGTTATTGTAGTTGATGATGAAAATCGAGAAAATGAAGGTGATTTCGTTGCTATATCTGAATACATTAAGGCAGATACCATTAATTTTATGATAACACATGGTAAAGGATTAGTATGCACAGCGGTAGACCGTGAAATAGCCAAACGGCTTGGGTTAGTATTAATGCCAACAACACATACAGACCCATTTGCAACTGCATTTACCATTAGTGTCGATCATAAGAAAACAACAACAGGTATTAGTGCATTTGACCGTGCGACAACCATTCGTGCGCTTGCGAACCCTTTCTCTGGAAAAGATGATTTTCATCAGCCTGGGCATGTGTTTCCGTTAATTGCTAAAGATGGTGGTGTGTTTGTACGTCAAGGACATACAGAAGCTGCAGTGGATTTAGCGAAATTATGTGGAGCTACGCCTTCAGGAACCATATGTGAAATCATCCATAGCGATGGATCGATGGCAAGACTGAATGATTTGGAGAAAATGGCTGAGCAATTTAATATACGGATCATTTCTGTACAGCAATTAGTAACATATAAAATAACACAAAATGAGGAGTGTGGCGTCATTGAGTAACGTAATACAAGGGAACTTAGTTGGAACTGACTTAAAAATTGGCATTGTGGTTGGTAGATTTAATGATTTTATTACTGCAAAACTATTAGAAGGGGCACAAAACACATTACTGCGTCACGGTGTAATCGCTGATCATATTACAGTTGCTTGGGTACCTGGAGCATATGAGATTCCATTAGTTGCGAAGAAGATGGCAATGAAAGAAGCGTATGATGCGATTATTACGCTCGGGGCGGTGATCCGTGGTGCTACGCCACATTTTGATTATGTTTGTAATGAAGCGGCAAAAGGTGTATCGCAAGTATCGTTACTAGCGGATAAGCCAGTTATTTTTGGAATTTTAACAACGGAAACCATTGAGCAGGCGGTTGAAAGAGCAGGTACAAAAGCTGGAAATAAAGGTTCTGAGGCAGCTGTTGCAGCGATTGAAATGGCAAATTTGCTTCAGAGCCTGTAAGGCAGTACACTTAGGTAGTTAACTATATACTTGTAAAATCATTTTTACACCTGAAGAAAATTATATTGATGGAAGGTGTTGTGACGCCTCATTTTAAGGGTTGGAAAATTGTGATTTAAACGATTTTCAGTGGGAGATAACAGCATCTGCATCCTTTTTTTCGTAAGCGTGTTTTCGGTCATCTCCTTGCTATAGGAAGCAAGCACCAGAGATAAAATAGGAAAGGTAAAGTGAAACATTGCTTAATAGAAGTCTGGCGGTAAGTAAGGTTTGTTAAAAAGGTAATGCATTGATCTTAGGCGTATGCTAAGGGTATTATAATAGATAATTGGGATAAAGAAGGGCATGCTTGTATACTTTTTGACAGAAAAGCTATCAAAGCTATCATAGACTCCTAATGAAAGAGCCGCTGCATCCATATAAAAGTGGCTTTGTAAGCGAAGGAGAGTGTTTAAGGGGGATTGTATAGAAACAACATGGTAAACATTGGGAGAACCACTATCTACTATTCTTGCAGTGGATTTTATACAAAGCATATTGCGCTAAAGATTTGACGGAAAGCCAAGCTTTTCTAATACTATAGGAAGGTAAAAAAGTTTAAAGGTGTATAGTATAAGAAAAACTTCAGCTTTCGCCATAAGACTTGGCGACAAACCAAGTATTTCTAATGATACATATTATGGGGGAGATTGTTTTGAAACTTATATTAGCACAACTACTACTCATTGGTGTTGTCTGGATTGGTATGGCTTTTTTCTTTTCGGAAATGACAGAGCCAGCTAAGATTATTTTTTATTTAGTGACTTCATGGATGTTATTATTAATCGTACTTATTGCAAAAATATGGTGGAAAAACAGAAAGAATGAAGGATGATGACAAATGCTATCAATAGAAAATACTTCCAAATCGTTTGGCGATAAAACACTGTTTCAAGCCATTACTTGTCATATTACTCGTGGTGAGCGAATTGGGTTAATTGGCGTCAACGGTACAGGAAAGTCTACCTTTTTAAAAGTTATTGCTCGCATCGAACCAGCAGATCAAGGAGAAATTCATCATGCGAATGATTATCGTATTCAATATTTATCTCAAGACCCGTCATTAGATCCAAACTTAACTGTAATGGAGCAAATCTATTATGGGGACGCGGCTATCATGAAGGTGATGCGTAATTACGAGGAAACGCTGCTTCAGTTACAGCAAAACCCTGAAAGTGAAAAGGTGCAAAACAATTTACTAGCTGCACAGCAAGAAATGGATCGCTTGGGAGCTTGGGAAGCTAATACGACAGCGAAGACCATTTTAACAAAGCTGGGAATTACAGATTTCGATAAGCCAACAGCGACACTCTCAGGAGGGCAAAAAAAGCGAGTAGCTCTTGCGAATGCATTAATTCAGCCTGCTGATCTACTTATTTTAGATGAGCCGACGAACCATTTGGATCATGCGGCTATTGAATGGTTGGAGAAATATTTACAAACGTATCCTGGCTCGCTTTTGCTAGTAACCCATGATCGTTACTTTTTAAATCGAGTTACCAACCGAATTTTTGAATTGGATCGTGGTAATTTATATACGTATGAAGGGAATTATGAACTGTTCTTAGACAAGAAAGCAGAACGTGAAGAATTGGAAAAAAGTGAAGAAATAAAACATCAAAATACGTTGCGACGGGAATTAGCTTGGTTGAGAAGCGGTGTAAAGGCACGCTCTACAAAACAAAAAGCAAGAATTGATCGCGTGCAAGCTATGAAGGGAAAGACGTTTAATACAAAACAGGAACAACTTGAAGTTCCTGTTGGTTCGTCAAGGCTCGGAAACAAAGTTATCGAATTAAAACAGGTGCATAAATCATTTGGAAATAAAAAAATTCTATCTAATGTAAATCAACTGTTAATACCTGGTGACCGTGTAGGTATTGTAGGCCCTAATGGATCTGGAAAGACTACTTTTCTTCATATTATGGCACAACGGCTAATACCTGATGCTGGTGAAGTGATCGTTGGAGATACAGTAAAAATTGGTTATTATACGCAAGGGGAAGAAGAGTTAGACGGAGAACAGCGTATTATTGATTATATTAAAGAGATAGCGGACGTCATTTACACAAAAGATGGTTCTGTGATTACAGCTGAGCAAATGCTGGAACATTTTTTATTCTCGCGGAAACAGCAATGGACGTATATTCGAAAATTATCGGGCGGAGAAAAGCGAAGGCTATATTTACTGAAAGTGTTAATGCAAGAGCCTAATGTGTTGTTTCTGGATGAACCAACAAATGACCTAGATACGCAAACGTTAAGCGTGCTAGAAGAGTACTTGGATCGTTTCCCAGGAGTTGTCGTCACTGTTTCTCATGATCGTTATTTCTTAGATCGAGTTGTCGACAGATTAATTATTTTTGATGGCAAAGGGAATATTACTTCGTATCATAGTAATTATAGCGATTTTTTAGCGCAACAAGAGAAAGCCGAAACAGCAACGAAAGCGGAAGAAAAGACCAAGATCGTAAAACAATCACCAAGACCACAAAAGAAAAAGCTGTCCTATATGGATAAGAAAGAATGGGACGAAATCGAGGATGTTATAGCTTCGTTGGAAGAAAAACTAGAAACGATTAAAAATGATATTGTGGAGGCGGGAAGCGATTCAGAAAAAGTGCAGAAACTATACGAAGAGCAGATGAGCGTAGAACAAGCTCTAAATAAAAAAATGGACAGATGGGAAGAACTATCCTTGCTTATAGAAGAATAGTTCCCTCTATATAAAAAAACACGGTGTTTGTTATCTATAGCACGGTGTTTTTTCGTTATTTAACAAATAGTAGCTCATCTGATATTTTGCATAAAATAAACCTTTTATGTCTAAACTTACAAAGAGTAGATGATGTACTTTTGTTATAAATATATATGTGCTATGACTGATATCAAAAAGGTGAGTTTATTGAGTGCTGAAACATTATATCTGCAAATATATAACTTGAAAGAAAAACTGGGTAAGTTAGAATCAGAGTACTGGCAACTTACCTCTAATGTTGAAACATGGTATTTTTGGTTTAATATTTCGTTTTTCTTTATCCCGCTGTTCATTTTATACAAATTTATTGAACGAGAGAGAATATTTGAAATATCATTTTATGGATATTCTGTTCATATGATTAGTTCCAAAGTGAATGGTGCGTTAGAGGCGAATAATTTGGTTGTTCACCCTCATGATTTAACATCTTTATTTCCTAGTGGGATGACAGTAACAGCGGTCATTTTACCAGTAGCTTATATGCTATTGTATCAATATTGTACGAAGAAAAATAAAAATTTTTATGGCTATGCATTATTATTAACTATTTTTATTGCCTATGGATTTGATTACGTATTTGTTCTGAGTGATTATTTAAGGTTAAATAAAGGAATGAATTTAACTTATCTACTATTGCTTAATTTTTTGGTAGCGTCTTTGGCTTATTGGTTAACCTATTTATTTAGATGGATTAAAATGCAAACAAAGTAGAAAGATGAGATTTATTAAATGAATCGTAAAGCGATGTGAGGTGAGTGAGTCATGAACGAACAAGATATACTGAATAAAATATTACTTTTAAAAGATGAGTTGGATTATTACAGGCAAGAATTCTGGGAGCTAACGTCAAGTTTCGATACATGGCAATTTTGGTTTAATTGGATAAGTGTTCTGATTCCACTTATTCTCTTGTACATTTTTATAGATCGAAAACGCGTTTTTGAATTAGGCTTTTTTGGGTTTGCTATTCATGTGATGTGGACAAATATAGATACAGTATTATCTATGAAGAATGTATTAATTACTCCACATAATATTTTTTATTTATTTCCAGCCAGCTTAACAATTACAACGGTTGTATTGCCAATAGGTTTTATGTTTATATATCAATATTGCAAAAACAAAGGAAGAAATTACTATATTGCAGCAATTATTATGTCAGCCTTTTTCGGGTATGTGTTAGCACCTACTTTTGAAGCAATAGGAATGCTGGAGTTACGAGCAGGCATGCGATTTACTTACATTTTTTTAATTGACATTACCGTTGCTTATTTGGCTTATTGGTTAACGAAGGGGTTCTGGTTATTAAAACGGCATGGAGGTAAATCATCAAAACAAGCAGGTTAACCTAAGGATAGCCTGCTTGTTGAAGGATTATTTTTAAAGTTGTAAAAACACTTTATTTTACTGTTCGGTGTTGGTCAAACCCTCAATTGCGATCGTTTCTACGATAGCTGTTTGGTTGTCTCTAATATTAGCTTCTAATTTTACTTTATCTCCTTGCTGCAAGAATATGGCTCTTGGAGCTTTTCCGGAGTTCACCGTGTAGATAATAGGGTCATCTTGAAGTAGAAATTGTACAACTTGCTTTTTATCTTGCGTTGTAACTAGTACACGTTCTACTTCTCCGTCACGCTTTTCTAAGTTTGCGTCTCCCGTTGATTCAACATTACTTGGATCTTGTGCCAAAGCAAGTCGATAAGATTCTAGTGTGCCTCTAGCAGTATCTCCAAAGACGACGAAATCGGAATCGGCTGCTTTAATATAAGCATAATGTTTAAAGAGTCCATTTGGATCGAGAACATTCACGACCCATGTAGGGTTTCCATCGATATTATAAAGAACCGGCATGGATCCAGTCCATTTTTTCTCTGGAAATTCTTTGTTGACAATCTCTTTTGCACCTTTGCTATCCATAATGCCGTTATTTTTTTCACCATTATAATATGTTAATTTACCTGTTCTAGCATTTATTAGTGTATAACCTAGGGCAGAGTCAATATTTTCCTTTGGAGAGGACATATCTGTAAAATAATGCATTTCCCCATTTTCGTCAAAAATTGGTGTAACACTTGCTTCCGTTCCAGATTCGTTCGGTATTTTAACATCTTTTTTGCCAAAGATAGAATTGAGCCATCCATGCACATATTTTCCGAAGTATTCATTTTCCTCTGAAGCCATCTCAGAGCTAATAGGGCCTTCAATAAATGAAGGTGCTTCTTCTGATTTATACAGTTTTACATTACTGGAGACTGGATCAACAACAGCGACATGTAAATTTTGCAAATTAGGTTTATTCGTTAAGCCAATCGGTTTATACAGTGTCTGTACATACCAAGGTTTTCCTTCTTCATCGACTTCAATTTGCGCTTCTCCACTTTGAATATAACCAGGATGTGCATTGTAAATCGTTCGTGATATTTGATGGTTAAAGTAACTTGAATTGGTATATTTCATCTTGCTCTTTATAAATTTTGGCTGCGCGTTTACATCTGTAGCTGAGATGGTGAAATATCCTTCTGTTTCTTTACCGCGAAAATATTTCCAAAACCCAGTAAACTCTACAGGGGCTACAAAAACGATCTCGTCACCAATCTTTTGTACTTGTAATTTACCTAGGTCATAAAACTGTGTATTTGGTACTACACTCATTGCCTTTTGCACTTTATTTCTTGCGAATTCTGGTGATACAACAATTGGTGTTGCGTCTTGATCTAATGGTTTTGCTTCATCTACCTCTTCTTTGGTTATGGATTGATGTGCATCATCTAACGTAAAGATTCCTAGAATGATGAAACCGGGAATAGTAATAATGGCAAGCAGAATAAGTGCGCCTGTAATAGCATCAAAATGCTTGGTTGATTTCGTGAATGGTTTACTTTTTGTTAGTGCATATAAGCTAACCATTCCTACAGTCCCGACAATTAAATTTGCTATTGTCATGTTCGGTATCGTAATTGGTGGCATGACTATGTATATGATAATCACACTGAGTATGAATAAGGTCACAAAAACAAGTCCAACTGCTTTTAGTGTTGTCATGCGGTATTTTTTATTTTGCGCAATAAAAAATATAGCGATAAGGGCATACAAAATAAATGAAAGTATTGTTGTTGTTAGCATTCCTATCAATTTTTCCACTCCTTAAAAAATTTGGCTTGTCGCCAAGTATTCTGGTGACAAGCTGTAGTTTTGCTTATACTATAAACCTTTATGCTTTCCTATAGTATAAATAAAAAATCTACCTGTTTCTACGTTTTTAAAAAGAGAAAAGTTTCATTAAAGTATAAACTGTTTAAAACGGAGGGTGTTATCACATTAGAAAAACCTCATACTTTCTTAAAGTGTAAAATAAACTATAGTGTTTATGATAGGGTTGGCAAGGACCTAAGCAAAACTTTTCGATTTTCAAATGGAAGAAAAAGGATTACAATGAGAAAATAAATGAAGGAAAAGGGAGGGAAATGATGCAAACCATCTATAGTGATGTGAAACAATTTCGGGGCAGTCATTATGATTTTGGCTATCAACAAGGATTGGATCTAAAGCAGGCATACATATTACAAAATAGGAAAAAACAATGGAATATTCGACAACCACGATTTGACATTCATGAAACTGAAGTAAAGCGAATCGTCCAACCAATTGCACCCGGAATCTGGGATGAATTATGTGGGTTAATGGATGCACTTCAATGGCAGATGGTTGATATACTAAAAGAATTTGGTGGTTACCGACTGGAATATAAAAAAAGCGGCTGTTCCATTTTTACTAGTTCTGATTACATGATTCGTAACTACGATTACCATCCGAAGACTTATGAGGGTCGCTATATGGTTTTTCAGCCGAACGATCAAGGCTATGCAACGATTGCTCCATCTCAACGCATCACTGGTAGAATGGATGGAATGAATGAACACGGATTAGCAATCGGCTATAATTTTATTCACCGGCGTCGTCCGAAAGACGGATTTATTTGTAATATGATTGCAAGAATTATCCTAGAGAATTGTAAAAATGCACAAGAAGCAATAGCTTTATTACAGGAAATCCCCCATCGACATTCGTTTAGTTATGTTTTATTGGATAAAAATGGGGAAAGCTATATTGTAGAAGCGTCACCTCGGTCTGTATATATTCGTACAGATCAAGTTTGTACCAATCACTTTGAGAATCTGGTTGAAGAGAATCGCCATCATTTAAAAGACTCAAAACGAAGGCAACAAACCATCCAGGAGGAAACGAACGCTACAACCAGTGCTTATGAAGCTTTTAAGCTGATGAATGATTCTAAACGTGGGGTTTTTTCGACGAAATATAAGCAATGGGCTGGTACGATTCATACATCAGGTTATTTTCCTAAGCAGTTAAAAGCATGGTTCGCTTTGGGAAGCGATAGAGACCCGGTTATTTTTGATTTCAAAAAGTGGTTAAGTGGAAAAAACTTTACTATTAAACAGGTGATTGGTAAAGTAGATACTTCATTACCGTTTATTCATATGGAAAGAATATGAACGTAAAGTATGTGCTGTAAGGCGACGAGTTAAACAAAGTGAGAATACATTTTGCTAAATACGTTTTTGTAAAAACTTAGGTGAAAACCATTGCATGAATATGTGATAGCACCATGAAAAAAACCACCATGAAAAGCTTACTTTAGCGTGGGGAAAAGTTTAAATAACTAGAAAAAAAGGAATATCAATATAAGTCTTTCCTTTTGTACCATAGTTGTAATATACTCTAATGGAACATCATTATAGGAGGTAGTCTAATGAAGCTTTTTCAAGTGAGGAAAGGGCAGTTTGTTTTTTATCGAAATGAATTGCACCAAGTGTATTCAGTAAAACCGATGTTTAAGAAATCTGTCCATTTATATCGTTTAAAGGATATGCAACAGATATTGACGAAAGCAAGTGAAATTGAATTATGTCGCCCACAACATAATGATACATTTATTTTTTATGGGAAACGATATACCATTGATAAATATAAACGACCAGAGCCAGGTGATTATATTCTAATCATTAAGCCAGCGCCAGATTTTCTTGACCACTATTCACTGAATGCGATTGAAAAAGTTGATAGTGTAGAAGATGGGAATGTGGTTACTACTAGGGATAATGGTGTAAAGCATAGCGAATATGTTGTGATGGTTCCAGGGAAAGCAGAAGCTAGTCGAGAAATTGCATATTATGATAAAAGTTTGGTCCCTGAGGAACAGCAAATTCAAGATGAATCGATCAGCTACTTGGCAGAAAGTGATACGAATCTTAAACCTGCTGTTGGGGATATTTATATTGATGTACATCAAGAAACAAAGGCAATGATTGTTGCGATGACCGAAGATGAAGTCGTATTTGGTCACGGTGTTCGTATACATGTATCTGATTTGTTAAATGAAGAGAAGTATAAATTAGTTTATCGGTTTGAAGAGGATTTATAAGGAGTAGCTGACTCTACAGAAAGCGCGTTTTCTAGTAGGGTTGGCTATTTCATTTTTAAGGTGTTGTACGAGCCTATTTGAGCAATGAAGACTGTAGGAGGCATAAATTAGAGTGAAAAAATAATACTTAAGTTGCTTCTGACACACTATAGAAATGTATAAAATCTTAGATTTATTAAAAAAATGTGAAATTAGTCACGAAAAGCTTGTATAATTTATTTGATCACTGATATACTAAAAGGTGTACGAAGTACTAAAATTTTCCGGTGATTCAATGGGAAATGCAGGTATGTAAAGAAGAAGTTTTTTATAAATGAGCTCAAGCTTTTGTTATGTTGCCTGCATATCAACTACTAGATAACCGGTAGAAGGGGCGATGACAATGTCAGAAATCATTTTTATTTCACCAAGCAAGTATATTCAAGGAAAAGATGCTTTAAAGAGTCTAGGAAAACATGTCAAGCCAATTGGTAAAAAGCCATTAATTTTGTCTGATGATGTGGTATGGGAGATTACAAAAGAAACCATTGAAGCAAGTATGAAAGAAGAAAATGTAGCTTATCATTATGTACCATTTAATGGTGAGGCATCCATAGCTGAAATTGATAGAGTTGTAAAGGAAGGTAAAGAAGCAAGTGTTGATACGGTAATAGGTGTAGGTGGTGGAAAGACGCTAGATACTGCAAAAGCAATTGCTGACGGACTGGAAGTAAGCGTTATTATTGTTCCAACAACTGCGTCTACTGATGCTCCTACAAGTGCGTTATCCGTTATTTATAGCGATGAAGGTGTATTTGAGTCGTATAAATTTTATGATAAAAACCCAGATCTTGTATTAGTTGATACCGCCGTTGTCGCTAAAGCGCCTGCAAGGCTGTTTGCTTCTGGAATCGCTGATGCAATGGCAACATGGGTTGAGGTAAGAGCTACATTGAAGAGTAATGGAGAAGCTATGGCAGGTGGAAAACCAAGTATTGCTGCGAAAGCTATTGCCAAAGAATGTGAACATACACTATTTGCATATGGTGAGGCTGCATTTCAAGCAGTGAAGAAAGGTATTGTAACCAAACATGTAGAAGCTGTAGTTGAAGCAAATACATTGTTATCTGGTTTAGGTTTTGAAAGTGGCGGTCTAGCCGGTGCGCACGCTATCCATAATGGTTTCACAGTTCTAGAAGGCGATATTCATCATTTAACACATGGTGAAAAGGTCGCTTATGGTACATTAGTACAGCTTGTTTTAGAATTGCATCCAAAAGATGAGTTACAAAAATACATCGACTTTTATAAGAAATTAAGCTTGCCAACGACTTTAAAAGAGATGCATTTGGATAATACTTCTTATGAAGATTTACTTCGAGTTGGTAAGGCTGCTACACAGGAAGGCGAAACGATGAGCAATTTATCCAATGAAGTTACTGCAGATGATGTGGCCAATGCCATTCTTGCTGTAGACCAATTAAGTAATGCGTAAGCTTAAAATAAGAAAAGAAATCGTAAAAAAGAACCGTCTAATAGTTTTAGGACGGTCCTTTTTTTGTACTATAGGAAACTAACAAGATTGTTCTATTTCTTTAACATAGATGCTGCTTTGTATCCAAGGATATTCACGGGATCTTTTGGACTAGAATAAGGCGGTGCATAGGCAAGCTCTAATTCTTGCAAATCAAAAACAGTAAGCTTCCCTTTAATAGCAGTTGATAGAATGGCCAACCGTTTATCAGCACCTGCATAGCCAACCACTTGTCCACCGTAAATCTGCCCATTTTTAGCATCAAATAAAACTTTGATCCAAAGCTTGTCTGCAGAAGGAAAATAACTAGCATTTGATAAGGTTTCTATTGTTGTTTCTTTAAATGACATACCATTCGCTGTTAAACTGTTACGGTTAGCTCCTGTGGCTCCAATGGTCATATCAAATAGCCTTAATATACTTGAGCCAATAGTCCCTTGATAGGGGATATGTTCATTGTTTAAATGGCTAGCGATGATAAATGCTTGGCGATGGGCTGGCCAGGCTAAAGCAATCATTTTTGCTGCTCCAGTAATTTCATCGGTTGTCTCCACAGCGTCTCCAAGTGCATAGATGGAAGGGTCTTCCGTTTGCATAAAATGATTTACTTTAATAGCGCCTGTTTCGCCAATTGATAAATCCGCATTGCTTGCTAATTGGGTATGTGGTTTTATTCCTACAGCCATAATGGTCAGATCAGCTTCTACTGTTTTGCCGCTCTCTAAATGTAAAGTTCTTCCGTCATTCGTAAACTTTTTTAACCCATCATGAAGGACTAAGTTTATATTTTTTTCTTTTATATACGAATGGACAAGTGCAGCCATATCACTATCTACGGGATTCATTACTTGCTCAGACCGATCAATTAATGTGCATGTTATCCCTTGTTCATAAAGATTTTCCAGCATTTCTAAACCAATAAAACCTCCTCCAACGATGGCGGCTGTTTTTGGTTGCTGTTCTTGCATGTACTTCGCAATTTTATCCATATCAGGGATTGTGTGCAGAGAAAAAGTGCGTGCTTTATTTAATCCTGGGATAGAAGGCATGATTGCGGTAGCGCCTGGAGATAAAATAAGTTTGTCGTAGTTCTCCGTGTTTTCTTGCCCATCTGCCATGTAAGTAACTGTTTTCTCGTTTCGCTGAATGGCGGTTACCTCAGCCTTGGTTCTTACGTTTACACTATACTTTTCGGCAAATTTCTCTGTAGAAAATAAAATCTGATCTCGGTCTTGCACAGTACCTCCTAAATAATAGGGCATGCCACAATTGGAAAAAGCGACGTATTCTCCTTTTTCAAACAGCATAATGACAGCATCTTGATTATTTCTACGAATTTGTGCTGCAACTGTAGCGCCTCCACCAACTCCACCTACAATGAGTATTTTCTGTGCCATGAAACCACTCTCCTTATGTCTCTTTTATTAACTTAGCGCAAGTCGTCTAGTTAGGAAGAAGACTAGACATGCCAAAATCTGCAATTGCAATTCAAAGTAAAACCCTCTTAGGGAAAAAATAAATCGCTATAATTATTCTTCCCTCTCTATAAGTGTTCAAACGAGGCATAGATTCTTGACACAGAAAGTGAGTTATTTGATAACCCTTATAGTCGCATCCATGTTCTCTTATATGAAGCCAAGAGAACCTAAAAATACGATAAGAATAGTTATTGGCGCTAGCCAGCGAAGTAATTGGTACCAAGCCTTATATACCGTATCTCCTAGTTCATTTCCATAACCAAACTCTTGCTTTATGAGCTGTTTTTCAAGCTTAAAGCCGACAAATAAGGAAATAAATAAACACCCACCAGGGAGCATAATATTACTTACTAAAAAATCGGAAGCATCGAAAAATGTTTTTCCAAAAATAGTTACGTCCGATAAACTGCTAGAAGATAATGCTGCAGGGATTCCGGTAATAAATATAAGCATACCTGCCAGAAAAGCTACGGTCCGTCGGGAACGTTGTTTCTTTGCTGTCACGGCTGCAGTAATAATTTCGAGCATGCTAAGTGAAGAGGTTAATACGGCAAATAAGAATAATAATAGAAATAAACTTAAAAACAACTCTCCAAATGGCATCTGAGCAAAAGCTTCAGGTAAAACAATAAATAATAACCCTGGCCCCTCAGCAGGTTCTAAGCCGAAAGCAAACACAACAGGAAATATAGCTAAACCTGCAAGCAAAGAGACAAAAATATTCATAATAGAAACAGAAGCTGCTGACATTGGCAAACTAACATCCTTTTTCAAGTAAGAACTATAAGTGACCATGACGGAAACACCTACTGCAAGGGAGAAGAAGGATTGCCCCAGTGCATAAAGAACATTTTCTGTGTTTAATTTTGAGAAATCAGGTTGTAAAAAGAAACGAATTCCTTCCATCGCTCCTTCGAAAGTGACGGATCGAATGACGAGAATGATGAAAAAAATAAATAATAATGGCATTAAAATTTTACTTGTTTTTTCAATTCCATCCTTAACACCAAAGGAAACAACAATAATATTAATAAGAATAAATAGGAAATGGCCTAAAATTGTATAAAAAGGACTACCAGTAATCGTGGCGAATAGATCGGCATAGTTTGTTTCATTCCCAATAATCATTCCTGGAATAGATAAAAAGCTGTACGTGAGCACCCACCCGCCTACAACGCTATAAAAAGACATGAGTAGAAATGATCCAGCTACGCCCCAATGTCCAATAAATTTCCATAAGCCTCGTTTGGGAGCTAACGTTTGGTATGCTGATATGGCTTCTTTTTGTGCACCTCTGCCAATAATAAATTCAGCTATTAATATAGGTAAGCCGATAATAATCGTAAAAGCAATAAATAAAAGGAAAAAAGCACCACCACCATTTTCCCCTGTCATATATGGAAATTTCCAAATAGCTCCAAGTCCAATCGCCGCACCAGCTGACGAAAGAATAAATCCAATTTTACTTGCCCATTGCTCTGGTTTATTTTGCATAAAAAGTCTATCTTCCTTTCTGTGAAACCTTTTTTCCCGTTTTAAAGGCTTGACGATAAGCCAAGTTTTTCTAACGGTCTAGGGAATTATAAAATTTTGTAGCTGTGGATAACCTTACTAAGTTATTTAGCTACGTCCGGCGCAAGCGCCCAGCAACTAGGCGACTTCACTCCATTGTCCTAAGCTAAGTCATCATCGGTTCGTTCTAAATAGAAAGGCCGACTAAAGACGGCCTTGCCGGAGGACGCCGGCATACTCCTGTTACAGGGGCATGATTCCTAAAACTTTCGTTGATTCGTTCCACTCGCTACGTTGCTAAACGGTTGCCCCGAGCCTTTGTACCGAAATGAAAATAGAGAGGAGTTCAACCTCTCTTTGTTTTGGTTTTGTAGATTATATTTTACTCTATTTTGATTGCTAAAAAAAGTCAAGTTATTTTCGCAACTAATTTATATTTCATATTCATATTCATATTCATAAAAGGGCAGAAGAATTTCCATGTGAGGTAGGTATACACTGCTGCTTCATTTATCTATATGATTTTCCTGCATAAATTGGAAGATCCGAGCTGCACAATCGGCAAGAAAGATAGCTGCTAAATGAACCATTTATACATTTAACACGAGTGAAAGAAATGCAACTTTATAGTTTGCTACGTATTTCCCATAACTCAGGGAAAAAATAGTGATCAAGTACTTTTTTTAAATAGTGCACACCTGATGAACCACCTGTTCCGCTTTTAAAGCCAATAATTCGTTCTACGGTTTTCATATGTCTGAATCGCCATTGTTGGAACCAATCTTCAATGTCTACCAGTTTTTCCGCAAGCTGGTATAATTCCCAATAATGGTTGGTATTTTGGTAGACAGTTAGCCAAGCTTTCTCAACGGAAACCTCTTTTTCATATGTTTTTGAATAATCTCGTTGTAAAATGTCCGGATTAATTGTTAATCCTTGTTTTGCCAAAGCTATAATAGCCACATCATAAAGACCAGGTGCATAGTACGCATTCCTTAATACTTGGTAAACCTCTGGGTCTTTTTCATATATTTTTAAAATATAGGGGGTCTTGTACCCAAGTACAAATTCGACAAGCCGATATTGGTAGGATTGGAAACCTGATGCATTCCCAAGGCTGTCTCTAAATTCCATGTATTCTGCGGGTGTTAAAGTAGATAATACATCCCAAGCTTGAATAATTTGCGATTGCGTTTTTGAAACACGTGCTAACATTTTAAAAGATGCTTGCAATTTCCCCTCTTGAATTGCTGTAATTGCTGCTTGGATTTCATGGATAATTAATTTTAGCCAAAGCTCACTCACTTGATGAATAATGATAAAGAGCATTTCATCATGATGGGTAGATAAACGTTTTTGGCTAGCTAACAATGTATGTAACTGTAAATAGTCCCCATATGTCATTTTTTCTTTGAAATCTGTATGAATCCCATCTTCCGCATGAAAAACGCGATCTTCTTTATTATTTACCATGTAGCTTCTCCTCCTTTTTAATGGGGCGTATGACTGCGCGGACAGGGCTGCCATCAGCGCCTTGTATAGCTAGTGGAAGGGCTATAAGTTCGTATTCTCCAATTGGTACAGTATCCAACAGCAAATTTTCTAAAATAAGTATTCCATGTTTGCTTAAAGCGTGATGTGTGGATAAGTCTTTACTATCTGGTGCATCGACAGAAGGCATATCGACGCCTAATAAAACAACACCTTGCGCTTGCAAGAAGGGGGCAATATCTGGATCTAAATATGGAAGCGCTTCAGGAAATCGAGTTGGATTATTTGGCAAAGATGTGTGTAATAAAACGCGCTTGATATCGTTTGACCAATTCATCTGTGATAAAACTGCAGCATTAATGATATCCGTTCGGCTTACATCGAGAACGACCGCCTTGCCAATATATGGTTCGAGCGGTAGTTGGTCGACTGTTTTTCCGTTTTTGCTAAAGTGATACGGCGCATCAATATGTGTACCAATATGCAAGCTCGTTTGTATATTGCCGATATTTACAGAATTTGTTTCCACCATGGAAGCAGTTAACTGATATTGAAAAGGCGTGTCTCCAGGCCAATGGGCAATCTGATTTGAAAGCGGTTGGGAAATATCTATCCATTGTGCCATCTATGCAATCACTCCCCGTTTATTTTCATAGTTTGTATAGGTTTTTTCTTCCATAATATTTTTAAGTATTTGTACGGTTTGCCATACTTCTGAAAATGTATTATACAAAGCAACAGGGGCTAAACGAATCCCATTTGGGTTGCGAAAGTCTGGAATAACGCCATTTGCTTTTAATGCTTTACATATGCGGGCAGCTTCTTTATGTTCTAAATATATATGTCCACCTCGAAGGGAATCTGATCGTGGATTCGCTATTGTAAAACCATATCCAGCAAGCTCTTTGTCGATTAAATTCATGAAATAGGCTGTTAACTGTAGTGATTTTTTCCTTATCGCTTCTATGCCTGCTTCTGTAATCATTTCCAGTGAACCAATTAATGGGGCGGCACTTAACACATGTGGTGTCCCAATTTGAAATGCACCGGCATGAGTAGCAGGTGTTAAGTTATGTTCCATATCAAATTGTTTCGCTTTGTCGGAACTAAACCATCCTGCAAGTCCAGGAGCGGTTCCGAAATGCTTGCGATTAACATATAAGCCACCAACACTGCCTGGTCCCCCGTTTAAATGCTTATACGTACACCAAAAGGCAAAATCAACGTCCCATGCTGACAATTGATGTGGAATGGCTCCAATCGAATGACACAGGTCAAAGCCTACTTTGATGCCTCTTAGATGTGCTTCTTCTGTAATCGTTTCCATATCTAGAATTTGTCCACTTCGGTATAGAACACTAGGTAAGATAATAAAGGCGATATCTTCTGTCATTGCTTCAATAATTGCAGACGTTTGTAATGTGTTTCCATCTGTACTTTTTACTTGAACGAGATGATCATCTGGGTTCAGCCCTTTTAATTGTAATTGGCTTTTTAATGCATAAATATCGGATGGGAAATTTAGAGTATCAGCAAGGATTTTCGTTCGCTTTCCATATGGTTGAAAAAAACTTGCCGTAAGCTGATGTAAATTTGCAGTTGTTGACCCAGTAATCATTACTTCCTTATCAAGGGCTCCTATTAACGGTGCGGTCATCGCTCCTAATGTTTCCGATAAATAAAACCAAGGATATTCTCCTTCCGTCCATCCATCGATCCCATGCTCTTTCCAGGAATTTAATAAATGGAGAAGTGCCGTCTCTGCTCGGGTAGATAGTAATCCTAAAGAATTACCATCCAAATAAATTTTTTCAGAAGAAGTGTAAAACTCTTCTCGATAGTGACCTAATGTATCATGTTTGTCTAATTGCTTGGCTTTATGCATATTTGTTTGCAAACTTTTCTCCCCCCACAACAAGAATTTTAGTGACCTTACTGACTATTTTAACAAATAACACGGTGTTTTGGTCACATTTCTTGTGCGCGACAGAAAATTTAAAGCATCTCTAGAGGAATAACCTGCGCCCTAAGATAAGGTCTCCACGAAGACGAGCAGATGAGCTATTTTAGGAAGAAAGCGAGCGAAATCCCGTGTAGGTGAGCGATTTTAGGAAGAAGGCGAGCGAAATCCCGGAGAGGTGAGCGATTTTAGGAAGAAGGCGAGCGAAATCCCGTGTAGAAGAGCGATTTTTGGAAGAAGGCGAGTGAAATTCTGGGGAGGTGAGCGATTT
>NZ_FQXD01000014.1:41949-110466 GCF_900129865.1 Virgibacillus chiguensis
AGGTGAGCGATTTCTGGAAGAAGGCGAGCGAAATCCCGTGTAGGTGAGCGATTTTTAGAAGAAGGCGAGCGAATTACCCGAGATGGTGAGCGATTTTAAAGATTAAGGTGCAGTTGAAAAACAAAGCAGCTGTAATAGATTCAATGATAAATGACGCTTGCTGAGGACTATTTTTAAATAAAAAAGAATATTGTTAATTATAAGATAAAATAAGAGGGTAGAGCATACCAATATCGTTTTTGGTTTTGCACTATAGGATAGTTTGACGTTTTTAGGTTTATAGTAGAAGCAAGTTTTCTAGGTGTAAAAAGTTGCTAAGAAATAATTTGCTTATAGGGAGGAGCGGTAACATGGAAGAAACAATATGGGCATTAATTCCGCCAGTGATGGCAATTATCATGGTTTTGTTGACGAAAAGAGTATTACTGTCTCTAGGTATGGGTATTATTACTGCAGGTTTGTTTTTAGCTGAGTTTCGTTTAGGAAGCACACTACAGTTCATATGGGAAGCGTTTAAAGGGGTGTTTATTGTAGACGGGGCACTAAATACGTGGAATATTTTTATATTGTTATTTGTCCTTATGCTAGGTATGCTAACAGCTTTAGTTACCATGATGGGAGGAACACGTTCTTTTGCTACATGGATGATTCGTAAGGTTAAAACGAGAGCTGGAGCAAAGTTAATGACGGTTTTATTTGGCGTTATTATTTTTGTTGATGATTATTTTAACAGCTTAACAGTTGGGCAGATTGCGAAGCCTGTTACAGATAAGCAACGCATATCACGTGCGAAGCTTGCTTACCTTGTCGATTCTACTTCTGCTCCAATTAGTGTAGTAGCACCTATATCAAGTTGGGGAGCTTATATTATTGGTATTATAGGTACATTATTAGCGACCCATCATATAACGGAGTACGGTGCTTTCCAAGCATTTTTACAAATGATTCCAATGAACTATTATGTTTGGGCTGCATTAGGCGTCGTCATATGGATAGCAACGAAACAAGTTGATTTTGGGCCTATGAAAGTGCATGAACAGCGGGCAATAAAAACAGGAGAGGTATTAAGTCCAGAGCGAAAAGAGCAAATAGATGTCGATGCAAAACTTTTTGTAAGTGAGCTTAGCCAAAAGCGCGATTTAGTTCTTCCGATGATTACTTTATTTTTGGCCACATTAATTGCTATCTATGTGAATGGTTTACGTAACGTAGAAGGCGAAAAAACATGGATGAATATACTCGGGAGCGCTGATGTATCTTTTGCGTTATTCGTTGGCGGTGTTATCGGTATGGGAATGACCATGATTCTTTTTTATCATCATATTCGCACAGGTAAACTATCCCTTAAAAACTTTATTATAGGAGCTGCTACAGGAGGTAAATCGATGATGCCTGGGTTCAGTATTCTTATTTTTGCTTGGGCTATCGCAACGTTAATTGATCAGCTTGGTACGGGCGTTTATTTAGCTAGTGTTGTCGAAGCTACACATGTAAGTTTTGATTTACTCCCATTTGTTGTATTTTTAATGGCGGGATTTATTGCATTTTCAACAGGTACATCTTGGGGATCATTTGGTATTTTACTGCCAATTGCTGCTGAAATAGCAGTAGCAACAGATGTAACGTTATTTTTACCTATGTTAGCGGCTGTATTAGCTGGGGCTGTATTTGGTGATCATTGTTCCCCTATTTCTGATACGACGATTTTGTCGGCAACGGGTTCTAGTTGCCATCATATTGATCATGTTACAACGCAAATCCCTTATGCGCTTGTAGCTGCAGGCATAGCTGGCATTGGGTATATTACCTTTGGATTTACAGGAAATGTCTGGTTAGGTTTAGGCCTAGTTATACTAATCATTTTAAGCTTATTTATCACTGTACGCAGAAATAAAGTGATATAAAAGTTGTGGGACGTAACAGAAATTTAATATTAAAAAATAAATTCAGTATATTGCTAATTGATAGAACATAATTTATACTAATGATAAATAAATGAAATGCCATTTCAATTAATGAAATAGAAGGATTGCCGCTGTTATCTTACCATAGAGCTTGTATACTATTTGCAAACTGTTTCAGCCAACACGTTTCATATGGTACGCCCGTTAAAGATGTTATGTAACTAAATGTCACTGTGTAAGGGAGAGAAGCAATGGTTTTTATTTCGGAAAAAGTACAAAATCTTCCTCCATATTTATTTTCGCAATTTCAGCAGCGAAAAAAACAATTGGAGAATAATGGTGTAGATGTCATTGATTTAGGGATTGGCTCTCCTGATTTGCCAACACCAGCATTTATTTGTGAGGAATTACAGGAGCAAGTAAAGTGTCCGGAAAATCATCGTTACTCTCCATATAGTGGATGTGACGAATTTAAGCAGGCAGTAGCTTCTTATTATGATAGACGCTACGCGGTCACACTTGACCCTAATACCGAAGTACTCGCATTAATTGGTTCTAAAGAAGGGATTGCTAACTTAATTCAAGCGGTTATTAATCCAATGGATAAAGTGCTTGTTCCAGATCCTGGCTATCCAGCTTATCGAAAAGGCGTTCATTTAGCAGGGGGAGTAAGTGTCACGTTGCCACTTGACGCTAAAAAAGGGTACGCACCTATGTTCCAGCATATATCTAAAGATGATGCGGAAGAAGCAAAAATGATGTTTTTAAATTACCCTAACAATCCAACAGCAGCGCATGCAGAATGGCGAACTTTCTTGGATGCGGTTTCTTTTTGTCGAAAATATAACATTCTACTTGCACATGATGCGGCTTATGATCTTGTAACCTTTGGAAAGTATCGAGCGCCAAGTGCTTTGCAAGTACCTGGCGCCAAAGAAAACGTTGTTGAATTAGGTTCCCTATCCAAGAGTTTTAATATGACCGGGTGGAGAATTGGCTATGTTGTCGGAAATAAGGAAGTTATTCATGCGCTTGCTACGCTAAAAGGTAATATAGATACGTGCCAGTTTATGCCCATACAAAAAGCTGCGGCAAAAGCTTTGACGAGTGATTTAACCGCTGTAGAAAAGAATAACTCAGTATATGAACAGAGAATAGAAAAGCTTTATCTTGCCTTAACAGAATTAGGATTCCATACTGAAAAACCAAGAGGGACGTTATACCTTTGGGTAGAAGTACCTAAAGGCGAAAGTTCTCTGTCATTTGCGAATCGACTTTTGGAAGAAGCGGGGATCATCGTAACGCCAGGAACGGCATTCGGAGATAATGGAGAAGGATTTATTCGAATTTCCCTTTCTGTGCATGCAGAACGTTTAGATGAAGTCATTCGCCGTTTAAAGGCGTTAAATAAAAGGAGATGACTAGAAGGAAATGAAGGAGAGGAAAGAAACTGCTGCACAGGCAATTGTTCATTGTTTACAGCAAGCACAAGTAGAAAAAGTTTTTTGTGTACCTGGTGAAAGTTATTTAGCTGTTTTAGACGCGCTCTACGATACACCATCTATAGAAGTGATTTCGGCTCGGCATGAAGGTGGTGCTAGCTTTATGGCAGAAGCTTATGCAAAATCTACTTTAAAGCCTGGTATTGTTATGGCGACAAGAGCAGTAGGGGCGGCTAATTTATCAATTGGCGTGCATACTGCCTACCAAGACTCTACACCATTGGTCGTATTTTTAGGGCAAGTTCATAGTAAATTTCGAGGGAGAGAAGGATTTCAAGAGGTGGATTTGGAGCAATACTTTCAATCTATTGCCAAATGGAGTATCGAATTGACAGATGCGGAGCGAACGGTAGAAATAGTCCAACGTGCATTTCACATCGCTACTTCAGGAAGACCTGGACCTGTTATCGTCTCTTTACCAGAAGATGTATTACCTCAAGAAGCGAATATGCTTTATCCGCCTATGCCACAAAGATCGTCACCAGCTCCTTCTGTATGGGAAGTGAAACAAGTAGAGGAATTATTAACAAATGCAAAACGACCTGTCATCATCGCTGGCGGCGGTGTAAAGAGTGCGAAGGCAGAACAAGATTTACAAATTTTTGCAGAAATGTTGCATTTACCAGTAGTAACTGCGTTTCGTAGGCATGATGTATTTCCAAATGATCATGTACTTTATGCAGGTCATCTTGGATTAGGTACACCGACGTCCATATTAAAAACAGTAAAGCAGGCAGATGTCGTTTTAGCATTAGGTACGAGACTATCAGAAGTGACCACCCAAGATTATTCGCTTCTATCTCCAGAACAACAACTCATCCATATTGACATTGATTACAACAGTATTGGCAAAAGCTATGCCCCAAATGTGGCGATTGTAGCGGATATAAAAGAAGCGCTCATGCAATTAATTACGCTAAAATCAACTTCTACAAATTGGGAAAATTGGGCTCTTTCCTGCAATGCTGCTTATATGCAAGCGAGTCGCAAAGAAGAAAGTTCATCTACAAATATAAATAGAAATATTATTGATCATATAAAAACGACATTACCTTATGACGCTATCATTACGAATGATGCTGGTAATTTTGCAAGTTGGATCCACCAATTTTATATGTTTAATCAGTCGCATACGTATGTTGGTCCGACCTCAGGTGCCATGGGATATGGTCTGCCAGCAGCTATAGGTGCAAAACTTGCTTACCCTGAGCGAACAGTTATTGCTTTTGCTGGAGACGGCGGTTTTATGATGACTTGTCAAGAATTAGAGACAGCAGTCCGTTATGATATTCCAGTCATATGTCTCGTTTTTAATAATAAGATGTATGGGACCATTCGTATGCACCAAGAAATGCATTATCCGACAAGAGTGGTCGCTACAGATTTAGGAGATGTTCGTTTTAAAGAATTAGCGAACAGTATGGGAGCGGTTGGCTATCGGGTTACAACGATGCAAGAATTTAAGGTTGCGTTTGCAGAAAGTTGTCAAATAAAAAAACCAACAGTAATTGAAATTATGAGTGACTCTGAGCAAATATCTGTGACAGCAACAATTACAGACATACGTAAAGCGAGAAAATGATAAATACAAAATAGGAGGAGTTTTCATATGACAACCATTTTACAAACAGATAAGCTGAAAAATTTTATTGCAGGGGAGTGGCAGGAAGCAAATCCGACAGTAGCTGTTCATAATCCGGCAACGGGCCAGGAAATTGTGCATGTGCCCTTGTCAGGTAAAACAGAAGTCGACCAAGCAGTGGAAGCAGCAAAGCAAGCGCAAAAAGATTGGTCACTGGTTCCAGCTCCTCAACGGGCAGAAGTTCTTTATCAAGTAGGAATTTTAATGAAAGAGCGAAAAGAAATGCTTTCCCAATTATTAACGATGGAGAACGGAAAGGTGTTAGAAGAAGCGCGAGGGGAAGTGCAAGAGGGAATTGATATGGCCTTTTATATGGCAGGAGAAGGACGCCGGTTATTTGGGCAAACGACGCCTGCAGAATTAAAGGATAAGTTTGCGATGAGTCAGCGTTGCCCTGTTGGTGTAGTGGGAATTATCACCCCATGGAATTTTCCAATAGCAATCGCTACGTGGAAATCATTTCCGGCGATCGTTGCTGGTAATGCGGTCGTTTGGAAACCTGCGACAGAAACGCCAATTATGGCTTATGAATTAGCGAAAATTTTTGCAGAAGCAGGGTTGCCAAAAGGAGTACTAAATGTTGTCTTTGGTAGTGGGGCTTCAGTAGGTGATGCGATGGTGCATCATGAAGCTATTCGTGTTATTTCTTTTACGGGTTCCAATGATACTGGTAGAGACATTGCTGCTTCCTGTGGACGACAACTGAAGAAGGTGTCGTTAGAAATGGGTGGGAAGAATGCGGTAATCGTAATGGATGATGCTGACTTAGATTTGGCGGCAGAAGGGATCATTTGGAGTGCGTTTGGAACGAGTGGGCAGCGTTGTACAGCGTGTAGCAGAGTAATTGTACATGAAAAGGTAAAGCAACAGCTAGAAGAACGATTGCTTATGAAAGTGGAAGAGTTAACCATCGGAAATGGTCTGGATAAAACGGTGCAGGTAGGTCCAATTATTAACCGACAAGGATTGGAGAAAATTAAAAAATATGTTCAACTAGGTAAAGAAGAAGGTGCAACATTACTTGCTGGTGGTGAAGAATGGAGCTCAAAGGACGGCGATTTGGGAGGTTATTTCTTTGCGCCAACGATTTTTACGGATGCGACTGCTTCAATGCGAATTGCTCAAGAAGAAATATTTGGTCCTGTCGTTTCATTAATTTCTGTAACGGATTTTGATGAAGCAATTGAAGTAAATAATCAAGTAGCATATGGCTTGTCTAGCTCTATTTTCACCAAAGACGTGAACCGTGTATTTCGCGCCCAAAGAGATTTAGATACTGGCATTGTTTATGTTAATGCTGGAACAACAGGCGCAGAAATCCACCTTCCATTTGGGGGGACAAAAGGAACTGGAAATGGCCATCGTGATTCAGGTGTGCAGGCGCTGGATGTATTTACGGAATGGAAAGCGATCTATGTAGATTTTAGTGGGAAATTGCAGCGTGCGCAAATTGATACCGAATAAAGGAAAGTATGCTTAAAAAACTTTATATTGAAAAATTGTAAAAAAGGGAATAAGTTGTTTGGTGAGTTCAAGGTAGTGACCCTAGCGAAATGAGCATTTGAACACTTTTGGCGAGTGAGAAATGTCAATTCAACTTGAGGAATCGTCCGCCTGTCGTGTGAAGCGACGTGTTCAATGTACGTAAATATGTTCAAGTAGTAAACAAATAAACGATTAGAAATAATAGGCGGAATTATCAAGCCTAAAAAAGATTATACGAGGAGGGAATTTAGTGAAAGTAGGTGTTTTAGGAGCTGGACTAATGGGGAAAGAAGCAGCTAGAGATTTAGTTGCGAGTGAAGGGGTGACAGCTGTAGGCTTAGCAGATATTGATTTATCAAAGGCGAGTAATATTTGCAATCAACTGTCCTCGAATAAACTGACCCCTTATCAAGTAAACGCAGCAGATGATGTTGAATTAGCGAATTACATTCGAAAATTTGATGTGGTTATAAATGCTTTGTTTTACTCGTTTAATGAAATTGTTGCTAAAACTGCTATTCGTGTGGGCGTGCATGCCGTTGACTTAGGCGGGCATATCGGACATATGACAGATAAAGTCTTAGCACTCCACAAACAAGCTAAGGAAGCAGGTGTTACGTTAATTCCTGATCTAGGCGTGGCCCCTGGTATGATTAATATTCTTTCTGGTTTCGGAGCTAGCAAGCTAGACCAATTAAAAACGATTAAGCTGTATGTAGGTGGTATTCCAGTAAAACCGGAACCACCATTAGAATATAACCATGTATTTTCGATGGAAGGTGTATTTGATCATTATACAGACCCATCACTTATTATTAGAAATGGTGTAAAGCAGGAGGTCCCTTCTTTATCTGAAGTGGAAACCATTCATTTTGATAGATTCGGTCCACTGGAAGCTTTTCATACGTCAGGGGGAACTTCAACATTATCCATTTCTTTTCCACAGCTAGAAACGTTGGAATATAAAACGATACGTTATCCGGGGCACGCAGAAAAGTTTCAATTGCTTGTTGATTTGAATTTAACTAAGGAAAATTATTCTGTTGATGTACATGGTCAAAAAATCTGCCCGCGTGACGTATTGTTAAAAGTTTTAGACCCTATCGTTGACTTAGGTGATAAAGAAGATGCTGTCCTATTGCGAGTACTTGTCGCTGGCAAAAAAGCAGATGTAGAAACGACCTATATTTATGAGATGACAACGTATAAAGATGTGGATACAAACGTTACTGCGATGGCTAGAGCAACAGCGAATACGATTTCGATTGTTGCCCAAATGATTGCGAGCCAAAAGATCGGTAGAAAAGGAGTTTATCCTCCTGAGCAAGTCGTTCCTGGAGATATTTACATGAAAGAAATGGCAAAGCGTGGTGTATCCATTTCTGAACAGCAAGTAACGAAAGAACAGCAGACTGTATATTCGCACGTCAAGGAGAAATAGAACACGGGCTTAAGTGAATCAAGTATCTGTCAGTATGTAACAGTGGGGGATAAAAATAAAAGCCCCCACTGATGGAAAGAGTGCTACTAGATTGTCCACCAAAAGGCAGAAAAGTAGGGGAATTCAACATATTTAAAAAGCAATATACCATATGTACAAGAGCCATAGAATAACGATAATACCATGGGTGTTCGCACTATCTAAAAGAATAAAAGGAGCCTCATTTATGAATCAAAGTGTCTTGAAAGCATTGACATTACTCGATTTATTTCAAGATGAGAATAATAAGTTATCCTTGAAAGAAATTGCCGAACAAGCTGGTATGTCAAAGTCAACAACATACCGTTTACTTGCAGCTTTAGAACAAAAGGGTTATGTCTCAAGAGGAAAGGGGCGAGAAAGTGGAACATACTGTTTAGGTTTAAAACTAATGGAATTAGGCAATTTAGTTGCTAGCCGAATCGAAATTAGGCAGATAGCCCTGCCCTTTATGCAAGCGTTAGCCAAAGAGATTAATGAAGTGGTGCATCTCGTAATTAAGAATCATGATCAGGCTACATATATTGAAAAAGTAGAGAGCACGCGGGCTTTACGCTTGTATACGAAAGTTGGCAAGAGTGTGCCATTGTATCTTGGTTCTGGCCCTAAATTACTATTCGCTTATTTACCTGAGGCAAAACAACAAGAAATTGTGCAACGATTGGAACTTCCATTAGAGAAAAAAGAAAATGTAATTCAAGAATTACGGGATATTAGAAAAAATGGTTTTGCCTACAGTGTCGGAGAGCAGGATGAAGATACGACAGGTATCTCTTACCCTGTTTTTAATCACCATCATGACATGGTGGCTTCATTGACAATAAGTGGATTATCAACTCGATTTTGCGGAGAGAACTTACAAAAATTAAAGAAAGATACAAAACAGGCAGCTAACCGTATATCGGAAAAACTAGGCTATCAGGTGAAGTATGGATAACGATTATTAAGCAGTTATCCATGTAAGGTTAGAAAGTTATTAGGAGGGAAACGATATTGAATACGGTTTTTATTGCTGGACATGCACGTCTACCTTCAGGAATGGCGGCACAAAGTATGTATGAGACATTAACAATTACTGCTGAAATTGATAGAAAGTATGCAGTAATCGTTACAGCTAGCTGTACACTTGCTACGGAACATGGAAAAGAATTTGTGCAACATTTGCTTCGTGGCCATAGTTTGCAAGATGGAATTGACAAACCAGTAGAAATGATAAAGGTGCATTATTTAGGAAAAGCTGGGAACGCTCTTGCATCTGCTTTAAAAGATTTATACAAACAATATGAGACTAGAAAACAAGGGTGACATCACATTCTTATTTCTTGTTGGAGGTAGTATAGTCTTACCCTCCCTACTTTACCAGAGTAGAGAGGGCTTACTTAATTACTAAAATAATTCTAAAACTATATCTGAGATTCTATGTCTTAATACTAATTGCGCTTTTCGAGCTTTTATACTGAGGTTTGCTAAATCTTCTGCTTGCTCTTCCCACGGTAAACCAGTCTCGTTTTCCAATTTTATGACTTCATCTTCCATCCATTCTGTAAAACTTTCATAAATTTGTTCCGCTTTCTCTTCTTTTCTAAATGGTTCCGGTACTTGATAATTTAAATTGGCAATCCATGTTTGAAAAACGCTTTTACCATATTCGTCGAAGATCACTTGAAATTCAGCAAGTAAGTGGTCTATAAGTTTTTCTGGAAACCTTTCCTCAGCCAGTTGTTGCTCTATGCTTTCGATGGTAATTCCTCTATATTTGTTAGCGAAATATTTATTACTTAAATATTCAGCTATTTTTCATTTAAATCACCTCTATGAATAAGTACGATGATTACGTAGTGAAAGTTTCAAAGAGGTGAATATTAGCGGGTTTTTAGGTGCTTATTTCACGTCGCGACTTATCAAGCAAGCCACTTTTATTTGGTAGGTTGGTGATATCGTGCTAAATTACAGCGAAAGAATAACTTAATTCATACCAAAAGAAATCAATTTCTTTTCCATAAATTCTTCCATCCCGTGATGACCGCCTTCTTTCCCCAAGCCAGATTGTTTCACACCTCCAAATGGTGCTTCAGGTGTTGCAGGGAATACGTCATTCACACCAACGATACCATAATCAAGCTTTTCAGATACACGAATGGCCGTGCTTGTATTTTCTGTAAAAACATAAGCGGCTAAACCATAGTCTGTATCGTTAGCTTTTGTAATGACTTCTGTCTCATCAGAGAACGGTTGAACTGGCAGTACAGGTCCAAACGTTTCTTCATGCATAATCTTCATATCCTCTGTTATGTTAGAAAGGATCGTTGGATTGAAATAACAATGAGAAAATCCTTGTTTGTGCCAACGCTCTCCTCCGTATTCGATAACTGCCCCTTTTGCAACGGCATCTTGCACATGTCCTTCTACTTTTTCGCATGCTTGTTCATTAATTAACGGGCCAATAGTTGTGCCATCTTCTAAACCATCGCCAATTTGGAATTTGGCAATCTTTTGTTTTAATAACTGGATGAAATCAGCAACCACTGATTCATGAACAAACAGCCGATTTGTACATATGCAAGTTTGCCCATTATTGCGGAACTTGCTTGCCAAAACAAGCGAAGCGGCTTTTGCTAAATTGGCATCGGGAAAAACGATACTTGGTGCATGCCCGCCTAATTCTAAAGAAAGCTTTTTTACATGATCGGCACTTTCCCGCATTAAATGCTTTCCGACTGCTGTTGAACCTGTAAAGGTAAGTAGTCGAACTTCTTTATGTGTAAGTAATTGT
This sequence comes from Virgibacillus chiguensis, assembly GCF_900129865.1. GTDB lineage: Bacteria > Bacillota > Bacilli > Bacillales > Amphibacillaceae > Virgibacillus > Virgibacillus chiguensis. Next base: position 52,736 of record NZ_FQXD01000014.1, read on the forward strand.
TTACCAATTGCTTCTGCATCTCCTGTTACGAGGTTTACTACGCCTTTAGGTAAGCCGGCACGTTCAAAAATCTTCATAATTTCAATAGCAGATAATGGGGTCTCCGGTGCAGGTTTAAGTACAGCTGTACATCCTGCCGCTAATGCGGGTGCAAGTTTTCGCGTAATCATAGAAGATGGAAAGTTCCACGGGGTTATAGCACCAATGACACCAACTGGTTGCGACATGACAACGAGTCTTTTCGCATTTGTCGATGAAGGAAGCCATTCCCCGTAATTTCTACTTGCTTCTTCGGCGTACCATAATAGAAATTGTGCTGCTCCTTTTACTTCTCCTACTGCTTCACGGAGTGGTTTACCTTGTTCCATTGTCAATATGTTTCCGAGTCGCTCCGCATCTTCTAACATTAGTTGCGAAGCCTTATAAAGAAATGATGCACGTTCTCTACCGGTTTTTTCACTCCATATAGGGAATGCTTGTAATGCTGCGTGGATTGCTTGCTTTGTTTCCTCTGCACCTGCATAAGCGACCGATGTGATTGCTTTTCCAGTAGCTGGATTATAAATAACTTCCGCCAAATTTTCGTTAATATCCTGCCACTCGCCATCAATAAAAACACTTTTTGTATAGGTATTGAACATAAAAGACCTCCTCATATAGGTTTTATTCATTGTAGGAAAGCTAAGCTTTATCATACAATCCAAGTTTTTCTAACAAGTTAATAAAGTATAAAATTAGAGGCTTGTGTGAAAAAGGGAATGACTGAATAACCACGTCCGGCTCCAGCACCCAGCAACTAGACAACTTCACTTCATTGCCCTATCTTAATTCATCATCGGTTTGTCGCCTAAGAGGAAGGCCGACTAAGAACGGACTTGCCGCCCGACATCGGGATACCCCTGTTTTATGGCCTATTGCTAGATCTTTCGTTAATTCGTTCCAGTCGCTACGTTGCTACACGGGCGCCTGAGCCTTTGTGCATCACTTTTTAATGGGGATACTTTCATTTTCTTTCCAAGCCGGCAACATTTTATAAAGTGGCTTATCATTACGGTAGCCAAGTACGTATTCAGCTTGCATAATCGTATGAATTTCTCTCGTTCCTTCATAAATGACTGGTGCTTTTGAATTACGTAAATAACGCTCAACAGGGTATTCATCAGAGAACCCGTAAGCACCATGAATTTGTACAGCATCATCAGCAGCTTTATTTGCAAAATCGCAAGCTTGCCATTTAGCTAGAGAAGTTTCACGAGTATTGCGTTTCCCGGCATTTTTTAATTCTCCGGCACGATAAACGAGTAGGCGGCTCATTTGTAGCCCAGCTTCCATGTTGGCAAGCATTTGTTGTACGAGTTGGTGTTTCCCTATTTCCTTACCAAAGGTGGATCGTTCATGGCAATAAGCTACACTTGCTTCTAAACAAGCCATAATTTGTCCGACTGCGCCTGCTGCTACTGTAAATCTACCGTTATCTAAAGCTGACATTGCAATTTTAAAACCTTCTCCTTCTTCTCCTAGGAGATTTTCTTTTGGAACTTTCACGTGGTCAAAAAAGATCTCTCCTGTATTCCCTGAACGAATGCCCAGTTTGCCTTTAATAGCTTGTGAAGAAAACCCTTCCCATTCTCTTTCTACAATAAATGCTGAAATCCCTTTATGTTTTTCTGATCGATCTTTTGTGTAGGCGAAAACAATGAAGTTGTCTGCTGTATCGCATAAGGAAATCCACGTTTTTTGACCATTTAGTATATAGTAGTCGCCTTGTCGATAAGCGGTTGAATCCATTGCAGCAACATCTGACCCCGCGCCAGGCTCTGTTAGTCCAAATGCGCCAATTTTTACTCCTTTTGCTTGAGGGACTAAGTATTTCTGTTTTTGTTCTTCATTTGCCCATTGTAATAACGTCATGCTATTTAAACCGGTGTGGACAGAAACAGCCGTACGAAATGCCGTATCTCCACGTTCCAATTCTTCACAAACAATGGCAAGTGCATTATAATCCATTCCACTACCACCGTATTTCTCTGGTATGCACACACCCATTAATCCTAAATCAGCTAGTTTTTCTAAAATATCTGGGTCAAATTTTCCGTTTCGATCCCAATCGGCGATATAAGGCATAATCTCTTTATCTGTAAATTGACGTACCGTATTGCGTAACATATTTTGTTCTTCCGTAAATTGAAAATCCATTTTCATTACAACTCCTTTTAAATAGTGAATGTGTTTTTATAACGATGTTTTTTAAAAAATTTGCATAGGATTCAAAGATGGTTAATCATTTAAAAACATTTGATTATGTTCCCCCGCATTTGGCGGGTGATATCGATACGATACAGGTGTACGAGATAGTTTTAACGGACTTCCAATTAAATGAATATCTCCAGCGGTTGGATGCTTCATTTGAACAAACATGTCTCTAGCTAATAACTGTGAATCTCTTGCTACCTCAGCCAAATTTTGAATAGGACCACATGGAATAGATTGCTGTCTGCATTCTTTTAGCCAATAAGCCGTTGGTTGTTGTAAAAACAACTGCTGTAGTAGTCGTACTAACTCGTTTCTGTTCGCTACACGATCAGGATTGGTTTTAAATTTAGGATCTGTTTTTAAAGAAGCAGCACCAAGAATATCGCATAACATCTGAAACTGTCGGTCATTTCCAGCGGCTATGACCATTTCTCCATCTTTTGTATGAAACGTCTGATATGGAACGATGTTCGCATGCTGATTACCGAGCTGTGAGGGTATTTCTCCAGACATGAAATAGTTGCTTCCAATATTGACAAGTGCACTAACCGCTGCATCATACAAGGCAATATCTAATTTTTGACCTTGCTTGGATTTAGATCTTTCTAGTAAAGCAGCTTGTATGCCTATCGTTGCATACATACCCGTTAAAACATCTGTGATCGCAACTCCCATTTTTTGTGGGCCTGTTTGTTCATCACCAGTAATGCTCATCAGTCCACTCATAGCTTGAATAATAAAATCGTAACCAGGCAAATCTTTAAAGGGTCCTGTTTCCCCGAAACCAGTAATCGAACAATAAATTAATTTTGGGTTAATGGAGGATAATGTGTGATAACTTAATCCGAAACGCTCCATTGTACCTGTTTTAAAATTATGAATGATAACGTCGCTCTCTTTAACCAGTTGTTTAATTTTTTCCGCACCTGATGCCGATTTTAGGTCAAGAGTAATACTTTTCTTATTACGATTTGCACATAAATAATATGCACTCACTTCTTCTTGAAAAGGAGGACCCCATTTACGTGTTTCATCACTTCCACCAGGCGCTTCCACTTTAATAATTTCTGCACCTAAATCGCCCATAATCATGGTGCAATATGGCCCTGCCAATACTCTAGATAAATCTAGAACACGAATATGTTCCAAAGCTCCTGCCATGCTTTCCCTCCTTCTAATACATATTTTGACTGAAACGCTTGCATGCATGGAATATTCGTAACCGCTATACTTTCTGATCGTATAAAAAAAGCCAGTTCAATTTAAATTACAAACGACTGTAATTTAAATATGAACTGGCTTTCGCCTGCTTAGACAACTCTGGAATGGAGTTGTAGTCAGGCTAGGCAGTAAGTTGATAGGAATTATTTAGTAGGAGTAAATAATTTCTTATTTTTCAGTATACTACAAATAGAATGAAATGTAAACGATTGCTTGTAAGGTTTTATATGGTGCCGTAATCTCCTTATTCATAATAAGAAAAGAGGAAACGGCACCAACATAGTAGCTTCATTTAGAAACGGTATACAAACATTTCCTAGAAATGAAAGCAGAACAGTGTACAAATATCGAACGAGGAGTCCCCATTATTTAGTAGCTTTTTGTAATTTATGAATCATTTTTAAAGAGCGTCCTGTTCCTATTGCAACAGACTCCAAAGGATTAGGTGCTAGGTGAACAGGCACAATCAACTCATGAGATAACCACTCCTGCATACCTTGTAGCAAAGCTCCACCTCCTGTAAGTACAATGCCGTGATCTACAATATCACCACTTAACTCAGGAGGACAGTTCTCTAATGTGGTACGAATAGCTCCTAATACTTGTTCCAATGATTCTTTTAAAGCAAGATAAACTTCCTTGGAAGTAATGGTAAGCGTCTTTGGTAAGCCAGTAACCATATCACGACCGCGAATTTCCATTGTCTTTTCTTTATGGTTTGGATGTGCATAACCTATCTCCATTTTTATATTTTCTGCTGTTCGTTCACCAATAAGAATGTTATAGTTTTTGCGGATATGATGAATAATTTCTTCATCCATTTTATCTCCGCCAACTCGAACAGAATTGCAGGACACGACGCCGCCGAAAGATATAATACCGACTTCCGAAGTACCTCCACCAATGTCAACAACTACATTGGCGACCGGCTCATCAACAGGTAAATCCGCTCCAATAGCAGCGGCGATTGGCTCTTCAATTAAGTGAACTTGTTTTGCACCGTAGCTTGATACTGCATTATGGATAGCTCTTCGTTCTACAGTCGTGCTTCCTGATGGTGTACATACGACAACAACAGGTTTACGCATGGACATACCAATTTGCTTGCTTACTTTTTTTAAAAACGCTTTTAACATTTGGGATGTAACATCATAATCCGCAATCACGCCGTCTTTTAATGGTCGGATAGGAATGATGTTCTGTGGTGTTTTTCCGACCATTTCTTTTGCCTCAGTACCTACTGCCACTACTTGTTTTGTATTTACATCAATAGCAACAACAGATGGTTCATTTAATACAATTCCTTTTGATTTCGTGTATATTAAAATGTTTGCGGTTCCTAAATCAATTCCAACTTCTGCAGTAGAAAACATAATTGAATCCTCCAATAAATACATTTTTCTTTTTATACTAATTAAGAAAGCATAAAAGTTTAAAGGTTTATAGTATAAGCAAAACTACGATTTGCGCTATAAAGAATATCATGGATATAAGGTGCTGTATGACTTTTGCTTCAAGTATTGGAAATACTTAACTAGGTTAGATAACAGCACCTAACCCTACTTGTTTAAAGATGCACTTTATAGCATTCTCTTAATTTTTACCATTTTAGGGGGTAGCTGGACAAGTGTTAGTTTACATTATAGGAAAGTTTATAGTATAAGAAAAACGAACATCTCCCAAAAATACTTGGCAAAAAGCTGGTGCTTCTATCCAACATGACATGATAACATGAACTAACATGCCAGTCAGCCACTTCATGTTAAAAATCTATTATACTATATTTTTTATCTATCGGGGGAATAGGAGCGTAACAATTTCATTACAGATTGTCAGGTTTTGTAATATAAGCTCGAACATTTCAAGTGTGTCAATACTAAATTTAATGAAATGTTTTCCTAGAGGTTGAAAATTTGCCATTTTTTTTGCCTATAAGCAAATAATAGTTCCTTATGTCTCAAGACTTGATTATATAGACAAATATGAATAACTGTTTTTGGAAATCGATGGCATAATTATTACAAAAAATCCATGCTATGATGAATTTGCACAAAACAAAACCAGAGGGAGTGTATACAAACATGTTTAAGAAAGTAGCTGTTACCGTAGCTATATCATCAGCTTTATTATTTGGTGGAGCTTTATCAGCCTCAGCAGATACGATGTCTAAAGATAACTCACAATGTCAGTACAAAGTCTACTATTCTATAAATGGTAATTGGCAAAGTATTTCTGAAAATAATATAAATCAATTGCTTCAGAAGTATATGAGTAATATGCAACGTTATGGAAAAAAAATAGATTGGAATAATGTTCATATAGAAAAACAAGAAGCTAACAAGGAAAATGCTAATCAAGCAGCAGATAAGCAAGATAAAAAAGAAGCAAATCAATCAACACCAGAACAACCAAAGCAAGTAGAACAGAAACCAAAAGAACAAACACCTGCAGAACAACCTGCAGAGAAGCCCGCACAACAAAAACCTGTACAACAAGAAAAACCAAGTAATCAACAAGCGCAAGAGAAAGAGCAGCAAGAGCCTTCTCAAGCAGATAAAAGCGAGTTAAGTCAATTTGAGCAGGAAGTTGTTGATTTAACGAATCAAGAAAGAGCAAAACAAGGTTTACCTGCACTAAAAATAGATACAGAGCTTAGCAAAGTGGCACGTGCAAAGTCTAAAGATATGGCAGCAAGTGGATATTTTGCTCATAATAGCCCAACATACGGCTCTCCATTTGATATGATGAAACAATTTGGGGTTAGCTATTCCACAGCAGGAGAAAACATTGCAAAAGGGCAGCGTAGCCCGCAAGAAGTAGTCAATGCTTGGATGAATAGCCAAGGACACCGTGAAAATATTATGAATGCTAAGTTTACACATATCGGTGTTGGTTATGTAGAGCAAGGCAACCATTGGACACAACAGTTTATTGATAAATAATATATCATTCTTTATATGTTTAGCTTGTAGAGAAACAACTCGTTTCCTACAAGCTTTTTTCTGCGTGGTTTTGCTGATGTGCCTCTTCAATAGAACGAGGAAATCTACGACAGCAAAACACGACAAGCAACTTCGAGGTGTCTTCGTATTTTTATTCGAATGCTCGCGCTAAGAGTGAGCGATAAAAGAGCTCTCCACTGCTATAATGAGAAAGGTTGCCCAAGCTGATGTCCGGAAGAAAAGGGCATCCTTAGTAGATAAGACAAGCTTATTACATACAAAGTGTGTATGCACCCATACCTTGTTAAACTTTTCCAATAAGAATAGTTGTGATTTTATCATGTTAAACCTACTATTAAATTGGTATAATAAGGAAAAAGGCGAGGTGATAGCATTTTTACGAGAAAGATGATAACGGTTAGTGTATTCGTTATTGGTACGTTTTCTATTATGAAGTTTCGTTGGATTTCAATTGGTTCGAAAGTATAGTTGGAAGTCTAGTAGCTGCTTGTATTTTCTTAATGACGCAACCCAAACCAGATGAGGAATAAGGAGGAAATAAATGTGTTACGTGTGAAGAAATTCTTTTTGAACTCAATATTTTCCTCCTCTATCATGTTATGTATTTTAATAACCATGATATTTTTTGAACTACAGACGTGGATGTATTTAATCATAATTGGTGTTGCAATAATAACGATCCTTTTAAAGTTAATGATTTACATAAAAGAAGAATATTAACACGAGGTGACGTTTCGTATATATTTACGAAATACTAAAACAGCAGGCTACATTTAACTTTTTTAATAGTTTGAGATAGTGCGGTTAAGCATCTTGCATGTTTACCAAAACAAACAAATAACAGCATTAATGTGTTTAAATGAGGGAACATAATGAAATCGTCAATAAAAATAATCGTTTTAGTACTTTATTTTTTTACATTTAATTATTTAACGTCTGTCTTTGAAATACCAAGAAACATATATTTTATTATTTTTGGCTTTCCTATAATGCTAAGTGGCATGCTAACAATCATGTATATATTTAGAGATAAAAAATAAACGCTGTGCGCTAAATTGTAGCCATCTCCGGTATAAGTAAAGGGAGGTGGTGATTTTTGATTAAGGGAATTGATTTATCGTCATAATTTCATTCACATGAAAAACCAAGACGTGTCTTAAAGCTTTAAGGAAGTGGGGCATTGGTGAAGTAAAATTGATTTTCATAAAAACTGGCACATGTGAAGTCGACTTTATCTTGCTGTTATAGCAATCCAGCGGTATAATAGCTTGTGGTGAAAGGAGCTACTTTAAATGATTCGTACGGTAGGAATATACCTCTATGCTAGCATTTTAGTACTCGGAACATTTTTTAAATTGCAGAGAGCGAAGAGATTACAACATGAACTAACTAAAGAAGAAATTTTCATTCAACCAAGTCTTGTCTCGAAGAAGGTGTTTCAACGAACTGGGAGCACTATAAAAGTAGAAGGGCAAGAAAAACTTCCGGAAGGCCCAGCACTATTTGTTTCTAATCATCAAGGGTTGTTTGATATATTAGTGTTACTCGGTTATTTAGGGAAGCCAGTTGGATTTATAGCAAAAAAAGAGATTAAAAAACTACCCATTATTTCCTCTTGGATGGAGCTAATTCATTGTGTGTTTATGGATCGTAAAGATCGTCGACAATCGGTTCGTGCTATCGGTCAAGGGATTGAGTATTTGAAAGAAGGGCACTCTATCGTTATTTTTCCTGAGGGGACCAGAAGCAGGGGGAGACAACTTCATTCCTTTAAACCTGGCAGCTTTCGTTTAGCAATAAAAGCGAACGTACCGATTGTACCTGTTGTGATAGACGGAACATATCATATGTTAGAGGAACAGGATGGAAAAGTTTCTCCGTCATCTGTGCGTCTTACGATCAAAGATGCTATTACTCCTGATAAATATATGGAGATGAAGAGTAACGAGTTAGCGACACATATAGAAGAAATAATTAAAAAGCAACTAGAAATAAATGCTTTAGGGCAAGATAAAGAAAAAGAAGAAAATCAACTGTTATCAGCGGAATAAAGTTAGAAGTAGTGCTTGTAGTCTAACCGTGGGAGTTATGTTACATAACGCTCACGGTTTCACGTTTCAAATTTATTTTTCGAAACATACTATAGTAGAGGTGATAACATGGTGCAAGGTACGGCAAATTGGAATACAGAAATTACGAAAGAGTGGTTGCAATCCTATGTAGATGACTGGGTGCAATTTTACAAGAAAGAGACAAAAGAAGGGAAAGTTGCTTCTTATATTCCAGTATTAAAAAAAGCTGATCCAAACCTTTTAGGAATTACTATCATTGGCAAAGACGGGATGAATATTCAATCAGGAGATGTTGACACTCCATTTACCATTCAAAGCATTTCCAAAATATTTAGTTTTATAGTAGCTTGTATGGAAAGGGGAGTATCTTATGTGCTCGATCGAGTGGATGTGGAACCGACAGGAGAGGCGTTTAATTCTATCATGCATCTAGAGATGCGTAAATTAAAGAAACCATTTAATCCATTTATTAATGCGGGAGCAATTACAGTAACATCATTATTAAATGGAAAAAGTTCAGAAGAAAAATTAGAACCGATATTTCAGTTGTTTACGAAAATTCTCGGTTACAGACCGTGCATAAATGAAGACGTCTATGTATCCGAACGAGAAACATCTGTAAGAAATCGAGCTATTGGTTATTATCTCATCGAGTTAGGTTATTTGGAGTCTGCGTTAGAGTTGACGCTTGATACGTATTTTAAGCAATGTTCTATAGAAGTGACAACAGAAGATTTGGCCAAACTTGGTTTAGTTTTAGCTAATGATGGGATAGATCCTCAGACAGCCGAAGAAATCATTCCTAGAAATGTTGTTCGTCTAGCAAAAGCGCTCATGTTAACTTGTGGAATGTATGACGCTTCAGGGAAATTTGCTGCCTATGTTGGTATACCAGCAAAAAGTGGGGTTTCAGGAGGGATTATTGCTACAGCTCCCCCGAGAGTTAGAAAAGAAACATTGCCTTTTATTGAAGGGTGTGGCATCGGTGTATATGGTCCTGCGTTGGATGACAAGGGAAATAGTATTGCAGGCATAAAATTATTAAAGCATATTGCAACCAAATGGGATTTAAGTGTTTTTTAGAAGTAGTAGAGATATTCAAGTAAGCGTTGACACAATCAATTGCACGTCAACATCCAGTGAGATGGTGACGATATTATTTAACGATTGCTTTTTCACAGTGGTTACGAGATAGCATCATGAATAGATTGGATACGTGTGAAAAACTTAAAATATGCACCGCAAAATTTTGTTTGCTTCACTTTGTAATATTGGATGAGACTAGGATAAAAAGTATGCTGAAACTTACAACTATATAGAGATGGAAACTTTTGCTGTTAGGAGAGAAGTTGCTTATAATAGAAGGGAACAATTAGCGGAAAGTGGGGGATGTAATGATACGGGTCATGTTTGTTTGCCTTGGTAATATTTGCCGCTCGCCAATGGCTGAAGCTATTTTTGCTAATTTAATACAAAAAGAAGGGTTAACAGACCGAATTGAGGTGGAATCTGCCGGAACTGGCGCATGGCATATTGGCAAACCACCTCATAAAGAAACGATAGCGATTTTAAAAAAGTATGAGATTCCAACGGACGGATTAGTTGCCCAACAAATAACGCCTAAAGATAAAGGTAAAGCGGATTATTTCATTGCTATGGACGAGGAAAATAAACAAGATTTATTACGGATGTTTGGAGAGAACGATAAAATACGAATAGCAAAATTAATGGATTTTGTGAAGCATAAGAAAGAAGAGAATGTGCCTGACCCTTATTTTACAGGTAATTTTTCATATACATATGAATTGGTAACTGAAGGGTGTTATCAACTCTTACAATATTTAAAACAAAAACATGCGATACAATAAGGAGTGTACATGATGGGAAAAAGAAAATTAGTTACAGGAGTCGTACTAGGGGCGACAGCAGGTGGATTAATTAGTCTTTTAGATAAAGAAACAAGAGTTTATGCAAAAGAAAAACTTGCATCGGCAAAATCTGGTGCAAGCTACATGTTAAAAAATCCGTCTGAGACGATCCACTCCGTGCGGACTAATTTTGATAAATTAAATCAAGCATTTGCAAAAGGTGCTGAGAATACCATTAATGCTTTGAACCAAGCGGAAACAACACTTGAAAAAGTAACGAATAAAGGGAAATCGGACCGAATAGAATAGAGTATGATGGACAAGTCATACTTCATAATGATGAACCAATGATCTGACCTTGTATAATAACCTATGCTTAAAACACATATCTAAGCATGAGGGAACAAGTTTGGGAGTCGAGTAATGGTAAATAAAGTACTTTCTTTTGGAAAGCAGCTATATCAACGAATGATAAAGATAGACTTGTTTGGATTGGCTGCACAGTTAGCTTATTTCTTTTTGTTGTCACTGTTTCCATTTCTATTATTTTTAGTGACGCTTGTTGGTTATTTACCGATGGATGAATTAGCTGTATTAGATATTATTTCTTCGTATGCTCCACCTCAGATTGTGGAGTTGATTTCAACTAATGTTACGAATTTAATTAATCAACAAAACGGTGGATTGCTTTCTTTTGGTATAATTGCCACACTTTGGGCATCTTCTAATGGTGTAAACGCCTTAATGCGAGGCTTTAACTATGCGTATGAAGTAGATGAAAACCGTTCGTTTATTGTTTCAAGACTCATTGCTATTATACTGACGATAGCGATGATAGGGATTATAATTATCGCATTATTACTACCTATATTTGGTAAATTAGTTGGTTCTTATTTATTTTCATTTATCGGTTTATCAGAAGGTTTTATTCATGTATGGGAAGCATTGCGTTGGGTTGTTTCGTCTGTCGTTTTCTTTATTGTCTTTCTTTCATTATATAAGCTTGCGCCGAACAAACGAATCTATTTAAAGAATGCAGTGCCAGGAGCTTTGTTTGCTACAGTAGCATGGCAACTAGTTTCATTAGGTTTTTCTTACTATGTGAGTAATATCGGTAATTATTCAGCAACATATGGCAGTCTTGGAACTGTCATTGCACTCATGATTTGGTTTTATTTATCAGGGATCATTATCCTAACTGGCGGTCTAATAAATGCTGTCATTCGAAAAAACAAACATGTAAAATAATCTAGGATTAGACAAGGCATTTTCACAAACTTTGTCAATGATCTTTGCATATAGAAAGCAATTATATTTTAATAGGCCTTAGGGAAATTTGTAACCCCCTAAGGCTTTATCGGTCTTGATAAGTGGAGTAAACCTATTATTTTAATAACCGTAACCCATTTAAAATAACTAAAATGGTACTACCCTCATGACCTATTACTCCTAATGGCATATCGAGGATTTGTAAGAAATTAGACGCAATGAGTATAGTGATAACTGCAAGGGAGAAAAATATATTTTGTTTTACGACGCGATTCATTTTTTGAGACGTGTGAATCGCGTTGGTTATTTTGCTAAGGTTGTTTTTCATAAGCACGACATCTGCAGTTTCTAACGCTACATCTGTTCCTTCTCCCATTGCAATGCCAATATTTGCTGTAGCTAATGCTGGGCCATCGTTAATTCCGTCACCAACCATGCAAACATGTTGATATTTTCCCTTCAGTTTTTTTATTTCTTCCACTTTCTCATGTGGTAAACAATTTGCTACATATTCATCAATACCAGCTTCTTCTGCAATGGCTTTCGCAGTAAGGTCATGATCTCCCGTAAGCATAACGGTGTGGATTTTATGTTGTTTTAATAGTTTAATAGCTTGTATGCTGTCTTCTCTTACCGTATCTTTCAGTGCAAATAAAGCTACAATCTGCTGTCCTTTTTTTACATAGACGATTGTTTTCCCCTCAGCAGCAAGTTGCTTCTTAATATCCTCAAAATCCGCTTCATAACCAATATAATCAGGCTTGCCAATCTCCCAAGTTTCATCCTCAATTACAGCTGAAATACCGTTTCCTGTAAGCGTAGAAACTTGAATCTCTTGTAATGAAGTACCTATTTGTTGTTGCTTGCCAAATGTAACGATAGCGTGGGCGAGTGGGTGTGTTGAATCTTGCTCCATAGCCATTGCAATCGGTAACACATCCTTTTGCTTATGATCGGGATGTACATGAAAATCAGTCACTTCCGGTTTCCCTTTTGTTAATGTACCTGTCTTATCAAATGCAATGGCTTGAATATGTCCCATGTTTTCAATGTGGACACCACCTTTAAACAGCACCCCTGCTCTTGCACTTTTAGATATGGCAGATAAGGTAGCAGGCATAATGGAGGCTACAAGGGCACATGGGGAAGCAACAACGAGTAAGATCATAGCTCGATAAATACTTTCCTGGAGTGTCCAGTCAAACAAAAGATGAGGAATGAACATCATCAAGACGACGACAATTAATACGATTTTCACGTACGCTCCTTCAAACTTTTCAATAAATAACTGGGAAGGAGATTTCTCATCTTGTGCGGATTGAATCATTTGGATGATTTTTTGAAATAGCGTTTGATTTGCTGCTTTCGTAATTTCGATATATATCGAACCATCCAAAGCAACTGTTCCTGCAAAAACTTCTTCATTTTCTGTTTTACGAATCGGAATAGATTCTCCGGTAATGGCACTTTCATCTATGGATGTTGCTCCACGGGAAATGATACCATCTGCAGGGATTCGTTCTCCGGCACGTACATAGATCATGTCACCTATTTGTAAAGACGAAACAGCAACCATTTCTTTTTGATCGCCATTCATTCGTAATGCTTCTTCAGGTTGTAATTTCATAAGCGAAGATATTTCTTTGTTACTTTTATTCATCGTATACGTTTCAAGCGCACCTGATAAAGCAAAAATAAAGATTAGAATGGCACCTTCTGTCCAATAACCAATTGCAGCAGCACCAATCGCGGCGAATATCATTAACATTTCTACATTTAAGTCTTTATTACGTATGGTTTCTGTAATTCCTTCTTTTGCTTTGGCATACCCTCCGATTACAAATGCGACGAGATGAAGGGTAACCCATAAAGCGTCAGACAGATGATTTTCGAATGTCCAAGCAATTGCAATAAGTAACCCACTAAATAGAGCTGCAATTAGCTCTTTATGTTCAGATATTTTTTTCGTTATCTTTGTTTCGGTTAACATGACCGGCCTCTCCTATCGTTACTTATTGTTAAAAAGTTTACGGTTTTTTAGCGACGGGCGAGAAGACACACAGAATACATGGCTAAAATCCCCCAACCTAAATCAATGCATCTTTTCTATAATTATTATTATATAATATTTATTATTATATTATCATAATAGGTGAGAATGTCAAGGCTGTATATGTTTATTTTACCATGAAACTGTACTTGAATTTGCTTTTTTGCATTAAAAATTAGCCTAATGTAACAATAATAGCACTTTTTCAGAAAAAACAATAAAATAAATGGCACTTGATTTATTAATTGATAAATATTATCAATTAATAATTTTGTAAAAGATGTGTCTGTTAGCTATTGGTTTCGAAAAAAGATTTTCATTTAAACATATATATAAATTGGAATGTGTGAACTTAGGTTTCTCTAACAATTAGAGTGAAAGGGTAACAAGTTGTTTTTTTTTCTTTAATTTATGTGTATATTCTGTTACAATCCGATATGTACTTATAAATACAACAGATGGAGGAGTCATGATGAAATATATAAAGATATCCTTGATTTTAATTGCTTCAATAGTGTTTATTACTGCTTGCTCTAACAGTACAGGTGATTCAAACAGCGAGGATAAAAATAGTGAAACAGATAAGAGATGGCAAGAGGTAAAAGAAAAAGGAGAGCTAGTTGTTGGAACGTCCGGCACCCTAATAGCAGCCTCCTATTATGATGGGGAAGAAGAAAGTGAGGATCAATTGACGGGATATGATGTAGAAGTAATGCGCGAAGTTGCTAAACGTTTAGAAGTGGATATTTCGTTTGAAATTATGGGAATTGATAGCATGTTACCAGCTATTAAAAGTGGTAGAATTGATGTTGCAGCAAATGATATTGAAGCAACGGACAAGCGAAAAGAGTCCTTTAACTTTAGTGAGCCTTACAAATATTCTTATACTACCATGGTAGTGCGAAAAGAAGATAATTCTGGAATTGAATCGCTGGAAGATTTAAAGGGGAAAATAGCTGGTGGTGGAGCCACTACTATATATAGTCAAATTGCCGAACATTTTGGCGCAGAAGTAAAAACGTACGGAAATGCTCCGAATGAGGCTTATTTACGTGATGTTCACAACGGTAGATCAGATGTCATCGTAAACGATTATTATTTATCAAAATTTGGTGTTGCAGGATTTCCAGAGTTTGATATTCATCTTCATCCAGATTTAAAGTTTCACCCAACAGAACAAGCTGTAGTAATCGCCAAAGATGCAGACAAGCTTACTGAAAAAATAAATGATGCTTTAGCTGCAATGAGAGAAGATGGGACGTTATCAAAGTTAGCTAAGAAATTCTATCAAGAAGATGCTTCTCAAAAACCTGAGGGTAATATACAAGAAATTGAAGGATTAGATTTATAATTCATATAAGTGAATTTTTAATCAGTTGTCGATTTTCTTCCATGAGCACTAATTATTAATCGATCAGGGTTATGACTTCAGCCTTTTATAAAAAAGGGCATGGAGGTGTTGTTACCTCCCGCTTAGAATGGTTCAACTTATTTTTCCTATACTAATGGGAGTCTTACAGCGCTTTACACCCAGAATAACCGGTTTAGCAGCCATTTTGAAAGCCATCCTCAGTATTTGGATGGCTTTGTTGCAAAATAGGCGAGCTTTTGCAGACAAATACTTGCATACGAGTGATAGCTTTTCCCATACATGTGACAGAAAGGGAGATGAATGGTGCAAACATTCCAATTTAGTGACATATTTGATGTTCAGTTAGCGATCGATAATCTTCCGTTTGTATTGAGCGGACTGCCAATGACTTTACTTGTCTCGGTTATTGGTATGCTATTGGGTCTTGTTTTAGGGCTATTGCTTGCTTTAGCGCGAAATTCAACTTATTTTTTCTTGCGCTTACCTGCTAGATTATACATATCGTTTATGCGGGGGACGCCAATCCTTGTTTTTTTGTTCATTCTGTATTTTGGACTTCCGGTTATTGGGATTAAATTGACAGCATTCATGGCAGCTTGCTTAGGGTTTGGTTTAAATAGTGCTGCGTATATTGCTGAAATTGATCGTGCCTCGTTGAATAGTGTAGATAAAGGACAATGGGAATCAGCAAAAGCATTAAATTTAACTTATTGGCAGACGTTGCGAAAAGTTATCTTGCCACAAGCGACTAGAATTGCTATTCCACCATTAACAAATGTATTTATGGATTTAGTCAAAGCTACTTCGTTAGCCGCGGTAATTACGGTCCCAGAGCTGTTCCAAAAAACGCAAATTGTTGCAGGTAGAGAATTTGATGCCATGACGATGTATATTCTCGTAGCGCTCATTTATTGGCCGCTATGTATCGTTATTGCTTTTATCCAAGAACGTTTAGAAGCACGCTTCAGTAAATATGTCGTGCAGGAAGCAGTTTAATTCCTTTTTTGTTCTACTATAACGTACAAAGGTTTATCGTATAAGAAAAGAAAAACTACAGCTTTTGCCAAGTACTATGGGGAAAGCTGTAGTTTTTCTGCTCTAGGAGTAAAAGTTTATTCTATCACAGTAACTGTACCTAAGGTTTGCTTAACATGTGTATGAACATTACAACGTGATACCGACACTTCCTCAAGTTTGGTGTAACTTTTCAAATGACAGATAATACTATACAATTAAAAAAAAGGGGTGTGAGTAAAATGAGTTTACCAAATGGAGAACTTGTCTCCTTAAAAAAGTTTTACCAAATGCGGCAGCAGACCGATCAGCTTCTGGAATATATTGATGGCGTCGTTTACATGTTGCCCCCACCCTCCACCGTTCATCAACGGCTATCTATGCGATTAGCCGCGCAATTATATAACCTATTAGAAAGCGGTGATTGTGAGGTTTTTTCGGCGCCGTTTGATGTGAAACTAAGTAATGAAAATATTCCTGGAGATAAAGTGGTTATCCCTGATTTGTCTGTCATCTGTGACAAAAGTGGCTTGGATGATCAACAATATACAGGTGCTCCTACAATGATTATTGAAATAATTAGCCCATCCAATCAGGCGCATGACCTTATTACCAAATTGAATTTATATATGCAGTATGGGGTCAAAGAATATTGGATTGTGAACCCCCTGCTCAACACAATCATGGTATATGCCTTAAATGAAAAAGCGAAATACGAACAGAAAGACATTGTCCGTGAAAAGGGTATTGTGACATCATCAGTGCTTCCTGATTTTTCAGTTGATGCTGAGAAGTTTTTTCAGCAATAACAGCGTTACGCGGAGAGGGTTCTCTTGTCCCTAAAAAAGTCAGTCCAAATGTAACATCTGGGCTGACTTTTTGCGCGCTATAGGAAATAAAGAAAGCCGCTCCCTCTCGTCAAAAATTCGCTCGTCATAGCGCTAAACTCGCTCAATAAGTTCTAATAATTTCCTTTTTACGTCCCCACTCGATTTGTTTCGTGTTGGGTGTTCTTCTGTACTAACATAGCTACAGTAATCACAATTAAGATAAAGCTTATAAAATAAAAGAATGAAACGCGTTCAAAAACGTCAATAAAATAGCCACCAATAAAAGGTCCGCTAATGCTACCAATACTAAACATGATGCCAACCATTAAATTTCCAGCTGGTAGTAAGTTTCCGGGGAGTAAATCTGTCATATAAGAGATACCTAAGGAAAACAAAGAACCTACACACATTCCTGCTAAAGTGAACAAGATAAATAAAGCAAGGATAGAAGACTCTAGAACGGCAGTAAACAGGAAACATAGCGAACCGAGTGATAATACAGTTATTAGTACCGATCTTCTACCAAATTTATCGCTTAATGCACCTAATGGAAATTGGGTAATTAAGCTCCCTGCAGCAAAGCAAGGAATAATAAGTGAAAGTGTGTTAACTTCATGGCCAATGCGGAGGCCATAGATAGGGAAAATGCTATGTAAAGATGCCTCTAAGAAACCATATCCAAAACCAGGTAACATTGCAATCCAGGCTATTTTAAAGGTTTGTTTAAAGCGTTGTATTGAACTTGTCGGATAAACTGGATCTACAGATTGTTCAGGCCATTGATTACGAAGGAAAAACAATAATAGCCAGACGGTGAAGCTCAAAGCTGCAGAAGCTAGAAAAGGCACCGATTGGTGAATGGATAAAAGTCTTGTCATTAATGGACCTATAGCAAAACCTGCTCCAAATGATAAACCATAAAGAGCAATACTTCTTCCTCTTGTTTCCGCTGTAGCTGTTGCGGTTATCCATGTTTGTGTGCCAAAGTGCAACATCTGGTCACCAATTCCTATAATAAGTCGCAATATAAACCAAAACCATAAAGACTCCCATACTGGAAATATAGCCAAAGAAAGAATGACGAGCAAACCGCCGACAAAAATCATTGGTTTAAAACCAAATTTTCGCATGGGCTTTTCCATAAATGGAGAAGCGATTAAAACGCCAATATATAACCCTGTTGCATGTAAACCGTTAATGGAAGAGGCTACGCCATTTTGTTCAAGAATAATAGAAATTAATGGTAATAACATTCCTTGTGAGAAACCGGATATGAATACAAGCGCAATTAATATCCATAAACGATATTTGGTCAGTTGCATGATGGACTCTTCCCTTCTGAGTGTTTCTCTGTTGTTTGTTGACTTGGCAACTCTTTAGGATGCTTGAGCATGAAACAGAAATCTTCACTGATGACGTATTTTTGGATGAAATTTGATTGTGTGTATATGTTTTTATAAAGGTTGTAGCTTTCTAAAACGACAAGGTGGTAAACAGCTATTTGCCCAATCAAACGGTTGATTCGATCCTTATAATTGGATAAACCTAGCAATAATTTACTAGGAATAGAGGAAAAGGTCAATTATTGTGAATAAATTGGCCATATCGTTTATGATAAAAAGGAGAAGTATAATAAAAAATAGGAGGGAAGTTTATGAAATTACATTTAAAAGAACATGGTTTTAGAACTGAATTAGACTTTGGGCAGTTAGATATTTCTGGAGATGAGGAATTTGGTTTTCGCCCGTATCAACTAATGGTTGCTTCGATCGCTAGTTGCAGTGGTTCAGTCTTTCGTCAAATCCTTCAAAAGCAGCGCACAGACGTTCATGACATGCAAATTAATGCTACTGTCGAAAGAAATAAAGATGAAGCAAACCGCATCGAGAAAATAGCGCTTACTTTTATTATTAAAGGTAGCCATTTAGATGCAGAAAAATTGTACAAAAGCTTACATGTAGCCCGTAATAACTGCTCTATGGTGCGTTCTGTGGAGGACAGTATTGAAATTGTAGAGAGAATAGAAATTATTGAACTTAGCAGATGATTTGTTCACGTAGGTATAAAATTCATATGTCAGAAAAAGCTAAGGAAAAAGAAAGGGTTTGACATATGAACAGACGGAAGCATTCCATTTTCTTGATTCTTTTTGTTTCTTTCATAGTTATGGCGCTCGAACCAAGTCAAATACTAGCTAAAGAAAAGAAAGAGTCTTTTAAAATCCCTAGTCATGTACTAAATATTTCAAAAGATAATACTTTTCCTAATTCTACAGAGGATGAGGAAGTAATTGAGCCAAGTGAATTAACGAAAGAATTAACAGATAGTTTAGATATTCAAATTGAAAATCCAGTGTTAATTAAAATGTTAAATGAAACAACTTTAAACCCATCTCCAATTGCTTTTGGTTATCGAGGAATGGTTTATTTAGGACGTTGGCCATTAAATTATGAATCGCTGGAAACAACGATTAATTGGGAATACCAGCAAGTAAATAAAAATGAGTTGAATAATACGAGTGGGTCAGAGCCTCAAGAAATAAACTATATACAACAAGAACAAAAAGAAATCAAAGGAGCATTGACGAATAAAATTAGCAAACCGTCCGATGTGAAAAAAATGATGTTGCTCACAGCAAAAGAAAAAACGGAACTGCCACTTTCGTATCAGACAGTGATTGGAAAAAACACAAAAAAAGATAATACGTATAAAGTGCCCAGTGATAAACTTGCCGTTCTCCAATCGTATGCACCAGCAGTAAATGAAAAAGGACAAGTTACATTTGGGGAAGTATATGTAAAGTTAAAGGGATCTGATAAATCCATAGCTGTCAAAAACGTGACGAAACAAGGAATTGGAGCCTGGATTCCCATTCAAGATCATGTCTCTTTCTCTTATAAATTAAAATAATGTTTAAAACAAAAAAAGCTATCGCCCTAGCGATGGCTTTTTTTACATTTGCTCTATAACGAATGGAAGGATTCGCTTTCCATTTTCTAATTAGAATATCTTGGCTTGTAAGCAAGTATTGTGTGATAGTTTTTCTCTAAGGAAGTAAACGTTTGAAAATCATATTTCCTTTACCATGAGCGTATAATAAATTGTAAAATACTGAAAATGTAAGAAGGGGTTGATTTTTTCTCTTTATTACTTTATCATAATGAAGTACTAAAGAGATGTGAAAGTGGGGAAGAAATAAAATGGAATGGGTCGTCCTTATATCTGTTCTCATATTAACCATATTAAGTTTGTTACGTGTAAATGTCATTATCGCTATTATTGCAGCTGCGATTAGTGCTGGTTTGATGTCTGGGCTAAACATAAAAGAAGCTGTTGAACTGTTAGTTAGTGGAATGGGTGGTGGTGCCAATACTGCGTTAAGTTATATATTATTGGGTGCTTTTGCTGTAACAATTAGCTATACAGGTATTACATCATTACTAGTAACTTATCTTATTCGAGTATTATCAGGTAAAAAGACGATGCTTTTACTCGTAATAGCAGCTGTAGCATCACTATCACAAAATGTCATTCCTGTTCACATTGCATTTATTCCAATACTTATTCCACCTTTATTGCCACTATTTGATAAAATGCGTTTAGATCGGCGTGCAGTGGCGACGGCATTAACGTTTGGGCTAAAAGCTCCCTATATTCTAATTCCCGCAGGATTTGGTCTCATTTTTCATGAAACGATTGTGGAAAGTATGAAGCAAAATGGTGCGAGCATCACAGTGAACGAAACAGTGTTGGCGATGCTTATTCCAGGTTCAGGGATGATTGTAGGTTTGCTGATCGCTATTTTTATTACGTACCGTAAAGATCGTGTAGTCAATGATGAACTAAAAGAAAAGACATCAAAGGAAGAAACAAAGGCAGTAACATTCAACAAACAACATGTATTTACACTTATAGCAGTTGCTGGTGCTTTAACAGCGCAAATTATAACAAGCAACCTCATTATAGGAGCTCTTACGGGGCTTGTGCTCATGTTTTTATTTTTTGTTATTCCGTTTCATAAAGCAGATCAAGTTGTCAGTGAAGGTATCGGCATGATGGGAACAATTGCTTTTGTCATGCTTGTGGCCTCAGGTTTTGGAAAAGTATTGACAGAAACAGGTTCCGTAGAAGCGCTTGTAGAAGTATCTTCTGGATTTTTAAATCAAAATAAGGCGCTTATTGCTTTTATTTTGTTACTAGTAGGTCTAATCGTTACGATTGGGATCGGTTCTTCTTTTGGAACCATTCCTATCTTAGCGGCATTGTATGTTCCAATTTGCTTAGCTGCAGGCTTTTCCCCATTAGCTACAGCTGCATTAATTGGAACGGCAGGTGCATTAGGTGATGCAGGGTCGCCAGCTTCAGATAGTACATTAGGTCCAACTTCAGGATTAAATGCTGACGGCAGACATCACCATATTTGGGACACGGTGGTACCGACTTTTATACACTATAATATACCCCTATTTATCTTTGGTTGGGTAGCTGCAATTATTTTGTAAACAAGCCTAAATAAAAATACTGTTTGAAATTAAAATCACTATGACATGACACCCCGTAGGAAGCTTTTTATCCTATGGGGTGTTCGTTTTAGTGTTGCTTCTATTATTGTTTGTGATAATAGATAAGAATAAATAGGCTGAAAATGTGCATAGTAAGATCAAAAAAGGTGATCATCCATGAGAAAAAGATTTTCTATATGTGCCGTTTTAGTTATATTGGCTTCCTTATGTACGCCACTTTCATCTTTAGCGTCTGGCTATGGATGGGGGTACAGTAAAAACGAAGCGCATAAAATCCCGGATATTGGAAAATATGCAAGCCTGCTTGAAAAATACAATGCGTATTATGCAGATTCATCTGGAGAAAAAAATGTATACGTAACATTTGATAACGGCTATGAACAAGGTTATACAGCTGATATTTTAGATGTATTAAAAAAGCACCAAGTTCCAGCAACTTTTTTTGTTACAGGGCACTACGTAAAAGAAGAACCTAAATTAGTAAAACGTATGGTAAGGGAAGGGCATATTGTCGGTAACCACTCGTATCATCATCCTGACTTTACGGTTATGAATAAAGAAAATATAAAAAAAGAATTAGAATCCCTAGAGGAAGCAGTCGCAGCTATATCCGATCAAAAAGATATGAAATATTTACGCCCGCCAAGAGGAATGTTTAATGAAGATACATTAAATTGGGCGAATGAATTGGGTTATATTCACATCTTTTGGTCGCTTGCTTTTAAAGATTGGGAAACAGATAAGCAAAAAGGGTGGAAATATGCATTTGATCAAGTAAAAGAGCAAATTCATCCAGGCGCGATCATTTTATTACACACCGTTTCCTCCGATAATGCAAAAGCGCTTGAAAAAATGATTCGTGCGTTACAAAAACAGGGCTACTCATTTAAAAGTCTTGATGATCTGGTGTTAAGAAATAAACTCCCTGAAGCTATATACGGCTTATAGTTGTGCAGTAAGAGAGGGCTTTCAACAGAAGGAAAATTGAAGGTCCTCTTCCATTGTTTGAAACCATCATGCTTGCAAAAACGGAAGGGGCATGCTTAATGACGGGAGATATAGCATTTGGCAAGCAAAATGAAAGTTTATGCTCAAGAATGAAGCCAATCATTTTGAAACTAAAGTCACGTGTACATTTTTATTTAAAATTTTCCTAATATTTGATATGATTAGAAAAAGTACTTAAACGAGGAGTTGATAATATGAAAAGAGAAGCACTTATTCCGCCTAAAGCATATAATATTGCCATGGAGATAGAGCGTCATGCAAACTGCAAGAATAAACTAGCACTGATAAAGGAGAATGAATTTGGAGAAACCGACCAGCTTACATATAAGGAGCTAGTAAAGCAAGCTAACCAAATTGGTAACGTTTTCTTAAAAGCTGGCTTAAAAAAGGGTGACAAAATTTTAATTATGGTCAATCGCTCTTTTGAAGCATATGAAGTATATTTAGCTGCATTAAAAACAGGAATCATTATTATTCCTAGCTCTGAAATGTTAAAAACGAAAGATCTTCAATATCGTGTATCACACGGAGAAGTAAGTGGTGTCGTTAGTTTGCATCGTTTCGCAAACCAATTCGAAGGAATACGTGAATATGATCAGTTACATAAATTTGTTATTGGTGCAGCGGTAGATGGATGGGTATTTTTGGATGAAGAAAAGAAACAAGTCAGTGAGCAATTAGAAGTTGTTGACACAAGTAGAGAAGATACCGCTTTTTTACCATACACATCAGGTACAACTGGGAATCCAAAAGGGGTTGTCCATAGCCATGCTTGGGGGTACGCTCATTTAAAGGCAGCTGCATATAATTGGCTTGCTATCCAAGATGGAGATCGTGTATGGGGGACAGCAGGACCTGGTTGGCAAAAATGGGTGTGGAGCCCATTTTTATCCGTTCTCGGAACAGGTGCAACAGGCTTTTTTTACACCGGAAAATTTAACGCTGAAAAACATTTACAATTAATAGATGATTATGAAATAAACATAATATGCAGTACGCCGACAGAATATCGTATGATGGCGAAAGTTGATAGCCTTCCACACTATAAGCTAACGTCCCTTCATAGCGCTGTATCAGCAGGCGAGCCACTAAACGTTGAAGTAATAGACATATTTAAGCATCATTTTAATATTACTGTACGAGATGGATATGGGCAAACGGAGAACACATTATTGCTCGGGTTTACAAAGGATATGCAGGTGCGACCGGGATCAATGGGAAAGCCAACTCCAGGCAATAATGTAGAGGTAATTGATGAAAATGGTGTTCCACTAGGTCCAAATGAAGTCGGAGATATTGCAGTGCGTTTAGATAGCCCAGCTTTGTTTTCTGAATATTATAAGGATACAGAGCGTACCAGTATGGCTAAACGAGGTTCGTATTATATAACAGGGGATCGTGCCTATAAGGACCAGGATGGCTTTTTCTGGTTTGAAGGAAGAAGTGATGATATTATTATTAGCTCTGGCTATACGATTGGTCCTTTTGAAGTGGAAGATGCGCTTATAAGGCATGCAGCCGTACAAGACTGTGCAGTCGTTGCAAGCCCTGATGAAATAAGAGGAAATGTAGTAAAAGCATTTATTGTTCTTCGGGGAGGCTTCCAACCGAGTGATCAGCTAATAGAAGAATTACAAAATCATGTGAAAACGATAACGGGGCCCTATAAGTATCCAAGAAAGATTGAATTTATGGATGATTTACCAAAAACAACATCTGGTAAGACGAGGAGAGTAGAATTACGAAATAAAGAAAAGGTGGTAAATAAATAGACCTATCTTGTGAGGAGACCAAATAAATGGTTCTCCTCTTTTCTTGGACTATAGAAAGAAATTATAGACCAAACGGACGTCATTTTATCTGCATAGAGAATGAATGATAGTCAAGTTTTCTAATAGAGATTCATTCACCTTGTGATGTTATGATGCATTTGAAAGTGAGCAAAGACCTTGAAAGTCAAATAAAGTCAAAGTATAATAATAGTCGAAAGGTCAAACAAAGTCAAAGTCATGCGTAAATCATTAAAAACAAGCTTAAACTATCGTTTTACAGAAAAAATTAAAAAAGTGAAGCAAACCTCTTGAAAGTCAAATAAGGTCAGAGTATAATAATATTTGAAAGGTCAAAGATAGTCAAAGTCAAACATTGATGATTATATAGATAAATTATAAAAGGAGGAGTCCTATATGTTATGTCAAAATTGTAATCAAAACGAAGCAACAGTTAATGTAGCAATGCAATTAAACGATCAACATATGCAAATGCATCTATGCAATGAATGCTTCCGTAAAATGCAAGGTCAAATGATGAATGGTAGTAACTTTTTTTCTCAATCCCCATTTAGCAATGCTTATGGGTCATTTGCAGCATCAGGAAATGGTTCACCGAAAATGGGAACACGCACAAGACAACAAGCAGGAAATCAAGGAAATGGTTTGCTTGAACAGTTAGGTAAAAATCTAACTGATGAGGCAAGGGGTGGAAAGATTGACCCAGTAATCGGGCGAGACAATGAAGTGAAGCGGGTTATTGAAACATTGAATCGTAGAAATAAAAACAACCCTGTTTTAATTGGTGAACCAGGTGTTGGTAAAACAGCTATTGCAGAAGGTTTAGCTTCAAAGATAGTAGAAGGGGATGTCCCAACCAAATTATTGAATAAAGAAATTTATTTGCTTGATGTAGCATCACTCGTTGCCAATACGGGCGTACGAGGACAATTTGAAGAGCGAATGAAACAATTAATTCAGGAGTTGCAACAACGCCAAGATGTAATTCTATTTGTTGATGAAATTCATTTACTAGTCGGTGCAGGAACAGCAGAAAGCTCACAAATGGATGCTGGGAACATCTTGAAACCAGCGCTTGCTAGAGGAGAGATTCAACTAGTTGGAGCAACCACGCTAAAAGAATATCGTCAAATTGAAAAAGATGCAGCATTAGAACGTCGTTTACAACCAATTATCGTTGAAGAACCAACTCCGGAAGAAGCGGTGCAAATATTAAAGGGTATTAAAGATCGTTACGAAAAATTCCATGAAGTACGCTATTCTGATGAAGTTATAGTAGCTTGTGTAAACTTGTCTAAACGCTATATCCAAGATCGCTATTTACCAGATAAAGCAATTGATTTAATGGATGAAGTTGGTTCTAGACTAAATTTAAATAATTCATCTAAAGATTCTGAGTCTATTCATCATCGTTTAGAAGAAATAAAAAAAGAAAAAGAAGCTGCGGCTGAGCGTGAAGATTATGAACGAGCAGCACACTTACGTTATCAAGAAATTCAGTTGCAAAAACAGTTAGAAAAAGCAAAAGGGGAAGAGCAAGATATAGATGTAGATGTGTCTGATATTGAGTTAATCGTCGAAGAAAAAACGGGTATTCCAGTAACGAAACTACAAGCAGATGAACAAGAAAAGATGAAAAATCTTGCTAAACATCTAGGCGAAAAAGTTATTGGACAACAAGAAGCAGTTAATAAAGTAGCAAAAGCAATACGCCGTAGTAGAGCTGGTTTAAAAGCAAAAGAACGCCCAATCGGTTCGTTCCTATTTGTCGGACCAACTGGAGTAGGTAAAACAGAACTAACAAAAGTGCTAGCTGAAGAATTGTTTGGTACAAGAGATGCGCTTATTCGACTTGACATGAGTGAATACATGGAGAAACATGCTGTATCTAAAATTATTGGGTCACCTCCTGGTTATGTAGGACATGAAGAAGCCGGACAATTAACTGAAAAAGTGCGTCGTAATCCGTATTCCATCGTTTTATTAGATGAAATTGAAAAGGCGCACCCAGATGTACAAAATATGTTCTTGCAAATCATGGAGGATGGTCACTTAACAGATTCTCAAGGTAGAACAGTGAGCTTTAAAGATACTGTCATTATTATGACAAGTAATGCGGGAACTGGAGATAAAACAATAAGTGTCGGTTTTAATAAAGATAAGCACGATTCTGTCTCCACGTTGGAAAGACTAAGTGACTATTTCAAACCAGAATTTCTTAACCGTTTTGATGCGATTATCCGCTTCAATGAGTTAGAAAAAGAACACCTATTAGAAATTGTAGATTTAATGCTTCAAGAGCTACAAGATACCATTGAAGAAAACAATATTTCAATTACCATTACGGACGAAGCAAAAGAAAAGCTTGTTGATGTAGGATATGATGCACGATTTGGTGCACGTCCACTACGAAGAGTAATTCAAGACAAAGTAGAAGACCAGTTAACGGATCTAATACTTGAAAATGAAAATGTAAATCATGTTCAAGTCGACGTCATAAACGACAATATCGTAGTGAAACAAGCTTAAAATTACAATGAAAAGCTACTGAGCACGAATAAGTGTTCAGTAGCTTTTTTAGGACTATAGGAAAGCAACTTAGATTTTATCGTATAAGCAAAACCATTAAGAGTTGGTGGAAGTCTTTGCTTTTCTAATGAAAAATCGTCTAAGCTGAGCCACGACGGAAGACCCACTTCATGATTTTGTCTATACCTGAAAACAACCGTTCAAATTCCACTTTACACCTAGTCTAAGGATAACTTTAGAGTACATCCAAAAAATGACTGTTTGTATCGTTCATAAATGCACCTTGTTTGCAAAAGAATAAACAGTAAACTCCAAAATGCAAAGGGTGCAGTTTCTTATGTACAAAAGACAGCATATTTCCATAATAATTCTTGCTATACTTATCACCTTTATACCTTTTCAACCTGTACATAGTGATAATGTTACCAAGGATATGCAAGTTCATTTCATTAATGTTGGTCAAGGTGACAGTATATATATTCGAACCCCGAGTAACAAACATATTTTAATCGATGGCGGACCCCCGAAATATGGAAAAAAGGTAGTCAATTACTTAAAGCAGCAAGGTGTGAAAAAATTAGATTTAGTAGTAGCGACACATCCAGACATAGATCATATTGGCGGGCTCGTCACCGTAATGAAACAATTGGAAATAAAAAAGATGTTAGATTCCGGTAAGTTGCATACAACGAAAAGGTATTCCAAATATATTCAGGAGCTTGTAAAACAGGAAATTCCTATATCAATTGCAAAAATGGATGAAGAAATAGAGCTTGATCCATTATTAAATATCCAAGTACTTAATACGTATCAACCGTCAAGGTCGAATAACCAATCTTCTATCGTTTTGCAAGTATCGTATAAGCAAGTTGATTTTTTATTTATGGGGGATGTAGAAATGGAACAAGAAAAAGATATTCGAAAAAAAGTCGATGCGCCAGTCGAGATATTAAAAGTCGCACATCATGGATCGAAAACAAGTTCTTCGCTCTCGTTTTTGCAATCCATCCAGCCGAATATAGCTATTTTAACGTACCATACGAATAACCGTTATGGGCATCCAGTTGAAAGGGTGATTCATCATTTATATAAAGTAGGAGCTTCCATATATTCAACCGGAGCGTTAGGGCACCTAGTAATTCGTACAGATGGGACAACCTATATGGTCGAGCCCGAAAAAGAACCTTATGATGCTTTATATGCTAGTTAATTATTTACAAAAATATACAAAAGTGATATCATTATAATATAAAATTGATAGGTAGGTGTAGGCATATGAAGGAGAAACCAGCTTGGTCGTTTAATGGGTATGCGGGAGTTTTAATTATTGCATGTTTGTTGGCGGGTACGGTATTTAGCTTTTTAGAACAACAATTTATTATTGGAATTCTTTGTGTCATCGTAGCTGTTACTTTAGGAAGTGGAATTACGTTAATTCAGCCAAACCAGTCGGCAGTTGTCATGTTTTTAGGGAAGTACATGGGAAGTATTCGGAAGGAAGGAATTGTGATAACCGTCCCTTTCTCTGTTCGAAAAATGATTTCACTACGTGTACGAAACTTTAATAGTAATCGCCTAAAGGTTAATGATGTTAACGGAAATCCAATTGAGATTGCTGCGGTTATTGTTTTCAAAGTCATTGATAGTGCAAAAGCCGTATTTGATGTGGATCAGTATGAACAATTTGTAGAAATTCAAAGCGAGACGGCAATTCGTGCGGTAGCTACCAAATATCCTTATGACTCTTTTTCAGACGCGGAACTATCCCTTCGTGGAAATGCGGAAGAGGTATCGAATGAGTTGAGAGTTGAATTACAAGAGCGTTTGAAGGTAGCAGGTGTAGAAGTAATTGAAACACGGTTAACCCATCTGGCTTATTCTACGGAAATTGCTCAAGCAATGCTCCAACGTCAACAAGCAAGTGCGATTATTGCAGCAAGAAAACAAATTGTGGAAGGAGCAGTAGGGATGGTGCAGGATGCCATTATGCAATTAGAGAAAGATGGCTCTGTAGAACTTGATGATGAGCGCCGTGTGGCCATGGCCAATAATTTACTCGTATCCATTGTTGCTGATCAAGGCACGCAACCTGTTATAAACACAGGATCCCTATACCAGTAATTAAAAGAGGGGTTTTATGGCAAAAAAGAAAAGCTTTCCGTTACGGATGGATCCAAAGTTGTATGAAATATTGCAAGTTTGGGCTAAAGATGAATTTCGCAGTGTAAATAGTCATATAGAATTTCTGTTACGAGAAGCAACTAAAAAAGCGGGTAGACTACCAAAGAGTGAAGATAAAAAAATAGGAGAAGATTAAATGGTAAAGCTTGCAAAAAGCCAAGGTGGCATTCTGCAAGCTTTTTTTGTACTTATTTTATGTAATGAGTCACATTCCATATAAACTTTTCCATAGTTATCCCGAACATATAGCTTGTGTGTTTATAAAACAATCATTGTATAAAAAATAGCAAAAGTGTTGATAAATAGCGCGCTGAAAATATGTCGAGAAAAACTTGTTACATATTTGCTAAAAAAAGGTTGACGAGTGAGTTATTATGTTATATGGTTAGTTACATAAGTAATTAACCAATGAAGGTGATGAGATGAAGCCTAAATTAGATGAAAGCAAACCGATCTTCTTGCAAATTAAAGAGCAGTTGGAAGATTCGATTATAACTGGTGCTGTAAATCCTGGCGAACGAGTACCATCGACAAATGAATTTGCCAGTTACTATAAGATAAATCCGGCAACGGCTGCAAAAGGAATTAATGAACTCGTTGATGAGTCCATTTTGTATAAGCGAAGGGGTGTAGGTATGTTTGTAACGGACGATGCAAAGCAATTATTAATTGATAAGCGAAAGCAATCCTTTTACAAAAATTATGTATTACCGTTAAAAAGTGAAGCAAAGAAACTGCATATTAGTCAATCAGAGTTGGAAAAAATGGTAGAAAGGTTGGATGAAGAATGAAAATTGAAGTTAGCCAGTTGACAAAGCAGTATAAGAACAAGTTTGCTTTAAACCATGTTTCCTTCACCTTAGAAGAACCGAAAATTTACGGATTGTTAGGAAGGAATGGCGCTGGAAAAACAACGTTCATGGATATGCTAGCAGGAAATATTTTACCAACAAAGGGCGATATTTTCGTAAACGGAGAGAAACCATTTGATAATCGACATGTACAGGAAAATGTTTGTTTGATTAAAGAAGGAAATAACTTTAAAAAAGAGTGGAAAGTGAAAGAGGTAATTCGACTTTATTCATTTTTCTATCCAAAGTTTGATCAACAGTTAGCGAAACAGTTATTAGAAACGTATAACTTGAATCCAAATGCAAAAGTAAAGACACTTTCCAAAGGAATGGAATCCGCACTCGGTATAACTGTTGGATTAGCTAGCAAGACGCCAGTTACCATTTTTGATGAGCCTTATATTGGGTTGGACGCTGCAGCGCGAAAACAATTTTATGATGTCATGTTGCAAGAGTATGAAAGTGAAAAACGAATGATTATTTTTTCCACGCACTTAATTGATGAAGTGAGTCTTATGTTTGAAGAAGTGCTTATATTACAACAAGGGGAATTGGTATTGCAAAAATCTGCAGAAGCATTACGCCAACAAACGATTTCTGTAACCGGACGACAAGAACAAGTGCAGCAGTTTATAAAAAATAAACAATTAATTAGTAAGAAAGAATTCATGGGTACAATGACTGCTTATGTATTTGCAGATAGGCAAGAAGCAATAGAAGAAGGGATGGAAGTTGAAAGTATTCCAACGCAAGACTTAATGATACAGTTAACAGAAAAAGAAAGAGAGGATCGCCATGAAGCAATCAGTTAAAGGGTTAATTTATTTTTTATTAGTGGAAATTCGCAGGCCATTAATCATTTTTTGGACCATTTTATTTACTATTTTACTTGTTTCACTCGCTTTTTCTTATTGGCTATCACAAATAGAAGAAGGCCCTTTTACTTTTAGTTTAACAGGACCTATCTATGTGTTCTTTAGTGTTTGGGGATTTATTTGTATTAAAGAAATTATTCCTTTTTCGATTAAGCTTGGCGCTACTCGGAAGCAAATATGGAGTACCATCGGTCTATTTTTCCTTAGTTTAGCAATGATCAAAGCCGTATTTGTTCAATTTTTACGAGAAGCGATATGGATAATCAACGATTGGGTTGGCATTGATGTTTTTAGGTTTTTACACCCTGCTCATTTTCTTACCGATAACTGGTATAGCCGTATGGTCATAGATGTTGCTATTTTTTCCTTTCTCTTTGTAATATCTTATGTTATTGGCTTTGTATTCTATAAGTACGGGCTCATTGGCGGTGGAGGTTTGTTAGGGGTTATTTTACTTGCTTTACTGATGACAATTGCCACAGGGGACTTTGCCCAATTTGTACGAGAAATGATAGCGAACATGAGTCTTACTTTTTATATACAATTGTTTGCAGTGAGCGTCGTGCTTTACCTGTGCTCTTTCTTACTCATCCGTCGAATGACAACGATAAAAGTTCAATAATCTTTAGCTTTCCCTATCCACATGCTTTGTTAGTTTGAAGCAAATGGATAGGGTAATGATTTATTTTATTGGCTTCGACGAATAAAAGTCCGGTTAAAACGATAGATGGATGCTAGTAGTATAAGCGCAATGAGCACGATACTTATAATCGTTGTATACATCAATTCAGAAGATACGTCGCCGGTAACAAGGAGTTCTTGAATATACACGGATAAATTAGTTGGACTCCATGCTAAACGGATTCCTAGTAAGCTTGTTACAAGACTGATACCAGCTGTTGTCCCGATGGTTGCAAAAGCGACTATGCCAGGTGATTGTGTTACCGTATTAAAGAAAATGGAAACGGTGCAAACAAACAGCAACCATAGCCCGTAGTAAAAAATGACAGCGAGCAACATAGAGAAAGTGATTTCCCCATAAAGTATGTTCGTATAATACCAGCTCGCCATCATACCAATAATAAAAGCAGCGAAGACGAGTAAAAGGAGGGAAAGCCACTTCGCAAGCACAAATTTGGTATATGACACAGGTTTGACAAGGACAAGCTCTATAACTCCGCTTTTTCGCTCCCCACTAATGATACCCATGGATAAGAGGACAATAACTAGAACACCTAACGTAGAATATTGGCTTACACTCATCATGATGGCATCAGCAGGTGAAAACGTAGGTAACTCAATTACTGCACCACCTTCTAAACCACCAACCGATTCTAAGATATCTGGAAGGTAGTAATTTGTGATCGGATCCATAATAGCTAAAAGAATAAAAACGAGAGGAACCCATATCCACTTTTTATTACGCCAATTTTCTAACACTTCTTTTTTAAAAAGTACTTTCATCATGCATCGTTCACCGCCTTCATAAACATTTCTTCTAGTGTAGCTTGCTCAAGTTTAAATGCTAATAAAGGCCACTTTTCATCCACGGCTTGTTGCAATATTTCTTGTCTTGCTGTTTCTATATTAGTAGCAATCACTTGTACGGTGTCTCTTTCTAGTAATGTTCTTGTAACATGAGGAAGAGCTGCCACTTTCTTTTGATAAAATGCTTGGTTTTCCAAGAATTGTAACGTTATTTTTGTCGTTTGATATTTTTGACGTAAGTCCTTCATTTTTCCTGATTCAATCATTTCTCCTTTACGTAATAAAATTAATTCATCACTAATTTCATCCGCATCACTTAAAATATGGGTGGAGAATAATACAGTCATTTCTGTTTTTAGCTGTTCCAGTAACGTAAGCACTTCTCTACGTCCGATCGGATCAAGGGATGATACAGGTTCGTCGAGCATGAGTAGCTTCGGTTGATGGATAATTGCTTGGGCAATGCCGAGGCGTTGCTTCATACCACCTGAATAATTGCCAATTCGTTTGTTTTTTGCTTCAGAAATCCCTGTTATATCAAGTAGTTCCGCACTTCTTTTACGTGATGCGGTCTTGGTTAGACCACCCAGCTGTCCGCTATAGACGAGAAATTCACTTCCTGTCATCCATGAATAGAATACAGGCTGTTGTGGCAAGTAACCAATAAGCGTTCGCCTATCGATACTTTTATGTTTGTCAAAAATAATTTCTCCCGATGTAGGTTGTAAGAGACCGGCAATCATTTGTAGTGTCGTCGTTTTTCCAGCACCATTTGGACCAATTAATGCAATACATTGATGTGGAGTGAATTGATAGGCCAGATCTTTTACCGCATATGTATTGTTAAACTGCTTTGCCAAATTAGAAACAGATAAAATCGTCATTTATTGCTGTCTCCTTCCGAATAAAAAGTATAAAATGGGGCCAATAATATTAAGAAAAATGATGATAATGAACCATAACCACTTAGGACCATTTGTATTTTTGGCTTTTGTCCAATCAATGAGTGCAACAATCACTAATATAACTTGAATAATGATAAGCGGTGCAACGACAGCCCAGTTAATAGAATGTAAAATATCTTCCATTATCCATCTCTCCTTTAACGAGTTAGCAAAATAATACTGAGCGTAAACAGTGAAAATACGAATAGTATTCCCCAAGATTTAGGGTTTCCCCAATTAAACGTCCAACCAATTCCAAAACGTTTTTCTAAAAAAATTGACGGATCCTGTTTATTAACATAAAATACGCCTAGTTTCCAATAGCGGTCATTGTCACGATCAATAATTTTATCGTTTCGCTCATCCGCTATTTTTACTCTACTACCACCTTGACCAGTAGAGAATGCTAAATAGATAACGCCAACTAACATAAGCCCATGAATAATGACAGATGCAACAGTAAATACATGGTTACCTTTAGGAAGAAGAGAAATAAATTGTGCTACAAAGAGCCATATCGTGAGCAATATACTGCTAGCGATCATATACAGTGACCAGCGTCTTCGAAAAATGACATTTTGTTGTAAAGATCTATCTGGATTTTCCGAACTAATCTGTTGCTTTACCTTTCCAATGAGAATATTGACTGCGAAGAATAACGCGATTAGAAATAGCTGGGTTAACGGTAAAGCAAATACGGATAAATAAGATTTGGAAACAAAATTTGTCGCTTCACCGAGAAAATCAAAGTTAGTCGGCAATTGATCTGGAAATTGGGCATACCATACATATGTCAGTGTGGTAGTGGTTAGGAAAATTAGAAATGGTATGATAAACCATTTATTAGAAAACCTTAGTTGCTGCGTACGAAACGTTGTGTGAACCATGACTTTTTCTGTTTTATCGTCCCACCATGTAGCGGCTTTTTTCCGTTGCTTCATTATCCTGTGAAAATAAAGATAAATAAAGAATTCAATGATCATATAGCCAAAAATGAGAAAGGTGAGAAATATGCCTCCTGTTTTATCTTCCATGATCGATTCGGGCGAAACTAATACAATTCCAAACATAACGATGCTTACAACTACTGTCAGTAAAGCGTATTTTTTTCGTAATTGTTTCATTTCTGAGGTTGCATATATTTCTTCAGGGATGGACACACCAAAGCTTTCTGTTTTCCTAGTCAAATAGGGTATGAAAATGAAAAAAAGTGCTAGTGGAATAAATGTGATAGCTAAACTAAAAGTGTTCATAGTTAGTTGCCTCCATGCATAAGGTTATCGAAAATACGTTCGCAAATTTCTGAAAAATCTTCCTGCTTTAAATCACGGCAAATGCTCTCAGCTATGAGTGGGCGTAAGTTTTTTTCTAACGCCATTTTGTAAGCTTCTGTCGCCTTTGGAATGCCATCTGGATGAATCATTACCCCTTTCTGGCGATGAATTTGTAAAAACCCTTCCTGTTTTAATTGTTGGTAGGCTTTATTAACAGTATGTAAGTTAATACCGATGTCAGCAGCTAGTGATCGAACAGATGGTAAAGCATCACCTGGAAGTAGCTCTTTCTTTGCAATTCCTTCAATAATTTGTCTCATCAATTGTAAGTAAATGGGGTCTTCCGATTCAAAATCTAGTTCAATAAACACACTATATAAACTCCTTTTTTGTTCTATCTGTTATACTTATAATATAACAGATAAATAAAAATAACAATGTTTGTTTTATTTTTCTTGACAATTTGTTTAATAGTAGCTGTCTAGAATGGCTAGCACTTTATGCCTCTTACAGTGTTAAAAAATTGTATTGCCAAATTGTTATGGTGAACGCCCTTTTTTATCGTAAAAAAAGAGTCGGAATAAAGTATTCTTTATTCCGACTCCATGTGCGAGTTATAGTTGCTTATATTGTTGAATGATAGCTCCTAGCAATTCGTGTATAGAATGTTGCTTTTTAGGAGTGAGTTGTTTTAATTGAAATAATCTTTCTTTGAATTCTGGAAATGTCATTACATATTCCATTATTTCTACAGCCTCATCGTCAAATGATTGATCAGAAGTTTGAAAGACGTGCTTTAGTTCAGCAATCACATTTTCATGAAATGTGTTATTGCCTGCTAAATAGTCAATGGACACATGAAAAAGATCTGAAAGTTTCATTAGCGAAGAAATATCAGGGGTAACATGGCTGTTTTCCCATTTAGCTATGACAGAGCGTGAAAGCTGAAGCTTATCTGCTAATTGCTGCTGAGTCCAACCTTGTTGCTCTCGTAAACGTTTAATGTTGTATGCAATTTGTATGTTCATGGACTATCACACTCAATTGGTTAAAATTAGAAAATATTCTATAGTAATTTCCATCCTACCATGATTCTTAAAAGAAAATGGGAAATCATTGTTCTTATTTTGAACATATTGTAAAATGTTCCTATAAAGAATAAAAGAGGAGGAAATCCATGATCTGCTGTCTAAAGATTTATCACCCAACAGTTACGACTTTAACCAAATGTAAGATGTTGCGATTTATGTTTAAAGATTATCCACTTCAAATTGAAGTGATATCAAAAAATGCTGTACTTATATATGTATGGAATGTACCAAAAAAAGAAGTTTGGCAAGCTTTTATTAACTTTGAAAGTACGAATGTAATTACTGGATACGGATTTAGTGAGGAAAAAGCGGAAGCAAGACTGATAGCAGAAGCAATGGTAATTAAGTTGTTATCCATGCGAAACAGGAGACAAAAGCATCCACTTGTTTTGTAAAATGGATGAAGGTTTCCATACATCCAATAAATAAACTGGCAGCTTAAGGTATTATATTGCAAAGCTGCCAGTTCATTTTTTCTTCACTTTGCTATCCCGCACAGGTTTATTTGTGGTGAAGATGGTGGAGTGCTTCCTGTAGATAAGGGAAAGAGAACGTAAATGAATGATCTAGTGCTTTTTGGGGAATGACGTACTGACCTTTAGTTATTAAGCCCGCCATTTCGCCAAGTGCCGTGTACATAAATAT
The DNA here is from genome assembly GCF_900129865.1 of Virgibacillus chiguensis. Lineage (GTDB taxonomy): Bacteria > Bacillota > Bacilli > Bacillales > Amphibacillaceae > Virgibacillus > Virgibacillus chiguensis. The sequence goes on from NZ_FQXD01000014.1 coordinate 88,847, forward strand.
GGAAGGAACAGGAAACCAATAGGGTCGTTTTAACACTTTTGCTAATGTCTGCATAAATGCTTTGTTTTGCTTTGGGTGTGGTGCAGTTATATTTACAGGTCCAGATATAGCTTTATTTTCCATACAAAAAACGATTAATTTCACAGCATCTTCAATATGAATCCATGATATCCATTGTTCCCCGGACCCAATTTTTCCTCCTACACCTAGTTGGACAGGGAATCGCATCATTGGTAAAGCGCCACCGTTTCCTAGAACAACACCAAAACGAGTAAGTACTGTGCGAATATTGTATTTCTCAGCTTGTTTAGCGACGTTTTCCCATTTCGTTGTAACCTTTGCTAGAAAGTCATCACCAGGAGTAGTCGTGCTTTCGGAAAACATCAGGTCATTGGAGGTTCCGTAATATCCTACAGCAGAACCACTAATGAATACATCTGGCTTATTTGGCAATTTTTCCATAAATGCTAGTATTTTTTCGGTTGTTTGAATTCTGCTGGATAAAATGAATTCTTTCTTTGTTTTTGTCCAATAACCAAATAAAGATTCACCAGCAAGGTTAATTACACTTTTAATAGGCGGCAATTGTTCATTAGGATAGTTATAACCAATAAAAGTTTGTTTATTTGTATCTGTATGTTCTTGGGGGGAGCGTGTCAACACATATACATGATAATCACGCTCACATAAATAGTCCGTTAACGCTTGGCCAATAAATCCAGTTCCTCCTGTTATTAGTACATTCATGTTTTCTCCTCCTTCATATTCAATATGTTAATCTTAAGTTAATGTCAGTTTCCCCAATATGTGCTATTCCATGTTTCTCATCAGCAGAGCGCATTCAAAGATGCTAACATTTCGTAAATTTTATTTGCTCACATAAGATGTAGCGGCAAGGGGTTTTGGGTCTAAGTTAGTATAAGTTTTCGTTATAAAGACTTGCAATCATGAAACGGCTACATTACATTTCAACTTCTATCTCATTATAAACGATACAAAAAAGCTAAAGTAGTAAAAGGTGCTATCCACAAAGTGTGGCGAAAAGATGATCTGTACTCGAAAATGTAACAATGCTACGCAGTGGAGAACGAAACCTTGTTAGCATGTTAAAAAAGCCTTCATTAATAATATAGAATAACTTTTTCATTCCGCTCCATTTTGGTATGATGAAAAAAAGGAGAGAGAGTGGAATGTCAAAAATCACTCGTATTACAACACAGAAAAAAACGCATCAACGATATAATATTTTTTTGACTGATGATAATAAAGGGGAACGCTACGGTTTTAGTGTAGACGAATCTGTATTAATTCATTTTCAGTTACGAAAAGGCATGGAAATTTCAGATTCCTTGATGGACGCCATCAAAAGAAGTGATAGCATGTACCAATCTTATACCCTTGCTATTCGATATTTAAGCTTCCGCATGCGAACAAAAAAAGAAATAGAGGCCTACTTAACAAAAAAAGAAGTAGATCAAGCTCATATAGTAAGCGTGATGGACAAGTTGGTAGAAGAGCAACTTCTTAATGACCATCAGTTTGCTGACATGTTTGTACGATCACGAATAAATACATCCACAAAAGGCCCGGCAATCATTAAGCAGGAATTGTTGAAAAAAGGAGTAGAGGAAAACATTGCAGATGATGCGTTAAAGCAATTCTCATATGCCATTCAATATGATAAAGTGAAAAAATTAGTGGAGAAAAAACAACAACAGAAAAAAACAGAGTCATATAAAAAGCGACTACAAAAAATGCAAACTTTTTTACAACAAAAAGGTTATGATAAAAGTGTAGTCCAAACAGTGGTGCAGGAACTTCCATCATCCATTGATAGGAATGCCGAATGGGATGCTATTACCCATCATGGAGAAAAATTAAAGAAAAAGCATGCAATGAAAAGAACAGGGTTTGAGTTAAGGCAGAAAATAACAGAAGGATTGTATAGAAAAGGTTTTTCTTTTGAACTTATTCAGCAGTATTTAGAAAGACATGTGGATGATAAAGAGTAATCGTGATAGGGCTGTTAGGTTTCTTTTCTGTTTGTTGATTGGTAAAATAAAGAGGATTTAGTTTCTATCGCTGTAGGAAATAAGAATTTCGCTAAGCTAAACATGTAATAAAAATGCAAATGGGGAGAAGGATGGGAAACAAAAATGAACAATAATTATCGCTATAGTGACTATTCTATTGAGCAATTGCGCCAGGAAATAGGCAGGTTAAAAGAAAAAGCACAAAAAGCAGAACAGCTAGGAAATATTTCTGAGGTGGCAGTTAATGAGCGTAAAATGCAGGTTGCTTTAGCTTATACAATAAATCCAGATGACTTTACAGCAAATGAGACGTATGAATTTACAACAGATCCAGGATGGAATTTCAAGGTGGACTATATAAACGGTGTGTTTGCTTGGGGGCACAGAGTTAATTTATTAGGAGAGGTACTAGAAAAACAGGAAGCAATTCCGATATCTTTGTTAGGGAAACGCGTAGAATAAATGGATGTTTTCAAGTTGTTATATAGTTTTTTTAAATCTACAGGTGGTGCAGAGTTTGACTTATGTGCATGCTAATGGTATATGATATAAAGTCTAAAATTGCCTAACCAAAGAAAACAGCAGGGGTTAGCCTGCTGTTTTACATGAAAAGAAAGTGTAGAATTTGATTTAACCGAATAGCCACATCCGGCTCCAGCGCCCAGCAACTAGGCGACTTCACTCCATTGCCCTAAGCTAAGTCATCATTGGAGTTCGTGCTTCAACATGATTCTTAAAACTTAGTTGATTCGTTCCACTCGCTACGTTGCTAACCGGGTGCTCTGATCCTTTGTTCTTTAAATGGGACTTTCTTCTACATAAAGTTTATGCTGAAGTTTCTTTTCTGAAAAGATCCATCCTGTGTAAGAACTTGTAATGTGCATCGAATCATCTATTTGCACAACGGCAACAAATGGATAATGCCCTTTGGAGCGATAGCGTAAGTCGATGAATCGCACTTCCGTATAATCTTTATATTCGTTAATTTCCCATCGGTATACGGGAGAAAATGAAAGGAAAGCAGCAATATTTTTATCCGTCTTGGCCATTTTCATCAGCTCTGTATCTGGGAGCGGTACTCTTGTGAACTCATCAATAATTTCAATGTGATTGTTATCGACGACACCAACATAGAACCTATCTTTAGTCGTTATAGCGACACGCCAATAATTTTGTTTAATCGTTGGTGATGTAGCAATCTGCTCTAAGTCGGAAAAATAGCTGTTAATTTTCTTTACGATGAATCGTTTATCCATATAACGTTTAATGTAATAAAGTACAATAACGCTATAGATAACAGCCCATATAAATGCAGGATTTGCCCCTAACGCCCAAGCGGCAATGCCGGCAATATGCAAGAAAAATATATATGGATCGAACGTATTAATAAATCCATAAGCTACCCATCGATTAGAGAAGGGTCGATATGCTTGTGTTCCATAGGCATTAAAAATATCCACTAACACATGGATGATTACTGCTATAGCAGTCCATAGCCAAATATGAAAGAAACTCTTTTCTGGTATAAACAAGTGGATTATACTTGCAATTAAAATTCCCCACATAAGAACTGCTGGAATAGAATGTGTAATTCCACGGTGATGGCGTATATAGGTAGCATTATTTTTTAATTTTAAAACGGTATCAAAATCTGGTGCGTGGGAACCTACAATTGTTCCTACTAGGACAGCATTGAATAAAGCGGGGTCATTGCTTATAACAGGATCAATGGTAGCTAATCCCCCAAGCGCAACTCCCATTACAATATGGGTACCAGTATCCATAATGTTTTTTCCTCCTTAAGCTGCGTTTATAGTTTGTATATTCCTACTGCAGTAATAGGTATGTTCAAAAGCCTACGTATGTTTTTGCGAACTCTGAACACGCACTATAAAGGACAGGAAATATTTTATGATGTTTTTATTGTACCATATAGGAAGTGAATTTATGAATGATGAAAAACTACAATCTATTGACATTTTAACATTTCGACGTGATTTACTAAGCTGGTATAAGGAAAATAAACGCGATTTACCTTGGCGCCAAGATCAGGATCCTTACCGAGTATGGGTCTCTGAAGTAATGCTACAACAAACAAAAGTAGATACGGTTATTCCATATTTTAATCGTTTTATGTCTAAGTTCCCAACTGTAGAAGCATTAGCACAAGCGGATGAGCAAGTAGTGTTAAAGGAATGGGAAGGGCTTGGCTATTATTCTAGAGCGCGAAATTTGCAAAATGCAGTGAAAGAGGTAGCAACGAAGTACAATGGAAGGGTGCCAGATGATGCAGAGCAACTAGGCGCATTAAAAGGGGTAGGCCCGTATACAAAGGGAGCGATTTTATCCATTGCTTACAATCAGCCAGAGCCAGCTGTTGATGGAAATGTTATGCGTGTTTTATCCCGAGTATTAAAAATTGAAAGTGATATTACGCAACAGCGGACGAAAAAACTATTTGAAGTCTATGCACGCAAGCTCATTGATCCACAAGACCCCTCATCGTTTAATCAAGCTGTCATGGAATTAGGGGCTTTAATATGTACACCTAAATCTCCAGCTTGTTTATTATGTCCGGTTCAAGCGCATTGCCAAGCTTTTGTAGCAGGTACGGAAGAACAGTTGCCCGTAAAAAAGAAAGCAAAAAAACAAAAGAATATTGCTTATGTTGTGTTGTTAGCAGTTGATGACCAAGATAATTATATAATTGAAAAGCGAAAAGAAGATGGTTTGTTAGCTAATTTGTGGCAATTTCCTATGGTTCCTATAAAAGAAGTAGAATGGGTTCATTTAGAAAATTGGGTTTATAATGAGTATGGATTAGAAATAACGTTAGGAGAAAAACAAGGTAAGCTAAAGCATGTTTTTTCACATTTAATATGGCATTTAGAAGTATATGAAGCAAAATTAATTAAAAAATTAAGCAAAAGTAACAGGTTACAGCTAGTTAGTAAACAGGAATTAACAAATTACCCTTTTCCTGTACCACATCAAAAAATTAGAAATAGTTTATATGAAAAGGAACAAAATATGTAACAGGAACACAAGGCAAATTGATGCCTTGTGTTTTTTATACTATAGGAAAGTGAATTTTTAGGGCTTATAGTATAAGCAAAACGACGTTCTATCGTTATAAATATTTTGGCGACAGCCATCGTTTTTTATTTTTTTCTTGCTTGCATCTCTTTATTAATTTCATGCAGGATGCTTAGTCCTTCTGGGTTTATATATGGCAAAAGCTGTGACAAAGCGTGTTGAAAATAATCTAATTCATTCTTATCCCAATCTTGTTTACTGATCATGGAAAGTTCTGTGAAATCACGTCTGTTTTCTTCCATAACTCACCCTCCAGTAAGTCCATAACAATTTCAGTTATAAGATAAAGCTATATAAATACCCCGTTCTTAATATGCGTATTTGACCAAGGTTTTATTCGTTTATGGAATGAATAACCAAAAAATCATTATTTTACTACAAAAATAATGGATAACTTCATGTGTTGTCGGACAAATTAATTATTGCGGAGGTGATATTGATGGCTAAAAAGCAACAACCAAACCAAACTTCTACTGGTACAAACATTCAAAAGGTTAAGCAACAGAATCAACAAGCCGCTCAAGGGCAAGGTCAGTACGGTACAGAATATGGTGCTGAACAAACAAATGCTCAAGAAGTAAGAAAGCAAAACCAAAAATCTCAACAAAACAAAAAGTAACGATTTATAGCCTCAATTATGCCAAGGACTATACCAAAAGCTGAGTTAAAGCTTTTGGTATAGTCCTATTTTTATTTTGCTATAGGAGTAAATTTTTCCTGTTTATAGTATAAAAAACGACAGCTTTTGTTTTAAGACTTGCAACAAGTATAGTTTTCTCTTGCTTTCTTAGTAGGATGGTATATTTTGTAAATGGAAACAGGCAAGATGTTTACATATTGAAAATGAATTACTTTATATTTCTCTCTATTACCATTATAATAATATGCATGATTCGTTATGGAGGTTTTTTGTAAAGGAAAGGGAGATTGAATGGTTGCTCCGATCCCAGGAACTAATATACAAATACAAAGTTATAAACATAATGGACGGTTGCATCGTATGTGGACAAACAGTCTTGTTTTAAAAGGGACAGAGACCGTTGTTATCGGAGCAAATGACCGAACAGAGGTAAAAGAAAGCGATGGTAGGTCATGGTTTACGAGAGAACCAGCTATTTGTTATTTTCATGCAGCGCATTGGTTTAACGTCATCGGTATGCTTCGAACAGACGGTATTTATTACTATTGTAATATCAGCTCTCCATTTCTATATGAGCATCGTGCAATTAAATATATTGATTATGACTTAGATGTAAAAGTTTATCCAGATATGACATATACTTTATTAGATGAAGACGAGTATGAGCTACATCGACAACAAATGAAATACCCAAGTAAACTTGATTATATCTTACATCACCAATTGAATATTCTTGTAAGGTGGGTGAGACAAAGGTATGGTCCTTTTTCACCAGGGTTTGTCGATGAATGGTATGAGCGATACTTAACATATCGATAAAGCAAGAACGAAAATAGAATGATTACACCTTGTTACAAATGAGTAGCAAGGCTTTTCTTTGCACTGTAGGAAAGTAAAAAGTCTATAAATATAAGAAAAAACTACAGCTTTCGCTATCATACCTGGCGACAAGCAGGTTCTAGTGTTGGCTTGATGCTGCAATTGTATCGTGTATTTAAACGGACAACTGCTTTTACTTTATTTTTTCGTAAAGGACGTATTCGAAATGAATTCAATGAAGCAATATATGTATTTTGTAAAACCTTACAAATGGAAGATATTTTGGACAGTTATAGTCGGGATTGTTAAATTTGGCATTCCGTTATTAATGCCTTTGATCCTAAAATTTGTAATTGATAACATTATTGGTAATGAAGCACTGAGTCAAACGGAAAAGACAACCCAACTTATTTGGTTGATGGGAACTGCTTTTATCATTTTCTTTGTTTTACGACCACCTATTGAATATATTCGACAATATTTAGCTCAGTGGGTTGGAAATAAGGTGCTTTTTGATATTCGGGACCGTTTATTTGACCATTTACAGCGTTTAAGTTTGAGATTCTATTCCAAAACAAAAACAGGCGAAATTATTTCCCGGGTAATACATGATGTCGAACAAACAAAAACGTTTGTCATTACAGGACTAATGAATATTTGGTTGGACCTGATAACGATACTGATTGCTATCGGAATTATGTTGTCGATGGATATTGAATTAACCATTGTAGCTATTATTCTATTTCCTTTGTTTGGTTTTTCCATTAAATATTTTTACGGAAGACTGCGGCAACTCACTCGTAAACGCTCACAAGCGCTTGCAGAAGTTCAAGGTCATCTACATGAACGCGTGCAAGGCATGCCGGTAACGAGAAGCTTTGCATTGGAAGATTATGAACAAGAACAATTCGCTAAAAGGAATAATAATTTTTTGAACAGAGCACTGGAGCATACAAATTGGAATGCTAAAACTTTTGCAGTAACGAATACAATTACAGATGTAGCACCTCTGTTAGTAATCGCGTATGCGAGCTATCAAGTTATTCATGGTCATTTAACAATGGGAACAATGGTCGCTTTTGTCGGATATATGGAACGGGTGTATAGCCCGTTAAGAAGATTAATTAATTCTTCGACAACACTTGTGCAATCGATCGCTTCCATCGACCGCGTTTTTGAGTTAATGAATGAGAAATATGATATTACAGATCGACCTCATGCGGCGGAATTAGATAACCTACGTGGTGAAGTAACTTTTGAGCATGTTTATTTTCAATATGAGGATGAAGAACAGGCTGTGTTAAGGGATGTTTCCCTTCATGTGAAAGAAGGAGAAACCATTGCTCTTGTCGGTATGAGTGGCGGAGGGAAATCAACGTTTGTAAGTCTCATACCACGTTTTTATGATGCTACGAGTGGAGCAATAAAAGTAGATGGAATTGATGTTAGAGATGTGAAGGTGCGTTCACTACGAGATCAAATTGGAATGGTACTACAAGACAACACCCTGTTTAGCGAATCAATCGCAATGAATATTCGCATGGGCAACCCTCATGCTACGGATGAAGAAGTGATGAAAGCAGCTAAAGCGGCAAATGCTCATGAATTTATTCAGCAGTTACCATATGGCTATGATACGCTTGTTGGTGAACGAGGTGTGAAATTATCAGGGGGACAGAAACAACGAATTGCCATTGCACGTGTTTTTTTAAAGAATCCACCAATGCTTATTTTTGATGAAGCAACATCCGCTCTTGATTTAGAAAGTGAGCATACGATTCAAGAGGCAATGGAAAAATTGGCATCTAACCGAACAACGTTTATTGTTGCGCATCGATTAGCCACAATCACGCATGCGGATCGTATTGTCGTAATGGAAGATGGAAAAATTAAAGAAATTGGAACGCATCATGAACTGATGCATAAACAAGGAATATATTATAATTTGTACCAAGTGCAACACCTAGACACTACTGTTGAACAAGGTTAAGCAAAGAAGCATACGTGATAGCTTCAAAAAATAAAATTGGAATTAGATGATGATTCGCACAATGCGTGTTATGAAGGTTTTTAATTCACTATAGGAAAGTTGGTTCATAGTATAAGAAAACGGTATGAAAGTTTTACATGATCGGGGCGAGTAGATTACCGCCCCGTAGCTTTTATTCCACCATAGGAATTAAAACATATGTCTAACAATTTTTACATGTTCACTTCCTTCTTAAAGTGAACATGCGAGTATATAAAATCTAAATAGTATCAAGACTTGTATTGCGCGAATTGAATGAAAGTTGTTTCATCTTCAATGACGCCACAAGCTGCGCACTGGATTTTAAATTTAGGCCCTTGATACATGATATGAAAGGTTTCCACTTGATTTGTTTCATATGTCTCGACTATTTCTCCCGTTTGTGCATCCATCTTTATCGGGTTTGCTACTTGATCAATTTTGTTAAATCTCGTCTTATTTGTTTTGCAATTGGGACAACAATATGGCGCTTGCATTATGATCCTCCTTCTGTTCTTTTTCCTATTATTCTAATAGAGAGGTTGTTTTATGCATACGTAAAAGGACTGCTTGTAACTTTACAAACAGTCCTTGCTTACTATATAGGGAACCATCAAGCTGTTTAAATGAGATTCGTTTCGGTATTACGAGCGATAAGCTAACTTACTCTTATGTGGCTTACTTCGTTTGCATGTGTTGAAATGTTTTCTCTACAGCCGCGATGGTTTCTTCAATATCTTTTTCCGTATGTGCAATGGTTAAGAACCAAGCTTCATATTTTGATGGGGCTAGGTTAATTCCTTGGCGAAGCATGAGGCGGAAAAATGTTGCAAAGCTTTCTCCATCGCTAGCCTCAGCTTGCTCATAATTGGTAATCTCGCCATCACCAAAATATACGGTAAGGGCTCCGCAAAGTCGATTGACGGAAATGGAAATATTGTATTTGTCAGCTTTCTCTAAAATTCCCGTTTCCAACTTTTCACCAAGCTGATCAAGCTTTTCGTAAAGGCCATCTTCTTGTAGTACTTCTAGGCATGCTATTCCAGCTGCCATGGAAGCTGGATTTCCAGCCATCGTTCCCGCTTGGTAAGCAGGGCCAAGCGGAGCTACTTGTTCCATGATCTGTTTTTTACCGCCATATGCACCAATTGGTAGACCACCACCAATGATTTTACCCATAGCTGTCATATCAGGTTCAATACCATATATTTGCTGAGAGCTTCCATATGTAAAGCGAAATGCAGTAATTACTTCGTCATAAATAACGAGGGCTCCAGCATTGTGTGTAAGGTCGTTGACAGCTTGGAGAAAGCCTTCCTTAGGCTCTACAATCCCAAAATTTCCAACGATAGGTTCAACAAGCACAGCTGCTATTTGGCCTTCCCAAATATCTAAAGCATGTTTCAACGCTTCTATGTTATTAAAAGGAACCGTAATAACATCTTGGGCTACGGATTCCGGGATACCTGCTGAATCAGGTGTACCGAGCGTTGCTGGACCAGAGCCCGCTTCTACGAGGACAGAATCAAAATGTCCATGGTAACAGCCAGCAAACTTAATAATTTTTGTTCGGTTAGTATAAGCTCTTGCAACACGAACAGTGGTCATTACGGCTTCTGTACCTGAGTTGACAAAACGCACTTTTTCCAACGAAGGAATGGCTTGCTTCAGCATTTTAGCAAACTGGTTCTCTAATTTTGTTGGTGTACCATATAACACACCATTCGTAGCTGCGTGTGTAATCGCTTTGGCAATATGTGGGTGCGCATGCCCTGTAATAATTGGCCCGTAAGCCCCTAAATAATCAATATATTTATTACCGTCGACATCCCAAAAATAAGCGCCTTCCCCTTTTTCCATGTAAACGGGTGCGCCGCCTCCAACTGCTTTATAAGCACGTGATGGTGAATTAACACCTCCCACAATATGCTTCAATGCTTCCTGATGAAGTGCTTCTGATGTTGAAAAATTCATAATTATTTTCCTCCTAGGTTACATGAATCCATGTAATTGTATACCAATTACCTAAATATGCAATACGTATCTTGCAAACTTGTTGAAAACTGGAATCATGCCTTGCTTTTAAAACTTTGAAAACATGGTGTATTCACCTGAGCCCTTTAGCTCCTGTTGTAAAAAGTAAGTTAATCACCTATTTTATAGCTTATCAGATTAGAGTGCTGTTATAAAGCAGAAGAGCGTGCCGCTTTTTTAAGTCTAGAAAGGTAGAAATTACGAATAAAAATAAAATTGATAAAGTGCACAATAAAATAAAATGAAATAATATACATACTAGGTATGAGCACAGATGATGCAAGCATATTTTGTAATGCTTTATAGGCAAAAGCAGCATGAATAACGGCTACGAAAAATGGTAGAAAAAATAGAAAGGCAATTTGCCTCGTTGCGATTTTCTTCATTTCTTTATTTGTTAAGCCAATACGATAAAGTGAATAGTAATGAGCAATGTCCTTATCAATACCTTGATACATACGGAAATAAAGAATCGATCCAGCGGCTAGAAAAAATAGCACACTAATAAAAATCCCAAAAAAGAACAAATACGACACTGCTTCTTTGAAACCTGTATAGAAGACTGCCCTGGAGCTTTTATAGAAAGCATCACTTGAAGCGGCGACTTCTGCTTGTTCTATTTCATCAACATATTCTATCCAATTAGGTATATTCGCCGTATAATAATAGGCTTCTTCTCCGTATTTTTGAAGTTTGTTAAATGTAGAATCTGATACAACTAGGTTGCTACCCCAAAAAGCTGTGGCGTTCGTCGTGTTTTCCTTTAGCTCGATTTTTAGTTCTATCTCTTTTTTACCAGTAAAAAATTGTAATTTATTTGGTATAGGTGGAATATATGGACTAATTACTTCTTGGGTAAGTAATATGGCTTCATTATTTTTTAATGCTTCGAGTTGTTTCTGCTTATTTGTATCCATCATTTTATTGTAATCGGAAAAACCAAACACGAATACTTCCACATCGTCCCATTCAGCTATATTCGAGGTCGATGATGTTTTTACAGCAGGGATGATTAAAGATTGAAACGGCATTTGTGACTTACGAAAAATAGATTCTACTTCTTGAATAGTTTCATTGAATTCCGCTTTATTTTCTTCGCCTTCTGCTAGCAAAGAGTAATCTTGTGGTACGAAACGTTCGCTTTCTTCTTCTGCTGCTTGGAATAGCCCGTACAATACCCCGGAAGATGTAAAAGCAACGGCGCTTAATATAGTGACCATAGAAAGTAACTTAGCGTTGTCTTTTAATTTATATGTTAAGTCGGAAATAATTAATAAATTTAATCGTTTGTAAAAAATACGTTTTCTGCTTTGTAAAAAGCTAGTTAAAGCGATACTAAACTGGGTAAATAAAAAATATGTCCCGGGAATAATTAGTGCTAAAATAATAAACATGCGGTATGTCATAGATATAAGGTCAGCAGTGTATGCTAAATAATAGGAATAAGTAACAGCAGCTAACGCTAGTACGCTTATAATCCAAGAGAAACGCGGTTTTTTCCTTGGTGCTTGAGCGCCACGAAATACTTCCATAACCGATTTTGTTCGCAATGTAAGTACAACAAGCAGCGAATTGATTTCAAACATAAAAAAGAACAGTATTACGGTGATAGCAATCGCCTTCCAGGACAAATAAAAGGAAAACACTTCCCCCGTTCCTAAAATGACAGAAAATATCATTAAGAAAAGCTTCGTGAATAGAGCTCCTACTAATATTCCTGCAACGATAGAAGTTAGACCAATAATTGTATTTTCCAAAATGAGCATTCGATTTAACTGAAATTTACTAATTCCTAACGTTGTTAAAATACCATATTCTTTCTTGCGTGATTTAATAAAGGCAGACGTTGAATATAGTACAAATAAAAAAGAAAACAGGTAAATAATGACTTCAGAAGCAATGATTCCCGATTTTACAGCATCAATAAAGTCGTATGTTGCTATTTCAGGGTGGAAAATAACTACGGCATACATAAAAAAAACGATGACAGCAAACATACAACTTAGAAAATAACTTAAATATGCACGTGTATTACGTTTGACATTATTAAAAGTGAACTGTCTGAAGGTCATGGATGTTTCCTCCCAATAATGACTGCATGTTTAATATCGCTTCAAAAAAAGTTTGTCGATTGTTACCTTGATGTATTTCGTTATACAACTTTCCATCTTTAATGAAAATGACTTTTTGGCAAAAACTTGCAGCAAACGGGTCATGCGTTACCATTAGTGTTGCTGTTTCATAATGCTTTTGCAAGTGACTTAGCGTATTCATTACTTGTAGTGACGCTTTAGAATCTAAATTACCAGTTGGTTCATCAGCAAATATAATGGAAGGATTATGAATAAGCGCTCTAGCGATGGCCGCTCGTTGCATTTGACCACCAGATACTTCCATAATACGTTTTTCTAAAATATCTTCAATGCCTAATTGTTTAGAAATGATATGTAATTTTGGTGTCATCTCTTTCACTTTTACTTTATTTAATGTTAAAGGGAGCAAAATATTTTCTCCAATAGTTAATGTTTCCAATAAATTAAAGTCTTGAAAAACAAACCCCATTTCTTTTCTTCTAAATTTCGCCAATTTGTGATGAGAGAAAGAAGTGACATCTTCTCCATGAATAATAATTTTTCCCGAACTCGGTTTATCAATGGTCGACAGTAAGTTTAGCAAGGTCGTCTTGCCACTTCCTGAAGGTCCCATAATACCTATGAATTCTCCTTGTTGTACAGTAAGCGTAAATTGGTGCAAAGCTTCGTACGAAATTCCACGTTTGCTACCGTACGTTTTGGATAAATTTTCTGCTTGTAGTAACGGCATATGTGCACCTCCCTATTTGGTAGCGATTTTATACTATGTTTAAAAAGTTAGGTTATATAGTTTTTACTTCAAACGTGTTTATAACTAAACGAATTTATTCATCATAATTCTATAATACAGGAGCCATATATCCTATTGATTTTTCTTTCAAACAGTAATGGTTAAGCTTACAAGGTTGTAAGCCTAACGATGACTAAAATGGATGGACACGGTAGTTCCTTTTCCTTCTTCAGATGCAATGGTTAACTCGTGTCCAAGTTCTGTACAAATTTGTTTAGATAAATATAGACCCATTCCTGTTGATTCTCTAAATTTCCTCCCATTTTTCCCGGTGAAAAAGGGATCAAAAACTCTGTTGATGTCTTCACGCGGAATTCCGTAGCCAGTATCGGTGATTTGCAATACCAGTTTATGATCGTCGGATAAACTTGTACAAAAATATATTTTGGCTACTTCGTCTTTCGAATATTTGATGGCATTGGAAACAGCTTGACTAATTACAAAACGGAGCCATTTAGAATCGGTTGTTACCACGTATTTTTCTTCAATGGTAAGTTCAGGATACACTTGGTTACGAATAAAGCTAGATTTAAATTCTTGAATAATATCTTTAACTAAATCTCTTAATACAATTTGTTGTACTTGAAAATCACGATCAAACTTTTGCAATCGAGATTGGTATAAGGCTAAATCTAAACCTTGTTGCATACGCTCTAATTCTTCGTGCATACTGTGCAAGAAATTTTGGGACAACTGTAATTTTTCTTTTTGCAAAGTTAGATGCATGACAGAAACAGGTGTCTTCATTTGATGCACCCATTGTTGAATGAAATGAAACTCCATTTGTTTTTGTTCTTTCAACTGCTCGATTTCTTCGGCGTAGCGGTTTGTTTGTGCATCATGTTGCTGCTTAATATTTAAAAGTAATTGTGTTGGCGGATCTGGTAGCCACGTTGCATTATCCTTGTCATGATGGATTGTCACGTAATAATCACGTAATCGGTAATAACGATAGGCCAGAAATAGGAGTAATCCAAATGTTAATAAAATAAATAAATAGATAATCAAATCCCAGTCCATTGGTACAGCTTTAATACCATAAAATAGCTGAACGATGAGGATGAAAACAATTAACTGTGTGTAAAAGAAAAGTATGGTTGGGACACTATCTTTGAGAAAATCTTTCATTATTGTTCACTCCACGTATCGATCATTTTGTATCCGGCACCACGAACGGTTTGAATACTTTGGTGCACACCAATATCTTCAAGCTTTTTACGTACGCGCGTAATATTAACGGATAACGTGTTGTCATCCACAAAATGTTCGTCATCCCATAGCATTTCCAATAAGAAGGTTCGTGATAATACGTGATTTACATTCTCCATAAATGCTTTAAGTAGAATAAATTCATTTTTTGTTAAAATAGCTTTATGCCCGTTAAGACTAACTTCCATTGCAGTTAAATGTAAGCATAAATCACGAATCTCTAACAAGTCTATAGGTGTACTTGAGGCGTATTCTCCATAGATTCTACGCATAATTCCTTTTATTTTTGCCTGAACCACATCAAAGTTAAATGGCTTGGTAATATAGTCATCGCCACCGTTTTCTATTGCCATCACCTGATCCATACCTGAATCACGTGCGGAAATAAATATAATTGGACAATTAGATATACTGCGGATTTTTCGGCACCAATAAAACCCATCATAGCTAGGAAGATTAATATCAAGTAATATTAAATGTGGTTCAAAGACTTGAAACTCTTCTACAATACGGTCGAATTCTTGAACAAGCTGTATGTCGTATTCGTATTTTTCTAGATAATCTTTTAATAAGTCAGCAATTTTTTTGTCATCTTCTATAAGATAAATTTTCTTCATTGGATTCACCTTCCTTTTCTACTTTATAGCTAACCCACCAACAATCCTCCGCTGTGCCACAAGTAAATAGTTAATGCTCGAACAAATTCATGTATTTTAGGTTAAACAATTAATTGGTTCATAAAAACTAATACAATTAATTTTTAAGTCGCTATTACTATATAAAAGCTTACATCTTATTTTACTCTATCTCTTTTAGAATTTGAACTGTACTCTTTTTATAGGGGTATTTTATTTGAAGAAACGGTTTTGGAATTTCTATAGTCTGTCTTATGGAAAACGATAGAAGTCGTCATCAATTGTTCTTGGGAAGCCACGTTTTACTAAAAGTATTGACAACCATGTCTAATCCTTTGCATAAACTAATAATACTATGCAATTGGAGAGGGTGTGCTATGTTAGCGTGGTTACTAATCATTGCTGTCACTTTTGTTATGGGTAGGAGCTTCATTGATTTTATCCATGTAGGGAAAATGCAGACGTATATACGACGCAGTGGCTTTTCATTAGAGTTCTTTTATATGTTATTAATTATTTATGCAGTAGTTATCGTTGGATTCGGACTCATTTATTTTGTGCTGTCCATGCAAGATATCGTACTTGTAGAAAATGGAGAATTGAGACAAGTGAGTATACTTGACGCCCTTGGACAGGCTGTTTATTTTAGTGGGGTAACAATGCTAACAATCGGATATGGTGATATAACGCCTGTTGGTATTGGGAAAATTATCGCCCTCATGCAGGCCTTAATTGGTTATATATTACCTACTGCTTTTGTGTTAAGATTAGTGCAATACCAAGATCAGAGCAGGAATCAGTGAATAAGTAGGCGAATATATGATATAGTAGAAACGCAACTATTGGATGGAGGGATAACGATGACTGTACAAGTAGGAGAAAAAGTAGCGGATTTTTCTCTACCAAATCAAGCTGGAGAATTAGTTCGTTTATCTGATTATAAAGGAAAATATATCGTTTTATATTTTTATCCAAAAGATATGACACCAGGCTGTACAACAGAAGCTTGTGATTTTAGAGATGCGCATGAGAGCTTTGAAGATCTTGATGCGGTGATTATTGGTATTAGTCCTGATCCTGTTGCATCGCATCAGAAGTTTATTGATAAGCATGACTTGCCATTTATGTTATTGGCTGATGAAGAAAAACAAGTGGCAGAACAATTTGGTGTTTGGAAACTAAAGAAAAACTTTGGCCGAGAATATTATGGTATAGAACGCTCCACGTTTATTATAGATAAAGAAGGCGTGTTACAGAAGGAATTCCGTAAAGTAAAAGTGAAGGGGCATGTAGAAGAGGCGCTGTCATTTATTCGCGAGCAATTGCAGTAAATATGTAACAAGTGGCCTCTCATAGAACTTTACTATCTTTATAACTAAAGGCAAACTAACGGAAGTGCTCTTAGCTCTCATGTGCACTTACTTTTAATCCGTCGTTTTAAGGGCAGATAGTCGATTTTGACTATCTGCTTTTTTATAGTCTAGGAAATTATAGAAATTTTGCAGCTGGATAAACTTACTAAGTTATTTAGCCACGTCCGGCTCCGGCGCCCAGCAACTAGGCGACTTCACGAATCGCCCTACGATAAGTCATCATTGGTTCGTTCCAGTCGCTACGTTGCTAACCGGGCACTTGCGCCTTTGTTCTTTACGGTATAGGGAAACTTTAAGTGTTTTTAACTTTTTTATTAAAGAATTAGGAATAAGCCTGATATTTTAACAAACAATGAAGAAAGGTAGCGATACATTCAATTTATTGTCATCATGGGTAATAAGCTAAGTCTTTATAACGAAAAAATTTAAATTTTCGTATTGGGAACAAGTTTTTAAAAACGGTTATAAGACGATAAATTTTTAATAGCATACTAGGGAAAAAGAACTCTTATTTCTATGTTAAAGTGTTAAATTCTTTTATAATTTAAAAGCATAAAGGATGATAAAAACTGATAAATTAGGAGGGTAGGATACATATGC
Organism: Virgibacillus chiguensis; assembly: GCF_900129865.1. Lineage (GTDB taxonomy): Bacteria > Bacillota > Bacilli > Bacillales > Amphibacillaceae > Virgibacillus > Virgibacillus chiguensis. Next base: position 106,177 of record NZ_FQXD01000014.1, read on the forward strand.
GAATATATACACGTTCTGGAGATAAAGGAAAAACATCGCTTATATATGGTGAGCGTGTGAATAAAAATGATCTTCGCGTTGAAGCGTATGGAACTTGTGACGAGGCAAATTCGATGATTGGTTTAGCTATTAGTTATTTGCAACAAGAGAGTACGTTTAAAGAAAAAGAGTTTGTTATCGAAGAACTTTCCCGTGTGCAAACATTGTTGTTTCATGTTGGTTCAGAGCTAGCTACACCATTAGATAAAGAAGTCCCTTGGAAATTAACCGAGAAGCATATTGAAACATTGGAAAAGCAAATTGATGATTGGGATAAGCAGTTAAAGCCGTTAAAAAATTTTATTTTGCCATCTGGAGTACCAGCCTCTTCGGCCTTGCATGTCGCTAGAACAGTATCGCGAAGAGCAGAACGTCTAGCTGTAGGGATAGAAAACGTCAATCCATTAAGCCTTACTTTTCTGAATCGCTTATCGGATTATTTATTTGTTGCAGCGAGATACATGAACCAATTGCTTGAAGGAGAAGAAAGAACTTTGCACACTACATGATTTTTGTAGCAGAATAATAGCGTAAGCAGCCTTCTTAAGATAATACCTAGAAATGTGTATTATAGGAAAGTATGAAGTTTTAATTTTTATAGTAACAAGAAAAACTACAGCTGCTTCCGTAAAAATTTGATAAGCCAAGTTTTTCTAATATGAGAATGTAGGTAAATGTGTGTATGCATGTAATTGATCTGTGCGGGGTAAAATAATTATAATATGATTACTTGTTAATAGAAATTCTACGCAAACAATTATTTTAAGGGGCTATGATTGACAGAACGCGGTTGTAGGGCTTAAACTATTTATAAAGATTATAATTTAAGAATAGAATTATTTTTGTATAAACTACTGAAAGTGAGGTGGATGAGGGTGTCTGAAAACAGATTGCAAGAGGCTATAAGCACATTAAAAGCATCAGGCGTCCGTATCACTCCACAACGACATGCGGTTCTTGAGTACTTACTCAATTCGATGGTTCATCCTACAGCTGATGATATTTATAAAGCTCTTGAGGGTAAGTTTCCTAATATGAGTGTCGCAACGGTTTACAATAATTTACGTGTATTGCGTGAAGTAGGCCTCGTTAGAGAATTAACATATGGCGACTCTTCAAGCAGGTTTGATTGTAATACTTCAGATCATTACCATATTATTTGTAACTCATGTGGAAAAATTGTTGACTTTCATTATCCTTCGTTGGATGAAGTCGAGGCATTAGCTGAGCAGGTAACTGGATTTAAAGTCAGTCATCATCGCATGGAATTGTATGGTGAATGTGAAGAATGCCAAAAAGAAGAAAAAAACAAACAAAAAAGTGGATAATGAATGTAAAAAAGTCTCGATTGCATTTAGCGATCGAGACTTTTTTACAACTACAGGAAATGACAGTGCGTATTTCACTATAAATATGGCACTAAGCCAAGTTCTTCTAAACTTTAATTAGAATGCAATGCGTGTGTGTTTGTATTCCGAATATAAATGTGCTGTGAGAAACAATATTCATACCCAATAACCATCTAAATAGGCTGACGCGGGAATGGTTATTTTTTTATAGAACTTTCCTCTTTTTTCATTGCTTTCCAATAGCGCCTTGTATTGTATTTTTCATCAAATTCTTTACCTTCTAATTCTTTATCCAGTGTCAATGGTTGTTTACAATGCATACAGGCGTCAACGCGGCCAAGCATCTTTGTTGGTTTTTCGCAGCTTGGACAAATAATCGGCACTGCTTTTAGCGATAAAGTCCCTATCCAAAGGTAAACTACACAACTTAAGACGACCATTATAACCCCTAGGATGAAGAATGTAACCATAAGCCATGGAATTTTTTTGGTTAGTATGCCACCATACATAAGAAGAATTCCAGCAAATATAAGAATCAATGCAAAGGATCTAATTTTGTTTATTTTGCTTGAATATACGATTTGAGCCATGATGTCCCCCCTTAACCCCTTCATAAGTAGTATAGCATATATTATATGAAAAAGATTTGATAATTCAATTCGCATTTTGTGTTGTCTATTACCGAATAATGAGCTGAAAAAATCATGCACTTCCCTGAACCCTTTTATATTCCATTCCTAAGAAGACTACTTAAAAACAAATAAGACTAGGAAAGAATTTGACTAATAAAAGAGGGAATCGAACCTTTTACAGCGAATGTAATATAATACGACAATTTATGCAAGTAAATGTACATATAAATGACATTCTATGTCGATTTAAGTTCATATCTGTAAACAAATGGAGGAAAAGTAATGGAACAATACTTGCGATCAATTTATCAACACCATGCTAGCAATTCTGATGTATTAGGAATTTTAATATTGGAAAAAACGAAGCCTGATAGCCCAATAACGGATAATTTCGATGTCGTTTTACTTATCATTGTTCAAGAAGCTGAAAAAACTTGGAATGTGAAACACTATGAATTTGCGGATAAAACGTGTGCACTTCATATAGTAACGGAAGAACTATTAATGGAATGGATAGATACGAGCGGTTACCGGAATGCAGTGGAGTGGATAATTTATGGTAGAATCATTTTTGACCGAAATGAATTTTTTAATAATTTAAAAGCTACGTTGCAAAGCTTTCCAGATGATAAACGAAATTTACGTAAAATCATGGAGTTTGGTAAGCTTATAAAAAGCTACAATGAAGCCAAAGAGTTATTTGAAGCGGGTGAATATATGGATACGAATAGTAAAATTTTATATTCACTTCATTATTTGGCTAGATTGGCTGTTATTGAAAAAGGGTATTATCCGGAAGTAACTGTTTGGAGTCAGGTAAAACAAATTGATATTGAAGTTTATAAACTATACGAAGAGTTTATAGAAAGTAAAGAAGAACTGAAGAAGAGAGTACAGTTAATGTTAATCGCTATGGATTATGTCATTAAAGCAAGAGCAAATATGGCTGTAAAGCATTTGTTAGATATGATGCACACAAAAAACGAATGGTACTATGGCGAATTAAAAGCTTTGCCTAAGCTTCAGCCTTATTCTCTAGACTTATCAGCGATTATAACGTACCTTGTTGATAAAAATATGTTAATAACTGCTACAGAACAAACAAAAGGTGAAGGAGTGTATCATAGAAAATATATGGTAAGTAAATAGTGGAACGATTTTTTATACTATAGCAAGTAAATCATAAAAGCTTAAAGGTTTATAGCATAAAAAAATCGGGCTTCCACGATAAAGAGTTGGAGATGAGCCAATTATTTCCAATGTTTTTTAAACGGTTATTTTGGGGTAATGAGCAAGAGGTTCGTCATAATTGTGTTCAACACGCCCCTTTCTATTTTGCTTATTTGCAATGAAATGAAGTATAAATTAAGAACAACTTTTATATGTATTAAATTTGTTGCACTAGTGATGTAAGGAAATGAACTTTTAATATAATTAAACTCTAAGACGTTTTCATATGAAAAGGCACTTCAGATTTCGAAAAGGAAAAGGTTAAAGATTACTACTCTATTTCAAAGAAAGAAAGAGAACTGCTCATTTGTATCAGAACTTCAAATTCCCATCGCAATATTTAAATTTTCATAGTATAAGAGAAAGGATTGTTTTAGCAAAAAATATAAAAAAGGATTGACTTTAAAATTAACACATGGTACAGTTATAAGCGTCGCAAAAATTGCGTTGGAAATTAGCGGTAAAAATGTTCGAAAAAACTTATTGACATATCTTATAGAAATGTGTTAAGTTAATTAAGTCGCCATTTTGAATGAATAAATCACAAAAAAACTTTTTGAAAAAAGTTGTTGACAAGATTTTTAGAAAATGGTAAACTTAAGAAGTTGCGTCAAAAAAAGACGGACTAACATATTTGCTCTTTGAAAACTGAACAAAACAACCAGTATGTCAAGAAAAAAACAAACCCTGTTTTTTTCTCAAGAAATAAACTGAGAGAAATCTCAGCAGCTAAGAATGATGAAGAACGGTGTTCATCATCACAAACTTTTATGGAGAGTTTGATCTTGGCTCAGGACGAACGCTGGCGGCGTGCCTAATACATGCAAGTCGAGCGCGGGAAGCAAGCAGATCTCCTTCGGGAGTGACGCTTGTGGAACGAGCGGCGGACGGGTGAGTAACACGTGGGCAACCTACCTGTAAGACTGGGATAACTCCGGGAAACCGGGGCTAATACCGGATGAAACAAAGCGTCGCATGACGCAATGTTAAAAGGCGGCATATGCTGTCACTTACAGATGGGCCCGCGGCGCATTAGCTAG
>NZ_FQXD01000027.1 GCF_900129865.1 Virgibacillus chiguensis
GTTGAGTAAATTTACTTTTTTAATAGGAATCATTTTATGTTCTGTTTAGTCTACTTCACCTTAATTTTTTTGTCTAGTCAAGTGTAACCTATCCACTTTAATCCCCAATAATTTTATGATAAAATGACGTTGCACTCCTATCCCCTCTCTTTTTCTATTGTCTTAACAACTTTAGGGTAACAAAGAGAGGGAGAATGAGTGTATTTTTTTGCACACTGAAAAATCCCATTGCGATAGAGGACACCACCACATTCAGTATAGAGCCGTTTATAATCTCTAACGCTAGTATTGAAGATATAGAGTATCACGAGGATAGACGGTTAGATAAGAATTTGATTTTGAAACTCGCTTCTAGTGGTTCCTATATTCATGATAATCATATCATATTAAAGGGTCCGACTGGTTCTGCAAAAAGAACTTTAAAAAGTGTGCCATTCTACGCAAGGCAATAGAAGGCAGGATTCAAGAGGATATGCCAAAAGAATATATGTTTAAGATTTGCAAAAAGAGAAAGACTAAGTTTTCCTCTTTTTTATTTTTTCTTGAGCTTTGAATTGTATTCACTCACATATTTTCTTTAAATATTGATTTTACTTTATTCTTAAAATCAATGTCGGTGGCTATACTGAATATGAAATTATTAAAGACATTTTGTATCCAATATGAATCTTCGGCTTTTTCATCACGCATGAATAGCGAAATAACAATAGAGTGCTCTGCGTTTTCTTTATACAAAGAAGAAGTTAACACAAATGGAGTTGCTCCTCCTTTATACCAGAAATAATTATCTTGATTTCCTTTTATATTTTCCCCAATTAAAATTTCACTAAATAATTTTTTCTCTTCATCACTAAGAATCTCTTTTCCAAGTTTATACATAAGGTCTACGTAATCCTTTGTAGTAGAAGATGGAAGCTTCTCAGTTATTAAATACTGAATTTTCCGACTCAACATTCGTGATGTTTTTTCTTTTAAATCTTCACATTCTCCTTGTTCCGTTTTCTTAAATAGTTCTTCTGATAATGATTGGTAGGAAGCGGACCTCATAGTTTCCATCTTTGTAGTTGCTATTTTCTTCTTATCTGATAAATATCCCGGCATTAATACGGAAGGCGTTAGATAAGTGATTTTATCGTGTGTATTAATTTGCAAATCTCTTAAGCTCTCATTAATAACATCTAACCCAATTCTATTCATTAGATAATCTGTACAAGCATTTGAACTAAATTGCATCATTCCTTTAGCTACGTCTAACAATGATACTTCACTAGAATTATCTATTGATTTTTTCCATTCAGGATGTGCCCCACCATCAGTATTTACAACATAAAACTTGTCAATATAGCTGAGACTCACTTTTTCAGATAAAGAAAGTTTACAGGTTGTAACCAATCTGACAAAATTAAAAGCAATTATTATCTTTACTGTACTTGCCAGTGGAAATTTAACATTTTGATTAAATGTTAAAGTGTCATGTCCATCTTCTTTTATAGTGATTGATAAGTTATCTTTATGTTTCTCTAAATATTCTAGCAAATCATATTCATTATTCTTTAAATTTTGTTTATACTGTTTTATACCAACAAGAAAACTTATAAAAACCATAACAAGTACTATTAACGATAATATTATAACGACCATAGTTTCTAGTCACCTACCTTTGTGTCTTCTCTCAAACACACATTATTTATACACTTATTTACGGGTACTAAATTCCTTCTTTTGGCTATGAAATCATAGATCACATTACCAATTCCTAGCCATTTTGATAAGTAAAGAATAGGAGTTAAAAACCATAGTGGAATAATTCTCTTAGTAAGTTCTGTAAAAGAATCTACTCCATTTTGTATCTTGCTATTCTTAACCTTTAGACTATGCATACGTTTTTCTAATTCATTTAAATTAAGGCTCTCATTTTTAATGTTACTGCTATCTCTAAAATCAACATATGTAATTAAGCCAAACCAGTCAAGTCGTTGTAAATTTGATACAGTAGTTAAGCACAGTCCACACCTTCCGTCATAAAATACGATAAGCTTATAGTTCTGTAGATGCCTTTTTGAAAAATCGTTTGTATAAGTAAGCAACCATTCTTTGATCTTAATGCCTGTTTTTTGGAGTTTGTTATAAAACGAATAGTATTCTTCATTTGTAAATAGCAATGCTTCAACGGCAATCATAATTAGAGAGAAAGTATATAACTGCATACTTATTCCAATCCCTATATGAAACATACAAATACAAGAAACAATAAATATTTTTGTTTTCTTATTAAATATCATAAATGCAAATGCGTATTTTACGAAAATACTTGCATAAGTAAGTATTACTCCTAAATAAACAAGGGAGCCTGTAGCTAGTTTTTCAAAAATAGGAGAGGACATTGTTTGAACTTGCGAAATATAATATAAAGCCGTCCCTGATGACCAAGTTTCGCCCATTAACTGATAAGTTGCCGAAACCATATAAACTATTATAACTTGAGCAATTATAAAAAACACTGAAAAATTATGCAAAATGGAGGTTATATTTTTCAAATTTGGGTGTTTTGACTTTCTATTCTTAATGTTCTGTTCGAAAGAAAAGTACTTTGTACAATCAGCAAATATCAAGAAAAACAATGCAATTATCATTAAATTGTCTCCACCATCTCCAATATGGTTAAAACGGATATATAGAGAATAATAAAAGATAAAATTTAATATACTACTTAACCTTCCCTTTACTCCTAAGGTATATAAAATAGCAACTACTATACCAACGTTGTAAACTACATCAAAGTACATTGTTGAATTGGAGATATCATAAAGGGATACTCCACTATTTCCAAATGTAGCATAACCATTATTGGTGAAAAGTAAATGGCGTTGGCTATATAATATCACGTAGTTGTATAAGATAATAATACCAAAAATAATTCGTAAGATACTCGTCCCTATAGTAAATCTTTCTTTAGAAAAATAGTCAATTACTCTTTCAGCATTCATTGCTATTACACCTCCTTAATACATTTGAGAAACCTCACTAATTTCTTTCCAATTAAAGGTTTTATTATATTCTATCTTTCTTTCATAATTTTTATCATTTCTTTTAGAAAAAGGGACTGTTTCATATACTGTCAATCTAACCCTAAGGTATTTCATGCTGATATATTTATCCGACATAAATGACCTAATATAAGAAGAGGCAAGTCGATAGAGACTATACTCCCCTTTCTCTTGAGAACTCTTTTTATGTTCTGTTAGCATATCGACAACAGGGTCATCATCTTCATCATTTTTATTAACATATTTTGTTATTAAATCACTAGTGTAGTTAGAGCCTACTGTATCGGCAAAAATCCCGTCTATTAATCTTATAGTCCTGTTGTAAGGAGTTATTACTTTATCATTATTATTTTTTATAAAATGCCTTGTCATATCAATCCAGTGATTGTTGGTATCTTTAGAAGTGTCGTCTGTTACCTGTATATATATATGTACATTCCTATTAATAGGATCCGGCGCAAATAGATGCCAATTTTGTGAGAAGATCGTTGATGTGTATGTACTAGATAAGTTATTATATTTAGCTGAAATAGGGTTAGTTGGCGCTGCATGCATAAGAATTAGTGAATAGTGAATAACAAATGTAATTGTAAGTAAAGCAATTGTTAATAAACAGATTTTTCTCATTGTAAATTCTCCGTTCATAAACAATAAGCGCATTTAGTATAAAAAATGCGCTTATTGTTTTAGTTAATTATCAAAAGCTTCTTCAAGATCACTATTGGAAACTAAGTCTTCGTTAGAATGTATACTTAAGCCTCCGTTATCTACAAATGACTTGAGTGCTTCTTTTCCCCAGTACTTAGCACCATTTACAAGGGCTCTCCATTGAGGTTCTACTACTTCATCATTTGAAACTTCAACAACTGTAGCTTCCTGCGATGACAATTCTTCATTAGCTGAAGCGTAAGATGAAAAAGCAAAAATACCAAGAGCAATTACCAATGCAGATAAAATTAATCTCTTCATAAAATACTACACCTCCTTCTTATGTATTAGAAATCTATCCTAATATATCATAATATTGGATAATTTTCAAATAAATTTATTAAATTCACAAAAAAATATATTTTATGTATTTTGTTACGTACATATAACACTAATACAATAAGAGTAAGTTAGATTATATTTGACAATAGAGGATGCTTAATAGAATGGAGAAACTATAAGTTTGAAGAAAAGTATAGAACAGGGTGTGAACATCAATTAAAAAGACACAATTTATGCTCATTAATTTGAAACACTTTCTTGCCCAAATATGGTAGATCTATGTTTCATTCGATAACTATCTTCATTTAGTTGAATGATTTCAACTCGATGTTAGATTCTATCTAATATCGCTGTTGTAATTGCTTAGTCACCCAATAATTCTCCCCATTCTTTAGGTGCTTTATTTGATGTTAAAATGATAAATGAAAAAACATATCAGCTTAAATTATTAATAATGACTAAAATCTGCATCTCGTATTTTTTTCATTCTTGTCTGAAAATTTACGAATGATTTATTCTGTTTTTAGTACATGAACAAGGTCGTCCATAGTAGTGAACATAACCTTATATCTTTGATTTCATGCTTCTATGCCCAGACCGACTGAAATATGGGTTTTACCACTGCCTGGAGGCAGTGTATTCTATACGTGGGGAAACGGGGGGACAGTTTACAATGATGTACGCGCAACACCAGGAATCAAGTAATGATACATTTATAGACAACGACGATATTCTTAATTTAGGAAAATAGGTAATGGTTATATTGTGCTACTCGTTATAAACAGCAGTAGCACAATTTACTTTTAAGCTTCCATAGAAAGAGCTGCTTCTTTTTGTTTGTTGTTTTCTTTTGTTTTCTTTTTTTCATAAGGGTGCATCCCAAATTCAGCTAATTCATCAGCTGTTAGCTTTCTTTCATAAGCTACAATACCATGCATTCCTTCACCTTCTCTCCAATCCACAAATCCTTTGGGTTGAGAATTGTCCCCTATCGGACTTTCTTTCATTTCATACCAGAATAAGTTGTTCTTATGATTGATTGTATCCTTATTTTCTTCAAATTCATGCTGCATAGTTTTTTGCTTATTTAACCCTTCTTCCATTGCTCCAATAAATTCTGTCGCTGTTTCTCTTACTCCTTGTAAAAGTTTTTCCTTGTCGTGTAAATCTTTGCCCTGAGTCCAATTTGCTAAATAACTAAGGGAGTAGTCACTTGTATCCATACCAAAGTAACTTGCTACAGTATAAGCAGTCATTTCTGTTTGGAATTCCTTTTCAGCAGTAGAAAGCTTCTGGTGATTTTTATGCTTTACGTGATGTAATTTTGCATGTGCTAATTCATGTAGCAATGCTTTAACATTCTGCAATTCACTATTCCGAGGATTCAAACTAATGTGCCCATTTCTTTTACCAGAATCGTCATTGTAAAAAGCTCCTTTTGCAGCACCTAATTCATCAAAAGGTTCTCCTACTGATATATTCATTTCATTGGCCATATTTTTGAGACTTTTCAGGGTAGCTTTATAGTTTTCCACCTTTCCGTCTAACCGTTTATTTGGAAAGATATGAGGTAAATCACTTGATGTAGCTTCTGTTTGACTAATATCAAATACATGTCCCACTGAAAAAGAAGGACGGCTTCTTTTCTTCTCCAATTGATTTGCTTCTAATTTTTCTCTTTCTTCATCTGTTGCATCCTCTATACGTTTCCATTTCCCATCCTCTGTTTTAAACTTGGGATCCGTTTTATTTGGCACGAGTATTTGAATTCCTTTTTCCCCTTTCTTTACCGGAAAACCATTATCCTTCCAAAACTTAGCACTGGCTACTGCTGTTGCTCCCTGAAATTGGCTGTGAATCAATGCTGTGTTTCTAAAGGAATATTGATGAAAATTCCCTATAAATGATAAATATTCTTTGAGACGTTCAGGAGTTGCAAAATAATCTTCAATATCCCGTTCTATTTCATTCGTCAAATGTTCAACTTGTTGCTTTTTATCTATTTTATTATTACGCGTATAATCATTTTCAACTCCAGTTAAAAACTCGCTCTGTTTATAGGGAGCTTCCATCGTTCTATTATTAGCCCTTTGACTACTCGCTTCTTTTTTGCTGTTTTTTTGCGTTTCCACTAATTCTTGGTGCATTTTTCTTTCTTTTTCTAATTCTGTTTCTATCTGCTGAAGTTTTTCCTGTTGAGCTGGCGTTAAATCCATTTCTTTGATTTCATCCAATACTTCTCTCTTAAGCGCATAAACAACATCATATCCATATTTTTGTTCGAATTCCTTCGCTTTGACTTCGTATTGCTGCTTGTTAAATGGAGTCGCTTCTTTTTGCTGATTTGGTACAGGCTCACTTAACTCTTCCAAAACTTTTTGCATGAACAGCTTTTTAAAAGCTTCTCTGTCTTTATCACTGTCTAAATCATTCTCCACATTTTGCTTGTACAAGCCAGCAAATTCTTCAAGCTCATTGATCACCTGTTTTTCCATTGCTTCTAACTGTTCTTTTGGTAACTTCGATTTAAGTACGGCATCCCAATACTGCCTTTCTATCTTCTCACGCTCTTTTACATAGCCTTTTTGTTCTGGATACCTCTGTTCATTTTGCTTGGCAAATAGAAGCTCGCTATACTTTCTTCTTAAATCTTTTTCTGTGTTCATATCCTTATTCTCCCTTCCATTTGTTATTAAAGATAAAAATCTCCTTTAAAATTTCATCCCTGCATTTTGTGAAAAAAAAGCTGTGAACAGGAAGTACCTTGCTCACAGCTTTTTAGGGAAATAACCTATATTATTACTGTATCATGTAAATTATTGAGTTTCGTATAGAATTCGTATGCAAAAAGTATATCTATTTTTACCCTTAACTACTGTTTTGCTATTTTGATTCCTTTCGCAGAATAAGCCTCAAACTTTTCAAGGTTGAAGTAACCACGGTCAAATACGTTAAGAACATCTTCATCTGGAATAAATTAAGGTAAGCGTAAAGCTTATGAATGGTCGAATACAAGAAAAGGCTACTGGATTATAGCAACTAGCTATGTACTCCATAGTTCATTAACAGATACAGAACTGGCATGGAGAGGATATAAAGATATCGCTCTTCAATACCAGTTCGTACACTCAAACTATTGAACCGCCGTATACGGAACCGTACGTACGGTGGTTTGAAAGGGGTCAAAAGTTATTTAGCTTTTTCCTCTACTCTATTTATTTTCCTAGTTATGTCCCAGCCTCGTTGAAATGGTGGTTGCCGACTTATTTACATTTAACTTCTTTCAGATACTATATTTACATAAACTATAGTATATCTAATTTCTTTAATAAGTTTTTCCATATTGGTACTTCTCCTGTCACTATGGATACTTTTCCCGCCATTCCAATGTATAGCTCATCTAAGTCCTGCGTTGAAATTGTTGCCTCTAGCTCATACATGTACTCTTTGGAGTTCTTATCAAAAATAGGATGTGCTGCTATGTATGTAACTGTTCCTGTTTGTTTATCTGTATTTTTTAATTTAAATGAGTATTGAGCTTTATCACCTTTGTTAATTCCGTTTCTTTCTTGCGGTGATAGTAAAATTTTCACCTTTTTTTCCTTTTCTTTTGGAATAATTGAAACAATCTCTTGACCAGAATCAATTAAATTACCTTGCTGTATGATTGAAGGAAATTGTACAACTCCATCTTTTTTCGCTTTAATTGTTTCCTTTTTTCCATCTCCTAATTCTTGGTTCTTTAAGTAAAGTAAAATATCTCCCTTTTTTACTTCATCTCCTGAACTAACATGAACTGTATCTACAATCCCCTGAACTTGAGCTCGAGATACACTTACATCTGATTTACTTTCTACCATTGCAGTTCCTTTACTAACCACCTCAAAATTTCCATAAATTGCCCAAATTATAAAACATATTAAGAATAGGAAAAGAAAACATAATAATACAGCAATAAATCGAGGTGGTTTTTTTTCTAATAATTCTACACTATCGGTTACTTCGTTAAAAGAATAAATTTTTGTCAATCTTGATCACCTCTTATTGAGTAAGTATCTAGATGAATTGATTGTTTTTTCCAAAGCCGATAATATTCTCCTTTATATAAAAATAATTCTTCATGAGAACCTTGCTCTATGATTTTTCCTTTTTCCATTACAAAAATTTGGTTTGCATATTGAATTGTACTTAACCTATGGGCAATCATAATAACCGTTATTCCTTTATTTCTTAATTCCCTCAACATGTCTACAATAAGTTTTTCGGTTGTAGAATCTAAATTACTTGTTGCCTCATCTAAAATTAAAATATCTGGTTTCTTTAATAAAGCTCTTGCTATTGCTAAACGTTGCCTTTGTCCTCCTGATAAGTTTGATGCGTTTTCTTCTAAAAAAGTTTCATAACGTAAAGGTAATTCACTAACAAAATCATGAACAACTGCATCTTTACATATTTGTATGATCTCTTTCAATGTAATTTGATCTTCTAATCCAAATCGTAAATTATCATAAATTGAACCACTAAAGAAAAATGATTCTTGGGAAACATATGCAATACGATTACGTAAAGCTATCTTATTTAATTCTTTCACATGATAAGAGTCATAATAAATATCTCCTTGCTGGGGTTCATAATATCCCATTAACAGCTTTGAAACAGTAGTTTTTCCAGAGCCGCTTTCTCCTACAAAAGCAACCTGATTTCCAGGTACGATAGAAAAACTAATATCATTTAAAACATTTTTTCGCGTACCATAACGGAATGTAACATTATAACAAGAAATACTACCAGATAGATATTTAGGGGAGACTTTGTTATATTCTTTTTCATCTCTTTCTGGATCTAAATCAAAAATTTCATTTAATCGTTCACTTGCAACTAATGCAGATTGCATAGTTGGTTGAATACTTATTAAATTTTCAATTGGATTTAAAAAATATGCTAAAAGTGCATTATATGTTATTAATTGTCCAATAGTCATATTTCCATTCAGAACTTGTATAGCACCAACCCAAAGAATTGCTGTACCACCAACTAATTCAAGCCCTATTTTTACAGAATCTTGTAAATTAGATAGCATTCCCCTTTTGAAAACATGATTTAATAAATTCACAAAACGATGTTCAGTTTGATAAAAAACTTCTTTTTCAGCATTATAAGATTTTACAGTTGCAATTCCAGTTAACGACTCTACTAAATATGTCGTTAACTTTGCATTACTTTCCATTTCTTTACGATTAATATTTTGATATGGTTTATGAAATATTAAAATGCCACCAATGTAGAAAGGAATAAGTAAAAGGGTAACACTAAATAACATTGGACTTTGTATGTATAATAAAATCGTTCCTAAAATAACCATTAGTGTATCAATCATTAATGTAACTGTTATCGTTGATAATGCGTCACGTATTTTACTTGCATCCATAAAACGAGAAACAATTTCTCCTACTTTTCTTGTTTCAAAAAAATTCATAGGTAATCCCACTACATGACGATAATATCCAAGCATCAATTGAACATCAATTCTTCTACTCAAATACAAAATTAAATGAGTCCTAATATAAGAAAGTATTACTTTAAAAACATACAGCATAATAACTCCAATAGAAACTATATGTAATGTTTGGAGTAATTGGCTGGTTACAATATCATCTATTAAGAATTTAAAGTAAAACGCTCCTAGTAATCCAAAAATATTAAAAAAGATAGAAGCTAAAAATATAGGCAATAATAAATGACGCTGTGGCTTTAATAAGAATAAAAATCTAACAAATGTTCCTTGCGATACTCTGCCTTTTGTAAAACTTTGTCCAGGAATGAGTAGAACTAGAACCCCCGTCCAAATTTTACAAAAGTCTTTTATTGAATAAGTTACAAGTCCTTTAGCCGGATCAGCCACATATATTTTATCTTTCTTTACTTTATGAACAACCATATAATGTAATAAACCATTTGGCAAATTAAAGTGTGCAATTGCTGGTAAAGGAATGTCATATAATGACTTAGAATTAGTGGTTTTAACACCTTTTGTTTCAAACCCCAATCTTTCAGCTGATTCTAAAAGTCCCTTTATATTTGTGCCTTTCAAATCTGTGCCTGCTACCTCTCTAATTTTGGAAATGGGTATAGAAAGTCCATAATGCTTAGCTATCATAGCAAGACATGCTGGACCACAATCTTTTAAATCACTTTGCATAATAAAAGAAAACTTTTTCATGATCTTCCACCTAAACTGTATAATTTATTTTAACTATAGATTTTTTAAATATTTTGTGTTATATTTTATGAATAATAATTATATAAGAAATGGTGACTTTAATGAATTTAATCAATAGTATTTTAAACTTTTTTTTCAAAAGAAAATATTTTGTTAGATTTTTGGTAATTTTATTATCTACTGTTTTTTTTATTGATTTGCTTTTTTATAAGAACTTTAATTTCCCTGCTTTTGGTGGAATGCTATGTCTTGGGATTTACTTCATACTTAATAAAAATAAATTAAATACGAAATATGATAAAAATTAATGCATGTATTTAATAAAAAAACTTCCTATATAGGAAGTTTTTTTATTAATTAACAATCTCTACGAGATTTAATCCCCCTTTTCTTGCATTCTTCCCAAGTACTCTTTCCAAGATCCCCCCAAACTCTTAGCCCCCATCCAACAGCTCTACCAAGGTCTGTAGATAGATCAGATCCTCCATGGATTTCCATCATTTCTTTTTCTGATAATAAATTAATCTCATTATTTAATAAAGACATGTTATACCTCCACTATTATCTTTTACCAGCAGCTTTCCAACCATCTACAACCCCATGACCAAATTTATATACTTCATTTGCACCAGCAATGATAGCGCCTCCCTTTGCCAGCTTAGTAGCACCCAACGCCAACGGCAACCAGCCACCGTCTATTTCTTGAATTTCTTCGAAAGAAAGTTCTTCTGCAGATATATTTTCCATTTTTACAGATAAAGACTCTTTTTTCATTCAAATTTCCTCCTTGGTTTTTAAAGAATTCTAGAATTAATTGGAACCTTAAACTTAACTGTTCTTATCATTTGCCACCTTGCTTATAAAGGTAAGCGTATGCTGTATAAATTACCCCCTGCAAAAAATTTAAACCCTCCTTAAAGTATTTTAAATAAACTGCTAAGTAGTGTACCATATTTTATAATTCTAAATATAAAACAAATTCAACCATCAAATATTAATACCACAACTATAGAATTCAATACAGGAAAATAGTAGTTTTATACAGGAAAAAACACTTACTTTTAACATGAGATAGCTTAATTCCATTAATTAACTCTATATCCTAATTTTAACATATATAATTATCTAAAAAAACACTACTATTTCAATATTATTTTTGTTAAAATAATATGTTTATACCTGTTATTACGTAAGCGTAATTGTTAGTTGAATTTGCGTGATTCAAGTAGTAATAATTTATTTCGTAATAAATCAAAGCTAAATCTGCCATACATGATACGTTTGATGGTTTTTAACTTGTTGACACTGCCTTCGGCCAGCCCATTACTATAAGAGAATAAAAATGCATTCTCTACTGCATTTATATCCCTTTTCAAGCCGTTCAGAAAACTGTTTAATTTAGTTAACTCAAGAGTTTGTACCTTGTTAATCCAAGTATGTAATTTTTCTCTTTGTCCGGAAAGAAGAATTGATTTAAAACTCCAAACTAAATCATAAAGTTGTTTAAATAATGGATATTTACGGAAAGCATTCTGTACTTGTTCGTCAGTGAGTTGTTTAACTTTCTCTAATGGTTTATAAAGTAACTTCAAGAGCCATTTTCTTTCTATGATTTCACTTGAACCGGCGTCGTCATAGTCTTCTACATCTTTTTGGAGCCTTTTTTCTTTTGCTATGAATTGCCTTATCGCGGCTTGAGAACCGGTATATCCTTTCTTAGCGATAGATTTATGAATATCTTTATAAAGAACTCCTTTGGAACGCATGGAAATGACTTCTTTTCTAAAAGGGGATAGTTTACCTGGGCGTTGCTCACCATATCGACCATGAATGGGTTGAAATTGGGAGATAAGTAGTTTTTAATTGTTTGCTTTGTGTGACCAGTCTTATCTGTTATTTGTCTCACACTGTACCCCTTATCATGTAATGCTCTTACTTTCTCAACTTTAGCCATCGTTTTTTTGATAACTTCTCTGTGTTCTTGTCCACGTTTATCATTTGAACTTTTAGGGATGTTCTCTTCGTCCATTTTTATGTATTTTCGAATGGTTTGAATGCTGCATCCTGTTAATGATCTGATTTCTTGTAATGTTCTTCTTTGAGAAGCTAAGGACTTGACCAACAGGATTTTATCGCATCGCGACGGTTTATTTCCTAATAGTTGATTCATCATTCCCTTTTCCTTCGTCAAAGGAATAGTAACCCTACCAGATAATATTTTATAAATGCACAGGGTGACTGCATCCGTTAAATTTTTTTCTAGATGAAAACGGTCGCTAATTTGATGAACATTTGGGTGAGTTTCTCGAATAGCGGAAGCATATGTAGGGGAACCGTCCCTTGAAACGTACTTTAAATTTGTAAATTGTGAAAGCCAAGCAACAACGTCATCTCTGTCCCTTGAATCTATCACATCAATAACTCTGCCGTTATCCAGGTCAATCATTATCGTACCGTAACTTTTTCTCTTTTTTAGAGCAAAATCATCGATACAAACAGCAATTTTTTTCTCTTTATTTATGATTGGTTCGTTTTTTTTTTGGTAATTACAAATCGTACTTTTTTTAACATCGGCTATATGTCGAGTCAGATAGGATGAGGCTGACACAGAGCTTTGTGGCAGCGATATATCGATAATTGTCTCTATTAATCTTCTAGTTTTTTTGGCTTTAGAATCGATAAAGGAAAAGTACTCAGCAAACGTTGTTCGATCACATAATGGATTATCGCAAAACATCTTTCGATTCATCAGCGTGATAATTACCTTTTTCCCTTGGATAGGCAAATCCTGAAAACTTCGCTTATAGCGTGAGTGAGTTCTGGAAGATACCATTTGACAATTGGGGCATGTGCAATTTTTTCGAGTGGATTCAACATAGAAATAAATAGAATCCGTCGATATCTTAGTACTTTTACAAATCAAATTTTTATCAAGTAATTTGATTAGTTCATCCATCTAAAACACCCTTTCGATTGATAAGCGTTGTGTTTATTCTAACAAATTATAATATATAGAATCAACGAACTTTGGAAAGAACCTGTTTTACGCCTATGATTCTTCAGCTTTACGAATTGTTTCATCATCAAAATCTTCATGGTTTGAGTTCACAACACAACCTCCTAATAGTATAATTGTGATAATAAAAATTGTTGAAATGAAAAGTTTTATTCGTATCACATCCTTACAAGAAATAAGAATGGGAACAGATCCAGTAAAACCTGATACGGACGGAGATGGCATTCCGACAATATTGATCGAAACCCTAGAGTTAGTGATACAGATAGAAGAATTGAATTGGAGTTAGGCTTGTAAATATGAATACAAGGTGGTGTAACATATGAAAAAAAGTAAAAAATACATTTTAACTGATGAGTATTTACAAGATGTCTTAGTGAGGTTGGCTCATCATTCATCTGCAATAGAGGGGAACACAATTAGTTTAGCTGATACAGTTTCCATTATTCTTCACGATACAATACCAGGAAACACTTCAAAAAGAGAATATTTTGAAATAGAAAACCATCGAGAAGCATTTAGATATGTCATTGATCATGTTGCAAATGGAGTAGAGATGTCTATTACCGTTATTAAGGACATACATGAAAGACTAACGGATCGCTTATTAGTAGATAAAGGACAATTTAAACAATCAGAGAATGCTATTTTGGGGGCTGAATTCCCTACAGCAAGCCCCCGGGAAACTCCTACATTAATGAAACAATGGGTAGATAACTTGAATTACCAGTTGAAACACGCACAATCACAGAAAGATATAATAAGTGTTGTTGGTGACTTTCATATCCAATTTGAACGCATACATCCTTTTTCTGATGGTAATGGCCGAACAGGTCGAATGTTAATGAATTATTCGCTACTTGAAAAAGGGAGTCCTCCATTAATTATAAGAGCAGAAGACAAGGCGGAATATGTAAATATACTAGCTAATAGTGATATAGCTAAGTTTACTCAGTTTGCTACTCAAAGAATACAAGAAGAGTCTAAACGTTTAGAACGTTTCATGAATATGAATGAAAAGGCAATAAGCGATCCAAAAAGTACAAAGAATCATGATTTAGAATTATAGCGTGTAAAAAGCTTCAAAAACGTTTTTGATTGCATACAAGACGCATTCTAAATATAATACAACATATAATTACAAACCACCCGTTCAACGGGTGGTTTGACCCAGCCCTATACATAAATGAATAAGCTTTTTCATCTAAAATAGGCAGGGGTATCTAGTTTTATCAACATAATGTTTAAAAACTAGCGAAAAACGTGTATCATGTTCACCTACCATTGAGGGCAACTTATGTTATTTTGTGCCGTGGGATGTGAAGTAGTAAAACAATCACTAGCTTAAAAATTATAATTTCATTTTCTTGGATGTCACTAATTTGAAAATGCCCCACGCCATTAAAGATACTATAAAACTTTCTAGCAAGGTTCTACCGCTTAATTTAACAGTTAAAAACGCACATATAATAAAAGTACCATTTCCTAGAATCGTTTGTATAGAACCCTCTTTCAATGTTAACGACCTCCTTTTTCCCTAATTGTAACAATTGAAATCTTTCTTTTCTTACAAAGATCACCACATGCCTTTAACTCGTCTCGATTATGATTGCAGGAGGTGTTTTTATTATGAGCAAAAGCTTGCTATGTATTGAATGTTTAGAAACACGATTTTCATCCTGAGTTTTTACTTATGTTTATTTTTATTTGTTTTATAAAAATTAGATCGAATCGCTTGATTTGTTTTAAAGGTTGGCAAAAAGAATGCGCAAGCCAGAAAAATACCAAAGAAATTAAAGGTTGATTCCCCGATATAAACCACTCCGTGCAATATATAGATGATTGATAATCCTACTACAAGCGTGATATTATCTCTTATATTTATTGCTTTTATTCTTTTTTTATCGTTATAATAAGATCTAATCTTTATTGCTGTTAAATATAAATAAATCGCCAAAAATAGAAATACAATTAAAAGAACAATCCACCTGTTTTTTACTCCGAATAAATCAAACGATATAATGCCTCCAATTACTAATACAATTATTAAAACGTTAGAATACCCCATATAAACAATAGATTGAACACTTTTACTAGTTTCACTAGAAGATTTATCATTAACGTAATCATCAATCAAATCATTAAATTCTTCCTTTGTTAAGGAACCCCCTTCTACATCTTTTTGTTGAATATGACTTAACAGCTTTTTCATCCTCACTTCAACATAAATATTTATCATCATGAAAATGATGCCTACACCAAATAGATAAATATATGGGATATGAACTAAGTTACTTAGTGCAAAAAAATTAAAAAATAAAATAAAACACCGTGACAGAAAATCTATAATGGACAATTTCCTAACCGTTCCACTTAGTATCTTCTTTGAATTCTCTATCATTGAAGTTGTAAAGAGAATAGAGATAAAAGGGGTAAAAAGCCACAGAGCTGCAATGCTATTTAATCCAAAGAGATATACAAGTAGGATCAGAATAAAATTGTTTATATGAAAAACTGTATTATAAAACATCAAAATATTTAGTTTTCTATTCACTTTTACATATTCCTCTCCATTATCTTACTCAAGGTCCATATTTTACGAAAATGATACCACGTTAATTTGCTTCATACTTTACATATACCATTTATTGTAATTGATAAAAATTAATTAGTTACTTATAATAAGAACAAACGTTCTAAAAGGTGATAAAATGAATAGAGAACTCAAACAACTCGCTGTGAACTTTATAGCTATGCCTCTTGCAATAGCTGTATTTAAACACGAACAACAATATTTTGATGGTTTTCACGATCCCGACTTTTATCTGGACTTTACGGATGAAGCCATTAGACTCATTGGAATAGATTTAGCTGCCACTAAAAGGCAACTGTATAGCCAATACCATTTGGATATTAAAAGGATTGGCAAAATCACATATAAGTGGCAGCATAAAAATAAAACCGGGGTTTGGGAATATACGCCATATCAACTGCGAGAAATGACCGCTAAAATTTGTACCAGATATTTATATAAGGCTGTGGGCTTTGAGCAAAAGAGAGCCACTTATGTTAATTTTATGCCACCGGATGTGGAGTAAAATTTAGTTTTCTTTTTTCTTTTTAAATAAGTCTTTGAATAAATCTATTACTAGAATCAAAACAATAATAAGGTTTGCGTATTCCACCCAATTAGACAGTTCATAATTAAAGAATAAATGTGATAATGACGTAATTAATAAACATATAGCTAATAAAATAATGACTACTCTGTACAAGTTGAAATCCTCCTCGTTACTTATGTGACTAAGTTGCGTTAATAAGAAAACTACCTTGGCTAAAATTTCCTCAAAGAAGTTATTCTCATATTCACCTGTCTTTTTTACCTAATTATACCAATTACGAAATTTGTGTCTACACCAAAATTACCACCTTCATGTAACTCGTTTCCTAGTTACAGAAGATGGTTTTGTAGTAAGAGCGCTTATATTTTATCTCTAAATAAATATTCTATTAGAAATACTCCACCTAAAGTTATAGGAAATCCGAAAATAATAAAATATATATTTCTTGGTATTTCAAATACTGCAGTTAGATAATTTAGAGTAAAAAGGTATAAAACCATTGTAATTATTTTTACTGCTGTTTTCATTGTTCTCCCTCATTAACGCGTATATTAATCGATTCATTATTTGTCTTTGAATCTATTTTATCAAGATATCTTGCTATCGCGCCACCCACATCAGAATAATTCAAAGAAAAACTGACTGCTATGCAAACAAAGAAAACGTAAGATACTGGAATTGACGTTGCATTTACGGATCCAAAAAACTTAGGTCGATCACCTTTAACCAGTGGAAACCAGGCCATGTGCTTGCAAAGCCACACCAAAAAAAGCAAATTATCTAACTAGCAATCGGATGCCATATGCTTGGTTCTGTATGTGTTTACTTAGCTATCAAGAAAACAAAATTCTTTGGAGTAGAAGAAGCCACAGAAATATAAGTTATCACCTGGTATAGCTAAGAATAAAGGTGCAGACTTTAAAATAACCACTAGAAAATTCGGTAACACCTAGATAATCCACAGGACACTTAATAAATTAATTCCAGCCTATCCCAAAAAGGAATAGGCTTTCTTACTACTGTTTTCTCGCTGTCCTCTTCGGAAATTCAAAGGTTATTTTCCCTTCTAAATCCAACGTTAAATACGCATCAAACTTCTTCCCTTTCTTACTTTTAAATCCCTTAATCAAATTCGTTCGTTTCCCATTTAAAAGAGATTGAACAGCTGTTTGCGGCAACTTCTTCGTTAACATCGTTTTAGGCAGGCTAAATGTACACCCCTCTTGATAGCCACTGCATCCGTAAAATTTTCCCTTATCTTGCAATTTACCGGTTTGACACATGGGACAATCACCAACATAGGATTGCTCTGATACCTGGTTGATTTCACCGTTTAGCGTTGCTACTTGATTAGGTGCTTGTTCCAATAAATAAGTAACGAATTTCTTTATATTAGCTACAAATTTATCCTGAGAGCCTTCCTTTCTCCCTATTTTTGCTAGGTAAGTTTCCCATTTTGCTGTCATTTCTGGACTAGCTAGCAATGTCCCATCTACAGCTTGACAAAGGGTTTTCCCTTTTGATGTTACGTACACCACATTTTTCTTTATTTCAATATACTGCTGGTGTTTTAACGTTTCAATAATACTTGCCCTAGTAGCCTCTGTTCCAATGCCTTCCTTTTGTTTCAAAATATGCTTTGCTTCTTCATCCTCGACGTCCTTCCCTGCATGTTTCATCACCTGAATTAAATTTCCCTCCGTAAACGGTTTGGGAGGTTGCGTTTTTCCTTCTTTTATAAATACATCGACCATGCAAGCATCGCCTTGCTTCATGGCAGGAAGCTGCGCAGGTTGTTCCTTTTGCTTCTGTTGTTTTTCCTGTGGAAATAATACCTTCCATCCTCGATTCTTTTCTACTTTTCCAGTTTTATAAAAGCTTAACCCTCGCACATCAATGATTACTTTTGTTTCTTCATATTCATAATCGGGTGCAAACATGGCCAAGGTTGTCGCTAAAATTTCTCGATACACATCCCTTTCTTTTTCTGTCAAACGTTCCAGCTGTGGAACTTGTTTGGTTGGAATGATGGCGTAGTGCTCTTGTACCTTCGAGCTATCCACGTACGCTTTTCTTGCTGCTGGATACTTCACAGAAAAAGAAATACCTAAAGACTGTTGATAGGCAGTCAAGTTTTGCTTCACATAAGCAAATTCATTCTCTGTAATAAAGTGACAGTCCGTTCGAGGATAAGTGACCAATTTCTTTTCATACAACCCTTGAACAATCTCTAGCACCATCGATGGACTATACTTCCGTTGTTTGTTCATCTTTGTTTGTAAAGTAGATAAAGAGTGCAGCTTCGGAGCTCTCGTTTTCTTTTATGCCTTTTCTAGTTCTTTTACTTTCCCATCCTGCTCACCTTCTTGAATACTATGGGACTGTAAAATATCCATCGCTTTTTGTTTGGTATCATAGCGCTGATTATGTTTAGCTTCAAAGCTTTGCTCATGCACCGTCACATTTCCTGCGAGCTCAAAAAATGGCTGGGACGTAAAGTTTGCAATTTCTTCTTGACGTTTATAAATCAAATAGAGCGTTGGTGTTTGTACGCGCCCAACACTAAATACCCCTTGTAACCCTTTCTTTTGCAAAAGCAATGTGTATAAACGAGAAGCATTCATGCCAACTAACCAATCACTATACTGTCTTGTTTGTGCTTCTTTATACAAAGCAATGTAGTTATTGCCATCTTGTAAGCGTTTCAATCCTTTTTCAATCTCTTCGACTTCCAAAGAATTGATCCACAATCGTTTTATCGGTTTATGGTTTGCACCAGCTTGTTGCAAAATACTTCTTGCAATATTTTCTCCTTCCCTGTCACTATCTGTAGCGATAATAATTCCTTTCACTTGGTTGCATAAACGCTTCACCACTTGAAATTGTTTCTGCTTATCTTTGGCTACTTGAAACTGAAACGCCTC
This sequence comes from Virgibacillus chiguensis, assembly GCF_900129865.1. GTDB lineage: Bacteria > Bacillota > Bacilli > Bacillales > Amphibacillaceae > Virgibacillus > Virgibacillus chiguensis. The sequence goes on from NZ_FQXD01000027.1 coordinate 19,320, forward strand.
AGGCATAATAGGCAACTTATTCAAATCCCATTTCTTCCAACTCTGATTATATGCTTCAGGAGGCACAAGCTCCACTAAGTGACCAAATCCCCAAGTAATATATGCTTTTTCTCCATTAAAAAAACGACTATCTTGCACTTCCAGATACCCGTCTCGTTTGCTTACATTTTGAAACACATCGCCATAAGCTTTTCCTTGACTTGGTTTTTCGGCTAAGATTAGTATGTTTCCCATTTAGATATTTCTCCCTCTTTCTCACTCATAATTCCAGCTCAAATGCCATTTGGTTACCTCTTTTTATCTTAGCCTGTTTTTGAACAAAACTGCTATAATCTTCATTTCTACATACATATTCAGGAATATATTTTGCAAATGAATAAACACTTTCTTTTCCGACAATAAAATGATCTAAAAACTGTATATTCAGTTTTTCCGATACCTCTTTCAGACCTTTGGTAATTTGTTTATCTTCAGGACTTGGTTCAGGTATGCCTGAAGGATGATTATGAAAAACAGCAACCTTTGAAACATCGTCTTTTGACAATAACGCCTTTGTAAACACCTTTCTATCTACAATACTTGCATTCGGTGACCCTTTAACGTTTTTAGCCAAGAAGTCTCCATCTTCAAGCGTGTGAAGGGTGAAATCCCAGCGGTAAGGTGGAGATGAATTGGCTTTCGGTCAAGTACGTCTTTAGACGTGCTAATTGACCGAACGCATGTTACCATAAGAGCATGAAGTGTTCTTTGAAAACTGGATATATGAGGTTGCATGGAGAAACTAATAATGCGAAAACCAAGCGAATCCTTCCATGCGTAAAATATCCAAGGTACGAAAGAAACTCCGATTCGTCGGACATCTAGGGCAGGAACTTCCCGAAGTAACGCTCATGGAGACGAAAGGTTGCTTTCGTCGTGGAAATGAGAAGCTCCCACTTCAAGCGAAGCTAAGTGGTGAGTAGTTCACAAAGTTCATTTACAAACACTACCTTATAATCGGAATCGCAAGCAATAATCCCAAAGGATTCTTGCCAATCATATTGATAACCAACTTTTAAGCTTTTCTTCACCTTTGTATTGTCTTTTAACAAGTTACTTCCTACAATCTCTTGATTAGCAAAAAAAAAGCTGAATTCATCAAATCCATGGAAAGTAGTGATAGCGTTTTTCATTTCATAAGCCGTCCCCCTACCACCATCTCTTTCGGCAACATCACTAATAGGCGGGGCATATTTACTAAGACGATACGGGATCATTTCCCTATTAGATGTAATTGTATCACTAATTTCGTTATAACTAAATCCATCAATAACATCTATACCAAACGTCTTAAAATAATTCCCCATTTCTACCTCATTATCCGTAGACATAGTATCGTTTGATAGATAAAACAGGGATACGCCACCAGCATTTAAACCTTCTTTTAACACCCTTTTTAAATCAGATTGATCGTGCTTTTGGTACCGAGTTAAATATAATGGTTTATTTTTAATTGAACAAAAAACAAGTGTTGTTTCACTCTGAGAAGGCATTTTACTCTTTGCTACAAATTCGATAAAATCCTGTGGAGAAGTTAATGAATTGTTCTAGTTCGTATCTATTTAATAGTTTTACACCACACGCTTTAGCATGCTCTTTTACTTGGTCTGTATGAAAAGAAAATTTTGAAATTTAATGTAAGAATCAGCTATTTTTTTGGTTTGTTCTAGCATAATTTCTTGACTGTGTCCTGATTGGCTTTGTGCAGATATGCTTTGCACAGGAATAGCTATCAAACCTAGCAACAGTGTTCCAATTAAAGCTAACTTCAAAATTTTTTCAACTAAATCACTCTATTTCTGTAAGTTATTCCACGATAACATGGATAAGGATTGATTTAAGAGTATTTTTTATTTTTTGTCAAATTAACCAGTCAATAAAGTGTCAATTTTCATGTGATGAAAACAGAATTAAGTCTGCGGTTATAATCTCAAAAATTCTTGCTGTAAGAATTTTCACATATTCTCTCTTCGATTGTCAGCGTGCAACAAGCAGACCAATTCCATTAAATATTAAATAAAAGAAATATTGTTTATTTACACTAAAATTCTAACAAAGATGAAGAAATTTAAGCAATAGGTGATTAAATTTTTATAATTATTTCACTAAAAAGAATATCTATAAATGTCAATGATATAATTAGAGTGGCATTTATACACTCCAATCATGCTGCATTAATTCATGTAAGTCGCTAGGTTTTCAGCAGTTTTTTAATTTCACAGGAATCAGGCATAGATATAAGATTTGCAAGCAGGCCAAATAAATTCCAAACTCAATTTATCCCTGTCCTATAGCATAATTTATAGCCTTTACAACTATACTTTTTAAGGTTTCCTCCACCCATTCGTTACACCTCACACACTCTTTTATAACACTTGTCTAAATTGGAATAGCATCCATGAATTTTCCTAGGACGTAAGTTCGTACAAATTGAACTTTGTATACGTAATACATGCTTCACCACATTGAAGGCTTTCTCCAACCTGTAAACGTTTCATCTTTTGATAAAGTGGGTCAGTATACACTCCTAGGTATTCTTAATAATGCACATGTTGCATTTTCAAACACTGCCTCGTTAAATATTTGCTTTATTCGTATAATTTTTGATTTATAATGGACAGTAAAGTAGATACGTGCTTGTCCATCTGAAAAAAAGGAGGCTTATTCAAGCCTGCTTAAATAAGTGCTCTTTGCTTTATCTGGATTGAAATAGGGTTCAAATGCTTTTCGGAAACATTCTTCCATTGGCATGTCGCCAAACGTTTCCTTTCCAAGCTTTAAATGACTTTTTCTCTTTGGACGCTTCTTTTCATTTTGCTTCGTCATGAAATCTCCCCCTCTTCTTAACATATGCAAAATGAATAGATGGACTGCCCTATCATTTTTAGTTACTTGCTTTTCTGCATTAAAAACTCCGTTTGGGGTAATCTCATAAATGCACATATTTTAATAAAATTTTTGAATATTTGATCTTGTTTTTTCCTTTAAGCACACGGTAAATTCGGTTCGACAACAGAACTTAAATACTTAAAACAAAAATTTGGGTATTGGGTTATCTAAATAGATAGCTTTTGATCAAGGAAACGAATCGTTTGCTTTTTTCAAAAAAATTTTCATCGATTGATAAACCATAATACGCAGCGTTGTTTTTCGCTAAATATAAACAAGGGGGCTATCTCATCTTCAATAGAGCCAAGCTTTTGTGGTGTAATACCATTTAGATACTTTTTGACGAAATTTGTCTCCTCTACAATCAATTATTTTTGATGTATACTAGCTTCAACCTCCAACAACAGAAAACATCTTGCGTCCTTTACAGGCTAGAAACACTTTATTTCCTATAATGATAATTAAAGGTGAAAAAACGTTAAAAAACGACTTGTTTAAGAAAACAAAAAATATAATTCAATATTAAACTGCTTCTAGAGGTAAATTAGCGAATTATGAACAAGGGACTAGACGACCTGATTACGATACACTAAAACAATTTAGCTGATTTCTACGATGTATATGTAGACTACTTACTAGGTAGGACAGACAACAGAAATGATAATTGGAATAAACTAACCGAAAAAGACGAGAGATATATTGCTAAAAGAATGGAAAAGATTAAAGAGGATTTGTAAAACGCTGATGGATTAAATTTTTCTGGGGAACCAATTAGCAAGGAGGCTGTTGAATCCTTGTTAGAAGCTATGGAATATGCTGTTTGTCAAACACAGAAATTTTAATAAGAATTATATTTCTAAAAATATAGAAACGGCATTTGAGGTTTTGTAACTAGCTAGTTTTAAACCCCTTATAACCAAAGTCACAAGAGGTTCAATAAGACATATCTATCACCTTCATGGTATTATTTTGATTGGGTTATACTTTCATTTGCTAACTCTAAAGCTTTTTTAATAAATTGATCGTGAGAAATTTCTCCATTTAAGCTTTCTCTGACTAAATTAGTCTGTTCTTCACTTACCTTTAAGTTCTCCATTTCAAGAATTTTCTTTGCATATAGCATGCCTTTTTTTATGCTGCTTTCCTTCATCCAAAAACCCCTCTCAAAGATTTCAAAAGTTTATTGAACAAAACGTATATAGCTATTAAATCCCCACTTATAGCGTGTGGGGATTTAATATTCTTATTTTATAAAACAAGCTTCTTTTCTATAATTTCATGTTATCATAATAAGAGCGTTAACTATTTCTTAATTACATACCTACTATTTTCAAGATTGTAAACTTCACCAATATTTCTTGCTATGGTGCTATAATATTCTTTTTTTGAAAGGCGTTTATAATCCCCTACCATGTAAAATTCTTCTTTTGCTCTTGTCACAGCCACGTTAATTAGATTAGGCTTAGAGCATGACCAATTGGCAGCGCTATCGCTTTTTTCATCTGTTCCAGCTACAAAATAAACAATATCTGCTTCCCTACCCTGAAATGTATGAACGGTTCCAATTGATTTAATGATCCAGCTACTTATACTTCGATTTGGAATACCTTCTTGCTTTAAGCGTGCTCTTACAATGTTCTTAATACCGTCTTTAACAGCGGTAAAAGGAGTGATTACATATATATCTGGTGGCTCTATACCATTTTTCCATTGTGAGGCGATCTTTTCCGCAACAAAGTATGCTTGTTCTTTTACTAATTGGCGATTAATTGCACTACCTATACAATGAAACCATGCGCTTTCTCCAAGCTTTTCCTTTTTAGCTAAGACCATTTTATTATCATAAGCAATTTCATTAGAGATGGTAAACATTGGACTTGAACACCTTCTATGAACCCATAAAGGAATTCCAACCCACTGTCCATACTTATTATATACTCCAAATCTATTTGCATTATCAGCAATAGATTGTACAGAGGATCCTTTATCAATATAAATAGAATCCACATTATAGTATTTTTTAATGTCTCCTAGAATTGTTTGATCAATAGTTACGACTGGTTCTATTTGAAGTGGATCTCCAACTACAATAGCATTTTTGGAACGCCATAATGCTCCTGCTGCTTGCTGTGGACTAGCTTGCCCAGCTTCATCAATAAACAAATAATCAATAAAATCTTTGCTTACCCCTTTGTACATCAAACTAAAACTTGCAAAAGTAGTACTTATTAATGGCGTTATCAAATGAACAGCTTGCCAAGCATATTCCAAGTATCGTCTATGTTCACTCTGGTTTAAATCTAACTGATTTCGATAATTTAATAAACGGAGGTTAGCTTTTATCGCTTTATAGTTAAATATTAATATCAACTTATGAATCTTCATTGCTTTTAAAAATAACAATCCTCTTTCATAGTTTAATTCATCTGTGATCCAAATTGCTTTTTCTTGCCTATAATCGTATGCAGAACTACTCCAATATTTCTCATCAGGTAGCACTAAATTTTGATTTTCATATTTTTCCATTACATGATAATAGTAATCTATTTTATTTTTATTATCCAACATACTTTCTTGTGCTACATACTTTTTTAAGGTTAATTGATGTAAATTATCTATTTCTTTCTGAATTTTTTCATTAATATCTAGTAAGTCATCTTCTAACTGTAATATTTGCGTATTCTTTTTACCAAGCACTTTTCTAATTACTCTCTTCAAAAGCCCTTCTCTTGAAACTGTTTCAAATTCTTCTTCTAATAATGCTTTTCTCTCTTGGAAATTTTCTAGTTTTTCTTCTATTTTTTTCTCTTTCTCTTCTATAGTTAATATAATTTTCTCCGTTTTATCTAATTCAATTTTTAAATTATTAATAAATTTACGTTGATCGCATATAAATTGTAGTTCTTTTTTCTTTACTTTAATAGATCTTAGTGTTGCTTGAAAATCATTAACAGCGTCTTTCCAATTAGACATGTCAATGTTTTTACTATCTTGTTCTAATTGATTTATAAAACTATCCTCATCTTTATTATAAAGTTTATTATAATAGCTCGATATATTTTCCTTTTTTCCCATTGCAGCAGAAAACAATCCCCACGCCTTTTCATCATTACCTATTAACTCTTTAGCAGCAATTGGGTACATATTTAACTGTTTTGCCTCATCAGCATAAAGTTCTTCAAATGCTTTAAACTCATCCTTTTCGTCAACTTTACGAATAATTTCCCTTTCTTTTGGAAGGTCTTTAGAAATGTTTTCTACTGCACCATTATTACTTGAAGCTACAACCATTGAATAATTTCTAATTGATTTTTCCATCTCATAGATTGGATAATTGTAGCCTTCTAATTGAAGGGTTTTCAACTTTTGAAACGCTTTTGTTGGATCTCCTAATTTAATCATGGCTTCTGCTCTTTCAACCATGATATGCGCAAAAATATCTTTTAATAAAGTTGTTTTCCCTGTTCCCGGAGGTCCATTAACTGAATGCACTTTTTCATTCATGTTTATAATTTGGTTAACTGCAACCTGTTGCATCAAAGACAACCTATGTTCGACTTTAGAAGGCCATCTACTATTCGGTAAATATTTAGGCTGTAATATTTCTTCTATAACCTTTCTATTTTCATCGATAATGATCCTATTAGAATCTACCCCTTCGATAAACTTATATAAAGTATCGTTAGTTCCTTTTTGAATAATATTTTCTAAATCTTTTAAAAAGAAGCTGTTGAAACTACTCTGACCACTACTGCCTTCTTTTATGATTTCTTTCTCCACATAGTGTAATTGGTTTTCTAGTAGAAAAAAATACTGTCGATATGTATCTAAAGCTTTGTAGAGCGAATGTTGATCCACTCCACCTTTAAAAATGGCATCTACTTTGTCTTCAAATAATTGTAATTTATCATCAAATGCTGTCTTCATTTCATCATATGCTATATGAGCTTTTTTACTCATTATCTTAGTTGCATACATTAAAATAGGAACAAAAATTGAACCCTTTATGTACTCCCCATTTTGATCAATCGAGAAGGAAAAGCTAAATAGAATTGTTTTATCTTTGTTGATAAGTTCATCATTATTTTGCAGTAAATTACGTAAATACTCAACTAGTTTATATTGTTGAAAGCATCCCAAATAATAGCGAAATTGTAGGTTTTCCTTACTAGACTCTTTTAATTTCACCTGCTCCCATGGCTTTTCTGATAAACTAATTTGTTCAGTTTTACGTTGCTTTTTCCCGTCTAAAAATCGATTTTTGTTAATCACTTCTCCAATACCCTTTACCTCGCTTGGAGACAAAGATTCAACTAGTTTCCAAGCCTCTAAAACAGATTTCACATCTTCTTTTCCCATTGTTTCACTCCTAAATATTCTTCCTTACCAATTGAAGATTAGTTTACTTCATAACTTAAACGACCACCTGCTAAAGCAGGTGGATTTAGACATAAATGTCGACGACTAAAGTCGTTTCCCAGGCTAAAGTCCTGCTCAAAGGCCTTAGCTAAAGCATCCTCAAAGCTAGACTAAACTCATTCTTCTATCCTGAATATTTCGTCCTTACCTTCATTGAATTGATTTGCTATATAATTTCTTATTATTTCTTCCGTTACCGTTCCTACGGTGGCACAAAAATAT
>NZ_FQXD01000003.1 GCF_900129865.1 Virgibacillus chiguensis
TGGGTGACAAAGTATAGATATAAGGTTTTGGGCGGGCATATAGCGGTGAGAGTGCGTGATTTGATAAGACAAGGTTGTGAAGCCAGAGGAATTACCATATTGCAAGGAAGTGTTGGGAAAGACCACATTCATTTATTATTATCTTGTCCTCCAAGTATTGCTCCAAGTAAAATATTGCAGTATCTAAAAGGAAGATCATCGAGATTATTGCAGGATGAGTTTCCAGAACTTAAAAAGAAATATTGGGGGCAGCACTTGTGGGCAAGAGGATATTTTTGTGCCACCGTAGGAACGGTAACGGAAGAAATAATAAGAAATTATATAGAAAATCAATTCAATGAAGGTAAGGACGAAATATTTAGGATAGAAGAATGAGTTTAGTCTAGCTTTGAGGATGCTTTAGCTAAGCCCTTTGAGCAGGACTTTAGCCTGGGAAACGACTTTAGTCGTCGATATTTATGTCTAAATCCACCTGCTTTAGCAGGTGGTTATTTAAGTAGTAAAAACCACCTATATAAAAACAAGGAAAAAAGACGCATGGTGTATGGGTTATTTTACCATTAGAATTTATATAGAGGAAGAAAACTGAAATGTCTTAATAACGAGGGAGAGGGAGAAGGGGGATAGTTTGTGAAGCGTGACTTACAAATTAATTATGGGGTTTTAGATGATATTATTGGCGAATACAATTGTACTCCATCACCATGAACAAAAAGTTGAGGGACCAATAATTGAGATGCCAAGTAGATACCATGATTTAGGGAATAAAAGACAACATCCATTTGGAAATTCCGGTGGAGTTGGCAGTGGAGAAGGTAGGTTAGAATTTAATAAGTGGCGTAAAGAATATTGGAAGGCAAGGTATGCCAATGAAATGATTAAAAGGGGGCTTATTGAATGAAGAGAGAAATATTAAATGCCATTAATGAAGAGTTTGAAATGTTCCCAGAAGCTTTTGGAGGACCTCTTAATATTGTGGAAGTAAACCAAGCAGAAGATGAATTAAATGTAAAATTACCAAAGGATTTTAAAGAATTTCTTTTGAGATATGGTTCTGGAGCAGTTGGTGAGGCTATTGTTTTGGGATTAAAAGAGGCGGAGTTTGTTGCAACACCGTCATTTGTAGATAAATCACTACATTTTAGGAAGGTACTGCCCAAAGGATATGAGAACTTTACTGCCATTGGTATAGACGGTGCAGGAAATTCAGTGGGCTTTAATTTCCCTGATACAGAAATTATTACATTTGATTTTAATTTCGGTGGTAAAAAATTTATAGCAGAGAGTTTTGAGGAATACTTAGAAAAAGCAATTCATGAAGAATTAAATATACATTTTTAACATTCAAGATATTAGCTGTAACAAGGTTAAAGCTCATTATGGGTGTGTGGATAAAATAAAGGAAAACAGAGCTGGTATTTTCTTTAACAACACCATCTCCTATGATTTATTTAAATTATAGTTATAGGAGATGGTGGTCACGCTTTTTGGTAACGTGGCAAGCAAAATGGACTAAAATAATCTGTTGATCGTAAATCCTAAAAACTGTGTCAACTATTAATACAAAAGCATTTGAATACTAACTAACATCAACTGAAATATACTTGGTAGGTTTCCTAATAAAGAAAACTTGTCATAGAAAAACTTGGCGACAAGCCAAGTTTTTCTGTGTTCATACCAATTGATTCTAGTAGAAATGGAAATAAAGAATGTTATAGTGATGTTTACTTCCTTGATAAAAAAGCTGAACAATCCTTTTATTATTGTTCAGCTTTTGCTATTTAATGAATGCTAATGTCTCTGGTTTTATGACCCTTAAATGGAATCATTTAACCAAGTAAGATTGCATTGTTACAAATAGTAGGTGTGTAAAACGATGATTCAAAGTTTAAAAGGTTTGTTAAAGATAAACGGTCTAATTTCCAGATAAATGCAAGCCAATCTGTGCAAGTAAGGCACTGCCTGCATATGTTCCGGTAAAAACAAAGACGGCTACGATGGCAACTTTCCATGAAGTATTTCGTAAATCAACGAGACGATTTGCAACAGATATACCCGCAAAGGTTAATATTGGTGTAGTTATGGAAAGAAAGTCAACTGCTTGAATTGCTTGGACAAAAAAATCGGATAGTAAACATAATAAAAGCGAGGTAATCGAAACCCAGCCTAAGATCGGGAAATTGCGAATAAATTTCACCGAGGATTTTTGCATCATATCAGAAATGAAAATACCAATCATTGAAAAAAGCCACAACACACCAAGACCAGCAAAGGTCATTGCTGTTATAGGGGTTGATTCGGGATTTTTTATCAATTTAATTTCCATTGTAAACAAAATTAATGCTACACTTAAGAGAAGGATTAGACCATATTTGACATATTTATTCTTTTGAATACTCATTTTTTATCACCTCGAACTAGTTTCTTATACATAAATGCTTGAATAGGCGCAGCTAAAAATACCATAGTAAAGGTGCCAAGAAAACTAGTGAGAAGTTGGCTGGCAGAAGCATATGCAAGAATGGTGCTTTCCATTTCAGGGATACGCGCGACTAATGTTGCTGAAGCTGCACTCATCATACTACCTGATCCCACACCAGATGCCATAGCAAGTGCTTCAATTCGAATTCCTAAATCGAGTAAAATAGGTGCAAAAACACTAAAAAAGATAGCCCCAAATAATGTTCCAATAATGTAGATGGAAAGAACGCCTCGTCCTTCCTTAGATTCCAATGTGTACTTTTCTGAGATATATGCAAGCTCTCCCTCCCGGCCAATACCTAACGTAGCACCAATTGCTTCTCGGCGTAAACCTAACAAAAGAGCAACTGGTAACCCGATGAACACCGTTCCTAAATTACCAAGTTCTTGAATAATAAATACCCAACCGACCTGCAAGATGTCTCTAATTTGTGGTGCGACATCTGCTCCGTATCGTGCCATTAATGGTAGCATAATTAAAATAAGGTATGTGCTAGCAAAATGAATGTTTTTTTCACTGTATATTTTTTTCATGATTCCTTTACGAAATAATTTCAGACCTAAGAACATCGTTAATATAATGGCAAAAACTAAAGGGAGTAGTCCAATTGTAAACGATCCTAATGGTATAGCTTGAAAACCTATTAATTCAGAGATGGTAATAATAATTAGTGCAAAAGCAATTAAAAAAATCAAATTTTTGTTCATGTTCTGCCTCATTTCTTTGTTGGATTCATGTTATTTTGAACAATAGATGCGATTAGTTCTTGGTAAGCTGTATAGCTTTGTTTATATAGCTTTGCTTTGTCAATGCTTCCACTCATTTGTTCCAGTACTTGTGCTAAAAATCGCGGAAATATCTCGTAAATAAACGTAGGATCGACATCTATAAAGTCATCTCCATGGATGGTTCCAGTAAAGCCGCTATAGCCAATTTGTATACATGGCATCATAAAGGAAAGGTCACCTATATCACCGGCAGCGCTAATAAAGTTATCGTTTAGTATTTCATCAATTTCAGTGTTTTTATGGAATGCTGCTTCAACAAACGTGGATAAATACCTATCTTGTACAAATGGTAAATAGCCCATTTGTGTATCAATCGTTACATTTCCTTGCAGAGCCATGGCACTTCCTTTCGCCGCATCGTCTAATTTTTCTGCTGTCGCTTTTAAATAGTCTACAGATTTCGTTCGCAAATCTGTTCCTACAACGATGTGATTTGGAATAACATTTGTAGACATATCTGATTCCATGATGATCGGATTAATTCGAACATGCTCTGACTCTTTTAATTGTTGACGACTAAGTCCGATTGCAGTATTAAATAACGTTGACATATGATACGCATTCTTAGAAGAAAATGGATCAAATCCAGCATGTGTAGCTTTCCCTTCAAAGGTGTATTTTTTGTATAAAAAACCAGCTAAATCGCAATTCATTTCAATGGTTCGTTTAGAAAATTCTCCGCCAATGGCATGCACACATATACTTAGGTCGATGTCTTCAAAAACACCTAGTTTCATAGCTTCTGGTTTCCCACCATAATGACTAATTTGACCTTCTTGTAACAATTGCTGACGATAGGTTAAATCTAAGTATTCTTCTGCGGGTACAAAAACGAATGTTAGTTTGAAATCTAAATTTTTATATGCTTTTGTCTTAAAGAAATATTGATAGAGTGCTAGAGCTATCGCTATTTGTGAGTAATGACCGCAGTTATGGGCTGCTCCTGTTTGCTCATCAGCATACATATGGGTAGGTGCATAGACTGCATCTAATTCAGCGATAAAAGCAATGTGTAAATCATCTGTTCCTTTAGTTCCTAAGCTTGTCTTAAAACCAGTTAAACTAAAATTTTCAATGTCAATATTAAGGTTTACTGCCTTTAAATAATCAATGACTTGTTTTTTTGTACGTTTTTCTTTATATCCAAGTTCAGGATGGTAATAAATATCCTCAGCGACCTGTTTTATGGCTTCATATTGTTGTTTAAATTGCATTTGGATGCCCCCTGTAAAATATGTCGAAAAAACACGAATTTATCTTATCACTATGTTGAAAGTTCGTCAATAACGAATATTTTTAAGTATATACGTTTTATTGTTCGTTTTTTAATTGTTTGATAAGTGGGAAACAAGGTAATATTTGATTTTTGCAACAAATGAACATAGGGTTGTTTTTTTAGAAATGAATGTTATACTTATCCCATTCAAATTAAATCGTAACTTTCATATAATCGCGGGGATATGGCCTGCAAGTTTCTACCGGTTTACCGTAAATAAACTGACTATGAAAAAGGTATGGCTTATGCCGTTATGGCATAGTCTATTCTTTGTTATTTCGTTAAAAGTTCGGAATACATTGCTTTTTCATGAAAAGGCAGTGTATTCCGAACTTTTTTATGGTCTAGGAATTTATAAAATTTTGCAGCTGTGGATAAACTAACTAAGTTATTTAGACACGTCCGGCTCCAGCGCCCAGCAACTAGGCGACTTCACTCCATTGCCTTACGATAAGTCATCATCGGTTCGTTCTAAATAGGAAGGCCGACTAAAGGCGGGCTTGCCGGAGGGCGCTGGCATACTCCTTTTGCAGGAGCATGATTCCTAAAACTTTCGTTGATTTGTTCCAGTCGCTACGTTGCTAACCGGGCGCTTGCGCCTTTGTTCCACTATAGGAAAGTTTAAAGGTTTATAGTATAAGAAAAACTACACCTTTCGCCATAGGACTTGGCGACAAACCAAGTTTTTCTAATTTTATCCGTGTGTATTCCAATAAGAGGAATCTAGATGGAGATAGAGGAGAAATACCTATTGTATGGAACAATCAACTAGACAAAGGGGACAACGAAGAATGAAATCATTACTGGAAGAAGACCAATTTCAGCGTAATCAACATCTATCTAAGCAAGAAAGACCACGAGTTTTAAAGTCACTTATGATTGGTTCCCAGCATGTTTTAGCAATGGATTTGTTTATTCCGCCAATTATTTTAGCTGGGCTTCTGTCGCTTTCTGTCGCAAATACAGCATTACTTATTCAAATGACATTTCTAGCTTGTGGTATTGCTACGGTGATACAAGCAGGGTTTGCAATGAAGCTACCTGTTATGCAGGGGCCTTCTTTTATACCATTGAGTGCTTTAGCAGCAATTGGAACTACCTCTGGACTAGGCGCTATGATTGGTAGCTTGATTCCTGGGGCCATATTGATTGCTTTGTTAGGCTACCCTCTCCGAATTGTTAGTAAAATTATTCAATCTTTTATACCGAAACTTGTTGCTGGAACAGTAATTATTGTGGTGGGTGTTGCATTAATGCCAAGCGCTATTCAATCAATTTATACTGCTCCAGGTCACTTTGGCACGAATGTTTTCATTGCCGCTTTGAGTATGGGAGTGTTAGTAGTATGTATTTATGTAGGTGAAACATTTATCAGGTTCAAGTTTGTGAAATTGTTTTCAGTTATTTTCGCCTTAACTATAGGCACAGTCGTAGCTTCATTCTTTGGTATGTTGGATTTTTCATCGGTGTATACAGCTAAGTGGTTTGCAATGCCGCATCTTTTTGCTTTTGGTGTCCCCACCTTTGAATGGGAAGCGATTATGATTGTGACTTTTCTTTATTTTATTATTATGATTGAAACTACAGGCACCTGGTTTACCGTTAGTAATGTGACTGGACAGCCGCTTGATGATAGACGTTTAAATGGCGGAGCATTAGGAGAAGGCATTGGCTGTTTAATAGGCGCTTGCTTTGGTGGTACATCTGTTACTGGCTATTCTTCTAATGCTGGGGTAGTAGCCATTACTGGTGTGAAAAGCCGTTATCCGGTGATAGCTGGAGGAATTATTTTAATTGCATTAAGCATGATGCCTAAAATAATGAATGCTATTGCCAGTATCCCGGCTCCAGTTGTTAACGGTGTGTTCGCTTTAGTCTGTGTCGTCATTATGATGAATGGATTTCGAGTGGTAAAAGATATCCCGTTTTCTGAACGAAATATGTTAATGATTGGCATCCCAATTATGTTAACGTTGTTTACAATATTTTTACCAGCTGAAATTATTGAAAAAATGCCAGACATAATTCACTATTTATTTTCTTCAGGGATGGCGGTTGGGGCTTTAGCAGCAGTTATATTAAATAAACTGCTACCTGAAAAAACAAATCATATAATACGAAATGTAGATAATAAACCATTAACAAGTAATGTACGTACACATTATGAAACGATCACTGGAGGAAAAAGATGAAACAAACACTTTTAAAAAATGGATATATCATTTCAATGAATGCAAATAGAGAAGTATTTGTTCACGGAGATGTTCTCATTGAAGGCAATACAATTAAAGCAGTTGGGCATGTTACAAAAGACAGTATTCACGCTGATGCCGATGTAGTAGACGTTACTGGGAAAATGGTTATGCCAGGTCTTATCAATACGCATGTTCATTTGTCACAACAATTAGGTAGGGGCATTGCAGATGATGTGGATTTACTAACATGGTTGCGTAAACGAATTTGGCCATATGAGAGCAGTATGACAGAGGAGGAAGCGTATATTTCAGCCCTTGCTTGTAGTATTGAACTTATTAAATCAGGTGTTACGACTTTGGCCGAAGCTGGCGGTCATCATGTAGATGCATTAGGAAAAGCGGTCAAAGAAGTTGGACTTCGAGCTATTTTATCCCGTTCAACCATGGATATGGGGGAAGGATTGCCATTAAATTGGCAGGAAACAACAAATGAGGCATTGAAAAAACAAGAAACACTTATAGAGAAATGGCATCATACTTCTGACGAGCGAATTAAAATGTGGTTTGGTTTACGTACTATATTTAATTGTTCTGATGATTTAATAAGACAAACAAAACAATTAGCTGATCAATATGGAGTTGGTATTCATATGCATGCAGCAGAAATAATGGATGAAATACGTTATACAAAGGAACAACGTGGTGCTTCAACTATTGAGCATTTACATAAACTTGGTTTATTGGATGAAAACTTGTTAACAGCACATATGGTTTGGCTAACAGATCGAGAAATGGATCTTGTGATGTTACATAACGTTAAAGTTTCCCATAACCCAGGCGCAGCAATGAAGGTGCTCGGTTTTGCGAGAATTCCAGAAATGCTGGAAAAAGGAATTGATGTGTCCATTGGTACAGATGGCGCGCCCGCAAATAATCGTATGGACATGATGGACGAAATGTATGTAACATCACTCTTACATAAAGGAAGAACATTGGATACAACGACTGTTCCCGCTGAGCAAGTCCTAGAAATGGCGACTGTAAAGGCAGCGAAATGTTTATTATGGGATAGGGAGATTGGTTCATTGGAGCAAGGAAAAAGGGCTGACCTCATTATTATTAACCCTAAACAAATAGGAAGTTTCCCCATGCATGACCCGATTGCCAATATCGTTTATTCCATGCATGCAAGCAATGTAGAGTCTTCCATGTGCAATGGGCAATGGTTAATGAAAGATCGAAACATTTTAACCGTTAATGAAAATGAAATAATAGAGACAGCTCAGCAATTGGCGGAAGGTGTTGTGAAACGTGCAGGCATCCATTTAAAGGAACGTTTTCTGCATGTTAGGTAAGGAGTTCTTCAGGAACGTTTTTGTTAAAATAACTTATTTATTAAACAGAAGGGGATTTGTATGAAAAAAGATCGATTATGGCAGGAGTGGCATCCAGTTTTAAAGGAAACGGAATTACACGAAGATCCAAAGCAAGTTCACATTCTTGGAGAAAGAGTAGTTTTATTTCGAAATGAAAAGGGAGTTCATGCATTTAAGGATTTATGCATTCATCGAGGTGCAGCATTGTCTTTAGGGAAAGTAAAGAATGGGAATATTGTTTGTCCATATCATGCTTGGGAGTACAATGATGAAGGGATATGTGTAAAAATACCTGCCCTACCATGCGAGCGTGCCATTCCACAAAAGGCGAAAGCAACGGTATATCATTGTCAAGTGTATGCGGGATTAATTTGGGTAAACTTAAGTGAACAGCCTTTACCATTATTAAACTATCCAGAATATAGTAGAGAAGGATATCGGACTGTTATTTGTGGCCCTTATAAAGTGAGTGCTAACGCACCTAGAGTCATTGAGAACTTCCTTGATATTTCGCATCTTATGTTTGTTCATGGTGGTTTATTGGGAGATGAGGATCATGCTGAAGTGCAAAATTATGATGTTACGTTTGTTGATGGTCGTTTTATCACAAGTGAAATACCAATCTATCAGCCCAATCCAGATGGTCGTTCAGTAGGTGGCTATACGGACTATGTATATGAAATACTTAATCCTACTACAGCTCGTTTTACCAAATCAGTTGAGGGTTCAAGGGAAGAATTCATCGTCCTCATTACAGTCGTACAAGAAGCGGATGAACAAACAAAGGTGTTTATGCTATTAACGAGAAACTATGATTTAGATAAGCCGGATGAACCATTTGTGGAGTTTCAAGATCTAATATTTAAACAAGATTTAGATGTGGTTGAAAGCCAGAAGCCTGAGTTATTGCCGTTAGATTTGCAAGCCGAAATGCATTTGAAATGTGATGCTTTAACCATTGCTTATCGTCGCTGGTTAGATGAACTTGGCATGGAAACCGGAACTACTCCTAATTATCGAACAAAGCGTGAAATAGTACCATCTTAATGATCTTGAAAAATTAAAGTCCGATTTACCATTTGAGATTCTTTGAAATATGAATGATAGATCGGATTTTCTCTTAAATGTTCGCGCAGAACCTATCCCTCGCTTCTAGTAGATTTTTTTAAACGGTAAAAAAGTATAAAAATTAGATGCTTTGTAATGAAATAACAGAATAAGCCACGTCCGGCTTCAGCGCCAGCAACTAGGCGACTTCACTCCATTGCCCTAAGATAACTCATCCTCGGTTCGTGCTAAATAGGAAAGCCAGCTAAATACGGGCTTGCCTTAGTGCGTCGGCATATTCCTATTTTAGTGGCATGATTCTTAAAACATTCGTTGATTCGTTTCACTCGCCACGTTGCTAAACGGGCGGTTGCCTTTGTTCAGCGGTTATGAGAATATGAGTAAATAACTGTGATTGGAGGGGAAGGTAATTGGAGAAGCAACTGTTAGCACATACACCCTTATTTAGAAATGCTACTACCATAAAAAGGTTGCGTAAAGGTTTTTCTACAGACCAAAAGTTTATCATTGATGATCAATACCTTGTGCGTGCCTTTTCAAGTGAGCAATCGTCAAATAGGCAAGCGGAATTTCATACACTTGCAAAGCTTGCTCCTTAAATTTGCTGAGTAAAAAACAAGGTCTATCCAAAAAGTATTTGGTTAGACCTTGTTCGCTTTTCACAAGTTAACGTTTTTAATTAGAAAGCAATTGTATATTCTAGACGTTTTCACTTTTTTGTGAGCGTCAAGATACAGGTGCTGTTCTTAAAACGATGTAAACGTATATTTTTTCGTTGTTGTGCTTATTTTTCGCCACTTAGCTCAATTAAGATTTTAGCTTGTGACTTATCTGTAGATAATAATTCAAATCCTTTTTCTACAATGTCATCTAATTGAATTTGGTTAGTAATAATGGATTGTGGTTTTAATTGTCCACTTGCCATTAAGTCGATGGTTTGTTGGAAAGATGTTGGTGTGTACGCAATAGTAGAAGTGATTTTCACACCTTTTCCAGTTAGTTGCATTGGGTTCCACTCAATTGGTCTAGCAAAAATAGAAACGATGACCATCGTTCCACGTGGTTTTGTTACTTCAATAGATTGTTTGAAAGTAGGCGCTACACCAGCAACTTCAAATGAAGCATTGACACCCTCAGGGACGATATCGAAAACAGCTTTTACTGGGTCTGTTTCCCCTGAATTAATGACGTGTGTCGCACCAACTTCTTTTGCTTTTTCTAAACGTGTTTCAGATAAGTCTAATGCGATAATTTTGCTTGCTCCAGCTGCTCTTGCTGCTAGGATGGTTAACAAGCCAATTGGACCAGCACCAAATACTGCAACAGTGTCGCCAAATTGCATGCCAGCTTCTTTCACAGCTTGAACTGCTACTGCTGTAGGTTCAATTAATGCCCCATCTTGTAAAGTTAATGGTTCTGGTAAAAGATACACGTTGTTTTCTGGCACATTGGCAAAAGATGTGAATCCACCATCTGTGTGCAAGCCGACAAAAGAAAAACCATCATATGGATCAAGATCTTCTGATTTGTCGCCATGCGTAATAGTTGGATTTACAGCTACGCGGTCGCCTGGTTTGAAGTTTGTTACCTTTGCCCCAACTTCTTCAATGACACCAGCAAATTCATGTCCCATGGTAAGCGGCGCAATACCACCAGCTAATTCATCTTCTTTTTCTGTTGGAATAAATACTGGACCTTCTTCATACTCATGTAAGTCGCTACCGCATAGACCAGCCCATGCAACCTTTACTTTAACCTCTGTGTCTTTTAATGGTTTTTGTTCTCTTTCTTCTACGCGAATGTCTTTTTTTCCATACCATACTGCTGCTTTCATAATGTTGTTACCCCCAAAAGAAATTTTTTACAAACTAACTCCGGTATTATTGTATCGTAGATTTACAAATTTCGACACTCTTTTGTTTGGGGTAACGACAATGTAACAAATTGTTCATATTTATGACGTTTATCTTCAAGGGATTACAACTGTATAGAAGGTATTCACTTCATGGTAATGAATAAACCTATTTTAAAATGCCAGAGGCAGTAAGTTGTTGTTCTAGTTTATCCCATTCCATCTTTGTTAACCCTTGTATTGGCAGACGGACATCTCCAACCGTAACGCCTAGCATATTTAGAGCACTTTTAACCGGAGCCGGACTTGACTGAGCAAACATTGCTTTCATTATTGGCAGTAATTTTTGGTGCAATTTTGCGCTTGTAGTGACGTCACCATTCCTAAAATGCTGGATCATTTTCTGCATTTGGTTACCAATAATATGAGAGGAAACGGATACAATGCCATTTGCACCAATGGCAATGGCAGGTAGCGTTAAGCTATCATCTCCACAGTATAAAGTGAAATTATCTGGAGTGTTAGAGATTATGGTTGTCATTTGATCTAAATTACCACTTGCTTCTTTAACGGATACAATATTTTCTATGTTGGAAAGACGATTGATCGTATCCGCTTCTACATGGACAGAAGTTCTGCCAGGTACGTTATAAAGCATTATTGGTAAATGTGTTGCGTTAGCAATCGTAGAAAAATGCTGATAAATTCCTTCTTGAGAAGGCTTGTTGTAGTAAGGAGTGACAAGCATAATTGCGTCGACACCAGTTTTTTCAGCCTGCTCGGTTAATTCAATGGAAGCTTTCGTATTATTAGAACCTGTTCCGGCTATTATTTTTGCTCGTCCTTTAGAAACTGTAACTACATGTTTAAATAAAGCGATTTTTTCATCATTGGTTAATGTTGGTGATTCTCCAGTAGTACCAGCAATAACTAAACCATCCGATCCATTTTCAATTAAGTAGTTGACAAGTTTTTCAACGGCATAAAAATCAATATTTTCGTTGTTGTCAAATGGTGTTACCATTGCAGTGATAACTTGGCCAAAATTCATTACTTCACACCCTTTTTTAAAATTATAGTGTAGGTAACAAGGCAATTTTGTACGCAAAAAAGCAACAGCGATGGCATATCGCTGCTGCTTTGAAAGTGTAAAAGCTTCATGCGTCTAGATAGCCCTCCATATAGTTACCTATATGACAGTCCTGTATTTGTTCAATAGCAGAACCAGCTGTAGAAGTAATGAGTTCTCTACAACTTCGGCAAGGCACCCTTTTCACTATTTTCTATGGATCTCATTATCCTCCAATAGTGTACTTTTGAGCCTCGCACCTCTATCCTTATTTCAATAACATTTTGAAATAGGAATATATTCGATTGTCTGTACTATAGCAGATTTCTCCTTGTTATGCAAGAACGCTTTTTAGATGTCGAAATGCGTTTTATCTATAAAAATCTTTAAGATTAGCATACTTTGATCCATTATCTATTATAGAATTGAAATCTAATCTTAGGCGTGCTTGCAAGCCACCTTTTGTCTAAAGTTCGTTGATCTAGGCTTTAGCTAAGTGATACCTACGTTAATTGCATATTGGTAAGGCAAGTTGGGTCTTCTGTATAGGAGGAAAATTCTGATACAACTTGTTTGCCATCATGCTTAATTGTAATCGAGTAATCTTTATCTCTAGGAACCCATAAGTCAATAAAACCATTTGCCAAAGACATTACTTTTTCATCGACAACGACATTACCATCTTCATCTTCAATATATACATCAAATTCTTTCTCTACCATTTCACCTTGGCATCCTGTTAAACTATGGTAAGTACAAGGATGCGTTTGTTCGACAAATGGAGCGATAGAAACGAAAAATTCATCTTTAGGGAGTTCATAGCTTTTTTCTTTTCCAGCTGTAGTATTTACAATGAGCTCTTCCCCAGTAATCGAAGCTGATTCTGCTTCTTTTTTGTCCGTGCTGTAATCGTTTACTAATTGTTTAACGTCTACTTTATCACTATTCTCTTTAGTTTCACTTGTATCGTCGTTATTACATGCTACTAGTATTAGCGCGAATAGTGATAGTAGCAAGAAGGGTAGTAAGGATTTTAATTTCAATGTCTTTACCTCCATTTTCACACTATAAAAAAAGTAAGCATGCTTATAGTGTATTGTTTTAGAAAAGTATAGCAAATCGTACATTAGGTAATCAATTATTTGCTAGCAGTATTAATGGGATTTATCCGTACTGTGTTTGTAAAAATTCGTAAATATCATAAAGGGTGATTACAATTAAAAACAAAGAAGCATATAAATCTGTCGGATTAGCTATTTTTGATGTAGTTACTTTAGGTATTCCGCTAAATATTCGCAGTTGGCTTAAGCAACCAAAAAAATCGTTTAATTAACACTTATTATATTCCCTATTATTTTCTTATTCATATGGTTGATTTATTCTCTGTGAAAACTTTCTCTAGCACTAGGGTCCTCTCCAATAATTAAAGGCAATAATAGGCAATATCAGCAGATCCATTGATAGATAAAATGGAGAAATTGTAAATAATATGGTTTTTAATGATTGATACGTAACCCTTCACTAAAGTAATTATGATGTTAAGCAGTTTCTCCCTCTCCGTGTTTTACTTTTTATTCATTTGCGCTTAGACTTTAAGTACACATCTTTTTAAAAAGGAAGGTATCATCATGAAAAATAATTTTCTTGGATATGCAGGGACGTATACGCGTAATACAAGTAAGGGTATCTATCGTTTTGAATTAGATCCAAAAGCGAAAAAAATAACAGCAGTTGAAGTAGCCGCTGAAGTTGGGAGCCCAACGTATGTAGCCGTTAGTGAGGATAACCGTTACTTGTTCTCCATTGGACAAGATGGAGATTTAGGCGGTGTACAAGCTTATCAAATAAAACAAGAAACAGGGGAACTAATAAAAATAGATGAACAACTGACAGAAGGGAAATCCCCATGTCACTTATCCATTTATGACAATCAAATAGTTACTGGTAATTACCATAGAGGCGAGGTAGTTTTATACGCTTTTGAAGATAACAAAGCATTAGTAACTGCGTCCGCTATACAACATAACGGTGATGGTCCTCATGAGCGTCAAGAAAAATCACACGTTCATTTTGCTGGATTTACGCCAGATCATAACTATGTAGTCGTTTGTGATCTAGGTACAGATGAGCTAGTAACCTACCGTATAGAAGATAATAAACTTGTTCGTCATCAAACACGAACCGTAAAACCGGGAAGTGGTCCAAGACATATTGTATTTCATCCCAATGGGAAAACAGCGTATTTACTTACGGAGCTTAGTTCAGAAGTAATTGTGCTAGATTATGATGCACAAACAGGAACTTTTTCAGAAAAGCAAACCGTGCTTGCGAAACCAGCAGATTTCACAGAAACAAACGATGCTAGTGCGATTCATATCTCGTCAGACGGAAAATTTGTTTACACTGGTAATCGCGGTCACAATAGTATCGCGCTATTTGAAGTAGATGCAGAAACAGACGAATTAACCTTTATAGAATTCACTGCAACAGGCGGAGAGTGGCCACGTGATTTTGTATTAGATCCTAGTGAGTCCTTCATTGTTGCTTCCAATCAGCATAGTGGAAACTTAGTTTTATTTGCACGCGACCAAAAGACGGGAAAATTAACACCAATGGATTCTACTGTCGAAGTTCCTGAAGTAGTCTGTGTGAAATTTTTAAACTAGTTTTACATTGCTTGAATATACGAAATAACAGTATTACAATTACTAATCCGTTAAAGACTTGGCTTTAAGCCAAGTCTTTTTGGTTTTTCAGCTAATAAAATGAAGAAATGACTAAATATACCATAATATCCACCGATATAAACAAAGCAAAAGCATAAAACATCTTCTAAGGAGGGGAGCAAAAAATATGTTAACCGTTGCAGCACAAATCGTAGAAATCTTAAAAGGACAAGGCTGCCAATATGCCTTTGGAGTTCCAGGTAAGCCTATTGTGCCACTCATTTTAGAAATGGAACATCGCGACATGAATTTTGTATTAGCACGACATGAATGTAGTGCTGGTTATATGGCAACAGGCTATGCCTTGAAAAATGATAGTTTAGCAGTTGCTATTGGTACATCAGGTCCTGGAGGAACGAACCTTCTTACAGCCGCAGCACAAGCAAAAGCATATCATGCACCTGTCTTGTTTATTACTGGTCATCCACCATTAACGGATATGGGGAAGCCAGTTGGTCAAGACTCAAGTATGTTTGGTACGGATTTAACAGAAATGTTTCGTTCTGTAACGTTGTTTAGCGCAAAGGTAGAGGATGCAAACCTGTTAAAAAAATATATGCAGTACGCTTTAGAACGAGCCTTGCTTGGAGAAAAAGGGCCAGTACATTTATCCATTCCCCTAGATGTACTTATTGATAAGATAGCCCCATTCACATCGCCTATAAAGCTAATAAATGATACTCCTATTTCAGGGAATCTGAAGCAAGCAGCCCACATATTGCAAGATGCGAAACGCCCTGTTCTATTGTTAGGAAAAGGGGTTCACATAGCTAAGGCTTACCGAGAAGTAATGCAGTTTAGTGAAAAATGGAATATTCCGGTCATGACCACACCAGGAGGTAAAGGAACATTTCCCACAAAACATCGACTTTCATTAGGGGCGTATGGACTAGGTGGTACGGAAGCCGCTACTGCTTATATGGCTGAGGGTGTAGATGTGATGGTTGTTATTGGATCTAAGTTAACGGATATGTCAATAGCTGGATTGGCAAGTGAACAATACCCTAAAACAATGATTCATTTTGATCAACAGGCTAATTTTATCGGAAAGTCTATTTTAGTAGATACTGTATTTGTTAAAGGAGATGCAAAAAAGAATCTTCAGCAGTTAAATACGAACTATTCTTCAAATAGGGAAACGCCCAATTTAAAGCCGTATTGGAAAAAAGAAATACGTGATATAGAAGAAAAGAAAAAAGACCAAGCTGTATACCGAAATTTATCTACAGCAGAAGTTATGAAATGTTTAAGAGCCGTATTACCTGAGGAGACCGTTGTATTTGGAGACGATGGTAGCCATACTTTCTATGCTATTAAATATTTTGATATTGTAAAATCTGGTACTTTCTTTTTTGACGATGTATTTGGTGCGATGGGGCACGGGCTTAATTTTGCAATTGGAGCAAAAATAGCTGCAAAAGCAACACCTGTTGTTAGTTTTACAGGTGATGGCTGTGTGATGATGCAAGGGACGGAAATATCGACAGCTGTAAACCAAAAAATTCCAATGATTTTCTATGTGTTTAATAATGGCATGCTTGACATGGTAGATAAAGGGATGCGTTATAACATTGGTAGATCAGCAGGAACAAGGTATACGACTGCAATGAATGCGACATTGTTTGCTGAATCTCTAGGCGCAATCGGTTATCGTTGCACAAAAATGGAAGAAATTGTCCAAGCAACTGAAATAGCGTTAAAAGAGCGACAAACAGCAGTTATTGAAATCCTAGTGGAAAAAGAGGAAGTCCCTCCAACATTAAAACGTGGGTAAGGTGGAAATTTGCCATCTTTCCCGTCTTCATAAAGTTACCAAGATAGGAGATGAATATATTGAACAAACAAGAAAGAGGATGGAAGCAAATTGAAGAATTAGCCGGTTCTAAAGGAATAGATGCGATGAAAGAAGTTGAAAAGTTTTCGCCGCGTTTAGCTAAGCTTGCTTTAGAATTTGGCTATGGGGATGTTTATCACAATGATTCGCTTGATTTAAAGCAACGAGCCCTTATTACGCTATCTTCTTTAATTACCCAAGGCGATGCTGGAAGAGGATTAACCTATCATTTCCATGCAGCGCTAAACGTAGGTGTTCATCAGTCGGAAATTTTAGAATTAATCAATCATTGTAGTGCTTATGCAGGATTTCCAAAGGCAATTCATGCATTGCATATTTTTAAATCAGTAGTTGAAGAAAGGGAGAAGAACAATGGCTAAGTACGAAATGAAAGTGTATAAAGATGTACTATATTTTAACTACTTTGAAATGGCTGGGACGAAAGAGGAAGCTGAGAAGCATGCAAATGCAGTAAAAGAAGTTTTACAAAAACCCGAAATAAAAAAATTCCTTAATGATAATAGCAAAATTATAGGTGTAGCTAAGCCAGAGGTTAATATGGTATGGGGGAAATTTATGGAATGGGTAAGCAGTAATATTGAGAAAAACGCTACTGTAGCACCAAGTGTGGCGCTAAAAATGCAGTTGAATCGCTTATCTAGAACAGCAGGTACATATGACTCCATACGAGCTTTTACGAAATTAGATGAAGCACTGGAGTTCATGGGTATTCCAGAATTCAAAATAAATGAAGGATGAAAAGAGATGAAAAAAGTAGGAAGAAGCTTAACGGTTTATCAAACATTATTATTGTATTTGTTTTTATTTACTTTAATTATTACCTTTATACCTTTGGTTACACTTTTCATATTCATTATCTCAGATATTAGTTTAAAATCTATTTCTGCAATAATCGGGCTATCTATTGCAAGTTTACTCTCCCTGTGCTTTGCCTATATGTATGGACATTTTCTGTTTTCTCCGTTTAAACAAAATGTAAAAGATATAGATGTTAGCGGAGATGATTCTCTCCACCATCCTGTGTATAAGTGGGTGAAGGAGTGGATAATGAATACAGAGAATAATTCAGTAAATGAACAAGATCGACAAGTAATGGAGTTAGTTGAACAAACAGCTGCATCTTCTCAGCAGTTGATGTCTACAACGGAAGAGACGACGAAAGCAACAGGCGAAATTTCTGCGTCCATTCAAGAATTAGCTTCTGGAGCCGATATGCAAACACAATCCATTCAAACGATTAATGATTCTTCATCGCAAGTCTTTTTTACGTTAACGGAAATAGATGAAAGTACGAAATTTGTAAAAGAGACGTCGAAAACAGCTAAGAAAAATGCGAAAAACGGAAGTGATGTTGTTTTTAGTGCTACCGAGCAAATGGATGAGATAGCGAAGCAAGTGGATGATTCTATTCACGTCGTCAATGATTTAAAAGAAAAAATGAACCAGGTCGGAGAAATATTGTCGCTTATAACGGATATATCAAATCAAACGAATCTGCTTTCTTTAAATGCTGCAATTGAGGCTGCGCGTGCGGGTGAGCATGGGAAAGGATTCTCTGTAGTTGCTGAAGAAGTTCGCAAATTAGCAGAGCAAACAAATGCAGCAACAGCTAAAACACAGCATCTAATTGATGAAATTCAAGGTGGAACAAAAGAAGTTATTGATGTCATTCAGGAAAGTGGAAATACGATTAAACAAGGTGTATCCAGAAATGGTGAAATTTCTCAAGTATTTCAGCTTATTTCTCAAGATGTGGATGTAGTTGATGAATTTATTCAAGATTTATCAGAAGCTGTTCATGAGGTAAAGGAAAATATGAATGGTGTTACTTCATCTATGGAAGATGTATCTAGCGTTGCGAGTCAATCGACAGCTAATCTACAAAATATTGTAGCGGTCGTTGAGGAACTAAATGCGTCTATGCAGGAGGTATCTTCTTCAGCCTCATTACTAGCTGATATATCGACGAAATTAAATGATCAAGTCGATAATGAGTTCTATAAATAGGATTTTTTAATTAAGCGTAATGGGGTCAGCTTGTATTACTAAATTTGCTAGTGATTAAAACTTGTGCTTTGATCTTTCTTATGTGAAATTTTCTATTTATTATTGTTTTATTTGGGTAATTTAGCTAAGATAGGTGGTAATAATTAAATTAATTGTTCAAAGGGGAATTTAATGTCAAAACGCAAATACGTATTGATTGGCATAATGTTAATGGTGTTTTTTGTTATTGGGTATTTTAATATATCACTAACGTCATTGCCAACTACATTTGTGAATGTATTTAAAGATAACCTTACAAATGAGGAAAAATTTGAACAAGTAAATAGAATAGAGATTCGACAGGGTGGTATAGTAACCGAAGACTTTGATTATATTGCACCTGAGAATGATAGCGTGTTAACCTTAGACAATGAAGATGAAATTTATCAGATATTAAATAGTGATCTTCGTATTTATAATGGCGGAAGAATTGAAGATAATACAAATAGCGTTTTTTATTTATTTATCCGTTTTGAAGATGGAGCGGAACAACAGTACAAAATAGCGAAAGAATATATTGTAGTGTCTCTCCCGAATAACTATAAGAAGTATAAGGTTTTGGATGACAATAATGAACTATATGATTATCTTAAGTCATTATATAATGAATAGATTTATCATCTTTATTTTTCAGGTTAAGCCATGATAGCATTTCAATAATCACAGCATTCATTTTATTATTAATTGTTTCTTCACCATATTTGCCTTTTCAGTGTTTTGATCAGATCGCTTTAGCAACTGAAAATAATTAAAATCACCAGTGTGTGAAATGGTGGTTTGCTCCGCGACTTAAAGCCTTTGTTGCCGGACTCAGCCTAAAAGACTCACTGAATATGCGGGTGCGTTATTAAATGGTTACAGTATGTACATCTTTGATGTCCCGATTTACGAAAAAAAAGGGGCTGTCGCAAAATGCATATTATGCATTTGCTGACAGCTCCTTTTTCTATATGAGATTGCTCGTTTTAAGATGCATTATTTTATTTATGGTGATAAAAGGAAATTAAATCGGTTATTGACGCACTTAAAAAAGCCTCGCCTTTTTTAAAAGATAAACGTAGCGAGCGGAGCGAATCAACTAAAGTTTTTAGGAATCATGCTCCTGCAACAGGAGTATGCCCGGCGCCCTTCGGCAAGCCTTCATCTTTCCCTTCATTTGAAAACTAAATTGACCTCCGCCCATTTATTGCACAAACCCCTGTGATATTTTTGGTCTTATGGGAATAGAAATGTTCGCTTATAATAAAGTTAAGACATACTACTAATTCATAAAATGGCAGGTGGTAAATTCATGAACCAACGTAGTATGGCAGTACTGAATATGTTAGTTGAACAAGAAGGATATCTTTCAAGTGAACAGCTGGCGAAAGCATTTCACGTTTCAAGAAGAACGATTTATAACGATATAGGAAAAATCAATGATTGGCTTAAAAAGCAAAAGTTGGAGATCGTGAAACAAGTGAGAGCAGAGGGCTTTTATCTAGAGGCAAGTACAAAAGAAGCTCTAAGCCAAACGGATTCGCTCGTTCAGGCTCAATATTATGAGTATACAAAAGAAGAACGCAAAGCATGGATATATTTGCATATTACATGCAGTTCTAAAACTTATTTTCTTGAAGATTTTCAAAACCTTTTTCAAGTAAGTAGAAATACAGTATTAGAAGATATAAAGGCATTAAAAAACGAAATTCAACTTGAGCAATTACAAATGCATACTAACCGAAGACAATGATACCATATTATGGGAGAAGAAATAGATATTAGAAAAACAATTACTCAATATCTTTCTGTTGTTACTCCAATGGACAATTGGTACAGCCTATTACATTATCCACATACACATGAAAAAGACCTGCCACCAACGTACACTATATTTAATGTGAAAATCCTGCAGCATATTCATCATCACCTCATTAAATATGAGCAACGATTTAAAATTGAAATTATTGATGACGTGCTAAACAGTTTAGTCCTCTGGTTTCATTGTTTTATAAAGCGAATGGAACAAGAGGCTATTGTACAAATAGATCCGATCGAGAAGGAAATTATTGAGACAACGGATGTTTACGTAGGTGTACAAACGCTATGTCAAGAATTATTAGCAAACGACATAGATGATACAGATAAGAAACAAGAGAGTTATTATTTCGCTAAATATTTACTCAGTGCGAAAGTGAATTATGATTTGACGCCAAATAAAGAAGATAGTGTTATGAAGTCATTAATAGATGTAGTTGAAAAAATGGTCAATGATTTTCAACTATATGCGGCAGTGGAATTTGATGAACCGAAACAGATTATGGATAATTTGCTCCTTCATCTAAAACCTGCATATTATCGAATTATGTATGGAATTAAATTAGAAAATACATTGCTGGATTCGGTTAAACAGACATATCCAGAAGTTTTTCAAATTACAAAGCAAGTGATGAAACATTTTGAAGAGCTTATTGAAAAAGTAGTAGATGACAATGAGATCGCTTTTATTGCTACTCATTTTGGCGGATGGCTTCGAAGGGAAGGGGTTGTTCTTGAAGATAAACCTAAGCGTTTATTAATCGTTTGTACGAATGGTTTAGGAACCTCCAAATTACTAGAGAGTCAATTATTATCACTGTTTTCGAATGTGGAATTTCAAGGTGTAACGTCATTAAGAGAATACCAACAAATGAATTTGGCTGTTGATTTTATTGTTTCAACCATAGGTCTTCCAGATCGAGGTGTACCTGTGTTTGTTGTTAGCCCTGTATTAAGCAATGATGAGAAAGAACAGTTGTTGAAAAACGTAAATAGTTTATTTTCCATCAATGCTCGACAAGAATATTCTGTGGAAACGCTTTTAGACATCGTTCATCGCTATGCTACTATTCAGAAAGAAGATGAGCTGCGAAAAGAATTAAGGAGATTTTTGTATACTCCTGAACAGAGGAATCATCAAAAGCAAAGTTTACAACAATTATTGCCTATTCATCATGTTCAATTGCAAACTAGTGTTTCTACATGGCAACAAGCAATTACTTGTGCAGCTCAACCTTTAGTAAAGGAAGGGTTTATTAATCAACGTTATATAGATGACATGCTGCAAGCCGTTGATAAAAATGGTCCTTACATTGTTATTTCTGACCAATTTGCTTTGCCTCATGCTGGTCCATCAAAAAATGTATTTCAAACGGGGTTAAGTATGCTTTGTTTGAAACAACCGGTAAATTTATTAGGCAAAGAAGTTTCAATTATCGTTGTCTTAGCTTCTAAAGATAACGAACAACATTTAAAAGCGTTAGCACAGTTAACGAAGTTGTTTTCTGAAAAAAATAATAAACAGCTCGTAATGGAGGCTAAGGATACGTTTACTATATATGAATTAATTAAACAGTATTCGCAAAGCATATTGGAATAGCAGAAAGAAAGATAGGTGTTTGCATATTATGAAATTTTTAGAAAAAACTATTATACAGCTAGATGTAGAAGTAAAAAGCCCAGAAGATGCAATTATGAAAGCAGGCCAATTATTATTGAAAGATGGGTTGGTTGAACCATCTTATGTAGAAGCTATGAAGCAAGCTTATAACAAGAATGGGCCCTATTTTGTCTTAGCGCCTCAAATTGCAATTCCGCATGCACGGCCAGAAGATGGAGTAAATGAAGCAGCTGTTTCATTAGTACAATTAAAAGAAGCTATATCCTTTGGACATGCGATTAATGACCCTGTACGTTTAGTATTTGGGCTAGGTGCTTCATCAAGTGCAGAGCATTTAACGCTGCTACGAAAACTAACAACATTATTAAATGATCCACAAAATATTGAGCAATTGCTTCAAGCAACAACAATAGATGAAGTTCAAAAAACAATTAGAAATGGAGAGATGACAAGATGAAAGTATTAACAGTTTGTGGTTTAGGACAGGGAACAAGTTTAATCTTAAAAATGAATGTGGAGCAGGCTTTAACAGATATTGGAATACGTGCAGATGTAGAGCATATGGACGTATCAACAGCTTCTAGTATGGATGCTGACTATATCATTACAAGTAATGAATTAGCTGAAAGTTTGCAAGGGCATAAGGCAAAGATTGTTATTGTTAATAACTATTTTGATATGGAT
Source organism: Virgibacillus chiguensis (assembly GCF_900129865.1). Taxonomy (GTDB): domain Bacteria; phylum Bacillota; class Bacilli; order Bacillales; family Amphibacillaceae; genus Virgibacillus; species Virgibacillus chiguensis. Next base: position 22,836 of record NZ_FQXD01000003.1, read on the forward strand.
GAAATTAATGAAGCGATCAAAGAAAATATGGAAGCCTCTTAATCTTTAAGAGGTTTCTATAAAAAATAGGAGGAAAAAGTAATGGATATTATTTTTTGGATTGCCACGAATGTGTTTGGAGAAGCCGCCATATTATTAGGTTTTATCGTTCTTTTAGGATTACTGTTGCAAAAAAAATCAGCAAGTCAAACGGTCAGCGGTACATTTAAAGCGATTATAGGGTTTTTAATAATTAGTGCAGGTGCTGGCGTTATTGTAAACGCATTAACCGTATTTGAGCCGTTATGGAAAGAAGTTTTTAATTTATCGGCGGAGCCTCTTGGTGATTTTATGGGGCAGGAAGGGTTTAACGCAAAGTATGGAAGTGCTGTTACGTTAGCAATGACGCTGGGGTTTGTCATTAACGTCCTTTTAGCTCGATTTACCAAATTAAAATATATTTATTTAACCGGGCATATGATGTTTTGGACAACCACCATTTTTGCAGGTGTAATCGTTCAAGCTGCTGGCGATGTTTCATTTTCAAAGCTCGTTATATTCTTAAGTATATTTATGGGGTTATATTGGACTATTCAACCAGCTTTAACACAACCATTTATGAGAAAAATTACCGGTAATGATAATATTGCCCTCGGACACACTTCTGCTTCTGTTGCTTTATTAGGAGCTTTAGCTGGTAAAGTGATGGGGAACAAAGAAAATGATTCAGAAAAAATAAAACTTCCTAAAGGATTGGAATTCTTAAGGGACTCAAACGTTATAACTGCATTGACCATGGGATTATTATTTTTAGTTGGAGCCATCATTATATCGTTTAAAGATACTCCCGGTGCTCAAGAGTTAGTGGCAGCTGCAGGTGATAAAAACTTTATTATTTACTCGATTATTCAATCCTTCACATTTGCAGCGGGTATTGCAGTTGTTTTGCTAGGTGTACGAATGTTTATTGGTGAAATGGTTCCAGCATTTAAAGGAATAGCGACAAAGATTGTACCTGGTGCAAAGCCAGCTCTAGACAGTCCAGTCGTCTTCCCATATGCACCAAATGCTGTTATTTTAGGGTTCTTAGGATCCTTTGTAGGTGCGCTAATTTGGCTTGTCGTTTTAGGAAATACTGTCGGCTACGTTTTTGTTCCAACGATGATCGTATTATTTTTCCATTCAGCAACAGCGGGTGTATTTGGAAATGCGACTGGAGGAGTACGTGGTGCATTAATGGCAGGATTTATTACTTCAACTGTTGTAGCATGGGGGCAATTTATTATGGTGAAAATGCTTCTATCCGATACCATTCCTGATACAGCGATGTGGGCAGCGGATTCAGACATGTTCATCTTAGGACCAATTGTACGTTTCTTATCCCAATTATTTTTCTAAATAAAGAAAACGACACTTATGATTGGTTTCAAGTAGAGAGGATGGAGCATATCATCAACTGCATGCTCTAAAGTTGAGCTATGTATTATCTTTAACTAAGTAAAATGACGGCTATCGTCATAAAGACTTTGACGATAGCCCAGTTTTTCTAACACGATACGAAAGTATAAAAGTTTAAAGGTTTATAGTATAAGAAAAACTACAACTTGCGTCATAAGATTTGGCGACAAGCCAAGTTTTTCTAAGGAGCTGATGCGTAATGAGTTTTATTCGTACATTTCATGGTGATATTGATCCTAAAACACTAGGAGTTACATACTCTCATGAGCATATCGTTTGTCGTCCGCCATATTGGGTCGAGCAAGAAGCAGATGATTTATTGCTTGATGATAAAGAGAAGTCCAAACTGGATGTGTTAGATTTCAGTCGCCTTGGTGGTGAAGCGATCGTAGATGCTACAGCAATTGATTATGGTAGAGATGTACAGGCGGTCAAGGAGATTTCAGAAGAGACAGGAGTTACCATTGTAGGTACAGCAGGGTTTAATAAAAGTTTTTTATGGGTAGCAAGCATCCCTGAACATTTGAAATCTGTAACCGGCAATTATTCAACATTTCATGAGTGGATTGAAGCAAAAAGTATTAATGAGTTGGCAGATTTCGTTATTCGCGAAGTAGAAGAAGGTTTAGAAGGGACGAACATTTGCGGTGGGCAGGTGAAATTTGGGACGGGCTATAATCGAATTACTCCTTTAGAAGAGAAAACGATTCGTGCAGTAGCTAGAGCACATCATGAAACAAAAGCTCCCGTTCATTCACATACAGAAGCAGGTACGATGGCACTAGAGCAAATTGAAATTTTAAAATCAGAGCATGTTCCATTAGAATATGTGAGTTTTGGCCATATGGATCGAAATCCAGATCCTTTTTATCATGAACAAGTAGCAAGAACAGGCGCATTCTTATCTTTTGACGGTATATCTAAAATAAAATATGCTCCAGAGAGCACACGCATTCAATGTATTTTTGAATTAGTGAAAAAAGGCTATGAAAAGCAAATTTTAGTTAGTGGCGATACAGCTAGAAAAACGTATTACAAGCATTACGATTATGGGCTAGGTTTAGAGAATATTTTAGGAAAATGGGTACCTCGCTTTATAGAAGAAGCGGACCAAGCTGGGTTTTTAGGAGAAGATTTAGTCACCAATTTCTTTGTAAATAACCCAGCGAGATGCTTTGCATTTAAAAAGTAATTACCCTTAACAATTATGTGGAAAATTAAATATGTGATGGAAGGTGCAACTATGGAGTTTCAATACGAAAATTCATATGAAATAAAAGATAAGGTCACAGCATCAAGTATTGCCATCTTACCAGTAGGAGCTGTTGAAGCACACGGCCCACACTTGCCATTGGGAACAGATAATCTTTTAGCTGAACGTGTCGCTAAAAACGTAGCTGAGCAAGTAGAAGCGTTTGTTTTACCTACTTTACCATATGGACAAGTATGGAGCTTGCGAAATTTTCCAGGAAGTATTAACGTTTCGAACGAATCGCTTATTTCCATCGTAGTGGATATTGGTGAAAGTTTATACAACCAAGGGTTCCGTACGTTTGTTATGGTGAATGGTCATTTAGGAAATCAGCCTGCATTAAAAGACGCTGCTCGTGTTCTATTTACATCATGTCCTGATATGAAAGTTTTTTACTTCTTTTATCCGGGAATGAAGCAAGCGGCAAAGGAAGTTCGAGAAACAGACTCTGCTCATGCCACATACTTTCATGCCTGTGAAATTGAAACATCTTACATGCTTTACTTAGCGCCAGAATATGTGGATATGAAAAAAGCGATAAAAGATATTCCGAATATACCTGAAGATGCAGATGTCACACCAACTCCTTGGGAAGCATTTACAAGATCAGCTGTTTTAGGAGATGCGACATTGGCAACAAAAGAAAAAGGTGAACATATTATCGAGATTGCGATTCGCAATATGGTTGACATGTTAAGGAATCACTGCCAGAAAAGACGATAAGTTTTATTTTTGCATTTTTTGAAATTAATGGAATGATTTACATGTTAAAAGAGGAGGTAGTTGTTTTGATTCAAGCATATTTTGAAAAGATTCACGGATTACTGACTACTGTAGAACAAAAGGAAACAGAAACAATGGAAAAAGCAGCAAACAAAGTAGCTCAAACGATTCAAGCTGACGGGGTTATTCACTTGTTTGGTTGCGGTCATTCGCATATTTTAACAGAAGAAGTGTATTATCGTGCTGGTGGACTTGTGCCCATCCATCCTATTCTTCATGAACCTTTAATGCTCCATGAGGGAGCTGTGCGTTCTTCCTCTTTAGAAAGAGAGAACGATTATGCGAAAAACTTTATTTCTGATCAAGGAATTACAGCAGGAGATGTCATATTTGTCATTTCTACTTCAGGAAGAAATCCAGTACCCGTAGATGTGGCTAACTATGCAAAACAGCAAGGTGCTTACGTAATAGGCATTACTTCCATTGCTTATTCATCTAGTCAAGCCTCACGTCACATTAGCGGGAAACATCTTTATGATGTCGTTGATATCATCATCGATAATCACGCACCTGCTGGCGATGCACTACTATCTCATGAAAAAGTAACTGTACCTTTTGCACCAAGTTCAACCGTTATTGGAGCAACGATACTGAATGCTATATTAGCTAAAGCGATTGAAACGATGGCAGAGCAAGGATTTGAACCGCCTGTATTTTTAAGCGGCAATATAGAGGGTTCTGATGAACATAACCAACGCTTAGTTGAAAAATATAAAGAACGAGTAAAATTATAGTCGGTCTTTGACAAAAACGATACAAAAAATCCAAGTAGGCGCCTTCCATTGTATCTTTCACTTTCGGAGCAATCTCATTCCTGTTCCGCCTCTAGTTCATAATGGCGCTGAACGGAAAAGCAAAAGGTGATTCAACCTTATTCTAACAATCATTCAATAAGCTTTTTTCAAGCTTATCGAATGGTTGTGTACAATAAAATACTATCATGACTCGCATTGAGCGATCTGCTAAACATCTTCATTTTCCTTCATCTTCAATTTGTATTACCTTCCTTTATAGCCTCTACGATTTATTTCCTGTACACTATGAACGGTTATATAAGCATCTTCATCTATTTTTTCAATAATGCGCTTCAAGTGAACAATTTCCTGTTTATTTATGACGATGTAAAGAATTTCTTTGTTCTGTTTTGTATAACCACCTTTACCTTCTAAAACAGTAATTCCACGAGACATATTATTCGTTACTTGTTCGAGAACTTCTTCAGGGTATTTTGATATAATGAGTACGGCCGTGCGTTCATTTGCACCTTCTACGATAATATCAATTGCTTTGGCACCAACGTAAACAGAGATTAACGTATACATGGCTTTTTCTTGACCGATGACGAACGCAGAAACCCCGATTACAGCAATATCTGTAAGGAGCATGCCCTTTCCAAAGCTCCAGCCGATATATTGATGAAGTAAACGAACGATAATAGCTGTCCCACCTGATGTACCTCCAGTTTTAAAAATGAGACCTAACCCAATTCCGACAGTTAAGCCAGCAAATAAAGCGGCTAACAATGTATCACCGTTTCCAGCTTTACCGATGTTTTCAGTTACATGCAAAAATAGGGACGAAAAGACGATAGATATAATGGTATATATCATGACCCGTTTACTAAAATATCGATAACCGATAACTAGTAAAACAGCATTAATAGCAAAATTTACAATTCCTGTGGACCATCCAAATATATAATAAGTTACAATCGATATCCCAATGATTCCCCCTTCAGACAGGTTATTGGGAATTGCAAAATAATTAACTCCAAACGCAAATATAAATGATCCGATAATAATTAAGCTGCTTTCTTTTAACCATTTTCCCATTTTCAAGAACTCCTCTCTAGCTAGATTTTATCAGTATTCCAAGGAAATAAAAAGCAACAAAATAATTTGAAGCATTGCTTCTTTATCCTAATCGCTGTGAAGGAAATGCTCCGAAAAATGATGCTATGATACCTTTCCGCCTTTTACCCACAATATAAATGTTATGTGTTATACTATTCAAAAAAGTTGTAGAAGGTTGTATCCGTTGGATGGATAAAGATATGTGCAAAAAAGGTTTTACCAGGAGGAATAATAGCGGGATACGCCGTATTTAATAAGCAGCGGTAACCAAACTATATGTGAAAGGAATCACCCATCTATTTCTTGCACTTTAGAATAAAAGTCTGCTTCGAAAAAAGTGTTTTTAAGTTTTTAAAAACATGAAAGATGTATGCTGAGTAAGTCTAAATGGGATAACATTGGCACACTCTCTTGCGTAAGGCTTTGCACTGGAGAAAAGTATGATACGATAAACGGTCGTTTTCGTCTTAAAGACCTTGTTAACAAGCCAAGTTTTCCCTAAAGGAGAGAGCATGTTTGAATAAGTTAATAAACGAAAAATATGAACAATTAAGCGAAGCACAACGAAAAGTCGCTCGTTACATAGTAGAAAATATGGAAGAAGTTGTTGTCTTATCAGCACAAAGAATTGCTTCTTTGTCAGACGTAAGTGAAGCTACCGTTCATCGATTTGCTAAGACACTAGGATATTTTAGTTTTGTTGAACTAAAACAGGACATACATACAACATTGCGTAAGAACCAACGAGCGCTGAATAATTTAATTACTACAACTGCTGAAAAACCAGATTCTTGGTTAGAAAAACATTTCTTGCAAGAAGCAGACAATATTGTTCGTACAAGTAAAGCAATAAAGGAGCGCGACATTCAAGACGTAGCTAACACACTGCTGCATGCTAATCATATATGGATAGCTGGTTGGCGATTGGGATTATCGATAACTACTTATATGCGATTTGTTTTTTCTTATATGCTTGGAAATACGACGTTAATTCCCCAAGGAGAACTCGCTGAATATAGTGCACATTTTAAAAAAACAGACGTCCTTATCGGAAGTGTATTTCCGCGTTATGATCATAAAACAGTACAAATTATAAAAAAGGCAAAAGAGAAACATGTTCAAACAATTATTTTGACGGACTCGCCTTTATGCCCTGCTTGTAAACATGCGGATATAACTTTGCTTGCGAAAACAAAGTCAAAAGGCTTTTTAGATTCGTATACAGCCGCCTTATCTATATGTCAGGCAATTGTAAATGAACTTTCCCATATTGGAGGGGAGCGTGTGAAAGAAAATATAAAGCAAATTGAAAAGAGTTATCCAGACTTTCTAGAAAAAAGCGAATCTTGATAGGAGTGGATGAAAATGAAATTACATACAGTCGGATATTGGGGCGCCTATCCAAACGTGAACGAAGCGACTTCATGTTATTACGTTGAGGAGGAACAAACAAAAATTTTACTAGATTGTGGCAGTGGCGCTCTTTCTAAGTTGCAAAATGTAATGGAGTTACAGGATTTAGATGCCGTTTTTATAAGTCATATTCATACCGATCATATGGCGGATATTTACAGTTTGGAATATGCCATGCTTATTTTACAACAACTAGGGAAAAGAAAAGAGCCGTTAGATGTTTATATATACGCAGAAAATAGGAGTGATCTATCGTTTGAATTTCCTCATGTATTACGTGTCCATCCAATTCACCTAACTGAATCGGTGGTTATAGGTTCACTACAGCTTACTTTTTCAGAAAATGTTCATGAGGTTCCGTGCTGTGCTATGAAGGTAATGAATCAGCAAGGACATGCCTTCGTATATTCTGCAGACACAGGTTATACAGAAAAACTCATTCAGTTTGCTCAAAATGTGGATACATTATTGATTGAATGTAGTTTTTATGCTGAACAACAAGGATTAGTAAAAGGGCATTTAGCGAGCTATGAAGTAGCTGACATTGCTAAAAAAGCAAACGTAGCTACCATTATTCTTACGCATTTCCCGCACTATGGTAATATTCAACAACTAAAAGAGGAAGTGACGTCAAAAACAGATCAAGTTGTTCATCTTGCAAAGGAAGGTTTTACCATCACTATATAACGGAGGATTTGATATGAAAAAAAGTAATTTCAAAGCTTTTTTGTTATTATGTGCTGTTTCACTTGCTCTTATAGCTTGTTCCAATGCAAATTCTACTCCAACGGATGAGCAAGAAGTAAACGCCAAGGAAAATAAAGCAGGCGGTACGGTTCGTATAGCAATGAGTACGGAAGTGGATCATTTAGATCCGTATCAATCTGCTGCAACAGATACGATGTCGATGATGGACAATGTATATGATGGTTTATTAGACACAGATGAGTCTGGTGAACTGGTGCCTGCTATCGCAGAATCGTACGATATTTCCGAAAATGGGCGCGTATATACATTTAAATTAAAGGAAAATGTTATGTTTCACGATGGATCTGAATTAACTGCAGAAGATGTGAAATATTCTTATGAAAAGTTAGCAGGGTTAAGCGGCGACGAGCCAATTTCATCCCAATTTGAAGTAATTGAAAAGGTGGAGACTCCCTCTGATTTTGAAGTCGTCATTACATTAAAAGAAACAAATTCGGCTTTTCTAGCAGCAAATATTCGACCGATTTTACCTGCTGATTATGATAATCATAGCGAAAAACCTATTGGAGCTGGTCCGTTTAAATTTGCAGAATATAAAGTAGGACAAGAACTGCGCTTAGTGAAATACGAAGACTACTATGATGAAGAAAAAGTACCGAAACTGGATGAAGTGCAGTTTAAAATCATGCCTGATCCAGAATCAGCAATACTAGCGATGCGATCTGGAGAAATTGATGTCATTCCAGGTATATCTGCTCAAGGCAAAGAGCAATTAGGCGATACCATTGAAACGATAGCTGCCCCACAAAACATGGTACAGTTAATGGCTTTAAACAACCAAGTAGAACCGTTAAATGATCTTCGTGTACGTAAAGCAATTAACTTAGTTATTGATAAAGATATGATTATCGATATGGTAGCTGAAGGAGATGGTGTTAAACTAGGATCAAATTTTAGTCCATCCATGGAATTATATTACCAGGCAGGATTAGAAGATACGTATCAACCTCATCTTGATGAAGCGAAAAAGCTATTGAAGGAAGCAGGATACAAAGATGGGTTTAATTTAGAATTGACGGTGCCATCTGATTATCAATTTCATGTAGATACAGCGCAAGTTATTACAGAACAATTAGGGCAAGTGGGTATTCAAGTAGATATCAAACGAATTGAATTTAGTACTTGGTTGGAAAAAGTCTATAATCAAGCGCAATATGAAAGTACTATTATCGGGTTTACTGGAAAGCTAGATCCTTATGAAATTTTACGAAGGTATGTAAGTGACTACAATAATAACTTTGTTCAATTTGAAAATGAGGAATACGATGCACTTATCAAGGAGGCACTTGCGGCTACGGATGAAAAAGCGTTAGCTCATATATATAAACAAGCTCAAACAATCCTAACAGAAAAAGCAGCTTCCGTATTTATTATGGATCCTTATCGTACAGTTGCGATGAAGAAAGGGTTACAAGGATGGAAAATGTATCCGATTCAAAAATTCAATTTAGAAGATTTATATTATACGGAATAACTGTCACGTAAAGGGGATAACTGTTGTGAGGTTTTACTTATATAAATTGTCTATGTTCGGTTTAACATTATTTATCGTTTCCCTCATGATTTTCTTTGTTTTTCAGTTATTGCCAGGTAATCCAGCCCAAATTATCCTTGGGTTGGATGCTGATGAACAACAAATTCATTATTTAGAGCAGGAATTAGGACTGGATAAATCAGCAATCGTAAGATACATCGATTGGATGGCCGGTATATTTCAAGGGGACTTAGGGGAATCTTTGCGTTACCAAGTACCTGTCAGTGACGTGCTTGCCGAACGTATTCCCGTGACGACATCCATAGCGATATTTTCCATGGTGTTAACAGTTATTGTTGGAATCCCCTTAGGAATTTTAATTGCTAGAATGAATGGGAAGAGAATTGCTGTTTTTTTATCGATGTTTACACAATTAGGCATTTCCATTCCTTCTTTCTGGTTTGGGTTTATGCTCATTTTATTGTTTTCCGTGACGTTAAATTGGGTAACCTCATTTGAGTACGTAGCGTGGTCAGAAGATTTCTTTGGAGCGCTTCAGGCGCATTTGTTGCCATCGCTAGCTATTGCTATTTCTAATATTGCTGTTGTCATTCGTTATTTAAGAAATACCATATTAGATCAAAACAAAATGGATTATGTGCGAACAGCAACATGTAAAGGATTATCTGAGCGAGCTGTACTATATGGGCATGTTTTAAGAAACGCATGTATTCCTATCATTACGATTATTGGTTTAATTACTGCAGATACGTTGGGTGGGAGCATTATTATTGAGAATGTCTTTGCCCTTCCTGGACTAGGGAGTTTACTTATTCAATCTATTACGTCAAGAGACTTTCCTTTGGTGCAATCCATGGTTCTATACATAGCTGCTATTGTATTAGTCATTCATTTTGTCGTCGATCTTTTATATAAATTTATTGATCCAAGAATAAGGCAAGGGAGGTAATCTTTGAATGAGGAGCAATCGACTCCCCTTATATATTGGTTTAACTTTTGTAGGATCGCTTTTTGTTATGATGTTGATTGGCGTGTTTTATACACCCTATGACCCTAACGCGATGGATGCAACAAATCGGCTTGCCTTACCGTCAGCTACCCACTTATTTGGCACAGACAATTTTGGCAGAGATATTTTTAGTCGTGTCATGGAAGGAACCAAGACCGCCTTTTTCATCGGAACTACTGCTGTATCCATCGGTTTATTTTTTGGCTTCCTATTCGGTGCTTTTGCTGGATACTTTGGTGGCTGGATAGATGAGATATTAATGCGTTTTATTGATGCTATGCTAGCCTTTCCTGGGATATTATTAGCAATTATGCTAGTTGCTGTCTTTGAACCAGGCATAAAAAATACGGTAATTGCACTTGGGGTTATGAGTGTTCCTGCATTTGCGCGAATTATTCGGAGTACTTTTATTCAGTACAAATCGTATGATTTTGTAAAGGCGAGTATAGCAAAAGGTGGAAGTGCATTGCATATTATGTTGAAGCATATTCTTCCAAATGCGTTATCACCAATATTCGTAGCAGCAAGTTTAAGCTTTTCAGGTTCTGTATTAGCGGAATCTGGTTTAAGTTATTTAGGCTTAGGAGTGCAGCCTCCTGATCCAAGCTGGGGAAGAATGTTAAAAGAAGCACAGCCTTATATCGCTACTGCTCCGTGGTATGTCGTCATTGTGGGGGTAGTGATTACGGTGCTTGTGTTAGGTTTTAATTTATTAAGTGATGGGATGCGTGACATCCATGATAAAAGGGTATAGGAGGGGAAAAGTGAATCAAGCTACCTTAGCAGTTCATGAACTCGATATAACTTTCCACCTTCCTGAAGGTGAGTTTTATGCTTTGCAAGATATTTCTTTTGAAATAAATCCAAATGAAGTAGTTGGCATTGTAGGGGAGTCTGGTTGTGGAAAAAGTCTAACTGCAAAAGCCATTATGGGAACATTACCACAAAATGCGAGTATTACACGTGGAAACATGATATTTCAGAATCGTCAGCTACATCAAATGTTAGATAAAGATTGGCAACGTTTAAGAGGAAATGAATTAACGATGATTTTCCAAGAACCAATGACTTCACTGAATCCTGTGTTAACCATTGGGAAGCAAGTTTCTGAAGTATTAAAGAGACATACATCTCTTTCAAAAAAGGAGAGAAAGCAACAAGTAATGAAAACATGGAAAAAAGTGGGCTTACCTAGACCAGAAGCATTATGGAAAGCGTATCCGCACCAGCTTTCAGGAGGAATGCGTCAGCGCGTTGTTATAGCTATGGCAGTTATTGGCCAACCGCAATTGATTATTGCAGATGAACCGACAACCGCTTTAGATGTAACCACGCAAGCTCAAATATTAAGTTTGTTTCAATCCATTAAACAAAATTACAACAATGCTTTGTTATTTATTTCCCATGATTGGGGCGTTATACGACGCATTTGTGATCGGGTGATGGTGATGTACGCAGGAAGAATTGTCGAACAAGGCGATGTAGATAAGCTTATGAATGAACCGAAACATCCTTATACGAAAAGCCTCCTCCAAGCTATTCCTAATGCATCCAAGCGGGGGCAACGATTATATACAATTCCAGGAAACGTACCAAGTTTACAAGAGAGAAAAACAGGTTGTCCATTTTATGAGCGCTGTCCGTTAAAAATGAAACAATGTGAAGCAGTTTTCCCAGATACATATACATTTGCACGGCAAACGGTCGCTTGTCATTTATTTGCTAAAGAAGGTGACCACCATTGAAACAGCCGCTTATAAAAGTAGAAAACCTAAAAAAATTTTATGACCAAAGGCGGGGGAAGTTTTGGGAACAAGCTTCGTACATAAAAGCTGTTAATGGTATATCGTTTACTTTATATGAGGGTGAATCATTTGGATTAGTAGGTGAGAGTGGTAGTGGCAAATCCACGACTGGTCAATTACTCGTACAGTTAATACAGCAAACAGAAGGGGAAATTTATTTTAAGGGGGAGGATGTATCATCATTCTCTGCTAAGCAATTAAAAGCTTGGAGAAAAGAAGTGCAAATTGTTTTTCAAGACCCTTTTTCATCATTGAATCCGAAGAAAACCGTCCAATGGACGTTAGATGAGCCACTAGCACTTCATAAATTGGGAGATAAAGCGACCCGTTATAAGAGAATTGTTCAAACTTTACATGACGTTGGTTTAGACGAATCTTATTTATCACGCTATCCTCATGAGCTTAGTGGTGGACAAAGACAACGGATAGCAATTGCAGCTGCCATTATTCTCAAACCTCAGTTTATTGTCATTGATGAAGGCGTATCGGCACTCGATGTTTCTGTCCAAGCACAAATTTTAAATCTACTGAAAGATTTACAACATCAATATCAACTAACCTATTTATTTATTTCTCATGATTTACATGTTGTGCAATATTTTTGCGATCGCATTGCTGTAATGTATTCAGGAGAAATTGTCGAAATAGGAGAAACAGAAAAAATTATTCAATCGCAGCAGCACCCGTATTCTAAATCTTTATTCTCCATAGTAAATCATTAACGCAACGTTTAGCACCAGTACCTGCCTTGAAAGGGGGTGGTAGCAAAAATAAAATGACAGCGCACTGTTCATCATCATGCTTGTATCATTCCTATTAAAGATATGACGGCTTGTGCGATCAAAATAAAATCAAATGAATAGAAACCTTGGTTGTTTATTAAAGCCTATTACCTTCTTTTAATAATAAGAGCAACTATACCTACAATCCAAATATACGAAAAGAAAAAGAGCCATAGATAAAGAATGGGAATTGACTCATATTCTAAAAATGTGAAAACTGCTAAAGCCACTAATAAAATAGCTAAGGAAATATGTGATGCGTATGCAAAAAAACGGAACATATTGTGGATGACTCGTTCATCTGCTTCGGGCAAATTATCTCTTTTTCGTTTCTGTTTAATCACCTGAATTACTGTCAAAATGATAGTTGCTACGAAACCACCTGCAAGCACTTCATACGGAAATTCACCTTGAAAAAAATAAGCAAGAAATGAACCAAGCAAAGCACCAATAAAAGTACAAGTAATAATAAAGTATGGAGTCCACTTTGCTAAGATCTTTCCCCATTTTTTTCTATCCTCTACACTCATTTGTCATCATCCTCCAAAATAAATATTTCATTTATTGGCATATCAAAATATGCTATTAATTTTAATGCTAACTCAAGACTTGGATTATACTTGTTTTTTTCAATTGCATTTATAGTTTGACGTGTAACTTGTAGATCCTCAGCCATTTTAATTTGAGTTATCCCCTTTTTTTGACGGATTTCCCGAATATAATTAATCACTCCCATTAATTGCTCCTCCAAATCTAAGTAAAGATATCTTTACACAAACAGTAACATAATAGCGTCTGATTGTAAAGGTTTCTTTACAGTCAGACGCTATTATATTCACACGATAATCTGATTTATAATATATTATCCCTTTTACTTTTTAACTGGTATCCACATGATAATTTGAATCTCCTTCATTTTATACTTTCTTGAAAGAAACTCGATTTGCAAATATCTAATTGATTTGTTTTAAACAGTATGTAAGTATTTAAATATTATAAAACAAAAGTTTCTAAGATAAATGGTGGCTGATTATGGGCGTTTTTGAAAAGGGCATGCTTAAGGGGCAAAACGTTTCTATTTTTGTCCCCTAAATCTTTACGAGCTAATTCTTTCACGTTTACGATGTATAAATAGGGTTCTTTTACCTAAATAATAACGAAATAGCAATATGACTGCTAAAACAATTACCGCATTTAGTAAGTAAAGATTAGCAAATCCGAAATAAGAAATAAGCATACCCCAAATAAATGAACCGAGAGCCATTCCACCATCGTATAAAATAAAAAATGTACTCGTTGCATGCGCGCTTCTATGTTTAGGTGCTGCCTGAACAGCCATTGTTTGAAAGCTAGGTAATAATGTTCCGAATCCTAAGCCAATAAGCGCTGCGGATGTTAACAGCATCCAACTTGAATGCGTTATGCTTAGAGCGATAAGCCCAAGTGAAAAAATGAATAAACATGGTATGATCACATATTTAGGCCCTTTCACATCAAAGGTTCTTCCTAGATAGGGTCTAGAGGTGATCATGACAGCTGCAAAAACAACAAAGAAGTACCCAGCTGTAGATGTAAGTCCTAATGCACTACTATAGACAGATATAAAGGACATAACACTAGAATAAGCTAAAGCTATTAGACTACAAATGAATGCTATAGGAAGCGCACGTGTTTCTATAAAATCATGTACCGTCCATTTCTGTTTTTCCTGAACATTCGGTTTAACACCTGTTTCGTCGATTTGTATCATGGTAGCATGAATGATTGTGACGAGCATGATAATACTTAATAGGAGAAATAGCTGTTGAAAACTTGTATATTGTAGTACGGTTAAGCCAATAAATGGCCCAACAACAACAGCCAAATTCATTGCCATAGCAAAATATCCTAATCCAGCCCCACGGCGTGAAGCAGGAATAATATCAGCAGCAATGGCACCTGTTGCTGTAGTGACAACCCCAAATGCTAGTCCATGTAAGAAACGAACGATTAATAGAGGAATAAAAGATTTAATAAACATGTAAAGAAAAGTAATAGCGACAAACATAACAACACTTAAAATAAGTCCTCGCTTTTTGCCTGTTTTTTGCAATAGTAATGCAGAAAAAGGTCTTATAATAATGGCGGCAATTAACATGGAAGTAACTACGAGACCAGCCTCAGCTTCATTTCCATGTAAATTTTGCACAACAAAAATAGGTAATGTAGTTAAAAGTGTATAAAAGGAAATGAAAATTAAGAATTGTGTTAATGAAATACTAATAAAATCTTTTGTCCAAATCTTTGGTTGATGACTCAATATCTATCTCTCCTTATCTTAATAAAAACCAGGGGGGCGAGCTTGAAATGAAAGGGGAAGAAAAGCTTGAACAGTCAGGTTTAACACCACCGCTAGCAGTATAAGGTAATGTATGGAGAAAAAACAAAAAGAAGCAACATTTGTTACTTCTATCTATCTAGAATAAAGACACACTTGATCTATTCTATCGTTTTGCCACTGTTTTGTAAACAGGATGGTCAATTCGGTGTACAATAAATCCATTTTACTAAGTGTTATGATTATGGAAAAAGTTAATCAAGCATACGAAGTTGAAATTTATTCAGTGGAGAGTGATTAAACTCCCCACTGATTGGAGATTCCATTTACTTCTTATTCGTTTAGTACCTGCCCTTTTTTTCGATAAAGATGAATGAGCCATATGCTTGAACCTAATAGTAATAGCGTTATTCCAATAAATAGAGCGTTAAACATATTTGTTGCTGTGTTTGGTAAGGAGGACCCTGCTTGATGAGGCTTTGACGTATTTTTAATTGATGGCATCCCATCGTCAAACTGATGTTTATTTCTTCCCTCTTGATTCTCCTCCGAGCTTGGTTGTTGAATGGATGGTTTTCCGTTGCCTTTTTCTCCTTTATGGAAGGCATTCCCATCGGCGTTTTGATCGTTTTGGTCCATGTCTCCACCATTGGTTTTATCTTCTCCAGAGGGCTGTTCCGGAACTGTTGGGGAAGTAGGATTATCCGGTTCTTCAGGTACTATAATTTCCCCATCGATGGTTAAAAACTTCCAAATATCGGATCGTGTTTTACCGCCGTATTGGTCGGAAGCTACGGTATACCAGAAGTACTCGCTATTTGGATCTAATCCTTCCCAAACGATCGCTGCTTTTTCACCACTAGGGACATTTTTTACAGAACCAATTTTTTCATCTGTATACACATTTACTTCTACGTAATCTGTAGCCACTCGCTTCGTTTGTACCGACATATCAAAATCAAACGAGAATGTATCTTTTCCAGGGAATTCTTCTGGGTCATAGTAGTTGTAATCATCTAGATATGGTGAATAAGTCTCTACATCAATGTGATTTGTATCCATATTAAAGTTCAATATCCGTAAATATCCTTGTCCGCCTTCTGGCCGCCTTGGTAGTCTGCTAACATTTGATAAACGGTCCGATCCGTAATCCCATCTCCATCATCATCAATGTCATCGATTAATGTCTGAGCATTATGGTAATGACCGGATAATACAGCGAACACATTCTCATTTGGAATAACAACTTCTTCAAACAATTGATCGCCAGTAGGGCTTCTGCTTCCAGTAGCTAATAAATATTCATGTACATTAAGGATAGCTTTACGGTTTGGATGTGCTTGTAACACTTTATTTAACCATTGAATTCCATCCTCTTCAATCCCCCAGCCAAGATGAACCATAATAAAATCCATTCCATTCAAAGACATTAGATCATAGTGGCCGCGGTTGTCTTTGAAAGAGTCCCCATAATAATAATTGTCTTTAAAACGCTCTTCGCCAAAGAAACGTCCATAATAGCTGTAATCACGACTTTTGTTGTTTACATCATGGTTTCCAGCAACAACACCATAAGGGATATTAGCCTCATCTAATTTTTTCATCGATCGGTCAGCTACATCCCATTGTTCTAGATCGTCGTAAACATCTACTAGATCACCTGAATGAAAGACATATTCTATATTTAATGCTTCTTTATTATCTGCAATCCATTCTGTTTGTCTTTCATAAATGTGTGGATAACTTTCTGAATAGTATTGGGTATCCGCCATCCAAACAAAGCTAAAGTTTTCTCCAATCTCGGCAATTTCATCCTGAACAATAACACTAACTTTTTGGTCTTGCATATACTCTGTTCCTTTTACAGAGCCGATGAGTTCAAGCGCATCTGTGCCAGCAATAGTGGATACAAGCGCATCCCACTTGTTTGTCGTATAGTTCCAAGCATACATCGTTACTTTTCGCCCTTCTAATGAAGATCCGTTCCAAACCATTTCTATTTCGTCGTTTGCATCTACTTGTTCATTAACCGTAACGTCAAAACGATGATATGGAAATTGGTAATCAGAGGTCGTATCTATTTGATTGCCATCGATTGTCTGTAAATGCTTCAGCTGTTTTTTTGTTAATCTTTCTTCGCCCTCTGGTAAATAACTTTGCGGCGGTTCTGTGTCTACAGCATTTTGTGAAATGGTCATATTTGGATCATCTGCTGTATACTGGTAGGATTGATAAAAATCAACATCCATGGCATCGTTGGTTGGGTCATGTACGGTAACAGATAAGTTGGCACTTGTGCTATCAGAATTATTCCCTAACCAATTAGGTAGCAGTGGATGTTCTTCGTCTACGTAAAATGTTACTTTCTTTTCTGTTTGATTATTTGCTGTATCCGTAGCTTGAAAACTGAGCTCATGTTTCCCAGGTTCTAACAGGGAAGAAGAGGTATTATACGGTAAGGATATATAATTTCCATCTAACTGAGCAGTTATAGATTCAACGTTGCTTGTTGCATCTTTGGCATTAGCGTCAATGGTAAAAGCCCCTTTATATGTTTCACCATTTTTTATAGAAGGCGTGATCGTTGGAGCAGTATTATCTGTAATCACCTGTTTGGTTACTTTTTCATTCTTTAAAACCGTTTTTATTTCATGCTTTCCATCGTCCACTTTGGTTGTATCGAAAACATAAGCTGTCGATGCAAATGCCCTTTCATCCAATGTGAAAGTGAAATCATAGACAGGCTTTTTGCCTGAGCTATCGCCAATGGAGTAATCTTGATTCGGTTTACTGTACGCTGGGTCGTAAATCGTCGTCCCATCTGAAAGCACGAGGCGAATATTTTTAATCGTGAAATCATCTCGGTTCTCTTGAGATGTTGCATCAAAAGGGCCGACTTTATTACCTGCTCGAATGGAGATCGTGTTTTCTCCTTGTTTTAGTTTATCAGCAGAAACAGGGACGGTAATCGTAGTAAATTTTGTATGTGTATCATCAAAAATGTGGAGTATTTCATCTCCCATAGTCACCCCATTTTTAAAGTAAATATTTGTCTCACGTACATCAAACGCGAAATATGCGTCCGATTCCATCGCTTTAAATGTATCTGTTACTTGCTTTTGATCAACAAATAAGCTCGGCTCTATTTCTGTATTGTCAGCGGTAGCTTTTATGACTTTTTTCCCAGAAATAAATTCATTATCTTGCATATTAAGTCTTAGCCCTTCTTGCAGTGTTGGGTTATCAATGGAAACAGTGCTTGTAGGAGAAGTAGTTTTGTTTGCTCCATCACTCGCTGTAAAGTAATATTCTAATGTATCTTTTCCAATTAACTCTGGCTCATAAATAATATGCTCATAACGGTTAGTTGCTTGTGTCTCTAAATTCACCTTTCTAAACTTTCCCCCATCTGTACGATAATGAACAGATACGCTTTTGACGTCTGCATTATCGGTAATGGTGGCAGATAATGTAAAAGGCTGTTCCGATGTAATTTCTTTTTTCTTGGTTGTATTTTTAATGACAGGTTTTTCCGCATCTTTAGGAAAGATAACTTTCTTTCTAGGAACTTGTTCTGTTAATACTTCACCTGGTGTAGCATCCCATTCACCTGCACTTATTTTGGCAGTATGCAAGCTGCTATCTGTCGGAAAACGATAGAAAATACCTTTATCCGCTGTTGTATCATCAACATCAACTACATCGTTATACGTGGAGTAAGAAAGTTCTTTTCCAGTTTTCGTAGCAACGATGAGTGACCGTTGACTCCCGTTGGCCATTCCATTGTTATACATTTTAAACAAATTTTCACCTTCTGTTAGATGGGACCCATAATTTGCATTGAAATCGGCTGCAGTTTTTTCTTTATTGCCGTGGTTGATGATCCAAAAAACAATTGTTTCTCCCGGTGGAATGATCACTGTGTCCTTCTCGTTTGGACTCCAAAGTAAATCGTTACCTGCGTCTGTGTTCGGATAGCGATAACGGATCGTATAGTCTTTAAAGTCAATTGCTTCTGTAGTATTGTTATAAACTTCGATAAATTCATAGGCATCAGCACTATTGCTATTCGTCGTATCAGGAGTTATTTCTGTAATGAACAGAGGTGGAACTTGTTGATAGTCGATCTCCTTCGTTGGTAGCTGATAAGAATGAACATCTGTTTTTGCCTCACCGGCCTCATTGGTAGCGGTGAAATAGTATTGAATGTGGTCACTCCAAATTTCTTCGAGTGGAATAGTTACCGAATAGATATTCGGATTTTCCTCAGAAACTTGCAATGGCCATGTTTGATATGTTGCTTCAGCACTTTGCAAGATAGAGAGACTAGCTCCTGATATTGATTTTTCTGATTTAACCTCTATTTGAACGGTTATTCCTTTCTCATCCATGGAAAGTTCTGGCTTGCCCAAAATAGGCTTTTTCGCAGTGCCATCCACGATAACAGGTTTTTTTGGAACTTGTCCAGGCAGGTTAGACAATGGCGTCATCGCTTGTCCTAAACCAGTTTTTATCATGCTTGTCCCTTGATTCGGATAACGGTAAACAATTCCTTGGTTTGGAGATGTATCATCCTTTTCCGTATCATTATACGTAGCGGATACGATTTCGTTGTTAAATTTATCAGCAACGACTAAAGTGCGTTCTCCGCTATTAGCCATGCCAGCATTGTGAATTTCGGTTACATGACTTTCTGGCATATGTAAGCCATACTGTTCATTAAAGTCAGCTAAAGTTAAACGTTGGTTACCTTCATTTTTAATCCATACAATAAAGCTTTCCTGGGGTTTGATTTCTTTATTATCACTTATACCCCATATTTGATCAGGCATATCATCTGGATATTGATAGAATAATTGGTAATCATTCATGTTAATTGTTTGATTTGTATTGTTATAGATTTCAATGAATTCATAGGCATCTTTTTGATTTACATTTGTCGTGTCGGGAGTAATTTCTGTAATTAACAATGGGGGTATTGTTTGTGTATCATCCGTATCACTTTGTTTGATCGTAACATGTATAGGCTCCTGTTCAGGATAGGGTATGCTTGTACCATCTTTCGTTTGAGCAACAATTTGGTAGTAAAAGTTTGGTGACCACAGTTTTTCTTTAGGAACTGTAACGGAATAGGTAGTGGCATCTTTATCTTTCGTGAATGGCAATTCCTCCATTTCCATTTTATTTGCAGTCTGGAACTGAAGGTTAAGCTCGGTTACTTCATCGGTTAAAGTTGCTGTAATTGTAAGGTCATCTGTAGCTGTCGCATCATATATGGCTTCATGTTGGATGAACGAATCTGTTGTAACGTTCTTTTCATTTTTCTTGTTATCTAATTCTGTATCTTTTGTTTGCTTTTTCTTTTCTTTCGTCACCATGTCTTCATTGGTGTTTTTTTCTTTAGAGCTTTCGGGTTGTTCTGCTTTTACTTCCATTCTTTCAGCTGGAACTTGGCCAGGAAAAATCTCACCAGGGCTCGCTTCTGTTGTAAGTCCGCCACCCCGCCATGTTTTTTGGTCTGTGTAATAGAAAAGCTGCCCTGCCATATTCTCTGTGAAATGAACATTACCTTCTGTTACAACTTCATTGGTACTGTTTTCTATTAATGATAGTTTATTGATGGTGGAAGGAAGTAACGCTTTATTTACAGCAGTTACTTGTTGTTTATTTGGTTGCATTTCATAGAAGCTATGAAATGTATTCATATCTGCTTCTTCGTTAGCAAACCAAATAATATGACTTTTTCCTGATGCGATCAATAAAGATTGTTCAAAAGAAATTTTTTGGTTCTCTACTTGTAATGAATAATCTTTTACATCAATGGGGTGTGATGAATGGTTGAAAATTTCGATAAAGGGTTGTTCACCAAACCCTACTTCTGTAATCATTATTTTAGGCAGTGCTTGTACATTCGTACTAGTTTGCGATTGTATTGGAACAGTATATGGATCTGTTTTTCCTTGGTCTGTTGCTGACTTTCCCTCATACCAATACGTTATATGGTCAGACCAAGTTGCTGATTTGGGAATAGCACCAGTGTATTCACCATTGTCTTCTTTTTTCATGTCAATTTCTATCGGTTTAGAAACCTTTGTAGATTGATAAAACAAGCTTACTTTCTCTGCGTGAGGTGCAGTTACTGATAATGAATGCTGTTGCAGGCGTTGCATCACTTTAGGTGCAACATGCTGCATAATCAATGTATCATTATTCATAGTTTCACTATCTTGATTTGGTAATTCTTGCTGTTTTTCCTCTTTAGTTTTTGTTGCTTGTTTAGGGGTGGAAACAGTGGCATAAGCAACCGAAGTTGGTTGTAAGAAATTGGCGATTATTATTACGATCGCCGTCAATGCTGCTAAAAGCGTGCGAAACTTCTTGTTTTGCATTTTTTATCCTCCCTTTGCATGTATATGTCTAAGTATACGGGAGCAGTTGTTAATAATTGGTTAAAGTAGTGTAAAGATTTACTATAAATATGTGATTTATTACTAATCTCTATGGCTATTGCTTTAGTTATAATTTAGAATTCTATCCTACTCTATAATTTAAACAAAACAAACATAAATACGACTATCGTTTTTACTAGTACTATAGGAAAGCATAAAAGTATAAAGGTGTATAGTATAAGAAAAACTACGCCTTTCGCCAAGTCCTATGGCAAAAGGCGTAAATGCAAGCTAACATATAAGTGCTACGTTATTTGTTAAAATGACAGAGGCCCATGTTCATTGATGAGCATGAATTACAGAAAAAACATCATTAATTGTGTTGAAATAGCAACAAAAATCAGTGAAAATGGGTAAGCAGCAGCGTAGGCAATAACGGCATCATCGGAATCTACCACTTGATTTAATGCACCTAAAGCAGGGGTGCTCGTCCTACCGCCGCACAGTGAACCAAGTGAGTGCACAATGCTAAGCTTAAATAGTTTTTTTGCTACTAAATAACCGATAAAGAGTGGCACAAGCGTGATGATCGTTCCTCCAACCGCAAGCTGCACTCCTTCTGTTTGTATCACATTTACAAGTCCCTGTCCCGCTGTTGTTCCAGCACCTGCTAGAAATAATACAAGACCTAATTCTCGAATGACATGATTTGCTGGGGCATAATAACGGACATGTATGGGTCCAACGTTACCGAAATGACCAACAATTAAAGCAACAAAAAGTGGCCCACCAGCTATTCCTAGTTTAATTGTTCCTAACCCTGGAATGAAAATGGGGAGCATACCAACAATGATTCCTAATAATAGTGTTATACTAATCGAGAAAATGTGTACATTGGTGACGGCTGGGTTTTTTCGCGAAAATAATTTTTCAACTTGCTTCAAACGATTTTCCGTGCTTACAATGGTTAAAACATCACCTCGGAGCAAGCGCATCGTAGGATGTTGCTTTAATTCTAGTCCTTCACGTTCAATTCTAGTTACGGTGGCACCATATTTTTTTCTCAATTTTAATTCCTTCATGCTTTTTCCAATAACGGACTCGTCTTCTACAGTGATTTTTTTAAACTGTATATTATCTGGGTTTTCTAGTTGCGTGGTTACTTTTTGTCCGACATAGGTGCCAAAAGATTTCAATTCATCTTCTTCTCCAACAGTAACAAGGTTGTCCCCCATAAGTACAGGAGTATCGCTGAGAGCAATCATCGTATGTCCGTTGCGAATAATTCTGCTAATTACGACATCCTTTTTACTAATCGCAAGCTCTTTTAAGGTTTTTCTATGAAGTTTTGGATTGGTTACTTTAAATGACATCACTTCAGGTGAATGTTCATCTTTAATTGGATTTTTTGATGCCTCTAAATCTTTCATTAAGTCGACTTTACTAAAACGAGGCAAAAGCTGAACAAATAAAATGATTGCTAGCACACCGAAAGGGTACCCAATTCCATAACCGACAGAAGCGATGGAATCATTTGTTGCTTGTAATGCTGCAGCTAAACCAGGAGTACTTGTTAATGCTCCGGTCATTAATCCAATGCTTAGCGCTGCTTCAAGATCAAATGTTTTTGCAACTATAATGGTAGTGATGACTGCACTGGTAACAATACATAAAGAGATACTACAGAATATAATTCCATTAGAACGGATCATTCTGAAAAATCGTGGGCCAGCCTGTAAACCGATAGCTACTATAAATAAGCTCAAACCTAGGTTTTGTACAATTGGCGATACGTTATATCCAAAATGTCCAAAAATCATAGCAACAAGTAAAACTCCGGCAGAACCGAAGCTTAGTCCTTTTAATTTAAGTTGGCCAAGAAAAGAGCCAATCAGTAAAATGGCAAAAACTAAAATAAGTTGTTCGTCGAGTAAATCGTGAAGTAATGTTTCCATTTTCCTCTCCTCTTTCTTTCATAGTATCTATTTTACTACAACGAAAGGAAAAATCTTGTTCTTGGGAAGATTGTTCAAAAATTTTTCAAGCTTTGAATGATTGAAAAACATTGTAATCGCTTTAATATCCTGTTTAAACCATTTTTAAAATATATTACTAAAAGGTGGGTGAGAATCTATGAAATTTATCAGTTGTTGAATGAAGGGGAAAGAGGTAAAAATGTATAGTAAAGGAATTTTTCAACTTTTAAATGCATTGTGTAACCTCGAAGTTGTAACAAAAGTATTCTGAACAAAGAAAAACATGAACGAGTAGAAGTAGTTCATGCCTCTAAAATGCTCTGCAAAACATGTTGCTTTTCGTAAGTGGTTGGATAGCCCCCTCGTGCAGGCGCAATGTAGGGGCTCACCAATGCCTTCTTACTACAGTGTCTACGTCTATTTCCTCTGCACACCTTTAGAACGTACAACTTGAGATATAACGAAAATGGAAACCAACCTTTTAATAGAAAATGCTCTACAATTCATAAACTTGTCGAACTGCTTCCGTTAGAATTTCAACACCGTTGATGAGTGCATCAGAATTAAATGTCATTTGTGGGTGATGTAATCCTGGCGTTAAATCACAACCGAGACCTAGCATAGTCGCTTTTAATTCTGGCTTCTTAATTGTATAGAAGTGAAAATCATCTCCTCCAGGAGTAATTAAAGGGGGCTGAACGGCTTCTTTCCCTAACACATTGGTAATAGCAGTTGTCATTATAGATGTTGCTTCCTTATTTGTTTTGGCTGCAGCAATGCCATGCTTCTCCATAATGTCTATGTTAATTGGGTAAAGATGTTGTATTGAATCAAAAATGGCTCCTACTTGCTTATCTAGCTCATCCATCGCTTCATTCGTTTGTGCCCGCATGTCGATTGCAAAAGTAGCACTTCCAGGTATAATGTTGGTGCTCTTGCTACCAGCTTGGAAGCTCGTCATTTTTACAGAATGCGGGACGGTTGGATCTAAATGAATCTTACTTAGTAATTGTACAATTTGTGCACCAACTTCAATTGCATTCGTATTTAAGTGCGGTCTTGCCCCATGTGCGTCTACACCAATAATTTTCCCTTTGTATGTTTTACATGCTCCATGCACAATGACGGGAGCTGCATTGTGCATCGGTGTCTCTTGTTTTGGTCGTAAATGGACGCCAAATAAATAATCGACATCTTCTACAACACCTTTTTCTACTAATTTTAATGCGCCAGTCCCTGTTTCTTCTGCAGGTTGAAAAATAAATTTTATCGCTACCTTGTCTTGAAGACTGGAGCTCTGTTTTAATTTCCACAATAGCCCTAATACCATAGCCATATGTGCGTCATGTCCACAAGAATGATTGGCTTGAAATGTGCCATCTACTTCTTGCCAAAGTGCGTCGATATCAGCTCGAATGGCTACTATTGGTAAATCTTTTTCAAAGTTTCCAAATCGCCCAATAACCCCTGTGTGATCTGTGAATGTATGCACATCACACCCTTGTTCTTGAAGAATATGCTTGATGTAGTTGGTCGTTTCCATCTCTTCCCAACTGATTTCTGCATGGTTATGTAAATGATGGAACGTGTTTTTTATTTTTTGTTCTAAGTTAGCCATGAGAGGCGATCTCCTTTCCTGTTTAAAAAGTGTTATAAGGCTTCTCCTTTAAGAATTGAAAAAGATGAGTTGAAACATCTAAGTCAGCTAACAACATCTCTATTCCTTTTTGTAAGAGGGTTGTAGGTCATACTCATGACATGCGAAGAAAATCTAGTGGAGAATGAAAGAACTCCCCTAATTGCGGTTCGCTTTACAAGAGTGGAAGTTTAAAAGTTTTTAAACTATTATTTTAATTTAGTATTGAAATAAATTATATGCTTTATTATAATATCATGCAAGTTAATAAAATTTAGAAAAATCGGAGGAGACTATGAAAAATTCATCAGGATTCACACAAAAAGACAAGAAGAAGCTAGGTTTGCCAGATGCTTATGTTATTTTATTTATGATTTTAGTGCTAGCTGCTATAGCCACGTATATTATCCCAGCGGGGAGTTTTGAGCGGGAAACAGTGGATGACAAAACGATAGTAGTGCCTGAGAGCTACCAACAAATTGAGCAGGACCCAGCTTCCTTTATGGATTTATTTGTATCTATTCAACAAGGAATGATTGATTCAGCAGGGCTTATCTTCTTAGTGCTTATCATTGGTGGTGCTTTTGGGGTCATTGAGTATACGGGAGCGATCGATGCACTTATTATGAAGACTATTAATAAAACGAAGAATAAGGAATATTTACTAATTATTCTCGTTAGTACGTTATTTTCAATATTTGGAGCATTGGGAATTATAGTAAATGCTGTCATTGCATTTATACCAATAGGGATTATCCTAGCGCGTTCTATGAAATTAGACGCTATTGTTGGCGTGTCCATTATATATTTGGGAGCTTATGCAGGGTTTAACACAGCATTTCTTGACCCGTTAACAACAGGGACGGCTCAAGAAATTGCTCAAGTTCCTCTTTTCTCAGGTATTAGCTATCGAATCCTCATTTATGTAACTGTACTTGGATCTACGATTGGCTATGTTTGGTGGTATGCGAATCGAATTAAAAAAGACCCAACCAAAAGTGTATTAGGAGACAACCCATTTCCAAAATCAGAAGAAAAAGCTTTCGAAAGCGTTCATGCACAACTTACCACTGTTCATAAGTTAGTATTAACATGGCTAGCGGTTGGCATAGCTATTTATGTGTTTGGTGTCTTTCAGTATGATTGGTCGCTAAACCAAATGGCCGCTATGTTTATCGTTATTGCAATAGGAACAGCTTTTCTTGCTAGAATGCATCCTAATGAACTCGTTACACAATTTTTTAATGGTTGTCGTGGTTTAGTATATGGAGCATTGATTATTGGAATGGCTCGTTCTATCGTTGTTGTTTTAGAAAACGGTCAAATTCTGGATACGATTGTCCAAGGGATGGCTACGATCATGGATCCATTCTCCAGTGTATTAGGCGCAAATATGATGTTTTTAGCTAATTTTTTGTTTAACATTATTGTTTCCTCTGGAAGTGGACAAGCAGTAATTGTCATGCCTATTATGACCCCTTTAGCAGATATGATGGAAATTCCAAGACAAGTGGCGGTTCAAGCATACAAAATGGGGGATGGATTTTCAAACGTCATTACTCCTATTTCTGGAATTTTGATGGCTACCCTAGCGATAGCTGGTATTTCCTGGGTAAAGTGGGTAAAATTCATTATACCTTTAGTAATTATTTGGTTCATTATCGGTATTGTCTACTTAACGGTTGCAGTATTTATTAGTTGGGGGCCTGTATAGGCTTCATGAGTTCAATCTTGCCTACATTTCAAATAGCTGGATATATTGAGGTTACAAATATGTCGAGAAAAACTTGACACATATGAAAGGATTTGCTGAACCATCCTTCATTCAAACATGATACTATGTAAACATAGCTAAATCTTTCCGAAAGGATAGCAAAGTCCCAATGGTAATTTGTTTTAAAAAAAGGAGTAGATAACTAGTGGATATTTCAGAAATTATTTTATATCAATTGAAAATGAAAATGAAACACCCATTTACAACAAGCTTTGGTACTGAGCAAGATCGCGGTTTTTTATTAGTAGAGGTGAAAGATGCTAGTGGTCGATCTGGGTGGGGCGAAGGTGTAGCTTCCGAACGTCCGATGTATAGTGAAGAATTTACGCAACAAAGCTGGATGATGCTTGACCAGTTTCTCGTTCCAGAGGCATTGAAACAAGAGATAAGCCACCCAAACGATTTACAACATACGTTTAAACCGTATAAAGGCAATTATATGGCTAAATCAGCTTTGGAAGGTGCTATGTGGGATTTGTATGCAAAACAGCAAGAAAAGTCTTTATCTTCCGTATTAGGTGGAACCAAAAAGCAAATCGAAGTAGGGATTAGCTTAGGAATCGAGGAAAATATTGAAGCACTACTAGCAAATATTCAAGAAAAAGTGGATGAAGGTTACAAACGAATTAAAATAAAAATTAAGCCTGGTAAAGATGTGGATGTAGTACGAGAAGTACGTCAGCATTTTCCAGATATCCCTTTAATGGTAGATGCAAACTCTGCTTATACGCTGGAAGATATGGACACGTTGAAAGCTTTGGATGCGTTTCATTTAATGATGATTGAGCAGCCGCTTGCAGCTGATGATATCCTTGATCATGCTACGTTACAAAAAGAGATTGAAACACCAGTGTGTCTAGATGAAAGCATCCATTCTTATGAAGATGCTCGGAAAGCAATTGCTTTAGGAAGTTGCAAAATAATTAATTTAAAAATCGGTCGTGTAGGCGGATTGACCGAATCAAAACGAATTCATGACCTATGTGAACAAGCAGGGATACCCTTATGGTGTGGTGGAATGTTAGAGTCTGGTGTTGGACGCGCGCACAATATTGCTATTGCTTCGCTAGCCAACTTTACACTTCCGGGAGACACAGCGTCTTCTTCTAGATATTGGGAAAAAGATATTATTAATCCGGAGGTAGTGGCAGAAGACGGTGTCTTAACAGTAAATGATGCGCCAGGAATTGGTTATACAGTTTTAAAAGATGAGGTTGAAAAGCATACGATAAAAAAGAAACAGTTTAAAAAGTAATAGAAAAAATCAGTGGAGTTTGTTTTTTTCTCCACTGATTTTTAATCTGTTAATAGATGGTAGTACTATGTGAGAAAATGTACAAATAAAGGTTGTGATATCTTCATCTTTATTTTTTAGAAGAAAACTAACACAAATTGAGCGGCAACCGTACCAAAAATAAGTGAAAAAGGATAAGCTGCAGCATAAGCAATAGCTGGTTCTTCAGAATCTATTTGTAAATTCAAGGCACCTAGTCCAGGCGTACATGTTCTACCACCACATAAAGTACCTAGTGAGTAGACAACGCCCAACTTAAACAGTTTTCTTGCTACAAAATATCCACATAAGATGGACACAGTCGTTATAATAGTTCCACTAACAACTAATACGACACCTTGCTTTTGGATCACATCAATTAAACCTTGGCCTGCTGTTGTTCCAGCGCCTGCCAAAAATAAGACAAGACCTAATTCGCTTATAACGTGAATAGCTGGACCGTAATACCGTACATGGATGGGGCCTAGCTTTCCAAAGTGGCCAATGATTAAAGCAACAATTAAAGGGCCTCCTGCTAATCCGAGCTGCATCGTTCCTAATCCTGGTATAGGAATTGGTAGCATTCCAACTAGAATACCGACTAAAAGCGTAACACTAATGGATAGGATGTGAATGTTTGTTACAGATAGTTTTTTACGGGAAAAGAATTTTTCTATTTCATCTAATCGATTTTCACTACTTACCATCGTTAAGACATCTCCACGAAGTAAAGGAGTGTTCGGATTTTGATTTAGCTCAATTCCATCTCGTTCAATTCTGGTTACGGTTGCCCCATAATCTCTCCTCAGTCTAAGTTCTTTCATGTTTTTACCAACTAAGTCTTCATCCTCAACCGTAATCTTGCGTAATTGTATATTATCAGGGTTATCCATCGTTGCATTGACGGGTTCACCAACATATTCTCCAAAAGCTTTCAGTTCGTCAGCTTCCCCAACGGAAACGAGGTAATCTCCTAATAAAATAGTAGTGTCGTGAAGTGCAATCATGGTGTGAACTCCACGGATAATCCGGCTGATCACGACAGAATTTCGACTAAAACCGAGCTCGCGTAATGTTTTTTTATGCAATTTTGGGTTCGTTACTTTAAATGTCATTACTTCTGGTGAGTGTTCTGTTTTTATCGGGCTGTTTGTTTCTTCTAAGTCTTTAGCAAGGTTTATCTTCCCAATACGCGGTAAAAGCTGAACGAATAGTATAATAGCAAGCACGCCGAATGGATAGGCGATCCCATAACCAACAGATGCCATCGGGTCATTGGTTGCTTGCAGAGCTGCTGCTAAGCCTGAGGTGTTTGTTAATGCACCTGTTAATAACCCAATAGCTAGTGCTGTTGGCAGGTCGAAAATTTTAGCAACGACAACAGAAGTTACAGCTGCACTAATGACGATAAATAGAGAAATAAGGCAAAAAACGATCCCATTAGAACGCATCATACGGAAAAAACGCGGCCCCGCTTGTAGCCCAACGGCAACTATGAATAAGCTAAGCCCCAAATTTTGTACTGCTGTTGATACTTGATAACCAAAATGTCCAAAAAGCATCGCAATTACTAGAACTCCAGCTGAGCCTAGACAGATGCCTTTTATTTTTAATTGTCCTAATAATGATCCTAAAAACAAAATAACAAAGACTAAAATAAGCTGTTCATTAAGTAAATCGTGTAGTAAATCTTCCATTCGAATCTCCCTCTTTTATTCTACCCAATCTATCTTACTACATCTAGACAGAAAAAACGAAAGAACTGAAAACCGTCAATAAAATTTTACAATGCAGTAGAATTCAGTGTCGTTTACATGGAATGAACGACAATTTATTGTACTAAAAGTTGATTTTCTTACAGGACTCCTATGGATGCTATAATCATCCTCATAAGAGTATAAAATGTAAAAGGTTGATAGTAAAGTGAAAATCTAGCAGCTGTTTTCGTATTCATGGTTTGGTGGAAAGTCTATTTTTAAAAAAGGAATAGGATAATGATGATGTGAAAGGAAAACAAATTATTAATTAGAATATGGCTCAGTTGTTGAAAGTTTGTCACACATGAAGGAAAATGGCTTTGATAAACTATAAAAGAGTTCAAACATCGGAGGATAATATATGCATGATAATCAAGAGCAACTATGGGCAGAAGCTGTACATTTTTTGCAACTGTATCACAATGAATGTGGGTTAGAAAAAGAGCTTGAATACCGACTACAAGAGGTACAACGTGAAATGGAACAAACAGGCACTTATGAGCATACGTATGAGGAATTAACCTACGGGGCGAAAGTAGCTTGGAGAAATTCTAACCGTTGTATTGGTAGGTTGTTTTGGGAGCGTATGGAAGTTATTGATGCGCGTTCTGTGAATAAAAGCCAACATGTTTTTGAACAGTTATTGCATCACATTCGTTACGCTGGAAACGGCGGGAAAATTCGACCGTTAATTACGATATTCTCACCAACAAAGGATGGACATGCTCCAGTGAAAATATGGAATCATCAGCTGCTTCGCTACGCTGGTTACCAAACAGAAAATGGAATAATAGGTGACCCTGATTCGATTACTTTTACACAGCAATGTCAAAAACTTGGCTGGAAAGGGGAAGGAACTCCTTTTGATTTGCTCCCATTAGTTATCCAAGTTGATGATGGAGAACCAGAGTGGATGGAGATTCCTAGCGATATGGTTTTAGAAGTTCCCATCCAACATCCAACGGAAGATATTTTTGCTCAGCAAAAAGTAAAATGGTATGGTGTACCAATTATTTCTGATATGCGCTTGGAAATAGGTGGTATAAGTTATTATGCTGCCCCGTTTAACGGATGGTACATGGGAACAGAAATTGGGGCAAGAAACCTTGCTGATGAGAACCGTTACAATTTATTACCTTTAGTCGCGAAACAGTTGAGGTTAAACACAAAGCATTTAAATACATTATGGAAAGATCGTGCCTTAGTTGAATTAAACATTGCGGTTTTAGAGTCATTTAAACAAGCAGGGGTTTCCATTGTTGATCATCATACAGCAGCTAAACAATTTGCGGTATTTGAAAAGAATGAACAAAAACAAGGCAGAACAGTTACTGGTAAATGGTCATGGCTTATTCCTCCATTGTCACCAGCAACAACACATATTTTTCATAAACCATTTGATAATACGGTGCATAAGCCAAATTTTTTCTATTCCAAACATGAGAAGAATTAATTGCAAGTCATAGAGGCTTTAACATGACTTTTATCCTTAATTCATCAAAATAATAGCTATATGGAGAAAGCTTATTAATTTAGCGCAACTACTGGAGATATATTAACGTATGCTTTTTCTTCGGTGGTCATTTCAAACCTTAATCTGTAGTAGATTCAATCAATTCAATCTACTTGCAATGTTTCTAGCTAATCGTGCATAATGTTTCCTGTAGTAACAACAAGTTATCATTGTACGTATTGCCAATACTGCTTTAAGGAGATAAACATTTTGAACACGTTTACGGTTAAGAAATCACTAAATAATAACGTCCTCATTGCTTTGGATAATCAGCAAAATGAAGTCGTCTTGATTGGTAATGGAATTGGTTTTCATTATAAGAAAAAAGACATTATCCATAAAGAGCAAATAGAAAAGCTGTTTGTATTACGTGATGAACAGGCGCAGGCGCAATATAAGCAATTGCTTCCAAACATAGATCATACATTGTTGGATTCCATTGTTAAAGCGGTAGAATTAATTCAGAAACGATCACATGTCATGTTGAATGAATCCGTTCATGTGGCTCTAACTGATCATGTGTTGTTTGCTTACCATCGTATGCTAAAAGGTTTGGAAATAAAAAATCCTTTTCTTGCCGAAACAAAAGCATTATATCCTTTTGAGTATGAGATCGCCTCAGAAATTGTTGAAGACATGAATCATAGGTTGGATATTCATCTTCCTGAAGGGGAAATTGGCTTTATTGCTTTACATGTACACAGTGCCATATCGAATAAAGCTCTCTCTGATATCAATAAATACTCCCAATTGGTTACGCAATTTGTCGATATTATTGAAGAACAATTAAAAATTAAAGTGGACAGAGGCGGGATAGAGTACGTACGCCTTGTTCGGCATGTGCGCTATACAATCGAACGCGTGTTAAAGGGGGAGACAGTAGATGAACCAGTTAAAATAGCTTCCCTCTTGAAAAAGGAATACCCAACATGTTATAATCTAGCGTGGAAATTGATTAAAATGATGCAACAAACATTAAAGCAACCAGTATATGAAGCGGAAGCGGTGTATTTAACGATGCACTTGCAACGCCTCTATCAAAAACATGACTCATAATACATTTTCCGTGTTACTGATACGATCAGGCATGAGTGGAAAGATTATGAAATAGGACAGTAGGGTACACGTATAGCCCCTACTGCTTGTTTCTGATTTCTACTCATGCCTTTTTTTGTTCTTTAGGGTTTATCCTTTAAGAAAAATGTTGACGTTCTAGTGTTATAAACACTTTGGCGAAAAGCGCGTTTTTCAAGTTTATAGTGTGAAGTAAAGTGAAGGATTTCGTCATGATACTTGCTAATAAGTCATGTTTTTTTCATTTTTCTTATAGATTTTGGGAAGGATAAATGGTAAAGAAAGCTTCTCGAAATTTTAATGTTGGTTGTTGCATAAAAGGAGGAAAAAAGATGTTTAAAAAAGCTTTTGGTGTCTTACAAAAAGTTGGTAAAGCACTTATGCTTCCAGTCGCGTTATTACCGGCTGCTGGTTTATTGCTTGGGTTTGGTAATGCAGCACAGCAAGAGACGATGTTAGGATACTTACCGTTTTTAAAAGCGGATTGGATTCAATTGGTTGCCACTGTCATGGAAGATGCCGGTGGAATTATTTTTAGTAACTTGGCGCTTATCTTTGCGATTGGTGTAGCCATAGGTTTAGCGAGTGATGGGGCAGCTGGTTTAGCAGCTCTTGTAGGGTATTTAGTCTTAAACCAAGTAATGGGCTCTTGGATCGATGTTACCCCAGAAATGATCGAATCAGACCCTGGGTTTGCTTCTGTATTAGGCATTCCTACGTTACAAACAGGCGTGTTTGGAGGTATCATTGTAGGTTTGATTGCCGCATTTTGTTATAATCGCTATCACAATATTGAAATGCCCGCTTTTCTCGGTTTCTTTGCTGGAAAGCGATTTGTACCAATTGTTACGGCTGCGTTTTCATTTCTTGCAGGTATTGCGCTATTATTTGTTTGGCCACCTGTGCAAGATGCGATGAATAGTGCATCCTATTGGCTAATTGAGGAAGGAACATATTTAGCTGTTTTCTTCTTTGGTTTTGTAAAAAGATTACTTATTCCATTTGGATTGCACCATATTTTCCATGCGCCATTTTGGTATGAATTTGGTTCGTATACTACTGTAGCAGGTGATTTAGTTCGTGGAGATATGACGATTTTCTTTGCCCAGTTAAAAGATGGGGTAGAAATTACAGCTGGTAACTTTATGGCAGGGGAATTTCCAGTTATGATGTTTGGTTTACCAGCAGCAGCGCTAGCTATGTATCATACAGCACGACCAGAAAAGAAAAAGGTCGTTGCTGGTTTGTTAGGCTCTGCAGCATTAACATCCTTTTTAACAGGGATTACTGAGCCGCTCGAATTTTCATTTATGTTTGTTTCGCCGCTATTATTTCTCTTACATGCGGTTTTAGATGGACTTTCATTCGTACTAATGACGTTCTTTAGCGTTAATGTCGGTTATACGTTTTCCGGTGGTGCGATTGACTTTGTATTATTTGGAATTTTACCGAATAAAGAACCGTGGTGGATCACCATCCTATTAGGATTAGCATTTGCTGTTATTTACTACGTCATTTTCCGCTTCTTCATTCAGAAGTTTAACTTAATGACTCCAGGTCGGGAGAAAGTGGAAGAGGAAGAGGAAAATAATAATGGACAAACTGGTGAGCTTGCTTATGATGTATTAGAAGCAATGGGTGGTCAAGAAAATATTGCACACTTAGATGCATGTATTACACGTTTACGTGTGTCCGTTAATTCGATCAAAAATGTCGATAAAGAAAGATTGAAGAAGCTAGGCGCTTCAGGTGTATTAGAAGTTGGCGATAATATTCAAGCCATTTTTGGTCCACGTTCCGAAACGATTAAAGGACAAATGCAAGATATTATGTCTGGTAAAACACCACGTCCTGTGGAAACAGATCAAGATGAAGAAGTTCAACAACAGATTGAAGAAGTCAATCCAGAGGCAATGCAAAATGAAGCTGAAACAGAAGCAATTGTTTCACCAATGAAAGGAGAGCTATTGCCAATAACAGAAGTTCCTGATCAAGTATTTTCTGGAAAAATGATGGGTGATGGTTTTGCGATTGTACCAGAAGACGGTCTAGTTGTTTCACCTGTAAATGGGAAAGTGGTAAATGTTTTCCCAACTAAACATGCCATTGGTTTACAGTCAGATGGTGGAAAAGAAATTCTTATTCATGTTGGTATTGATACGGTTAATTTAAAAGGAGACGGCTTTGAAATGCTCATTGAAGAAGGAGATAAGGTCGAAGCTGGACAACCACTGCTTAAAGCAGATCTGTCCTTTATTCAAAGTAAAGGAATGCCGGTTATCACACCAATTGTATTTACCAACCTAAAAGAGGGACAACAAATATCACTTGAGAAGAGTGGAAAAGTAGAAAGTAAAGAAGAAAATATCATTACATTGTAATAAAAAAGCTAGTTAGGGTCGCTGCCTTGACTAGCTTTTTTTAACGTTATTAGAAAACATAAGATTTAACATCAAATAGAAAGCTATTGCCAAACCTTTATGGCAGTAGCCTTCGTTTGGCTAAGAGAGCAAGCAGACTTAACTACTAAAATGACATCCTCTATCATATACTTTTTAATACGTACGATAAAGTGGGATTTTAATTAGTGGCCGTTTTTCAATCTGCTGCTGATGGCTCACTTCAATCCTATGACGCAAAGGCTTATAAATGACTTTATGTATCTTTTATCTTTTGGTTAATGTCCAAGCTAACATGTTCACATTCTTGAAGAAGTGGTACAGCATTTTATATTCATGATAAAGGGGGATACAACTCATGACCACCTTGAATATTGCTATTCTTGGAGGAGGTTCAGCATCTACGCCACAGTTAATAGGCCAATTTATCCAACACGAGGAAGCATTACCTATAAAAAAGATATATCTTGTTGATATTTTAGCAGGGAGAGAACGTTTATCCATCATTGCATCATTCGTTAGACGTATGATAGAACAGGAAAATAGTAACATAGAAATAATGGAAACGCTCGATAGGCGAGAGGCATTGAAGCAGGCTGATTTTATTATTAATCAAATCAGAGTAGGTGGCTTTGATATGCGTCAAATAGATGAAACGTTATGTTTAGAGTATGGTATCATAGCAGAGGAAGCTTCAGGTCCGGTTGGATTTATGAATGCTTTACGAACGATACCTATTATGCTTGATATTTGTGAAGATATTGAAGAATTAGCACCAGATGCTTGGTTACTTAATTTGACGAATCCTTGTAGTATAATCACAGAAGCGATAGATAAGCATACGAATGTGAAAGTTATTGGTATCAATGAGGGGCCAATGGCTTTTCGGAATCAATTTGCAAAGGCGTACGATGTTGTCAAGAATGATATAAGTATGCAACTAATAGGGACAAGTCAATTGTTATGGGTTACGGATTTATATGTTCGTGGAAAATCAAAGTTAACAGATGCCATACTTTATAAAAAACTGCATAGTAGAAAAAAGCGGCAAGACATTACAGTTGATACGTATTTTTTACAAACATATGGCGTTATTGGTTGCGACTATCAGCCTTATTATTATCAGGGTGACCAAATTTTAACAAAGCAATTAGATGTGTTTAAACAAGGCGTGCTTCCATCTGATTTTGAACTAGAAGAACACAAGCAGTTATTTTCTCTATATGAACATGCAAAAACAGCTACGTTACCAAATGGAGTGGAAGATAGGCGAGGTGCAGCAGCTTCAGAAGGGGTGCTCGAGGTTATTCAAGCAATTCATTATAATTTAAAGCGCATTTTACCAGTAAATATTAGAAATAATGGAGCAATAGAAGGCTTACGGAACGATGCTTGTGTCCAGGTGAATAGTGTAGTGGAAAGACATGGAATTATACCAATTCAAGTACCAGAAATCTTACCGCATGTTCACGGATTATTACAATATATGAAAGCTTATGAGTCACTGACTGTGGAAGCAGGAATATCCAAAAACATTGGGGTAGCCATTCAGGCGATGACCATGCATCCATTTGTGCCATCTGCGGAAGTAGCTCATAAGCTGCTTCAAGATATGTTTATTGCAAATGAAGCTTATGTTCAACCGGTCATTTATTAACTTAAAGCAAGAGGGGTGGCGTGTATGCATCGTCATTATTTTACATTGGTATACTTTTAATAGCAGGAAAAAGGGAGCCTCCTATAGAACAGGAGGTTTCCCTTTTGTTTCACTATAGAAAAGTATAAAATTTTCTATGATTTATAGTATAAGCAGAGCTACAGCATTCGCCATAAAGACTTGATGGTAGGACGAGTTTTTCTAATACGATAGATTTCCAATCGATACATATTTAGTTTCTAAGTAAGGTTCAATGCCTTCCAGCCCACCTTCACGACCAAGTCCACTCTCCTTCATTCCACCAAATGGGGCGTGAGCGGCAGATGGTCCGCCGTCGTTCCAGCCAACAATGCCGTAATCTAAATGCTCATACAAATAAGTACCAGTACGGTAATCATTTGTAAAAAAGTAGGCAGCTAAACCAAATGGCGTATCGTTAGCAAGGCGTACAGCTTCCTCGATATTTGTAAAAGTAGTTATAGGAGCCACTGGACCAAATGTTTCCTCATGCATAATTGTCATATCCGCTGTTACTTCATTAAGTATGGTTGGGTATACAAAATAATATCCTTTCTCATGGTCTGCATCAAATGTATCTCCTAACAATACTTTAGCACCTTTTTGCTTAGCATCATCAATATGTTCTTTAATTTTGTTATAGCCTCGTTCATTAATGATTGGTCCAATATCAATATTATCATGAAGTCCATTGCCAACCGTTAAATGTTTGGCACGTTGTACAAAAGCTGCTGCAAACTGATCTACAATATCTTCGTGAACGATAATTCGATTTGCACAGACGCATGTTTGGCCAGCATTACGAAATTTTGAGATGATCGTTTGTTCAGCTGCAAATTCAATATCCGCATCTTTAGCAACAATCAATGGTGCATGCCCACCAAGCTCCATGGTGACATGTTTGACCGTGTTTGCGCTTCCTTTAATTAAGTTTTTTCCTACAGCAGTGGAACCTGTAAAGGTAATCTTACGCACATAGTCACTTTCTGTAAATAATGCGCCAATCTCTTTGCCGGAACCGACGACATATTGAATAGCATCTTCTGGAATACCTGCCTTATGAGCTAATTCAATTATTCGAATACCTGATAGCGGTGTTTCAGAAGCAGGTTTGACAATAAATGTACACCCGGCAGCTAGTGCTGGTGCTGCTTTTCTTGTCATCATGGCTGCAGGGAAATTCCAAGGTGTAATAGCAGCGACTAAACCAACAGGCTCTTTACGAACGAGGATTCGTTTTGACTCGGTGTTTGCTGGAATTGTTCGCCCATAAATTCGCTTTGCTTCTTCTGCATACCAATCAATATAACTTGCCGCATATTCTATCTCACCATAAGATTCCTTTAGTGGCTTTCCGTTTTCCTTCGTCATCAGTTTAGCAAGTTCATCCTTATGCTCTCTGATTTGCATTGCCCAACGTTGCAGTAATTGTGAACGTTTATGTGCATGTATGCTTGCCCAAGTTGGAAAGAATGCATGACCTTTATAAAGCGCTTTCTTTACTTCCTCATTAGACCAGGAACTCAATTCTTTTAGTACTTCACCAGTAGCCGGGTTTGTAACGGTGATTTTGTTAGTCAAATAGAAAACCCCTTTCTTATCATTTTAAATATAATCTCTATTTTAGTATATTCCTTGATTAATCGGAAAGGAAACATATCATATCGAAAAGGTTCAAAAATTAATGTATGTCATTTTAAACGTAGAAAAGTGGTTGCGTTTTCAATGGAAGTAACCGTTTCCGTCTTTAAAAGGAAAAAGTCTATGTTTAGTTATCCACTTGCTTAACTTAAACTAAAGATAGCAAGAGAAATAAATCAGAAATTTTTAGGAGGAAACAAAAATGAAACATATTTTACTTGCGTGTTCAGCAGGAATGTCAACGAGCCTTTTGGTTTCCAAAATGAAAGAAGTAGCAGAAGAAAAGGGGATAGATGTGAAGATTTGGGCAGTTGCTCAAGATAAAGTAACGAAAGATATTGAACAAGCAGACGTGTTATTAATTGGTCCACAAATGCGTTTTTTAAAGAAAAAATTAGCCAAACTCGCGGATGAAGTAAATGTACATCTTGATGTTATTGATCCAACTGCTTATGGAAGAATTGATGGCGAAGCAGTCTTAAATAGAGCACTCGAACTAATGGAAGAAGCTAACTAATGGGGGGTGTTGAAAAATGAATAAATTTATGGAAATGCTTGAAAATGTATTATTACCAATTGCTGATAAATTAAATAACAACCGTTATCTAACCGCTCTTCGTGATGGATTCATGGTTGCTTTACCATTAATCATCTTTGGTTCCATTTTTGTTGTTATTGCGAACCTACCATTCCTCGATCGCGTTATAAGTGAGGATGCGTTTGCTGCTTATCAAAGTGCTTTAGGTCCTGCATCAGCAGCAACGTTAAGTATTATGGGAATGTTTGTCATTATTGGGATTGGATACAAATTGACTGAGCATTACGAAAATGAGGCTATTTATGGCGGGGTAGTTGCATTAACTGCATTTTTAATTCTTACGCCGCAAGTGCTTGAGGGTTTAACAGGTGTCATCCCAACGGTAAGTTTAGGTGCACAAGGAATGTTTTTAGGAATTTTTACTGCATTTATAGCAGCAGAACTTTATAACTTTTTTGTTAGAACAGATTGGACAATTAAGATGCCAGCTGGTGTTCCACAAGCAGTATCCAGGTCGTTTAGTGCACTAATTCCAATTACATTAACATTGTCTGTTTTCTTAATTATTCGAATTATTTTTAGCTACACGGGCTTTGACACAGTACAGAACTTTATTTATACAATTATTCAACAACCATTAACTCAACTCGGTAGTGGGTTGCCAGCAACTATTGTAGCTGTTTTATTAATTCAGGTATTTTGGTTTTTCGGATTACATGGACAGATTATTGTTAACTCAGTTTTTGATCCAATTTGGTACACGTTAAATGAGCAAAACCTATCGGCTTTCCAAGCAGGAACGGAATTACCGAATATCGTTACAAAACAATTTATCGATTCATTTATTGTTGGAATGGGTGGATCGGGAATGACGTTAGCAGTTATAATCCTCATCTTTATTATTGGTAGAAGCAGACAAATGAAAGAGTTGGGTAAACTTGGGGCGCCAGCAGGGATATTTAATGTGAATGAGCCAATTATCTTTGGTTTACCAATTATTATGAATCCGCTTATCATTATTCCGTGGTTACTTGCTCCAGTAGTGGTTACCATTATTACGTATTTTGCTATGGCGACCGGGCTTGTTCCACCACCAGCTGGAGTTATTGTTCCATGGACAACCCCTGTTGTATTAAATGGTTTTTTAGCTACAGGAAACGCTTGGCAAGGCGGGTTGTTGCAAGCAGTCAACTTAGTGGTTGTTATGATGATTTGGTGGCCATTCTTGAAGATTATGGACAAGAGTTATTACGAGAAAGAAAAAGCAGCAAAGAAAAGTTAATGAGTAAATGGACGAGGTGAGAACATGGATCAAACAACTGAAATTGCTTTTCAAATTATTTTACATGCTGGTAATGGAAAATCCAATGTGATGGAAGCAATTCAAGAAGCGAAAATAGGGAATTTTAATCAAGCAGATCAACTTGTTGAAGAAGCAGCAGAAGAACTTGGAAAAGCGCATGAATATCAAACGAAATTATTGCACAATGAAGCACGAGGAGAAGGAAATATCATTAATGTTATGCTCATACACTCACAAGACCATTTAATGACTTCTATGGCAATGAGGGATTTAGCAATCGAAATTATTGAGATTTATCGCAATAAATAGTTGAGGGGGTATTGCATTGACAGTAAAATATAAATTTCCAGCAAATTTTTGGTGGGGAAGTGCAACGTCTGCTACGCAAATAGAAGGTGCAGCAGACAAAGATGGGAAAGCGAAAAACATCTGGGATTATTGGTATGAAACGGAACCGAATCGCTTTTTTGACCAAGTAGGTCCAGCGAGAGCATCTGATTTTTATCAACGATATAAGGAAGATATTCAATTAATGAAACAGATTGGACATAATAGTTTTCGTCTATCTATTTCATGGTCCCGTTTAATGCCGAACGGACAAATGAATGAACAAGCGGTAGAATTTTATAATGGTGTGATTAATGAATTAATAGACAATGATATCGAGCCATTCGTTAATCTATTTCACTTTGATATGCCACTTGCTTACCAACAATTTGGTGGATGGGAAAATCGCGAAGTTGTAGATAGCTATCAAGCTTATGCGGAGATGTGTTTCAAACTTTTTGGTGATCGAGTGAAAAAATGGTTTACATTCAATGAGCCGATTGTCCCTGTTGAAGGTGGGTATCTGTACGATTTTCATTATCCTAATATTGTGGATGCTAAAAAAGCGGTGCAAGTAGCATACCATACGATGATTGCTAACGCAAAAGCAATTAAGGCTTTTCGTAAGCTAAATTATCCACATAGTCAAATTGGAATTATATTAAATTTAACACCATCTTATCCAAGAAGCAGTAACCCAGCTGATCTACGTGCTTCAAAAATAGCAGATCTATTTTTTAACCGTAGTTTCTTGGATCCAGCTGTATTAGGTGAATATCCTGATGAGCTAATTGCCATTCTAAAAGAACATGGTCAGTTACCGCAAACAAAACAGGGTGATAAAGAACTACTAAAAAACAATACGGTAGATATTTTAGGGATTAATTATTACCAGCCACGTCGTGTGAAAGCAAAAGAATATTTACCTAATCCATACGCTCCATTTATGCCGGATATGTTTTTTGATCTTTATGAAATGCCAGGTAGAAAAATGAACCCGCATCGTGGATGGGAAATATACGAAAAAGGTATTTACGATATCTTAATGAATTTAAAGGAAAACTATGGTAATATATCATCGTTTATTTCTGAAAATGGCATGGGCGTTCAGAATGAAGAGCGATATATAAAAGAGGGTCAAATTCAAGATGAATACCGCATTGAATTTATTCGGGAACATTTAAAATGGGTACATCGAGCTGTGCAAGAAAAATGCAATGTGAAAGGGTATCATTTATGGACATTTATGGATAACTGGTCTTGGATGAATGCCTACAAAAATCGCTATGGATTTTATTCTGTGGACTTAAATACGATGGAGCGGAAACCGAAAAAGAGTGCAGAATGGTTTAAAGAAGTGTCTCTAAACAATGGTTTTTAGCATTTAGATACCCATCCACACGTCCACATGGTGTGGATGGGGTAGAACAAAGGCTTAGGGAGCCCGTTTAGCAACGTAGCGACTGGAACGAATCAACTAAAATAAAGGAATCATGCCACTAAAACAGCGGTATGCCGACGTGGGGCGGCAAGCCCGTTTTTAGTCGGCCTTCCTCTTAGTTACGAACCGATGATGACTTACTTAGCTTAGGGCAATGGAGTGAAGTCGTCTAGTTGCTGGGCGCTGGAGCGGGACGTGGCTTATTTGGTTATGGTGTTATACACAAGCCTCTAAGTTTATACTTTGTTATCTTTTAAAAAAGAAGATATAGATTTAAATAAAGTTATTTGAAAAAAATAAGAAAAGAGAATGTCGTTGTCTATATTGTCCTGTCCCCTTGATTTTAAAGAGAATAATGAGGAGAATTTAGATGCTTACAACTAGGATGCGAATGATATTAAAAAAATTAATGCTTGTTGATTCTCCGTTGACAGGGAAATTTTTGGCTCAGTTAAATAAGGTTACAGCAAGAACGACGAGAGAAGATATAAAAAAACTGGATTCATTAATACGTCAATATGGAGCCAAGGTAGAAGCTGTTGTGTCAAAAGGTTATCAGCTGACTATTTTTGATGAAGAAAAGTTTCGCGATTTTTTGCATACAATTGTTCATCTGGAAGATCAAAAAAATAGGTCTATCTCACAATTACCTGAAGACAGAGAGATACAAATTATTCGTCGGTTATTAGTAACGAAAGGTTATGTGAAGCTAGAGCAATTGGCTGATGAACTGTATGTTAGTAAATCTACTGTGCAAAATGATTTAAAACAAGTAAAGGAGCGGCTAAAGCTTTATTCGATTCAGATTCATTCAAGACCAAACTATGGTCTTAAATTACAAGGTGACGAATTGAAATTACGCTTTTGTATGGCTGAATACATTGTTGATCGAACACATAGACATGGTGAGCACCCCCATCATCCTGCAATCCCATCCATACGTAAGGAAGACTTTGTTGCCATTGACAACATTATTATGGAACAAATAAAACAGAATCATATTAGTATGTCGGATGTAGCGATTCAGAATTTGCTCATTCATATATTAATTGCTTATGAACGAATAAAAGACGGCAAATATATAACATTGCAGTCTAGTGAATTGAAAAAAATTGTTAATCAATCGGAATATGAAGTAGCTAAACGCATTGTTCAGAACGTAGAAAGGCATTTACACATACAGTTTCCTGATTCAGAAACAGCCTATATCGCCATTCACTTATTGGGAACAAAAATGATCGCTCCACTTGAACAGGCAGGCGGATTGGAAGAAAACTTAGTTGCACCTGATATTT
The DNA here is from genome assembly GCF_900129865.1 of Virgibacillus chiguensis. Lineage (GTDB taxonomy): Bacteria > Bacillota > Bacilli > Bacillales > Amphibacillaceae > Virgibacillus > Virgibacillus chiguensis. Next base: position 65,761 of record NZ_FQXD01000003.1, read on the forward strand.
TGCCAATTATTATGCAGATGCTAAAAAAAATAGATGAAGAGTATCATCTAGGGATTCAACATGATAAAGAACTGATAGTCGCTTTGGGGTTACATCTCAAGCCTGCTATTAATCGGTATAAATATGGCATGAACATTCGAAATCCATTATTAGCAGATATTAAAAAAAGCTATCCATTAGCTTTTGAATCAGCCGTTCTAGGCGGTATGGTTATTGAAAAAATGACAGGCAGTGAATTTGATGAAAACGAGATCGGGTATATTTCTTTGCATATCGGTGCGGCAATGGAGCGGAAAAATTTCCACACGGGACCAAAGCGTTGCTTAATTGTATGCGCATCAGGGTTTGGTACAGCACAATTAATATATTATAAAGTAAAAACGGAATTTAGAGATGCTGTTGAAGTGATTGGTGTTATTGAATTGTATAAGTTAAAGGACTGTCAACTAAGTAATATAGACTTTATTATTAGTTCTGTAGCAATTGATCAAGACATAGGTATACCTATAATTCGAGTTAATGCTATATTAGAAAAATCAGACATGGAAAACATTACATCATTTATTCATGGTCAAGAATCGATTAGGACCTACTTTCAGCCACAGCTCGTATTTTTGCAACAAAATTTGAAGAATAGGGATGAAATACTTCACTATTTATATCAGCAAATAAACCAGATGGGATTAGTGCCAAATAATTATTTAGAACACATATATGAACGAGAGGAAATTGCAGCCACGTCATATGGTAACTTAGTTGCTATTCCTCACCCTGTCACGCCCCAATCCAAGAAAACTTTTTTAACGGTTTGCACATTAAAAAGGGCAGTGGATTGGGGAGGTAAACCTGTTCAATTTATTTGTTTATTAAATGTACAAAAAGATAGTAAAGAAGATCTGCAAGGAATGTACGATTTATTAGGAACGATCGTTAACTCAGAAACAATCGTCCAACGTTTAATTCAAGCAACAGATTACTATGACTTTATCCGTGTTTTAGATGAATATCGTAATTGACGAGTTTATGATCCTCAAAAGCTAATATTTTACATACTACCCTTATTTCTTTATAATAGGGGTTTTTTATGCTATCGGGAAAAGCTGTGGCTTTCACCAAAATTCGCGACAAGCAAAGTCTTGTAATATATTATTTTTATTTGTGATTAGTCGAACGAAGTTATACATGAGGAGAAATTGTTGTGATACAGTATACTAGAGTGTGTGCTCAGTAAAAACAGTTATATACGTTAAGTTTTTATGGGCGCATATTGTACACAAACTATGTGAACAAGGAGGGGCTAAGATGAATGCTAGACAGAGAAAGATTATAGAAGTTCTATTATCTTATGGCAACCGTCCAATTTTAGTCAATGATCTTGCTAAACAACTTGATTGTTCAGAAAAAACAGTTCGTAATGATTTGCGAACAATTGATGTTTATTTGCAAAACTACTCGTCTGCATGTTTAATTCGAAAACCTGGAACAGGGATTTATTTAGAGATAAACAATTCAGATAAGCAAGACTTGTTTCATGCACTTTTTCGTGAAAATAAATCATCGTATCAACGGCTTATGGAAATAGCTTATCGTTTATTAACTGATAAAAACCCACTCACGTTGCAACAGCTGAGTATGGATTACTATGTCCATCATACTGCTATAAAGAGTGATCTTGAAGCGATTCAGCAGTGGTTTGAAAGTTTTGGATTGGTTATTGAATCAAGGCAAAAGCTAGGTCATTACGTAAAAGGGGAAGAATTAAACAAACGAATGGCTCTGGCACATATAGAGGAAATGGTGAACCAAGGTGCGACGGCATTTTTAAAGAATGTATTTGCGCCCTTTGAAATTGCTACAGTAAGACAAATACTAAACCAAATGATAGAAAAATGGAAAATTCCCATGGCAAGTCATGCGCTGGATAATTTAGTTGTCCACGTGCTCGTTATGGTACAACGTACAAAGCAGGCTAGCCCAATAGTGATTGATAAGCAAAGTGCATCGATGAGTGAGACAAATGAGTACCGAGCGGCTGCTTGGTGTTTAGATCAGCTTGAACACAAATTTGGGATTACGTTAGCTCAAGACGAGACAATATATTTAACGTGGCATTTACGTGGGAGTAAAAAATATTCGTTACATACATCTACGGAAGAAGAAATTACACACCAAGTATTATCGACAATGATTGAGACGATGCAACAGTTGACGCATGTATCCTTTTATGAAGATGAACAACTAATTAATGGACTTATGATTCATTTAGAAGCTGTTACTAATCGTTTGCTGTATGGATTTCCAATTAGTAATCCATTGTTACAGGACATAAAAAAGATGTATCCGTATATGCTGAGTATGGTGACGCTGTCTTTAGAGAAGGTGAGTGAGAAATTTCCATTTGATATACCTGAAGAAGAAGCAGCTTATATAGTTCTGCATTTTCAAGCTTCCATAGAAAGGTTAGATGCTGAAAATTATGCAGTACCTCGCGTGTTAATTGTTTGTGATATGGGAATAGGGATGTCTAGATTACTGCAAGCAAAAATGGAAAAACAGTATCAAGAAATGAAAATTGTAGGAACTGTTGGGAAGGGAGAAGTGCAACGTTTTATAAAGCGAGAACAAGTGCATTTAATTATATCGACTACGCCTATAGAAAAAATTAATATCCCAACGATTATTATTTCTCCGCTTTTAGAAGCAACTGATAAAGAAAAATTGCAACGATTTCTGAAGAAAAAAGCGGGTCGTTCTTCTGTTTTGGCTACCAGTCCTCAAGTTTTACATGATTTTATAGAAGAAGAATTACTGTTTCTAAATATTAATCCTCAACATCGTTTTCAAGTAGTTGAAATGCTAGGAAATGCCTTATACAAACAAGGTAAAGTAGAAAAATCATATGTCCACCAAGCGCTTTTGCGTGAAAGGAAGTCAGCTACAGCAATTGGTGGTGCCATAGCTATTCCACATGGAGATCCGACGCTTGTTATTGCTTCTACGATTGCCATTGCTGTTTTAACCGAGCCGTTGGAGTGGGGAAAAGAAGAGGTGTCAATTGTGTTTATGTTGGCTTTAACGAATGAAAAAGCGAATCCAATTAAAGCAATTATTCATAAGCTATCATCACTATCAAACGACCCAATGACAGTAAGAGATTTATTAAATGCTACTGATAAGCAAGCATTCTTACGTGTATTGATAGAAAAAGAGTGGTAAGTAGCGGTTCGTCGTGTTTTTTCATTTCTGCTCTGGGAACATGAATTGGAAAAGTTTATAAGAAAAACTACAGCTTTCACTATAAGACTTGGCAACAAGCCAAGTTTTTCTATTAAAATGGGAAAGTATAAAATTTGCTGCTATGGCGTAACCAAATAACGGAATGGGCCCCGTCCGGATCCAGCGCCCAACAACTAGGCGACTTCACTCCATTTCCCTACGATAAGTCATTATCGGTTCGTTCTAAATAGGAAGGCCGACTAAAGACGGGCTTGCCGGAGGGCACCGGCATATCCTGTTGCAGGAGCATGATTCCTAAAACTTTCGTTGCTTCGTTCCAGTCGCTACGTTGCTAACCGGGCGCCCCGAGCCTTTGTTCTAAGAGTTGAAGGTAAGCTACGTTTTCTTTAATGCGAATGGAAAAAACCAACCGGCTAGAAATATTAAAATAATAATAAAATATAATTACCATAGTTCCGGAAAGAATAAAGAATATATTGTAGATAAAGCTACTGTATACTAAGTTTGCAAGCAATTATAAATCATAAATGTAAAATAGATGAGTAGGAGGCGTAATGATGAAAATAGTTGCTGTTACAGCGTGTCCGGTAGGAATTGCTCATACGTATATGGCGGCTGAAAACTTACAAAAAGCTGGTGAGAAACTAGGTGTAGACATAAAAGTCGAAACACAAGGTTCTATTGGTGTAGAGAATGCATTGACGGATGAGGATATTGAAGAAGCAGATGGTGTAATTATAGCGAGTGATAAAGAAGTCACGAAGGAACGTTTTATTGGAAAAAGGTTAATTGCTACTGGTGTGCAGGAAGGGATAAAACGTCCAGAAGAATTAATTAACCGATTTGCTACCGAAGATGTACCTGTTTATCAAGCTGACTTAATGTCCGCAAACGACGTGAAAAAGAAGAAAAAAGAAAAAGAAAACCCCATATATCGACATTTGATGAGTGGAGTTTCCTATATGATTCCTTTTATTGTAGTTGGTGGATTGCTGATAGCTCTTGCACTAACTTTAGGTGGTGAACAAACACCAGGAGGAATCGTTATTCCTGAAGATTCGTTTTGGAAAAAGGTAGAAGAAATTGGCGCGACATCCTTTAGCTTTATGGTGCCTATATTGGCAGGTTTTATCGCTGTTAGTATTGCTGACCGTCCAGGCTTAGCTCCCGGAATTATTGGTGGGTTTATCGCTGCAAATGGTAGCTTTTATGGAAGTGAAGCAGGTGCAGGTTTTATTGGTGGTATTATTGCAGGTTTTCTTGCGGGATATATTACATTAGCAATTAAGAAGATTAAAGTGCCACAAGCCATTCAACCTGTAATGCCAATTATTTTTATACCAATCTTAGCAACTTTAGCAGTTGGGTTATTATTTGTCTATGTTGTTGGTGCGCCAGTAGCACAAGTGTTTGAATCGTTAACAGCATGGCTAGAAGGGATGCAAGGAGCAAGTTCTATATTGCTCGCTCTAATTTTAGGGGCTATGATTTCCATTGATATGGGTGGTCCTTTTAATAAAGTAGCCTTCTTATTTGGTTCAGCCATGATTGCAGAAGGAAATTATGAAATTATGGGACCAATTGCTGTCGCTATCTGTATTCCACCTTTAGGGATGGGACTAGCGACGCTTATGAACAAACGTAAATATCAACCTGCAGAGCAACAAGCAGGAAAAGCAAGTTTCACTATGGGACTATTTGGCATAACGGAAGGAGCGATTCCTTTTGCTGCGCAAGATCCATTGCGAGTTATTCCAAGTATTATGGTTGGTTCCATGACAGGTTCTGTCATTGCAATGATTGGGAATGTCGGTGATCGAGTAGCTCACGGCGGACCTATTGTCGCTGTACTAGGAGCAGTAGATAATGTGCTTATGTTCTTTGTAGCTGCCATTATCGGTACGATTGTCACGGCTTTCATGGTTAACTTTCTTAAGAAAGATGTATCAGGAACGCTCAAGGGAAATGATACGTCACCTAAACGAGCGGAAGAAGATGCTTCATCTAAAACGACTGAGATTACGAAATTAACCAATATTGTAACGAACGATTTAATTCATTTAGATCTTCAAGGAAATACAAAAGAAGAAGTATTAGATGAGTTAATAGCTAGTATGAAACAAGCAGGAGTAGTACTTGACGAAGAAGCATATAAGCAAGTTGTTATCGCTCGAGAGCATGAAGGGACGACAGGAATGGGGATGAGCATTGCTATCCCACATGGAAAATCCGATGCAGTAAGTGAACCAGCTGTAGCTTTTGGTATGCATCGCGCTGGAGTTGATTGGGAAAGTTTAGACGGAAACCCTGCTAAATTAATATTTATGATTGCCGTGCCTACAGAGAGGGCTGGAGATGATCATTTGAAAATTTTACAAATGCTTTCACGGAAATTAATGGATGACAATTACAGAGAAAAATTACTTCATGTCACAACAAAAGAAGAAGCGCATCAATTATTAAGTGAAATTCAATAAAAAAAGAAGCTACAATTAAGTTGTTATCTTAGGCTGCTTGTTTGTAGCCCTGAAAATAATGGTAAATTAACAATTTATTAGGGCCCTAAGATAAGTCATCATCTGTTCGCATTAAATAGGAAGGCCGACTAAAGACGGGCTTGCCAGAGGGCGCGGGCATACTCCTGTTGCAGGAGGGTGTTTCCTAAAACTTTCGTTGAGCTACGTTGCTAACCGGGAAGGGGAGGTGAGATTTAAGCTCCTTCCTTTTCTTTGGTATAATAATGTCGTTCAAACTATCACATGGGCACAACTCATGAAGAAAAAATGGAGTGCTTCATTGAAGTTTGACATGCTTTTCAACTATGTTCGTACAATTGGAGGAATGAATGTGTATCAAGAACCGATCTTTTTAAAACCTGTATTTCAAGAGAGAATATGGGGTGGGGGAAAGTTGAAGTCAATGTTTCAGTATCCTATCCCATCAAATCAAACTGGGGAAGCATGGGTTATTTCTGCTCATCCTCATGGACCAAGTGAAATAATAAACGGCCCCCTTGCTGGCCAAACATTAGCAGATGCGTGGAATACCAATCGTGAATTATTTAACAGAGAGTCTAATCGTAGTGAAGCATACCCGTTATTGGTGAAAATACTAGATGCAGATGATAATTTATCTGTACAAGTACATCCTGATGATGCGTACGCAAGGAAGGCAGAAAAACAGCCGTATGGTAAAACAGAATGCTGGTACGTGTTACAAGCAGACTCGGGTTCGGAACTTATTTTAGGGCACCATGCCAAAACAAAAGAAGAGCTAGCCAAGATGATGGATGAAGGAAAGTGGGACCAATTATTACAACGAATTCCTGTGAAAGCGGGCGATTTTGTTTACGTCCCTAGTGGTACTATTCATGCGATAGGTAAAGGTATTGTTATACTAGAAACGCAACAAAGTTCAGATATTACGTATCGAGTTTATGATTATGATCGCACGGATAGTCATGGAAATACACGAGAACTACATTTGGAGAAAGCAAAAGAAGTTACAAATATTCCCCATCAAGCTTCTGTATTTGATCAGAAACAGAGTCAAATAGATGATTTGCAAATAAAGCAATTGGTTAAAGAACATTATTTCACTGTCTACCACTGGAAAGTAAATGGACAAGTAACAAAACAGTTAGACGCTGATTTTCTTCAATGTAGCGTAATCTCTGGGAAAGCAGAAATTGAAATAAATGGGCAGTCATTCGCCATACAAAAAGGTGATCATTTTATTTTGCCACATGGAATTACAACGTATCGCTTGGCAGGGGATGCTGAATTAATCGTTTCGCATACGTGAAGTCTATATGTTGGGTTATAAGTTAGCTTATTGTGCATAACGATTTTTTCTATTTGCGTTTACTGTATCCTTTCATCCGTTTTGCCAACCACGGATTTTAATGTAAACCCAAGATGTATAATTCCAATTCGCCTGTATAAAAATAGTAAAAAACGAATAGTAGGTTGGTGATTGAACATGGTATACAGGCGATTTTTTTACATTTGTAGTATCACTTTATTTTGTACTATTTCTTTTGGCTGGTTGGACAGACCGAACCATTCTTATGCAGCTATTTTGCATGAATGGAAGCAAAAAAGCTCAGATATTAATTACATACATACGGGTAGTCATGAATTTACGTACTGGAAGAATTTTATGAGACATAAACGTACGTGCCATATATCACAAAAAATAAAAACAACCGTATATTATTGTGATTTACACAATCACACAAAATCAAAAACCGTTCATGTAGAAACTGTACATAGCGAACAACATTCATAGGTGAGTTATTTAAAATAAATAAGGAGCTCCTTATAGAAAACCAAGCAAAAAGCAAGTGCAAATAAGGGCATGTAAAAGCATGGAATGAAGATGTACTTTATCATTTTCATTCCCGTTTTATACTATATGATCTGAATACGGCTATTTGCTGTTTTTTGATAGATCAAGTTTTCTTCCCAGCCATGGTAGTGAAGTTCCTTGAATCATGCTAGATGTTAACACGATGAAGAATATGAGGTTAAAATAAAGCTGACTATGCTCTATTTGAGCAAGCATTGGGAATAGCGCAAGCACGATTGGCACAGCTCCACGCAATCCAGCCCACGATATAAAACATCTCTCCTTCCAATTAAAGTCCATTCGTATAACGGCGATATTTGTTGCAATTGGTCTCGCAATAAGTATTAATGTAAAAGAGAGCAACAAACCTTTTGCAATAATAGAAAACGAAAATAAGTCAGACGGAATGACAAACATACCTAAAAGTACAAACATTCCTATTTGTGCTATCCAACTCAATCCCTCATTAAAACGCAAAATCGTGTAGCGTTGGCGCAAAGGATGGCTACCAATAACAATGGCTGCAATGTAGACGGTTAATAAACCACTTGTCTGTAGCAATGAACCAAAACTATAGGCAAATAGAGCAAAAGCAAGTGCTAATAAAGGATATAAACCACTTGCAGATAAGGCCATGCGATGCAATCCTTTACTTCCTAATTTACCAATAATAAAACCAAAAACGATTGCTCCGCCCATTTGCCATATGAAATCTCCAATAAAAGATAAGCTATTGGGAGTTTCGTTGGTTACCACGGTAATCAACGAAGTAGTTAAAAATACAGCCATGGGGTCATTTACTCCAGACTCTCCTTCTAACGTATAAGTAATTTTGTTAGATACATCTTTTCCTTTAAGCATAGCAAATACTGCTGCAGCGTCTGTTGAGCCAACTAAAGCTCCTAATAATAAAGCTTCTGGCCAGCTAAAAGGAAACAGTAATTTTGCTACAAGACCCATCACAATAGTCGTTAATAACACTCCGATCGTAGCAAGAGATAAAGCAGGAACTGCATGAGGCCGTAAAGATTGCCAATTTGTTTGCATCCCGCCATCAAACAGAATAACAACTAAAGCTAGCATCCCTATTAATTGCGCCGCAGATGGGTCATCAAAGTGAAATAAATGAACAGTTTCACTACCGAAAATCATCCCTATACCAATAAAGAAGACAAGCGAGGGAGAATTTACTTTTGCGGAGAATTTTACAGCTAGAATACTAATTATTAATATAAGGGAAATAGAAAGTATTGTTATATTTGATTGTTGGACTGCTGGAATCAACAGGAAAACCCCCCCTTTATTTCTATTTTTGTCTATTCCCCGCCCGTTTAAAAATAACACCAATTTATTAAAAATAATTTCAGCTCTTGCGTAACTAAGATGCTTTTATCAAAAGTCTGGAAAACGCTGTTCATATAGTAAGGAGGAGTTATCATCATGATGTAAGAAATTAGGGTCTCCTAATTGAACGTTCGTTTTCTTTGTGTTAATAATGGAGGTAGTCTAAGGGGAGGAATGTTACGTGATTACACATTTACAAGATACTGTCTTGTTAAATAATGGAGTAGAAATGCCTGGTTTCGGCTTAGGCGTCTACAAAGTTGAAGATGGAAAAACGGTTCAAACTGCGGTTCAGGCAGCTTTAGAGGCAGGCTACCGTATGATAGACACTGCCTCATTTTATGACAATGAAGTAGGTGTTGGGGAAGCCATTAAGCAGTCAAATATTCCCCGTGAAGAGTTATTTGTTACGACAAAGGTATGGAATGACGAACAAGGATACGCTGAGACAAAAGAAGCTTTTGAAAAGAGCTTGCAGAGGCTTGGCTTAGACTATATAGATCTCTATTTAATTCACTGGCCAGTGAAAGAAAAGTATGCAGAGACTTGGAAAGCTATGGAAGAGCTGTATGAAAGCGGTCAAGTCCGTGCAATTGGAGTGAGCAATTTTCACCAACAACATGTAGAAAATTTGTTAGCGAATAGTAAAATAGTTCCTGCTATCAACCAAGTTGAATATCACCCCCATTTAACACAGAAGCCGCTGTATGCGTTTTGCAAACAACAAGGTATCCAGTTAGAGGCATGGTCCCCTTTAAAACGAGGGCGACTAATGGACGAGCCGTATTTACTAAGCTTAGCTGAAAAGTATGGAAAGACTATAGCCCAGGTTATTTTGCGTTGGGATATTCAAAACGAAGTAATAACGATTCCGAAATCAACGAATCCCAGACGAATTAAAGAAAATGCTGCTATTTTTGATTTTTCGCTAACTGAAAAAGAAATGCAAAAAATTAGCCGTTTAAATCAAAATGATCGAAGTGGAACAAACCCAGATAGTTACGATTAATTATGATGTCTATGCTCCTGCTTTATTAGGCTCGTCAACTCTAAAAAGAAGCTTATTCCTTTTTTAAAACGTATGAATATAAAAGTTTTGGGAATAACAAAACATATATTGTTAATAGGATGTTTATGAATATATGTTTACGATACGTTTGGAGGTATACAATGGAAAAGCAAATGCTTCACCAGCAATTAGAGTTGGCTACACAGCAATTTACAGATGCTTACGAGCTTATCCAACAGGCTAAAACAAGTGGAAATGAGGAAGAGTTGATGCAAGCGCAAAACCAACTGTTACAAGTGGACCACTTATTGAAAGAAACAAAGTATCAAGCAGGACAAGATGCTTTAGACAACCCACAATTTCAACAAACCTTTGAAAAATTGCATAATGCAAGACAAGAAATTGAAACGTATCGACAAAATAACCAATAAAGTGAATGTACAAGCCGTGGTAGGTCCTTTCCCTCACGGCTTGTATATGTTTTTAGGAAAACTGGATTAAGCACCAGAAAATGCTATCATATATCTCCTTCTCCTTTTTCTGCAAGCTATTAAAATTTCGCTAGGCTATGGCCTACATTTCCATTTTTATAACAGGTTGCTGTACTGTTATTACCCACTCGTCTTACAGTACCTAAATCCCATTTTTCGTAAGAGGTCTTACACCCCTTGAGCTACTAAAGCCTTCGTGTGAGATAAAAGAAAATCGCCAAAGAGGTTCATTTTAAGGTTGGAGTAGTTTGTAGAGCATATATAAAAACAGGCTAGCAAACGGCTAGCTGTTATATTTTCAACCTCGTGAAGTGGAGAAGTTGACATTGCACATATAGCGATAGTTCATACTGTTAAGCTAGCGTAGTGTTTTTCTGCAGCTGTCTCTAATTCAAACCAACTGTTGCATTAAAAATATAACTATGTCGAAAAAACTTGATATACATCTCTCTACTATATCATTTGTAAAGAATTGAAAAACTTGAGACAATGGGTTGTATACATATTGGAAATGGGTTAATTCGAGGAGGACATTTACACAGAATGAAGAGAAAAGTATACATGAACCACGATGGTGGAGTCGATGATTTAGTATCGTTATTTTTATTATTGCAAATGGAAGATGTTGATCTAGTAGGTGTTAGCGTTATCCCAGCAGATTGTTATTTGGAACCCGCAATATATGCAAGTCGCAAAATTATTGATCGGTTTGGACAAGGGAAAGAGATAGAAGTAGCAGCTTCTACTTCACGTGGGAAAAATCCATTTCCTAAAGATTGGCGCATGCATGCTTTTTATGTAGATGCACTACCAATACTCAATGAGCATTTACCAATCCAAACAAAGGAAGCAGAATTACCAGCACATCAACACCTTATTCGAACTTTAAGAAATAGTAATGAACGAGTGACATTATTATTCGTCGGGCCATTAACGGATTTGGCAAGAGCATTGGACGAAGCGCCAGATATTGAGGAAAAGATTGAAAAACTCGTTTGGATGGGTGGCACGTTTTTACCGACTGGAAATGTAGAAGAGCCTGAACACGATGGAACAGCTGAGTGGAACGCATTTTGGGACCCAGAAGCTGCAAAAATAGTTTGGGATAGTGAAATAACTATTGATTTAGTAGCATTAGAAAGCACGAATAATGTGCCACTAACGGTAGATGTTCGTAATAAATGGGCGAGAGAAAGAGAAGATATAGGAATAGACTTTTTAGGACAATGTTATGCAATGGTTCCCCCACTTGTCCACTTCCAAACAAATTCAACATATTTTCTATGGGATGTACTTACAACAGCAACAATAGGAAATTCAAATGTAATTAAAAGGAAAATCGTTCGATGTTTCGTGCATCCTGATGGGAAAAGTCAGGGACGAACAGAACTGAATAAACAAGGGCGTGAAGTGAACCTTGTCTATGAAGTGAAACGGGAACAATTTTTTTCCTACATAACAGATCTCGCTAGACAAAAGTAGTGTAATTATATTGCTAAGGGTGTTATATTAAAAACATACTATTTATACTTTCCTATCGTGTATAAAATAGGAATACATGCATCATGATTGACATGAAATAACATTTATGGTATTTAAACATATGAGTTTAAGTAGAGGAGAGGATCTTATGGGAAAACAGCAATTTAAAGCGGAATCCAAACGTTTGTTAGAATTAATGATTAATTCCATTTATTCGCAGCGTGAAGTGTTTTTACGAGAACTAATTTCCAATGCAAGTGATGCAATGGATAAAATGTATTATCGTAGCTTAACAGATGAAAACTTAACTTTTAATCAAGAAGATTATTATATTAAACTTATCCCAAATAAAGAAGATCGTACTTTGCAAGTTATTGATACGGGAATTGGCATGACGAAAGAAGAATTAGAAACAAACTTAGGAACGATTGCTAAAAGTGGTTCATTTGCTTTTAAAAATGACACGGAACTAAAAGATGGCCGTGATATTATTGGGCAATTTGGTGTTGGTTTTTACGCGGCATTTATGGTGGCAGATAAAGTAACGGTGATTACGAAATCAGTGGATAGCGATCAAGCATACCAGTGGGAATCAACAGGGACAGATGGTTATACCATTACACCTGCTGATAAAGAAAGCGTTGGTACAGAAATTATTGTCAAAATAAAAGAAAACGAAGAGGAAGACTCGTTTGATACATTTTTAGACGAGCATCAATTACAACAAATTATTAAAAAGTATTCGGATTTCATTCGTTATCCAATTAAAATGGATGTTACAAAGAGCAAACCGAAAGAGGAAGATAGTGAAGAATACGTAGATTATGTAGAAGAAGAAACGATTAATAGTATGATCCCAATCTGGAAAAAGAATAAAAGTGAATTAACAGAAGATGATTACACGAATTTTTACCAAGAAAAAAGATATGGTTTCGATAAACCGTTAAAATCCATGCATATTAATGTGGATGGTACAGTTCGCTATAATGCTATTTTATTCATTCCAGAAAATGCACCATTTGATTATTATTCGCCGGAATTTGAAAAAGGCCTCGAACTTTATTCCAACGGTGTATTAATTATGAATAAATGTGCAGATCTTCTACCAGATTATTTTAGCTTTGTTAAAGGTATGGTAGATTCCGAAGATCTGTCTTTAAATATTTCACGTGAAATGTTACAACATGACAGACAGTTGAAAGTAATTGCAAAAAACATGACGAAAAAAATTAAAACACAACTACAGCACCTATTACGTGATGATCGTGAAAAGTATGAAACATTTTATCAAGCCTTTGGCAGACAGCTGAAATTTGGTGTATATAATGACTTTGGTGCGAATAAAGAAACACTGCAGGATTTGCTTATGTTCTATTCATCAAAAGAAAAGAAATTAGTCACGCTTGCTGAATATGTACAACGTATGCCAGAAGATCAGTCGTATATTTATTATGCTGCTGGTGAATCTATTGATCGCATTGAAAAATTACCACAAACGGAGATGGTAGCAGATAAAGGGTATGAAATTTTATACTTCACCGAAGAAGTAGATGAATTTGCGATTAAAATGATGCGAGAATATAAAGAGAAAGAATTTAAATCTGTATCTAGTGGTGATCTTGGTTTAGAGGATGACACAAAAGATGAAGCAGATGAAGAAATACAAGAAGAGAATAAAGCATTGTTTACAGCTATGAAGGAACATCTAGGAGATAAAGTAAAAGATGTCCGAGCTTCTAAACGTTTGAAATCGCATCCTGTATGCTTAACAGCTGAGGGCGAAATTTCTTTGGAAATGGAAAAAGTAATTAATGCAATGCCGAATAATCAACAAATAAAGGCTGAAAAGATATTAGAAATTAACGTAAATCATGACGTATTCCAAGCATTAAAGTCTCATAAAGAGGATAAGGAAAAAATAGGTTTATATACAAACTTATTGTATAATCAGGCGTTATTAATTGAAGGTATACCTGTAAACGACCCTGTTGAATTTACGAATGATATTTGTAAAGTCATGGTTTAAGGAACAGCGCTCGTTTAGCAACGAAGCGATGGAATGGATCAATGAAAGATATAGGAATCATGCCACTAAAACAGAAGTATGTCCACTTTGGTCGGCAAGCCTTTTTTAGTCGGTCTTCCTTTTAGGGAGAAACTGATGGTGACTTAGCTTAGGGCAATTTCGAGAAGTCACCTCGTTGCTGAGTCATGGATTAGGAGCGTGACTATTCGGTTATTTCCTTGTTCACTAGCACCTTATTTTATAAGAAAAGCCAGACGCTAATCTTCCAAGCATGGGAATGCGTCTGGCTGTTTTTTTTGCACTGTAGAAAAGTATAAAAATTTTTTGGGTTTATAGTATCATTTAAGTTCTTCAATTTCACTCTCACAAAACATCTTGTCTTGTAATTAGTGAACTACCAACGTGAAGAAAAATCGGTTCTGGTGTGGAAAAAACTTTATATACGCACCGATTTTTTCTAAAAGACTATTCGTTACTGTAAAAATTGTGTATCTACTAACCCTTTCAGATTTGGTTTGTCTTTGAGAAACTGTAAATCATAGGAAGCATTAGAAAAATCCTGTAGTACATCGCTATCCACTTCGGATGTGAAATCAATACGCTTCCATGCCTTATCAATGACTTGTTTGGACAGCTTTTGTTCCGTAATGTCTGCAATCTTTTTAATAGCAATCGTTTTGGCTTTCTCAGGATTATCTTGAATAAACGCTGTTGCTTGCTGATGTGCGTTCACCATATGTTGCACAAGCTCTTGATTGTTTTTGGCTAAATCTTGAGAAGTTACAAATACTGCAGCAGGCAATATTTCTCCCCAAGCGACTTCAGGTGTGTCGATCAACACTTTTCCGCTTCCTTCTGCTTCAATTACAGATGCCCAAGGTTCTGGCACTGTAGCAACATCAATCTTCTCAGAGATAAACATACTGTGATAAGTTGCAGGCTTGCCAGTCACATGTTTCATTTTTCCTTGGACTCGATCAGATGTTAGATTATATTCTTTCTTCATCTGAGCTTCAAATTGTACATTATGCGTACAACCAACTCGTGGAGAAATAAACGTCTTATTTGCTAAATCTTTCGGGCTTTCAATCCCTGCTTTATTGCGAGCCATAATGACAGTGCCACCAGTCGATCCTCCTGCTACAATGTTAATCTTTGCGCCGCTAGCAAAGTGGTTCATTGCGGGGCCAGGACCAACAAGACCTCCTTCGATTTCACCAGTTTCTAATGCAGTCATAAATGCAGAACCATCAGGAAAATATTGATATTCAACTTTTATACCGTTTGGCATCTCGGATTCATACATTTTTTCTTCTTCTGCGACCATTCCTGCAACATGATTAATATTGGGAAAGTAACCAATAGTTATTTTTTCTTTATTGTCAGTATCCTTATTTTCTTTAGCACAACCTGCTAACACCGCAATGAAAATAATGAATACATATAAAAACAGTTTTTTCTTTCTCATTTTCGTCACCCTTTCTATAAAATATATGTTTGAA
This sequence comes from Virgibacillus chiguensis, assembly GCF_900129865.1. Classification (GTDB taxonomy): domain Bacteria; phylum Bacillota; class Bacilli; order Bacillales; family Amphibacillaceae; genus Virgibacillus; species Virgibacillus chiguensis. The sequence continues at coordinate 81,202 of NZ_FQXD01000003.1, forward strand.
CGGGGGGAAATCGGCAAAATTTATTTTTCTATTGTTTTAATAAACCCCAGCGTTTCATGACATTACGTTCAATTTTTGAAAAGATGCCATGATCTACAGTTGCTCCTATAACACCAATAACTATAATGATTGCGATGACTTGATCCATCCGAGCATAATCTTGCGCATATCTAAGTGAATAGCCTAATCCAGGACCATTACTTAATAATTCTCCTGCCATTAATGCACGCCAGCTAAAGGCCCATGCAAGCCTTATGCCTGTTATATAATGGGGCATCCCCGCAGGTATTTCAACTCTGTAAAAAAGCTCAATACCATTAACTCCCATCGTTTTTGCCGCACGAACTAATTGAGGGGATATATTTTGAATGGCTGACCTTACTTGAAGTGCCATGACAAAAGTTCCCCCTAGTACAACTACGAATACAACAGAAGACTCGGTAAAACCAAATAACATAATTGCAAGTGGCACCCAAACAATACTTGGTATACTTTGCATTCCTATCAAATACATGCCTGCTGTTTCATTGGCAACTTTTGATTTGCCAAGAATAAGCCCAATAACAGTACCTATGAATAATGCTGTTGTTATTCCAAGTAGAAGATGCTTAAAGCTCGCTCCCAAAGCAATTAAAAAATCGCCACTTGAAAATCCATTATATAAGGCAAAAGCTACATTCTTTGGTGAAGGAAATACGATTGCTTCAAAAATACCTATCGAGTAAACCAATTGCCAAATCGTTATAAAGAAAACTAGAAATAGTAGTTGCTTGCTAAGCATTTTGAAATTCATTTGACCATACATCCTTTAATGCTTTATTCACTTCATTTTTTAAAAGCTTTCTAATCTTTTTCTCCAAAATTATGATTTGTTCATCTTCTCGTTTACGTGGCCTGCTTAGATTAATATTTACATCACTTATTATTCGTCCGGGATTGGTTCCCATGACGATGACTCTATCAGAAAGGATGAGTGCTTCCTTAATGCTGTGCGTTACAAACAATATCGTTTTCTTCTTTTTCTGCCAAATAGCAAGCAATTTGTCTTGAAGGTTCTCTCTTGTTTGCTCATCTAAAGCGGCAAACGGTTCATCCATTAATAATATTTTTGGATTCATTGCTAAGGCACGTGCAATGGCTACTCGCTGTTGCATCCCACCTGAAAGTTCATGGATATAATGATGTTGAAATTTATCTAGTTGAACTAACTGTAGAAAATAAGCAGCTTGCTCTTCTGCTTCCTTCTTTTTGAACCGTTTTTTAATTGGAAATAAGATGTTTTCTTTAACGTTGAGCCATGGAAGTAAGGAAGGTTGCTGAAACACCATTCCTCGATCTGGCCCAGGGCCGCTAATAGGTTCGCGGTTTAGCTTTATCGTTCCTTCTGTTGTCTCCTCCAGACCAGCAATCATAGAAAGTAAAGTCGACTTTCCACAACCAGATGGGCCAAGTATAGAGACGAATTGATTTTCATTTATACTTATCATCACATCTGAAAAAACAGGGAAATGTACTTGTTGTTTGTCATCCCAATAGGATTTATTTACATGTTCGATTTCTAAAAGCAAAGATGAAAACCTCCTTGGCAACACAAAGTTTATTATTCCTATAATAAAAGTAGGAATTAAGTTATTATACGCAAACAATGGTTGTTTCGTCAACGAAAATTACAAAAATAGTACAATTAAATAAATAGGTAGCCGATTGATTAAGATGGTTAACATAGCAAAAGCCGAACAATAAAATTGCTCGGCTTATTAGCGGTGCTATTAGAAAATTAAATGTTAAGATTTACCGTATAAGAAAGAGGATAGCGTGTGCTAAAAAATTTGTCGATGAGCAAGTCTTTCTACTTATCATAAGCTAACTACGATTTCCCATGCATATACTAATAATAGAGTGATGTAAAATGTAAAATAAGTGCACTTGCTACTACTTTACAGCATATGCTTCGCTAACTTTTTCGACCCAATGAAATGGATCGGCCTCTTTACCATATTGGATGTTTGTTAGTGTAGTATATAGTGATTTAGCTAATTCACCTGTTGTCCCATTGTTAATCATTAGATCTTTGTCTTCCCAACTTAGTTGACCGATTGGTGAGATAACTGCTGCTGTACCCGTGCCGAAAGCTTCTTCCAACTCTCCATCAAGATATGCTTGGTATAACTTTTCCATGGATAACTTTTCTTCGATAACAGGGATATTCCAGTGTTTTAATAACTGAATAACGGAATTACGCGTAACTCCTTCTAAAATACTTCCATTTAGCATCGGAGTATAAACTTTTCCGTTTATTTTAAAGAATACGTTCATACTGCCAACTTCTTCAATATATTTCTTTTCCACTCCATCAAGCCAAAGTACTTGAGCAAAGCCCTTTTGGGAACATGTTTCTTGTGCTTTCAGACTTGAAGCGTAGTTTCCACCAGTTTTTGCTTCTCCAGTTCCACCTTTCACCGCTCGGACGTAATGATTTTCCACAGCAATTTTCACCGGGTTAATGCCTTCTTTATAATAAGCTCCTACGGGTGATAAAATGATTACAAACTTGTATTGATGAGAAGGTGCCACGCCAATATAAGGTTCTGTTGAAATAATAAATGGGCGAATATAAAGGGATGTTCCTTCTGCAGAGGGGATCCACTCTTTATCTAAATAGATTAATTGTTTTAGAGCTTCCAGTATAAAAGCTTCATCAATCGCAGGAATACATAAGCGATCGTTGGATCTATTTAAACGCTGCAAATTCTTTTCCGGACGAAATAATTGAATGGTTCCTTCAGGAGTTTGATATGCCTTTAATCCTTCAAAAACGGATTGGCCATAATGAAATATCATTGCTGATGGGTCAATCGTTAAAGGCTGATATGGGACAATTCGAGCATCGTGCCAACCTAAAGGTTCAGAATAATCCATGACAAACATGTGATCGGTAAAAATCCTCCCGAATTCTAGTTGGTCTGTTTGAGGCTTTTCTTTCTTGACTGCACAATGATTAACTTTAACTGTCCATTCTTCCATGATACTATCCCCTTAGCTGTAAAATTTTAATAACTATATTAGTCTATATTTTCAATAAAATCAACCCTAAATACTTACTTTTCTATTTTTTATAAAATGTTGTATACTTTACATTATTGTATGTAAGACAAAAAGGAGATGTATGGATGGTTAAAGCAATTATTTTTGATTTGGACGATACACTCTTATGGGATAAGAAAAGTGTTGCTGAATCTTTTCGGGCAACCTGTAATATGGCGAGAGATGTGTATCCGCAAATTGATCCCGAACGTTTAGAGCAGAATGTGAGAACAGAAGCACGTGCCTTGTATGCGTCTTTTCCGACGTATGCATTTACACAAATGATTGGGATTAATCCTTTTGAGGGGCTTTGGGGAGACTTTGATGATGGCGGAAGAGAGTTTGACAAATTACAGCAAATTGCCCCTGAATACCGAAAATCAGCCTGGAAACGAGGGTTGGAAAAAACTGGGTTCTTAGATGAACAATTAGCGGAAACGTTAGCGGAAGCATTTCCTAAGGTGAGAAAACAGAAACCGATTGTATTTTCTAGTACATTTAAAGTGTTAAACGCATTACGTGCAGATTATAAATTAGGTTTATTAACAAATGGTTCACCGAGTTTACAACAGACGAAACTTGATATGACGCCTCAATTGAAGCCTTACTTTGATGAAATCGTTGTTTCAGGCGCATTTGGGAGTGGGAAGCCTGATCCAGCCATTTTTCAACATATGTTGGAAAAATTAGAGGTAGACGCTTCCGAAGCAGTCATGGTTGGTGATAATTTAAATACAGATATAGTAGGGGCCTTCAAAAGTGAGATGGCTTCTATATGGATAAATTGGAATCATATAGACAGTAACGAATGCCCCACTTTTGAAGTAGATGACTTATTACAAGTATTAGATGTTGTTTATAACAGGCTTGGGAAAGCAAAAGGCACTTTCAAAATTTGAAAAAATTTTAGGGTTAGGTTATAAGCAAAAGAAAGGCTGTCGCCAAATAAATGGCAATTTATAAAATTTAGCAGCTGTGGATAAACATACTAAGTTATTTAGCCACGTCTGCTCCAGCGCCCCAGCAACTAGGCGACGTCACTCCATTGCCCTAAGATAAGTCATCATCGGTTCGTTCTAAATAGGAAGGCCGACTAAAGACGGGCTTGCCAGAGGGCGCGGGCATACTCCTGTTGCAGGAGCATGATTCCTAAAACTTTCGTTGCTTCGTTCCACTCGCTACATTGCTAAACGGGGCTCCAGCGCCTTTGTTCTTTAATGAAACATACCCAATACATCTGTTCTTTTTCTTGTAGCGAAATTCCCCTGTATCCTTTCTTAATCAATTGCTGTTGTTTTGTAATATCTTGTATGTTTACTTCCTGTTTGTCACAATAAAATGGAGTATCATCGGTTGTATGCAAATCACGAAATAGGATGTAGCGTAATTTACCATTGTATTTTTCTTTGAGCGAACAAATAGCCATCCCTAAAGCAAGCTTGTCTTTTAAGCTAGCAATATTTAATGGAGCAACAGTCGTAGCTACATAGCGGAAGGATTGCTGATCAATTTGATCAAATAATAATCTCCCCATGTAGCTTTGCAGCCGATTGCCTCGAAACGCAGGATGAACATTTGATATTTCTGAATAAAGCATTTTTTTACGTTGATATTCGTTTAGCCGCAGGTCTATTCCTAAATGTTCGGGATCATTCATTTTGGGAATGAGCATAGCACGAAATGCAATTAACTTGTTATTAACAAAGACCCCAATGATAGAACCACAGCCTCCCAAAATAGATTTATATTCCTCTGCTGTTAAGGGTTGAAGAAAATCTGGCACTTCCAAGGCATTTTTAACCATTGTCTGCAAATGTAAGATCTCATGTATATCTTCTTTATGTAAAAAACGAACGAAAAAAGCTTGACCATGCAAAGGTAATTTCCCTGTAGTAATAATCGATGTATGCATGCAATCCCCTTCTTTTATTTAGATTTTTGTTCATTTGATTGAAAAGTATAAATTTTAAAATATTTATAGTGTGAGTATAACGGCGTTTTGTCGCCATAAAAGCTTAATGATAGCTACATTTGGTTTAAAGGCTTACATAGATTTTTTACTAATCAATGTCGTCTGCTGAGAGCGATCTGTTTTTTCAATTTTTGTAATGGTGAACCCAGTATAGGCATAAATCAAGGCAATAATTGGTACGGTGAAATTTAAAATAGCATAAGGTGCATAACTAAAGGCATGCACATCTAGCGTTGTGTAGATGAAGACCCCACAAGTATTCCAAGGAATAAAGACAGAAGTTAATGTTCCGCCATCCTCTAAAGATCTTGATAAGTTCTTCGAATGTAAGCCTTTCTTTTTATATACGGTAGCAAACATTCTAGATGGAACGACAATGGAAATATACTGCTCAGAACATGTTGCATTCGTTAAAAAAGCTGCTCCCAATGTAGATGCAATTAAATTCCCAGTTGATTTTATGAATTTTAATAGTTGATCCATCATCGCTTTTAGCATCCCCGAATATTCCATGATCCCTCCAAAAGTCATAGCGACAATGGTCATTGACACAGTATACATCATAGACATCAGTCCACCGCGATTAAATAATTCAGAAACCATTTCGTTGCTTGTATCTATCGTGTAGCCATTTTGCAACACTTGTAGCGCGTAGGATGGGTCGTCTCCTTGTACGAATATTTGCGAGAAAAAGCCCATAACGATTCCGGTTGCGATAGCAGGCACAGCGGGTACTTTGAACATAACCAGTACGATGACAAGTAGCGGTATAAGCAAAAGATATGGAGACATGACAAAATTCGCCTGCATGTCTAAGATGGTTTGCGTAATTCTTTCATTCTCAATGGCATCTTTTCCGAAGTCTCTTCCTATGTAATTAAAAACGAGTAAAGCAATGATCAAACTTGGTACTGTTGTATATAGCATATGTTTAATATGAACGAATAAATCTGTATTTGTCAAACCTGAAGCTAGATTCGTAGTGTCTGATAAAGGGGACATTTTATCTCCAAAGTAAGAGCCTGAAATAACTGCACCTGCAACTATAGGAGCTGGGATTCCCATACTCATTCCTATTCCCATGCCAGCAACCCCAATCGTCCCCATTGTTGCCCAAGAGCTGCCAACGGTTAAAGCTACAACAGCGCATATAATTGTAATCGTTACCAAAAAAATAGACGGTGATATGATCTTTAAACCGTAATAAATCATGGTGGCAACAATACCACCACCAATCCAAGCACCAATAGTTAATCCAACAAGCATAATAATGATAATGGCCGGTAGGGCTAATCGTATGCCGCGAAACATCATCTCTTCTATTTCTTTCCATGAATAGCCTTGTTTCCAAGCTACAAGCGCGGCTGTTCCTGTGCCAATAATGAGTGGCACGTGGGGTTCTCCTTGAAAAGCAACAATGGTAAGTATCATGGAAGTAATCATCACACAAAGAGGTGTAAGTGCCCACCAAAAGCTAATATCTTTTTTAGATATTTCTGTCATGCAAAAGCTCCTTTCTGTAAAAAAATAAAATAGTAAAATTCATTTTAATTAGAAATGAAAGAATTGTCAATTTAATGTTTCGTAGTTTACAAACGCTGAGGATGACCTGTTGGGGGCTATTCATTGGTGAGTCCTAGGAAAATAGGTTAAAAAAACGATCTTTGGTAGCAGTTTTTTCGTGCTAGGTAGGGGGAGAATACGAACATTGAACGCTTCTCATGGTACAACAAAAGCCAAACAACTAGCATTTAATTGTTCGGCTTTTGTTATATAGTAGTTGCTGATCTTCAACATGAGCGCAAAAATATAATGTATTATAAATCGATAGAAATAGCTTTATGAATTTCTTCAAGCTGTTCTAATGCTTCTAACTCTATCTTTTCTATATGTCTGTCTACTGTCATAACCATAATAGCATTTCCACCAACATTGGCACGATCTACTTGCATGGTTGCAATGTTTATCTCCTTTGTAGCTAGCAGGCTGCCCATTTTACCAATAACGCCTGGTTGGTCTTGATGGTGGATAACTAAAAGATGTCCTTTTGGAGTTACATCAACACTATAAGGATCTACTTTAACAATTCTAGGGCCTAATCCATTAAGCAGTGTACCGGCAACGCTTTTCTTTTCAGATTTAGTTACTATTTCTACACGCATTAAGTTTGTAAATCCTTGCGTGGAAGAAGTCATGTTTTCATGAATAGTTAAGCCTCTTTTTTCTGCGAGGTAAAGGGCATTTACATCATTTACATGATCACCTAAATGGCGAGCTAACAGTCCTTTCACTGCATTCCTCGTAATTGGACCAATCTTTGTTTTAGCCACATCCCCAGAATAATAAAGGTTAATTTCTTGAATCGGTTCATTTGCTAAATGAATAAGAAATTGGCCAAGCTTTTCAGCTAAGAGGAAATATGGCTTAATTTCTGTTAAAGCTTCTCGCGGAATAGAAGGAAGATTGACAGGATTATGAACAGCCTCTCCACGCATGAAGCGAATGACATCTTCACTAACATCTATCGCAACACTTTCTTGTGCTTCTACCGTACTTGCGCCTAAATGAGGAGTAGCAATTATTTCAGGTAATTCTAATAAACGGTGTTCATAAAATGGTTCTTCTTCAAATACATCGAGAGCAGCTCCAGCAACTTTTTTATTTTGGATAGCATCATACAGTGCCGCTTCATCAATGATTCCACCTCGAGCACAATTAATAATGTAAACACCGTCCTTCATTGCTTCGAAGGCTTGTTGATTTAAAAGATATCGCGTTTCCTTTAATAATGGCGTGTGAATGGTAATGAGATCCGCTTGCGCATAAACACTTTCAAGGGAACCTTTTTTAATACCTAATTTACTTGCTTGTTCTTCTGTTAAAAACGGGTCGTATGCAATTATACGCATCCGTTGTCCTTTCGCTCGGTAGGCGACTTCTGCTCCGATACGACCAAATCCAATGATGCCTAAAGTCTTATTTTTTAGCTCTTTGCCAATATATTTTTTCCGATCCCATTGTTTGTTTTTTAAAGATAAATATGCTTGTGGAATTTTTCTAGATAAAGCCATCATCATTGCCATTGTATGTTCAGCTGCTGAATTTGTATTACCATTTGGTGCGTTTACAACAATGATTCCTTGCTCTGTTGCAGCATCTAGATCAATATTATCAACACCCACACCAGCTCTGCCAATGATTTTTAAATGGGTTGCTTTCGCAATGAGTGCACGCGTTACTTGTGTTTGACTTCTAACTATTAAGGCGTCATATTCTGAAATTCGTTCAAACAGTTCCGTATTTGTCCATTCTATTCCAATATCTAATTGAATCTCTTCCGATTCTAATAAAGGGGTAATTCCTTCTTGGCTTAAAGGATCAGCAATTAATACTCTAAATCCCATCTTTCGTCTTCCTCCCAGTGTAATTCGTTTTATTATATATAGCATGGTTTGTTTTACAGCAATAGAATCTATGAGGCAACTTACATATCCATATCCTCAGATAAATTTATTATATGGTACAATGTATTTTTCATTTTAGAAAGGATGAAATCTATTTAAAATTTGGTATCAACCCTTCATTTTCAAATAGGTAGCTTGGGCAGCTTGTACGCCTGTTCCAAGCTCTACGTGTTTACCAATATGTTGTAAACCAATTTCAATAATGCTTATTACTTGTAACACATCAGCAGGGGAACAGTAGCCCATATGTCCAATTCGAAAAATTTGTCCTTTTAAATGCTGCTGTCCTCCCGCTAAAGTTAAACCGAAATCACTTTTAACGATCTTTCGTAAGTCTTCAGGTGCAAAATCTCCTGGTTTTACAGCAGTAACTGTTGGGGAAGCATTTTTATCCGATGTAAGCAATGGAATGGATAAAGCTTTAAATGCTTCCCGAGTCATATTCTTCATCATCTCATGGCGATAGAAAATATTTTCTAATCCTTCTTCCTCCACGAGGGTAAGGGCTTGTTTTAAGCCTTGTAGTAAGGATACTGCTGGTGTGAAGGGAGTCGAATCTTCTTGAAGTTTAAGACGATACCTGCGCATATCTAAATAAAATCTAGCATGTGGATTTTTTTCAATAACGTCCCAGGCACGTTTGCTTGCAGCTATAAAAGCTAGCCCTGCAGGGAGCATCATTGCTTTTTGCGATCCGGTTACAACGACGTCTAATCCCCATTCATCCATTTTTGTTTCTGTTCCCCCAATACAAGAGACGCCGTCAACGATAAATAGTGCTTCAGATTCATTGTGCACGACTTCTGCAAGTTGCTTAATTGGATTTAATACGGCTGTAGAAGTTTCACAGAAAGTCGCAAACACTGCTTTAATATTGGGATGTTGTTGCAATAAAGATGCTAGTTGTTTCGGATCAGCTGCTTCCCCCCAAGGGACCAAGTATTTATGGGTTTCAATGTGATACTCATCACAAATTTTTGTAAAACGTTCACCAAATGCGCCTGTGACAATTACAAGCACTTCTTCTTCCGGTTGTACGGTATTTACGACTGCTGTTTCTAATGCTGCGGTACCACTTGCAGTATAAATAAGTACATCCTCTTTTGTACCAAAGATAGGTTTTAATTTTTCCTTTACAATCTTTAAGAGCTCTTTCATTTCCTGTCCTCGGTGTCCAATCATAGGCTGTGCCATTGCACGTTCTACACTAGGTGGAATGGGTGTTGGGCCAGGAATTCTAAGTAGATGTTGATCGGGTTGCATGATTATCTCCTTTCAAACTAGTTGCTTTATTTTGATATTTTTTCTGAATAATAGTTAACAGCATAGCAGAACTTTATATATTGTCAATAAATTTAAGCTATTTGTTTTAAATTTATTGACTGTAGATAAGTATAAAATTATAAGATTTTTTACACTATAGAAAAGGATAAAAATTTAGGGGTATACCTTACTATGAGTAAAATGAAGGCTTCTACTCAAATGAATTGGCAATAGATTTTTCGTTTTTCTAAAAAGCTTCATGAATCCTTTGTCATAAAGAATGGTGATAGCTTAAGTTTTTCTATAACCCTTAAAACTTCTATACTTGCCTATAGTGTAAGAATAGAGCGTCGCTAATTAGATTAGCTAACTATTTTTTGTTTTCGTTCCTGAAAAATAGTTTATAATGGAAAGTATAGATGATAGCGAGGTGTAACCATGAAGTTTGTGTTTGATTTAGACGGAACGATATGTTTCAACGGTAAACCACTTTCAAATACGATTGTCCAATGTTTAAAACAGTTAAATAAAAATGACGTTATCTTTGCATCGGCTAGACCAATCAGGGATATGCTTCCAGTGCTTCCTAAAGATTTTCATTCTTATACGCTCATTGGTGGAAATGGTGCACTGATTTATCAAGATAATAAGCTATTACACGCCCAAACATTTACCAATCAACAGCTACATGTCATTTTAAAGCTAATTGAGGAGCAGGAAGCGACTTTCTTAATGGATAGTGATTGGGACTATGTGTATACAGGCCCAAAGGATCATCCGATTGTACACAATCTGGATCAAGGAAAATTAGCTCAACATGTAGCCGTTGATCAACTTTCCTCTGTAGTAAAAATATTATTCATTACGATGAAGGATTACGAAATTTTATTCACTCAATTACAGCACTTGGACATAACTGTTCACGAACATCGTAATGAACAACTGATTGACGTAAGTCCAAGAAATATTGATAAGTGGAGTGCGTTACAAGTATTAGGTATAAAGCCGAACAGTTATATAGCTTTTGGCAATGATGCGAATGATATCTCCATGTTCCAACATGCTGCACAGGCAATTATGATTGACGATCACGATCAATTGTCACGATTTGCTGATGAGCACGTTTCTTACCAAGAAGATGGAGAAAAAGCAATTGTGGAAAAAATTCAATCCATCTATTCTGAAACCGTGTATATTTAGTATGGTGCTTCCTACAAGTAGCTTTGGAGTTGGAATATCGTACAGCTTTGTCATTTGTTGCAGCACGTATACAATAAAAGGAAAGTTGATATCAAATAAGAGGAGAAAGATATATGTACAAAAACTCAGATCGATTCTTAACTTCTTTTAATCGAATTGAAAAGATGCTCCGTTCTTTCATGATACATAAAAAGGATGTAAGCTTTTCTAAAACAGTAAAAATTCTGCGGAATTCAAATGCATTAGTGAGCCAATACAGTGATGATTTGCTTGAGTTTGCGGAACTCAGAAATGCAATCGTGCATAATAAAGTGGATATGACTTATGCCATAGCTGAACCACACGATGAAATTGTTGAAAGAATTGAATGGATTGAAGAGGAGCTAAGAAAGCCTAAACTCGTTATTCCTACGTTTCAAAAGTATGTATATTGTTTTCAAAGTAATGATGAATTAAATAAATTGTTAAAGGTTATTCATGAAAAAAGATTGTCCAAATTCCCAATTTATGAAGGTAAAGTGTACCGAGGTTTGCTTACCCAAAAAGGAATTACGAATTGGTTGGCGAGCATAGATCAACAAGGTGAAATGTTAAAAAGCAGTTATCACTTAAAAGATATTTTTCCTTTTGAAAACAATGAGAATTCGAAGTTTATTGCCCAGGACACTACTTTGTATGAAGCAATTGAAATGTTTAAAGAACATACAAGTAGGGGCAAGCGATTAGAAGCCTTGCTCATCACTTCGAATGGTGAACCTTCAGCCAAATTATTAGGTATTATTACAGCGTGGGATATTTTGGAGATTTCATAGTTTGAAATAGCTTGAAGCGTTATGTAGCTTGTCTGTAGATGTCATGATCAACGAAGTGAATGACTATGCTATAGTAATATGAGGATAAATTATGTCGGCATAGTTAACTGTTGCGAGCTTAGTAAAGGCATGTGATCTCCAATCTACCCGCTTATTAATAGTTCTAATTAAATGGATTTAGTTCACGATAAATAGTTTAAGTTTTAAGGATGAAGGTGGATTCTAATATGACTCTAGTATCAATTGATTTTGAAACGGCTAACGAAAAACGGACAAGCCCTTGTGCAGTTGGCATCGTTGTATCAGATGGGACACAAATAGTGGATGAGTACTATAGTTTGATCAATCCGCTTACAGATTTTCGAGCAATGAACATACGAATACATGGTATTACGCCAGAACATGTTCGTTATGCTCCAACTTTTACAGATGTTTGGCCAGTCCTTTCTACATACTTACAGCAAGGTATGGTTATTGCTCATAATGCGAGCTTTGATATGAGTGTACTAAGAAATACATTAGATCGTTTTGGGTTAACATACCCTGACTTGAATTATCTATGTACAGTTATGCTTGCAAAACAAGTATGGCCACAGCTACATAATCATAAATTGGATACATTGGCTGCCTTCCATCAAATCCCTTTTGAACATCATCATGCTTTAGAAGATGCCCGTGTTGCAGCAAAACTTTTTTCTAAATCTTTAAATGAAAGTAAGCAGCATACAATAGAAGGCTTATTAGCTATGTATCATATACAAAGTGGTAAGATTTTTCATCATGGGTATCATGCACCAAAGAAAAAGAAAATACGTCAATATAAACAGATTTTTCTTACTTAAATCTTCTTTGTTTGAAATAAAGATAACTGCATAGGAAGTTGCTGCTTGGATCACACTATTGTAGTAGGAGTAGGAGGTGTGATCCGTGAAAGAAGAGCAACATGCATATCGTTCTAAGCGCGCTCAAAGTAGTGTCAATCCCCAAGGTCTGTCTGAAGATAAAAAAGATCATCGTCCAAAAACGCAACTAGAAGATAGGGCGAAAAAGAAAAATACGAAGATCTAATAGGAGATAAATTGCAGGGCTATTGATTCCTAATCTAAGCATCTGTGAACAGCTTTTGAAAAATAAGTGTAATTTTTGTGGTTCATTTGATCATCCGTTGCTTTTTTCATTGATTTTTTTGTTAGCGGTGGTATAATAAATTTACAAGCTGCAATGTACGTATTTTATTTAGTTTTAACCTCTAATGAATGAATAGGGAGTTTTATATCGAAGCTTTAATGTCGTGCCGTCTTCGAGCGGAAGACAGGACAGTTTCTGCAAACACCCACTTAGCGAAGTGGTGGTTTAAAACTTTTTATTACAAAATACGGCAATTGTGGCCTGTAAGATAAATAATACGACCGACCAGTTCTTTTATTGGAACTGGTCGTTTTTAATGGTCTAGGAAGTTATAAAATTTAGCAGCTGTGGATAAACTTACTAAGTTATTTAGCCACGTCCGGCTCCAGCGCCCAGCAACTAGGCTACTTCACGAAATCGCCCTACGATAAGTCATCATCGGTTCGTTCCTCACCGTGATTCCTTTATCTCAGTTGATTCGTTCCAGTCGCTACGTTGCTGAACGGGCGCTTGCGCCTTTGTTCTTGGCTGCGTTTGATGTGACCTTCTATATTCTTTTGGTGATGTATTGTTGAATTGCTTAAAAACTCTGGAAAAGTAATTTTGGTCTTTAAAGCCGACCGAATTGCTTATGTTATAGATGGTTTCATTTGTATGGAGTAAAAGTTTTTTTGCGCTATTTATTCTGAATTCATTTACAATTTTTTTGAATGGTTTATTCTCCATTGAAAGTAAATGACTTAAGTAATTGGGGCTGATTTCTAGGTGATTCGCTAAATCTTCTAGGCGAAGATTTACATTATTAAAATGATGTTCTAAATACAAAAGCGACCTTTCTAAATAATTAAATTCTCGCTTTTGCTTTTGAACTTGAGCATGTTTGATGATATTGATACAAAACAGAATGAATTCTTGCACAATTGTGTACAGAACTGGATGATTTAAAATGATTTGAAACGTATGGTGATAAGCTTCTTCCACAACTTCTATTTTAGATAATTTACAGTTATTAATAAACCGTCGCACCTGTGCAAGAACACTTGTAAGTTGAATTCGTACAATCTCTGGTTCGGGATAATTGTTAAATGGTCTTGTAAACGTTTGATATAAATAATCTTTAATACTCTCAATATCTCCTTTTTCTAAGCTCTCCATCCAAAATCTCTGTTCATCAGAAGTTAAAAAAGGGTCGAAAGATGAGAAGGTGTGAACTTGATCAACTACAAATACCTGATTAAACCCTTTGTAAAATCTCATGTTGAGCACAGTTCTTGTCACTGTATAGGCTTGATGCAGATCGATATGATCCTTCTCGTTTTTATAAATAGCGATATTTATGTTGAAGTCAAATGCTTCTCTCCATAACTGCATTATTTTTGAGACTTCGAATTTGATGTTCTCCATTGTATACGGATACCTGACATACGCTAAACAAACAATTCGGTTATGCAGTGGGTAAAGTTCAATTTTAAATGATGGGCTATTATTGTATAACCATGTAAATAAATCCTGTATGTGTGCTTGCTTTTCTGGTTCCATTAGCAAAAAAATGGGCTGAACAGGATCTGATAAAGAAGTTTTTAAAAATAAGGAATGGTATATTTCGTGACTTCTTGAAATGTATTCCATAGACTGACTGCTGTGCTCTATTTTTGTTGCGTTTGTTAGTGCTTTTTTTAATAGTGTAAGGTTAAGTGGTTTGACAAGTAGTGATTTGCTTTGCAGTTCAATAGCTTGCGAGGCTCTTTCAAAGACAGGCTCTGCTGTTGTTGTAATTAAGCTTTTGGAATACCTGCGAATGTTCATAGCAAAAGCTGCAAAATTAGTAGGAGAAAGCAATTCCAGTTCAAGTATGACAACATGCGGTTTTCCTTTGCTTAAAAGCATATTTGCTTGTTTGATATTCCTTGCATGAAGAATATGCTCAAATGGCAGCTGGTTGGAACGAATAAACCATTCCATTCCAGTTCTTTCGGTTTCATCTCGATCAATAATTAAAATATCCATAATCTAGACCCTTTCCTTAACGTATTGAACATCTTAATTAGGCTGTAGTATAAGATTGGAGGCATGCCTAGTTTTTCTGCTTTCAATAAAAAATCCTAACTATAAAATAGTATTGCTACAAAGGAATTGCTATATCGAATTGAGTAATAAAAATATGCTAAAGTTCGTAAAAAAATCTCTTTTTTAATGATATCAGAAAAAATATAATAAAGAAAATAATAAAAATGTAAGCGCATTATTAGTTCTGGGGGTTAAGCAATGGAAAAAACAAAAATTCGAGAGGAGCAATCGTTATCGGATAAAAGAGCCGCTTGGAAGTTTGTGCTATTCAGTTTGTTTGGGATCATTTCTTTCTTTGTTCCCATACCATTTGGAGGAGAATCATCGATTTTACTCGACCATATTGTAAATGGAATTGAAACTACCCTCCCCATGTTTGTCATACATAGTTATATTGTTCTCATTCTTTTCCTTGGGGCTGTATATCCAATAGCTAATAAGACATGGAAAAATAGTTTTATTAATGTAATCCTTACTTTATTTAAAGTTGTTGGGTTTGTTTTTGGAACCATGCTTGTATGGAATGTTGGGCCAGCTTGGCTCTTTCATCCTGATCTCGGGCCATTTTTATTACAGCAATTAATCATACCTGTTGGTATTTTAATACCCATAGGAGCTATGTTTTTAGCATTACTTGTTAACTATGGATTTTTAGAGTTCGTTGGCGTATTTATGCAAGCAATTATGCGCCCTGTTTTTAAAACTCCAGGACGCTCAGCAATTGATGCAGTTGCATCGTTTGTCGGTAGTTATTCGATAGGTTTATTAGTAACAAATCGAGTCTTTAATCAGGGTAAATACACAATTCGAGAGGCTTCCATTATTGCTACTGGCTTTTCTACAGTTTCTGTTACGTTCATGATAGTTATTGCAAATACGTTAAATCTAATGGATTTTTGGAACTTGTACTTTTGGATGTCTTTAATCATAACGTTTGTTGTAACAGCTATTACAGTAAGAATTTGGCCCTTAAGTAGGATAAAGAATACGTACATTAGCGGAAAAGGAAATCCAGAAACGATTATCAAAAAGAATCGATTATATCATGGATGGAAAGAAGGCATTCATGCGGCAAATCGAGCTCCTAGTATATTTACTAGTGTAGTTGCGCATTTAAAAGAAGGATTAATGATGACAATGAATACGCTCCCTTCCATAATGTCTGTAGGTCTACTTGGTTTAGTACTTGCCTATTATACACCACTATTTGATTGGTTGGCTTATATTTTTGTTCCAATTACATGGCTCTTACAAGCACCTGAAGCTCTATTAACGGCGAAAGCTGCTGCTATTTCCATTTCAGAGATATTTTTACCATCTTTACTTGTGGTGGAAGCTGAGCTTGCAACTAGATTTATAGTTGCTGTACTTTCCGTATCATCCATTTTATTTTTTTCAGCAGTCATCCCTGTCATTATTTCAACGGATATACCAATACCGATATCTAAGATGATTATTATATGGTTTCAGAGAGTTGTGCTAACGTTAGTTATCATCATACCTATAGCAAAGTTCATTTTTTGAAAAGAGTAGTTTTAAGAAAAAGCTTTTTTACACTATAGGAGTTTTTCTAAATTTAAATAAAAGGGGGACGGTTTTACTGTGAAACCATTAGAGGGAATAAAAGTGTTAGATTTTACAAGGGTTTTAGCTGGCCCATTTGCTACAAAAATACTAGCAGATTTCGGTGCTGAAGTTATAAAAATAGAAAGAACAGGGCAAGGAGACGATACACGTTCTTTTGGTCCATTTCAAAATGGGTTAAGTGGCTATTTTGTTTGTTTAAATACTGGAAAAAAGAGCGTTGAACTAAACTTAAAAGACCCTGACTCTATTTGTTTATTAAAGGAAATGGTGAAAGATGTAGATGTCGTAATTGAAAATTTTAGACCTGGAATTATGCGCAAATTTAATTTAGATTACGCGTCTTTAAAAGCTATCAAACCAGATATAATTTATGCTTCTATTTCCGGTTTTGGACAAGAAGGTGTCTGGAGTAATAAGCCTGCCTATGATCTTATTGCACAAGCAGCAGGAGGCATAATGAGTATTAATGGTTATCCCGATTCACCACCGACTCGAGTTGGCGCTTCTTTAGGAGATACTAGTGCTGGTTTAAATGCAACGATTGGTATCACTACTGCTTTATTTCATAGAGAGCGAACGGGCGAAGGGCAGCAAATTGATGTGGCGATGGTAGACTCGATATATGCATTATTGGAGAGTAATGTGATGCGGTATACCGTAGAAAAAAATATTCCACAACGTATTGGAAATCGGCACCCGATAAGTGCACCGTTTGATATATATCAATCAAAAGAAGGATATTTAGCTATTGCTATTGCTAATGAATCATTGTTTGAAAGATTTGCTATATTCATTCATCGAGAAGATATGCTAGAGGATGAACGATTTCGTACAGATAATAATAGACAGAATTACCAAGAATTATTAAAAGTTGAAATAGAAAATTGGTTATGTCAATACACTGCAACAGAGGCAGCAGCTTTACTTGAACAAGGGGGAATACCTTGTTCTGTTATACACGACATTAAAGATATTTCTGAAAGTGCCTATATAAAAGAGAGAAATATGCTTGTAGATGTAAACCAATTAGATCATGGGTTGTTTAAAATACCCGGGAATCCTATTAAGTTATCAAGCTTAAAACAAACGAATATGCAGCGAGCACCAGAGCTTGGAGAGCATACAGAAGCTATACTTGAAAAATATAAGGAGATGATGAAATGAACTTTGGGTATACGGAGGAACAAATAAGTATTCGAAGCATGGTTCATGAATATGCGAAAAATGTATTGGCGCCCCGCGCAAAAGAGTTGGATGAGAAGAATGCATTCCCTTTGGAGCACATAAAGTCTATGGGGGAACTTGGATTGTTAGGAATAGCATACCCAGAAGAATTTGGCGGTGTAGGTGCTGACTCTATAACGGAAGCAATAGCAGTTGAAGAAATAACATATGGCTGTGCAGCAACTGGTTCCATATTAACAGCCCATTATTTAGGAGTTGATGGTTTATTCTTAGCTGGGAGTGTTGAACAAAAAAAGGAGTACTTAACCCCTGGTTGTAAAGGTGAAAAGCTATTTGCATTTGGGTTAACAGAACCGATTGGAGGAACAGATGTAGGTTCCATGAAAACGACAGCCGTAAAGGATGGGGATGATTATGTTTTAAACGGTATGAAACATTTTATTACTAATGGTAAATACGCTGATATTATTGTTGTTTATGCAAAAACGGATACATCAAAAGGAAATAAAGGCATTAGTGCTTTTATAGTAGAAAACGGAACAGAAGGGCTCTCGTTTGGAGTAGGGGATGACAAAATGGGGATTAGGGGAGCAACCACAGATGAAGTGATTTTTGAAAACTGTCGAATACCAAAAGAAAATCTTTTGGGAGAAGAGGGGGATGGTTTTAAGCTTGCTATGCAAGTTGTGGATAGGGGAAGGATAGGCATTGCGGCGATGGCTGTAGGTTTATCACAAGCTGCCTTAGATGCAGCAGTTCAATATGCTAAAGAAAGGCCAGCATTTGGCAACCCCATTGCGGAATATCAAGGTGTGCAGTGGATGATGGCTGAAATGAAAGCTGATTTAGAAGTATCTCGTATGTACACGTATTACGCAGCTTCATTAAAAGATAACGGAGGAAGAATTTCTCAAGAAGCAGCTATTGCGAAATTAATAACGTCTGAAGCGAGTCAAAGAATTGTACATAAAGCAGTTCAAATTCATGGCGGTTATGGATATATGAAAGAATTTCCGGTAGAAAGATATTATCGCGATCAACGAATATTAGAAATATTTGAAGGCACGTCTCAAATACAAAAAATTGTTATCGCTAGTCACTTATTAAAATGATTCCTTCATAAAGAATATAAAGGGGAGATGTTACGATGAAGACAAATCAAGTTATTAAGGCACCTACGGGGTCGGAATTAACATGTAAAGGTTGGCAGCAAGAAGCAGCAATGAGGATGTTAATGAATAATTTAGACCCACAAGTGGCAGAAAATCCAGATGAATTAGTTGTCTATGGTGGGATAGGCAAAGCAGCAAGGAATTGGGAATCTTTCCATCAAATAATTGCTACGTTGAAAAAGCTGGAAAACGATGAGACACTAATTGTACAATCTGGAAAGCCTGTAGCTGTATTTAAAACACATGACCATGCACCTCGTGTATTAATCGCAAACTCAAATATCGTGCCCAGTTGGGCAAATTGGGATCACTTTTATAAATTGGAAAGTGAAGGCCTTATGATGTATGGGCAAATGACAGCTGGTAGTTGGATATATATTGGGGCACAAGGCATTTTACAAGGAACTTATTTGAGCTTTGTAGAAGCTGGCAAAAAAGCGTTTGGATCGGCAGATTTATCCGGAAGACTTATTTTAACAGGCGGCATGGGAGGTATGAGTGGTGCGCAACCATTAGCAGGGAAAATGGCTGGAGCGGTTACGCTTGTAGTCGAAGTAGAAAGAAAACGAATTGAACGCAAAATAAATGAGGGCTATTGTGATTACTTGGTTACCGACATAGACGAGGCTTTACAGCTAGTGAATAAATATCGCCAAAAAAGGGAAGCTGTTTCCATTGGTCTTGTTGGTAATTGTGCTGATATATTTCCAGCTATTTATGAAAAGGGAATCGTCCCAGATATTGTAACAGATCAAACGAGCGCGCATGACCCAATAAATGGATATATACCAAATGGAATGCGTTTCGAACAAGCCTTGGTATTACGAAAGAATGACCCTAAAGCTTATGAAGAAAAGGCAAAAGCTGCTATGGGTGTTCATGTTCAGGCAATGTTGGATTTTCAAGCATCTGGTTCTGAAGTGTTTGATTATGGTAATAATATTCGGGCTTATGCGAAAGAAATGGGAGTTGAAAATGCTTTTGATTTTCCTGGCTTTGTTCCTGCTTATATCCGTCCGTTATTTTGTGAAGGGAAAGGGCCATTTCGTTGGGCAGCGCTTTCAGGTGATCCAGAGGATATTTATCGTACGGACCGTCTAGTTAAAGAAATGTTTGCTGAAGATGCGTCTCTTGTAAAGTGGATAAATATGGCACAAAAAATGATACAATGGCAAGGGCTTCCTTCTCGCATCTGCTGGCTCGGATATGGAGATCGTCATCGTTTTGCTTTAGAAGTTAACAAGCTGGTTGCCACAGGGGAAATGAAAGCTCCTATTGTATTCGGTCGTGATCATCTTGATTCAGGGTCGGTAGCTTCTCCAAATCGAGAGACAGAAGGGATGAAAGATGGAAGTGATGCCGTTTCTGATTGGCCAATATTGAATGCACTCCTTAATACGGCAGGTGGTGCTAGTTGGGTTAGCGTACATCATGGTGGTGGTGTTGGTATGGGATATTCACAGCATGCGGGTCAAGTTATTGTAGCAGATGGCACGAAAGAAGCAGCTGAAAAAATAAAGCGGGTTTTAATCACTGATCCTGGCATGGGAGTAGCGAGGCATGTGGACGCTGGATATGATATTGCCATTGAAACAGCAAAAGAGAAAGGAATTCACATTCCGATGATGGATTCCGAAGTATAGTCGAAGAATTTGAACTGCTGAGATTTTCCTTTTTATACAAATTTTAAAGTTTATCGTTAAATAAACGACAGCGTTTTTTCGTCATCAGATTGGTGACAAGCAAAATTTTTCTAACCATGATCAGTGTGCTCCCATAGAGAAATAAAGGGTTTTCGTATAGAACAATAGCTTTTGTCACAAAGCATCTGAAAGGTGGTTGAAACATGTACTCGATGACAGAAAAACAATGGTGGTCTGGAAGGGTTGATCATGCGACAGATCCAGCTTACTTTCGGTTTCACCAAGCTATTCAATTAAAAGACATTGCATCATGTAAACAAGATAATGATTTAAAGGAATCCATAGCTTTGCTTGGGTTCTCTTCTGATGAAGGTGTTCGTAGAAATAAAGGTCGAGTCGGTGCGGCAAAAGCGCCATATGAAATTAGATCTGTACTGGCAAATTTAGCCTACCATTTAGAAAAATTGTCTCTATTTGACGTAGGGAATGTAAGTTGTATAGATCAACAATTAGAAGCATCACAAGAAGAATTAGGGAAATACATGCATTATTTACTACGAGCACAATCCACACCAATTATACTTGGTGGAGGACATGAAACATTATATGGACATTATCTTGGGGCACGTCAATATGCCAATCAAACAACGAAACTGGGGATAATCAATATGGATGCCCATTTTGATTTACGAAATGATTTTCCGCCAACTTCAGGTACGATGTTTAAACAAATATTGGAGCAAGATAAGTATGCAGGGTATTTATGTTTAGGTATTCAAAAATGGGGAAATACGCAAGCTCTTTTTCAAGAAGCAGCTCAGTATCAAAGTAATTATATTTTTGCTGAGGACGTAGCCAATGATAGCCAAACTATAAAAGTGATAGACGATTTTACGAAACAGCATGATTATATTATCTTCACTTTATGTATGGACGCGGTGGAAGCAACTGCAGCTCCAGGTGTGAGCGCTCCATCTCCGCTTGGGTTAGAACCTAAAATAGTTAGAGACTTGATACGGTATATAGTAGCCAAACCGAATGTACTTAGTATGGATATTTCCGAGGTAAACCCTGTTGTTGATGAAAATAATAAAACAGTAAAATTAGCTGCTTATTTTATTGCAGAAGCTATGCAATCCATACAAAATAGAAAAAATATGCTATAAAGGGGCGTTATAGATGTCAAACTCTCTATTTGTGAAAAATGCCGCGCAGGTAATTACGATGCAAGGTCATACAGATAAACCAGCTAAAAAAGAAGCGATGAAGCAATTAAGCATTGTTGAGAATGGAAGTGTGTTAGCTCAAGACGGAGAAATAATAGCAGTAGGTACGGAAGCAGAAATAAAAAACAATTATCCAGACGTAGTTAGAAATGCGAAAGAAATTCATGCAACAGGAAAAATTGTCACACCTGGGCTTATTGATCCACATACACATCTTGTACATGCTGGAACGAGAGAAAATGAGTATGCAATGCGACTAAAAGGAAAGACGTATATGGATATTATGCATGCAGGCGGTGGAATTCATGCAACGACAGAAGCGACGCAGAAAGCAGATTTTGAACAACTCTATCAAGCGGCAAAAAAAAGGTTAGATACGTTTCTATTACATGGTGTGACAACAATTGAAGCGAAAAGTGGCTATGGTCTTACAACAGAACACGAATTAAAGCAATTGGAAGTAGCGCAGCAGTTAAATATGGATCATGTCATGGATATTGTATCTACATTTATGGGGGCGCATGCAATTCCAATTACAGAAAAAAACCACCCGGAAAAATTTGTCGATAAAGTGATTCATGAAATGCTTCCAGAAGTAGCCAAGCGTAATTTAGCAGTGTTTAACGATGTTTTTTGTGAGCGTGGTGTATTTACGCCTGATCAATCCAGACGAATTTTAGAAGCAGGAAAGCAATATGGCCTTATACCTAAAATTCATGCGGATGAAATTGAGCCATACGGTGGAGCAGAGTTAGCTGCGGAAGTAGGTGCTATTTCTGCAGATCATTTGTTAAAAGCTTCTGAAATAGGAATGAATAAAATGGCAGAAAATGATGTCGTTGGTGTTCTTCTGCCTGGCACTGCTTTTTTCCTAATGGCGGCATTTGCAGATGCACGGAAGATGATTGATAATGGGGTTGCTGTTGCATTATCAACGGATGCTAATCCAGGATCCTCTCCAACATTATCATTGCCATTTATTATGAATTTAGGTTGTTTAAAGATGGAAATGACACCAGAAGAGGTGCTTACGGCAACAACAATAAATGCTGCTCACGCTATTGACTGTGCAAAAGAGGTTGGTAGTTTAGAAGTTGGTAAAAAAGCAGATATAACGATTTTTGATGTACCTAACTACTTAACATTATCCTATCAGTATGGGATGAATCATGTAGATACAGTGATTAAAAATGGGGGAATTGTTGTGGAAGATAGACATTTAGTGTATTACTAAGTAATTGGAATTGATGAGAATGTACAGTTTTTGTTAAAAGTAAAAAATAATATTACGCTTCGTTTTCACAATCTTGACGAAATTATTGGAGAACGCATATACTGAAGATAGCTATTAGTTATTAGAAAAGATGTCGGCTTAGGGGTATGTACTAATCATGAATAACCATTTGCGTATTGGTAAGATTGCAACTTTACATGTCATGCTGGATGAGGAAGAACGTACTTACTTCTCATCTGCTTTTGAAACGGTGCAGGTTTGTGAGGGGAAAGTAGGGTCAATGGAATTACAGAAGGTTATTTCCTCTGTAGAAACCGCTGTTAAACGGAGTGGAATGATTGAAGGAAAGCTTTACCGTGAAACGCATGCATTATATCATGCTATATTGGAAGCGCTTGAAGGTGTGACACGAGGGCAGTGGGCGCTTGGAGAAATGATGCGAACGGTTGGTTTGCGCTTTGCTGTCGTACGCGGAAAGCCGTATGAGCTTGAACAAGAAGGCGAGTGGATAGCGGTAGCCTTTTATGGGACAATTGGAGCGCCCATAAAAGGACTGGAACACGAAGCAATTGGCTTAGGAATTAATCATATATAATCATTACCTATAGTCGTTAGCTAAGTAGAGGTGATGATGGCTAGTTTTATCTGCCATTATTACCTCTTTTTTGTTGTACTATAAGAAAGCATAAAGGCCAAAGGGGTATAAACTTCGGCTTTCGTCATAAAAAAAGGAAAATGCCAAGTTTCTCTTATGCACAAGTTTTGGGATGAAGGAAAACCCCACTACTTGAAGATACAGTTTAACAAAGACATTTCAAAAGGGGGAGTACGTATGGTGGAATTAACAGGTCATTCATTAACGGTCGATGAAGTGAGGCGTGTTTGTGTTAATATGGAAGATATATCTATATGCAAAGAAAGCATGGAAAAAGTGAAAGCTAGTCGTAATAGCGTCGATCAAATAGTAGCAAATCAGAAAACAGTTTACGGCATAAATACAGGATTTGGGAAACTTAGTGACGTTATTATTAATAATGATGACGTAAGCGATTTACAGTTGAACTTAATTCGTTCGCATGCTTGTGGAGTTGGCGAGCCTTTTTCTGAAACAATTTCTCGGGCTATGCTATTACTGCGACTAAATGCTCTAGTGAAAGGTTTTTCTGGTGTTAGGCCAACATTGGTACACTTACTAGCAGAGCTGATTAACAAACAAGTTCATCCAGTTATTCCTCAACAAGGATCATTAGGGGCTTCAGGTGATTTAGCTCCACTTGCGCATGTAGCTTTAGTGTTGATAGGAGAAGGCAACGTTTTCGGTAAGAACGGTGAAATAAGGTCTACAGAAATGGTTTTCTCAGAAAAAGAAATAGTCCCAATCATGTTACAGTCTAAGGAAGGGCTTGCGTTAATTAATGGAACGCAAGCAATGGTGGCAGTAGGTGTGATGAATTATATTGAAACGGAAAAACTAGCGTTTGATAGTGAATGGATTGCAGCAATGACGATGGAAGGGCTTGAAGGTATTATCGATGCATTTCATCCAGCCGTTCATGAAGTGCGGGGTTACCCTCAACAGACAGCTGTAGCAGAGCGAATGAGGGAGTGGCTTAAAGGAAGCAAGTTAATTACACGTCAAGGTGAAAAACGAGTACAGGATGCGTATTCATTACGGTGCATCCCACAAGTTCATGGAGCTTCATGGCAGGCATTGGATTATGTGAAAGAGAAGTTAGAGATAGAAATCAATGCAGCCACAGATAATCCGTTAATTTTAAATGATGGAAAGTTGATCGTTTCAGGCGGGAATTTTCACGGGCAGCCAATTGCTTTAGCAATGGATTTTTTGAAAATTGCAGTTGCTGAGTTAGCAAATATTTCTGAGCGTAGGGTGGAAAGGTTAGTTAACCCACAGTTAAATGATTTGCCAGCTTTCCTTAGCCCATCACCAGGACTCGAATCAGGAACTATGATTATGCAATATGTTGCTGCCTCCTTAGTATCAGAAAACAAGACGTTGGCGCATCCAGCTAGTGTGGATTCTATTCCTTCTTCTGCTAATCAGGAAGATCATGTAAGTATGGGAACTATCGGAGCTAGACATGCGAAAATAATTATTGATAATTTGCGAAAAGTCATTGCTATAGAATGTATTTGTGCTCTTGAAGCTGTAGAATATAGGGGAGTTGATAAGATGGCTCCAAGAACGAGAGATAAATGGAAGAAATATAGAGAATTTGTGCCAAGGATTACCAAAGATCGCGTTTTTTCAAAAGATATAGAGCGGTTATCTGATACGCTATCAAGCCATTAGATTATAAGTGCTATTTTTGCTATGAAGTAGTTATCGTTTCAATCGAATAAAAAGCCATCATGACTGCCGAGAGCGCTAGCGACCAATTATTATTTGTGCATATAAAATACCTCTTATATGCATTGGCACTATGCTGTTTTTTTAGAGGAGTACGTTTGTAAGCCATAGGCATTTATGCATAAAAAGTCTTGACAATTATTGGAATAATTATTAGAATTATCAGTAATCATACGATGGATTTAATGCTCATAGTAAATTTGCTAGACGCGCTACTGAAAGCGATTACTTTGGGTGGTAGGTCTAAATACAGACAAAAGGGGGAGTAAAAATGATGGTTAACGAAGCAATCCAAGAAATGAAAGCTTCTATGCGTTTACCTGTCGTTATGGCACCAATGTTTTTAGTTTCTAGTCCTAAAATGGTCACAGAAGCTTGTGCAGCAGGGATTGTAGGGACATTTCCTGCATTAAATGCAAGAACAAAAGAAATATTGGAGGATTGGATGGAACAAATTACGAACGAGTTAGAGGAGATGAAAAAAGATAATCCAAATAAAAAAATTGCTCCGTGGGGAATAAATTTTATAACGCATCGTTCTAATAAGCGTTATACGGAGGATTTACAATTAATAGAAAAATATCAACCGCCAATTGTTATTACTTCTTTAGGTGATCCTAGTCCAGTTGTGAAAATTGCTCATGAATATGGTGGAATTGTTTTTTCAGATGTCATTGATATCAAATTTGCTAAAAAAGCAATAGAAAAAGGAGCAGATGGACTTGTTTTAGTAGCAAGTGGTGCAGGTGGTCATGCAGGGCAGCTAAATCCGATATCATTTCTGCATGAGGTTCGATCTTTCTTTTCAGGTCCGGTTATCTTAGCTGGTGGAATGTCAAAAGGAGAAGATATTCTAGCTTCTGAAGTACTTGGAGCAGATTTTGTTTATATGGGGACGCGATTTATTCCGTCAAAAGAAAGTGAAGCTTCTCAAGATTATAAGCAAATGATTGTTGAATCTGCTATTGAAGATATTATTTATACGGATGCTTTTAGTGGAGTACATGCTAATTACCTTATCCCGAGTATTACAAAAGCAGGGTTAGACCCAACTAACTTAAAACCGAAACAGGAAATTGATTTTAATAAGCTGCAAACAGAGGCAAAAGCATGGAAAGATATTTGGGGTGCTGGACAAGGAATTGGTCCTATTAAAGAGATTCAAACTATTTCAGAAATTGTGGATGAGCTAGAATATTCCTATGAAAAGGCCATACGAAATATAAAACAACGAAATGCTGTATACACCAAATAATCTTCTCTACTAAACTATCTGATTTGTTAAGAAACTCGTGCACGTACCGACTAATACTTTAGCCATAGAGATGTCGTATCCGTAGTTTCTGTTCGTTTACGACATCTATTATGAAGAAGATAAAAACTACATACAAAGGGGCAGGTTGTATGCATTATCCACTAACACCAATTGATTGGAAACGAAGAGCAATTAAATATTATCCGAACAAAGTGGCAGTTATTGATGAAGAAAAAACATTTACGTATGCGCAATTTGGAGAAAGAACAGATCGACTATCACAAGCGTTAATCAATGCGGGAATCCATGAAGGAGATCACATAGCAGTTATGTTACCGAATACACATTATATGCTGGAATGTTTTTATGGGATATGTCAAACGGGGGCGGTGATGGTTCCGTTAAATTATCGTATTTCACCTGAAGACATGGCGTATATTATTAATCATAGCGATGCTAAATTACTTATTGTTGATGCAGCATTCACTGCCTCTATTAAAGAGATTCAATCTGAATTGAATCTGAATGATATTATTGTTGTCGAGGTACCTGGCTATGATAATCAAATACAGGGAATAGATTATGAACATTTCATTCAATACGTTGAGCCCACTTCAT
Source organism: Virgibacillus chiguensis (assembly GCF_900129865.1). Classification (GTDB taxonomy): domain Bacteria; phylum Bacillota; class Bacilli; order Bacillales; family Amphibacillaceae; genus Virgibacillus; species Virgibacillus chiguensis. The sequence continues at coordinate 108,483 of NZ_FQXD01000003.1, forward strand.
TTTCACCACTTCACTTAGATGAAAATCAACTTTTAACCATTAATTATACAAGTGGTACAACATCTAAGCCTAAAGGAGTGATGCAAACACATCGTAGCAATTATATGAATGCCGCAGATTTTATGTTTCATTTAGGGGTAAAGCACGAAGACGTTTATCTTCACACACTTCCCATGTTTCATGTGAATGGCTGGGGCGGTGTCTGGGCGATTACGGCTGTAGGTGGTGTACATGTATGTTTACGAAAAGTTGATCCAACGGTCATTTTAGACTTATTTGAAAAACACCATATAACGCTGTTATGTGGCGCTCCAATCGTAATTAACATGCTTGTAAACGAGCCAAAAGTAAACGAGGTTTCGATTAATGTGAAATCACGAATGGCTACAGCAGGTTCTCCACCAGCAGCAGCGTTAATCCAACAAGCGCAAGATTTGCTTGGATTGGATATCTTACATGTGTATGGTTTGACAGAAACCTCTCCATTCATTTTATACAATGAGTGGAAATCTTCATTCAACCAACTATCTCTTGAAGAACAATCCGCTTTAAAAGCGAGACAAGGTGTAGAAATGGTTTTTAATGGAGAAACAAAAGTAGTCGATCAAGATGGCGAAGAAGTTGCATGGAACGGGGAAGAACTTGGAGAAATTGTAACTAGAGGCAATGTTGTTATGGAAGGTTATTATAAAGATGAGGAGCGAACCAAAGAGGTGTTCAAGGACGGTTGGTTTCATACAGGTGATTTAGCTGTAACGCATCCTGATGGCTATATAGAAATACGTGATCGAGCTAAAGACGTTATTATTTCTGGCGGTGAGAATATTTCTTCTACAGAAATTGAAGGTGTTTTATATCGTCATCCTGCCGTATTAGAAACAGCTGTTATCGCTATTCCACATGATAAATGGGGGGAGGTACCACTAGCAATTATTATTTTGAAGAAAAACGCTACAGTTACTGAAGAAGATATGATTACGTATTGTCGTGACAATATGGCACATTTTAAAGCACCAAAAAAAGTAGTTTTTGTTAAAGAATTACCTAAAACAGCTACAGGAAAATTACAGAAATTTCGTTTGCGTCAAATGTATTGGGATAGTGAACGGCTGATAAATTAATCCATGAAGCGTCTTCGTTTATCAATATAGAAAAAGCACATTTAGCCTAAAGGAACAACAATTACTTTTGCAATAAGAATTGATTGTTCATCTGTGGGATCTTTCTTTTACTTCACATGTTCCAATTCTTGGAGCAGCAGTCTTACAGCACTTTGCTTGTCGCCAGGTCTTATGGAGAAAAAAGATGTCGTTTTTCCTATACGATAAATCTTTAAACGCTCCTACAGTATAATAAAAAAACCTTACAACAGCCTTCCGTTAACAACAAATGCTTGTCGGGAGGCTACTTTTGTAGGCACAACTAATGACTAAAGTAGTTTATTCTAGAAAAAAAATGCAATAAAAAGTCATAAAAGATTGCTTCTGTTGGTAATAATTGTCGATGGGAAGGGGTAATCACGCCAACTGTTCGTGTAATATCGTTTTCTGCTAACGGAATGGCAACCGTAGAGCGTGGTGTATTATCAATTAACGTGACTTCTGGCATAAGCGCAATGCCAAGTCCTGCTGACACCAACCCCTTTAAAGCATCTGTGTCGTCTCCTTCAAACCCAATAATAGGAGCAAAACCTTTGGTGTAACATGCTTCCTCAACTAGATTACGTAATACAAATCCTTCTGGCAAAACAATAAAAGGATCATCCTTTAGCTCCCTGAGGCGAATGGAACTTCTATTTGCAAGTGGGTGATGAAGGGGTAGTAATGCTACGATTCTTTCAGTAAATAATGCTTTTCGTTGAAATTTGCTATTTTCTTTAGGCAACGGACCAAGCAAAGCTAAATTAAAATCTCCATCTGTAAGCCCATGCATTAATTCAGGATAAAGTGCTTGCTTCAGGTTGAATTTTGCTTCTGGATATTCTGTTCGAAAGGCATGAATAACGGTAGGTAACATATAAGCAGCGAGACTAATTGGATAGGCGATGCGAATGGTACCTTTTTTAGGGTCTACATATTCTTCTACTTCCCTACTGGCATGATCTATAACGTTCATCGCTTGCTTCATCCGTTCGAAAAAGATTTTCCCAATAGGGGTTAACTTTATTTTTCTGTTTTCTCTAATGAATAAATCAGCGCCTAACTCAGATTCTAAATTGGCAATTTGTCTACTTACCGAAGATTGGGCAACATGTAGCGCAGCCGCTGCTTCTGTAACATGTTCTCTGGAAGCTACTTCCATGAAATAACGAATTTGCCTCAGTTCCATTTTGCCTCATGCTCCTTATTCATGCGTAAAACGCATTGATTTTATCGTTTCTTTATATTGATTCGATACTTTGTTTAATTATAGAATATTCCTTATAAGGAAATCTACTATTTTTGCACGATAGAAGCCAAGTTTTTCTGAAACGTTAGGAAAACCATCATGGCATTCAAAGAGTTAGCGTCTTCATGGAAAAGTGTTTGCAGATAAGTTTTTTATAGAAAGTAAATATCTTTAAAGTGGTTAGCAAAAACGATAACTTTTACCATTTAAACTTGGCGACAGGCCATATCTTTCTAAACATTATGACGGATAAGGGAATGACTTGAATGAAAACAGTTGACAAAATGGAATTTACGTACATGCAAAAAGCGAAAGAATATGTAGAATCTGTATACGAAACGGTGAAAATGCGTAACCCTCATCAAGAAGAATTTCAGCAAGCAGTAAAAGAAGTTTTAGCTTCCTTAATCCCAGTTTTGGCAAAGCATCCAGAATATATGAAACAGTCTATTCTTGAACGTATTGTAGAACCAGAGAGGATGATTTCGTTTCGTGTACCTTGGATCGATGATGAAGGCAATGTTCAGGTAAACCGCGGGTACCGTGTCCAATTTAATAGTGCTCTTGGCCCTTATAAAGGCGGAATTCGTTTCCATCCTACGGTAAACGATAGTATTATTAAGTTTTTAGGTTTTGAACAAATTTTTAAGAACGCTTTAACTGGCCAGCCAATTGGTGGAGCAAAAGGAGGGGCAGACTTTGATCCTAAAGGAAAGTCTGATACTGAAATTATGCGCTTTACACAAAGTTTTATGACAGAGCTCAGTAATTATATCGGACCAGATCAAGACGTACCTGCTGGAGATATCGGTGTTGGCCAAAGAGAGATTGGCTATATGTTTGGTCAGTATAAAAAAATGCGCGGAGGCTATCAGGCTGGTGTGTTGACCGGAAAAGGAGTAGGATATGGCGGTAGTTTAGCCCGTAAAGAAGCAACTGGGTATGGGACAGTTTATTTCATGGACGCTATGCTTAAGGATAATGGTTTAAGTATTTCAGGGAGTAAGGCGGTTGTATCTGGTTCAGGAAATGTTTCCATTTATGCAATGGAAAAATTAACCCAATTAGGTGCAAAGGTGATTGCTTGCAGTGATTCAGATGGTTGCATTTATGATGAACAAGGCATCGATTTGGCAACAGTAAAACGTCTAAAAGAAGAAGGAAATTGCCGAATTTATGAATATGTCAACGTCCATCCTAAAGCAACTTTTTATGAAGGATGTACAGAAATTTGGTCTATCCCCTGTGATATTGCTTTACCGTGTGCGACACAAAATGAAATTAATGTGCAAGCTGCTAAACAACTCATTGCCAATGGAGTGAAAGCTGTAGGCGAAGGGGCAAATATGCCATCCACTTTAGAGGCGGTAGAAGTTTTCATGAACAACCATATTTTATTTGCTCCTGCTAAAGCAGCAAATGCTGGTGGTGTAGCTGTATCTGCGTTAGAGATGGCGCAAAATAGTGCACGAATTGCATGGAGTTTTGATGAAGTGGATCGGAAATTACATCAAATGATGCATACGATTTACAAAGACTCAACGGAAGCTGCAGAGGAATATGGTGAGTCAAGAAACTTGGTTGTCGGTGCGAATATTGCTGCTTTCAAAAAAGTTTCTGCTGCTATGATTTCACAAGGTGTCATTTAAATGAAAGAGTAACCAAATGCAGTATACTATTTAATCAATATTCGAGCTAACTTTCCCTTGCAGCAAAACGAGCAAAATAATTTACTACTTCAATAGAAAATACTATTTCAAGGACCTAATGATTGGGTCCTTGTTCCTTTATAGGGTCAATAATTTTTCTTGTTGACTGTATAAATGCATATTAACCTATCGTTGTAATAGCGCAATTAGTTTTTGCTACTTTGCGCATCCGTACGTAACAGGAACAGTACGTACGTTAACAGAGCAAACGCGAACATGTATTGAAGCAGAAATGGAACGCACAATAAAAGCTTCTTACGACATGTTTCATGCTGATTATGAATTTACGTTTACTCGAGGATATCCTACTCTCATAAACCACCCGCAAGAAACAGAATTTGTTGCCAACATAGCTAAACAAGTTCCTGGGATTAAAGAAGTAACCGAAACTCCACCAATAATGGGTGGAGAAGATTTTTCTTATTACTTACAACATGTAAACGGTGCATTCTTTTTTACAGGAGCTAGTGATGCTAACTGGGCTAGGGCATACCCACACCATCATCCAAAATTTGATATAGATGAGCGCGCTTTATTGCATGCAGCCAAAGTATTAGGAGCTGCTACGTTATAATATATGGATCAAGTAGCGAGAAAAGGATAAGCGAAGGATCTTCCTTCACTTTTTGCTTTTTATATAGTAAGAAACGCGGCTTATAAGATTGAACCCGCAATACTTTCCTATATTGCTCGCTTAGAAAAACTTGGCTTGCCGCTAAGTCTCCATAACGGAAGCCTTCGTTTTTCTTATATTATAATCCATACTAATTTTATACTATCTTAAAAAGGACCAAAGGAGTATAAACCTCTCTTTGGTCTTTACCGTTATTACTTAACGAGTAGAGCTGCTTGTAGGGTTTTAACATCTGACTTGCTTAAACCGATACCTTCATTAATATATTGATTCACGGAACCAAATTGGCTCTCCACTTCATCAAAAAAGGCTTGTAAATATTCTCGCCTTGCTTCGAGCATTGCTTGCATAAAAGCTTGATTTACTTGAATAGATTCAGGTTGTAAATTTGCACGTAAAATATCAAGGAAGTTGTTTGTATATAAGTAATCTGTAAAGATGAGCTCCTCGGGGACATCTAGCGCATACAAAGTTAATGCTGCCATGACACCAGTTCTGTCTTTTCCCGCCATACAATGAAATAATAGAGGCGATTCAGGATCTGTTAGTAAGGCTGAGAAAAATGTGTTATAGACGTTAGTGTTTTTCGTTACTTCCCGGTAAAGCTTTTCTAATATCATTCCCGGTTCTTGTGGGTGTTCGCCAAATCTTTGTAGGTCTTTAGGTTGTCGTACCATTTCCCTATCTATTTCTATTAAAGGCATATGCTTTATCGTAACTCCTGAAATGGAAGGCGTAGGGTAGTTTTTTACTTCGTCACTTCCGCGAAGGTCAAATATCGTCTTTAGGCCAGTTTGATTAATTTTCTCGATATCGTTCTTTGTAATATGTTGCAAATTACCAGAACGATATAGAATTCCATTTTTTACCCTTTTTCCTGAACGCGTTTCATATCCACCTAAATCACGAAAATTAAAACTTCCTTCTAAGTCAATCGTTCTCACAGTATTTTTTTTCTCCATACGTACTCTCCCTGCCTCTCCGATAAATAGTTTGTTTTTGATTTTGAACTTGTGCTTCTCTCTGTATTGTCTGGGGGAATCATATAAAAGTCAAGGAGAGTTTATGAGAGAAGGGCAATAGTACGTGGAGAAAAGATTTTCCCCACATAGAGTGTTGTTTTATTAGTTGCTTGGAGGGCGATTGCGCTTGTACTTGTTTTGCTGTTTCATATCATTTAGCTCTTGCTTGCTTTTGTTTTTCGTTTTTGTTTTATCTTTAGCCATTGTATAACCTCCTTTTCCATTAATGTGCTTTAAATGAAATAAATTATGTAACTATTATCCGTTTGCGGTGTGATAGCGACAATGATATAATTCTGAAAAATGCATCATTTAAAACCATGTTCATTTTTACTCATTTTTAAAAGTGAAATCAGGAAAATATATTAGTGTACTGTTGCTAAAATGACTGGAGGAGAGATAAGTTGAAAAAGAATTTTTTTGTTGAGCATTGGATGGACACGAACCCCCTATCTATTTCTCCATCTACGTCTCTTGAAGTAGCATTTACTACGTTATGTAATCACGCCATTACTCATATACCGGTTGTAGCTGAAGGGTGTATGCAAGGTGTTGTGTCAAGTTATGATGTATGGAAGTATATAAAAATAAAGGGCCAAAAAGAGTTAGTAGTTTCTATCATGAATAAACATTATCCTACAGCTTTTGTAGGGTCATCTATGGAAGATATTTATCAAACCCCTGTTTATGTCATTGATGGTAACACGGAAGAATTACTTGGACAAATAACGGCAAAAGAGTTACTTGCTTTTCAAAAGTATATGTATCGTCAGTTTATCCAAATGGAAAATCTGATGCATTGGTACGAGTTAATTTTTGACACGGCATATGAAGGGTTGACGGTTGTTGATGATCAAGGGGTTATCCAATTGTTTAATCAAGCGTACAGTCGTTATGTTGGAGTAGCTAAAGAAGAGGCTTTAGGAAAGAAGGCAGATGACATTATCGAAAACACGCGATTACCTGTTGTTTTAAAAACAGGCATTCCAGAACGTAGCCAACCTCATCGGTTACAAGGGCAAAACTTAGTCGTTCATCGAATTCCAATATGGAAAAACAACAAAATTATTGGTGCAGCCGGTATCCTTGTATATGAAGGTGTGTCGGAAATCTATGAAGTAATACAAAAGATGGATCAATTGGATAAAAGGCGACGAGTGGAAAACCTACCTATAATATCTGATAGCCCGGCGTTAGAAGTTGTTAAATTCGAGAATATTTTAGGTAATAGTAAAGCGCTTACTGAAGCGAAAAAAATAGCTCGAAAAGCTGCAGATTCAAGTGCGGCTGTATTGTTAACAGGAGAAAGTGGGGTGGGTAAAGAACAGTTTGCAAAAGCCATTCATGATGCGAGTGCTGCTAAAAATGGAAGATTTATTAGCGTGAATTGTGCTGCTATTCCAGATGGATTAATGGAATCTGAATTGTTTGGTTATGCAAAAGGTGCATTTACTGGCGCACATCGAGATGGAAAACCAGGAAAATTTGAATTGGCACACGAGGGTACGATTTTTCTTGATGAAATTGGCGATATGCCTTTTAACATGCAAGCCAAAATTTTACGTGTGTTGCAAGAAAGGAAAGTGGAACGAGTAGGAGATAGAAAAGCTGTAGGCGTGAACTTTCGTTTAATTACGGCAACGAATCAAAATTTGCAACAAATGGTCAAGGATGGGAAATTTCGCGAAGATTTATACTACCGGCTCTATGTTATTCCTATTGAGATACCGCCGTTACGAGAACGGTTGGAGGATTTACCTACTTTAATTGCCTATCAATTACAGCAGTTAGCGAAGAGTTATAAACAAGGAGAAAAAACCTTTGATCAACATGTATTGCAATGGATGAAACAGCACCATTGGCCTGGAAATGTGCGTGAGTTAATGAATATAATAGAAAGACTATATGTGTTAACAGATGGGAACCACATAACATTTAATCATTTGCCTGCTTCGGTAAGGGAGACTTTTTTTCAAACGTATCACCCATACAATCATCGAAAGGGCCAACTTTTAGAAGAGGCTACAAAACAAGAAAAAGAAATGATTACGCAAACATTAAAGCAAGTACAAGGAAATAAAACAAAGGCAGCTGAAAGGTTAGGTATGTCAAGGGCTACGCTCTACAATAAGTTGGCTCGTTATAAATTAAACAATTTTTAACAGATGACTGGTAAGGTAGTTCAAAGTCTATTTGTAAGGTGGATAAATAGGAGGTGCGAATGACTATATCTATTGTAAAACCGCAATTGGTACATGTAGATGATATAGCAAGAATTTGTGCAGAAGGTTGGAAACAAACAGTAGCTGGAATATGAAGCGCAAAATACCAAAAACAAAATATAGCCTATTGGTACAACCCGGGAAAAGTTGCTCAGGATGTACAAGCTGGTTTGTATTCTTATATAGCGTTAGTTAGCATGAAAGTGGTTGGCGTTATTGGTGGGGCAATGAAAGATGGCTCGACTGAAATCTATGTTCTTTACGTAGATAGTTTGTATCGCTATTTGGGAATTGGCAGTAAATTGCTCGCAGCATTAACGGAACAACAAGTAGCTGAGGGAGCGAAAGAGCAGTGGGTATCGGTTCAAGAAGGAAATCAATTAGGAATTCCTTTTTATGAAGCAAGAGGTTTTATCTATAAGCAGAAAAATATGACGGAAACGGAAACAAGTGAGAGACAGGTATCGCTTCGATATTACCGAAAAAATTTAATTGGAGTTCAATATAGAGCAATGCTCCGCAGAAACGGACTGAACTAATCGTTGCAATCCCTCAAGATCTCGCTAATCACTAATAAAACGATGGTCTTTTTCATCATTAAGAATTTGGCAATAAGACGAATTATTTAAAAAATAAGTTTTTGAAGCAAAAAATGTATTATTGTTTAAACAGTTAGACAGTTGTTCCATTGTTTGTTCATACTATTCTCGGTTATTTAACACCACTAGATGGAATCAACTATAGACTTTTAGTATTGAAACTTGACGATAAGCTAGATTTATTTAGTCTTACTAAGATTTCCATTTTCGCCTTTTGACAAATCTTAAAGACGAGTTTTTAAACAAAAAAGAAAAAGTTTCATTGTTTAGTCTAATTTTTATTGTTTAAATTTTATAATTTGGCATGTAATTTGCATTAAGAAATGGAAAGGGGGATAGGTAATGGAAAAAGTAAACTTTCATGATAAAGATTCTATTTTTCCAAATAAACAGTGGATTCTTAAGGAGGATTCCACGAATCCATTTGCAGAGGAAGAGGAACTGCTTATAGGGATGATTGAAAAGTTTGTAGAAGAGCAAGTAACGCCAAATTTAGATAAGTTGGAAGCGCATGATTATGAAATTGCTCGTGAATTGTTTCGAGCGACTGGTGAATTAGGGCTGTTAGGTGCGGAAGTGCCTGAAGCTTATGGTGGTTTAGAAATGGGAAAGCGTATGGCTGGAATTATTGCTGAAAAAATGGGTTTTGGCGGATCATTTAGCGTATCTTTCAATATTCATACAGGCGTAGGTACGTTACCTTTTGTATATTTTGGGAGTGAAAAACAAAAAACCAGATATCTACCGAAGTTAGTTTCCGGTGAATGGGTTGGTGCCTATGCATTAACAGAACCAGATGCTGGGTCTGATGCATTATCTGCTAAGACGACAGCTAAAAAGGCAGTAGATGGTTCAGGCTGGACATTAAATGGAGAAAAGCAATGGATAACGAATGCACATATAGCTCAAGTATATGTAGTGTTTGCTAATACTTCAGATGGCATTACTGCTTTTGTTGTTGAGCGTGACCAGCCAGGTGTATCCGTAGGACCTGAGGAAAAGAAGTTAGGCATTAAGGGTTCTTCAACGGCGACTTTAATTTTAGAGGATGTTCGTTTGAAAGAAGAAGATATACTAGGTGAAGTTGGGAAAGGGCATAAAATTGCGCTGAATATTTTAAATCTAGCACGATTAAAGCTAGCTTTTGCTAATATTGGAACTTCCAAACAAGCGTTACGCCTCGCCGTAGAATACGGAAAAGAACGTAAGCAGTTTAAACAGCCAATCATTCACTTTGGAATGGTGCAAGAGAAATTAGCTAATATGGCGCTTGAAATATATGGAGCAGAAAGTGCAGCCTATTACACGGTGAATAGGTTAGACGAAACGGAGCAAGACAACAAAGGGGATATATTGGAAAGGTTATCGGATTATGCAATGGCTTGCTCCATTAATAAGGTGAAAGCTTCTGAAACGCTTGATTATGTCATCGACGAGGCTGTGCAAATCCATGGCGGATATGGGTATATGCAAGAATATGAGGTAGAGCGTATATATCGAGATGCAAGAATAAATCGAATCTTTGAAGGAACAAATGAAATTAATCGACTAACAACTGCTAAGGCGTTTTTAAAGCAGTATACAAAAGACTCATCTGTCATTTTATCCGTCGAGAAGGAAGAGAATATATTTATTCGCTATGCGAATAAACTATTAAGAACGGTTTTGAATGCGCTTTCTGAAACAGGCGAACTTCCACATCTCGATCAATTTCATTTACATCGACTAGCTCTTATATTAGAAGATATTTATCTTATGCAAGCTACAGAGATTAAGGCTATGTTGGAGAAAGATTCACTATATATCAATCTAGCTGACGTCTTTTGTGAGGAAGCCTACCAACGAGTTGAAAAGCATACAATCGCTTTACTTGCTTCTATTTCAGAAGAAATGGAAACATACGAAGAGCGAATAAGGGAGGTGCGTTCGTTCCCTGTGCTATACACAAATATTATTGCAAAGAAACAGACCATTGCAAAAGAAATGATTAACCGTAATGGATTTTAGATTTTAAATGTTTTAGCAATGAATGTCGAAGTATTACCTTAAAATATCGTATGGATCGTATGCGAAGTAGTAATGGAACATAATTTCGTTACGTACAATGGGAACAAGGAGGAAGAATATGAAGCGAATTGGGTTTATCGGCTTAGGAAATATGGGATTGCCAATGGCGATTGGTTTAGTAAAAGAAGGATATACCGTTACTGGATATGACATTAATGAACAGGCTGTCCTTTCATTGAAAGAGCAAGGAGGAAGAATTGCGACAACGATTGGGCAAGTTCTCGTTTCCAGTGATGTCATTTTGACAAGTCTTCCATCGGTGAAAGCTGTCGAGGAAGTATATTTAGCTGCCGATGGATTAATTGAACAAGGAGATAAAACGAAAATACTCGTCGATACAAGCACCGTTTCTCCCGAATTGAACCAAATGATTGATCAAGCCTGTGCAGAGAAAGAAATTCCTTTTCTGGCTTCTCCTGTAAGTGGTGGTGTCGTCGGTGCAGAACAGCAAACGTTAACCGTAATGGCGGGAGGCAGAAGAGAAGTTTTTGAGCGTGTTTTACCAATTTTTGAAGTGATTGGTGGCAATGTTTTTCATGTTAATGAACAAATTGATAGCGGTACAACGGTGAAACTAATTAATAATTTACTAATTGGATTTTATACAGCTGGTGTCAGTGAAGCGTTGCATATTGCTATAAAGAAAAATATTAATTTAGATGACTTATATTCTATGTTAAGTGTGAGTTACGGGCAAAGCCGTATTTATGAACGAAACTATAAGGCGTTTATTGCCAACAATGATTTTGAACCTGGTTTTTCTTTAAAATTATTGCGTAAAGATTTAGAGTTTGCTATGGAAGCAGCGGAAAACAATCAATTAGATTTACCCATTAGCAAAACGTTATTATCTTTATATCAACAAGTGGAAAAAGAAGGATATGGAGATCAGGATATGGCTGTTCTTTATGAACGGGTAAAGGAACAGTCGGCTAAAAAGGAGGCTGAAAAATGATATCGCAAGAAGTAAAAGTGATGAAAAATTATATTGGAAATAGCTGGGTGGCTTCATCTGGTGCAGAAAAACATGATATACCTAATCCAGCAACAGGTGAAATCATTGCCCAAGTTGTGCTATCAACGGAGGAAGACGTCGATCAAGCGGTAGCAGCAGCTAAAAATGCTTATGAGGATTGGGCGAATGTCCCTGTTCCAAACCGTGCGCGTTATTTATTTAATTATTTGCATTTATTAAAAGAGCATAAAGAAAGTTTGGCAAAAATTATTACATTGGAAAATGGGAAATCGCTCAGAGATGCAAGGGGAGAAGTACAACGCGGAATAGAAGTAGTTGAATTAGCAACATCTACTCCGAATTTAATGATGGGTGATGCATTGCCACAAATTGCAAGTGGCATCGATGGGACTATCTGGCGTTATCCATTAGGTGTAGTGGCAGGCATCACACCATTTAATTTTCCGATGATGGTTCCACTATGGATGTACCCGCTAGCTATCGCTTGTGGAAATACATTTGTTTTAAAGACGTCTGAACGTACACCGATTTTAGCAGAACGATTAGTTGAATTATTTTATGAAGCAGGTTTCCCTGAGGGTGTACTTAACCTCGTTCACGGAGGGAAAGAGGTTGTAAATCGGGTGTTACAGCATCCGGATATTGAGGCAATTTCTTTTGTAGGATCAGAGCCAGTAGCTAAGCATGTATATCAGACAGGTACGGCACACGGGAAACGGGTGCAAGCATTAGCAGGTGCGAAAAATCACGCTGTCGTCATGCCTGATTGTAATTTAGAAAAAACAGTCCAAGGTGTCATTGGTGCTGCGTTTGGAAGCAGTGGAGAGCGTTGCATGGCCTGTTCGGTTGTTGCCGTTGTAGATGAGGTAGCAGATGCATTTTTGCATTTATTAACGGAAGAAACAAAAAAATTAAAGGCTGGAGATGGATTAGATGATTCAACATTTGTTGGTCCACTCATCCGACAATCTCACAAAGATAAAGTAGTTGGCTATATTGATCAGGGAGTAGAGGAAGGGGCTGAACTACTCATAGACGGCAGAACGATTGAAGAAGAAACGCCAGATGGCTACTATGTAGGTGCGACTATTTTTGATCATGTTACACCAGATATGAAGATTTGGCAGGATGAGATTTTTGCTCCTGTGTTAAGTGTAGTAAGAGTGAAGGATTTACAAGAAGGGATAGCGCTAACGAATACATCGAGATTTGCAAATGGGGCGGTCATTTATACGTCAAGCGGAAAACATGCGCAAACGTTCCGTGACCAAATTGATGCAGGAATGGTCGGTGTGAATGTAAATGTTCCAGCTCCGATGGCATTTTTTGCTTTCGCAGGAAATAAAGCTTCGTTTTATGGTGATTTAGGAACGAACGGAAAAGACGGGGTGCAATTCTATACAAGAAAGAAAGTAGTAACGGAACGCTGGTTCTAGGTTATTTGAAAACAGCCGAACATTTTAACCTATTGTTCGGCTGTTTTGACATCGTTTTTTACTGAAAAAATGATTCTACAACAGATTGAGAGACGTCGGATAATTGCTTGTATTGATAGATTGGTTGTTTATCTTTGTCAATGACGACGGAACGTACCCCTTCATAAAAATCATTTGTTTTCAAGAAATTTTTAGCAATAATTAGATCGGTTTCCAAACATTTTGCTAAAGTTTGGTTCTCTCCACGAATTAGCTGCTCTAAAGTAACTTTTAGAGAAATAGGTGATTTAGAGACAATCGTATTTTTTGTTTCTGTTGCAAATAGACTATCAGCTGACGCCAGAGAAGCAACAATTTTTTCTACTGTTTGATGCGCGAAATGATGGTTAATTTCCTCTTGATGCTGCGCCAAATTACTTTCAGATTTTAATTCAGTTTCGAAGCTTTTTATCAATTGAGTTAATTTTAGTTCTGTTTCTGTTTCATGCAGCCAATTTATATTATAAACTGCTTTGATTAGTGGTTCTATTTGCGATGTTGTTATATAATAATCAGCAGCATTAGCATATAGAATATCTGCACCTTTTATAATCTCCGACGTTAGTGCTAAATACCTTCCAACGTAGCCCGGAGCTTGATTAAGGAAGTATGCTGCACCGACATCTGGGAAAAAGCTAATGTTCATTTCAGGCATCGCCCATTTTGTTTTTTCTGTTATGATACGATGGCTAGCTCCGTAAGAGAGTCCAACGCCACCTCCCATGACAACACCATCGAGCAATGCGATTATTGGCTTTGGGAAATTAGCGATGAATTTATCCGTTGCGTATTCTATTTCAAAAAAATCCATTGCTTTTTCAAACGCTTCTTCGTTTTCTTTTGCCTGATATAATGTTTTTATATCTCCACCAGCACAAAACCCTTTTTGTCCTTCACCATTTAAAATAATTAATTGCACATCAGAATCATTTTCCCATTCTAGCAATCTCTCATAAATTGGCGAAAGCATACCTGATGTTAACGAATTAATTGCTTTTGGTCTATTTAATGTAATGGTTGCAATGCCATGTTCTTTTTTGGAAAATAAAACATCGCTCATCTTCCTATGACCTCCTATGTATTATTGGTGGCGAAAATCAGGTTTGCGTTTTTCGACAAAAGCCTGAACGCCTTCTTTAGCATCTTCTGTTAGAAATAACTCACCAAAGATTTCCTTTTCTCTCTGCAATCCATCCGAAAAAGATTTCTGTGCCCCCTGAACGACGCTTTCAACAGCTCTTGTAATACTTTGCATACTATTTCCTTCTATAAAAGAACGGGCAATTGTCTTCGCAGTTGACATTAGCTCGTCACTAGAAACTTTTGCTTGAACAATACCTAACTCTAGTGCTTTATCGCCGTCTATATGTTTTCCGGTAAGAATTAATTCTAACGCAGTAGCTACGCTAGTGATTCGTGAAAGACGTTGTGTCCCGCCGAATGATGGGACAAGTCCAAGTTTTACTTCAGGTAAGCCAATTGTTGCTTTTTCAGATGCGATTCGGAAGTGGCAGCCCATTGCTACTTCTAAACCTCCGCCAAGTGCTGGTCCATTTATTGCTGCAATTACCGGCTTTGTCATAAATTCCAATTCATTGCATAAATCCTGTCCCGCTTTAGACATATCCATTCCTTTTTGATAATTTCCCATTGCTGGTACAAACTCTTTAATATTAGCCCCAGCAGCAAAAAATTTGCCTGCTCCAGTTAAAATAATAGCATGTACATTGGAATCGTCTTGAAATTGTTTTAACATGGTGCGTAATTCTGTAATCATTGCTGAGGATAGGGCGTTAGCTGGTGGTGAATCTAAGGTCAAGATAGCGATATTTTCTTCATAAATTACTGTAACGTGATTAAATTCCATAGTAAGTTCCTCCTTCAGTTCATCAACAGTCCTGTTTTTTTATTAAAGCAAATCCTATGCCAAAGCTTACAAAGTGTATAAAAATAGAGAAGAATGTAGCTAATATAGTTAATTGATAGGCTTTACATGATGCGTTCCTTTTTTAAACATAGGATAAGCAAACAAAAAATCATGTATAACTGTCTACACAATTATACATGATTTAAAAGCAATTCTACAAATTACGATTCAACTTGCGATCGGTAAGGTGTCTGCATTCTAACGTCAATTAAGTACATACATTATGCCACATTTTATCACGAACATAGATGTTATAAGGTCCTTCATTTTAGACATTGAACGGGAAAAGAAAACGATACATGTTATCCAATAACACGGTAATTTTTATGAGCTACAACAGTAGTAGAATAACCGTTGTTTAACTCAGCTAAATTCTGTGCTTTTGAAATATCGACAATGATACTTTGTTTACAGCTTGAAGGTAGTACTTTTCCTTGTAAAAGTACATCCTCTCTTTTAAATTCGATAATATCACCTGGCTTAGCTGTTTTTGTATCAGGTTTAAACATAGTTTTTCCTCCTTTTAAACAGAATTAATGGAAAAGGTCATTGAATTTGTTTGCTATGGAGTAGCTCTATTTGTTTTTTTAATGTGTTTAATTCTCGTGTTTGTTCTTTATACTTGTGTTCTAACGCATGAAATGATTCGGTAAGTTGATTCATGTTCGTTACAGTCAAACCAATGGTTTGCATCATACAACGAATCGTTTCTTTGTCTTCTGTCTGATAAACAGTTGATGCTGATTTATTTTCTATGCTTGTGAATTCAGATAGTAATAAATTTTCAATTTCCGTAAAACTATACTGCGCTTGTTTACATTGTTTAATGTATTTTAGAACATCAATTGCTTCAGGAAGATAGTAATTTTCATCCTCTTCCTGTGCTTTAGGTACATACATGGCAAATTGTTTTATCCATGTTGCCAGAATGGATGGTGGAACACCTACAATATGTGCTAATCCTTGAAGGCTAAGTAATTCCACTACTGTCACCACTTTCTTGTTTGTCCAAACAATTATTTCATACAATTATGTTATTTGAACAAGGCTTATTGGAAATCTAGCTTACCCTTGTCAAAAATTATGAACTTTACGATCTATTTTAATGGATGGAGACGGTAGTATTATGTGAAAAATGTGGAATAAATAAGTAATTTTCTTTGGAATGCGATTAGAAAAAGGTAACCGTTGTCATTGTTATAGGTTTGTTTTGGATGAATTTTTTGACTGAGACACCGTGTGTTAACGCTGCTGCTCATTATTGAGAGTAAAAGTAAAGCATTGAAAATGTAAGAGGAATAACGGTGTGTTTTACCCTATAGAAGTGTATAAGATTTTTTTGTTTATAGTATAAGGAAAACAAAATCTTTCTAACAAGGTTTTTCATGTTGAGTTTGCATGTATCAAGTCGTTATTACACCTTCTTGACATAAGCTAATTCCTCTAAAAACTTGAAGTAATTTTATCATGAAAATATATTTCTGAAAAGAAGAAAAGTGAATGTATGAATTTTTACGAATAGTATACGTTGCGACATGTCTTTAAAAGTTAGATCATAAAACGGGTTGACGATACCTGAATTTTTGTAATATACTTTATTCAACAATGTTGAATAAAAATAAACATACTCGAATACATGTGAATTTTATACTAGAAAATAACAACATCGTCGTCATCTCATATTATGGATTGAAAGCGCATTCTAACTTAGCTTCGTATGTACCTATTGATTAATTCCAAAGTACACAGGAGTGAATCATTGTTTTGGATGCTATTGGAAGTTGTTTAGCAAAGCACGGATTTTATGAGAGGGGGAGAAAAGTGAATTATCCTAACTATATTCGGCTTAAAGAAGTAGGGCCAAGAGATGGGTTACAAAATGAGGAAGCGTTTATTGAAACGGACGATAAGGTTAAATGGATCAATATGCTGTCTGAGTCTGGGGTTGGCGAGATCGAATATTCTTCATTTGTTCATCCAAAATGGATCCCACAGCTGAGGGATGCTCAAGAAGTAGGGAGAAAAATAAAACGAAATAAGAACGTCTTTTATTCTGCACTTGTGCCAAATTTAAAAGGTTTAGAGCATGCATTAGAAGTCGGGATTGATGGAGCATCCATATTCATGTCAGTAAGTGAAACACATAATAAAAAAAATATTAATAAATCTATTTCAGAAACATATCCAGTATTGCGTAAAGTAATTAAAGAAGCAAAGCAAGCCAATAAATATGTGACTGGTTATGTGTCAACGGTTTTCGATTGTCCTTATGAAGGTAAAGTGGACCCTGAACAAGTTATTCGTGTATGTAATCAGCTAATGGAAGATGGTGTAGATGCCATTTCATTAGGAGATACAATTGGAACAGCAGTCCCTTCACAAGTTGAAGCCCTCTTGGAACGGATGTTGACTGAGTTTAGCTCGGAGCAGTTAATCATGCATTTTCATGATACAAGAGGGATGGCGATAGCAAATATTTTAACGTCTCTACGATATGGAATCACTCGTTTTGATAGTTCTGTAGGAGGTTTAGGCGGTTGTCCTTACGCAAGAGGTGCGGCAGGAAATGTGGCAACAAATGATGTACTTTATTTGTTACACGGTCTAGGTATAAAAACAGGCATTAAAGAAGATAAAATGCAACAAGCGGCTTTATTTATTCAAGATAAAATTGGCAAGAAATTACCAAGTAAAACAGTAGCTTCACAAGCAAACGATTATAAAAAGACAGTATAAAGCTTTTTCTAACGAAACGGTATGATATTACTAGGAGTGATTGTTTTGAAAATAGCTAGAAATCCAAAAAATGTTCATCTCCTGTAGCGCCCTATGTGCATCAAATCGAAATTTCAAACCCAATGAGGTGGTTAACTATTTCTGGACAAGGTATGTGTGTAGATGGAAATGTTCCAGAAAGTGCATTAGAGCAAATGGGATTGGCGTTTCAAAATATAGAAAATAATTTAGTTGCAGCTAATATGGAAATAAAAGATATTACGAAATTGGTATTTTATCTAGTAGAAAATATAGATACAGAAGCTCGAAAAAAAGTGACTCATGATTTTCTTGGTGATCATTTGCCGTGTACTACGATGGTGTATGTAGTAGCTTTAGCAGCTCCACGATGTAAAGTTGAAATAGATGCTATGACGTGCAAAGAAGAGTAACTTTCATAGGAAACTAGAAGTTAAGAGCTTTAATATGATATATTTCTATGTTTTGTTCCACAATAGAAAATACACATGTTAGTATAACAAAATGAAGGCTTTCGTCATAAAGATTTGGCGACTAGCCTTCTTTTTCTATGTCGCACTGCAAATTAGTAAAAAAGTAATCTATTTGGTATTGACCGATTTTAATTTATCTTATATGATGTTAATGTACTAAGCGCAATCGTTTGCGCAACATTTGTGCTGAATTGTTATTGGAGCATTCATTATTTTGTTTTAAATACATTGGATGTTGTAGTATATACAAAATATTATCTTGGGGTGTAAAAGAAAACGGTTGTAGAAAACGATTGCACCTTTTAGGTTTTTTATTACAATAGAGAAAGGAAGACAGCATGAAGAATGTAATTTCATTTGATTTTTGGCAGAAATTAGGAAAGGTTTTACTCGTTGTAGTGGCTGTGATGCCTGCAGCTGGTATCATGATTTCTTTAGGAAAAGTTTTAGGCATGTCTGGGGATATTTATTTTTTCCTTACAGTTGGACGAGTAATGGAAGATATAGGTTGGGCAATTATAAATAATTTACATATATTATTTGCAGTTGCTATCGGTGGTGCTTGGGCAAAAGAAAGAGCTGGTGGAGCTTTTGCTGCACTCCTCGCCTTTATTTTAATTAACCGAATTACAGGTGCTGTTTTTGGTGTAACAAATGACATGTTTACCGATGCAAAAGCTACCGTTCATTCTTTATTTGGAAGCGACCTCATAGTAGATAATTACTTTACAACCATATTAGGTGCCCCAGCGTTAAATATGGGAGTATTTATTGGTATTATTTCCGGGTTTGTCGGAGCGATCATTTATAACAACTATTATAATTACAGCAAATTACCACAAGCATTATCTTTTTTTAATGGGAAAAGGTTCGTCCCGTTTGTAGTGATTATTTGGTCTGTTATCATCGCACTTGTTATGTCAGTTGTATGGCCTTTTATTCAAGGGTTAATTAATGATTTCGGAGTCTGGTTAGCAAATTCAAAAGATGCTGCACCATTCTTAGCTCCTTTTACGATGGGAATGCTTGAACGATTATTGCTTCCGTTTGGCCTACATCATATGTTAACTGTTCCAATTAATTATACGGAATTAGGTGGCACCTATACCGTTTTAACAGGTGCAACAGCAGGTGAAATCGTAGCTGGACAAGATCCACTATGGTTAGCTTGGATATCTGACTTAGTAAATTTAAAAGCTAATGGTGATACAACAGCTTATCATCAATTAATGCAAGATGTAACACCGGCAAGGTTTAAAATGGGACAAATGATTTTATCCACCGCTGTGTTAATGGGTGCTGCTTTAGCAATGTATCGTAATGTGGATAAAGACAAACGTGTAAAATATAAATCGATGTTCTTTTCAGCAGGTATAGCTGTGTTTATTACTGGTGTAACAGAGCCACTTGAATTTATGTTTATGTTTGCAGCTCCCTTACTTTACTTTGTTTACGCTATCGTAGCAGGGTTGAGCTTTGCTATCGTGGATTTGATTGATTTACGCTTACATTCATTTGGCTTAGTTGAATTTTTTACCAGGTTACCAATGGCTATAAATGCAGGGCTTTTAGGAGATGTTATCAACTTTGTACTCACCTGTATTGTGTTCTTCGTATGTAGTTACTTTCTGTTTTACTTGTTCATTAAAAAAATGAATTTAGCAACACCAGGCCGCGCTGGTAATTATTCAGATGATGAAGTGGAAAAAGGCGGATCCTTTCAAGGAGATGAAGAGGTAGTCGCTATTGTAAACATGTTAGGTGGGAAAGAAAACATTGATGAGGTAGATGCATGTATGACCAGATTACGTGTGTCGTTGAAAGATGTAGAACAAGTAGCGTCAGAAGCAGATTGGAAAAAAACAGGCGCTATGGGATTAGTAGTTAGAGGGACAGGTATTCAAGCAATATATGGCCCGAAAGCAGATGTATTGAAATCGAAAGTGATTGATTATTTGGAGGATAGATCGTGAGGCTATTAACGTTAAATTGCCATTCTTGGCTAGAAGATTCGCAACTAGATAAGCTCTCTATTCTAGCAGAAACAATTCATCATCTATCCTATGACGTTATTGCGTTGCAGGAAGTAAATCAAACCATTACAGCAAAAAAAGTGAGTAAGAACATGAGAGCAGATAACTTTATTTTATTGCTGCAAAAAGAATTGCAAGCATTAGGGTCAACGTATGCATTCATTTGGGACTATGCACATATTGCTTATGATCGATTTGAAGAAGGAGTCGCTTTATTAACAAAGCATAAGGTAGTTAATGGACAATCATTCTTTGTGAGTGAAAGTGAAGATACCTCTTATTGGAAGGCTCGAAAAGTGGTTGGTATGACAATAGATATAAACGGAAAAGAAGTGGACTTTTATTCCTGTCATATGGGCTGGTGGAACGATAGCGTAGAACCTTTTAAAAGGCAAATCGATCGACTAGTCAAGTCCGTCCCTAAGGATCGGCTTCATTTCTTAGTAGGTGACTTTAACAATGAAGCATCATTAGAGAATGAAGGGTATGATTATGTTCAACATGTAGGGTATTATGACACTTATCAGTTAGCGAAAGAAAAAGATGCAGGCATTACAGTATGTGGTGATATTGCTGGTTGGCAAGATAGTCATACGAATAAACGAATTGATTATATTTTTTCTTCTGCGAAGGTTGAAGTTATTCGTTCGCAAGTGATTTTTAATGGAATGAATTTGCCCATTATTTCTGATCATTTTGGCGTAGATGTCACCATCAGCATATAAAGGGAATTTAATTATGAAGTAGAAATGTAGAAAAGGTAAGAAGGAGAAGACAGCGATGAAAAGAATTTGGTGGAAAGAAGCAACTGCTTATCAAGTTTATCCACGTAGCTTTATGGATTCAAATGGGGATGGCATTGGCGATATACCCGGTGTCATTCAAAGGCTCGATTATTTAAAGGACTTGGGAATGGACGTCATTTGGCTAAGCCCTGTTTACCAATCACCTAACGATGATAACGGGTATGATATTAGTGATTATCAAGCAATCATGGCTGAGTTTGGAACGATGGAAGATTTTGATCTATTATTAGCTGAAGTTCATCAACGTGGAATGAAATTAATTATGGACTTAGTGATTAACCATACATCTGATGAGCATCCGTGGTTTATTGAATCAAGATCATCAACGGATAATCCATACCGAGATTATTATATTTGGCATGAAGGAAAAAATGGGAAAAAGCCAAATAATTGGGCTTCTATTTTTGGCGGTTCTGCATGGGAATATGATGAACAAACAAAAGCCTATTATTTACATGTTTTTTCTAAAAAGCAACCGGATTTAAATTGGGAAAATCCTACTGTACGTAAAAGTTTATATGATATGGTGAACTGGTGGTTAGATAAAGGTATTGATGGCTTTCGTGTAGATGCTATTTCACATATAAAAAAAGCGCCTGGTTTTCCTGATCTCCCAAATCCAGATAATAAAAAATATGTACCTTCTTTTGCAGGTCACATGAACCAACCTGGTATTCATAATTTTTTAGAAGAATTGAAAAAGGAGACCTTTTCAAACTATGATATTATGACTGTTGGTGAAGCAAATGGGGTTACCATCGATGACGCTCACTTATGGGTTGGTGAAGAACAAGGTAAATTTAATATGGTGTTTCAATTCGAACATCTGGACTTGTGGGGGAAAAGTGTTACAGGTGGCTTAGATGTGCACGCTTTAAAACAAACATTGACAAAATGGCAAAAAGGTTTAGAGGGGAATGGTTGGAATGCTTTATTTTTAGAAAATCATGATCAGCCCCGCTCCGTATCGACGTGGGGTGATGATGGAGTTTACTGGCAAGAATCGGCAAAGTGTCTTGCCACACTTTATTTTTTAATGCAAGGAACGCCTTTTATATACCAAGGTCAAGAAATTGGTATGACTAATGTTCAATTTGATTCTATTGACGATTATAATGATGTATCGATTAAAAATATGTATGCGGAAGAACTGGAAAATGGAAAAAGTCATGAGGAAATCATGGAAATTATTTGGAAAAATGGTCGTGATAACTCGAGAACCCCAATGCAATGGAATAATCAAGCCAACGCTGGCTTTACAACGGGGACGCCGTGGTTGAAGGTAAATTCAAATTATAAACAAATTAATGTGGAACAGCAACAAATAGACGTTAATTCGATCTACCATTATTATCGTAAAATGATTCAAATAAGAAAAGAAAATGATGTATTCATCTACGGACGTTATGATCTTATTTTGGAGGATCATGACCAAGTCTATGCCTATACGAGAACGTTGGATAATCAACAAATGCTTGTATTAACGAATCTATTTGCTGAGAAAACCACCTTTAAATTACCAAAAACGATTACATCTAAAGAAGGAAAACTGCTTTTAGCCAATTATAAAGCTGACGCGTCTAACTCGTTGGAACAGATAACTTTAAAACCGTATGAAGCTAGAGTGTATGAATTAATTTAAGTACGCTAAAAGAAAGTTAAGTGGCCGCAGGTAATTTAGCGGATCACTTAACCTTCTTTTTTTGTGCTGTAGAATAGCTAAGATTTTTGATAATATCCTGCTTTTTTGTGGAGTCTGAGCTTGGGCACATGGAAAGTATAGTGTTTTTCCGCAGTTGTCACTACCTACATTACGACGCTTGTGCTTTTTATAAAACAATTATTGTATGAACGCCAGTAAAAGTGTTTAGAATAGAGTGAAAAATATAGTGTTTATAATTAGTTGAGAAAAACTAGACACATACAAATATTTGACGACAATTTTCTTCTATTCTATGATTAAATATATTTATGTATCATTTATGCCAATAGAAAAGTTACAACAAGACGCTTGCAAAATTTGAAAGAATGCGGGCTGAACAAATCTTATTCGAGACGATAGCACCTATATACCTAGTTTGTTCACAGGTCTTAGGTGTTTTAGGGCTTATACATAACCCAAGCTCTTTTAAGACTACGAACAATAAGTGGGAGATAAAAGAACATTTTTAAATAATTGAAATCCACTAATAAAAAATTTGAGAAAAGAAATGTTATACATGGAAGGAGCGAGCTGCTATAAATCTGAATAACATTGGAGCAAAAGTAAAGCAAATGCGTTTACGCGCGAAGAAAACGCAACAACAGGTCGCAGATGAATGTGGTATATCCAAAAGTTTACTGTCGAAAATAGAAAACGGACAGACAGCTTCAGCAATTGCTACTTTATCTAAAATAAGTGAAGCGTTAAACGTGCCACTATCATGGCTTTTAGATGACCAAGAAGATCGTGATCTCGTCTTACTTCCTTCTAATAAACGGCAATTTAAAGTTGGGGACGACAATATGGGGTATTCCTATGAATTGTTGGCGAACCGATCTCCATTCACAGGCGTTGAACCGACAATTGTATATGTTACGCCGAGGGATATGAATGTAAGGGAAGAGTCTTATACTCACTCTCAAGATGAATTCATCTATGTATTGGAAGGTGCGATTCATTTGCGTTATGAAGGTAGAAAACATTATATGGAACAAGGGGATAGCGCTTATTTTAAAGGGGATAAACCTCATTTATTTATTCCAGTCAATAATGAACCTGCACGTGTACTAACTATTTTTATTGATAACCAATTGTAAATCCAGTCAAACTTCCATCCGTGGCGTTTTTCTACTATAGGAAGGTTTATAGTTATAAGGAAACTTGCTTTCGCTATAAATATTTGGCGATAACAACAAGTTTTCTTAACCTTCCTCGGACAGTTTGAACTGGATATTTTAGGCAGTAGGATCCGTTTGTACGAAGGTTCTAAGTAGTAAAAGCAATAGCCGAAAAAAGTAGGAAGCCACCATTTACTTCGCCTCCTAGTAGTGAAGGTATTATCCCTGCGTGAAAGTGGATGATAGCAGAACATAGTGTAAATAAAGCAACGCTCCTATCAATTCCCCGACGCTCTCCGTTTTTTACACGATAGGAAAGTTAAACGAAGACTTTCTCCATAAAAATTTCTCGATATGCCGCCGATTTTTTCCATAGAATTAATCGTTTGTCGAAATGCATAAAAATTTTATCGGTTTATCTGTCTTATTAAACCAATAATGTGGTTTAGAAGAGTCAAGAAATACACAATCATATGGCTGTAAAACATTCACACAATTATTTACTTCAATGGTTAAGGTGCCTTCTAGGACAAATAAAAATTCATGCCCCTTATGAGAAAAGTTATTACCACGATTTGCACCAGGATCGAGAATAATTAAATTTGGAATAAACGCGGGATCTTTCATGCCTCCTGATAAACTTTTATAAATAAATCTATTTTCTGTCAAGTTTGCTGTGTCTACCGTATTTCTAGTAATTGTAGAACGCGAGTCATCATCTGTTTCTGAGAAAAAATAGCTCGGGTTTACATCAAGTGATTCTGAAATTCTTTTAAGTGACTCTAAAGTAGCAGAGGTTTTTCCGTGCTCTAATTGTGATAAGAAGCTAATTGATAGCCCGGTTTGCTCAGAGATGTTTTTTAACGTTAATTTTTTTCTCTTTCGCAGCTCGTTTATTCTTTTTCCTATATGTGTTGTCAGTTGCATCGTTTGCCCTCCTCCACACCATTTCTTATAAGATATACCTTTTAACTTTAGAGAATAAAAGCGTTTTTATACCAATGAAAGGTATATGTGAACACGCTATTTATAAAATGAGCTTTCTTCTCTAAGAATCGGTTGACGAAAAAGATGAAACTATCTTATAATTTAGTTAACCATAATTTAAGTAATACTTAAATAGTTTCGCGTTAAATTGTGTGAAAATTACTATCGTTTGCAATTTAGTATGTGTTCAAATGCAGTTATGGGAAGCTGACTTGTAGTAAAACTTAGTAATTCATTGCTGAAGGGGGATGCGGCGCTTAATAATAGTTAAATTATGGTTGAACAAATTGCAACATTTGAAAACGCTTCCTGTAGAGTGGCGAAAATATTGAAGGAGGTTTTTGTATGGTAGTAGCTTACAAACATGAACCATTTACAGATTTTACAGTTGAAGAAAATAGGCAGAAAATGGTAAAAGCCTTGGAAAAAGTTGAACAAGATCTTGGAAAAGAATATCCGTTAATTATTGGTGGAGAGAGAATTACGACAGAAGAAAAAATTATCTCTCTAAATCCTGCAAATAAAGATGAAGTTGTTGGTTATGTTTCCAAAGCAAATCAAGCGTTAGCAGAAAAAGCAATGCAAACAGCAGATGAAACATTCGCATCATGGCGTAAATCAGATCCAAAGTTTCGCGCTGATTTGTTATTTCGTGCAGCTGCCATTATTCGTCGCAGAAAGCACGAATTTACTGCACACTTAGTGAAAGAAGGTGGCAAACCTTGGAAGGAAGCAGATGCTGATACCGCGGAAGCGATTGACTTTTTGGAATACTATGGAAGGCAAATGCTTACATTAAAAGACGGTATTAAAATAAATAGTCGTCCTATTGAACATAATCAATTTCACTACATCCCACTCGGTGTTGGTGTTGTTATCTCACCTTGGAACTTCTTATTTGCCATTATGGCAGGTACAACTGCTGCTGCTATGGTAACTGGGAATACAGTGTTGCTAAAACCGGCTAGTGCTACACCTGTAATCGCTTATAAATTTATGGAAGTGCTCGAAGAAGCGGGTCTTCCAGCTGGTGTGATCAATTTTATTCCTGGGTCAGGCAAAGACGTTGGGGATTATTTAGTGGATCATCCGCGAACACGTTTTGTAAGCTTTACAGGCTCTCGTGAAGTTGGGACACGTATTTTTGAACGAGCTGCTGTGGTACATGAAGGTCAAAAGTGGCTGAAGCGAACAATTATTGAAATGGGTGGAAAAGATACCATCGTCGTCGACCGTGAAGCTGATTTAGAATTGGCCGCCCAGTCCATTGTTCAATCTGCTTTTGGTTTCTCTGGACAAAAATGTTCTGCTTGTTCTCGGGCTGTTATTCATGAGGACGTGTATGAAGATGTGAAAACCCGTGTTGTAGAGTTAACAGAGGCGTTAACGGTAGGTGATCCAGTAGACTCTGCAAATTATATGGGGCCGGTTATTGACCAAGCCGCATATGATAAAATAATGGGGTATATTGATATTGGTAAGCAGGAAGGAGAGTTAATCGCCGGTGGTGAAGGTGATGATAGCAAAGGTTGGTTTATAAAGCCAACCGTATTCGCCGATGTGGATTCGAAAGGTCGGATTATGCAAGAAGAGATATTTGGCCCTGTTGTTGGCCTTACGAAGGCTAAAGATTTTACGGAAGCAATTGAAATTGCAAATAATACCGAGTATGGTCTGACTGGCGCTGTTATTACAAACAATCGTGCTCATCTTGAACAAGCGAGAGAAGATTTTCATGTTGGAAACCTTTACTTTAATCGTGGCTGCACAGCAGCAATTGTAGGTTATCAGCCATTCGGTGGATTTAATATGTCTGGAACGGATTCCAAAGCAGGAGGACCAGACTACTTGATACATCATATGCAAGGTAAAACAACTTCAGAAATGTTTTAGTTCTTAAAGTAAATAGGGCATTCTTGCTAAAATGAATAGTCACATCTCCCTCTGTTTATGCATAAAAACAGAGGGAGATAGTTTAACTACAAACAGAATAAGGCAATTGACTTGACGCTATCTCGTTATTAGAAAACGCCAGTCTCAATGGCGAAAAGTGCTGTCGTTTTTCTTATACGATAAATCCTAAAATTTTATACTTCCCTATATACAATATAAAATGATAGCAACCAAAGCTTAGAGAAAGTCGGGAGGGGAAAGTTCATGGAACAAATAATGCGAAATTTCTTTTTGTTTCTATCTAATAATAAAACTTTAACAAAAGTAGCAAAAAAATATGGCTTTCGTTTTGGAGCTTCACGTTTTGTCGCAGGGGTAAATATTCAAGAAGCTGCACAAAAAATAAAGGCTTTAAATGAAAAAGGTTTTGTTGTCACTGTAGACCACCTAGGGGAGTTTATAGATAGTGAATCAGAGGCTAAACAGTCTGCGGAGGAATGTGTCAAAGCAATTGAAGTAATTGCTAAAGAAGGCTTACAATCCGAATTATCTTTAAAGCTTACTTCACTTGGGTTAGATATATCTCATGAGCTTGTGATGGATAATATGCACAAAATATTACAAGCAGGTAAAGAAAATGATGTTATTGTTACGATAGATATGGAAGACTATGCACGATTAGAGAAAACGTTACATATTTTTACGAGTCTTAAACAGGAGTATGATAATGTAGGAACTGTATTGCAAGCCTATTTATACCGAGTAGAAGAAGATTTAGAAGCATTAAATCCATATAACCCATACTTGCGATTAGTAAAGGGGGCATATAAGGAATCAGAAAAAGTTGCTTTTCCTAATAAATCAGATGTAGATAAGAATTATAAAAAAATTATTAAGCAGAACTTGTTAAATGGTAATTACACGGCAGTAGCTACTCATGATGATGAGATCATTACTTATACAAAAGAACTGGAACAAACATATCAAATTTCCAAAGAGCAGTTTGAGTTTCAAATGCTTTATGGAATTCGACTTGAGCTTCAGAAACAATTACTAAAAGAAGGGTACAAAGTACGTGTATACATGCCTTATGGCGATGATTGGTTCGGCTATAATATGCGAAGACTAGCTGAAAGGCCTGCTAATGTTGCTTTCGTATTAAAAGGAATTTTTAAGAAATAAGCGGAAAAGAATCCTATATGTTAATTTTATCGAAAAAAGAAATACGAGAAAATTATTTCATGCTCGATGCAATAAAAGATTTGAAGCAAGGGTTACAAGCAAAAAATAATGCAATGATTAAAAATCCGCATCGGACAGTTATACATATTCCAACGTTCAATGGCTCCGATTTATATATGCCAAGTGCGGATGTATCGTCAGATATTGCTTCTGTTAAAGAAATTATTTGATATAATCGTATATTAGAAAAAACTTTCGCATTTAAGGATAAATTAATCGAATGGGGAGTAAATAAATCCATCCTAGTAGTACAAACTGCCAAATCTGTCATGAAATCTGCTAATATTGTTAACTGTAGCACGAGATCTACTACCTGTCTGGAACATCTTCTACAGTACGACATTCTCTTTCCAAATTTCTGATGGTTTTTGCATAAATGATCTTCTTTTTAATTGGAAAGTGTATTCATTTACAAAAAAACTTTTTACACTATCGTTACCAAGACCGTTCAAAGGGAAGCCCTCTTTTCTGTGAATTTTGTGTGCTAACTTTATTCTACAAAAGGAGCATCCCTTTTTTCTATGAACATGTTTAGTTGGAATTTCTATTGGCATTTATGATCGCCTAAGTTAATTAATAAAAAAATATTTTTTATAAATCACCACCTAAATTTTTCCCCTCAATTTATAACATATAATAAACGAAGTATAGATTTAATTCATTTTTATTTATATTTTTGAGAATAGAAAGATTATATAATGTTATACAAATATATATATTTGTAATAGAATATCATCAGGAGGGGTGAAAAATGTGGAGAAATAAAAACTTCACTATGTTATTTAGTGGCCAAATCATTTCATTTACAGGGATTGCTTTATTTTCAACCTCCTTGCCTTTTCTAATTATCTACTTGGATGGTCAAGCAAGTGACATCAGTGCAACTCAAAGTATGTTTATTATACCTCAACTCTTTCTTCTTCTTTTTGGTGGCATGCTCGTAGATCAACTCCCTAAAAAATTTCTGATTGTAGTCATTAACATAATGAGGGGTCTTGCCCTTTTACTTATTACCTATCTAATATTAAGTGGAAATATACTCATTTGGCATATTTACTTACTTAGCTTTTTCTTGGGAGCATTGAACACTTTATATCGACCAACATTAAAAGCGATTTTGCCGAGTATTGTTGATAGACAACATCTAGTTAAAGCGAATTCCTATAGATCGATGGCACAACAAGTACTGGAAATGGTGGGACCTGTTTTAGCCGCCTATTTAATTGCGACTTTTGGCATATTTATAGCCTTTGGAATGAATGGTTTATCATTTTTGCTTGCCGCCTTTACCTTTGTATTAATTTCATTAGAAAAAAAACCACAATCAGAATTTAAAAAAACAATGTTCCTACAATTTAAGGAAGGATTTCAAATCTTATTTAAACATAAGTGGTTAGGTTTAAGTATCTTGATTGGTTCCATAGTTAACATAGGTGTCGCTTCATTTGATGTTATCATCCTTCCAATTTATGCAAATGAATATTTCAATGGAATTGAAAGTTTTGGTTGGTTTTTAAGTAGTATGGCGCTAGGGGCATTTTTAGGGGCATGGTTAATTAGTAAACAATCAGAAGTTTCCAAGAGCTTTAAAAAATACTATATATTTATGTTTAGTTTGGGACTATTAATATTGTTTTTGTCATTTTCAAATTATTTTCTAATGTCTTTAATAATTATGTTTGGTATAGGTTTTTCCATTACATCTTTTGTAATTATATGGGATAGTACCGTTCAAGAATTAATTGAAGAAGAATATCTCGGTCGTGTAACAAGTCTGCAAATGTTTGGTGGTCTTTTATTTTTACCAATCGGTTACTACATTTTTGGATTTTTAATAGAGTACATAAATATTCAGTTTGCGACTATTTTAAGTGGTTTAATTATTATGTCGGCATCTCTTGTAGGGATATTAAATGATAAGTTTAACCGTGCAAAACATTGAGAAAAAATATCTTAAGTAAATATCGTTTTTAATAATTAACTGGCATTAGTGAAGCTGGTTAATTTAATAAAAATTGAAAGTGTTAATTTTGAGTTGAGCTGAAAGGACGGAAGTTGCTCTAAGCATTTGGGATTAGTTGGTATTAGCAATTCTCTTAAAGGATGCAAAGAATGATAATACCCGTTGAATGGTATCCTTAATTAAAAGCTTCATCAGGTGTTTACTGGTGAAGATATTCACACATAGTAACGGGGTAGGTTCCTTTCTTCCTACAATGAGAGAGGTAGATGTAAAAACAATTAAAAGAGCTGATCAAATCGTAGTAGACGATTTGGATAGTGCAAAAGAAGAAGCGGGAGAACTGATTTATGCTGTTAGTCAAAGTAATTGGGATTTTTCCAAGGTGTTTGCGGAATTAAATGAACGGATTCGACAGGAGCATATTATTCGCGGATCTGATGAGGCAATCACTTTTTTTAAATCCGTCGGTACGGCTTACTTTGACTTAGCTGTAGCAAGGGGGATTTATGCGAAAGCTCTTTCGATTGGCTTCGGAAAAACAGTTGATTTTGCTTGAATCGTACGTTGAAAAGAAGTGGAGTTCTCTTTTTTTTCGGAAAGTAACTCTTAATAGCATTAAAAACAAACATCATAATTAGTCATTATATCATGTGATAGTAAAACGGTATTAGCAAGCGATGTCATTTCCCCTTATACTAAAAACAGGGAGGGGATAAGATGGCATTTTATTATGAAAAATTGGATCATGTTCAATTAACAGCACCAAAAGATGAGGAACAAACAGCAAAGGCAATTTACGTTCATGTTCTAGGATTTAAAGAAATGAATAAACCAGAGAATTTACAAAAAAATGGCGGAATTTGGCTTCAATCAGGTGATGTTCACATACATATTTGTGTGGAAGAACCATTTGTGCCAGCAAGAAAAGCACATCCTGCTATTTACGTAAAACATTTAGATGAGCTAAAACAATATTTACAAGACCACGATGTAGCTTATTTGGAAGACGAGCGATGGCCAAATTATAAACGCTTCTACGTTAGTGATCCATTCGGAAATCGGCTAGAATTTTTGGAGAAAAGTTAGAAAAAATATCAGAAAAATAGTAATGTTAGTTTTATTTATTTGCGGGTTGTTTATTCACGGTGACGTGCTATACTAATTACATTCAAATAAATACGATTTTCATATAATAGCAGGGATAAGGCTTGCGAGTTTCTACCGGTTTACCGTAAATAAACCGACTATGAAAATAACTGATATAGATTGTATTTTACACTGTAAGAAAAGTGTTCGCATTTCGCCATCACGTGAAGTTTTCTTATGCAAAATACGATCGTTTCTCTTTTAACTCGAAAATCAGTTTCCGTTCATAGTTAGGTTGACGGAAGCGGATTTTCGAGTTTTTTCATAATCGGAAAATATGCAGATTTACCGTATAGCACTCCTTTCCTAATTGGACTTATTTAACTGCATAAAAGCTTCATTGAAGTCCACCTTTTAAAAATGAAAATCTTGTATGCATATTGACATGGAAAGGAAGTTTATCATCATGGAGCGTTTAAAACAGACTATTTTAGCAGAAGGAAAAGTATTATCCAACACGGTTTTAAAGGTGGATGCTTTTTTAAATCATCAAATTGACCCTGCCTTAATGGAGGAGATTGGAAAAGAATTTGCTGATCGATTTGCAGCTGCTGGGATAACGAAAATATTGACTTTGGAATCTTCAGGAATTGCTCCTGCCGTGATGGCGGGTTTAGTTTTAAAGGTACCTGTTGTGTTTGCAAGAAAACGTAAATCTCTAACATTAACGGATCATCTTTATTCTGCACAAGTCCATTCTTTCACCAAGCAAGAAACAAATGAAATTTCAATTTCGCAAACGTTTATAACTCAGGACGATACAGTTCTCATTATTGATGATTTCTTAGCTAATGGACAAGCCGTATTTGGTTTGATTGATATTTTAAAGCAAGCTAAAGCAACGATTGCTGGGATAGGTATTGTAATTGAAAAAAGTTTTCAAGATGGTGGAAAATCCATTCGTAACGCTGGTTATCGAGTAGAGTCCCTTGCCAGAATAGCACATTTATCAGACGGAAATGTCACCTTTTTAGAGGAGGAAAACTAACATGAAGAATGCTGCTTTAGGGCTACAACATTTATTAGCAATGTATGCAGGGGCTATTTTAGTACCACTTATTGTAGGTGATGCACTTGGCTTAACGTCAGCTCAACTAACGTATCTTGTTGCTATTGATATTTTAATGTGTGGTGTAGCGACTATATTACAGGTTTTACGAAACCGATTCTTTGGAATTGGCTTACCTGTCGTTTTGGGCTGTACTTTTACTGCGGTAGGTCCGATGATAGCAATTGGCTCTAGTTATGGAGTGACTGCTATATATGGAGCTATTCTTGTATCTGGGCTTTTTGTCATTGCTGTAAGTGGGATATTTGGTAAGTTGGTGAAACTCTTTCCTCCAGTGGTGACAGGTTCTGTTGTAACAATTATTGGTATTACGCTTATACCTGTAGCTATTAATAATATGGGGGGCGGGCAAGGAGCAAGTGACTTTGGCTCATTAGTAAACATAAGTTTATCCTTTGGGACGCTATTATTTATTATTATATTATATCGATTTGCTAAAGGATTTATGAAATCTATTGCTATTTTAGTAGGTTTAATTATCGGAACATTAGCGGCTGGGATGATGGGGTTAGTTGATTTTCAAGCTGTTCGAGAAGCTTCCTATCTTCATTTACCGCACCCCTTTTATTTTGGTACACCAACATTTGAATGGTCTGCTATTTTAACGATGACCTTAGTAGCTATCGTTTCGTTAGTAGAATCTACAGGTGTATATTTTGCCTTGGGAGATATAACAGATCGAAAACTCAAAGGGAAGGACTTGGCAAACGGTTACCGGGCGGAAGGATTAGCTATTTTAATGGGAGGCTTTTTTAACGCCTTTCCATACACCGCTTTTTCTCAAAATGTCGGTTTGATGCAAATGACTGGTGTGAAAAAGAAAAGCATTATCGTTATTACTGGTGTCATGCTTATAACGCTTGGTTTCATTCCTAAGATTGCCGCTTTAACGACAATTATTCCAACTCCTGTATTAGGTGGTGCGATGATTGCTATGTTTGGTATGGTAATTTCTCAAGGAATTAAAATGCTCGGTCCTGTCATTATGAAATCATCGGAAAATGCGATGATTGTGGCATGTTCTGTAGGAATGGGGCTAGGTGTAACTGTGGTACCTGAATTGTTTGCCAAATTTCCCGAAAGCATTCAAATATTAACAAGTAATGGCATCGTGGCAGGAAGTGTTACAGCTATAGTACTAAACATCTTATTCCATATGTTGCCGCAAAGAAAAACCAATGAGCATATTAGTTTGCGTGAGCAAGAAGTATAAAGAGATAGATGCCACAACATATGAAGTACCGTATTTATTCTCCCTTCAAAACCTGATTAGAAAAAAAGCGAAGGGAGTGAATAACGGTATTTTGATCTCCACTCTGTTCCGCTTTTCTTCGTTGAAGCACCTTTCCTATAACTCTATTGCGTGAAATTTTACTTTATTTATTATCCAATAGACTTATGATAGAATAAGAGATACTTTTCTATATAAGTCGTATTTGGTTGTTTTCAAAGAGAAAGGGGGAATAGGATGGTACGTCAATCCGTAAAAGAAGTAGAGAATATGAATAAATTACCGATCGTTATCGTGCTGATTACTGGAGCTTTTTTAGCCATTTTAAATCAGACATTACTTACCACAGCTATACCTCCTATTATGCAAGACTTACATTTAACGGAAAATACCGCCCAATGGGTAACGACGATTTTTATGCTCGTAAACGGCATTATGATACCTATTACTGCTTTTTTAATTGAAACCTTTACTACAAGACAATTATTTATTACAGCTATGGGAACATTTTCTGTTGGTACATTTATTTGCGCCATATCACCAAGCTTTTTTCTATTAATGACGGGAAGAGTTATTCAAGCTGCTGGTGCTGGAGTTATGATGCCACTGATGATGGCCATCTTCTTATTTATGTTTCCAATTGAAAAAAGAGGAACTGCCATGGGAATGGTTGGGCTTGTAATTGGTTTTGCCCCTGCTTTAGGACCATCTATTTCTGGTTGGTTAGTTGAGCATTTCGATTGGAGGTCTATTTTTTATGTCGTTTTACCTTTAGCTATTATGAACGTTATCATTGCGTATTTTGTGATGAAGAATATAACAAAACGTACCTATCCAAAAGTTGATATCTTATCCATAGTATATTCAACCCTCGGTTTTGGAGGAATACTTTACGGATTCAGTAGTGCTGGTAATAGTGGGTGGATCGATCAATCGGTGCTTGTGTCGTTAGCTATCGGAGTAATTACTTTAGCACTATTTATTACACGTCAATTTAAGCTAAGAGAGCCAATTTTAGAATTTCGAGTATTTAAAAACAAAATATTTACCATTACGATGATCATTGGAATGATTTGGCTTAATTTCTGCAGAAACCATTCTGCCAATCTATATGCAAAATATGGCGGGATTTACGCCATTTGAATCTGGTTTAATGATTTTGCCAGGCGCACTACTTATGGGAATTATGTCGCCGATCAATGGAAGAATTTTTGACCGATTTGGTGCTAGATATTTAGTCATCATTGGGCTATTCTTATTAACGATTACGTCATTATTGTATACCAATCTGTCTGTAGATACGTCATTTACTTATTTAACTATCGTCTTTGCAGTTCGAATGTTTGGTATATCCATGATTATGATGCCTTCTACGACGGCGGGGTTAAATCAATTATCCTATCGTTTAATTCCACATGGCTCAGCAATGACGAATACAATGCGCCAAGTTGCCGCATCCATTGGAACAGCTTTATTAATTACAATTATGACTGTGACGGCTTTGAGTACTGGTAAAGTAGTAACTGTTACAGGACAAATACATGGGGTGAACATGGCGTTTTATGTTGCAACAGCAATTTCCTTCCTTGGTCTTATCTTAGCTTTCTTCGTAAAAGACAAGACGTCCAAAAAAATAAAAGAAAAAGTTTTAGAACAACAGGAAGCTTGAGTATGGCTAATGTTGTGGAAATAACTTATATTAAAAGTAATTGCAAGTATCTTTAAAAATATCTACGCGGAATCATATAGGGGCTTCATATGAATAGTTATTTTAGTACAAGTTTCTTTTAGAGGAACTTAGCTTATCATCGAGTACCATGACGAAAAACACTGTCACTTAACGTATACGACAGCTTTCTTTATGCTTACTTACCATATAAAAAAGGTTGTAAAGGAAGTAAGTGAGGTACATGCTTAAAGAGGTGATATATGTTGAATTTGTTGTCTGCAACACTAGTCTTTATGTATGTTATTTTTATTGTTGCTACGTTTTTGCTTGCAATTATTCATAATTTTCGCGATCAATGGATTCCTTTTGCCTATGCATCGATTGTTTTAGCTATTGCTTCACCGTTAGTAGCTTTTCTATTTATAAATGGAAAACCAACAAACACGAATGGGTTCATGTATGTTTTTAAACAAATATTGGCTATTAATTTAAATGCTTTTATTATTGTGCTGCTCCATCTCTACTTACTGTTTTCATTAGGTTTATTTTTAAAAGATAACGTAGGAAAAAAATTGTCTGTTTACTTTCATACTTGGATAAATCACATAAGAACAAGAACGTATGTTCGTAAAGATAGAAACAAAGAGAACACTTAAGTTATGGACGTTACATGAGGTATAAAAAGAACTTTTTTAAATAAGTTGGCGTGATGTTCACGGCACAATTTTTTTATTTGAGCTCGTTTTCCATTAGAAAAACTTGACTTGTTGACCAGCTTTTAAACTGTTATACTCTATTGCGATTGAGGATGCCACCACATGCAGTATACTGCCAAAAAAGATGATGTGGTCATGTCGTTTATGACCACATCATCAAATATTTACTTCATATTTATAATGATTTTTCCTTTAGCATGATGCGTTTCACTAAGCTGGTGAGCTTGTTGTACTCCTTCTTGCGTTAGCGGGAAGTGATGTCCAACAATGGATTTGACATGACCGCTTTCCATTAACTTTGCTATTTCCTCGAGTTGCTTTCCATTTGCTTGTAACCATAAAAATCCAGCTGTAATCCCTAATTCTTTTGCTAAAGCTTCATTTGGTGGTTGAACAATGGAAACTAATTTTCCACCTTCTTTTAATACATGCATGCTCTTTTCTTGTACTTCTCCACCAATGGTATCAATAACTAAATCGTAGTCTTTAATGATTTCAGTGAAATCTTCTTTTTTATAATTAATAAACTTGTCCGCTCCTAAAGATTCAACAAGTTCCTTATTGTTCTCGCTTGCTGTAGTAGCTACATATGCGCCAACATGTTTTGCAAATTGAATGGCGTATGTTCCGACTCCTCCAGACCCAGCGTGAATGAATACTTTGTCATCCGCTTTGACTTGGCCAAAGTCAAAAAGGCATTGCCAAGCCGTTAAACCGGCTAAAGGTACAGCTGCTGCTTCATCAAATGTAATATTTTCAGGAAGAAGCGCTAGTTTATCTTCGTCTATCGCGGTGTATTCTGCATAAGTTCCTTGTGCACTTGTTGCTGGACGGGCAAATACACGGTCACCAGTTTTAAATTTTGTAACGCTCGAACCAATTTCTTGAACGATACCAGCAGCATCCCAACCAAGGATAATGGGGAACTCAAGTGGTAGCATCTCCTTTAAATAACCTTCACGAACTTTCCAATCGATTGGGTTAATGCTTGTAGCGTGCATCTCTACAAGCACTTGATTATCCTTTATTTGTGGCTTAGGAACATCACGTTCTTGAAGCTGGTTTGCATGACCATATTGATTTATAATAATAGCTTTCATGTTTTCCCTACTTTCTAAAGATGTTAGTATTATAATCTAAGGGTTCTGTTCAGATTATGCATAGGAGGTAGTAAGATGGAAAGACTATCATCTTTTCAACCTGTTTTACCAAAAGATCCTAAAGTGCTTATTCTTGGTTCCATGCCAGGAAAACAATCACTTCAACGACAAGAGTACTATGGAAACCCAAGAAATCAGTTTTGGGATATCCTGTTCACGATCCTTCAAGAACCTAAGGTATTCGATTATACGCAAAAGTTGCAGGTTTGTAAAAAACATTGCTTAGCACTTTGGGATACGGTAGGGACTTGTTATCGAGCAGGCAGTTTAGATGCAAATATTAAAGATGAAACCCCTAATGATATTCCTTCTTTATTACATAAGTATCCTGCCATCAAATTAATCGCTTGTAATGGAGGGAAATCCTATCAACTGTTAAATAAGTATTTTAAGCAAGAGCATTTAGCTCAAGTAGATGTGGTTAAGCTACCTTCAACGAGCCCAATTCCAGGGAAATATACAAAGCGTTTTGTAGATAAGGTGGAAGCGTGGAAGGTGATTTTGAATTATATTTGACGAATAGCTTATGTTTATTGTCGATTAGTAGTCAGAAAATAGGGTATAATGAATGTAGTAGGAAGAAATAATTAGTTTAGCGTTTAGTATGAATAAGTGTAACTGTTCGCTAATAGTATAAGATTGGTTGTTTGAAATGGAATTGCAATGAAAGGATTAGAGAGATGATGCAGTGATTTTTTAGTTGGACGGGGGACAGCAAAGGAGTCGTAAGCGGCAACTTACGACTCCTGCGACGGGTTATCCTTATGGCGACTTCGCTATAGGATAGCATGGCACATCATGTCATTAGTGGCGTCATCATTATCCTTTACTAACTCCGTCGGCAGAGAGGCTTTATTTGCTTTCGCGGCTATTTACAATTAACAATACAAGCGTTGCGAACGAAAACATCAGTTCAATCGTCTTGTCAATTGGTATCAATTCATTCAGCCCCTTTCTCTAAGGGATTACCAGTCGCCAAGCATGAAGAAATCTTCTTCACTGCTTTCGCCCTCTGCATAACCCGTCCCCCTCATTATACTATAATCCAGCAGTGATTTGTGGGAATTATTAGGAAATGGTATAAAATTCTTATTTTTCAATTAATTAAGCAATATTCCCTATGCTATATTTGCTTTTTCGTAGGTTATAAACCTAGATTTGTTTCTTTTCAAATTACGTAAGTAGAAAATAGGCAATTCTGTGGGTAAATAGGCTATTGTTAGCATGAATACATGTTTTGACAAAATGAAAGATGGACAGGTTTTAATGAAGCTATAAGCCACTTTTTATGATAGAGATTTTACGACAAGACTGGTTCAGTAGAAAAGTTGAATGGCATACAATGACCTCTTTAAACATCGTTTTTAATCATTTGTAGATTACGACGGAACGTTTTTTGTTTGAGTAACCTAAGTATCAGCTGCAAACTGTACTTGATGTCAAAGTGTGATCGAGTTTTTGAGTAAGCATATTTGGAAAACTGTATATAGTAGCTGCTGTAAAATTAGGTGGTATGACGTAAATATAATCACGTCCTTATCCAGAATTGGAGATGGGAGCGTGTTTTTGTACTTAGGAAACATCGTTTTTTGCCATAGTGACTGAATGATACATAAAGATTTTTTAAACATAAGAAACGGTACTTAAAGACATAAGTTAAATGAAAAAAGTGTAACAACTGTAATCTCTAGTAGGATAAGTAAAGAGATATCCTTATGATAAAATATTGGAGGAATAGAAATGTTAAAGCATGTTGTATTACAAACAGACTTTGGTTTAAGTGATGGTGCGGTTAGTGCTATGTATGGTGTTGCTAAATCGGTGGATCCATCCATTCAAGTTTTTGATTTAACACATCATATTTCTCCATATAATATTTGGGAAGCATCTTACCGTTTATATCAAACGATGTCCTATTGGCCAGAAGAAACGGTGTTTGTTTCTGTTGTCGACCCTGGGGTAGGAACGGATCGATTAAGTGTTGTTGTTAAAACAAATAGCGACCAGTATATTGTAACACCAGATAACGGAACACTGACGCATGTTAAGAGCCATATTGGTATAAAAGAAGTTCGAATCATTGATGAAAAAATAAACCGATTGCCGCGATCCGGAGAGTCACACACTTTTCATGGAAGGGATATTTACGCATATACAGCTGCAAGACTTTCTGCTGGTGTCATTCGTTATGAAGAAGTTGGACCGAAAAGGGATGAAGACCGAATTACTTGTTTAAAAGAAGAGAACGCTGCAATTAATAAAGGAATCATTCGTGGATGTATCGACATACTTGATGTGCGATTTGGAAATGTGTGGACAAACATAGATCGTCGTTTATTAGTTGAAGCTGACTATCAATATGGGGATAGGCTGTATGTTACGATTTCGCATCATCAGAAGGATGTATACAAAAACAAACTATTATTTGTCCGTTCATTTGCTGAAACACATTTAGGAGAACCCTTACTATATATTAATTCATTAGATAAAGGAGCTATTGCGCTTAATCAAGGTTCTTTTGCTAAAGCGTATCATATAGGAACGGGAACAAGTTGGGGAGTTTTTATTCAGAAAGTTGACGAGTGAATGGAATGGTTTCTAAACTTGGCTTTTCTGTTACACTATAGAGAATAATCACCGTTTACCGTCGTTGATTGACTATGATTGTAGACGCTTGTTTTTGAAAGTATTAGGTTTGTGGTATAAGGAAATCTGGAACGTCAAACACTTAAATTTTGTTTTTTAATACTTGGTGGCAAGTGCATGTTGAAGGAGAGAGGAGTGAAACTGTGGGGGTATTTATGGGAAGGGTTAGCTTGTTTAGTTGTTTATGGCTTATGCTTATTTTGTTTGATAGTAATTATATACCGTTTAGCATTAGTTTATTTGCAGTTTCTTTTGCCTTTTTTTGCTTATTATCGTTACAAAAGCATCATATCTATTTCTATGTTGTCCTGTCTGTTATTGCAATTCTACACATGTGGACAGTAGGGACTGAGCAATTTTATATCATCACTTATCTTTATTTTCTCGTTGTCGATGCTACTTTTAGGTTACAAGGATATTTACTGAAAGGCTATCTCATCGTTAATTTTGTAATTTCCATTTTGTACACGATTTTAATTAAAGATTTCATAATCGAAGTAATCTTATTACATATTCTTTTTGTTAGTTTAATATTAGTCGGAAATAGGATTTTTACAGAAAGGCAAGAGCTAAGGCAAATGTATGAGCAACTACTTGGCGAATTTCGAAAAAACAAACGAATGAATGCTTCAGCTGATCGAGAGGCGAGATTAGAGGAAAGGACAAATATTGCTCGCGACATTCATGATTCTGTCGGACACCGCTTAACAGCGCTTATGATGAAAATAGAAATTTTATCCATTCAAAATAAGGAACGTGACTATGAAGAGTTAAAAATAATGGCCAAAGAAGCTTTAAAAGAAACAAGAGAGGCTGTAAAGGCTTTACACCAGGAAGAGATTCAGGGTGTAGCATCTGTTGTTCAACTTATTCGAAAGTTAGAAGCAGAAAGTCAGCTAATGGTGAAGTTTACGATGAAGCAAGGTGTTCTATCAGTTGCGCTTACAAATAAGCAAAGTATTACTTTATATCGAGCGATACAAGAAGCTTTAACAAATGTCATGCGGCATTCCTCTTATCGAGAAGTACAAGTAGAGTTAGGAAAATCGGCAGTGGATGATGTCACTTTTGAGATTAGAAACCGAATTTTACAGGCTAGACAGTTTGTTGTTGGGTTTGGGTTAACAAACATGCGAAAACGAATAGAGGAGATACATGGTAAATTACATATTTATCAAACAGAGCAGCATTTTGTAGTTGTAGGAACTATTCCATGCGTTGTAAAGGAGATTGAAAAGCATGTGGCGAATTCTAGTTGTTGAAGATCAAGCTATTGTTCGGCAAGGTTTAAAAGTAATTTTACAGCAAGATGAGCAAATTAGCGTACCGTTTGAAGCTGCGAATGGAAAAGAAGCAATTAAAATTGTTGAACAACATGTTGTTGACTTAGTAATGATGGATGTTAGAATGCCGGTCATGAATGGTATTGAAGCTACTCGGATTATTAAACAAATGAACCCCTCTGTAAAAATTCTCATCTTAACAACGTTTAATGATGATGACTATGTTTTATCAGCTTTAAAAGAAGGGGCAGAAGGCTTTTTGCTTAAAACTACAGAGTCAAAAAAGTTGATTGATGCAGTACATAGCTGTATGCGTGGTGGAATGACGATTCATGAAGAGGTAGCTGCTAAAGTGATGCCGCGTTTACTAAAAGGTACAGAACAAAACAAGACAGAATTAGACGTTCCTTTATCAGAGCGAGAATTACTCATTACCAGATTAGTAGGGGAAGGAAAAACAAACAAGGAAATAGCTCAAACATTACATTTGTCTCTTGGGACGATAAAAAACCAT
The DNA here is from genome assembly GCF_900129865.1 of Virgibacillus chiguensis. GTDB lineage: Bacteria > Bacillota > Bacilli > Bacillales > Amphibacillaceae > Virgibacillus > Virgibacillus chiguensis. The sequence goes on from NZ_FQXD01000003.1 coordinate 149,907, forward strand.
TTGACACAAATTTTACAAAAAACTAACTTACGAGATCGGACGCAACTTGCTATTTTCGCTGTGAAACATCACTTAACGATGTAATGCTTCTATGAAAGTATGAACTTAAAACGATGAATAACTTATTTATTTTAGAAAAACTTTGTTTTTTATCTATAAATCATTTCTTATAGAGTAATAAAAGTGACCTCCGTCACTTTTATTTTTTTATTTTATGACTGAAGATACTGCAAAATAGAAAGTAAAACCGATAAGATGATTAAAAGGAGGAATGTTATGCTTGAATTAGTAAATATTTCAAAGAAATTTAAACAAACGTATGCAGTTAAGAATATGAATATGTTCATGGAACGTGGTGAAATTGTTGGCTTACTAGGGCCAAATGGAGCCGGGAAGTCAACAGCTATATCTATTATGTCTTCATTAGTGGAGCCAACAGCAGGGGAAGTCTACTTTGACAATCGAAGTATTTTAAAAAACCCTACGTCTTTTCGTAAAGTTGCTGGCATTGTACCACAAGAAATTGCGCTATACGAGGATTTAACTGCGGAAGAAAATTTACGATTTTTTGGTAGGATTTATCAGATTAAAGGAAAACAATTACAAAAACGTATAGAAGACGTTCTACAAATAATTGGTTTAGCAGATCGAAAGAAAGAAGTAGTGAAAACATACTCTGGTGGGATGAAGCGACGGTTAAATATTGGAGTAGCTTTATTACATGAACCAGAATTACTTATTATGGATGAGCCGACTGTTGGGATTGATGCGCAATCGAGAAAGTATATTTTAGAAACGGTAAAACAATTAAACAAAGAAATGAATGTCACAATTCTTTATACGAGCCATTATATGGAAGAAGTCGAGTATTTATGTAATCGCATTTATATCATGGATAAAGGGAATCTTATTGCAGCTGGAACAAAGGAAGAAATAAACCGTATTCTATCTGGTGAAAAATCAATCGTAATTAAAGCAAGCCATCTAACCAATCCATTTATTTATGAATTAAAAACATATCCACTTGTAAATAGTGTGGATGTAATGGATAAACAGATTACCGTCATGGTTTCTAAAGAGGTTAATCTATTTAAAGATTTAATTGCAATGGCAGATGAGGCAAACATCGAGTTAATTTCTGTCAATATAAAAACACCGACATTAGAAGATGTGTTTTTACATCTTACTGGTAGAGCGTTGCGAGATTAGGAGAGTGGCAGATGATTGGGCAAATTATTAAAAAACAATTCCTTCTATTATGGAGAAGTCCTGTAGAGCTGTTGTTACTTCTCGCTTTACCAGTTGTTCTTATTGTAATTTTAGGGTCAGCTTTAGGGAACTTTATGGATGGAGACTCGCCAGGTATGCATGCGAAAGTCGCTATGATAGAGCACAGTTCAGAAAGGGAGCAATTTGAAAAATTTAAACGTGATTTTGAAACGGACCTGGGATTGACGGAGGACACAGTAGCAAACATAGAAAAACGTTTACCTATTCAAACGTTAAAAACAATTTTTCATACAAAAGAGATTTCGAAAATGATGGAGTTAGAAGAAATTAGTGTGGAAGAAAAAAGTAAAATATTGCAGGAGGACACGTATACTGCAGTTATTGAAGTTCCAGAAGATTTTTCCTATCAATACCTTTCATACATTTTGTTAGATCGTAAGCAGGCTCCACAGTTACAACTGTATGAAAACGAAGAGAAACAACTTAGTGCAGGAGCTATTCAAAGTATTATTAAAAGCTTTCAGCAACAGCTTACTTTGGAGTCATTACTTGAAGAAAAAGGAATGGATCAAAACGAGGCAGCTTTATCTACTATATCTGTTGAAGGCCAACAAAAAAATCTTGAGCAAAGCAAACCTATAACGGCAAAAGAATATTACACTGTTGGCATGGCTGTAATGAATGCACTATTTGTTGCTTCAACAATTGGGCTTATAGCATTTCGGGAAAAGCAAAGCTTTGTGTTTGCGCGCATTATTCTAGCTAATATGTCAAAATGGACCTATTTTACAGGTGTCCTTTGTTCAGCTGTAATTTTTTCGCTCATACAATTATTCGTTATTTATGGTTTTGCTTGGCTTATCTTTGATGTATCATGGGATGATTTAACAGCTTTTATTTTAATAACGATTGCATTTTCCATTTCGGTTGGAGGTATTACTGTCTTATTAACAGCAATTAGTTATCGAATGCATTCCGAAACGGTAACCAATTTATTTTCAAGTGTCATTGTGTCCATACTCGCTTTAGTTGGAGGTAGCTTTTTTCCAATTGGAGAAAATGTCCAAGTCATTGAACTAATTGGTAATTTTACTCCTAATGGATCAGGAATGTCAGCCTATTTAGCAATATTAAGAGGGGAATCTATTGGGAAAATTGGTAATCATATTTTATTTCTTTCTGTTTTTGGTTTTGCCATGATTATGATTGCTGCAATGACATTTCCTAAAAGGGGGAGAATGGTATGACAGCAATCTTACTTGCTAAGCTAAAACATCTATTACGTAATCCGTGGGCGTTTCTCGGTTTTACTGGAATATGTATTGTGTTTGCGCTTATTATGGGACTAACTGGTTTTGAGAGTCGATCTAGCGTTCCCATAGTAATTGCGGACGAGGAAGTAACAGGTTCTTCTATCCTTACAACATTGAATGATGAAGAAAGCATTTCCTTTAAAGAGGTGGAAGAAGATGCATTAATTCAATCTGTGAAGGAAGGAAAAGCAGAAGTTGGCGCCATACTAAATAAAGACACATATGAGTTAATCGTAGGTGTAGAATCAACAACGGTTTCGTCCGTGGACAATATGATACGTCAAGCTTATACAGAATATGGACAACGGCAAAAAATAATAGAGCATATAGGTGATTTAAAACAAACGGAGAATGCGTTGCAAAAGGAGATTGACGAAGCTTCAAAAAATCCTGTTTTCTCTGTTACTACAAGCAATTTTACTACTGATCAGACGATGATGTACGATCCAATTTATCAGTATGTATTTGGCTTTGGTTTGTTTTTCGTTATTTATACGGTTGCTTATAATGTGTTACCAATGCTAATTGAAAAGCAGGAAGGGGTTTGGGATCGGCTTATTTTATCTCCAGTTAAGAAATGGAAAATGTACGCTGGAAATATGATTTACAGTTTTTGTATAGGGTACTTGCAAGTATTGATTATATTCTCGTTTTTCTATTTTGTTTTTGGCGTTGACTTTAATGGGAAATTTCCGGAAACATTATTACTTTTAATTCCCTATGTTTTTACCATTGTTGCATTAAGTATTTTGTTAACAGCCATAGTGAAAAATTCCCAACAATTTAATGCATTTATTACCATTCTAGCAGTTTGTATGGCTATGGTTGGTGGTGCCTATTGGCCGATCGAAATTGTAGAATCCAACTTTCTAATTGCCATATCAAAAATAAATCCATTAACTTATGGCATGGAAATTTTACATGGGGTTGTAAACTATGGTTATTCGTTGGAAGAACTTTTCTACCCGGTGAGTATTCTGTTACTAATGGGAACTGTTATGATTGGTGTGGGCATACATTTAATGGAAAGGCGACATATATAATTAGTGCAGTGGTTGAATAGATCCTTTTGCAATAACATATAATTGCTGCAAGGGGGTCTATTCTTATTCCAATAGGGGATAGGAAATGCTTAAACAATTTTCGGAGAATAGAGAGTTACTCTGTGTCTAACCAAACTTGTGTTAAGAATAATTTACATTTTTGTAGTTTGAGTGGCGTGTTTTTTGGTAATCGTACACTGTAGAATCCAACTAAAATTATTTTGTTAGAGTATTAAGAATTAATTGATTTATACTTATGGCTGGTATTGTTCTATTAACGTTGTTATAATCATCCATTATATTCGTTTTTTATCACTAAAAAATGAACAGTCATTCATTTTTGGTTAGAAGGTTGCGTGAATCTATGAAAAACAGCTTAAGAATATTTATGACAGATATAAAAAAATTGAGTAAGAACTGGGTGGCGCTGATTATCATTGGTGGGCTTATTTTCTTACCCTCTTTCTATGCTTGGTTTAATATTAAGGCGTCTTGGGACCCTTATGGGCAAACGGATCAGATCCCCGTTGGAGTAGTGAATGAAGATCAGGGCGCAACAGTGAGAGGGGAAAACATTGACGTTGGGAAAGATCTTGTAGACACACTTCAAGAAAATAAAGCAATGGATTGGCGATTTACAGATCGAAAGACGGCAATGGAAGAAGTGGAGTACGGTGATTATTTTGCTGTTATCGTTATTCCAAAGGATTTTTCAAAACAATTGGGTAGCGTTATGGAAGACAATCCAGAAAAAGCAAACGTAGAATACTATGTGAATGAAAAAGTCAATGCGATTGCGCCGAAAATTACGGAAAAAGGTGCCTCGGTTATTGTCGAGCAAATAAGTAGTCAATTTATTTCTACGGTCAATGGGGTAATCTTTGATATGTTTAACCAATTAGGTATTGAACTAGAGAAAGATTTACCTGATATTAAACGCTTTGAAAATTACGTATTTGAAATGGAGAAAAAGCTTCCGGAAATTAATGATTTGCTTAATCAATCATTATCTGACGCAAACCAGGCACAAGATATCGTTAATAAGGCACAAAACTTAATTCCTGATGCGCAAAAAGCAACCGATAATGGATTAACAACCATTGATAATACAACGTCTTTTTTGAAAGAAGCAGAAGATCGATTAAATAAAATGGCTCCGCAAATTGAACAGGATTTACGTACAGTGCAAGATGTTGCGAGTAAAGCAAACAACTTTCTGCAAGATGTTCAGAAAGTAGATGTTGATTTTAGTGGTGGAAAAGAACTTGCTAATCAAATAAACCAACAGCTTGACGATGGCGCTAATAGAGTGGGGGCAGTGATTAGTTCGTTAGAGCAATTGAAACAACAAAATGATCAAACGGACAACAACGAAAGTGAGCAAGGGAATAGCTCAAACGTGAATCGTGAACAAATGGATCAGGTTATTAAAAGACTGACGACATTACAAGAAGCCTTAACGAATATAAAAGAGACAAATAAAGAAGTTATCCAATTTATAGATGCGAAAGATAAAGATGTAGATCAAATGGTAAATGATTTGCAGCAAGTGGCTGAAAATACTTCGGCAAATATTGATGCTTTTGTTAAAGAATATAAAGCATCGATTGAACCTACAGTGATGGAGGAAATTAGTCGAGCAAAAAGTACGCTTTCAGAAGCCCGAGGGATCTTGGTAGATATTCAAGAGACAATACCAGAAGTAGAACGTATTCTTGGTAGTACAGAGAGTAATTTAGGGAAAGGAGAAGATGTTCTTAAGCAAGCCTTAGGTGAATTCCCATATGTGAATAGTAAGGTTAATGAGCTAGCGGACAGAATTCGTAGCATTAAAGGTGAAACGGACATGAATGAAATTATTAACCTGTTGCAAAATGACCCAGAAGCTGAGAAAGGTTTCTTTGCGGAACCTGTTCAGCTAAATCAGAATAAGCTGTTCCCAATGGAGAATTATGGTACTGGTATGACACCATTTTATACAGCTTTGGCAATATGGGTTGGTGGGTTACTGCTCATTTCTTTACTAGCCACCGATGTGCACGACCAAATTAATTATACAGAACGACAAATGTATTTCGGACGGTTATATACATTTATGGGAATTGGTTTTTTACAGACGATTATTGTAACAGCAGGTGATTTACTCTTACTAGGAGTCGATGCGGCTGCGCCATATTGGTTTATGACGTTTGGGATATTTATTAGTTTTATTTTTATGCTTATTATTTATACAGTTGTTTCCGTGTTTGGTGATGTCGGAAAAGCAATGGCAATTGTATTTCTCGTTCTGCAAATTGCTGGATCGGGAGGAACCTATCCTGTTGTATTGTTACCAGAGTTTTTCCAAATGATTAATCCATTTCTTCCGTTTACCTACGCCATTGACTTATTACGAGAATCTGTTGGCGGTATCGTTTGGGAGAGAGCGAGCAAGGATATTTTATACCTCAGCTTTTTTGGGGTTGTAGCTATCGTACTAGGTGCGTTCTTTAAACCAATCATTAATCGGCATACAAATAAACTGAAGAAAAAATCCAAAGAATCTGGTTTATTTCACTAAAACAAAGAAGTCCCATTTGATACGAAAGACGTATCAAATGGGGCTTTTTAACTATTCGTTTAGACGCAATTACGTGTAAAAGAATAGTTTAGAGACCTCATATGCAGGAAGTTCTATCCTAAGTATTTTTCATTACTTGTAAACAAGTACCAGCTGCGTGTTAGTTTTATATAAGGCTTTTTCCCTATATAATAAATAAGAAAGATGTGAAAGGTGGAAAAGACTGTTGAGGAAAAAAAGAGTTTTGTATATAAGTGTTAGTGTCATTATATTATTATTTATTATTGATATAATTGCTAGTTTCTATTTTTATCATTTAGCAATTGCACGTAATCAAAAGGATTTTTTGCAAGGAAATGAAGATCTTGAAGTTTCTGCGCAAGCGTTAGACGAAATGCTTGAAGGAGATTGGCGAGATTGGGTCCGTGAACAGAACTTTGAAACGTGGAATATGACATCTTACGACGGGCTAAAACTACAAGGCTATTATTTACCTGCAAAGAAAGAAACAAATAAAACAGTTATTTTCGCACATGGCTATTTAGGAAGTGGCTTAGACATGGGAATGTTTGGTCAACACTACTATGAAGAACTTGGTTATAATATGTTTACAGCGGATTTAAGAGGTCATGGTGAAAGTGAAGGAAATTATATTGGGTTCGGCTGGCATGATCGCCTGGATTACGTAGATTGGATTCATAGAGTAATTGAAGAACAAGGAGAAGATGCAGAAATTGTGTTACACGGGGTTTCTATGGGGGCTGCAACTGTATTAATGGCAAGCGGTGAGAAACTCCCTAATAATGTAAAAGCAATTGTAGCAGATAGTCCTTATACGAGTGTGTATGACATGTTTGCTTACCAAATGGATCGAATGTTCCATTTACCTTCATTTCCACTGTTACCTAGTACAAGTGCGGTGACGAAAGTACGTGCTGGGTATGGTTTAAAAGAAGCTTCCGCAGTAGAACAAGTGAAAAAAACAGACATACCTATATTGTTTATTCATGGGAGTGCAGATACATTTGTACCTACTCGTATGAGTGAAGCGTTATATGCGCAAACAAATAGTGATAAAGAGTTGATTATATTCGATGGGGCAGGGCATGGTGAAGCTTTTGTTACACATAAAGAAGATTATATAGAAAAGTTACATGAGTTTTTAACACAATAGGAATTTATAAAATGAATCTTTTATACGGCAGGGACCTGCTTTTATTCCACGCGAGTTGGTTCATACGAAAAATGGATGAAGGTGCTGTACGCTCCCAAGTAGACTTGGTCAGCTTCCATTTTTGAATTTTTAAAGTGGAAGACGACAGCACCTTATATCTGGGGTGAAATTATAAGGTTTAGTATAAGAATAACCACAAGTTTCGCCATAAGATTTGCCGGAAAGCAAAGTTTTTCAAAAAGGCCATGTTCTATATTAAGGATAACGGTAACCCTTTTTTGCATAATTATAAATAAAATTTTATAAATATACTTGAATTAACCAAATAGTACCTCTATAATATGGAATAATTAGAATTTAATCTAAGAGGTGAATGAATAATATGACAAAGGGACAGCTCGTTTTAGAAACTGGGGAGGTATTTTCTGGAGAATGGATAGGGTATAGAGGAGAGTGTGTAGGTGAGGTCGTGTTTAATACGAGTATGACAGGTTATCAGGAAATGTTAACAGACCCATCTTATGCTGGGCAAATGATTACACTAACCTACCCTATCATTGGGACTTATGGAATAAATCACGAAGATTCAGAAAGCGATTTCCTTCAAGTAGCAGGTGTTATTATGAATGACCTTTGTGAAGAACCAAACCATTTTCAATCGCAGGCAACGGTAACGGATATATTAAAGAAACATTGTATTCCAGGATTGAAAAATGTGGATACGAGGTCGCTAGTTGTTGCTATTAGGAAACATGGAACGATAAAAGGGAAGCTGGTGTTAGAGAAACCTTTTCCAGACTATAAACATGAATTTATTTTGCCGGATGCAAAAAAGCTCGTTCGACAAGTAGCTGTAACATCGATGGTACAAACAGGTGCAGGTAGTTGTCATATAGTCATCATTGATTTTGGTTTTAAAAAATCGATGGTACATTTCCTTGTGAATGAAGGATGTAAAGTAACAATTGTACCCTATCATTATGATATGGAAGCAATTGAAGCACTAAACCCAGATGGCATTGTGATTAGTAATGGTCCAGGGAATCCTAGTGAGCTACAAATTTATTTTCCGAAAATTAGATCAGTTGCTGAATCCTTTCCAACACTGGGAATTTGTTTAGGGCACCAACTTATTGCCCTAGCATATGGTGCGAAAACAGAAAAATTGCTATTTGGACATAGGGGAGCAAATCATCCAGTAAAAGATTTACAAACAGGAAAAATAAATATAACTGCGCAAAATCATGGTTATGTAGTAAATAGAGAAAGTGTGAACGAATCTATTTTTCAACTTACTTTCGAACATGTTCATGACAATTCTGTCGAAGGGATGAAACATAAGCAATTGCCAATTACGACGGTGCAATTTCATCCAGAAGCTCATCCAGGTCCAAGAGATACGACATACATTCTGACGGATTTTGTTCAACAGGTCAAACAGTTAAAGGAAGAATACTTATGGGAAAAAGTTTAAGAAAAGTGCTCGTAGTAGGTTCCGGTCCAATTGTCATCGGTCAAGCAGCAGAATTTGATTATGCTGGTACGCAAGCGTGCTTAGCACTGCAAGAAGAAGGAATAATAGTTGTTTTAGTAAATAATAACCCAGCAACGATAATGACAGATAAAGAAATTGCAGATCGTGTTTATATGGAGGACATTACGGTAGAAAATGTGGAGAAAATTATAGCGAAGGAAAACCCAGATGGGTTCATTGGCACGCTTGGAGGGCAAACTGGACTAAATGTAACGATCGCGTTGCATAATCAAGGTATTTTGGATAAATACAATGTAAAAGTGCTTGGAACGAGTGTAGCATCGATTCAAAAAGGGGAAAGCAGAGAGGCATTTCGTCAGTTAATGCTTCATATAAATGAGCCCGTTTCTCAGTCAAAAGTAGTGGAAAATGTAAAGGAAGGAATTCTTTTTGCTGAAGAAATTGGCTTTCCTGTTATATTAAGGCCTGCATATACGCTTGGTGGAGAAGGAGGAGGGTTTGCTTATAATGAAACAGAACTTGTAGAAAAATTACACACAGCTCTTGCGCTTAGCCCCATTCATCAAGTCCTTGTCGAGAAAAGCATTAAAGGTTGGAAAGAAATAGAGTATGAAGTAGTGCGTGATGCAAATGATACATGTGTCATTGTTTGTAATATGGAGAATATAGATCCTGTTGGTGTGCATACAGGTGATTCGACGGTAGTTGCTCCTTCACAAACATTAACGGATCAGCAGTATCAGATGTTACGTTCGGCTTCATTAAAAGTAATCCGCGCACTTGATGTAATAGGAGGCTGTAATATTCAGTTTGCTTTAGATCCTAATTCGAATACCTATTGCATTATTGAAGTGAATCCAAGAGTAAGTAGGTCGTCGGCACTTGCCTCCAAAGCAACAGGTTATCCAATAGCATGTGTAGCTACGAAATGTGCCATTGGATATCATTTAGATGAAATTATCAATCCGGTTACGGGTACAACTTCAGCGGCATTTGAACCTGCATTAGATTATGTCGTTGTTAAATTACCACGCTTTCCTTTTGATAAGTTTACCGAAGCAGATCACATACTGGGGACGCAAATGAAAGCGACTGGTGAAGTTATGGCAATTGACCGGACATTTGAAGGAGCCCTAAATAAAGCGGTCCGTTCATTGGAGGTGGGTATATATAGCTTGTTTTCGCCTAAACTAAGCAATGTAACAGATGCGATTTTGCATCAACAAATTACAGAGGCGACTGATTTGCGTTTATTTGCAATTGCTGAAGCAATATATCGCAACTGGTCTATGGATGACCTCCATGAGCTAACGCAAATAGATCTTTGGTTTTTAAATAAAATAAAACGAATAATTGCTTTAGAAAAAGAATTAACAACCTATCGTTTGGACGAGATTCCAAAAGATTTACTCATGCAAGCAAAGCGATTCAATATAAGTGATCACCAGATTGCTAAGTTAATTGGTGTGAAGCCATATGAAATAAGAAATAAATATAAACGGTTACATATGCAGCCTGCTTATAAATTAGTAGATACTTGTGCAGGAGAATTCACTGCTACATCCCCTTATTATTATTCTACTTGGCACGGAAAAGATGAAGTGAAAGTAAGTCAAGGGAGGAAGAAAATAGTAATTGTAGGATCAGGACCAATTCGGATAGGGCAAGGAGTTGAGTTCGATTATTGTTCCGTTCATGCTGCTTTAGCAGTGAAGCAACTTGGGTGCGAAGCCATTGTCATCAATAATAATCCAGAAACGGTAAGTACGGATTACGCTGTTGCGGATAAACTCTATTTTGAACCTTTAGTACTTGAAGATATTTTGCATATTATTGTTAAAGAAAAAGTATATGGAGTGTTGATTCAATTTGGTGGTCAAACAGCGGTGAATTTGGCGACAGAATTGGACGAGGAAGGAATACGTATATTAGGAACTAGTCCACAACATATTGATCAAATGGAAGAGCGAGAGCTATTTTATGACATGTTAGATGCATGTTCCATTCCACACATGAATGGATTTATGGCCTACAATCTCGCGCAATTAAGCGGTGCAGAGGAACAATTAGGGTTTCCTGTGTTAATTCGTCCTTCTTATGTCATTGGAGGACAGTCCATGTTTATAGCTTATAATCAGGAAGAACTTAACGTGTATGTATCACGTATTCAAGAGGACACAAATGATCACTGTTGGCCACTGCTCATTGATGCATATTTGCCTGGAAAAGAATGTGAAGTGGATGTTATAAGCGATGGGGAAGACATTCTTATCCCTGCTATTTTTGAGCATATTGAAAAGGCTGGTGTGCACTCCGGTGATAGTTTAGCTGTTTGTCCTCCGCTTACATTGATAGATGTAGAAAAGCAAAAAATCAACGCAATAGCTAAAAAAATTGCTCAAACGGTACCGAATATTGGGATGATGAATATTCAGTTTATCTTACAAGATGGTGAAGTGTATGTGTTGGAGGTGAACCCTAGAGCATCAAGAACAGTTCCAATCATAAGTAAGATAACAAATATACCAATGGTGAAATGGGCAGTTCAAGTACAACTTGGAGCTGCTTTAAAAGATATTACGACGAAAAGCAATCTATGTCTTGAACCGTCATTTCATATAATGAAGGCACCTGTTTTTTCTACAGGAAAGTTAAAGGGAGTGGACGCTGTATTAGGACCTGAAATGAAATCAACAGGAGAAATTATGGCTATATCGCGTCGTCAAGAGGAAGTTTTTGCCAAAATCGCTATTTCGATTCTTGGTGAAGTAAAAGAAGGCAAAGGCCTTACGCTGGTCGTATCTATTGCAGATCGTATGAAATCATCTAGTCTGCAAACGATTCAAGCTGCTAGTAAGATGGGCATGTCATTGATTGCAACAAAAGGAACGGCTCAATTTTTGCAAGAAAATGGTATTTTGATTACGAAAGTGATTCATCACAAAGATGATCTCGCCATTATTTTGGAAAACAATCGACCTGATATGGTGTTAAATTTGCCAGAACAAGGAAGAAATAATCGTAGCTTTGGCTTCAACCTTCGGGAATGGGCAGTACGAAACCAAATTCCTTGTTTTACGAGCATAGAAACATTTGCAGCTATTGTGATAAAAAACACAAGTAATTATAGCGGGCTAGAAATATTAGCATTACAAGATTATCAGGCCTTGTTAGTAAAAGATCACCAAATAATCGAGAGCTGAATGGTACTTATCAGCTCTCGAGTCCATCTAAAGATATGTGTCAAACCATCTCAGCATATGTTGCAACCGCTCCATGCGCATGTTTGGATCACCGCTTCTGCTAAGCTCGTGATTTGCGTTAGGGAAGCGAATGAATTCTACTTCTTTTTTTAGATGCTTTAATGTAATAAATAGTTGTTCCCCTTGCTCAATGGGACAACGGTAGTCTAATTCACCATGAAGAATGAGGAGTGGTGTTTCAATATTTGCAGCGTATTTTAATGGGGAGAATTCCCATAGCTTTGTTGGATCATCTAATAGGTTTACTCCATGCTCCCATTCTGTAAAGAAAAATCCAATATCACTTACACCATAAAAACTGAGCCAATTTGATATAGAACGTTGTGTCACAGCCGCTTTAAAACGATTGGTATGCCCCACAATCCAATTTGTCATGAAACCACCATAACTTCCTCCTGTTACGCCGAGGCGCTCTGTATCAATAAAGCTAAACTTTTCAATGGCGTCATCTACAGCTGTCATCACGTCACGATAATCGCCCCCACCATAATCGCCTCTACATGCGTTAACAAATGATTGTCCGTATCCATGACTTCCACGGGGGTTCGTATATAAGACGACATAGCCTTTTGCGGCTAAGAGCTGCATTTCAAAGAAAAATGCCTGCCCATACATGGCGTGAGGACCACCATGTATTTCTAGTATGGTAGGATATTTCTTTCCTTCTATAAACGCATAAGGACGTAAAACCCAACCTTGAACTTGCCAATTATCTTCTGTTTGAATAGACAATTCCTCAGGTTCTTGAAGCGCTATTTCTTTTAAGAAGGCACAGTTATGGTCTGTAAGGGCTTCTAAAGAACCATTGTCATGCAATAAATAAAATTCACCTGGATTAGTTGGGCTGCTTATGCCGAGGATGAAGCACTGACAGTGTTTGTTATAAGCAAAACCGAAAATATGGTTATTATCCTTATATATTTCCTCTTTTTTTCCATAAATTGATGCAGCATGTAATTCCGTAGCACCTTGATTTGTTACAATAAAGAAAATCTTTGAACTATCTTCATTCCAAACAGGGCCAATTTCGGATTCACCAAGGCGTGTATCGCCAATCATTGCATCACCAATCTCTATATCCCAATCAGAACTTAGGCAACTTTTTTCTTTTGTTTTTATGTCAAACAAATAAAGTTCAGTAAGGGAAGCGCCTTTATACGCAAACTCATGTCCGAAACAGGCAATTTTACTACCATCAGGGGAAAAACGAGCATTGTGATAAATCCCTTTCCCATCTGTAAGTTTGGTTGTTTCTTTGGTGAACATTTGGAAACAGTAGAGGTCATTATTTAACTCATAATCTGCATGATCATTTAGATTAGCCGTGTATAAAAGCGTTGTGCTATCAGGTGAGATATCTTGCAAACGATAGTCGGCATCACCGTCTGTTATTTGCAGTAAGGAAGAATTATCTATTGTCAGTCTAATGATCTGTGAGCGTGTATCATCATGAAACCCTCGTGCATCTGATTTGTATTTTAAACGGTTGATCATGAATGGCTGTTTTTTCTTTGCTTCTTTTTCCTTCTTTTCTTCCTCTTTCGAAGGCTCTGTTTGATTATGTATATCATCATCGTGTTCGAGGGGGGCGGTAAAGAAAATATGTTGGCTATCTTTTGACCACATGGGATCCATAGCGCCATAGCGGAAAGTTGTTAACTGTTTTGCTTCTCCTCCATCTGTGTGGAGTAACCACAATTGCGGACGTCCACTTCTAGTAGATTGAAAGACAGCTCGTTTTCCGTCAGGGGAAAGTCGTAGTTTACTATTTTTGGATGAGTGAAAGGTCCAAGGAGTAGTCTGTTTTTCCTTTAAATTTTGATACATCAACTGTGATTCGTACTCATTTTGTTCATGAATAGTAGTGAGAGTGTATGTGAAAGCTTGACCATCTGGTGTGAATTGTGGGTCACTGACAACGTTCAGTTGTAAGATATCTTCTGTTTGCAATGCTCGTTTATCATGCATGAAAAACACTCCTTTACGAATATGTAACCATAGTTTAAACTATTTCGATTCCCGAATCAATTAGCTAATGAAAAATAATTTAGATTTTTCATTAGAAATTATAATGGTTCGTGTTTTAGGGATCTTAGCTACTATCTTGAAGAAATTTTTGTAACTGGGATCTATTTTTGAAAATAATCTGCTGTTTGTCTGGATAGTTCGTTAGAAGTTCGTAGATGTGCGGAGCTTTCCGCTTATTAAATTTGCGAACCCATTGAAAGAATTCCCAATCCAGTTTTTCGGGACAGCCTGCAGCTAAGTCAGGGCGTGTTTGTTTATGATACTGGAGGCGCCGTTTCGTAATTCCATACAAGCAACGCATGGTGGAAAAATGTAAAAAGATAATCGTGTCAGCTTCTTTCAAACGTATATCCATCGTTGCACTGTAATTACCGTCAATAATCCACGTGTCTTTTTCCATTAGCTTTTTGGTTTCCTCAACAAGTTTTTTTCGTTTTATCGGCACCCAGCCAGGTTGCCAAAAAATGGAGTCCATATGATAAGCGGGGATATGCAATAATTCGCTTAAATGTCTAGCTAAAGTTGATTTTCCTGAACCAGGGCTTCCAATAATCATGATTTTTTTCAAAATAAAGCCTCCCTTCTAGTGAGATTAAAACCGAGCAGTTTAGCTGAGAATGTTAGAAAAAAACGAAGCCTTGAACGACTTCGCATGATAATATATTAAGCTTGCGTAATATTATTTTCTGTAATAGAAGCATCTAATTCATAGGCTTTTTGTAGTTTCCGCGTGATTGCTCCAGGTTTCCCATCTTGAATGTGCTGATTATCTACTCGAACGACAGGCATTACTTCCGATGTGCTACTGGATAGGAAAACTTCATCTGCCTGAAAAATAGCTTCTTTATAAAAAGCTTGCTCATGAAACGGTATGGAAAGGTCGTTAGCAAATTTTTCAACACGCATACGTACACAACCGTGTAAGATGCGATTTGTTGTTGGATGCGTGTAAATTTCTCCATTTTTAACTATGTAAATGTTGGATGAACTACATTCGGTAACAAGTTCCCCTCTGTGTAAGATAGCTTCATAGCAATTATTTTCCTTTGCTTCTTGTTTAGCAAGAACGTTCGGAAGCAAATTCAAACTTTTAATGTAACAATTTTCCCAACGAACATCTGGGGTTGTAATCGTGCAAATCCCATTCTTTAATTTTTCGCTAGGACGTGGTAAATCTTGGACATAAGCATATAAATTTGCAGGCGTATCTACTGGGAAAACGTGATCTCGAGGTGCTGACCCCCTAGTTGCCTGTAAATATACTTTTCCATCCGTAGTCATTTTATTCTTTTCTAATAATTTGAGTAACAGACGAGTGAGTTCTTCTTTCGTTATATTTAGATCAATTTTAATCGCTTCCGCTGAACGAAATAAACGATCCATATGTTCTTTTAAAAGGTAGTAGTTCCCTTTATAAATTCGAATGACCTCATAAATACCATCACCAAATTGCAACCCACGTTCCTCAAACGGGTAATGCAAGCTATCTTGGTGGGTGAAATTTTGCTGTGCTATGACGATTGGATATACAGTCATACTTTCTCTCCTCCCTAAATCTTATGACTATTCTATAACTTCTTCCCTAAATTGTAAATATACAAATCACCTAACTACATAAAGCTATCATTGTAATACTAAAAGATTGTAACAAAAGTGGAATAAGATTGTTTTATAAAGCTAATGTAAATAATTTGTAAACTTTTTGTCGAAAAAAGTGAATTTCCCCCTTGATTTATAGCAAAGTAATTGCTATAATTATTTTTGCAGTCAAAAAAACACATTTTTTGATGCGGGTGTAGTTTAATGGTAAAACCTCAGCCTTCCAAGCTGATGACGAGGGTTCGATTCCCTTCATCCGCTCCATACATATGTCTTAACGCAGTATTTCGTATTAGTAAGGGTACGAAGTATTGCGTTTTTTACGTTGTACGATAAGAAACGATGGTGTTTCTTTCAAGCGAACGATTCATCTATGATAAAGTTAAAAGAAACTATGCAATAAACCAAGGTTTTTAATGTGATTTATTGTCAACCAGCAAGTAGATGTTTGTTTTACTTATAGCGTGGGAACATGTAAAATCTAACGGTAGAAAATGATGAAACTGTATGATGTATAATCGGAGGTGTATGTATGCATAACTTAATACAGCTTTTAAGAGAATTGGACGGAAAGGGTTATAAAGGGTTTAAGCGTATTCAAGGCCATTATCAAGCAAATCATTATCAATTAGCGGTTGATTACGTACAAGGTGACCCGTTTGCTTCACCTTCTAAAATACGCATTATTATCCCTAGTAATGAACGGCCCATCCGATCAGCTTGGCTGCAAACCTATTCAAGAAAAGTTGCCGCAGAGGACGTATTTGCACGGTGGATAGGAAAAGCAGCCGCTAAACAATCTACGTTTATCAAAGGATCTGGCAAAAGCGGGTTGATCTTATTTGATCGTCCAGGACAAGAAAAATTAGAGCGGACGGCTGTGCAAATAAATGCTACATCCATAACGATCTGTATTTCAATTGGTTTACCTGCTAATGGAAGAAAGATTAATGGAAAAGAAGCAGAAAAGCTATTTACACAAGTGTTACCGTCTATTATGGAACGATCTGTTTTTGCTATGAAGGATGAAACAGTGAACCAGTCTATACAACTTGCAGATCAGCAAGAGGCAATTCGTCAAAAAATGAAACAAAATGGCTGGGTAGCTTTTTTGGCGAATGGTTCTACATTGCCAAGAGAAAGCGGTATTAGTAATCGTCCATTAAAACGAGCGATACCTTTTCAAAGTCCCCCTGAAAATGAGGTCACTATCGACATTCCACATGCCAAAGAGCCAATAAAAGGTATGGCAATTAAACAAGGTATTACGTTAATTGTTGGTGGTGGCTACCATGGGAAAAGTACATTATTACAAGCCATTGAACGTGGTGTTTATAATCATGTACAAGGAGACGGTAGAGAGTATGTATTAACAGACCCTGCTGCGGTAAAAATTCGAGCTGAAGATGGTCGAAAAGTAACCGGTGTAGACATTTCCCCATT
The DNA here is from genome assembly GCF_900129865.1 of Virgibacillus chiguensis. Taxonomy (GTDB): domain Bacteria; phylum Bacillota; class Bacilli; order Bacillales; family Amphibacillaceae; genus Virgibacillus; species Virgibacillus chiguensis. The sequence goes on from NZ_FQXD01000003.1 coordinate 167,055, forward strand.
TATTAACAACTTGCCTTATTGTCAAGATACGACATTTTTCTCAACGGATAATGCAAGTGGAAGTACTTCCCAAGCTGCAAATGTCATGGAAGCGTTAGAAGCGGGGGCGACTACATTACTTATTGATGAGGATACGAGCGCGACCAACTTTATGATTCGTGATCATCGTATGCAGTTACTTGTTGATGCTGACAAAGAGCCAATCACCCCATTTATTGATAAGATTCAGCAGATCCGCGATGAATTAGCCGTATCGACGATTATTGTTATGGGCGGATCGGGAGATTATTTTGCACATGCGGATACAGTAATTCGTTTAGAAAATTACATTCCTGATAATGCTACAAAGGAAGCGAAAGTAATTATAGAAAACTATCCGTTAGAAAGAAACGAAAAATTGGATGTCCCAATTCAAATAAGAGAGCAGCGCTATTTTCAACAACAGACTTTACAGACGAGAAAAGGCAAGCGTTCAAAAGTTCAAGCTAAAGGGTTGAATCATATTTTAATGGGAACAACCGATATTACTTTTTCTGAGGTGGAGCAGTTGGTAGATGCTTCACAAACAAGAATGATTGCAGAAATTCTCCAATACTTAGATCGCCAGAATAAGCTAGCCAATCAAACGCTACCCCAGCTGTTAGCTGAGGTAGAAGAACAAATGAATAAACGCGGCCTTGCTTCCTTTACCCCGTACTCGAATCAGCATCCAGGAGATTTAGCAAGGCCACGTAAGTTTGAAATTGCAGCAGTGGTTAATCGTATGCGTACAGCTGTTGTAAAGCAGCATTAGGAGGAGATGACATGGACACAGATCAACTAAAGCAGGAAATAATTGCATACAGTAAACAAATTGGGATTGATAAAATTGGTTTCGCCTCAGCTGATGTGTTTACCGAATTAAAAGAGAGGCTGCGCAGACAGCAAGAATTGGATTATCAGTCCGGCTTCGAAAAAGGGTCCATAGACGAAAGAACGGAGCCTATGCGATTATTACCAGAAGCAAAATCAATTATTTCCATTGCTTTAGCGTATCCCTCCCGCATGAAAGGTGCACCAAGAAGTACAAAGGAAGAACGACGGGGATTATTTGCTAGAGCTTCTTGGGGCGTTGATTATCACATTGTCATGCGAGAACGATTAGAAAAGCTTGCGTCCTTCATTCAAGAAAGAGTCCCAGATGGAAAAAACAAAGTGATGGTGGACACGGGTGAACTATCTGATCGGGCTGTTGCAGAACGGGCAGGTATTGGTTTTAGTGGGAAAAACACCTCCATTATAACTCCAGAGTTTGGTTCATTTGTTTATTTAGGAGAACTCATAACAAATGTTCCGTTTACGCCAGATGAGCCTGTTGATGATAGCTGCGGATCTTGTACGAAATGTATAGATGCTTGTCCTACAGGAGCAATTGTGCAAGGTGGACAGCTAAATGCCAAGCGATGTATCGCCTTTTTAACGCAAACAAAAGATTTTTTACCAGATGAATTTCGTTCGAAAATTGGTAATCGTGTATACGGCTGTGACACATGTCAGATGGTTTGCCCAAAAAATTTAAAGATAGACTTTCATCATCATCGTGAATTTGAGCCAGAGCATGAAGTCGCTAAGCCAAAGTTAATTCCCATGTTAAAACTATCCAACCGTGAATTTAAACAGACATTCGGCCATATTTCAGGTTCGTGGCGCGGTAAAAAGCCAATTCAGCGTAATTCACTTATTGCTTTAGGACACTATAAGGACAAAACGGCTGTAGCAGACATGATAACAGTGATGAAAAATGACCCCCGACCTGTTATACGTGGAACTGCAGCTTGGTCTTTAGGGAAAATTGGCACAAAAGAAGCTTTCCAAGCTATAAGGGAAGCGATGCAAGAAGAAAAGGATGAACAGGTGCTAGTGGAAATGGAAAAAGGACTTGCTTTTGAAGATGTATATCATTCATGAATGTAGCACCTACCATGTAAAAAATGATGATGTGTCAAGCTTTCCCTCCATATACTTTCATATGGAGGGGATTTTTTTATGGAACAACTTAAAAGATATTGGCAAGATTTTTTTGCAATAGATCGAAATGAAGATGATTGGTGGGCAAGGAAGCAAGCATTATTCGCTGAGCGAGGCGCTGAAATTATTCAAATTAAAGGAAATGGGCATGTATATAGTAAATTAAGTTATGAACAAGAGAATATTCACCAGTATCATCTACATGTCCAATATCTTATTAAGCAGCAAAAGCAACTATATTTAGAAGAGTCTGTCACTCCTTATTTGTTTAAGAAAGATCATCAAGGTAACATGCAAGCACATCGTCGCCATGACTACAAACAGGAAGATCTAGTTAAGACGGAAATGTTTAAGCAAGGCGATAGTTCTTCTTTAAATAGCAGAAGTAAATACAATCGTCAGGCTGCGGTACAATATGCAGAACGTTGGTGGAATGATTATAATCCTGCCTATCGTCAATTTCCGGTAGATTGTACGAACTATGTATCACAATGTTTATATGCGGGCGGTGCGCCAATGCATGGTGCTCCTGTTCGCGAGCGGGGATGGTGGTATCAAGATACCAATTGGAGTTTTAGTTGGGCAGTTGCACATTCATTACGCTGGTATTTAGCAGGAGCAACAAGTGGATTAAGAGGGGAAGAAATGAAAACTGCTAATCAGCTTATACCAGGTGATGTTATATGTTATGATTTTACCGGAGATGGGAGATGGGACCACAATACAATTGTAGTTGCCAAAGATGCAAATGGGATGCCACTTGTCAATGCACATACAGATAATAGTCGTAACCGTTATTGGTCGTATGAAGATTCAACAGCATGGACACCTGACATTCAATATAAGTTTTTTCGTATTCACATAGAATAACTTTCCTAGTACCCGAGCTTTAGGTAATATAACTAGAGTAATATTTTATTAGCACTGCCGTTTTTTGAAGCATGAACATAAGCTGCATTTTTAATAATTTAACAGAGAGTATTTTTGTTTAGATAGTGTTTTTCGTCATAAGATCTGATTATAAGTTAATTTTTTCTAAGAAAGTTACTACGTCTTACAGATAACTTCACCAATGAAAAAAGTAATGCTATACTAAACACTGAATGAAGAAGTAAGGAGAATAGAGAATAGTGAGTTTACATGTCGTATTATATCAACCAGAAATTCCAGCTAACACTGGCAATATCGCAAGAACATGTTTAGCAACCAATGCAACACTTCATTTAATTCACCCGCTTGGGTTTTCTACAGATGATAAAATGCTACGTAGGGCAGGGTTAGACTATTGGCATGATGTAGATATCCATGAATATCCGTCTATTCAAGCTTTATATGAAGCATATCCAAAAGGAAGTTTTTATTATATTGAAAACTTTGGGACGAAGCACTATACCGATTTTGATTTTAGTGACGAGGGTGAACCGTTATTCTTTGTGTTTGGTAGGGAAACAAATGGCATACCAAAGCAATTACTAGAAGGGAAAGAAGACCGTTGTTTACGCATTCACATGGGGGATAAAGTGAGGTCATTAAACTTATCCAACACTGCGGCGATTATTATTTACGAAGCTTTAAGGCAACAAGGTTTTCCTGGGCTATTTTAATTTAGAGAAAGTCTAGCAAGGTAAAGTAGTTGTCTCCGCTGTACTTTATTGCTTCCTCAACTTCATAAATGAAAGATGCGTGTTATTCTCTACAGGTATCACTCTGAACGTTGTATTCCTATCCTTTTGGTGCAGCGCATTTTAAATGGAAAAAATTTAAATGTGTTGGCAAAAGGCATAGTAACTAGATGCTTACTATGCCTTTGCTTCAAAGATAAGAAAGATGCTATGGCGCAACCAAAGAATACGCCCCGTCCGGATCCATCGCCAGTAACGAGGCGACTTACTTCACGAATCGCCCTAAGCTAAGTCATCATCAGTTCGTTACTAAGAGCAAGGCCGACTAAAAAACGGGTATGTCGACCGAAGTCGGCATACCCCTTGTTTTAGTGGCATAATCCTTAAATCTTTCGTTGATTTGCTTCATTCACTACGTTGTTAAACGGACGCACGCCCCGCGCCTATGTTCAAGTAGAGGCTTTCTTATAAATCTGCAATAGGAAAGTTATGTCCTTTGTTGTTTTCTCGGCATACCTGGTTTTGATTCGTACCCCGCAGTGAAGCAAGAAGTTATAAATACAATAGCTACCCCTAATATTAATGCTAATTTCATCTTGTCATCCTCCTTTTGTTACAGACAGTATAATTTCTAGTGATTCTATTATAACGAATGATTAGTGAAAATGAAACAACATGTATCGTAAACAATATTTTTCTCCATTTAACATTGTTTATAAAATGTACGTTTGTGAAGGTAGCAAATGAATGAATTTTGAAATATAAATGGAATGAACAACGGTTAAATTTGTATAGTAAAAATATATTGCTTTTATTAAAGGAATCATTAGAAAATTTAAATTATATAAAACGTTCGAGCAGGCTGTTGTTTCCGCTAACAAAATAGGGTATATTAGTTGAAGTAATAGGTACTCAGTTCTATAATGAACAGTGAATAATGTATACCGTTTCATACGGATAACGTAACTTTTAATGGGGGTATAGAAGGTGGCACAATATGAAGAATCCAATGAGCGATTCTGGTCAGAATTTCATGGTCCTAACATGGGGTATGTAGAAGAACAATATGATTTATACAAAGCGGATCCAGAGGCAGTAGATCCATCCATTAAAAAGATGTTCGATGAGCATGGAGCCCCTCAATGGTTATCCCAAGCAGGTGTTTCAACTGTAGCAGAAACTCAAGCTGCATCCATAGACGATGTGAAGAAACTTACCTCAGCAATGAAACTTGTTGAGGCTATTCGACGTTTTGGGCATCTCGTGGCAGATATTTATCCAGTTGGAAGAAGTGAGCGAACGTCTAACTTAGTAGATGCAGAAAGCTATGGATTGACACAAGAAGACTTAATGAGCATTCCAGCTTCTTGGTTATGGGAAAAAGCTCCTAGCCATGTAAAAAATGGATTAGATGTAGTAAAAGAATTGAAAAAGTATTATTCTGGCACAATTGCGTTTGAATTTGATCATGTAAATAACGAAGAAGAACGCAATTGGTTAATGGATCTAATTGAAACTGGTAAGGCGAGGCTTAATCTACCAAATGACGAGAGAATTCAGTTGCTTGACCGACTTGCTCAAGTAGAAGGCTTTGAAGGATTTTTACAAAAAACCTTTGTTGGTCAAAAGCGTTTTTCCATTGAAGGCTTAGAAGTCATGGTCCCTATGCTTGATCAGATTGTAAAAAATGCAAGCGCGGACAAAGTAGAGAATATTATGATGGGGATGGCTCATCGTGGTCGCCTTGCTGTTTTAGCACATATTCTTGGAAAACCTTATGATAAAATTTTCTCAGAGTTTCACCATTCGCCAAATAAAGAACTGATACCTTCTGAAGGTTCAACCGGCATTAATTATGGCTGGACAGGTGACGTGAAATATCATTTCGGTGCAACAAAGGAACCAGATGTGAAAGAGGGAACGACACGGATTCGTTTAGCACACAACCCTTCACATTTAGAATTTGTTAACCCGGTTGTCAAAGGCTTTGCACGTGCAGCACAAGATTATCGTTATGAAAAAGGTTATCCTAAGCAGGATGTAAATAAAGCAATCCCTGTATTAATTCATGGAGATGCGGCGTTTATCGGCGAAGGTGTGGTTGCAGAGACTTTAAATCTAAGTGGATTGCCAGGCTATACGACTGGTGGTTCCTTGCATATTATTGCTAATAATTTACTCGGATACACTACCGATCAAGAAGATGGTCGTTCTACTCGATATGCAAGTGATCTCGCAAAAGGTTTTGAAATTCCCATTATCCATGTGAATGCAGACGATCCAATTGCGTGTATTTCAGCTATTCAAATTGCTTACGAGTATCGCCAGAAATTCCATAAAGATTTTCTGATTGATTTAGTTGGTTATCGCCGCTATGGTCACAATGAAATGGACGAACCAAGAATGACTCAGCCAGATTTGTATAGTCTAATTGATAATCACCCTTCCGTTTCACAAGTTTTTGCAAATGACTTGGAACAAAAAGGGATTATTAACGATGGACAATTGGAAGAAATGAAGCAAAATACAGAGTCCAAGTTGCGGGACATTTATAATAATATGAAAGAGAATGAAACAGGAGATTGCGAACCAAAACCAATGCCAAAAGCTTTGAAAAATGGTTTGGATCAGTTTGAAACAGCTATTGATTTAGAAACGTTACAATCCCTAAATAAAGGGATGTTGAAACGACCTGAAGGTTTTAACAGCAACAGAAAACTAGAACGTATTTTAAAACGACGTGAGCATGCGCTTAATGATGGGGAAAAAGCGGATTGGGGAACTGGAGAAGCTTTAGCATATGCTTCTATTTTACGAGACGGCATCCCAATTCGACTAACCGGACAAGATTCAGAAAGAGGAACTTTTGCGCATCGTCATCTTGTGTTACACGATGTGGAAACAAATGAAAAAGTTAGTCCCTTGCATATTATAGATGAAGCAAAAGCTTCTTTTGACATTCGGAACAGCCCGTTGTCTGAAGCAGGTGTGCTAGGGTACGAATACGGGTATAGTGTTGAAGCAACAAATACACTTGTTATTTGGGAAGCGCAATTTGGAGATTTTGCTAATGCGGCTCAAGTTGTATTTGATCAATTTATTTCTTCTTCTCGGGCGAAGTGGGGCGAAAAATCCAATATGGTTATGTTGCTTCCACACGGGTATGAAGGTCAAGGGCCAGAACATTCTAGTGCTCGCTTGGAACGCTTTTTACAAATGGCTGCAGAGAATAACTGGATTGTAGCATATGTTACTTCATCTGCTCAATTTTTCCATTTAATGCGCCGTCAAGCTGCATTGCGTAATCGTGAAGAGGCTAGACCGTTAATCATAATGACGCCTAAAAGTAGTTTAATACGAAATGAGCGAATGGCTTCATCAGCAGAAGAGTTTACAAATGGTAAGTTCCTAGCGTTACGAGATCAACCTAACTTAAAAGTAAGCAAGAAAAATGCGAAACGCTTACTTCTAGGTAGTGGTAAGATAATGGTAGATATTGAAGAAGAAATAGCACATTCAGAAGAAAAATTTGATTGGTTGCGAGCACTCAGGGTAGAACAAATATATCCGTTTCCTAAAGAACAATTAGCGAGCGAAATAAAGCAGTTGCCAAATTTAGAGGAAATTGTATGGGTCCAAGAAGAGCCGAAAAACATGGGGTCTTGGGACTTTGTTGACGATTATTTAAGAGATTTGCTACAAGACGGGCAGAAGTTGCGCTATATTGGTCGTCCAGACCGTTCGTCTCCAGCAGTAGGCGAGCCAAATGTGCATAAAACAGAACAGAAGCAGATTATTCAGGAAGCAATAGCCCCATCACAAGGAGGAGATTCTAATGAATGAAATAAAAGTACCAGAGCTAGCTGAATCTATTACAGAAGGTACCATTGCGGAATGGTTAGTGAAGCAAGGGGATAAAGTAGAAAAAGGCGATCCAGTTGTTGAGTTAGAAACAGATAAAGTGAATGTGGAAGTAAACTCTGAATATTCTGGTGTAATTACTGAAATAATTCAAGTCGAAGGCGATGATGTAGAAGTTGGCGACATCATTGCAAAAATTGACGAAAATGTAGAAGCAGGAAATGCAAATACTGAATCTGCTCAAGGTCAAGCTGATGCAAAAGAAGAAAAGCAGACAGAAGCGTCTCCAAAACAAGACATGGAGGAAGAAGTAAGAGAAGAGACCCAAACAAGTGGTGACGTAATCGCTTCACCAGCTGCTAGAAAGCGTGCTAGGGAGCTAGGTATTGATCTAAGTAAGGTGAGCCCACGCGACCCATTAGGCCGCATTCGTCCAGAAGATGTGGAAGATGCTGCGAAAGGTACAGCAAAATCAAGCAAGCAAAAAGAAGAGAAGAAGCCTGTTGAGAAAACAGAGTTTGATAAACCGGTTGAACGAGTAAAAATGTCCCGTCGCCGTCAAACTATTGCTAAACGTCTAGTTGAAGTACAACAAGAAGCTGCTATGCTTACAACGTTTAATGAAGTAGATTTAACCAATGTTATGAAGCTACGTAGTGAACGTAAAGAGAAGTTTATTGAAAAGCATGGTGTGAAGTTAGGCTTCATGTCTTTCTTTACAAAAGCTGTCGTTGGTGCATTAAAAGATTTTCCATTGCTTAATGCAGAAATTCAAGGTAATGAAATAGTAATGAAGAAATTCTATGATATTGGTATTGCAGTATCTACAGAAGATGGTTTAGTAGTTCCTGTAGTACGAGATGCTGATCGTCTCGATTTTGCAGGAGTGGAAAAAGAAATTGGTAACTTAGGTAAGAAAGCGCGTGATAAGAAGCTAGAAATGAGTGACTTACAAGGTGGTTCATTTACGATTACAAACGGTGGAACATTTGGTTCTATGCTTTCCACACCAATACTAAATGCACCTCAAGTAGGAATTTTAGGAATGCATAATATTCAAAAACGTGCCGTTGTAATGCCAGATGATAGTATTGAAGTACGTCCAATGATGTATTTAGCGCTATCCTATGATCACCGTATTGTAGATGGCAAAGAGGCGGTACAATTCCTTGTTCGTGTTAAACAATTATTAGAAGATCCTTACGATTTATTATTAGAAGGATAATGGAAACTAAATCATACCCCTGTTTCTTTATGAAACGGGGGTTTTCTAGGTGGTCTAGGGAATTATAAAATTTGCAGCTGTGGATAAACTTACTAAGTTATTTAGTCATGTCCGGATCCAGCACCCAGCAACTAGGCGACTTCACGAATCGCCCTACGATAAGTCATCATTGGTTCGTCAACACTGTCTCACCATGATTCCTTTATCCCAGTCGCTTCGTTCCACTCGCTACGTTGCTAACCGGGCGCCCCGAGCCTTTGTCCTTTTCGAAATCCTTATAAGTAAAGGGGTTAAAAATTAAAGATATTACGTAAGCAGGAAATAGAGATGTAAATGCTAGTCTAGTATTTCGTTATTACCTTTTGCGAACAAACGAGTTTTAAGATGAGATGAAAAACTAATTTTTAATGGAAGCATTACTTTGTAAAGCTGTTTACCCGTTGATGAGTTAAATGAAATATAAGGTTAACAATTAGGCTAATCAGGGAAAATATTTGCATAGAAATAATAGCTAATAAGTTTTGTTATAGAGATGACGCTAATTTTGCTAATTGCTGTCGGATTTTCAATAAATACATATAAAAATGGGTGATTTGACAGAAAAAACAATCACTTGCATGACGTCAGACAACTTGTTAAAATGGATTTAAAAGAAGTTATGAAAACAGTTACAAAATAAGGGAGGAAAAACACCTTGCATATTTTACTAGGTTTATTAGCCGTTGTCGTTGTACTTGGGTTAGCATTTTTAATGTCGAATGATAAGAAAAATGTTAATTATAAAGCAATTGGAATTATGTTGATTTTTCAAATTTTAATTACACTGTTTATGTTTGAAACGGGTGTTGGACAATGGGTTATTAAAAAGATTTCAGAGGGATTCAATAAATTAATTGAATTTGGTAATGTGGGAATCAGTTTTGTTGTAGGAGGATTTGAACTACAAGAGGGTGGCGTCTTTTTCTTTAACGTTCTACTTTTAATCGTCTTCTTTGCTACCTTGCTTTCTGTTCTAACATATTTGAAAATTTTGCCACCAATTATTAAATATTTAGGTTGGTTGATTTCTAAAGTTACTGGACTGCCTAGAGTAGAATCATTTAATGCGGTAAATAGTATCTTTTTCGGGCAATCTGAAGCATTGATTGCAATTCGGTCTCAATTTCATCATTTAAATGCTAATCGGCTTTATATTGTAAGTGCTTCCGCAATGGGATCTGTTTCAGCATCCATTGTTGGTGCATATTTACAAATGCTTCCACCACAATACGTGCTAGTCGCACTTCCGTTAAATATGTTCAGTGCTTTAATGATTGCTTCTGTTATTGCACCGGTCAATGTACCAAAAGAAGAAGACGTTGTAGACATAAAAAACGTTAGTAAAGAGAAAAGCATTTTTGAAGCAATGGGAAATGGTGCACTAGAAGGTGGGAAAATTGCTCTTATTGTTGCAGCTATGCTAATTGCTTTTATTGCTTCTCTTGAGTTAGTTAACGCACTTATTCAACTCGTCTTTGCTGGTGTAACCCTAGAAGACATCTTAGGTTATGTTTTAGCGCCTATTGGTTTATTGATGGGAATTTCTCCTGGTGAAGTTATTCAAGCAGGTTCTATTATGGGTACGAAAATTGTGACAAATGAATTTGTCGCTATGCTACAATTTCAACAAGCGATGGGGGATATGTCGGAAAAAACAATCGGTATTGTTACGGTATTTCTAACCAGCTTTGCTAACTTCTCTTCTATTGGTATTATTGCTGGTACTGTAAAAGGAATTGATGAGGAAAAAGCTGTTAGCGTGTCTCGTTTTGGAATGAAACTTTTAATTGGAGCAACACTAGCCTCTATTTTATCCGCTTCTGTTGTAGGAATGTTTTTATAAAACAGAAGACATTTGCAGTTTTGTTATTAAAACTGTCCTAAGCTTTGTGCTAGGACAGTTTTTTTGTACTATTAATAAGATATTAAAGGTATAAACAAGAGGACGGCTTTCGTCATAAAATTTAGCAATAAGCCAAGTCTTTTGCTAAACAAGGAAAGAGCATCCCGAGCTACAAGTTAGCAAAAGAAAATTTACGCATGCATCTTTTTCTTACACTTACGCTGTAAATACAATAAGCGTGTTAATAATGCTATAGCTCCGCATGATAGTCCAGTAATAATTCCGACCCAATAACCAAAAGGTTCTAAAGCAGTGTAATTCGCTAGCAGCCAACCAACAGGTAAGCCAATTACCCAGTAGGAAATGAAAGCGATCACTAATGTAGCGTTCACGTCTTTGTATCCTCGAAGCGCTCCTTGAATAGGCGCACCGAAGGCATCAGCTAGTTGATAGAAAATAGCGTAAATCAGAAAATGCTTGGTCAAATGAACTACTTCTGGATTAGAGTTATAAAGTAGAGCTACCCCATCTTTCGTAAAATAGAGCACCAAGCCAGCAAATAATGCGATGAAAATTCCACCGCTTATTCCAATATACCCATATATACGCGCTTGATCGAAACGCTTAGCTCCAACTTCAAAGCCAATTGCAATTGTTAATGCCATACCAACGCTAAGGGGAATCATATATAAAAGAGAAGCAAAGTTCATGGCTGCTTGATGAGCTGCAATGGTATACGTGCTGTATGCGCTCATTAATAAAGTGACGGCAGAAAAAATGCTCGTTTCAAAAAACATCGCAGCTCCAATAGGCACGCCAATTTTTAATTGTCCCCACCATGCTTTAAACGATGGTTTAATCCAATAAGATAAAATAGAAAATTTGCGAAATGGATACAGTCGATGAATAACAACGAACGTTATAAGACAAATAAGCCAATAAGTGATTGATGTAGCGATTCCCGCACCGATACCGCCATAAGTAGGTATACTAAATTCACCAAAAATAAACATGTAGTTAAAGATTAGGTTTAATGGTAAGGACAGTAGGATGATAAACATAGAGATTCTGGTTTGACCAAGCGCGTCGATAAAGCTTCGTAATGTATTAAAAATAAACAACGGAATAATACCTGTACTGAGTGCTACTAAATAAAATTTTGCTATGTGTTCAACGTCGTTTTCAAGATCCATTAATTGCAAGATGGGGTCAAGAAGTATGGCTCCAAATAGAAAGACGAAAAGGGCAAGTGTAACAGAAAGGTATAATGCTTGCTTCACTTTCTTACTAATTTGTTCTTCTGATTTTGCTCCTAATAATTGGGCAATAATGGGAGTAATAGCTAATAATATGCCATTAACTCCTGTGAAAATAGGGACCCATAAACTGGAACCGATTGCTACCCCAGCTAAATCTGCTGCACTTGCACGACCAGACATCATCGTATCAAAAATATTCATTACATACATACTTACTTGGGTAATTAAAATGGGGATAACAATCGTAATAAATAAGGTTAATTTTTCGCTTAAACTTGTTGTACGATACATATAATTCTCTTCCTTTTTTATGTGATTTTTATTAGGATAGAAGAGGACGTAAATTTTTCTTCCAAGGTTTTATTTATATGATAGGAAAGCACAAAAATTTTAGGCTCTATCGTATAGGCATAACGAAGCTGTTGTCTCGCCATAAAAACTTGGCAATAGCCCAGTTTTTATGAAAAAGACCATGAGAAAAGGCGATTTAGTATAAACTTAAAACGGGCTTGCCTTAGTGCCTAGGCATCCCCCTGTTTTAGTGGTAGGCTTCCTAAAACTTTCGTTGATTCGCTCCAGTCGCTATGTTGCAAACCGGGCGCCCTGAGCCTTTGTTAAACACACATATATAAGAGACATTATAACGCTTTATGAATGACTTGGAAAGGAAGGATATTCATCTTATGACACATAAACGTATTTTATTCACTGGTGGGGGAACCGCTGGGCATGTCATCGTCAACCTAGCTTTAATTCCGTATTATCAGGAGAAAGGCTGGGAAGTTGATTATATTGGTTCAAAAACGGGTATTGAACGTAAGCTTATTGAAAAGCTGAACGGGGTGACTTATCACCCTATTTCTACGGGGAAGCTACGACGTTATGCTTCGGTTGAAAATATAAAAGACCCATTTAAAGTTTTAAAAGGGACGTGGCAAGCAGTAAGAATTATAAGGAAACAAAAGCCAAAGGTCATTTTTTCCAAAGGAGGGTTTGTATCTGTACCAGTTTTATTAGCAGCAAAATTAACAAATGTTCCAGCGGTTATTCACGAATCTGATTATACACCAGGCTTAGCAAATAAAATTGCTATGCCGTTTGCGAAAAAGGTATTGGCGACATTTCCAGAAACAATGAAGTATTTACCAGAAAAAAAATCAGAGTATGTCGGAGCAGTTATTCGAGATGAACTTTTTCAAGGAGAAAAGGAACGTGGGCGCACTATAGCTGGTTTAAATAGCCAGAAACCAGTGCTTCTTATTATGGGAGGTAGTGGTGGTTCACAAAAGATTAATGAAACAGTTCGTCAAAGTTTACCAGAATTACTTTCTACTTTTCAGATTATCCATATTTGCGGAGAGGGAAAGATAGATCGTAGCATTAATAAACTAGGTTACACGCAATTCGAATATGTGCATGATGAATTAAAAGATATATTTGCAGCAAGTGATTTTATTTTATCGAGAGCTGGTTCGAATGCAATATTTGAATTTCTAGCTTTACGTAAACCGATGTTACTTATTCCTTTATCACGACAAGCGAGCCGTGGTGATCAAATAATTAATGCCAAATCCTTTGCAGAAAAAAGGTACGCTCGTGTATTGGAAGAAGAATCTTTAACAGAAGAAACATTAGTGAAAGAACTTGCTTTATTAAGAGAACATGCACCAATTATGATAGATACCATGAAGCAATATCAAACAGAGCAGTCCCGTGAAAGAGTATTAGCTATTTTAGAAGAAGTGGGCAAATAAGAAATTTGAAAAATTATATTGACTTTCAATATATATCCATCTATAATTAGTTAAAACTGGAAGGGAGGTCACAATGATGAAAAAACAATTATTTCAAACAACAACAAACCAATATACGTATTATTTTGTGGCCTCAAGCGGAGTCTGTTTAACAATCAACTTATAGACTTATTCACGAAAAAAGGTCACGTCTATCTGTGACCTTTTTATGTGAAAAAGTGTATTCGTATGCTTTTCAAAAATGCGCATTCGTCATAGATGAATGCGCATTTTTTTGTTCGGAAAGTATCAAAATTTTACGTTTTTATAGTATATGCAAAACAATAGCCACTGCTTAAAATTTAAAATAAGCAAAATTTTTTTAATGCTATAAAAACTACTATGGGTTTTGTATGGGGGAATTCGCTTGAGGTAACATTCTAAAAGCCTTGGAAAGAAAAGAGGAGTATTATGTTTCGTGTTTTTAAAAAATTAAATTGGTTTTTTAGGTACTATTGGAAACGGTATGTATTTGCTATTATTTCCCTAATTATAGCTAGCGCTATTGGATTGATCCCACCCAAGATTGCTGGTTATACCATTGATCAAATTCAATTTGAAACATTAACATTACAATTGCTGACAGCTATTATTATTGGATACGTACTTTTAATCATCATTCATTATTCCATTTCATTTTTATGGGATTACACACTATTTAGTGGCGCTGTCATTTTAGAAAAATGGATGCGTAGTAAACTGATGCAGCATTTTTTATCCATGACACCAATATTTTTCAGTAAATATCGAACTGGAGATTTAATGGCGCGAAGTACGAACGATTTAAAAGCAATTAGTTTAACAGCAGGTTTTGGTGTGCTTACATTGGTCGATTCTAGCATTTTTATGCTCATGATCATTGCGATGATGGGCTTTACAATTAGTTGGAAGCTGACACTTGCCGCGCTTATTCCATTGCCAATTATGGCTATAGTAATGAATAAATATGGCGCTGCTATTCATAAACGATTTTCCACAGCACAAGCAGCGTTTGGAGAAATGAATAACGAAGTATTGGAATCCATTAAAGGCGTTCGGGTTATTCGAGCTTTTGTGCAGGAGAAATATGATGCGAAGCGCTTTGAACAACGTACTAAAGATGTATATGACAAAAATATTGCTGTAGCTAAGATTGATGCTTTATTTGAACCAACGATGAAAATACTTGTTGGATTGTCGTATACGATTGGACTTGGATATGGGGCTTTGCTTGTTTTTGAAAATGTATTAACATTAGGAGATTTAGTAACATTTAACGTATATTTAGGTATGCTTATTTGGCCTATGTTTGCCGTAGGGGAGTTAATTAATGTTTTACAACGAGGAAATGCTTCCTTGGATCGAATAAACCATATATTACATTATCAAGCGGATGTAACAGAGTCGGATGTGCCCGTACATGTAGAAAAAGTAACATCTATCACATTTGATCATGTTTCGTTTGCTTATCCGAATACGGATAAAAATCAATTAGAACAGGTGTCTTTTCAAATTAAACAAGGAGAGACACTTGGGGTAGTTGGGAAAACAGGGGCGGGAAAAACAACTTTATTTAAATTATTATTACGTCAATATTCAGGAGTTAAAGGAGAGATTCGTATATCAGATGTAAATGTGAGTGATTTATCTTTGAATACGATTCGCTCTTGGATTGGGTATGTTCCTCAGGATCAAATGATGTTCTCGAAAACAATTCGAGAAAATATTCAGTTTGGTAAAGAAGACGCAACCGATGAAGAAATATTTCGAGTGATGGAGCTCGCCCATTTCTTAAATGATATAAAACAGCTCCCAAATGGGTTAGATACACAAGTTGGAGAGAGCGGTGTGACTTTATCAGGAGGTCAAAAGCAAAGAGTCGCCTTGGCGAGAGCTTTTATTAAGTGTCCTGAACTCCTAATACTAGACGATTCTTTATCAGCTGTGGATGGAAATACAGAAGCAAACATTTTAGAGCATTTACGAGCAGAGAGGCAAAATAAAACGACAATTATTGCCGCTCACCGACTGTCTGCTGTAACCCATGCAGATCATATTATCGTGCTCCATGAGGGGCAAATTGTTGAGCGGGGAACACATGATGAGTTGATGCAGCTGCAAGGTTGGTATTACACCCAATATGTACAACAGCAGCTTCATGGGGTGGAGGTGACAGGGTAATGTCTACAGAAAAACGATTAGTTGCATATGCTTTTCCGTTTAAGAAACATATTCTAATTGGCTTGATATGCTTAATTATTGCCGTCGTTCTTGAACTAGCGGGTCCATTAATTGCGAAGCGGGTTATAGATGAGCATATTTTAGGCATAGAAGGGACTTGGAAACAAGTAAGAGAGCAAGATGACCGCTATACAGTGGAGTATAAAAGCAAACATTTTAAACGATCAGACCGCATGGAAAACGATGAAACAACTTCAGAAGATATGGTTACTATTTTAGCGGTAGGATCAAGCTATTATTTTATTTATGATGTCGTACCGCTTGAAGGTGAAAGGCAAATTCAAGACGATACGCTCACGGTAAAAACAGCCGAAGCTGAGCAACAATTTACTGCTAATAAATTGTCTTTAGCAGAAATCTATCCATTTTTTAAGCCAGAACAAAGACCTATTCTTTATTTGCTTAGCTTATATGTTGGCTTATTAGTTATTGCTGGTTTCTTTCAATTTTATCAAACTTTTTTATTGCAAAAAGCTTCTAATCAGATTGTCAGAAAGATGCGAAATGACTTATTTGAGCATACACAGCGCATTCCCATTAATTATTTCGTCGATCAGCCTGCTGGTAAGATCGTAGCTAGAATTACAAATGATACCGAGGCAATTCGAGATTTATATGAACGTGTATTATCGATTATAGTTACAAGTGTTATCTATATGGCAGGAATATTTGTGGCCCTGTTTCTATTGGATGCGCGACTTGCTTTATGGTGTTTACTATTAATCCCGTTAATTTGGGGATGGATGAAGTTATATAAGCATTTTGGTACGAAATACAATCAAGTGATCCGTTCAACGATAAGTGAAATTAATGGAAATATTAATGAAGCAATTCAAGGTATGCCAATTATTCAAGCATTCCAAAGAGAAAAAAAGACAAAGCAAGAGTTTGAGAAGTTAAATCAAAAACATTATATCTATCAGCGTAAGTTGGTGAAATTAAGTGCTTTAACTTCGTATAACTTGGTGACTGTATTTCGAAATATTGCTTTTGTTGGTTTTATTTGGTATTTTGGTTCTGCATCGCTAGAATCGACAAGCGCCATATCTGTAGGCCTACTTTATGCGTTTACCGATTATTTAACGCGGCTATTTGAACCGGTTACTGATATTGTGAATCAATTACCTCTAATTGAGCAAGCAAGGGTTGCAGGAAGACGTGTATTTACTTTAATAGATCATAAAGGGGAAGACGTAACTGACAACAAAGTGGAGCGTTATAACGGACATATTCGTTTTGATAACGTATGGTTTGCTTATAAAGAGGAAGATTATGTGCTACGGGATATTTCATTTGAAATAAAACCTGGCGAAACGGCAGCTTTTGTTGGGCATACGGGTTCAGGAAAAAGCTCTATTATGAATGTGTTGTTTCGGTTTTATGATCCACAACAAGGAATAATCACCATTGATGGCTATTCAACACTTGATTGGTCCAGACAACAAACTCGAAGTCATATGGGAATTGTGCTTCAAGACCCTTTTTTATTCTCGGGAACAATTATTTCTAATGTAACGATGAATGATCCAGCCATTTCAATTGATAAAGCAAAACAAGCGTTAAAGGCAGTTGGCGCTGACACATTTATTGAAAAGCTTCCAAATCAGTATGAAGCAGAAGTTGGTGAGGGAGGCACGACTTTCTCATTAGGAGAGAGGCAACTAATATCCTTTGCACGCGCACTCGCTTTTGATCCTGCAATTCTTATATTAGATGAAGCTACCGCTAATATTGATACGGAGACAGAAGCAATGATTCAAAAAGCTTTAGAAATTCTTAAAATAGGGCGTACGACATTGGTGATTGCACATCGATTATCAACCATCCAACAAGCTAATACCATTTTTGTATTAGATCATGGTACGATAAAAGAAAAGGGAGATCATAATACTTTGTTACAAGCAAAAGGTATCTATTATCACATGTATCAGATGCAACAAAGTAGTAAATCTGCTGTTTAAAATAGGAATTATTCATGTTGTGGGGTGGCTTATGGATAAAAATGAAGAGCAAAAGCATGATATTATAGATGAAGATTTATATGAAGAAATAGATGAAGAAGAACTATATGAACTTGTGCAGAGGGAAAAAGAGAAAGCACTGGCAAGAGAAAGAGAAGCTAAAGAGAACAAACGCCCCAAGCGTCCATTTCCTAAATGGGTGTTTTGGTTAATTGCATGGATGCTATTATTAAATGTTGTTGCTCTTCTCCCTCAGACGTTTTCTATTCCAGCGATAGATTTTCTCTACAAATCAGCTAAGCTCTCGCTGCAGGATGATATACAAACGTACAAACAAGCAGTAGTAACGATTGAAACAAAGGACTCTAAAGGTACAGGCTTCTCCATAACATCAGATGGTGTCATTTTAACAAATCACCATGTGGTAGAAGGGGAAGAAAAAGTCGCTGTTGCTTTTCCAGAAGATGGATTACATGAAGCGGAAGTAAAGGAAACGCATCCAACTATTGATTTAGCCGTTTTGCAAGCAGATGTAAAAGATGTTCCATTCTTGAAATTGACCAAAGAGACAGCTGTGCAACCAGATCAACCGATTCGTTTTATAGGCAATCCGTTAAATTTTAATGGGATTGCCAACGAAGGGGAAATTATTGATTACACATCGCTTAGCTCATGGGAAGAAGAAGTGGTAATGATCGAAGCACCGGTGTATCGTGGAAATAGTGGCAGCCCTGTATTGAATGAATCTGGAGAAGTGATTGGAATTATCTTTGCGACATTAGATGATAAAAAGCATGGAAAAGTAGGTTTGTTTTATCCGATTCATTATTATTATGAGTACAGAACAAATTAGGTGAGCTAGCTCATACGGATAGATTCATAAAAAAATATGTATATAATACCCCCGTTCATGCTTATTAAAAAGAAGTCTTAAGATCTCCTGAAGGTAGACAGATTAAAAAATAGAATCTGTCTACCTTCAGGGGAGTTTTTTATGTATAAGAAAAACAGAGGCGTTTTCCGCTATAAGGCTTGGCGAAAAGACCAGTTTTTCTAACATGTTATTGCTTTTCTCTTTTTTCTTTTCCAGTAATGAAGATGGTTGGAGACTTAAATTCCCTCGACATACGCAAGTCATAATTAGAAGCTTTAACAAATGACCATGCTAATAGAAACATGATGAAAATCAGTGGGAAGCCAGCAACAATGCTAGCTGTTTGCAATGTTTCTAAATCGCCGATAAACATTAAGACAAGCGGTAATAAACAGAGCATAAATGCCCAAAATAAACGGTTCCAACGTAATGGTTCTCCCGTTACTTGTTTTTGAACAACAGATGCCAAAATATAAGATGAGGAGTCAAATGTAGTTGCTAAAAATAGAATAGCTAAAATAGAGAAAGCAGCGACAACAATATTGGACATCGGCAACTGGTGAAGGACTTCAATAATGGCTGCTGGAGCACCGTATTCATTCATAAAGCTAATAACATCGAAAGCCCCCGTTAGTTGAAGGTAAAGACCGAAATTGCCAAGTATACCAAAGAATAGGACACATCCGAATGTTCCATATATCATCGTTCCTAAAACCATTTCTTTAATAGTGCGCCCTCTGGAAATACGGGCGACAAATAAACCTACAAATGGTGCATATACAACCCACCAAGCCCAATAAAAAACAGTCCATGACTCAGGAAAACCTGTTTCAGTAAATCCGCCAAAATCTCTAAATGGTTCTAACCATGTAGCCATGCGAAAGAAATTATCGGCTAGAATTCCTAGACTATTAAAAGTTGTTTCGCTAATAAACAAAGTTGGTCCAAATATAAAAACAAACGCCATCAAGAGAATGGTTAACCAAATACTGATATCACTTAGCACTTTAATCCCTCGGCGTAATCCAGAATAAGCACTAATTGCAAAAATAATGGTACATAATATCATAATGGCTGCTTTTAAGCCTAATGTAACAGGGATACCTGTTAAGTCATGGACACCTTCAGCAATCATAGGAGTTCCTAAAGCTAATGTTGTGCCTGCGCCACCCATAAGACCGAATATAAATAGAATATCAATAATATTGCCTATCGGACCATCAACAAACTTTCCTAAAACAGGTCGCACTGCTTCACTTACTTTTAACACAGGCTTTTTTCGAACATAGTAAAAATAGGCAATTGGTAAAGCAGGTAATGTGTAAATAGCCCAAGCAATAGGTCCCCAGTGAAAGATCCCATAAGTAGAGGCCCATTCTACAGCTTCATTTGATTTCGGAGTTGCGCCAAATGGGGGTCCTTGGTAATAGTAAGCCCATTCTATCATTCCCCAATATAGAATACTTGAACCAATACCAGCTGCAAATAACATAGCAGCCCAAGAAAATGTGCTAAATTCTTTCTTATCCTCTCTATTTCCTAACTTTATACGTCCGTTTTTACTAAAAGCGACATAAATTAAAAAAAGGAAACAGAAAAGCCCGATCAATAAATAAAGAATTCCAAAGTTACTTGTCATAAAGTTATTGGCTAATCCTATAACTTTAGCTCCAGCCTCTGGGAAAAATATAAGCGGTAGAGAAACCCCTAATAAAATCACCAGTGCCCCTAAAAATGTTGGCCAATCAATTAGTTTAAATCGCATTCAAGATCAAACACCTTTCTATTATTAATGTCATATTTTGCCGATTTTTAAGGACTCTATTAGCTTAACAAAGTAGGCATAAACAAACAACTGGCAAAAAAGTTCATAAAATAAATATTTTAAATGATTTATAAGATTTACGTTTAAGAATAGTCCATTTCCTTAGATATACTTGTATTTACTGCTAATACGTAGCAGCATATTCCATAAATTACGCAAGACATCATTTCTATCCTCTTTGTACTGTGAGAAAGCAAAAATTTCAGTTTTCAGAGTAAGCAAATTTTACTATAATGTCTTTTAATGGAACCAAAAAGTATGCAAGTATGAGACATAATCTTCATATAATGTACGAGTAAGATAGTGTTGTCGGTACTATAGGGATTATTTTAAGGAAATATAGAATGGGAAAACGGAAAGTTTCTACGACTATAAAGCAATACGGGCCAGGACTTCTACATAAACAGCTTAATGAAAAAGCTTCAAGTACCATTCTCTTGGAGGCAACGTAGTAATCTTGTTACATAATAGTCACGCCTATTTAAATAAATTGTAACGATTTTGTGATAGCTAATAGACCAGCGATACGTTAAGATATAATAACTTGTCTGGTTAAAGATAAATTTATTTTTTTACGGTAAGAAAGCATAAATTTTTTGGGGTTTATAGTTTAAGAAAAACGACGCGTTTGATCGTCATAAAGACTTTGGCGATAGCCAAAGTCTTCTAATGTATTATATAAAAGTATAAAACTTTAAGATAGATAGTCTAAGCTGAACTACGTTTGTACCATAAACATGTGGAGATAAGGACTTTAAAAATAAAACAATAAATTTTCGCATTAGATTTATCAAAGGCTATATTTTTTAATGAAAACGGCGAAAATTGTCGAATGTATATGTATTTTAATTAATATTTGCTTCATAATTTTTATAAAGATGGTGAAAACATCGTGAAATATATAAAGGCTTTAAATAATTTAAAAAAATCGGCACTCATTTTTCGAAAACAAAGCAGCAATTTAATTATAAACAAATGTAGGAATCTTCTTGGACAACTTCTGATGAAGGAGAATATTACGCCCAAAAAAGATTGTAGTAAAACGAAATTTATATTATTCAAGGGGGCTTTTCCTATATGTTAGATCATATAAAAAAAGATACACCTCTTGAAGAACTGGTTGTAATGGCGCAACATGGTGAGCAATCCGTTCAAAATTATTTACTTAAAACGTATCAGCCATTTGTTGCAAAATGTGTATCAGAAGTGTGTAAACGTTACATAGATATAGCAAACGATGATGAATTTAGTATAGGGCTCTCGGCTTTTAATGAGGCAATTAAATCCTATAACAGAGAAAGGGGTAGCTCTTTTTTAGGGTTCGCGAAACTAGTTATTAAACGAAAAGTAATTGATTATATTCGCTATACGCAAAAGAATCCTACTGTGTTATCGTTAGATGAAATATACGATGCAGATTTATTAGAGAATCCCACCGAAATACTAGCCGTAAAGAAACAGTATCAATTGGCACAAGATTCTTGGCATAGAAAGCAGGAAATTTTAGATTTTAAAGAGAAATTAAAAGTGTACAAGCTAAGTTTAGATGAGCTAACGGAAGTAGCCCCAAAGCATCGAGATGCGAGAGAGTCGGCCATTCATACAGCTAAGGTATTATATGAGAATAAATCTTTAAGAGATTACGTATTAGCAAAACGTAAGCTACCAATTAAACAACTTGTTAAAAAAGTCGATATAAGTAAAAAGACAATTGAGCGAAACAGAAAGTATATTTTAGCTGTTTTTATTGTGCTTACAGAAGATTATTTATATTTAAAGGACTATTTAAAGGTGGTGAAGCAGTGAATAAAGGAATAATTATGGAAAAGCGCCGTGAGTATATGATTGTACTGACTAAAGATGGCGCTTTTCATAAAGCTATACCAATAAAAGGTGTAGATATAGGTATGGAAGTGTGTTTTGAGCCACTTTCAGATCAAGGGGAACTGAAGTTTATGCGAAGAAAGAAGCAGTATCATAACTTTTTTAGCTTCCTTGCCTTTGTAAGTATGATATGTTTATTTGTATTGCCTTTTTATTTTGTAGCAGATAATAATAGAGTTTATGCGTATGTAGGAATTGATATCAATCCTAGCATTGAATTTAAACTGGATAAGGATTTACATGTACAAGGAATACGATCAATTAATGACGAAGCTAAACGAATCTCTCAATACTTAATGAATTATAAGGACAAAAATGCAACCGATGTTATTCCATTATTTATTGAAAAGGTAGAACAAGCAGGTTTGACGAATAAGAATAAGCAGATGATTATCGGAGTTAGTTCGTTACAAGAAACAGACGTAACTTTGCTTGAGGAATTAAAGGAAAAATCAGTTTCTTTACAGGATTGGAAAATAACTACTGTGAAAGTCCCAAATGAAATTAGAAATATAGCAGAAGCGCAAAATTTATCCATGAATGAGTTAATGGCGAAAGAACTTGCAGAAAAAAAACCCATGCGTATCCAGTTTAAAAACGTGGAGGAATTGAAAAAGGAAGACAGAGCAATTATACAATCATTTTATAATTACTAAGTAACAACAATTATGTTGTTAATTGTAAGAGAGCTGCTGTTTATAAACAGCAGCTCTCTTACAATTTCAGAACTGTCGAAGGGTCATACTTCATAGCGTGATCTAGATAGTAAAGTAAATTGTCATGCGATTCCATTATTTTTCTTTCATCAAGGGAGTAGTGGAAAGCATGTAAAAATAATTGAATTTTTTTTGACAACATGTCATCATTTGTTCGAACCATAAGTACAAGCAAATCGTCCCAGTATCCCCAAAGTGTATAGTAAAGTGCTTTATCATAGTCAGGTATATCCATATTCCTTCCCCTCCTTAAACATAAGGGTTACTTCCCCCATATATAATCTGTTGTCATAAGCTTCCTTCTCGAAATGAAAAAAGCGAAGCAGTAATTCATTTAAAACCAATTAAGCGGGTCCTAAGGTATTAGAATGGAGATGAAAAATCTTCATCAATAGAGGACTTTACTTCTTTTTTAGCATTCCCGTATTATATATATATTGTCTAAAAGAAAAATGGTGTATTTGCCATAAAAAGGTGGGTCAGAGAACGTATAATCCTTTTATTTTGCTCCATACTAAGGGCAAAACAAAGGAGGTAGAACATAGATGAAACTGAAACTATTTACTTTCATCGCGATTCTTGGTTTAGTATTAGCAGGATGTATGAATGGTAATGACACCAATAAGGATAATGATGCGGCTAATGATAATGTAGAACAGACAAGGTACAATAATACGGGCGATGGTATGACTGGTGACCGAAATTACGACATGACAAGACAAGCGGAGCGTGATCAAGAAAGAAACAATAACCGTAATAATGAAAGCCGTTATGAAGTATCTAAGGAGTCTGCTGAAAGAATCACGGATGAAATTGATGAGATTGACACAGCATATGTATTGACAATGGGTAACAATGCATACGTTGCAGCAGGGTTAGACTCCAATGATACGAACGTAGAAAACAAAAACAAAGGAAACAATACGGCAAATAATATGAATAATGTAGATGAAGGTAATGATCTCACAAGTGATGTGAAATCTAGAGTGAAGGAAATTGTTCAATCCGTTGACGCTGATATTGACAATGTATATGTCTCAACAAACCCAGACTTCGTTAATTTAACACAAAACTATGCAAACGATGTGGAGAATGGTAAGCCTGTCAAAGGATTTTTTGACCAATTTGGCAATATGATAGAACGATTATTTCCGCAAAACCGCTAATTAAAAGGAGTAAGCCTTAAAAAGAGGTTTACTCCTATTTAATTAGTACAAAATTTCCCGGGAAATGATTACGTTTAATAAATACAGGAACAAAGAAAGTGCTCTCTTTAGTAAAATAATAAGAATATGCTAAAATATATATAATTACCTAAAGGGGGCTCCGTCATGAGTGAACAAGTATTGCTATACTTAAAAAAAAATCGATCATATTTTCTGAAACGGCTGTTTAAATTCTTAGAAATACCTAGTATTAGCACAGATAGCGATTATAAGGAAGATATGGAAAAAGCAGCAGACTTCATTGTTACATATTTGCAAGAGATTGGCTTTGACTCCGCTGAGAAACAGTCAACAAATAACCATCCGCTTGTTTATGGTGAATACAATAGCGCTGGAAAAGATGCGCCGACGGTGTTGTTCTATGGACATTATGATGTGCAACCAGCTGATCCAATGGAATTATGGCATAGTGACCCATTCCAACCAGAAATTAGAGACGGAAGGCTATATGCACGAGGTGCAAGTGACGACAAGGGACAAGTATTTATGCATTTGGCCGTATTTGAAGCTTTTTTAAAAACAGAAGGAAAACTACCTGTGAACGTTAAAGTATGTATTGAAGGTGAAGAAGAAATTGGTAGTGAGAATTTATATAACATATTGCAAGAATACCGAGAGCAGTTTACGGCAGATTTTGCAGTGATATCTGATTCGGGGATGGTTGCTAAAAATCAGCCAACCATTTTGTATGGCTTAAAAGGATTCACAGGATTGGAGATTACCGTAAAAGGGCCGGACCATGATTTACATTCTGGCATGTATGGTGGGGCAATTAGAAATCCAATTATGGCATTAAGCCACATTTTATCCTCCATGAAAAATGAAGAAGAGTTTATTACAGTCGATGGCTTTTATGATGGTGTAGAGCCTCTATCTATTGAAGAGCGAAAAATGATGGCAGCTGTACCTAGTGAAGATTATGCTAAGTCCTCTGGCGTAAATCAAACTGTTTCAGAAAAAGGATATACACCAGTCGAACATACAATGGGCCGCCCAACTTTTGAGGTAAATGGAATATTTGGTGGCTACCAAGGGGAAGGCACGAAGACAATTATTCCTTCTTCGGCAACAGCTAAAATAACTTGTCGTCTAGTACCTGGACAAGATCCTGAAATAGTTCAACAACTATTGGAAGATCATATTTATAAGGTAGCGCCGTCAGGTGTTGAAGTTCATGTGGAAAAAGAAAAATTATCCGCTAAAGCGTATAAAGTAGAACCGGATCATCCCTTAATAAAAAAAGCAGCAGAAGCATATACAAAAGCTTTTCAAGCTGAGACAGTGTATGTAAGAATGGGTGGCTCTATACCTGTAGTAGAGTGGATAGAATCCATATATGGTATCCCTATTGTATTACTAGGCTTTGGAACACCAGAAGATCGTCTACATGCACCTAATGAGAGTTTTCCTTTGGATAGCTTTGATAAAGGGATGGAAACCATTGTCTATTACTGGAATTCAGTAGGTAATTAAAGTGGTTATCTCAACTAAATGATTAATTTTTGCAAGTAACATATGGAAACAATTTTTTATGAGAGTAGGATGGTTCATGGATTATGCAATTGTTACAGGCGCTTCACAAGGGTTGGGAAAAGAAATAGCTAAGTTGTTATTGAGTTACGGTGTACATGTAATCGGTATTTCCCGCAGTAAGATTATTGATTTACACAGTGTAGCCGATAAATATAAGGTTACTTTTCAAAGTGTTACTTATGATTTAGTGGATGTAGCAAATCTAGAAACGCTACTTGATACAATCACTACAAAGCATATGGAAAATGACGTTACAAAGCTTTATCTTGTGAATAATGCAGCCGTCATTGAACCGATTAATCAGGGAGCTCATATATCACCTACGTCTTTAAATTACCATTTTCAGATTAATGCTGTCGCGCCAATGGCATTAACGAATTTGTTCTTACAGTTTGCGAATCAAAAAGATATTCCACTAACTTGTTTAACAGTGACTTCTGGTGCTGCTGAAAAACCGACGTTTGGATGGACTGCTTATTGTAGTTCTAAGGCTAGTGTAAACATGTATACAAAAACCATTGCTAAAGAGCAAGATGAGCTAAATACAAAACATACTATCGTTGCTTTCAGTCCAGGTGTTATGGATACGGAGATGCAAGCACAGATTCGTTCAAGTGAAAAATCTGCATTTCAAGCAGTAGACACATTTAAAGCGTACTATGAAACTAAACGGTTGCAACAAGCAGGAAAAATTGCCTCTATAGCTACAGAAATCATGTTAGACAATAACATAGAAAATGGACGAATTTATTATGCGCGGGATTATTTATCTTAAGAGCTAATGTCAAAATTTGAAGAATTGGAAGAAGTTTATGATGATATGATTTGTTAGTTTTTACCTGTCAAGTTTTTCTAATTATGAATATATACTGCCCATATTTTACTGTTTCTCTCCCATTTTTAATTAACTGTCATATAATACATTAGTTATTGACAGAGGAGGGGACTGAATGGGTAAAGAAGGTTACGGTTATGGCGGAGGTTTCGCCTTATTAGTTGTACTATTTATTTTATTAATTATTATCGGTACTGCTTACACAGGATACGGATGTTGCTAAAAAAATGCAGAGAAGACTCTCTGCATTTTTTTACTATAGGAAAGTGTAAAAGTTTAAAGCTTTATAGTATAAGAAAAACTACAGCTTTAACCATAACACTTGGCAGTAAGCCAAACTACTTGAATGCACACTTATATTGATAATGTGTCTAATTCGTTTTAGATTTTCTTCATTTATGATACACTTTTATATGGGTGAAAATTGCAAACGAATAGTACAATCATTCAACTAGTACGTTATCCTACAATTTTCTGATTGTAGACTACAAACTTGTTTATTACTGGCAGTTGGATCATCTGCAACTTCTCCTTGTTTAATGAAGTAGATGTCTTACTGCCAGTTGTGTGCGCAAATGCTTATAATGTAACGGTGCATTTCTATTGTAAACGTACCTTGACTAGTTGCTTTAAGGCAAAAAAATTGACTATCTAAAGACGAACAGGAAAGAGAGGATATGTAATGATTACAAGAAAAAGTAAACGTGAAATAGAACAAATGCAAAAAGCTGCTAATGTATTAGTAAAATGCCATAAAGAAATTGCAAAATTAATAAAGCCTGGAATGACGACGATGGAAATTGATGCATTTACAGAATCATTTTTACGAAAACATGGTGCAACCCCTGAGCAAAAAGGGTTTAATGGATATCCTTATGCTATATGTGCCTCTATTAACGATGAAATTTGTCATGGTTTTCCTCGCCACGAAAAGCTAAACGATGGGGACATTGTAACGATTGACATGGTTGTAAACGTCGATGGAGGGCTTGCCGACTCTGCATGGACATATGCGGTTGGGAATGTAGATGAGAAAGGTCTTCGTTTGATGGAAGTTACAAAAACATCGTTGTATAAAGGAATAGAGCAAGCACGTGCTGGCAAGAGAATTGGCGACATTGGTCACGCCATTCAGCAATATGCAGAAGAAGAGGGCTTTTCCGTTGTGCGTGATTTCACCGGTCACGGTATTGGTCCAACTCTTCATGAAGACCCACACATCCCTCATTTTGGGTTACCAAATAAAGGATTACGTTTAAAAGAAGGGATGGTTATTACGATAGAGCCTATGATTAATGAGGGAAGCTGGCATAGTCAAATGGATAGCAATAATTGGACTGCCAGAACCATTGATCAGGGGCGTTCTGCACAGTATGAGCATACGATAGTAATAACAAAAGATGAACCCATTATACTTACAGAGCAAGATAAATGATTTTTTAGCAAAACTACGGTTATCGCCAAGCTGTTATGGCGGTAGCCGTAGTTTTGCTTATACTATAAAGTAGGAAATTAGTAAAGTCGCTGCAGTTTATTATCATTTCGCTTGAGTTTCATGAAAAGCCGATGAAGTTTAACACTATCCACGAGTTGCTACTGTTTTTATTGCTTTAGCTTTATACGGTTATGAAAGTGAAAGCATCTTGTTTATTTTTTGGAAGTTTCAAATGACTTTCCGCTGAAAATCATCGTAATAATGGGACTTAACAGGCAGAAAAAAGCAAATGGTAAATAGGCTAAGACAGAGACACCTAGAACATCAGCAATAAATACCCCACATACACTCCATGGTACGAGTGGATTAATAACCGTCCCAGCATCTTCTAAAGTACGTGCTAGCACTTTCTTTGGTAGTTTCGCTTTTGTGTAAATCGTTTTGTACGTTTCGCCTGTTAGCATGATCGAGAGATATTGTTCACCAATTAAAATATTTACTCCAATAGCTGTTGCTGCTGTTGAAACGACAATAGAACGGACGCGTTTTAATTTTTCTTGTAATGTTAATAGTAATGTAGGAATGATTCCAGTTACAAATAATAAACCACCAAACCCTAAAGCCAAAATAACTAAGGAGATCGTAAACAGCATACTGTTCATTCCACCTTTTGTAAGCAGCGAATTAACTGGTTCAAAATCTGTTGTCGCAGTGTAACCATTAAACCAAATGCTCCAAATTTCATTCCACGCTAGATTGCTTGTAAAGGCGGCAAAAGCTGTAGCAACTAAGCTACTAAGCGAAATAGAAATGAAGGCTGGTATCCGGAAATACGTACATATTATTAGTACAATTAGAGGAATCCAAGAAGTCCAATGAATTAAATTCGTTGCCTCCAAAGCTTCTTGATACGCTTTTCCACTTCCGATAGATGTTGAAGTTGCTTCTGGTGAGAGGAAAGCGAATATAATAAACGAAATAATAAAGGCAGGAATTGTCGTTAAACTAATATGCTTAATATGCTCAAACAAATCTACGCCTACTACAGTTGACGCAAGATTCGTCGTATCGGAAAGGGGTGACATTTTATCTCCAAAAAAAGCTCCTGAAACAATAGCACCTGCTGTAATCGCCATTGATGCTCCCATAGCATCCCCCATACCAATAAAAGCTACTCCAATTGTGGCAGTTGTTGTTAATGAACTTCCCATAGAGACGCCGATAATTGCTGTAATCGAAAATACGACAGCATAGAACCAAGTAGTGCCAATAAAAGAAAAGCCAAGGTTAATGAGTGCTGGAATAGTGCCGCTAATCATCCAACTGCTAATTAGAATACCAATGACAAAAAATAGAAATACTGCACCCATTCCCGTTTTAGCACCTTCTACTAGACCATGTTGTAAATCAATAAACGATATCTTGCAAATAAGACCGTAGGCAAGTAATAGAAAAATACCTAAAATAATTGGAATATGTGGATTTGTTCCCAGCTTAATAATAAAGAAGCTAATTAAACTAACAATGATAATAAAAAATGCAATGGCACCTAATAAAGTTGGTTGATGTTTTGGTTGAATTGGAAACATGATTATCATTCCTTTCTGTCTGTCTTTGAAGTTATTTTTTGCACTATAGGCAAGTATGGGATTTTTTAGTTTATAGTATAAGAAAAAACAAGGCTATGGAGCATCAAGACTTGACAATAGCCAAGTTTTTCAAATAATTGTTAGATGCATATAATCGTAATAATGCGAAAAAGGCATTATATAAATACAAAAAAGCCCCATCCCTCATGAAGGGACGAAGCTTAACTCCGCGTTACCACCCAACTTGCTGGTATATACACCAGCCGCTCGATTTATTCTACCTTTTACAAGCGAATGTGTACTTCGATCAAATTCCTGCCAGAGTTTACACCAACCACTCTGTCTCTATCATAGCTGCTCAGAAAATGTCTACTATCATTCAAGGTTGTATTATGTTGTTTTTATGATAAGTCATATTTAATGTTTAAATTGTTTATATTGATTTAAATGAAGCGTGCACGCTTATTTTTACACGATAGATAAGTTTTTCAAAAATCATTGTTGCAACAAAATAATTTAAGAAGATTATTATTGAATATAACTGTGAATTGCAATTTTGTCAATACAAAATTTACAGAAGTTAACCTTTTTAATTTATTTACTTTAAGGTATAATAGCAAAAATTATATTTTTGGGGGGGAGACGTGTTGGATACGAACTATGGAGAAGGATATAATGAATCTCCTTCAGCTATGATACAAAAAGGGTTCGCTAAGGGCTTTCCCATTATGGTTGGATATATTCCAATAGCAATAACATACGGTGTATTGGCAAAACAGGCAGGGATGTCGCTAACAGAACTGACATTAATGAGCGTGCTTGTGTTTGCTGGAGCTAGTCAATTTATGGCGGCGAATATGATAGCGGTAGGAGCTGGAGCACTTGAAATTATTGTGGCAACTTTCGTACTCAATTTTCGTCATTTTGTGATGAGTTTTGCTTTTATGAATCGATTGCGAGGGTTAGAATTAAAATGGAAACTTCCCATGTCGATGGGACTAACAGATGAAACCTTTGCAGTTACTGCTATGTATCCAAAAAAAGCAAGTATGAAGCATGGCGTTTATTTTTATGGTGCAATTATTCTCACTGCCTATCTCTCATGGGTTATTGGTTCTTTTTTAGGAGGAATAATTGGAGAAATTATTCCTGAAAGGTTAAGCCAGAGCATGGGTATTGCTCTTTATGCCATGTTTATTGGTCTTTTAATGCCTTCTGTGAAAAAAAATAAACAAGTGGCATTAATCGCTGTTTTAGCTATGCTCATTAACGCAATCTGTGTACAACTAGGAATGAGTACAGGTTGGGCAATTGTATTAGGTACTTTATTAGGTGGGTTAAGTGGAATTTATTTCCTAAAGGGGGAACAAGCATGATGCTGTTTATTGTAGCCGGGATGGCACTGGTAACGATGATTCCTAGAGTAATACCAGCTTTTATTGTAGATAAACTGCAATTTCGGGATTGGGTAAATCGATGGCTGAATGCTATTCCATATGCTGCGTTAGGGGCGCTCATTTTTCCGGGGATTATGTCAGTAAAAGCAGATGAACCGCATATCGGCTTGTTTGGTGGTATTGTTGCTATTCTATTAGCATACTTAGGCGTTCATATTATACTTGTCGTTATTACAGCTATTGTAACGGTGTACTTACTAACATAGTAAAACAGGCTGGGATATACGTATGAGTAACAAAATGACAGACATCCTTAGAAAGACAACAGCTTTGTGAGTTTGGATGTAGGTCCATTTTTGAACTCATGTATGTGTTTGTATACGTGACCTTCCTCTAAAAAATGCCATGTCCTGTGGGGAGAGGAGAAGTGCCTAACACACAAAAACACACTACGCACAAATTTCTTTTACCAACTAGAGATAGGAGATAATGTACTACTATGGACACCTTTAACAGGACAAGGGAGGGATAAGGTAAACAATGCAGAAAGAACATGCCCCCTCCGTCGATTTTAAACCTTTTTCTAAAAGTTTCGGTAAGGTTCAATGTGAATTTGCGCATGTGTGATATGGTAATTCCTATATAAATATCTTTCAATTCGTTCGGTAATCGCATGGCTTTCTTCTACATTAAGGTTTGGGTCAACCAATATTGTAATATCAACAAATGCTTGATTACCGTGAATTCTTCCTTTAATATCATACAACTGTTTTACATCAGGATCTTTTAATACACTTGATTTTATTTTTTCTATTTGATTCTCATCAAAACCATCTGTTAATGTATGTGTAGCATCTTTAAAAATACCCCAAGCTGTTTTACAAATAATAAAACCTACGACTAATCCTGCGATTGGGTCTAGCCAAAACAAACCAAACTGAGCACCGATAATGCCGATAAAAGCACCAATACTAACTAATGCGTCGGAGCGGTTATCTTGAGCAGCCGCATATAATGCAGAACTTGAAACGGCTTTAGAAAGACGTAAATTGTAAAAATAAACCATAAACATGATGATAGTGGCAACTAATGCTGTCCATGCTGTTAGCATATCAGGCTGGGCATAATGTGCCTTTAAGATAGATTGGAATGTTTCTATAATTACTTGAATTCCTACTAACATCATAATAAAAGCCGCAAATAAAGAAGCAATGGTTTCTGCTCGGAAATGTCCATAATGATGATCTTCATCTGGTGGTTTGCGAGATATTTTTAGACCGACTAAAACAGCTATGGAAGCAACAACATCTGTTGCGTTGTTCAATCCATCGGCACGTAAAGCTTCAGAATTTCCAATTGCAGCAATTACTAATTTGCTAGCAGCCAATATGATATACGCAAAGATGCTTATCCAAGCCCCTTTTTCTCCCTTTTTTAAGTTATCCGAATGATTCATTATACGGACCTCCTGTTTTCTGACACATAACTGCACGTTTGATGTACGATTTAGTTTCAGCTGAACATATGCCAACAATACATCTTTAAACAACTTCCTTTCGAAAGTCCTCAGCTATACCTTTAAGATTCTACCAAAGGCAGTGCTGGTGAGTCTAGAGAAAAATTGAAGCATGCAACTATATGTATTGAGCGAATAGAAGGATGTTTCATTAGGGAAAAAGAGGAAATTATATTTTTTCGTCACTTACCTATTGAAATTTTTCTAAAAATTTAGGATAATAGTGAAAAGGAACAAGGGGGAAGTGTTCCATGAAAAAGCAGAAGATTGTATATCAATTCTTTCGATACAATGGAAAAAAGGTAAAAGCGAAGCGAGAAATTACGTTTGAACTGCGATTGTCTAGTCGTCTGCTTTTGGATGAAATATGCTTTAATTATAATAAAGCATATCTTGAGAAACAAATTAATCGTTCCATTGATGAAGGGAATAAAAGCGATTTTTTGAAATGGAGTAAAGCGTATAAAACCTTCCTTTGGGAATAAGTAGTAATACGTAGCTGCCTTGCCAGGTTGGTAGGGCGGCTTTTTTGGTGATTTTTATCAAATAGAAAGACTTAGCAAACGATGGATATGCCTTCTTTTAAATATTAATCAACCGTCTTTTTGATCCAATCCACTAACGTAAACAGTGCCTCATCAGTATAAAACCGATCTCCCCATAAAAAGGCGTCACGTGTCAAGATTTTTCGTTGGCCATTATATTTCGCATCTAAAAGTTTGTGAGTAGCATTCGATAGCATCACCAATTCATAAGTCTCGCCCATATCATTGAAAATCGCTTTATATGTGTTATAACTTTCTTTTTAGAGTCTCCTACCCCTGCTTTATCAAAAGAGAAACAAGCTATATTGTTTTTTAGTAAAGCGTTCATTATAAATGCATAGTCCCCATTTGAAGTCCGATCATGTGGTCCGTCTCCATGTATAAACACAGCAACATCATAAGGTGGGGGACTTAGGTAAGTATAACGGCCCGGATAACTTTACTCCAGAAGCTTGGAACTTTCTATTTGGATTGAATCTCGAATTCATGAAACCGAGCAATAAGGAAAACAACAAGTGAACTACTCACCACTTAGCTTCGCTTGAAGTGGGAGCTTCTCATTTCCACGACGAAAGCAACCTTTCGTCTCCATGAGCGTTACTTCGGGAAGTTCCTGCCCTAGATGTCCGACGAATCGGAGTTTCTTTCGTACCTTGGATATTTTACGCATGGAAGGATTCGCTTGGTTTTCGCATTATTAGTTTCTCCATGCAACCTCATATATCCAGTTTTCAAAGAACACTTCATGCTCTTATGGTAACATGCGTTCGGTCAATTAGCATGTCTAAAGACGTACTTGACCGAAAGCCAATTCATCTCCACCTTACCGCTGGGATTTCACCCTTCACACGCTTGAAGATGGAGACTTCTTGGCTAAAAACGTTAAAATTACACCAATACCTACGCCTAATATAAGTCTTACACGAATGTTCATTTCTTTTCCTTTTCTCCTATTGGTAATACCATTGCAGAAAATCCGCTTACACCAAATAAATCTGTCGCCCATCGAGGCAATTTTTCGTGTTTTTTTTGTACAAATCCAAGCCGTTCGTAGAGAGCTTTAGCTCGTGGGTTTTCATCAATAACATGCAATTTTATACTTTCATATCCCTCTGCTTTTACAAAGGTGAATAACGCTTCGAAAAGTTGACTACCGATGCCTCTGCCACGATAAGTAGACTCAATAGCAACACCGTTCATTAGTAATTGTTTGGCATTATCCGATTTGTGATTAAAAAGCAATTGCAATAAAGATGCTTTATAGATCCCTCGAATAGCACCAAAAGATTTAATGAAGCTAGAAATCTTTAATTTTATCAAAGCTTGATTGTCAACGTGGAACCCCATCAGTCCTACCAATTGGTTGTTTTCGTTGTAGGCACCAAAACAAAACTGAGAGTCCATACATTGTTCAAGCAGACCTTCAACAACCTCTCTATTACCAACGACTTTGGAAAATTTTCGCTCAAATGCTTCACTATAAAGTTTTGCTGCTCTTTGTCTATTGAATTCGTCAAACCCTTTTTTAATGGTATACATGTTATAGTCTCCTTTAATAATTTAATTGTGTAATGCCAGCATCAGTCGTCCTGCTAAATGATGTCCTAGGGAAATGGATGGTTTCGACAATACTGTCAAAAGAGCATAATCTTTCGTATTATACTTTTTATTTGCTGCATAAGCGAGTAGCTTTTTTAAGGCTTGTTCGATTGCTTCTTCATTATTAAATGAAAAGTAACAGCATAAATATAACTGATCTTCCAATGAAAGGGAGTCTTCCGATTCTTGTGATGCGTTCATTTTTCCCATAACAAATTCTTCATCTTGGAGAAGCCAAGCTGTATCGTCATCCTCTAAAAAATCAGGTAGAGAAATCTCATTTTTAAAGTAAGGGGTAAACCATCCTGTGATTTTCTCTTTTACAATGGATGAACTCGATGTAGTATGAAATTCTTCGGAGGCAATAATGGCTTCATCCAGCTCTCTTTTTTTATTTTGAAGTTCTGCAATATGACTTTCCAGCATTTTAGATGTATCTAGCATTAAATTAAGATTATTTTCAATGGAATTATCTTGATGGATTTTTAAAATATTATCTATCGACATTCCGCACGCTCTAAGCAAAACAATACCTTTTAGGCGTAATATCGATTCTGTATTAAAATAACGGTAACCATTTTCTAATCGTTCTATTTTAGGAAGTAAGCCAACTTTTTCATAATAGCGAATGGTATGAATGGAGATTTGAAGCAATTTTGCTACTTCCCCAACAGAGTATGTATCTTTCATCTTGCACCTCCTCGTAGATGTGTGG
This sequence comes from Virgibacillus chiguensis, assembly GCF_900129865.1. GTDB lineage: Bacteria > Bacillota > Bacilli > Bacillales > Amphibacillaceae > Virgibacillus > Virgibacillus chiguensis. The sequence continues at coordinate 202,574 of NZ_FQXD01000003.1, forward strand.
TCTATTACTATCCTTGTAATTTCGCACGTCTTTGGCTTATAGTATATACCCTAGAGTTACTCTAAGGTCAATAGTGCAAAATAAAAACGTACAAAAATTTTTACCTAAAATTTTAATAGTGAGAATATTATATAAATAACTGTTCACGCATCACTTTATGCATTACAATAAAAGTACAGTTACTACGTAAGGGAATGTTTGTTACATAGGAAAGAAGTGTTAAATTTTTGTAAATAACCGACGTTTTCATTCGTACTTTTGTTATGCTAATTGAAAAGGAGGTTGAAGCAAAATGAAGAAAAAGACCACCCTTAGTTGGGTGCTTTACGATTTTGGTAATTCTGCGTTTGCGACAACGGTTATGGCGGCGGTTTTACCGGTTTTTTATTATGATGTCGCAGCAGTTGGTGCAAATCAAAACTTAGCGGCTAGCTTTTGGGGGTATTCTCAATCTTTTGCTGTATTAATCGTAGCTATTTTAGCACCAATCTTAGGGGCGATTAGTGATTATTCAGCTGCGAAAAAGCAGTTTTTGCAGTTTTTTGCTTATATGGGAATGATCGCTAGTATTTTACTCGCTTTCGTTGGTGAAGGAGACTACATATTTGCGTCCATACTACTCATTATTGGAACGATTGGATTTTCAGGAGGGAATGTTTTTTACGATGCATTTTTACCTGAAATCGCCAAAGAAGGCGATATGGATAAAGTGTCTGCTGCAGGTTTTGCTTGGGGATATATAGGTGGCGGAGTGCTCTTAGCGATTAACATACTCATGATTTTAAAGTTTGATTGGTTTGGAATTTCAAATGCTACAGCGGCAAGTCAGCTAGCTTTTGTAACTGTCGGAATATGGTGGTTTTTATTTTCACTTCCACTTTTTCGTAATATTAAAGAAGAAAAGAAACAAGCTGTAAAACGGGATAAATCTTATGTAGCCATTGGTTTTTCTAGAGTTGGTACTACATTTAAAGATATAAAACAATACAAACAATTATTAATCTTTTTATTAGCTTTCTGGATGTATAATGATGGCATTTCTACCATTATAAAAATGGCTACCATTTATGGAAGAGACATTGGAATAGATGGAAACAGTTTAATTGTAGCTTTATTGATTACTCAGTTTGTAGGCATTCCTTGTACTTTTTTCTTTGGGTGGCTTGCTAGTAAAATAACGGCAAAAAAAGCTCTGTCGATTTCTTTATATGCATATACAGGAATTGTATTACTTGGATATTTCATGACATCCGCTTTGCATTTTTATTTGCTTGCTATTTGTGTAGGGGTTGTCCAAGGCGGAGCGCAGTCGTTAAGTAGATCGATTTATGGTCGAATGGTTCCAGAACATAAGCATGCTGAGTTTTTTGGCTTTTACGGTATTTCCTCTAAGTTTGCTGCTATTTTTGGACCGTTCTTATTTGGGCTTGTGGGGCAGCTATCAGGATCAAGCCGCTATGGAATTATCTCGTTACTTGTCTTTTTCATTGGCGGTATCCTTTTATTAAAGTTTGTGAATATAGAAAAAGGTATTGCGGACGCTGCAAGGCAAAACCCCGCTTCAGAAGCTGGGGTTATACTAAAATAGCCACATGCAAAGTACATGATTTAAATGTACCTATACAATTGGATCAGCATATTGGTTGGCTAGTTTTAACGCAAGACTCTTGCCAGTATCATAAGATATGTTGCCAATTTGCAGAGCTAACTCATGATACAGCTCATCATGTTGTTCTTTCCAATAACTATGGACAGTAGTTAAGATTTTTACACCTTCTGTTTTTGCCTGTTGATATAGTTCAATAAAGTTTTTGTTGCTTGGTTCTCTAGTTGCGGGGTGATACCAAGTATTTTTTTTCTCATTCAAATAATCCTTCTCATTTTCCACCGGTTGATGAGAATAGGATGAAATAAGGGAAGGGAAGAGACGGTTCTTCCACCCATATGGATCTGATAATATTTTTAAGGCTAATTTCATATCTTTATATGATTTTTGAATATAGAATGGAGTTGCTTTTAACTCTGGATAGTGTTTATTAATTATTTGATAAAGTAAGTGAACAATTTGTTTATCTAATTTCCTTCCAACGTCAATTTCTTTATAAACCGGTGTTTTCCATGTCTTTAAGTTATTGAACTTATGCAGCATTAACGTATCAATAATGATTTCTAATTTTTGATGTTTATTCCCTTCATAACCTGCGTAGTAATGAATGTATGGATGTGTATTGCGATCCAATATATGATGTGTAATGAAGCCAAATACATAAGCTTTTACTTGATTATCCATGGTTTTAGCTGTGTGTATTAAATCAAGTAAAAATGGCCCACATTTTGTTTCATGTAATGCTAAGCCTATTTCTTGAGCTTTTCCCTCTTTCATCCATGGCCAAAAACGGTGATAAAAGAAAGGATCAGGTCCTTGGGCGCCTAATTTCATCATGGGTTCGTAACTTGGAAATTGATGGGTCTTTGTTACCGCATCAGCCATTTCTTCACAAAACATAATATGAGTCCAAATATTGGGCATGACTGAATCCTCCTTCAAAGTACTCTCTAACAAAAGCAAATATCCTTACTGTGCATAAAATTTATGGAAGGCATCTTTTACATATTATAAAAGATATTCTTCAAAGAAGGGAATAAAAAGCCCGTACAATTTTGTGTCCCATAGAAAAACTTGGCTTATCACCAGAAAGTTTTTTTAAAAAAAGATAATAAAAAGTATAATTGTTAATGTAGGCAGGCTTTATAATTAAATTTAAGCTATTTTCTGATACAATAGAAATGGAGTATTTAACATAGGGAGGATATGTACAATGGAGTACCGTATAGAAAAAGATACGCTTGGAGAAATTCATGTACCAAAAGAAAAATATTGGGGGGCGCAAACACAAAGAAGTAAACAGAACTTTCCTATTGGTAAAGAGACAATGCCATTAGAAATAATTAAAGCGTTTGCGATTTTAAAAAAAAGTGCAGCTCTTGCAAATAAAGAACTAGGTCTTATGGAACCAAAAAAAGCGGAAGCAATTGAAGTAGCTGCAGATCAAATTGTTCGAGGTGAATTAACAGAACACTTTCCTTTGGTAGTATGGCAAACAGGTAGCGGTACACAATCAAACATGAATGTGAATGAAGTTATTGCACATGTAGGGAACAAGTGGTTGAAAGAACAAGGAAGTGAATGGACTTTACATCCTAATGATGATGTGAATAAGTCTCAAAGTTCTAATGATACATATCCTACAGCAATGCATATAGCTTTTGTATTGAAGCTGGAGGATAAAGTTCTGCCTGCTTTACGCACATTAAAAGATACATTGAAAGTAAAGATGGACAACTATCAAGATATTGTAAAAATTGGTCGAACACACTTGCAAGATGCTACACCCCTTACATTAGGACAGGAAATTAGCGGTTGGCATCGCATGCTTGAAAAATCAGAAATGATGATTGAGCAAAGTACTACTTATTTAAAAGAGCTAGCAATAGGCGGCACCGCTGTTGGTACAGGTTTAAACGCTCATCCAGAATTTTCGGAGCACGTGTGTAAACAGATAAATGCTACCACTGGTAAAAACTTTATTTCCGCTCCGAATAAATTTCACGCTTTAACGAGTCACGATGAGTCTGTTTATGCGCATGGAGCTTTAAAGGCGTTGGCTGCTGATTTAATGAAAATAGCTAATGATGTGCGCTGGCTTGCAAGTGGACCAAGATGTGGGATTGGAGAAATTAATATTCCAGCGAATGAACCAGGAAGTTCCATCATGCCAGGCAAGGTAAACCCAACGCAAAGCGAAGCAGTTACGATGGTTGCCACCCAAGTGATGGGAAATGATGCAACTATTGGTATTGCTGCTAGTCAAGGTAATTTTGAATTAAATGTCTTCAAACCAGTAATCGCATATAATTTCTTACAATCTTGTGAGCTTCTGGCAGATAGCATAGTATCATTTGATGAGCGTTGTGCAAAAGGAATTGAACCAAACTTAGAGAATATTGACAAAAACTTAAAAGATTCTTTAATGTTAGTAACAGCATTAAATCCACATATTGGATATGAGAATGCAGCTAAAATAGCCAAAGCTGCTTTTGAAAATAATGCAACCTTGAAAGATACAGCAGTCAAATTAGGTTTACTTACCGAAGAACAGTTCGAACAATATGTAAATCCTAAGGAAATGACCTATCCAAAGTAAATGAACAATGGGCTGTTGCGCTATCAGACTCTGATGGTGCAACAGCCTTTTTATGCATCATAAGAAAGCATGAATATCTCGTTTAGTATAAGTAAACGGTCGGTAAATTTTGTTGCTAAGAGACGAGGATAATCCAATTTTTCTACTCCATACAAACAGGAACGACCGCAAAAAGCACAATGTTCTTCATAATAGCAGATTTTTTAGAGTTTGAGCAAAAAGAGGCTTTATTTATTGATACTTGACGCTATCCAATTTTTTTTTAGGTCTGTAAGAGCTATTGCATATTCACGCAATAATAAATAACAGCGATTTTATATGCAACGCAACCCGCCTTTTCAGAAATAACCCTATTATTTACCAACTCTAATTTATCATAAGTAAAGAAATTCTGCTCACACTATAGGTACAGGAGGTGATAAATATGGCTAGAAACAGTTCAAATCAGCTAGTCGTTCCTGGCGTACAGCAGGCTCTTGATCAAATGAAGTATGAAATTGCTCAAGAATTTGGTGTGAATTTAGGTCCAGATTCTACTTCTCGTGCTAATGGATCAGTTGGAGGAGAGATTACGAAACGACTTGTGCAAACAGCACAACAACAATTAGGACCAAAAGCATAAATATGAATGGTGAAAAGGGAAAAGCCTCATAAAAGAAGCTTTTCCCTATTTTTAAAGATAAGAAATTATAAAATGAGGTACTTTTGTATAACAAAAATAACCGAATAGCGACGTCCGGTTTCAGCTCCCAGCAAATAGGCGACTTCACTCCATTGCCCTACGACAAGTCATCATCGGTTCGTTCTAAATAGGAAGGCCGACTAAAGACGGGCTTGCCGAAGAGCACCAGCATATTTCTGTTGCAGGAGCATGATTCCTAAAACTTTCGTTAATTCGTTTCAGTCGCTACGTTGCTAAACAGGTGCTCCGTGCCTATGTTCTTAATGAATACGTAATTCTGTTTCAATATCAAAAAAGTGCGCTTTATTCATATCAAGTGCTAAATCAATGTTGGAGCCGACATTAATATCTGTTCTCGAATCAATGCGAGCGATGAAATCTTGCTCATTAATCTTGGAATAAAGGAAGGTTTCAGCACCCATTAAATCAGCCACCTCTATGGTAGCGGTAATCTTTGTTTCTGGAGATGCTTCAATAAACACTGGCTCATCATGGATATCTTCAGGTCGAACACCTAAAGTAACTTCTTTATTTATATATCCTTGTTCACGTAATGGCTTTAATTTCCCTTCAGGCACTGCAATTTTCGTATCACCAATTTCAAAATGTGTTTCGGATAATTTTCCAGTAAAGAAGTTCATAGAAGGTGATCCGATAAAACCACCGACGAATACATTATCAGGATTGTCATAAACATCTTTTGGGGCACCAATTTGTTGAATGATTCCGTCTTTCATAACAACAAGTCGTGTTGCCATTGTCATCGCTTCTGTTTGATCATGAGTAACATAAATCGTAGTTGTTTGCAAGCGACGATGTAGCTTTTGAATTTCAGCACGCATTTGCACACGTAGTTTTGCGTCAAGGTTGGACAAAGGCTCATCCATTAAGAATACTTTTGCATCACGAACGATAGCTCTTCCTAGCGCTACCCTTTGTCGCTGTCCCCCGGACAATGCTTTTGGCTTACGATCCAAGTAAGGTTCTAGCCCTAATATTTTTGCAGCGTTCTTTACACGCTTATCAATTTCATCTTTTTTAAATTTTCTTAGCTTTAAGCCAAATGCCATGTTGTCATAGACATTCATATGAGGGTATAGCGCATAGTTTTGAAATACCATTGCAATATCTCGATCTTTAGGTGCTACGTCATTCATTTTCTTATCGTCAATGTAGAAGTCGCCATCAGAAATTTCTTCTAATCCTGCAATCATACGAAGCGTTGTTGATTTACCACAACCAGATGGACCAACAAAGACAATAAATTCTTTATCTTGGATATGAAGATTAAAGTCATCAACGGCAACATTTTTTTTGTCGTAAACTTTTTGAATATGTTCTAAGCGTAGTTCAGCCATTTTTATTCCTCCGATTTGAAAGCGTTTGATTAGCTAACTTAAGTATAGATAAAAGTTAGGAAATCGAAAATAGCAAACATGCACAAAGATATTATTCGTCTTTGTGCATGTTTGCTAGAAGTGCAAAATAGACAGTGACGGCCTCGTGAAATTGCCGAAGATCAATTCCAGTTTTTTCAATAAATTTATCTATTCGATATTGTAAGCTATTTCTGTGCATATATAATTTTTTGGCTGTAACGGATATATTCAAGTTACATTGTAAAAAAGTACGTATGGTTTGTAAAAAGTCTTTATCGGTCGCAAATTCTTGCAAAGCCACTTCAGACAAGTGATGTTGAAATGTGTCATCCGTTTGTTCTAACAATATGTAGGGCAATGCTTCTTGATATTTTAAAACGGCTTTAGTTGCATATTTGAACGCCGTTTTCGCGTAGGTCAATATATGCATATATTGAATACTTGCTTGTTGATAGCTATTTAAATAAGGTCCTACTAAAAAGCGTATGTTTACAGATAAGTCATTCATTAATACATCAATGATTTGTTCATATGGAATGCTTTCATCTTGGGCTCCCATCTTTTCTTCAATAAATACCCCTTCATTTCTGTTTTTCCATAAAATGGCTATTTCATAATCGAATAGTGTTTGAACCGATTCTTTAAACATCAACGGTTCAATTTGTTTTTCCTTCATAGAAAAATAAACAAATCGGTAGGAGGTTAATGGCTCAGTTGGGACGTGTTCAATGGATTGTTCGACAATGCTTTGCCATCGTATTTCTTTTTTCGTGGGATGTGGCAGGTTGGCTCGGTAAGGGGTAAGAAATGTTGCTAATAAATGTATATCTTTATCTGTTAAGTCTTGTTTAGGAATACCTACTTTCGTACCATTTTGTAATAAAAACCATTTATATACGGTTGATGTTGGCGAGGCGTCTTTTGGTTCTATAATAAGATTAGGAAATATTTTTTTTAGACGTTCGTTCATGTTGAAAACCCCTTTTTAAGAAGCTGTTTTTTACATTATAGCAGTAAAAGCAAGTTTAAAAAATAAAATACCTAATAGCCTGTCTTAAAACAAACGGTATACATGAAAGGCTTCGTTTGTTATAGTAAATGAGAAAGTGATTCGAAGGAGGAACAATTTTGCCAAATATTTATGATAGTGCATATGAATTAGAAACAGCAATCCGTGAAAGTGAAGAGTTTAAGGCTTTAAAACAAGCTTATGATGAAGTGATGAACGACTCATCTGCTAAACAGATGTTTGATAACTTTCGAGAAACACAAATGACTTTACAAGAAAAACAAATGCAAGGTCAGGAAATATCGGAAGAAGAAGTAGAAAAAGCAAGGCAAGTTGTTGAAGTTGTTCAGCAACATGAAGCAATTTCTAAATTGATGGAAGAGGAACAACGGCTTAATATGGTAATTAATGATATTAGTCGAATTATTACGAAACCTTTAGAAGAGCTTTACGGCCCAGAAGCAAACGCATAGGACACCACAATAAAGGCGTGGGGTGTCCGTTAAGTAACGTAGTGAATGGATGGTATTAATGGAGATAAAGGAATTATGCCATTAAAACAGGGATACGCTGACGCCTGATGGCAATCCCGTTTTTAGCCTGCCTTCCTCTTAGGGACGAACCGATGATGGTTTATCTTAGGGCAATGGAGCGAAGGCCTCTCGTTGTTCATCGATTGGTGGCAAAAGTGACTATTCGGTTATTTTGTTATACACAAGCACTTCAGTTTGTGATTTACTATACACTGAAAAAACTGCAGTTATTTCTGCAGTTTTTTTATGGTCTGGGGCAGCTGTAGATAAACTTACTAAGTTATTTAGTCACGTCTGGCTCCAGCGCCCAGCAACGAGGCGACTTCATGAAATGGACCTACGCTAAGTCATCATCGGTTCGTTCCTCACCGTGATTCCTTTATCTCAGTTGATTCGTTCCAGTCGCTACGTTGCTGAACGGGCGCTTGCGCCTTTGTTCTTGTCTAGGAAATTATAAAATTTAGCAGCTGTGGATAAACTTACTAAGTTATTTAGCCACGTCTGGCTCCAGCGCCCAGCAACGAGGCGACTTCATGAAATGGACCTACGCTAAGTCATCATCGGTTCGTTCCTCACCGTGATTCCTTTATCTCAGTTGATTCGTTCCAGTCGCTATGTTGCTGAACGGGCGCTTGCGCCTTTGTTCATTTAGTTTAAGAAAAAATACTATTTTCCCCATAAAGCTCTGGCATGAAGCTAAGTTTTCTAAACAATAAAGCAGGAATATGAAAAACTTTACCGAATAAAAGGAAGTAATGAAGTTTATTATGTAGTTCAAACAAAGGGGGAGTAGAAATGGGAACGACCGTTATTTATGAAAGTAAGGAAGGAATTTCGTATGTTCATTTGAATCGTCCGGAACGTTACAATGCGATTCATTTAGAGATGTTAGATGAGTTATTAACGACGATTGAAAAAGTGGAGGCAAATGACGATAAAGTTGTGATTCTTTCTGGTGAAGGCAATGCATTTTGCTCAGGTGGAGATATTTCCATGATGAATCAATTAGCAGACTATAACGATTTTGCATCCATTATGGATTTAATTGGTGAAATTACGTTGAAGTTATATATGATGCCAAAAATAGTAATCAGCGCTATTCAAGGATCAGCTGTAGGTCTAGGGCTGAGTTATGCATTGACTGCGGACTTTGTTGTAGCACAGCAAGAAGCAAAGCTTGGTATGTTGTTTATTGGCATTGGTTTAGCTCCAGATGGAGGGGGGCATTTTCTGTTAAAGGAGCGAATTGGAGCGCAACGGGCAAAACAATTTATTTGGAGTTTACAACAAGTAGATGCTAGCAGCGCTAAAAAGCTTGGATTGGTCGATGAATTAGCGCCAGAGCGCGTGATGCCATATGCCATTCAATTGGCAAATAAATTAAAACAGACACCTATACTATCTATGGTGGAAACAAAGATGATGTACCATTCACGCCAAAAAGAAACGCTTCTTGATTTTTTAGAAGCGGAAAAAGAGGCGCAGTGGAAGTTACGACAAACACAAGATCACGAAGAGGGTGTACAAGCTTTCTTAAATAAACGAAAGCCCGAATTTCGAGGGATTTAGGTGAAGTGAATAAACCGACTGTTAAAAGGTCGGTTTATTCGTGTAGCTTTAAAGATTTTCGTATAGACGTTACGTTTTTAGTATTCTATACGTCAACGATGAAACAAAAGAAGTTTAGCATCTGGTGTAACACAACGGTGTGTATGTTCGGAATAACCTTCCTTTTCTAATTTAGCTGTACCTATTTTTTTCGCTTCTTCATCATTTGTAGCTGTAAATGTTTCATCTAGCAATTTTTCACCAGATGGATCAAACACAGTCAATGTATAATTTGGCATAGTATCTTTCTCCTTTATTGCGTTTTAAAGTATTAAAGTTCGCATCTAGGCTGTTCTATTTTAATTACAGTGTTCACCTAAGTCTTTGGATATATATTGAAAATGTGTTTTGACTTTATAGTGTTAATTCGACAAAGAAAAGGAAACTCCTTCTTTCTATTTTATCCATAGAAAGTTTAAAACGATGGGAAAGGTATTGGGGATAATCGAGTTTTTCTAATCTGTCTCTATTGACAGCATAATAAATGTAAAGGAAGCTGTGCGTAAAGCTTACTTTACTAAAGAGGTTGAGAGAAGTGAAAACACTTATTCGTGAAAAACGTACTCAGTTCGATATGACACAAGAGGAATTATCACAAAAGTTGGAAGTATCAAGACAAACGATCATATCCTTAGAAAAAGGGAAATATAAACCGTCGCTCATACTGGCTCATAAATTGGCACAGACATTTAACTGTACAATAGAAGATATTTTTATTTTTGAGGGGGATGAGAATGTTAAGTGACATTTATCTCGAAAAACCTATTGTCATTTGGATATTTCTTGTAGGAAATTTGCTCTTACTTCCGATTGTTTATTTTATCACCCGAACTATTGGTAAAAAGAAACGTTTATTTGATGAACGACATAAAGAAATAATGAACCAAGCAAAAGCGAAGTCTTGGAATATTACTTTTTTTGTCCTTTTTTTCGCATATATTGTTATGATGCTGTTTAATTATTATTATCTGCATCTCATTGTAATGTCTATTGTTTTCCAATTACATTGTGGATCTTTTATGGTTGCTTCCGTTTATTTTAGATCAAAAGTAGAATGATATGAATCTTTTGCCGTTATTTTACGTATATGCTATTAGATGAATGAAAGAATTGTCTCACATGATCCTAAGATCAATATTTAGGTACATCTTAGAAATGTCAAAGGAATTGACATATCCAGTAATAGTAGGAGCAGGTAATCAATCGTTTGGAACTTCATGTGAGAGACTCCTGTGGGAAAAGGATGAGACCCCGAACTTTTTTTGGCAGACAAGTCATGCCTTGGGGGGGAAGCGACGGGTTCAAGCACGTATACAATTTCGATTCGGAAAACAAATAAACTGTTATTAATAAAGGCGTATATTAACGCCTAAATATAGTTAGAGAGGAGACGAAATATGTTACAACTAAAAGAAGTAACAAAGAAATTTGGGACTCATACTGCTGTTGACCAGCTGTCGTTGGAAATACCTGAAAGAGAAATGTATGGGTTTTTGGGCGGAAATGGTGCTGGGAAAACAACAACATTTCGTATGATTTTAGGATTATTAGACAAAACATCTGGAGACATATCATGGGAGGGAAAGGCAGTTAATTATGAAAAGAGTCATTTAATTGGCTATCTTCCTGAGGAGAGGGGACTTTATCCGAAGTTAACTGTGAAAGATCAACTTACTTATTTAGCAAGGCTTCGAGGAATGGGAAAGACAGAAGCAATTAAAGAGTTAAAATCTTGGCTTGATCGATTTCAAGTTCCAGAATATCTAAATAAGAAAGTTGAGGAATTATCCAAAGGCAATCAACAAAAAATCCAGTTTATTTCTGCGGTTATCCATAAACCAAAACTATTAATTTTAGATGAACCTTTTTCCGGACTGGATCCAGTAAATGTGGAAATGCTAAAAGAAGCGGTAGTGGATTTAAAAGAACAAGGGACATCGATTGTTTTTTCTTCTCATCGCATGGAGCATGTGGAAGAGCTTTGTGAGCATTTATGCATATTACATAAAGGCAAGCAAGTCGTTCAAGGGTCATTACGGGAGATAAAACGTTCCTTTGGTAAGAAAAACTTAAGTGTTTATGCTGACTTTTCCGTTGATTTTCTTAGCAATTTTCCTGGTGTTACGAAATATAAATCCGTTATGGAAGGGTGCGAGTTGCAAATTGAAAATGAAGCAGTGTCTCAAGGAATTTTCACTGCTATACAAGGCAAGGGATTTGTAAGAAAATTTGAGTTGGAAGAGCCGTCTCTCAATGATATTTTTATTGCGAAAGTAGGTGCTTCCTATGAATAAGTTTTGGATTATTTTAGGGCATACGTATACGACTAGAGTGAAATCGAAATCATTTATCATTACAACACTCATTACACTCGTCTTTATATTTGCTTTAACGAATATAAAAACGATTATTGATGTTTTTTCTGATGGGGAAAAAGATCAAATTGCTGTTATTGATGAGACAGATGAACTTTTTAAGCCACTTGCCGAAAATGTGGAACAAACCAATGAAGATATAGAACTTACGCTTTATGAGGACACAGAAGAAAAAGCAAAACAAGCGGTAGAGGAAGAAGAATATGCAGCTCTTATCCTTTTGAGTAAAAATGAAAAGCAACTGCCAAAAGCAACTTATTACGCGAATAGTATTTCCGAGTCAAGTTTACAAACAACGTTAGAGCAACAGCTACAGCAGCTGAAAACAATGTATGCTACAGAGCAAGCTGGTGTTGATCCAGCGACACTAGCTATGATTAATGAACCAGTAGTGTTTGATACCATTGCTTTAGATGAATCAGCTAAAACGGAAGAAGAACTGAATCAAGCTCGTGGCATTGTATACATCATGTTATTTTTGTTATACATGACTGTTATTGTGTATGGCAATATGATTGCCACAGATGTAGCAACGGAAAAGTCATCTCGAGTAATGGAAATTCTTATTTCCAGTGCATCGCCTGTGACACATATGTTTGCTAAAATTATTGGTGTAGCGTTAGTCGGATTAACACAAATAGTACTGTTTTTAGGTGCTGGTTATGCGCTTATTACTGCCAAAGATGAAGCAACTAAAGAGCTATTTGCGCAGTTTGGGATTGGTTCTTCTTCTGCGTCGATTTATATTTATGCGATCGTATTTTTTCTCTTAGGTTATCTTCTCTATGCGACACTTGCAGCCATGTTAGGTTCGTTAGTTAGTCGAATTGAAGATGCGCAACAAATCATTATGCCGATGACATTTTTAATTGTTATCGCATTTATCATCGCAATAAGTGGTCTTTCTACACCAGATGCCGGGTTTATTAAAATCACGTCGTTCATTCCATTTTTTACACCGATGATAATGTTTCTCCGAGTCGGTATGTTAGATATTCCTGTTTGGGAAATTGCCTTATCTATCGGTCTTTTAGTTGGAACCATTATTATTTTAGCGATTCTAGGAGCTAAAGTGTACCGTGGAGGAGTTCTCCTGTATGGTCGATCTAGTTCACTAAAAGATTTAAAAAAAGCACTAGCATTATCAAAAAAAGAAAAATAACTTATTGAAAATAATACAGTAAGTGTCGAAGCTCTGCTTTAAGGCAGAGCTTTTTTCCAGTAAAAGGAAGAATAAAGAATAGGGGGTTTTCGCAAATATTTTTAAAGAGAATTTGTTGAGAAGTAGTCAACCATGCCAACGCTTTCTTAGCTTTTTTTTCGAACGATTTAGGAATTCCTTTAGAAATGGGAGCGACAATGATTCTAACAAATGGACGAACGTGCATTCTGATAATGAATTTGCTAAAATAGTAAACGAACTGGAGGTGGAAATGTGTTAGAAGAAATCACGTTTATTCATGCGGCTGATTTACATTTAGACAGCCCATTTAAGGGGTTAGCTTCTGCACCTGAAGCTATCTTTCAAGAAGTACGGAAAAGTACATTTACAGCTTTGGAACATTTGGTTCATAAGGCGATTCGATACCAAGTAGACTTTATATTACTTGTAGGAGATTTGTTTGACAATGAGCAACAAAGCTTGCAAGCGCAAATTCGACTAAAACGGGCTTTTGAAACGCTCCAACAATATAATATTACCGTGTTTTTATCTTATGGTAACCATGATCATGTGGAGGGGAATCCTCGTTTTGTTCCTTATCCTAATAATGTGATTGAATTTTCAAATGAAACGGTATCTTCGTATACATATGTCAAAAACGGCGAACCCGTTGCAGAAATTTACGGTTTTAGTTACGAAAAACGAGCCGTGTTAGATAATAAAGTGGGCGAATATGAGATAAAGAATCCAGCTGTAACCTTTCATATTGCTATGTTACACGGAAGTGTGCAAAGTAATACAGAGCACGATACGTATGCACCTTTTAAAATATCGGATCTTACAGAAATAGATATGGATTATTGGGCACTAGGACATATTCATCAACGACAAATCGTAAAACAGACACCTCCAATTATATATCCGGGAAATATTCAAGGTCGACATCGTAAAGAAACAGGAGAAAAAGGCTGTTATTATGTTCGCCTTACAAAAAATGAACCACAGCTGGAATTTTTGCCACTACAAGCTATTCAAATTAAACATGTATCCGTAGACATTACAGCGTGTGACACTGTTTTTGATATGGAGAGCGTGCTATTAGCAACACTAAAAGAGATGACAGCTGTAACACCACAGTTAATCGATGTACAACTAGAAAGTAAGAATGAGCATATCTATGAATGGGAACGCGATGGACACGTAGAAGATGTGATCGATGTAGTCAATGAAACACTTCAGCAATTTCATCCTTGGTCGTACATTTTTCACTTTACAATTTACGGGCAAACAAATATTGATGAAACATTATATGATGGCAACCACTTCATTGGAGAAATGCTCCGTGAAGCTGAAAAACAGCCAGTGCAACCGTTGTTAACAGACCTTTATAAGCAAAAGCTAGCACGCAAGTTTTTGCCGCCGTTAACAGAGGAAGAACAACAAGCGATAAAAACAGCGGCAAAACAACTTCTTGTTCATGAACTGTTAAAGGAATGAGGGAGAAATGTGATTATTCAACGAGCAACCATTTTTGGGTTTGGAAAATGGGTGAATGAGACCTTTAATTTTTCTAATGGTCCAGTCCATTATATTTACGGAGAAAATGAATCAGGCAAGTCTACTTTGCATACATTTATTCTATTTATGTTATTTGGCTTACCACCTAAACAATGTGAATTATATCGCCCGAAGACAAGCGGACAATTTGGAGGTAGATTGCATGTTTCTCTTCATGGGGATATGTGTATAATTGAACGTTTATACAAAGGTAGGCATAGCGAAGCGGTTATTTATACAGCAGATGGGGATGAAAAAGGAGAAGTTTGGCTTCAAGATAAGCTGAAAGGAATGACGTTAGCAACTTATCAGTCTATTTATTCTTTTTCTGCTAAAGATTTAATGGGCATATCCGACATGCAGGCGGATGACCTAGGAGAGGTTATCCTTGGAATTGGGTTAACAGGGGTGAAAAATTTATATACAGTAGAAAAACGATTGGATCAGCAACTAGGAGCGTTATTTAAACCTTCTGGAAAGAACCCAAGTATCAATCAACAATTAACCAAGCTTCAAGAAATTCAAACAAAGGCCATCGATTGGAAACGGATAGAATTAACGTACCAAGAAAAACAAAAGCATATAAAGGAATTAGAGCAATCGTTAAAGGATATAAAACAAAGTATTAGTGATCAATATGAAGAACGATTTTTTATAGAAAAACAAAGACATGCCTTGCCAACTATTCAAGCTTTTCAATCTATCTATAAGCAATTGAAGCAGATGCCAGAGAAAATTTGTTTTCCTGAAGCGGGAATAGAGCGCTGGGAGCAGGTAAAAGAGAAGCTCTTGCCTTTAAAGAGTAAACAAGCTGTTTTAGAAGCAAACCAATCGCGTTACCATAATGAAATAAAATTATTAGACGAAACATTGTTACCAGTGGATTTAAATCATGATGGAAAAAACGTGTTGGAAGAAATGGGACGATATGAACATTTCCGGGATCAAACAGATAATTTGTCGCAATCAATACAAAAACAGCAACAACAGTTTCAGACCATTTGTAGCGACCTCCAATTACCGATAAATCGTGAAGAGGTAAGTAAACTAGAGTTGTCTATCTTTACGGAAAAGAATTGGAAGAAAATAAAAGAGGATTTAGACCAATTAGATGCAAAACAAATGCAACTACAGCTAGAAAAACAACAATTGGCAAAGCAGCGGCAGAAACTGATGGAAGAGAAACAAGCTATTCAAGAACGGATGGCTAAAGAACATCAATTAAAGCAATGGAAAGCACAACTACAACAAGCACAAACGTCTGATCCTTCCTTATCCATGGATCAACAAAAAAGAAACGCAGTTAATTGGCAGCAAGAAAAGCAGCGAAAACAAAAGCAAGCACGATCATTCTTGCTTAGCGGGATCATTGTTGCATTCGTTTTAGCATTTGCGGGTAGTGTTACGAATTATAACATGCTTCTATTTGTGGTTCCGTTTGTAGTGATTTTAGCTTTTTTTCAATGGAAGATGCGGACACAGTCGATAAAAGAGATGGACAGATGGTTTACAGCGTCGACAAGTGAGCTGCGTTATTCTATAACAGATGACGAGAGAGAACGTCTAGAACAATCTGTGGCTCAAGAATTACAGTTTCGCACAAAGCGTGATACAATGGACGAACAATTGAAATCGGTCGATGTAAAAGCGTTACAACAAGAAGAACAACAACTACTTTTATCGGAGCAAATGAGGCGCATGGATGAACGTATTCTTGCTGAGCAACGTATTTATCCATTTTTAGCACAACTTGCCCCCCAATATTGGGTAGATGTCTTTCATAGTTTAAAACAGTTACAGTTTATTCACAAACGAATGGAAGAAGATGAAACCATTTACAATGAACAAGCACAACAGATGCAGACAATTCATACGAAACTAAGCGCGTTTATCGAACGTATAAATGGGGAATGGTTGGATCAGACTGTGCAAACGCAATTTCAATATGTAGAAGATGCCTTGACACAAAATGAAGCACATCTGAACCAACGATCGTATTATGAGAATCAGTTAGCGGAAAATGAATGGGCATTGCAACAGGTATACGAACAAATGAAGCCTTTAGAATTGGAAATGAATCACTTATTAAAAGCAGCTCTGGTAGAAAATGAAGAAGCGTATTACGAGAAAGGAAAGCAGAAGCAACGATTGCAATCACTCAAGCAACAAGAGGAAGAATTAGTAGCGCAACTTGATTCCTTGTTTCCTAAAGAAAAGTGGCAAGCATTGCTATCTAATACCCCATCTGTTTTTGACTTGGAACAGGAAGGGGAAAAAGTGCATCAAATCATTACAGAATTAGAGACGCATTTAGACGAACAACAGCAAAAATTAGCAAAGGTTCATACGGAAGTAGATATATTGGAGAACAAAGAAGATTTTTCTACATTGATTCATCAAAAAGAAATGGAGCAGGAAGCATTACATCAACAAGCTAGACATTGGGCGACATTAAAAGTAGCAAAAGAAATGCTATTACAGGCGAAGCGATCTTATCAGAGTAAGTATATAAGTAAGGTGATGGAAAAAACCTCAGTCTATTTTCGCGAATTAACCGTAGAGAAGTATCGCTGTGTTTACCCACCGACTGTAGGGCGATTTTTTACGGTAGAAAAAGAGGATGGTACACGTTTAAATGTGAAAGAGTTATCTCAAGGTACGATGGATCAATTATATGTTGCATTACGTTTAGCGGTTAGTGTAAGTATGAGTGAAGAACATGCTTTACCGTTTATTCTTGATGATGCATTTGTACATTTTGATTCGTTACGTACAAAGCGTGTCGCAATGCTACTTGAACGCATTGCACAAGAGCAACAAGTGATCGTTTTCACGTGTAAGCAAGGCCTTGTTGAAGTAGCGAAAAAAAGAAGTTTTGTTCAAATGTTAAATTCTATTCGCATTCATTGACAATAAATGATAAACTATTTGCAGATTATATGATTATAATGCATGTGGAGGGACATCCAGTGCCAGAGAAAAATGAATACAAAGACTGGGAAAAATATGATGAAACAATTGAAAAATTCATTCAAGTCATTGCCAAAAATATGAACCTTTATGGCCTTACATCTTCAGTGGGCAGATTATATGGTGTATTATATTTTTCTAATAAGCCAATGACTTTAGACGATATGCGTGATGCACTTGAAATGAGTAAAACAAGCATGTCGACAGGTGTGAGGACGCTGTCAGAGATGAAAATGGTGGAATCCACTTTTAAACGTGGTATTCGGAAAGACCTTTATCAATCAGAAGAAGATTGGTATAAATCTTTTACTTCTTTGTTTGGCAATCGTTGGCGTCACCATACGGAAACAAATATTGAAGAAGCGGAAGAAGCAATGGCGGAACTTCAACAGATAGCAAAAGAAACAGAAGATGAACAATTAAAAGCAAAGATTCAGGCGGATATAGAACGGTTACAGTATGCTAAAAATTACTATGAATGGTTAATGAAATTTATCCAAGTGATTGAATCAGGTGAAATATTTAACTATATACCAAAACATTAATCATCTTTTAAGGTAAAACAAATATCCGGTGTCTCCTTACCAATGATGTAAAAAATCCTTGCTTATCATTTATAGCAAGGATTTTTTACACTATAGGAAAGTATCAGGTTTTTATAGGGTTTATAGTATAAGTAAAACGGCGGCGCGTTTTCCGCTATAAGAATTGGCGAAAAGCCAAGTTTTCCTAAGCTGTTTTTTACTGTGTACTTAAAAAACAGTCTTCTCCATAAAGCATGAATGGCAAGCCTAGGTTTCTCTTGAAAGGAACAAATAGAGAATGAAGAATTACTTTATCTCTTCAGCATTTTCATATCGGCTGTCTAAAAAATCCACAATATGAATAATATACCCCTCAATAGATTGCGGTTTTCGAACACAGGCTCCCCACTCTGGTAGCCCGTGATGGCAGAGGATGCAATGTGACATTTGATGAATAGCTCCTAAAGATAATTCTATGCCTTCTGCTTCGATTATCTTTGTAAGGATCAATACGCCATAGGGAATATGACCAACCATTACTCCTAATTCATCCATTGTAATTCCCGCTTGCTTTCTATTTTCTAAATCAGAATGGACAGCTGTAGGGAAGAGAAATTTAAATGCTTCAAATGTTTTTCCAGCATGGTCGTACTCTAATAACTTACCAATATCGTGAAATAGAATGCTCGTCATGATTACATCATAGTTAGGTTCTTGTTCCTTATAGACCATCATACCTTGCAACATATCGTAGAGGTGATCTATGGTACCTTTCCAGATAAGTTGTTGATTTTCACTTGTTTGAAATTGCGACCATAATTCATTTTTATAAGCTTTTTCTACTACACTAATTAGCTTCATGACAGCTTTATAATGATTTTCTTCCATTTTAATTATATATCTAGCAAATCTCATTAGGCCAACCGTATGCTTTAATAGGCCACCTAAATAATTATGGTGGTACCCTTTTGCGGCAGGTCTAATTCTAAACTGATCCCAAAATTGACGCATTGCCCCTAATGCGATGTCTTTATATGGTAGTGCTAATTCATTTAGATAGGAAAATAGTTCAATAGTTAAATCGTCTATATTTTGTTGGGTATAAGCTAATAATGAGAACGGGTCTATCTCTTCTGTGCAAGGAGTTAATTGATGAATTGTTAAAGACTTATGTCCGCGAAAATCATCGACTATTCCTTCAATGTCAAAAACAGCGTATTTCTCTAAAATAGGTTGATACTTCTCTACAGCACCTTGATTATCCCACATTTTTGTATTTATCGTACCAGCATTATTGCTGAACAGCATTTTAAGATACTGCTTGTTTGTTTTTGTTTTTTGTACATGAAATTCATTAAGAAGTACTCGAACTTTCACATGGTTACCAGGGGATTCATCTGCTATGTTAAAAAACTCCGTAGAATCAGGTAAAACGGGCGTTGGGAATTGGTTAAGAATTTCTTTTCGTTCTGCTTCATTGCAGTTAAAGGTGATAGGAACAAAATTGTAAAAATAAGATAATGTCATTATGTATCATCACTCCATTTTACTAAGCTTAATTAAGTGTATCTTAAATCATGTTTTATCGAAAATAATTTGCTATAAACCTTAAAAATTTAAAAATTTCCTAGAGTGAAAAAAAGGCTCTTAACTTCGTTTGAAAAATTCCTATTTGTTTGTTGCATCCTTGTTCTGAACGAGCATAGATACTATCCTTTATAAGGAAAAGTGATATTTCATATCGAAGGTTATTTTTTCCCTTAGAAAACATATACTTGTACAAGAGACAAGTAGGAGGAGATAATATGATACTCGGTGTACCTTGGTGGGTGTTTGCTATGATTTTACTCATTTTTGTTAGCGGATATATGGCTTTTCGGGGAATGGTTGCTGAAAGAAGAATGGAACAGCATTTCATTGAGCAAGAAGGGGAAGTATACATGGAGCGTGTTAGAAAGGGGAGGGAGTTGAAAGAAAGGGGGAAACAAGCAACTGATGAATAAACAGAGGCTAGTGCCAACGAATGGCCTAGCCTCTGTTTTACATTGAATATTAACCTTTTGCTTCTGTATCTTCAGATTCTTTATTCTTGTCTTGTTTAAACAAATCTTTGTATTTATCAATTTTCACTTTAACGTCTGCGTCTTTAATTAGCTTATCAATTTTTTCCTGCATTTTAGTAGGATCCATTTTCTTTGTTAATAGCTCACGACGTAAGTCTTCTTTTACATCTTCATATTTTCCAAGTTGTTCTTCTTTATCGCGAATATCATTTACTTTAATAATATGGAAACCATGTTGTGTTTTGACTGGATCACTAACTTCATCCTTTTTCATACTATAGGCAGCATCTTCAAATTCTGGCACCATTTGTCCCGCAGAGAAGTAACCTAGGTCGCCACCTTTTTCAGCACTACCATCTGTAGAATATTCTTTTGCTAAGTCACTAAATTTTTTGCCATCGTCTAACTTCTTCTTAACTTCCTTAGCAGTCTTTTCGTCTTCTACTAAAATATGCTGTGCTTTTATTTCTTTGTTTTTACGGTCGTAAAGCTGTTTCAATTCTTCCTCTTTAATGTCTACATCTTCAGCGATCGCTTCTTCCTGCAATAAGCTAATTTTTATCATGTTACGCAATTCATCTTCACTACCGAATTGCTGTTCAATAGCCATATCATATTGCTCACCAAGTTGGTCTTTCATTTTTTTAATTTCTTTATCAACTTGATCGTCAGAAACATCGTACTTATCGTTAAGTACTTCTACAGTCACCAATTCCTGTAAAACTTCTTCGCCATGGCGATCCTTTAGTACTTCATAAAACTCATCTTTCGTTATATTTCCAGCTCCAGTTTCAACGACAGCTTCGTCATCTCCAGAACTACACGCGCCTAGTGCTAATACACTAGCAGTTAACGTAGCAGCAATTGCTATTTTCTTCATACTCAAACACTCCTAATCTGCTTGTACAATAATTCTCCCCTAGCAATTAATATAACATAAAATGAAGTTAAAAATACAGTTCATTTCTAAAATAACAACAAAAAATTTTCGTCAATAGTTTGGTTATACCATTGCGTTCATCAATCGCAAGTAGGAACTGACTAGAAGAATTGTAATCATTAGATTAATGACTCGGAACATCTTGCCTTGTTTTAGTGCTTCCATTTCCATTTTAATACACAATTTATGCGTTAAAGAATTAAAAATAAGAAATATTATAAATCCATAAATGAGAAAAATGATATTCATGGTACCCCCCCCTATATTTAAAGAACAGATTATACTTATTGGCTCTAAAAAGGAACGACGAAGGGCTGTTAATCTCCTTGTCATTTTAAAATATCATATTCTTTACTGTATCAAAAGTTTAATCATCTGAATAGGGGTTAATTGGTTTCTTTATCCGATTAGAACATCATGTTGCCGTACCATCTAAGCATGAAACAATCCTACTATTCTCAGAACGTAGGGGATAAACAAATGCGATATAGTAAAAGCCGAACAATAAAATTGGTATTGTTCGGCTTTTTTAAGAGATAAGAAAGTATAAAAGTTTGATGCTATGGGGCCGGCTTCATCGCCAAGCAACTAGGCGATTTCACGAATCACCTTACGATAAGTTATCATCGGTTCGTGCCTCAATAGGAAGGCCTACTAAAGACGGGTTTGCCTTAGGGCGCCGGAGCGTGATTCCTAAAACATTCGTTAATTCGCTACACTCGCTATGTTGCTAAACGGGCCCCCCGAGCCTTTGTTCACATTATAGGGAGTATATAATTTGCGGGTTGAAATTTTTTAGTTAGCTGTTTGGATAAAGCGTAAGCACTTCTTTAGGTTATGAACCTTGAATTAGTATATCTAAGCCATTGCCGTCTTCATTATTCTCTATGAGTGAACATTTGGGCGCTTTCCAGAGCTGACAAATATATAGTAAATCAATGAAAGCAATGCCGATATTTACGGATGTAAGTAATAAAATGTACACCGAATAGGAGTGAAAGTAATAACTGGCAACAACTCCTGGAATAGTTAATAAAGCGGTTGGTGCTATAGTTGCAAGTAAATACGCTTTTTTGGTTAAGTGATATTTTGTATAATAATAGAACACAGGAAAGCATCTATTTTTAAATTTAAAGACGATTTTCATACGTTTATTCATTAGAATTAAAGGAAGTATGTGCATGGACGAATGAATCATTGGTAGAAGCATGAGAAATAAGAAGAAAGGTAAAATTCCGATCTCACTGACTTCTGCTGTTGAACCTTGTGCCATAGTTATTACTACATATAAAAGAATAAAAGAGAACAACGTAATTAAGCTTGACATAAGAAATAATCGATTACGACCAAAGTCTTTTGCAAGGTTGATGGATTTCCAACAATTCATGTGGATCCCTCCAATTCCTATAAAATGTTACTTATCCTTCAAGAATCATAGTAAAAATGGCTGCAAAAAGCAATAGGTTTGAAGCAAATTTTTTACTTGTTAAAAAATGTTTACATTTACCTCATAGAACAGTAATTGAATCTACAATTAGTTGGGGGTTCTTTCTTCCCCCTGAATGTCAGGAGCTTTAGAAAAACATAGCTTATCGGCGAATATTATGGTGAAATCTTTTTATTTGCGAACATCAGATGAAACGCCTTTTACCATACGGGTGTGCTCCTACTTATGCTATAATAGAAAAATAGGCTGGAAAGGAGAAACGAGGGAATACCTATGAAAAATGAGGCAGAAACGTTTGCTTTTCACTTGCATTTACTTTCCAAAATTATTGATAAGGAAACACACCCGTTTACAAAGCTAATTATAGAACAAGGTGTAACAGAAGATGAATACAATCGCTTAATTCACTTACTTGATCTGCTAGAAAACCAATTAAAAAAACAAAAAGAAGCAGGATTATTAGATTTTTCTTCCTTATTGATCCATTTTGCTGGTATGCTAACTGAAAAATTAGCACCTCATCAAACTATTTATGCACTAAAAAAAGAAGGATATTATCCTTCTTTAATGAATGAGTTTTTAAAAATCATGGAAAATTTAGGGGATTAGCATACAACATACATGTGTTTTCTTCTGAGAAGCTGGCAATCTTATTTTACGGTAAAATAATGAATTCCACTGCCTGCTTTACAGCTTTATTGTCATTTTGCTAATCCTTTTTTACCTCACGAAATACATCTTCCATTTTCTGGTGAAACTGAATTATCTCTTGAAGACGTTCTTCCGTAGCTTTTAATTTTAAATTAGTATGATTCCTCTTTATTTCTTTCATCATTTGCTCCAATTCTATAAATGCGCTTTTTTGTTGATTCACCGCTTCTACCCACTTGTTCAAATAAGAAATCATAAATGCTTTAAATAATTGTGTATGCGCTCTATAAAGACTTTTACGCACGCCTTTCTTCCAAACGCGTGTGACTAAATTTTGGTCTGCGAGCGTTCGAATACTTGTACTCATCGCCGTTTTACTTTTTCCTAGGGCCTCCGCCATATCATCTAGTGTCATCGGTTTGTCAGCTAAATATAAATATGTAAATAGTCTTGACTCTAATGGTGTTAGTCCAAACATTTCGATAGTCTTTGTAAATTCAAGTAAAATTTTATTGTTTATATTCTCTGTTTGAGGTTTATTCATAAAATCCTCCTAAAACCTTGATATATAAAGGTTACACTAAATAGCAAACGATTAAAACTTTGTCATTGGGTAGTAATTTAAAGCATATTGAAGTTATATAAAGAATAACGTACATATTTTTTGTTCAGTTTTAACTGTATAAAAAATATGTACAAAACTTAAAGAATTTAAAGTTTGTGTTGTAAATACAAAATAGTTATAGTTGTAAAGTAAGTAAATGACATGTTCCGAACTGTTGAAAAACTATGAAAACTTCATGCTAGTTTTTCAAGGGGCTTGGTATGTAGTCGCAATGATCAAAAAGTAGTAGTACGATTGCATGATCATTTGCGCAAACTAAATAACGAGGTGAAAAGTGTGCCGATAGTAATAGAGGCAAAGAATGTATCTAAAATATTTGGAAAGAATCCGAAGCAATCCATTAAGTTATTGGATCAGGGTTTATCGAAAGAAGAAATATTGAAAGAGACTGGTAATACAGTTGGAGTCAATCGAGCTTCTTTTTCGGTAGAGCAAGGTGAAGTGTTTGTAATTATGGGGTTATCTGGTAGCGGGAAATCTACTTTAGTTCGAATGTTGAACCGACTCATTGAACCGACAGAAGGTACGATTTTGATCGATGGTGAGGATTTAGTAGCAATGGATAAGCAAGCGCTACGTAATGTTCGTAGACAAAAGCTAAGCATGGTTTTTCAAAACTTTGGTTTATTTCCTCATCGTACCATTTTACAAAATGCTGAATACGGTTTAGAAATTCAAAAGGTGGATAAAGAAAAACGGCAAAGCAAAGCAAAAGAAGCATTAGAATTGGTAGGTTTAGGAGGTTATATGCATCAAAAACCAAACCAGTTATCAGGAGGTATGCAACAACGTGTCGGCCTCGCACGTGCGTTAGCGAATGACCCGGAAGTGCTGTTAATGGATGAAGCTTTTTCTGCTTTAGATCCGCTAATTCGTAAAGAAATGCAAGATGAATTAATGGACTTACAAAATAAAATGCAAAAAACGATCATCTTTATTACGCATGATTTAGACGAAGCATTACGTATTGGTGATCGAATTGCACTTATGAAAGACGGATCGATTGTCCAAATTGGTACACCAGAAGAGATTTTAGTTAATCCAGAGAATGATTATGTAGAAAAATTTGTCGAGGATGTGGATCGTTCGAAAGTGTTAACAGCACAACATATCATGAAGCGACCGGAAACTGTTAATTTAGATAGGCATGGACCAAGAGTGGCGCTGGAACGAATGCGTGAAGAAGGGTTGTCAAGTATTTTTGTGGTAGATAGTAAAAGAAATCTTAAGGGGTATATCACAGCAGATAATGCATCTGAAGCAAGAAAATCAGGGATCAAGGATTTAAAAGAAATATTGAAAAATGATATTCCAACTGTAGAAAAAGAAACACCGATGCATGATATTTTTGATTTAATTTATAATTCACCTATTCCAGTTGCAGTTGTAGACAATGAAAAGTTAGCAGGCGTGATCGTTAGAGGGGCAGTAATTGCCGCTTTATCCAGTGAGAATGAGGTGAATTTACATGTTTAATAATGTCTTAGACGCTGTACCAAATATGCCATTAGCTAAATGGACTGATAACGCTACAGATTGGATTACAGAATCATTTTCCTTTCTATTTGATCCTGTGAAAGAACAGTTTGAGAAATTTATGGATGTTACTTCTGAAGCCTTGATGGGTGTCCCGCCACTTATTATTATTCTTGTTGTAGCAATTATAGCGTTCTTTATATCAGGAAAGAAAGTTGGGCTTGCTGCATTTTCCATTGTTGGTCTGTGGTTGATCTACAACCAAGGGTTATGGGATCAGCTAATTAACACATTTACACTCGTATTGTTGGCGAGTATTTTATCCGTCATTATTGGTGTTCCTATCGGTATTCTCATGTCTAAAAGTAATATTGCAACCGCAATTATTACACCAATTCTCGATTTTATGCAAACCATGCCGGCCTTTGTCTATTTGATTCCGGCAGTAGCGTTCTTTGGTATCGGAATGGTACCGGGTGTGTTCGCTTCCTTAATTTTTGCTACCCCACCTACTGTTCGCTTTACAAATTTAGGAATTCGTCAAGTTTCTGCTGAGTTAGTAGAAGCTTCAGAAGCTTTCGGAAGCACAGGTGCTCAAAAGTTGTTTAAAGTCGAACTTCCGATGGCGAAATCAACCATTATGGCAGGAATTAACCAAACGGTCATGTTAGCCTTATCTATGGTTGTCATTGCATCTATGATCGGAGCACCTGGTTTAGGTAGAGACGTTCTTTCAGCATTACAGCGTGCAGAAGCGGGAGCTGGATTTGTTGCAGGAATTGGTATAGTGATTTTAGCGATCATTATGGATCGTTTCACGCAAAGTATGAATAATCGAAAAGAAAAATAAGCTCATTGGTACCTTTTCTTAAAGAAAAGTTTCCATATAACTATGAAGAAAAAGGGGAGTATTAGATTATGTTAAAATTTAATTGGAAACGCCTTGGCTTAGTTACTGGGCTTTCATTAACTTTATTTGCAGCTGGATGTGGGTCAGATGATGAATCATCTGATTCAAAAGAAGGAACATCTGGCGAAGGTGAAAGTAAAGAAATAGAATTAGTCTATGTAGAGTGGGATTCTGAAGTAGCTTCTACGCATGTAATTGGAAAAGTATTGGAAGATCAAGGCTTTGATGTTACGTTAACCCCACTAGATAATGCCGTTATGTGGGAAGCGGTAGCCAATGGAGAGGCAGACGGTATGGTAGCAGCATGGCTTCCTGGTACACATCAAAGTCAATATGAGCAATATGGCGACCAAGTAGTAGAACTAGGCGTAAATTTGGAAGGTGCAAAGATTGGCTTAGTTGTACCAGAATATATGGATGTCACTAGTATTGAGGATTTAGATAAACAAGCTGATCAAACTATTACTGGTATTGAGCCGGGGGCAGGTGTTGTAGCTGCTTCAGAAAAAGCGGTTGAGGACTATGAGAACTTAAGTAATTGGACTGTACAGACCTCTTCAAGTGGTGCAATGGCAACGGAGTTAGGGTCTGCGATTGAAAATGAAGAGGAAATTGTAGTAACAGGTTGGACGCCGCATTGGAAATTTGCAAAATATGACTTGAAATATTTAGAAGATCCAAAAGGTTCATTTGGAGAGGCTGAAACCATTGAAACGATGGTGCGTGAAGGATTGGAAGAAGATATGCCAAATGCGTACCAGATTTTAGATCAATTCAGCTGGACGGCTGAAGATATGGAAGCTGTTATGCTTGAGATTTCAGATGGCGCTAAGCCTACAGAAGCTGCTGCAAATTGGATAGAAGAAAATCAAGATAAAGTGGATGAATGGCTAAAAGGTGTAGAGTAAGTTGAAATGTATTTTGTTTAAATAACAGCCACAAAGAAATATATATGTGAAGCTGATACTATCCTGTATCAGCTTTCTAATAAAAATTAGTATAAGGAATAAGGAGAGGGTTTAGTGCAGAAAGCAAATGGCTGGAGTAAACTGTTATTATTTAGTTCAATTATTGCCGTGATGCTACTAGCGGCTTGCGGTTCTGAGGAGAAAGAAGAAGGCAATGCAGAAGGGGATTCAGGTGAGACGAATTATGGCGAAGAAATAGATTATACGATCACGGGGATTGAGCCCGGGGCAGGGATTACAGTAGCAACAGAGAAGGCGATAGAAGAATATGATAGTTTGTCAGGTTGGGAGCTTGAACAGTCTTCCACGGCAGCCATGGTAACGGAATTAGAAGAAGCAATTGCAAGTGAAAGCCCAATTATTGTGACCGGGTGGAATCCACATTGGAAATTTGCAAAATTCGATAATCTGAAATACTTGGAAGATCCAAAAGGTATTTATGGTGACGTAGAGGTTATTAAATCACTAGCAAGAAAAGGGCTGGAAAAAGATAAACCGAATGCTTATAAGCTAATTGACCAATTTGAATGGTCTGTAGAAGATATGGAAGGAATTATGTATGAAGCTTCTGAAAGCGGGAAAGAAGTTGCTGAAGTAGCAAAACAGTGGGTTAAGGCTAATCCGGATAAAGTAGAAGCGTGGACAGAAGGGGTAGAAGATGTGGATGGTGTTGAATTCGAACTTGTTTCTACACCTTGGGATTCGGAACGAGCTTCGGCGAATGTTGTCGCTGAAGTCATGCGTCAAAAAGGGTTTGAAGTGACAATTACTCCTGTAGATGTCGCCGTCATGTTTGAAGCAGTTGCTAATGGGGACGGAGATGCTACATTAGCTGCTTGGATGCCAGCAACTCATAAAGATTTTTATGAGAAGTTTGAAGATGATTTTGAGGATTTAGGAGCAAATTTAGAAGGGGCAAAGATTGGTTTAGTTGTACCTGATTATATGGATATAGATTCTATTGAAGATATACAAGCTAAATAGATTTCTAGAAACAGAATGAGCTATGAAATGCTCGTTCTGTTTTTATGAAACAAGGATGTACTCCAGTCTAGACAAGGGAATATAAGAAAAACTTGGTTAGTAAACAAACTTTATGGAAAAAAATGTATTTTTATTTAAAGCCCATGCTGGAAATTTCACCACTTTGCATATACATATAAAAAGCTTTCCCTTTTGAGAAAGCTTCCCACCAAATATCCTAACGTTTATTGTTTTTTTATTTTATTTTCAAGGTCATTTAGGCTGGATTCAATTTGCGCCAAATATTGATGAATATTCTCTTGATGAGGCTCTACAGTTGTTTTCCATTCCGATACCGATTTTTTCATATCTTGCGTGAGTTCTTTAATTAATATGGCGCCTTCCTGTGAAGTTTCTTTAATTTGATTCTTTAATCGAACACCATCCTGTTTTAAATGTAAAAGCATATCTTTCCACTCCATACCTTTTTCCTTCATTTTCACCCGAAGTTGTTTTCCAGAAGCTGGTGCACTTAGCAGCGTAACAGTTGCACTTACAGCACCACCGACTGCAATTCCTAACCATAGTGATTTCGCATTTGTCATTCATTTATCGCTCCTTTCTATTTGTTTAAGAGTTAAAAGGGACTTTCGTATATTTTGTACTGTAGAAAAGTATAAAATATAATTTTTTATACTAGAGGAAAATATGAAATTTTAAGTGTCTTTAGTATAAGCCAAGTTTTTTTAAAGGTTTATCGTACAACAAAAGTGGTGGACGTCATCGTAAAAGTTTGGCAATAGGTTTCGTTTTCTACGAACAAATATCGTTAAACTTCGTATGTTTTGAAAACAAAGGCGCAAGCGCCCGGTTAGCAACGTAGCGAGTGGAACGAATCAACTGAGATAAAGGAATCACGGTGAGGAACGAACCGATGATGACTTATCGTAGGGCGATTTCGTGAAGTCGCCTAGTTGCTGGGCGCTGGAGCCGGACGGAGCCTATTCGGTTATTTGGTTACGCCATAGCACCAAATTTTATGCTTTTTTATCTTTTTTAAAAAATCCCCTGGACAATCCAGTATGCCAGAGGATTTTAATTCATGTCATCATTAATTGCGGTGTTCTTTTTAAAATCCTTTGTACAATTGGATAAACAACAGCAATAAGAATAGAGTTTAAAAATGCTGCTGGCAATACGGCTATGCTAAACATCGCTATGAATGAACCCTCCATAATTCCAATTAAAAAGAGTGCAACGCTTAAAAATATCGCACCTGAGATCATTGTCCCAATTGCAGTTAAAATAACTGCTTGTGAAAGCGGGCGCAATGTTTTGGAGATAACGAAGAATAAACTAAGGAAAATAATAGCAGTAATAGGTTTATCAATCATGTTAGCTATTTGACCGCCGGGTGCACTTGTTGTTAAAGCAGATATAGCTCCAGTAGCAATGGAAAGAATAATGACGTATTTCAGTTTAGGAAATAATAAAATTCCTAAAAACATCATAGAAAGCAACATATCTGGCTTCACTCCAAAAATAACTGGTGGTACAATAGCATGCAACACAGCGCCAATCCCTATCAGTAGCGATAAAATCATTAAAATTCGAATATTCATTTGTAAACTCTCCTCTACTCAACTTTTCTCAAACTATCATTCCTCAATTGTACAACTCTTTGCCAATTGCAAGAACTTACGTTTATTATAACAAAGAATTTATAAAATAAAAAGCTGTAAAAAACACTTATTTCCTTATTAAAATGCAATCCTTAGTATGGAAGGATAATAAATATGGTGGAAGTACGTCTTAAATAACCTTATATACTCAGACGTTTAAAAACCAGTGAGTAGGAGGCTCACTGGTTCTACGATTTTAATCCATATGGTTTGTTATCGTTCCGGCGATTTCTTGCAAATCACTCGCACTATAATCATCGGAGTGTACTTTCCAATTAGAGGAAAAGCCGTCGTTTTTTCCGTATCGTGGAAGAAGGTGGATATGTAAGTGAAAAACGGATTGATCGGCTGGCTTTTCATTATTATTAAGTAAGTTCATCCCAATTGGCTCATAAGCTGATTTAATTGCATTCGCCACTTTCGGCACCTTTTCAAAAAGAGCTGCGGCAACGTCAGATGGAGTTTCATAAATGTTTTTAACATGTACTTTAGGAATAATTAATGTATGCCCCTTTGTAACTTGACTGATGTCTAAAAAGGCATATACATGCTCATCTTCATACACTTTAGCTGAAGGAATTTCTTGATTAATGATTTTACAAAATATACAATCTTCATGACTCATTATGATCTCCCCTTTCTTTTCGATATTATTTCTATTGTATATAGGAATGGATGAGGTTGTAAAGCAAACCCTTTAACTTATTAAGGAATGTTAACTAGCAAAAATTCGCTAAGAACTTTTTGTTAGAACATGATGTATAACGTTATCTAAGCGAGTCTTAGTAAGAGTAAGAAGCACTGCTGGTTTCTTACACTATAGAAAAGTATAAGGTTTTTTGTTTATAGTATAAGAAAAACAAAGGCTTGTCGCCAAGTCTTTCTAATAAAATACATATTTATCCGGAATATAAGGTCCCACAATAATTGGAAGCTGTGAGCTGAACAAGTTTAAGTAGGAATAACAGTACCTAAACTTCCATTTCGTTTTATCTAAAAAATCAATGAAGGATAAAAAACGCACACGAAGATTCACTTTATCATATGAAAAAAGAAAACCAGCCCCCTAGGAGGAGACTGGTTTGAAGGCATAAAGGATAAAGCCTTTGCTTAAAGGCAGATTGTAAAGGCAATAAGCAATTCAGCATGGTTGATGTTTTACAATTTCCTTTAATGAACTTCTCAGAAGAAGTGGCTTAATGAGTTAATATGGCATGTTAATTGCCGTTTGCAAACACCTCATTTGTGTTATTTTTTGAAACACAGTTAAATATCGATCGCAGACACCTCATTTTCATGAAGGTTAGTTCGAAACTTAGCTCATTTCTCATTAAACACGCAAATTGTTTGCTTAATAACTTTTTTAATCCTTTTGCCTACAATGATTAGTCTGTGCAATGTGCTAAGAAATATACATAGGAAAAATAAAATTTTTTTGATGCTAAGCATGTATGGTTTTTACACTTGTTCTTGCGATAAGTTCAGGCTGTAGACAAGTATTTTGGGCAACAGTATCTTTTTTTTGTATTTTTTGAAACAATTGCTTGAAAGCAGTTTCACTTAATTTCTTTACATCTTGTTTAACAGATGATAATTCAACACCAAATAAGTAAGGATAAATGGTGTTATCATAGCTGATAACAGAGTAATCGTCGGGTATTTTTTTGTTCTTCTCATAAATGCTATGAATGAAACCAAGCGCCATCATATCATTTGTAATAAATATAGCTGTTACATCCTTGTTTATTATTTTTTGGCCCGCTAGATAACCACTTTCTTTTTTATAATCACCAGTTACAATGTTGTTATAATCGATTGGAATATTAAATTCTTTTAAAGCCCGCAAATACCCGTTTAAACGAAATTGTCCATTAATAAAACTGGAACTGGCAATGCAGGCGATTTTTCGATGGCCATTTTCCAATAAGTATTTCACAGCTATATAAGCTCCATATTCATTATCAAACCAAACTTTATCACAAGATAGGTCAGAAAACACACGATCCAGCAAAATATAAGGGACAGTGAGTTGCTTTAATTTTTCGATGAGCTCTGGTTTTTTTAGCCATGATTCACTGGCCGGGATAAGAAATATACCTTCTACAGCACGCGATAATAATAAATCCAGTAATGCGATATCATTTTCAAATTGGTCATTGGAATTCACAATAATTAATGTGTAACCGTGCATACGGCATTGCATTTCGATATGTTTGGCTAAAGAAGAAAAGAATATATTTTCAATGTCAGGTATAATTAAACCGAACGTTTTTGTTTGTTTTGTAACAAGGCTTCTTGCTATTTGATTTGCAGTATAGTTCAGCTCTTTGGCAATTTGTTTAATTTCAGCTTTTTTTTGGTCGGAAATCCGGCTCGGTCGATCATTTAATACTAATGAAACGGAGCTTGGAGAGACACCAGCTTTCTTGGCAATATCTTTAATAGTTACTTTCACTAAAAATACATCCCCTATAAATTTAATCGCTTTAATTTTGGCTTGAACCAAAAACTTTGATGGAATAACTAGATGTAAGTGAGCTTGTGAGTTCAATTCAAGGTTAATCTGTAGCATTTTGCTATCCTCTTCTTGTTAAACTTGTCGCATTTGCAAGGAATTTGCTTCAGAGAGATCACACAAAGAAATTGTAACATTCATTTTCGAATACTCTCTGTGCGCTACTTCCCCCTTAAATCTAGTGATCGCTATATTACCATCTGTTTAAGGACACTTCACCTTAATATCATTTTACTAAATAAAACAGGGAATGTCTTATTTATAGCCTAAGAAAAAACGACAGCTTCTACTATAAAAAATTGCCTATAGAAAGATGACCATTGAAAGAACGAACATGAAAACGACGCCGGAAATCATTGGCACAGATGTACGTTTGATAATATCTAATGGATCTACTTTTAATGTGCCGGCAATAATTAATACAACAGCTGCTACAGGAGATACTGCACGGAATAGGTTTCCAGCAAGTCCCATTGGTATGGAAATAGCCACTGGACTTATTCCTGCTGCTTCTGCTAATGGAACCATTAAAGGAATCATTGCAAAGAATAATGCAATACCACTTCCACTTAATAAGACGATAAGCGCAGTAAAAAGCACTAAAATTAGTGGTAAGATAAAATCTAACCCTTGTCCGTGAAAGTTTTGCATAGCCGTCTGTAACGTGTCTAACAAGCCGATGGACTTTAAACCAGTAACAAACACGGAAGCTGCAACAATAAGCGCTACGATAGGAATAGCTTTCCCCATCCCTTCGAAAAACTTCTCTGTGTTTGATAAAACCGCTTTATCACCTTTTTTACGTATTAATTCACAAACAACAGCGATGATTAGCGAAAAAAGCACGGAATTTTCTACGCTAAGGGAGATCGTTGCATTTATAGTCATTTCCAAGATAAAAGAAATAAGCAAAAGGACAATTGGAAAGATAGGTAGTAATGCATATACAACTTTGAATAATTTACCACCAGTTATTTCCTCTATATTTTCTAATTCCACTTCCTCTTTCGCTTGAGAAGCTAACGTTTTTTTATCCATCCGTTTTTGCCAAAAATAATGAACTATTGCTATGAATATTAACGTTGGTATAGAGATAATAGCGTGGTATTGAAACACGTAATCGGTTACAGATAAGTCAGTAAAAGCAGCGAATTTCGCCAACTCTTCCGACACGGCGACGTTATCACTTCCTAATGGTGTTGGAATTATTGTAGCTGAAGTAGCGATAACTGCAGCTATACTTAGTACCGACATTCCAGCTCGCTTTAACACAGGATATAAAGTAGCCAATAATAAAATAGCTAATGTGGAAGCGCTTGGAATAACGAGCGATAATAAGTTTCCGAGCAAAAACACTGCTGGAACTAAAAAATAAACAGATTTAATCTTACTAATTGGTTTTGTTAGAACTTGTACAGTAACGTCGTTCGCACCAATTGAAGACATATATGCTGTATATCCGCCAAGCATGAGGATAATAAGTCCTGCTTTCGTAAAGGTTTCCTTAAATTGCTGAACAATAACTTGCAATGGGTCTAGTAATGTAGAACCGGTTGTTTCAAAGTCGGCTATAGGAATTTCATTGCCCATACTCGTCCCTATAAATATTAAAAGTATACCAATCGAAAATAAAGCGACTTTTATGTCCATTTTCTTTACTAGCATATAAATGACGATAATAACAGCTAGGATTGCTGAGCTATACATAATTAAGTTATCTGTCATGGTGTATCCTCCTGTTTGAGTTGTTTAGTTGCATTTTTGTAAACTATCCAAAAACCATCCTTTAAATAATTTTTCATCAATGTCTAAACAAACGGTCGCATTACTTGGCATATTTAAGTATCCTTTCAAGTCAGTAACAGTACACCCCTTTGATAAGGAGCCATTTAGCTCAATACCTACATAAGCTTTTTGTGTCGTGAACATCTCTGG
Source organism: Virgibacillus chiguensis (assembly GCF_900129865.1). GTDB lineage: Bacteria > Bacillota > Bacilli > Bacillales > Amphibacillaceae > Virgibacillus > Virgibacillus chiguensis. The sequence goes on from NZ_FQXD01000003.1 coordinate 236,753, forward strand.
ACATAGCAAGTAGGCTATAGCACAACTGTCATACATTTTTAGTCCAGTTTTCATACTACCGCCACGATATTTTTGGAATAAATGGTAAATCATATGACCTGTTTCGTTTAATGTTTTCAATTTTTCACTGTCTTCAGGGTAAACGAGTGCTTTCCAACCGACATCTAATCCAACCATTACAATGGGCACGCCACTGTTAAATACAATACTTGCGGCTTCGGGGTCAGCATGAATGTTAAACTCAGCCATGACTCCAGAATTCCCTCGCGTTGTAGATCCGCCCATTAATACGATTTCTTTAATATTTGTTTTCACTTCTGGATACAATCTTATAAGTAATGCGATATTGGTTAATGGTCCAATGGGTACAAGCGTAATTGGCTTATTGCTTTGAAGAATGGTTTTGTACATCGCGTTAACAGCATGCTCTTTTAATAAGAGATTTTCGTTAGGCTCTGGAAAATCATAACCATCCATACCTGTTTCACCATGAACATTACTCGCATCTATCGGTTCTTTAATTAGTGGTTGCGCTGCACCAGCAGCAACAGGAATTTCTTTTTTGAAAAATTGTAAAAGTCGTAACGTATTGTACGTTACTTTTTCGAGACTTACATTACCAGCAACTGTCGTAATCAATTTAATATCTAATTCTTTACTATATAATGCGGCAGCAAGGGCTACAGCATCGTCAATTCCTGGATCTGTATCAATAATAATAGGTGTTTGGTTGTCATTCATCAATATCTACTCCTTTACATATTTGGAATCAATTATATCTTGTCTAGTAGGTATGGATTTCTGCGCACCGGCTTTAGATACGGTTAACGCGGCGGCACACGTAGCATATTCCATACTTTTTTGAATTGTTTTTCCATGAGAAAGTTCACAGGCAAGCGCCCCAATATAAGTATCTCCAGCAGCGGTTGTATCTACAGTATTTACAGAGAGACTAGGCACGAAATGGATGGTTGTACCTTCACCAACTATACTCCCTTCCGCTCCTAAGGTAATCAGTACTGCATGAACTCCTTGTTGCTGAAAGTATTGTATTGCTTTTCTGTATTCGCTTTCTTCGGATGGGTATATTCCCGATAAAAATTCACATTCTGATTGATTAATGATAAGTAAATCAATATGAAGATAATTGGCTTTTGTAATATGTTTAGCTGGTGCAGGGTTTAATATAGTGAAAAGTCCTTTTTTCTTTGCAGCTTTTAGTGCGTGCAAAGTCGTTTCGTAATCGTTCTCAAATTGCGTTAAAAAAATATCTCCAGGACGACCGATATCTTGAAGCATTTTGTTGACGTCTTGGAAATCAACGTCGTCATTCGCTCCTTTGTCTAAAATAATTCGATTGTCTCCATCATTTCTAATGATCATGGCAATTCCGGTCGTTATATGTCGGCTCATCTTTATATAATCACAATTCACATTATATTTTGTTAGCGTTTCTACTAATTTGTTCCCATATAAATCTGTGCCTACTGCTCCTGCTATCCAAGTATTTGCTCCACTTTTAGCGGCAGCTACAGCTTGATTTCCCCCCTTACCTCCAGGAGATAGGAAAAAGTTTTTTCCTTGTATCGTTTCTCCGTTATTTGGAATGCGATCGGTATAAATGGAAAGGTCCATATTTAAGCTTCCAAAAGTAAGTACTCTTTTCAATATATTCCCTCCTTTACGTAAAAAATCTTATGATAAAACGTTTTATCATAATAAATATACAACGTGTACATAAAAAGAGTCAATACAAATATCGAATTTTGTCGAATGGATGTTAAAGTTTTTTTGAATTAATAGTAGGAATGCGTAAAAAAGAGAGGAAGATATAGAAAAGCTGGCCTTATTTAAGGACCAGCTCTTTTGAAGGAGAGAGTTCTTATGCATTGTGAAGTAAACAGTACACTTCATAGAGCGGGGTTTGCTTCATAAAGTTGTTTACATGATCATTAGTTAGTTCCAGCTAGTGGAACAGCATAAAGACTGGACAACGTATCCTTTAAGAAACAAATTACTAAAAAGAATCTGTGCAGACAGTTAAGACTGTATACATTTTTCTTGTATTAATAAATTGTTTGGAGGATATTTATAAGAACTTTTTCTCCTTCGCTACTTATTATTAGCAGTAATCTACAAAATATACGTACGTAAAAAATATTTTTTGAGCTATAAGAACCATTATGACAACATGTATGGAGAAGGTAACATTTTACTGTGAAATTTTTCGTGACAAAGGCAAACTTATATTTGTCGAAAAAAAGCATACTGTTTACTTTGTTTTTTATATTGAGCAAGTGCTAAAATATAAACAAGAAGAGGAGGGGCATTTGTGGAATCTTTACTACATATTGAAAACCTTTATGGAGGATATACGCATAAGCATGTGTTACAAGGTATTTCCTTTACGGTACATACAGGTGAAATTGTTGGGTTAATTGGTTTAAATGGAGCTGGAAAAAGCACTACTATTAAACATGTTATCGGGTTAATGCAACCAAAAAAAGGGACGATTACTGTAAACGGAAAAACATTTCAAGAAAATACGGAGACATACAGGAATCAAATGGCTTATATTCCTGAAATGCCTATCTTATATGATGAACTGACATTGTATGAACACTTGCGTTTAACAGCTATGGCTTATGATATTCCGCAAGATATATTTGAAAAAAGGTTAGAGCCTTTATTAAAAGAATTTAGAATGGAGAAGAAGTTAAACTGGTTCCCTGTCCATTTTTCCAAGGGTATGCGTCAAAAGGTTATGATAATGTGTGCATTTTTAATTGAGCCACCATTATATATTGTAGACGAGCCTTTTGTAGGGCTTGATCCGTTAGGTATTCAATCTTATTTACAGCTAATGAATCAGATGAAAGAAAATGGATCGGGTGTGCTGATGTCTACCCATATTTTAGCAACAGCAGAGCGGTATTGTAATCGCTTTGTTATATTACATGACGGAACGATACGAGCTGATGGCAGTCTGGATCAATTAAGAGAGAGCTTTAAAATGCCCCATGCTACTTTAGATGATTTGTATGTACAATTAACAAAGGAAGAAAATGACCATGTTTAATTCTCACCATTTTTTCAAGGAACGGTTTTCAGCGCATTTAAAAGAGACAAGTCGTTATTTACGCTATATATTTAATGGTCATATAGCTATTGCAATGCTATTTTTCATCTCTGCGTTAGCTGTTTATTACCAAAAGTGGTTGCAAGAGATCCCAGATGATTTTCCTGCTGCTTGGGTTATATCCATTGTTTTTGGCTTGATAGCAAGTTATAGTCCGGTGCGCACCTTGTTAAAAGAACCAGATCTTGTATTTTTAATTCCAGCAGAACAGAAAATGAAAGCTTATTTTCGTAATGCTATTGCATACAGCTTTACGATTCAATTGTATTTAGTATTTTTAGCTGCTGCAGCTTTGGGCCCGTTATATACAACTGTTTTCGCTAATCGTGCTGGGGTTGTATATCTCATAACCATTGCATTGTTGCTTGTATTTAAATTCGCCAATCTAATTGCGAATTGGTGGATGCTCAAAGTGAGGGAACGTGATTCTCGGTTGATTGATACAGTCGTTCGTACTGTGTTAAATATAGCTGTCTTTTATTTTTTTATATCTGGCAGCATGTTATTAGCCGGTATCACAACATTGCTTTTTGCCATTGTGTTTTTGTATGATTATCAAATAGCGAGTAAACGTTCTGGATTACTATGGGATTTACTGGTGGAAAAAGACCAAAGTCGTATGCAAGCATTTTACCGATTAGCAAATATGTTCGCAGATGTACCTCATTTAAAAAGTCGAGTGAAAAAACGGCATTGGTTGGTCCGTATCGTTAGTCAAGTTCCTTTTACTCGAACAGCTACTTACGATTATTTATATCGAATCACTTTGATACGAAGTGGTGATTACCTCGGTATCTATATGAGATTAGTCGTTATAGGTGGGGTGCTTATTTATGTGATTCCACCATTATGGCTGAAAATTATCTTTGCTTTATTGTTTTTATATTTAAGTAGTTTTCAAATGATGACCTTATACCAGCATCACCGTACGATTTTGTGGCTGGATCTCTACCCGGTTTCCTTGCAAATTCGCCAACAATCATTATTAAAGTTACTATTGCAATTAAGTATTGTACAAGTGATTCTATTTACGGCATTGTTTATTGTAATGGGTATATATATAGGGGCCATGATAACATTTGCAGGTGGGATTATATTCTCTTGGTTGTTTGTAGATGGCTATGTGAAACGAAAGCTTACGTAAAAACACATGAGGGGTATGTTACCTCATGTGTTTTTTACGTTGCACTAGTCTAACATTTTTAACAGCTATGCAAGAGATAATACGGCTGATTTATGTCTAAAGTCGTCGTTTACCAGAGGTCGTATGAGATTTTGTATAGCATCATTATACTTTCAACATCTATTTTAAAGAGGGGAACATTATCTAGTTTGATAAGCTAAATAAGCAGTTATGAGTGTTTTGGCAGCTATTGGCATAGCTTGTTCATTAAAATCAAATTTTGGATGGTGGTGTGGAAATGGTTGTTTATCTTTTTGAGCGCCTGTAAAAAAGAACGCTCCAGGTTTTTTTTGCAGATAATATGCAAAGTCCTCACCAGCCATAGAAGGCTCAATCGTTTCTGTTTTTGTAATCTCTTTAATATGTTGATCCATTTGTAACAAGAGTGCTGCTTCTTCCTTGTGATTAATTAAAGGGGGGTACCCTTTGATGTAATCAAATCTATAGGTGGCATCTTGACTCATACATATTCCTTTAATGACTGCTTCCATTTCCTTCATAATTGTTGCTTGTAAGTCAGGGTTCAAATATCGTACCGTTCCTACAAGACTTGCTTTGTCAGCTATTACATTAAATGCTTTACCAGCTTCGAAAATGCCTACGGTTATAACGGCTGTATCTAACGGATTCATTCGTCTGCTGACAATTTGTTGTAATTGCGACACGATTTGTGATCCAATAACAATGGCGTCCTTTGTTTCATGTGGATACGCGCCATGGCCACCCTTGCCCTGGACTTCTATTGTAAAACAATCTGCTCCGGCCATAAAAGCCTGTTTGGATGTTTGTAACACCCCAACTGGCGTTGTGGCCCATAAATGGGTACCGAAAACAGCGTCAACATGATCAATGGCACCTGAATCGATAATAGGTTTTGCTCCTCCAGGTGCATATTCCTCTGCATGTTGATGTAAAAAAACAATTGTCCCAGGCAATTCTTGTTTGTACGTTATTAATGCCTTAGCTAAAGTTAGCAATGTAGCTGTATGACCGTCATGCCCACATGCGTGCATCATACCCTTTACTTTAGAACGATAGGGGACATCTTTTTCATCTTGAATGGGAAGCGCATCAAAATCGGCTCGCAGCGCAATTGTTTTTCCTGGCTTTCCACCTTTTATAGTTGCAATGACACCATTGCCTCCGATATTTGTTTCATAAGGTATACCTAGTGTTTCGTAATAATTAGCAATATAGGCAGCTGTTTTTGTTTCTTGAAACGATAACTCTGGATATTGGTGAAGATGTCTCCGAATATGTACCATTTCTTCATAGAACGCTTCAATGGAGTGATATATTTGTTTTAACAAAGAACGTACCTCCAATGTTTTTAGTTGTAATTATACCATTAGCAGTGTATAAAAAGAATCTATTTTTTGAAAAAATAAACAAAAGTGATGTATGTACTTGCTCGATGAAAGTACAAAAGTATGCTGCGTCATATTTTGGTTACATAAAAGTAGAAGGTGTGGAAGGTGCGTGCGGAAATCGTTCCCTTGGAAGATAGGAAAGTATACCGAAAAGACTTGGTGGTATGATAGACCAAGTCTTTTCTAAAAAGATAAGAAAGTAAAAAGTAAGGTGCTTCTGTATAACGAAATAACCGAACCTTTGTTTAAATATTAGGATCGATTATGCTTATGCCAAGCGTGGATCAGCTAATAGTCGCTCAATTTCTTCTTTATGATGTGTTTCATCAGCAATCATATCTTCTAATTTTACAACAAGTTCCGTGTAGCCTAATTTCTCAGCTTGCTCTTTCCTTTTTTCATAACGTTTAATTGTATCTGTTTCTGCTTGTAATGTTGCTTGTAATAGATCCTTAACGTCTGTAGGTTGTGGAACGTCAGCTGCTTTAGTCGTAGGTGTGCCACCTAAAGAGCTGATTTTTTCTGAAAGGTATAAAGCATGTCCTAATTCATCTGTCACTTCTGCTTCAAAAAAAGGTTTTAATGCAGAACGATATAGTCCGCTAACTACGGAGGCACTATACGTGTATTGAATAGCTGCCCCATATTCATTTGCTAAGTCTACATTTAAACCATCAATTAATGTTTGTAAGTCTTGTTCCATTTGCAATCCATCCTTTCATAAACTTCTTGAATACTCCACATATCTATTACCCTTCTCTGTTTTTTTAAAACGTAAATTCGGGTATGATGTGAAAAAAGACAAAAATAAAGGAGAGGATCTGGTTATGAGAAGAAGTATGATGTACTTGTATGCGACCGTATTTTTCATTGGAGTTGTTCTCACATTGTTATGGGGTTATAAAGTGGCAAATCAAACAATGCCATATATTGATCAATGGACACGTGATGTAGTAGAGAGATTAGATGATACAGCCATTTATACTGCTTTTCGCTGGATTACAGAGCTAGGTTCATCATCTTTTACAATTCCGTTTGTCCTTGTAATGGCATTTGTTTTTTGGTGGATGTACCGTAGTATAATACCTGCGCTGATTTTTAGCTTAGGGACACTTTCAACGCATTATTTTAACATAGTCATTAAACATTTGGTGGAAAGAGACAGACCGAGTGTACTCGTTGCAGCAAATGCAGAAGGACATAGTTTTCCTTCAGGTCATGCTATGATATCAATGGTTTGCTACGGATTAGTTGCGTATTTCCTGTCCAATCGTCTAAAACAAAAGACAAAAAAATGGCTCATCCAAGTCTTTTTTGCCGGTTTGATACTCTTAATAGGCATGAGTCGATATATCATTAATGTCCATTATTTAACAGATGTTCTTGCAGGGTTCTTTATCGGTTTTTTATGCTTGATTGGTTTGGTATATCTTTATCAGTTAACGAGCAGACAAATTTCTCCGTCTAGAGGTTGAGGTTAAAGCAGTCCCGAGGATGTTCTCCTCTCCCACTTATATTGATAGGATAAAAATGACAGAGATGCTGATGCGTTTCGTGAAGCTTTTGCTAGCCTTCTATTTAAACTATCTTAGCAACTTCCAATGGATGAAAGGCTTCATTGCTCTAAGCATCTCGTTATTTATGAGAGGAGAAATGAAGATGGAAGTAATATCTGAAACAAGTAAAGCAGTACCAGTATTAAAGAATAGAAATTTTTTGTTATTATTTATTGGCTCTCTTTTTTCTGCACCTGGTTACTACATTTATTTAATCGCAGCAGAGTGGTTAATGTTAACGATCAGTGAAAATAGAGTTTATTTTGGCATGCTGTTTTTCGCAGCTTCTGTTCCACGATTGTTACTATTGGCAGTTGGTGGGGTTGTTGCTGATAGGTTTAATAAACGAATCATTTTATTTATTGCTGATTTGCTTAGGGCTTTGTTCATTGCTGCGCTTTTGTTATTCTTCTATCTTGATATGGTAACAGTTTGGCATTTAATCATTTTAGCCGCATTGTTTGGGATCGCTGATGCTTTTAGTTACCCCGTTACAAACTCTATGACAGTAAAAACGCATGTGAGTAATATTCTATCAAAACTGGAAGTGAACGATCGAACCCAAGCTGCAGTTTATGTACACCGTAATCGATTGTATCAGCAAAAATAAGGTCTATTTGTTATACTGACTGTACTACATAGCTTAACAACTTTTAAGCAGCCATTGGATACATGCCATTTTTTCTTTTTGCTAATCTTCTCTGCTGTTTGTATACTATTAATAACACATATGAGATGAGAAAATCTAGTCGCAATAGCGATGGGGATAGGGGAAAGGATTATTTATGGTGAAACTTTCAAACAAACAAGAAAATCTGTTATTACTTATTTGGGCGCCGTCTGTAGTTGCTCTACTTGGAAGTCTGTTTTTTTCTGAAATAATGGGGTACCCGCCTTGTGATTTATGTTGGATACAGCGAATATTCATGTACCCACTTGTTATTATTTACGGTACAGCCTTATGGAAGAAAGACATCTCCATTGCGTTACCAGGTTTGTTTTTGAGTGGGATAGGAATGCTTGTATCCATATACCATTATCTAACGCAAAAACTCCCAGCCTTACAAAAGGCTGGCGATGCATGTGGTCTGATCCCATGCAATACTATCTATATTAATTGGTTTGGTTTTGTGACAATTCCCTTTTTAGCAGGTATAGCATTTATTTTTATATTTGGATTACATATAATATTAATACGATCTAGACGGATGTTATAGCTGTGAAAAATAGTAGCTAAAAGAAATGGATGGTAAGGAAATGACAGTTAAAGATGTCCATTGTTTTAACGGGGCAAAGAAAATAGTGATTTACTAGAATGATATTGTAGTATATAATGTCGAAGAGTCTTTCTCAAAAGGAGCTGAAATTATGGCTAAAAAAATATCCATTTTTATTGGTGTTATTGTCGTTTTATTTGCAGGTCTATATTTTGTTGTCGACTACAAAAATAACCAAGCTGTTGAAGATAACAACAACCCTTATGGAGATAAAGAGCTGGAGCAGGGCACAATTGATCAATTAGATGATCCAAACTATAAGAATCAGATTATGCCAGATGAGCTCAAAAAGAAAGTGGATAGTGGAGATCCTGTAACGGTTTATTTTTATAGTCCAACATGTTCACACTGTCAGTCAACTACTCCGTATCTTGTGCCTTTAGCAGAAGATAATGACATCGATATGAAAAAAATGAACTTACTTGAGTTTAATAATGAGAGGGAAGTTTACAGCATAGATTCTGTACCAACTTTAGTCCATTTTGAAGATGGCAAAGAAGTTTCACGTATTGTTGGTGATCAGGGGGAAGCGAATTTTCAAACCTTCTTTGATGAATATGTAAATAGATAAAACAGTAACATGTTATAGAGTTTATTATGTAGCATCGAAAAGCCAACTATTGAATAGTTGGCTTTTCTAAATAGATAAGAAAGTGAATCACGGTTACTTGATAATTTATGTGCTGCTTTACAATGTGCTAACATTGATTACGCTATTTACGATAAAACAGTCCCTAACCCAACTGTTAGAAATATTGAAGAAGCACTTACTTTATTTTGCGACCAACAATGTAAAGCAATGATTGCTTTAGGAAGGGGATCCGTTATAGACTGTGCAAAAGTAGTTGGAGCTAGATTTGTTATCCGAGTAAACCTATATCTAAAATGAAGGGTCAATTAAAGGTTCGTAAAGAGACACCAACATTATATGCTGTTCCGATTACTGCAGGGTCTGGGAGTGAAGCAACGTTAGCAGTTGTTGGTAGTAATCCTGCTACTTTCGAAAAAGTACGCCTTATGTTCTGGAATTTTATGATGATGCGGTTTATGATTCATTGGCTGAACTTGCAGATACAGTACAGCCTATCAACCAATTCCCATCTAATAAAGAGAAAGCGCTTTGGATGATCAGGGAAATAAAACGAATGAATAAAGCAATGGGTATCCCTGAAAAAATAGCTACAATTGATAAAGGTGTTATCCCTAAAATAGTAGAAAGGGCTCTAAAGGAAGCAAATCCATTATAACCAGTCCCTCAAATACTAACTAAACAGGATTTGTACCACCTGTATTATCAAATTACTGAATGATTATCCATACTGAGATTTTTGGCTACCGTTTCCGTTTTATTTCGATAGCTACTACACCCTGATCGCGACATAGGAACATACGATTATTTCTCTTCTGTCACCATATGATAAGATGTTATAAATGGTCGATCTGCATAATAATCGGGAGTTTTCACAGATGGATTCTTATGTGCCTGTTTAAACTGATCTGACGTTTTCCAATTCTCAAAATCTTGCACAGAGCGCCATTGGGTGAAAACAATGTAGGTATTTCCTTTTTTTGGTTTTAACAGGCGGAATGCTTGGAATCCTGGCATTTTTTCTACCTCATGTTTGCGATTTTGAAAATGATGCTCAAAAACGGGTTGCCCTTCTTCTGTTACGGGTATGTTATTCATAACAACATATCCTTCTTCTTGTACCGCTCCAATTGTAATTAAAATTACATATTCTCTTCCAGAATTGAAAATGCTTTTAGCTTTATCCTCATAATAGGCAAGCGAACTGGATTCACCATGCATAAGGGATATATGTTTTTCTGGGTGTTTATCAATGATTTTTTGTAAAAATTCAGCGGTTCCATTTGTCATATGAGCAAACATAATCATTACCTCCTCGTATAGTATGTTTAGGCATTACTTTCGCCTTCTCAATCTTAACTCATTCATAAAAATTAATCTGCTAGTGCACCCAGGCTGCTTGAACCTCCTTGCTCACAAAAACCGTTCGCTGTGGGGTCTCAAGACTCATGCTTTCCCCACTGGAGTCGCCGCCTTCCGTTTCAAGTAACTTGGTTTAGAATTCATGAAAGAGTAAAAGCTTTAAATAATATGTCAAATACCTTGGACGTTCCGCGATGTTCCTAGATCATTTGGGACAATTCTTTTTTCCTTCTGCGGGCGTAACTGTATTACGAAGACTGTTTCTCCGTGTGCGTTTCGACCTTCAACCTTCCCATAAAGACTTGGCGCTAAGTGAAGTCTTTATGAAGTGAAATTAGACAGTAGATGCTTGACTTACTATAGTAAGTATCTCTTACCTACTATACTACCTTAGTGAACAGGAGCTAAGTCAAATCATTTCTCTTTTTTCCAGATAGGCTGTAAAACTCTCACTTACTTCAAAAACTGAAAATAAAGTATAGGTGCCTTTTGCACAGCCATTTTTGAAGCGTTCTGCACCATCTTATGAAGGGAAATTGAAACAATTATTATTTAATATGAAATATAAATACTTTAAGATTGTATCATTCTGTCGTATAATGTAGAAGTGACAATATAGAGGTGAACCAATGAGCAGAATAGAAAAAAGGAAGAAGAAGCGTTCACGCTTGTTGAAAAAATGGAAAATAATTTTATATAGTTGTTTATTCATGATAATCATCGGATTAGTTAGTTATGCTTCCATTATTTTTGGTGGTCGGTTGATTGTTGATGATGAACAATTTTTTTTGGACGCAACGACAACGGTAGAAACAAGAGATGGCAAGGTAATTGGCAGGCTTTATCATGAAAATCGCACCTTAGCTAATTTAGATGACATACCTGAGCATGTGCGAGATGCATTTATTGCTATTGAAGATCGCAGGTTTTATGACCATCAAGGGGTTGATTTTCGTTCTGTTTTTCGAGCGGTGTATAAAGATATTTTGGCTATGCAGAAAGTAGAAGGCGCTAGCACGATTACACAACAACTTGTTAAAAATTTATTTTTAAGTCATGAGAAAACATGGCTTCGTAAAACCAAAGAAGTCATGGCATCTGTTTATTTAGAACGCACATTACCGAAAGAGCGGATATTGGAATTGTATTTAAACGAAATTTACTTTGGACATGGCGTTTATGGCATAGCTACAGCTGCTAATTATTATTTTTCCAAAGATGTAGAGGATCTGTCTATTGCAGAAGGTGCATTGCTAGCTGGCCTTGCTAAAGCACCTAATGGATATTCACCCATTAACTATCCTGAAAAGGCAATAAATCGGAGGAATACAGTACTCTTGGCAATGAAAGATATTGGCGTTATAAGCGAAGAACAGCAAAATAAAGCAAAAAAGCAGAAACTTGATCTGAAAGTAAATAAATGGGAACCTGAACCATGGTGGACAGACTATAGTGATTTTGTTATGAAAGAAGCCGCTCAAGAACATCATTTATCGTTAGAAGAATTAAAGCGAGGCGGTTATCGTTTAATTGTTAACGTTAATCCTGCTGTACAAAAAGTTGCTTATGAACAATTTAAACAAGATTCCTTTTTTCCTGGGAGCACGGATGATGTACAAGGCGCTTTTACGATGATGGATCACAAAACAGGGGATATTGTAGCGGTAATTGGTGGACGTGATTTTACATTTGGTGACTTGAATCGAGCAACTGCATCGAGGCAACCAGGTTCTACCTTCAAACCACTAGCGGTTTATGGTCCAGCACTTATGAAAGAAGAAAAGTATCACCCTTATGCTTTAATACCCGATCAAAAACAAGCCTATGATGGTTATACAGCGGAAAATTACGATGATCAGTATGGTGGTTTTGTTTCCATTTATGATGCCATTATTTATTCTAAAAACGCCCCTGCTGTATGGTTATTAAATGAAATTGGGATTACCGATGCAAAGAAGTATTTAAAAAAGCTCCATCTTCCCGTCGAGGATAAAGGATTAGCGATTGCTTTAGGTGGCTTATCTAAAGGCGTAACACCAGCTGAATTAATGGAAGCTTATACTAGTTTTGCTCAGCGTGGAAAAGTCGTTAAAGCTCAAGCTATTGATCAAATTAAGGATCGACACCACCAAAAAGTGTTCCAAGCGAATCGCAAGGCAGAAAAAGTATTTCATCCACAAGTAGCTTGGAATATGACAGAAATGCTAGAGCAAACCGTTAAATCAGGAACAGCGTCTGCGGGAAGTTTTGCAAAAGCATTAGCTGGAAAGACAGGATCTACAGAGCATCCGCAAGTGGAAGGAAAAGTAAAAGATGCGTGGTTTGCAGGCTATACTCCAACGTATGCAATGGCATTATGGATGGGGTACGATCAAACGGATGAGGAGCATTATTTAACGGGGGGAAGCGCCTATCCGACGAGGTTAGTGAAATCTATTTTAACAGAGCTCGATCAGCAAGAGCCATTAGCGGATTCGTTTGCAAAACCTGCAGAAGTAGATGCTTTACCGGAACCTATCATACTACCAGAAATTAAAAATGTACAAGCCAGTTATGCTTTTGGTAGTTTGTCTTTGTTTCAGGGGAAGATTACTTGGCAAGGGTCAGAGGATGACCGCGTTATCTATCGAATTTACCGAAAAAAAGAAGGTATTGATGAACGAGTTGGTCAAGTCAAAGGAGAAACGGAATTTGTAGTTGAAAACGCATTGTTGAACGAAAAAGAATATTATGTTGTCCCTTATGACCCGTTGACAAAAACGGAAGGCTCTTCATCTAACGCAGTAACGCTTAGCTGGGGAGCATGATTTAGACAAAATAATGACAAATAGTAGCGCTTACTGTACACAATTCCAGATGATCGTTATAGTAAGATTGGGAATATAGAACGTTGAAAAGGATGGATGGGCATGGCAAACAAATTCAATGATACGATTATTCGAGCTTATAAAGGGGAATCTACGAATTATACACCAGTTTGGTTTATGCGTCAGGCTGGGAGGTCACAACCTGAATATAGAAAATTAAAAGAGAAGTATTCTTTATTTGAAATTACACATCAACCAGAATTATGTGCCTATGTAACGCGATTACCAGTAGAAAATTACAATGTAGACGCAGCAATTCTGTATAAAGATATCATGTCTCCGCTGCCAGCAATAGGGGTGGACGTGGAAATTAAATCAGGTATTGGTCCAGTGATTGATAATCCAATTGCCTCTCTTCGTGATGTAGAAAAGCTTGGAGCAATTGATCCACAATCCGACGTTCCGTATGTATTGGAGACAATTCGCCTGTTGACACAAGAACAGTTACAAGTACCCTTAATTGGTTTTAGTGGCGCTCCTTTTACATTGGCGAGCTATATGATTGAGGGAGGACCGTCAAAGAACTACAGTAAAACGAAAGCATTTATGTATCAGCAACGAGAAGCGTGGTTTTTACTAATGGATAAATTGGCTGATATGACCATTACGTATGTAGAAGCTCAGATTGAAGATGGTGCACAGGCTATTCAAATTTTTGATTCTTGGGTAGGTAATTTAAATGCGTCTGATTACCGTATTTTTATTAAACCAGTAATGACAAGAATTTTTTCTGAACTGCAACGACACGACGTCCCACTCATTCTATTTGGTGTCGGCGCACGGCATTTATTGATGGAGTTTAACAATTTACCTGTTGATGTGATTGGGTTAGACTGGAGGACTTCCGTGCAAGAAGCAAGGAATATGGGAGTTACGAAAGTGTTGCAAGGAAATTTAGACCCAGCAATTTTGTTAACAGAGTGGGAAATGCTAGAGAAGCGAACACAAGCTATATTGGATGAAGGCTTAGCAGATGGAAACCATGTTTTTAATCTTGGTCATGGCGTGACGCCAGATATTCAACCGGCTACATTAAAAAGATTAACTGCGTTTATTCATGAGTATAGCCAGCGTAATAGGTAAAAAGAAAAAATTATATTTGCGAGGTGTTGAATCATGGGGAAAAAGAAAATGGGATTATTAGTGATGGCTTATGGAACACCATACAAGGAAGAGGACATTGAACGGTATTATACACATATTCGCCACGGCAGAAAGCCTGAAGCAGAAGCATTGCAAGACTTAAAAGATCGTTACAAAGCAATTGGAGGCATATCTCCATTGGCAAAAATAACGAATCAGCAAGTGGAGAAGCTGGAGGCAACATTAAATGCCGTTCAAAACGAATATGACTTTAAAGCATATACTGGGTTAAAACATATTGAGCCATTTATTGAAGATGCTGTGCAACAAATGGCTGAAGATGGTATGGAAGAAGCGGTGTCAATTGTTTTAGCACCACATTTTTCTACTTTTAGCGTACAATCCTATAATAAACGAGCAAAAAATGAAGCTGAAAAATATGGTATTACGATTACTTCTGTGGAAAGCTGGTATGATGAGCCTGGTTTTATTAAATATTGGGCTGATCAAATTACCGACGTTTATGCCAAGATGGCAGACGAGGAACGGGAAAAAGCAGTGCTGATTGTTTCTGCCCATAGTTTGCCTGAGAAAATCTTACAGGATGGTGACCCTTATCCACAACAGTTAGAAGAAACCGCCAAACTAATTTCAGAAGCAACTGGGATTAAGAATTATGAAATTGGTTGGCAAAGTGAAGGCAACACACCAGATCCTTGGTTAGGACCAGATGTACAGGATCTTACAAGAGATCTTTACGAGCAAAAGGGATACCAAGCTTTTGTTTACGCACCTGTAGGTTTTATAGCCGACCATTTAGAAGTGTTATATGACAATGATTACGAATGCAAAGTAGTTTGTGATGAAATAGGTGCATCCTATTATCGACCAGAGATGCCAAACGTACATCCACAATTTATTCATACATTAAGCGATGTTGTACTAAAGCAAGTAAAGCGTGAACCGAATGAATAATTCAAAACAAATTGTCATTATAGGCGGCGGTATAACAGGTTTATCTGCTGCCTATTATTTACAAAAACAGCTTGTTGAAAAGCAACTTCCTTATAAGGTGAAGCTTGTGGAAGCAAGTAGTCATCTAGGGGGGAAAATAAGAACGTTGCACCGGGATGGATTTACGATTGAACAAGGTGCCGACTCGATGTTAATTCGTAAACAGCCGGCTATGAAATTAGTACAAGAGCTACATCTTGAAGATCAAATTGTTCGTAATGCTACGGGGAAATCCTATATTTTGAAGGGGAATAAGTTCCACCGTATGCCACAGGATACCTACATGGGAATTCCGAAAAATGCGCGTTCTATATGGGCTTCTACATTAATTTCTCCAAAAGGAAAATTAAGAGCTTTGGCAGATTTTTGGAAGGGAAAAGGAAAAGACGAAACAGATGAGTCTTTAGCAGCTTTTTTTAGACGTCGCTTCGGAGATGAATTACTCCATAATCAGATTGAAACGCTGTTATCTGGAATTCATTCTGGGAATATAGAAGAAATGAGTTTAACAGCTTCTTACCCACATTTTCGTCAATTGGAGCAAGAGTATGGAAGTTTAATGAAAGGATTAAACCAAACCATTCCAAAAGCTACCAAAGATAAAGAAAAAGGACCGGCACATGGTGCTTTCTTTTCCTTTCAAAACGGTTTAGGTACTTTAGTAGATCGTTTAGCAGAAGAAATTGGAGAAGAGAATATGAAGCTTCAGACAGCCGTTGATCATATCGAAAAAAAGGAACACGGCTATCATGTACTGCTAAGTGATGGAAATGTTTATAAAGCAGATGCTGTTATTATGGCTACACCACATTTTACCGTGCCGAAAATATTTAGCCAGTATGATTTCTTTCAACCTTTTACAGAAGTACCTGCCACATCAACGGCTAATATTGTGTTGGCGTTTGATAAGGTGAAAATAAAAGATATAGATGGCACAGGATTTCTTGTGAACAAGGACAGCAATTACCATATTACTGCTTGTACATGGACACATAAAAAATGGCCGTTAACAACCCCAGAAGGGAAAGTTTTAATGCGTTGTTATGTTGGAAGACCAGATAACGAAGAAATAGTCGAGGCGTCAGATGATGCTCTAACAGACATTGTGCTAAAAGATTTACATAAAGCAATGAAATTAAAAGGTGATCCGATATTTAATGTTGTTACACGTTGGCGAAATGGAAGACCGCAATATACAGTCGGGCACTTGGAACGACTTGCTGAAATTAGAAAACAAGCTAGGCTGCAGTTACCTGGTGTTTTTTTAACAGGTTGTTCCTATGATGGTCAAGGTATTCCAGACTGCATTGAACAAGGAGAAAGAACAGCTCAGGAAGCATTACATTTTGTTTTACGTTAACCTTACCCCCCTATAATTATTGCCATTATAGGGGGCATCATGTCGTTACTTTTCTTTCTGATAACTTGCTTCTAATTGATCTACAAGTGATCCTACAAAGTCGACAGCTTGCTTAATAGGTTCAGGCGAAGACATATCCACACCAGCTTTTTGAATTAAATCAAGCGGCTTTAGTGTTCCTCCAGATTTTAATACGTTCATCCAACGTTCGGCAGCTGGAGCCCCTTCTTGCTGGATAGTCTGTGCTACAGCAGTAGAGACGGTCAGACCGGCAGAGTACGTATAAGGGTAGAGTCCCATGTAGTAATGTGGTTGACGCATCCATGTGAGTCCGGCTCCTTCATCCATTGTTACTTTATCTCCCCAGAAATTCGCTAAAGCTTCTTTCTTTTGTTCAGAAAGAACTTTTGCTGTTAAAGGCGTCCCATTTTCGGCTAACGTATACACCCTTTTTTGGAATTCTGCCTCCAGTAAATGCGTCACAAAATTATGGTAATATGTCCCTAATAACTGGGTGATAATCCATCTTTTCATTCGCTCATCATCTGTTTTAGCTAATAAGTGATTCGCGAGCAGTAATTCATTTAATGTGGAAGGTGCTTCAACAAAGTACGTTGAAGGACGAGTATTAAATAAAGACTGTTCTTTTGCGGCAAAGTAAAAATGACCTGCGTGTCCCAATTCATGAGCTAATACAAATGCACCGCGCATGGTATCTGTCCATGTAATTAGGATATAGGGATGTACGCCATAAGGGCTGGAGCAAAAAGCACCTGACCTTTTTCCAATGTTATCAGCCAAGTCGACCCAACGGTTTTGAATAGCTTGTTTCATAACTTGTTGATATTCTTCTCCCATGATACCGAGAGCTTCCACAATTGTAGCTGTCGCTTCTTCATATGTAGTGACCGGATTGAAGTCTGGATCAAGCGACGCTTTCAGATCGCATAAGTATAATTCTTCCAATCCTAATTGTTCTTTTTTTAGTCTAGCAAATCGTTGCATATGAGGAGCGAGCTCTGCTTGAATAATATCTAGCTGATTATGATACATATCTGTCGTTACCTGTTGTGGGTGCAATAGCATATCCGTGACATTATCATACTGACGTTGCCTTGCCATCACCACTTGCTTGGTAACTTCTGTTGCATAAACGGCAGTGTATGTATGTTGATATTGTCGAAGCGTTTGTACAAAAGATTTATATGCATTTCTACGAGCAGTGTTATCAGCAGTTAGCTCATAACGGTCTTCATACAATGCAGAAGACATAGGAAGTTCATTTCCATGCTCATCCGTAATGGAAGCAAACATCATATCGGACGATGTACTACGCTGATAAATCATATATGGCGCATCGTGAACTTCGGAAAGGGAAGCGAGTAGTTCTTCTATTTGCGAAGACAATGTATAAGGTTTTTTTTCTATTAAATCAGCAAGCATTTTGCGGTACGTTGCTAATTGGGGGTGCTGTTTTACAAAATCCCCAATGGTTTCTGTAGGTATTTCCAGTATTTCTGACTGAATAAAAGATAGTTTTGCTTGAATTATTGCTAGAGCTTGGGCTACTTTTGCGCTATCTTCTTGACGAGATGGATCTGTTCCATCTGTACTGTTTCGTAAATTAGCATAGGTTGCTACCCAAATAACTCTTTTTTGAAAAGCTTCGTAGGTGGCAAGGCATTGATATAATGTAGAAGCTTCTTTTCCTAATTCTCCTTTAAAAATCGCAAATTGTTCTACATCCTTTTGAATGGCCTCTAATTCGTTTTGCCAATCTTTGTGTGTAGAAAATAAATCTGATAAATCCCATGTTAAGTTTTCAGATAATTCAGAACGAGTTGGTCGTTTCTCCATGGACGCTTCCCCTTTCCTAATTGAAAATTAGTAAATTGTAAATAGTGATGCTGTAAGTTCGATTTGACAAACTTAGTATAAGACGTCTGATTTAAAGATGAATTATCTTTCTAAAGCAATCCTGTAGTTATTGGATGTATGTATTATTATATTATAATGACTTGAATAATAATAGGTGTTTTAAGAAAATTTAGTATTCATTTCAAATATAAGACACTGTAAGAATGCTACTTCAAAAGTTGGAGGTAACAGCACCTAAATCCCTGATTCGTTCACCTAACAATCAGTGGGGATAAAAAAACCACCTCTTACTGAAGGTTCGCTTTATCATGCAAAATAACTTTCTTTGAACAGGAAAAAAGCTGACATGTCCATTGTCAGCTTTTCTTAAAAGATAAGAAACTATAAAATTTGTTGCTATGGGATAAGGATTCAAAGGATAGCCACGTCCGACTCCAGCGCTCAGCAACTAGGCGACTTCACGAAGTCGCCCTACGATAAGTCACCATCGGTTCGTTCTAAATAGGAAGGTCCGACTAAAAACGGGCTTGCCGGAGGGCGTCGGTACGCCCCTGTTGAGGGCATGGTTCCTAAAACTTTCGTTAATTCGTTCCACTCGTTTTGTTGCTACATGTGCGCTTGCACCTTTGTGTATAGGCCGTTCATGCTTGATGCGATTAATTTGAAGATGGTACTTGAACTGCTGGCAGATAAAGTAGTTTTCTCATACATTTATCTTGCTGGATGATCACATTCGTCACATAAATTTCCATAGCAGTCTGCTTTTTCAAACATATCATTCCCACATTTACTACATTTTTTCTTAGGTAAATTTCTGAAAAATTCAAGAACGTTGAGCATTGGAATTCCTCCCCCCTCGGTTAGTAATTATACACTATTGTAATATAACAGTATGATTAAAGTCAATGCTGTGTTACAACAAAAAATTTTTTATCACCATTTTTGGTATCTGCTGCAGCAAAACGTATGTAGTGCCGTGGAAGAACGACTTAGCAATGTAACAGTATATTGACCGTTTTAAGGTATGATAACTTATTTAGATTATAGGAAAGTATTCTTGTTAAAAAGCAAGATGAGGGTTAACTGTCCCTTTGGGGCGATTTGCATTCAGTCATGATAGAAAAAGCAGGTGGGTAAGTGATAGTGTGTTAGTGGTTAGATTTTCCCATGCTAATAAAGGGCAGTTGATACTGTTAAGCTAGCGAGGAAAAACACGGGAAGCGTAGTGTTTTTTCGAAACGGTTGTATTAAAAACCAGAAAAATTGTACATAAATAGAGTGCTAGAATTATAGAAGTTATAATTATGCCAAGAAAAGCTTGGCTTACACAATTTTTGCTTCTATCTGTTTTTTTTATTAAACTAGAAAGAAGGGACAAGAAGATCAAAATGTTGTTTCTTTGCTCTTTTGTTGCTTCATTACGATATCAGGTGAATGTTTAGAGCATAAAGGATAAGCAGTTAGAAGAAATTGCAAACTTTGGAAGGGGTATGACAAGTATGAAATTCATTGATAATCAAGGTATTTTAGACCCAGCTATGAACTTAGCATTGGAACAGTATATTGTAGAAAACTTTGGTGAAAAAGATACATTTTTATTGTTTTATGTGAATCAACCTTCCATCATTATTGGACGCAATCAAAATACGATTGAAGAAATAAATACGCATTATGTTAACGAGCATGATATTAAAGTTGTGCGCCGTTTATCAGGGGGCGGGGCCGTTTACCATGATGAAGGAAACTTGAACTTTAGTTTTATTACAAAAGATGATGGGAATAGCTTTCAAAATTTTGCTAAGTTCACCCAGCCTGTAGTAGAAGCATTAAATAAGTTAGGTGTGCCTGCCGAATTGAAAGGACGTAACGATTTAATTGTCGAAGATCGTAAAATCTCAGGGAATGCCATGTATGCGACAAAAGGAAAGATGTTCAGTCATGGGACGCTCATGCTTGACTCTGAAATTGATAAAGTTGTATCAGCACTTAAAGTAAATAAAGAAAAAATAGCTTCCAAAGGAATTAAGTCCATCCGGAGTCGGGTAGCAAACATTTCCGAATTTCTCAATCAAAAAATATCCATGGACGAATTTAAACACGTCATTTTACGGCACGTATTTGATGTGGAGGATATCTCGGAAGTTCCGCGTTATGAATTAACAGAAGAAGATTGGGAAAATGTTAAACAAATATCACGTGACCGCTATAATAATTGGGATTGGAACTACGGCAAGTCGCCATCGTTTAACATTCAATCTTCCCATAAATTTGATGCAGGTCTTGTTGATGTTCGTTTAGACGTCAAGAAAGGAATAATAGAGAATTGTAAAATTTATGGTGACTTTTTCGGTGTGGGAGAGATCAATGTTTTGGAAAATAGTCTTATTGGTGTCCGCCATCAACAAGAAGCAATTGAAGAAGCGTTAACCGATGTTGATGTTCCTCGTTATTTAGGAAAGATATCGAAAGAAGACTTTATTCAATTAATCTATTAATGTCTTTGTAATGTTGGAAGAACTATATTCTGAAATTCAGGCATGAGTTCAGTTAGGGAGCTCATGCCTTTTGCTGTTCTTTTCTTCGATAGCGCTTTCTCTTGAAATGATAAAGAACCTCATATATAATTGAATTATGCAACGATTCATATAGTTTAGTTAGATATGGGGAGAATGTATTTGTTCACAATAAAATGAATGATTATTCATTCATTTTATTGTGCTAGAGAAAAGGATGGAATGGATTGGTTTATAGCAAAAGGAAAACGAAGGTCTGTCGCCAATCCGAGTTTTTCTAAGACAAGGGGGAGTTTTATGAATATAAGTAAGCAATTGTCTTGTACTGCGCAAGAATATGCGAATAAGCCAGCATATATCTTTGAGCATCAGCCAACGAGTTATAAGGATCTCGATCAAGCTGTGACTTTATTTGCTTCTGGGTTAGCAGCAATTGGTTATAAAAAAGGTGATCACATTGCTTTAGTTGTCGGAAATAGCCCTTATTACATTATTGGTTTATATGGTGCTCTAAGGCTGGGGTTAGTGGTTATTCCGATTAATCCATTATATACACCAAGTGAACTGAGTTATATTTTACATAATGGAGATGTCAAGGCGGTAATAACGTTAGACCGATTGCTAGAAAAATTTCAGGCGATAGATGGGGAACTAAGTATTTCTAATTACATTGTTTGTAATTCTCGGGTAGGAGAACAACCAATACCGATGGAGAGAGAAAGATTGCACGCTTTTTCTGAGGTGCTACAATTAGGAGATCCGTATTTCGACCAACCAGACCTGCAGAGTGATGATTTAGCCATTATTTTATATACATCTGGGACAACTGGTACACCAAAGGGAGCCATGCTTTCTCACCACAATTTGTATTCCAATGCAAAAGATGTTGCAGATTATTTAAGTATAAATGATAAAGACAAAGTAATTGCTGCTTTACCCATGTTTCATGTGTTTTGCTTAACGGTTTCCCTTAATGCACCTTTGATGAATGGCGGGACAGTTATCGTTTTACCAAAATTCTCACCTTCTACCGTATTTGAATTAAGTACAACCTATCAAGCAACTATTTTTGCTGGGGTACCGACGATGTATAATTATTTATTGCAAGCAAAGCGCGAAGATAAAGAAAATCCATTTGCAACGATCCGGTTCTGTATTTCTGGAGGAGCTTCCATGCCAGTAGCTTTGTTAAAGGGATTTGAGCAAGCTTTTGATGTCACCATATCTGAAGGCTATGGATTATCTGAAGCTTCACCGGTAACTTGCTTTAATCCGTTAGATCGACCACGTAAACCGGGGTCCATCGGCTGCAGTATTCAAGGGGTTGAAAACAAGATTGTAGACGAATGGGGTGGAGAAGTGCCTGTTGGCGAGGTTGGGGAATTAATCGTTCGCGGTCCCAATGTAATGCTAGGCTATTATAAGCTTACGGAAGAAACAGCAGCTGCTTTAAAAAATGGCTGGTTATATACGGGAGATATGGCACGAATGGATGACGAAGGTTATTTCTTTATCGTTGACCGGAAAAAAGATATGATTTTAGTAGGTGGTTATAATGTGTATCCTCGTGAAGTGGAAGAAGTCTTCTATAGGCATCCAAATGTAATAGAAGTAGCTGTAATAGGTACGCCTGATCCAGAAACTGGTGAGGCGGTACAATGCTTTGTTGTGACAGATGAAAATGGCGTAACCGCGGAGGAATTAATTTCATTTTGCCAGACGTATTTAGCAAAATATAAAATCCCTACAAACATCATTTTTTTAGATGAATTACCAAAGAATACTACTGGAAAAATTTTAAGGAAAAACTTACGGGAACAAGTACTTCAATGATAAGTGTAAACTTAGCAGCTTTTGCCATTAAACAGGTGGCAAGTTGCTAAGTTTTTCTAACGACATGGCATTTTTTAATAGACATTATTCTATTCTTGTTGATGAAATGGTGAAAAGAATTGGCAAACAAAATAAAATATTAGACAGAAAATGAGTTTTGTTGTTTCTTTTTTTGAAGAAGTTTGGTATTTTAGTAAAGAAGCCACTTTCTTTTCTTCTAGAAAGGATGAAAACATGTTTAACTTCTATACAGATCCTCCCGAAATCACCCCTTTTACTGCTGCTTTGGTCGCTCGACGAGACTCCAACAACAAAGCAATGACGATGGTGCTTGAAGATCAGGAAGAATATGCAGTCGGCTGCTCCCCAAGTAAGGTGATGGATCACGCTTGTAAGTATTTTGGCAGCAGTTTAAAAGGAAGACAGGATGGAACGCGTGATGTTTGCGGTATTACCCATAAGGCCCCCATTACAATTGATCCATTAAGCGGCATGTATTTTTTTCCAACGATTTCTCCTTCGAGCTCTCAGTGTACATGGATCGCCCATTCCCATATCGAACAAGTTCAAAGGAAGCATGAATATGGGACGGAAATTATCTTTCTAAATGGAAAAATTATTGAATTAGACATTTCCTATGGGTCGATGATAAACCAAATACAGCGAACAGCTCAATTTCGGTATTTATTAAATAACCGACTCAAGTTTTTAAAGAAGCACATTGCTCCTTCAGAATCGACTTTTTCATCAACTCCTCAAATATAAGTTTCACTTTTTTTCGGATAGCAGGGTTGAAATAATTGCGTTTTTCCTCACGCCCTCGACAAATAAACAAATAAGAGGAAAAAGAATCATTTTTCTCCAACTTTACAACTTGTATTCGTTTTTTCTGCATCGTTTTCCGTAAGTTTTTTCGCTCCTGAAATGCAAGCTGTTCCATTCTTGTTAAAACTTGTAGATAGGATTCCTTTATTTTAAATGCTTTGAATGAACCAGTCTGTAGAAAATAAATATCTTGTTGAATTACTAAGATCGTCATGGAAAGAAACAGGAAGCGTGATGCCAATGTTAACTCATCTTCGTTTAAGTAACGCAAAAAGAATTCCTCCTCTATAAAGAACGTACGTTCCTTTGTTGCTAGTATATGCGATAACCATAAAAAAATTCAATTCATAAAGAAAAGAAAGTGGCGATATAAGTGATAGGACTTTGCACATGGCGATTTTTCTATTAAAATAGAAAGTACTAACCATTCTTCAAGGGGTTAAAGAGAACACCTCTAATTCAAGCTTTACTTTGTCTATCATTTCATTCTTTTAATTACTATAGGAATGTGTAAAGTTTTAAGTTTATCGTATAACCGACGTTTTTCTCATGTGTTTAGGGAGAAAAAGACACTAAAGTATGAAATCGTCTGTTATAGGAAAACATGGAGATATCATTATTATGTGAAAAAACTAGAAAAATAACATTCATATTATCGAGGAGATTTACTACATGCTTTTATTAGACATCCAACTATCCGATTGGGAAATGATTTTTGATAGTGAAACTTTTGATGATTACATTACGCAACTATTAAAAAATTATGAGAATCTAGGCCCTATCCCTGGCATCCTGTTGCCATTTATTGAGGCGTTTTTTCCATTTTTGCCGCTAGTTGTATTCGTTTTTGCCAATGCTGCTGCTTATGGGCTGTTTGAAGGGTTCATTTTATCTTGGGCAGGTGCAGCAATAGGTGCTATTCTCGTCTTTTTAATTATTCGTAAGTTAGGTGATCGAAAAGTATTTAAAATAATTCGTAAAAATAAACAGGTAAAGAGAGTAACTGCATGGCTAGAAAGGCATGGTTTTGGACCACTGTTTTTATTAATGTGTTTTCCTTTTTCTCCGTCATCTGTTATTAATGTTGTTTCTGGATTGTCTAAAATTAGTACCCAACAATTTATCTTAGCCGTAATTATGGGGAAATCCGTCATGATTTTCTCCATTGCTTATGTTGGCTCAAGTATTATGGAATTTGCCAAGAATCCGGTGAAAACGATTGTTGTTGGAATATGTATCGTGTTATTTTGGATGATTGGTAAATATATTGAAAAGCGATTACAGAAAAAAGCGGAGCTGCGCGAAGAATCTGATATGAGAAAAGATTAAAACATCTGTTTCTAGGGTAAGCTATTAGTAGAATTTACTCTGGAGGAAGATGAAAATGAAAAATAAATATCGGAAAGTGGTCTTTGTTATTTTATTTGGGGCCATGATTATGTTTGTTAGCAAGTCAGCTTTATTTGCCAGCTATGTGGTAGAAGGTGAATCGATGGAGCCAACTTTGGACGATGGGAACCTGCTAATGGTAAACAAATTTGTGTATGATTTAACGGAAGTCGATCGGTTTGATGTGATTGTTTTTCGTGCTAATGAGAAAGAAGATTACGTGAAAAGAGTAATTGGAATTCCAGGGGATACGATTTATTACCAAGATGACAAATTATATATAAATGGGAATTATGTTGAGGAAGATTTTTTGCAAGAATATGCGCAAGCTACGTTAAGTAATAAACCATATACAGAAAACTTCTCGCTGGAAGAAATAACTGGAGAGACAAAAGTGCCAGAGGGGAAGCTATTCGTTATGGGAGATAACCGTGGGGAAAGTTTGGATAGCCGTGTATTTGGATTTATTGCACAGACACAGTTGGTAGGCAAAGTAGATGTGAAATATTGGCCTATTTCTCAAGCTAGTCTAAGTCTGGGTAACTAGTGGGAAATAGCGTCATTGGTGTCATTATGATAGTTGTACAAGATGTTGTGCAAATATGGATGCCAGTCACACCTTCTTCATCTACAGCAAGACGCTTCTTTTCAAACATGATATACTAGAATGGTAAAGACATAAGCAACAATTATAAAGTCAGTTCGGACGGACGATCCCGGTCTTCATCTAAGGAAAGGGTCTTCTGTCCGTTTTCTATTTTATACGTATAGGAGAAGATCGTGGACGTTAGGCTAATCCCCCATGATCTATGATCATTGCAGGGATTTAAATCTGATCATATACCTTTTTGTCATAAAGCTGTCGATAAATCAATTTTTAACCATGAAAGGGGAAGTGAGTGATGGGCCTCCGTTTTATAACAGGTCGCGTAGGTACAGGGAAAAGCGGTCGCATATTTGATGAAATAAAAGAAAAATTGCTAGATCAGCCACAAGGCGCAGCTATATTTTATCTTGTACCTGATCAGATGACTTTTCAGCAAGAATATAATCTATTTAAAGATAAAGACATTCGTGGCAGTATACGGGCACAAGTAGTTAGTTTTTCGCGTTTAGCATGGAGGGTGTTACAAGAAACAGGCGGAGGAAATAAGCCCTTTATTAGTACCATAGGAATGCAAATGATGCTACGAAAAATTATGGAAGAAAAGCAAGGAGAATGGCATGTGTTTCAACATGCTATGGAAAAGCATGGGTTTATTGAACAATTAGAAACGATGATTACCGAATTTAAACGCTATGCTATTACACCTGAATTATTACAAGCTAAAATGGAGCATATGAATAGCTATGTACATAAGAAAACAGGAGAAGAAAGTCTTCTTCATAAATTGGAAGACTTGTTGTATATTTATGAAAAATTGTTGCTTTCATTACAAGGAAAATATATAGACGGGGAAGATCAATTACAATTACTTGCAGATAAAATTGCTCATTCCAGGCTATTAGAACATGCAGAAATCTATATTGATGGTTTTTATCGTTTTACACCTACAGAACTTATTGTAATAGAAGCATTATTAAAAAAATGTAAGCAAGTTACCGTTGCGTTAACGGTCGATAAGCCAGAAGAAGAACCTACTTCAGAAGTTGATTTGTTTTATCAAACGAAAGAAACGTTTTATGCATTAAAGCAATTGGCTGCGTCTATAGATGTAACGGTAGAAGAAACGATGAAACTAGATCCTGCATATGGGCGCTTTCGTAATCGCCCATACTTTGCTCATTTGGAACAGTACTTTGATCATCGTCCAGCACCAACATATGAACAACCAGTACCTATACAAATTGCTGAGGCCGTTCATCCTCGTGCAGAGGTGGAAGGTGCTGCACAGCAAATTATTCATTTGGTGCGAGACGAAGGATATCGTTATCAAGATATGGCCCTATTTATAAGGCAAACAGACATGTATCATGATCTAATCGCGACGATTTTTCATGATTACGATATCCCTGTATTTATTGATGAGAAGCGGACGATGTTAAACCATCCGTTAATGGAATTTATTCGTTCAGCATTAGATGTCGTTGAAGGAAATTGGCGTTACGATGCGGTGTTTCGTCTGTTAAAAACAAGTTTTGTGCCGATTTTGGACAAGGAATATCCGCTAACAGCAGATGCAATTGATGAATTAGAAAATTATGTACTGGAATATGGCGTTCGATCCCGCGCAAGCTGGTTTTCTAAGAAAGACTGGATTTTTCAACGATTTCGTGGATTTGACCAGCTGTCACAAACTGATACAGAACGGGAAACACAATTACGTATTAATCGTTATCGCCAACAAGTAGTCAAAGCCTTTGAAGGCTTTGATACGCAGTTAAGAGAAGCAGAAACGGTGAAGGAAAAATGTGTTTGCTTGTATGAATTAATGGAAGAGCTTCAAGTTCCTACAAAGTTAGAACAATTGCGAGCTGAATACGATGAACAAGCTGAAATTGAAAAGGGCCGAGAACAGGAACAGGTTTGGGATGCGATTATTCAACTGTTGGATGAAATGGTAGAAATGGTAGGCGAAGAAACGATGTCTTTACCTGTATTCCGTAAAACATTGGAAGCTGGTTTAGAAACATTGAAGTTTGCTCATGTGCCCCCAAGTATAGATCATGTGATTGTCGGTTCTATTGATCGCTCAAGAATAAGCGATATTCGTTGTGCCTTTTTATTAGGTGTAAATGAAGGAATTTGGCCGATGAAACCGCCCGTGGATGGCTTAATTAATGAACAAGAGCGTAATTTATTAGCTGATCATGGCGTACAGCTTGCTGAAACGAGTAAACGTCAATTACTAGACGACTGGTTTTATATGTATGTGTCTTTTACAGTAGCAAGTGATCAGTTATGGATTAGTTACCCACTAAGTGATGAAGAGGGAAATACGAAGATGCCATCACAACTTATTAAGCGAATAGAGAACTTATTCCCAAGCTGTTGTGAACATCAATTGCTGCAAGAGCCCGATGAATTGTTAGAAGCAGATCGTTTTGTGACAACACCTCATAAAACAAGAGCTGCCTTAACAGCACAACTAGCAAGGTATCGTAAGGGGTATCCAATAAAACCCATTTGGTGGCATGTACTCAATTGGTATATCATGCAGGAAAAAAAGAACGGAACGACATACCGTATTTTACAGAGCCTATATTATCAAAATAAACCTAGTAATCTATCGTCAGAAACCGTTGAGCAGCTATATCCAAAACAGATTCAAGCAAGTGTTTCTAGACTGGAGACATATTACAGATGTTCTTATCAGCATTTCGCCAAATATAGCCTTGGTTTAGAGGAAAGGCGAACATATAAGCTAGATGCACCAGATATTGGTCAGTTATTCCATGAGGCGTTAAAAACGATAACCGAATGGATTCAACAAGGAAATAAAGAATTTTCTCAACTTACACAAGCTGATGCGGTTTCATACGCACATCAAGCAATTACCAAGCTATCTCCAATATTACAGCACCAAATCTTGCACAGTTCGAATCGCTATCAGTATATTCAACAGAAATTAGAAGAAGTAATTGCAAGGGCAACGTATGTATTAAGTGAGCAAGCTAGAAGAAGTCACTTCTCTCCAGTTGGTTTGGAGTTAGGATTTGGGAACAATCAAGATCTACCGCCGTTAACTGTTCCTTTGCAAAACGGATTTGAATTGATGCTTAGAGGCAGGATAGATCGTGTCGATAAGGCTGTTAAAGATGACGAGCTATTTTTACGAATTATTGATTACAAATCAAGTGCAAAGGAATTAAATTTGCTTGAGGTGTACTACGGACTTGCATTGCAAATGTTAACATACCTTGATGTAGTTATTACGCATTCGGAAAAATGGTTAGGCGTAAAAGCAACACCAGCAGGTATTCTGTATTTCCACGTCCATAATCCGATGATTACAGGACAAGACAAGCTTGATGATGCCACGATTGAAAAAGAATTGTTTAAAAAGTATAAGATGCAAGGGCTGTTGTTGGCAGATGAAGATATTGCTAAACTCATGGACCAAGCTTTAGAATCAGGTGCAAGCCAAATTATTCCAGCCGCAATTAAAAAGAATGGTGGATTTTACAGTTATTCTAAAGTAGCAGATGAAAGGACCATGAAGCATTTACAGCAACATGTTCATCAACTGATGACGCAGGCGGGGATAGATATGACACATGGTGCCATTGATTTAAATCCATATTATTTTAAACAACAAAATGCTTGTACCCACTGCCCGTTTCAATCTGTATGTCAATTTGATCCGACGATACCAACAAATGATTACCGTAAACTAGCAGATATGAAGCAGGATGAAATACTCAAACGGATGCAAGCAGAGGAGGACGCAACATGGTAAGCTGGACAACGGAACAAGAAGAAGCTATCTATACAAAAGGGTCGGATATTCTTGTTGCAGCAGCTGCAGGTTCAGGGAAAACAGCGGTTTTGGTGGAACGAATTATTCAAAAACTGTTAGATAAGGAGCAACCTGTAGATATTGACTCCTTACTTGTGGTTACATTTACGAATGCTGCTGCACAAGAAATGCGTAATCGAGTTGGGGATGCCTTAGAAAAAGCTTTAGAAGAAAACCCAGCTTCGTTACACTTGAAAAAACAATTATCGTTATTGCAACGGGCATCTATTTCCACACTACATGCATTTTGTTTAGATGTTGTTAAACAATATGCTTATTTGTTAGATATTGATCCAGCTTTTCGGATTGCAAATAATATGGAAGCAGAACTGATAAAGCAGGAAGTATTAGACGACTTATTTGAAAGCTGGTATGGAACGGATGCAGAAGAGCAAGAAGCTTTTTTTCAAGTTGTTGACCGTTTTTCCAGTGATCGAAGCGATGCAGATGTAGAGACATTAATTTTACAATTATATGAGTTTGCAGTAAAAAACCCTTGGCCCGATCAATGGTTAGACCAATTAGCGGAAGCTTATGATATACCAGAAACGGTTCGAGAAAGTGAGCTAATCTGGCTTAAGATTTTGAAACGTGAAGTGAAAGAACAGTTAAACGCCATGAAAGAGGAAATAGAGCAAGCAATGAACGTAACAAGAGAAAGTGATGGGCCTTATCATTATGCCGATACACTCGAGAAGGATTTGGTACTCGTTCATGAAGCGAGCGCTCATTTGAATGACTGGCAACAATTGCATGATTGGATTGAAGCGAGTACGTTTGCTAAGCTATCTAGTAAAAAAGTAGAGGTGAATGAGGAAAAGAAAAAACAAGTAAAAAAATTAAGAGAAAGTTATAAAAAACGCTGGACAGCAATGAAGCAAAGTTGGTTTGCTAGAGATTTAAAAAGCCACCTAGAAGATATGCGGGAAATGGCTCCGATTATGAAACAGTTAGCTTTCCTCGTGAAAGCATTTAAAGCGAAGTTTCAAGAAGAAAAAAAAGGACGTGCTCTCGTCGATTTCTCCGACTTAGAGCATTTATGTTTGCAAATATTGCTTGAAGATAGAAATGTGGATAAGCCAAAGCCATCAAAAGTGGCAGAAAGTTTGCAAGAGCAGTATACAGAAATACTCATTGATGAGTATCAAGATACAAACCTTGTTCAAGAGACTATTTTATCACTTATAAGCAATCAAACAGGTGCGGGAAACAGATTCATGGTGGGGGATGTTAAACAAAGCATTTATCGTTTTCGCCACGCAGAGCCGTCTTTGTTTATAAAAAAGTATAATCGTTTTGCTCAATCTGAACATTTTGCTAAACGAATCGACTTGTCGCGTAATTTTAGAAGCCGTAGCCAAGTTTTAATGGCAACAAATTATTTATTTAGACAAATCATTGATGAATCGCTTGGAGAAATAAATTATGATGCAAATGCAGAGCTCATTTATGGAAATAAGATGTATGACAACTTTCCTAATACAACCCTAAATCCAGAATTAATTATTATTGATCGGGAAACGAATGAGCGTAAAGAAACAGACTTGGATCATTCCATGGACTTCGAGAAAGCAGAACTAGAAGCGCGAATGTATGCAAAAAAAATAAAGCAATGGATTGGGCAAGAAAATGGTCAACCTTTACAAGTCGTAGATAAAAAATCAGAGCAACAACGTGACGTGCAGTATCGAGATATTGTTATCTTGCTGCGTTCCATGACGGATGCACCTGTGATTACAGATGAGCTGAAAAAACAAGGAATTCCTGTTTATGCAGAATTGTCGACAGGCTATTTTGCAGCGATTGAAGTAAAAGTCATGATTAGTTTTTTAAAAGTGATAGATAACCCACGGCAGGATATTCCTTTAGCCTCTGTTTTGCGTTCACCAATTGTCGGTCTAAATGAAGAAGAATTAACTACCATTCGGTTAGCGAGAAAAAAACAAACCTATTATGAGGCATTACTATCCTACGAAAAAGAGCATGCCAATGCATTAGCTGATAAAATCACCATGTTTTTAGAATCGTTACAACGATTACGTAAAGCCACAAGACAAGTAGCTTTATCGGAGTTAATTTGGCAAATTTATCGAGAAACGAAATATTATGATTATGTTGGTGGTATGCCAGGAGGTAGGCAAAGGCAGGCTAACCTCCGTGCATTGTATGATCGGGCACGAACGTATGAAGCAACCTCTTTCCGTGGGTTATTCCGTTTTCTTCGCTTTATAGAACGTATGGAAGAGAGGAAGGAAGATCTAGGCGCTGCAAGAGCTTTGAGTGAACAGGAAGATGTTGTAAGGATTATGACGATCCATAAAAGTAAAGGTTTGGAATTTCCTGTAGTGTTACTAGGTGGCATGGATAAGCAATTTAATTTAAGTGATTTAAATCAAAAATATTTATTGCATAAAGATTATGGTTTTGCTAGCAAGTATATTGATCCAGTTAAACGACTATCCTATCCTACGCTTTATTATCATGCATTAAGACGGGAAATGTTACGTGATCAATTAGCGGAGGAGATGCGCGTTTTATATGTCGCATTAACTCGAGCCAAAGAAAAGCTTGTTATGATTGGAAGTGTGGCATCTTTTGATAAGAAAAAGGAAAAATGGCAAGCCGTTCAAAACCATCTTTACTGGGTGCTACCGACTCATGGACGAATAGAAGCAAAAACATACCTTGATTGGGTTGCCCCTGCACTAGTACGGCATCATGAAAATGAAGTATTACGACTAGGAGAAATAGGAGAACAAGTAAAAGAAGAAATTCAACAAGACCCTTCTAGTTGGGAAATTCACATCATTCACGCTAACGAGCTTGAAGTAACAGGGAAGCAAGCTGATGGTGAATTAGATCAGCTTTATCAACACATTTCTGAATGGACTCCGTTTACATTATCCAGCGACAAGTTAGCAAAAAAGGTGCAACAACGTTTGAGTGATACGTATCCTTATATACACGCTGCGCAATCCAGAGCGAAACAAACGGTAACCGAATTAAAGCGGCAGCAGGAACTAAAAGATGAATATAGTAGTGATCATTTAATTACACCTAGGCAAAGACCAATTATGAAACGCCCTGTTTTTATGCAAAAGGAAAAGAAAGTATCAGCTGCTGAAAAGGGTACCTTTATGCATAAAGTAATGCAACATTTACCACTGCATCGTTCGTTGACGTATGAGGAGATTGAAGCGGAATTAGAAAAAATGGTGGAAAAAGAAATGATTGGTCGAGAGGCTGTCGAAGAAATAGATATTACAGCTATTGAACATTTTTATCAAACGCCAATTGCTCAGAAAATGGCAACAGCTCCTTATGTGCAACGAGAAATTCCGTTTAGTTTAACCATTCCAGCCACAGAAGTATATCATGATTGGCAAGGAAAAGAAGATGATGTATTAATACAAGGTGTAATCGATGCGATTATTTCGACAAAGGATGGTTGGATTATACTGGACTATAAAACGGACTCCATTCACGGAGAATGGTCCGAGTTAGTAGAGGAAAAGTTGTTGCGAAGATATCAAACACAAATGGATCTTTACCGCCATGCAGTTGAAACGATTTGGAGACAGCCAGTATTGGAAACATATCTTTATTTCTTTACAAAACAGGCGCTTGTTCAGGTGCCGTCCAGAAGATAATGATATTTATAAACGTTGCTCCTATTTATTCTAAGATTCTTTGTAGAATGGACAAGCAATGGTGAGAAATAATAGCCCTTAGATACTCTATTTTGTATTGCATGCGGATTAGTACTACTGATCCGCGGGCGATGAAAGACTATGCCGTGGAGTTTGCTACATCCACGGCATAGTCTTTAAGCATTTGCAGTTAAATTTTGGTCGTTTATATCTGGGTCAAATGGATTGGTTGAACTTACACCATTATTTGTGCATGTGAAATCTCCAGTGTTTAAGGAACCAGAACCAGCATTTGTTTTTGTGGATTCTTTTGGAGCAACATAAAAGGAATCACCAAAATTTACGACCCCACCACTCACACTAACAATTTTAATCGGACCAACAATAGAAGGCATAGGAAACCACCTTTTGAAAAAATTCTGTTTCTATAGCGTATGACTTTATTAGCTATTGGTGCGTATGGTTTGTTTCGGATATAAGATGCTGTAAGACTCTTCAAAAATGGAAAGATTTTGCCTTGATAAATCTAAACGGGAGATAACAGCAGCTAAATCCCCAATTTTTATTCATAAGATTCACTTGTATCTTTTAGCTTACGGAAATGCTTCACACGAGCCTCTGCATAGACTCTTGTTAAATTACCAATTTGTAGTAAAGAAGAACTACTTACGCCGATACTTGCAACATTCGCCACATGAATGCTCCCTTTGTGGTGGGTCGTTGACTTGTTTACGAGCATTTTTGTTACTGGCCAATACGTATCTCGCTTAAATAGTGGGTAATTGAATGTTTCTTCATCACGTTTAGAAAAAACAGGGGTTTGTTTTTGAATAGCAATGCCTTTAAATTTTAACGCAGCATTTTCTGTATCCCCAATGGAAAGTATACTACTTGTGGATACAGAGTTAGTAAACAAATTATCAACAATGGATGTTCTTTTTTTCATTTCCCTCCCCCCTTTTACGTAAGTGCTAACGGTACGATATTTCCTAACGTAAATGCTTCGGGCGGTGTATCGAAAAAGGATGAAAGAAGAAATTGCTCATTGTCCCCAATTAGAAACACAGATGATGAGGATACGTTGTCAACTTGAACATTACCAATATTTAATCCCCAATTATGAACTTCCATATTCATAGCTATTCTCCTTTAGATCTTTGGGTATCCATATATTTTCGTAGCGATTGTTTAATTTCATGTTTTACGTTGTCGGATATAAATTGGTGGATGTCATCTCTTGTTTGTAAGTTTTTTTCGTTATATGCTTCGTTTTCGTAAAAGGCAATTCGTCCTGGTAACTGTTTGATCATATCTTGAATCAAAATGGGAGGA
This sequence comes from Virgibacillus chiguensis, assembly GCF_900129865.1. Classification (GTDB taxonomy): domain Bacteria; phylum Bacillota; class Bacilli; order Bacillales; family Amphibacillaceae; genus Virgibacillus; species Virgibacillus chiguensis. The sequence continues at coordinate 271,433 of NZ_FQXD01000003.1, forward strand.
TAACCGTCATCCATATTTACATTATATTCTGCTGCCATTTGATTAATTATATTTGTGCCGTTTTGATGCAAATAATCATTTAATTCTGCTTGTATCGTTTGTTTTAAAGGGGCTTGATAGTTTGGAGGTTTCGGTTGATCAATAAAGCTGCCGTCTAGATTAGCCAAATCTTGTGGAGATAAACCAATATGAAGTGTTCCATCTAATTGTTCAATTTTTAGTTGGTCAAAATGATATTCTACTTTTTCGATATGATTAGATTTTGTGTTCTGTAGCTTTTCTTCTAATTCATTTACTCGTGCTGTTAATTGTTGAATTAACGCTTCCTGCTGTCTCATGTATTCATGTATATCGTACATATAAGCGGACCAGTTTGAATGGTTCATGGAACTCCCTCCTCTGCCATACCTAGACGAATGCCTATGTTTACTATATGCTAAAAGTCGAGAAATGTGCAGTTTAGGGAGCTAAAGGAACCAATGGAACTGCTTCTTGAATAACTTCGGCTGTTGGCGCAGGTTCCGTATAACCACCGGTATTGTAAATGTCAGATTGGGATTGAACACTTCCCGTACTACCAATTTGTAGAACAGATGAATTCGTAATAGCTCCAACTTTAATCATATAAATACTTATGGTTTGATGCACGGTTAAAGGCATTTACATCACTCCTGTCACCTTTTAGTTATAAGACATATCTACTTTATCTGAATCGTATATATATGTTTTAGCATTTCCTAAGTTTACGCGAATCCCGTTGCCGGTATTAAAGGACCCTCCACCAGCAAATGTTTTAGCAGTACTATTCGGAGACATCGAGTAAACGTCACCAATATTAAAAATACTGGAAGATGATAAGTTAACGACTTTCACTGCCCCTACTTTCGCTGGCATTTCAATACCTCCTCTTTAACGAGACAAAGCTTTTTTTCACTATAGGAAAGTGTACAACTTTCGCTTTATAGTATGAATTAAGTTTTTCTAACAATAAGGAGAAGTTTACTTTAGGTAATTTCGCTTATTATTAAGTTATGTATAAAAAATAAATTGTTGAGGAATTAAAAGAAGAAATATGTTACATTTGTTTAAAAATTTAGCTTGTGATTTGTTGTTTCTTTTCTTATAGTTAAATAAAAGGAACATTCGTAAATCCATTTCGAAGCTTCTTGTGTTAAGAATACATAAAATGTTTTTGATTTGCCCACAAGCGATTTTTTATTGTTTAAGGTATTATAGGTGTTTTTCACCATAAAGAATGATTGTTTTTTCTAATGACAATTAAACTAATAAAGGAAAGGGATGTGTTTATGAATCAACAAGCTTCACCTGTGCAAACAAAAGACAGACTGCATTGGGTAGATGCTGCAAGGGGATTTGCCATTTTTGGCATACTAATTGTTAATATGCTGTCATTTAGCTCTCCTTACTTTACATACAGAGGAGAAGGGTTAGTTTGGAATAATCCTGAAGATGAGGTAACGCTTGCTGTTATTGATATCGTTTTTCAAGCGAGCTTTTACAGTTTATTTTCTTTTTTATTTGGATTTGGCCTCCAATTAATGACGGATCGTCTCCAATTAAAAAAGTTAGAAGCTGTTCCGCTTCTAACTCGAAGACTTTTATTTTTGTTATTATTTGGAGTGATTCATGCATTTGTAATTTGGTATGGTGATATCTTAATTACCTATGCTCTAGTCGGTTTACTTGCATTGTTATTTTTGAAAGTAAAGGAGAGGACTTTAATTTATTGGGCTGTGGGGCTATTAGGAGGGTTTGTTGGCTTTATTACATTTATTTCCTATTTGGCGAGAACATGGATAGCTATGTATGGACAAGAGCCATTAAAGCCAGTTGAACCTATTATTGCAAATTATCAAAGTAACTCCTTTACTACTATTTGGTCACAAAATGCGCAAGATTGGCTGTTTGGGAGTGGATTAGGTCTCTTCTTTCTTCCCTTTTTACTCTTGCCATTATTTTTAGTGGGTATGTATTTTGCAAGAAAACGTTGGTTACATCATCCAATGCAACATAAATCAGTACTAAAAAAGTTATGGGTGTATTCGCTTATTTTGTTTTTAGTGTTTAAATTAGGGCCGTATTTCTTTGGTAACCCATTGTGGTTTGAAATTGCCCAAGATAGTATTGGAGGCTTGTTCTCTGCCTTGTTTTATATTTTGTCCATTACACTATTGGGACAAACAGAATTAGGTGCTAAATTGATGCAACCATTTAACTATGTTGGGAGAATGGCATTTACCAACTATATTATGCAATCTATCCTTTGTGTTCTCTTGTTTTATGGGATTGGATTAGGTTGGTATGGTCAAACTCCCCCGTTACAAGGTGTAGGTATAGCCATTATTATTTATGGTTTGCAAATGATATATAGTAGTATATGGTTAAGGAAGTTCCGTTATGGGCCTTTGGAGTGGTTATGGAGAAGTCTTACTTATGGAAAGATGCAACTTATGGGCAAATAAATCATGAAACACTGAAAAAGCAGCTTGGAACAGTGCCAAGCTGCTTTTTTATGGTCTGGTATATCATAAAATTTTATATCTATGGATAAACTTAGCCACGTCCGGCTCCAGCGCCAGCAACTAGGCGACTTCACTCCATTGCCCGAAGCTAAATCATCATCGGTTCGTTCTAAGTAGGAAGACCGACTAAAGACGGGTTTACCGGAGGGCGCCGGCATACTCCTGTTGCAGGAGCATGATTCCTAAAACTTTCGTTGCTTCGTTCCACTCGCTACGTTGCTAACCGGGCGCCCCGAGCCTTTGTTCTTATGGTGTTAATACTTCTTTAATATGAGAAACAGCCCATTCTAAATCTTCTTGTTTAATAATTAATGGAGGTGCAAATCGAATGACGTTTTCATGTGTCTCTTTACAAAGCAGTCCTTTTTCCTTTAACGCTTCACAATATGGACGGGCTGGTTCGGTAAGCTCCACACCGATAAACAACCCTTTACCACGAACTTCTTTTATTTTTGGATTAGGGATGGACTTTAATTCATTCATCATGTATGTTCCTAATTCTAAAGAACGATCAGCTAAATTCTCTTCTTCTAATACATCTAATGCAGCAATAGAGACAGCACATGCTAGTGGATTACCTCCAAATGTGGAACCGTGAGAACCAGGATTGAATACACCGAGAATATCTTTGTTAGCAACTACACATGAGATTGGAAAGACGCCTCCACCTAAGGCTTTTCCAAGAATTTGTACGTCAGGTGTTACATTCTCCCAGTCACATGCAAACATTTTTCCTGTGCGAGCTAGTCCAGACTGAATTTCATCCGCAATATATAGTACATTGTTTTCTTTACAAATCTGATATGCTTCTTGTAAAAACCCATCTGGTGGGATAACAATACCAGCTTCTCCTTGAATTGGTTCAAATAGAAATCCAGCGGTATTTTCATTGATTGCAGCCTTTAGAGCTTCTGCATCTCCGTAAGGGATAATTTTAATACCTGGTAACATTGGTCCGAAGCCACGTTTGTATTCGGCTTCAGATGATAAAGAGACAGCGGTCATTGTTCGACCGTGGAAGTTACCTTCACAAGCAATAATTTCAGCTTTGTTTTCCGCCACTCCTTTTACGTCATAAGCCCACCTTCTAGCTGCTTTAATAGCCGTTTCTACTGCTTCTGCGCCTGTATTCATCGGCAATACCATCTCTTTATTTGTAAGCTTACAAATTTTTTCAAACCAAGGCCCAAGCTGATCATTATGAAAAGCTCGGGATGTTAAAGTTAAGCGATCTGCTTGATCTTTTAGCGCTTTAATAATTTGTGGGTGGCGATGTCCCTGATTAACAGCTGAATAAGCACTGAGCATATCCATGTAGCGGTTTCCTTCAGGATCTTCTACCCACACTCCATCTGCCTTAGAGATGACCACAGGCAGAGGGTGGTAATTTTTAGCACCGTATTCCTGTGTTTGATCAATAATTTGTTGACTTGTTTGTCCCATATGATCCCTCCGAATTTTAAAAATAATCTACAAATACAGTATAACAGTTTTTATTGCAACTGCCAGCTATAAAAAAATGAATCTATTAAATTTAAACCTAGCTGATAGATGGGAAGCTTTCCTAATTAGAAAGTAATTTTTATCATAATAGAGTAGCTGTTACATATTTGTTAAACGATAGAGTGTTAAAAATGAAAAGTTACTAGGATCATGATATGATAGCATTAGTTGAATTGGAAATAGGAGGTAGATTGTTTCATGACACATTTGCATATAACGGGATGGGTATTAGGGTTTATTTTATTAGCAATCTCTTATGCTATGTATAAGAAAGGTAATACAAAAGCAGGGAAAATCGTACATATGATTTTGCGCTTGGATTATTTACTTATACTATATTCTGGAGGAGACTTAATCACCCCTTACTTTAATGGTGGATCGTTAATGGCAGAAGCAATTGTTAAAGGGGTTGCGGGTATATGGATGATTGCTATTATGGAAATGATACTCGTTCGCTTACCAAAGGAGAAACCATTAAAAGTACTGTGGATACAGTTTGTCATTGCGCTTATTATTCTGCTTGTATTAGGATTCGTTCGTTTACCTATGGGAATTCAATTAGGTTAAGAATGAACAAAAATAAAAGGTTGTCCTTATGAACGTAGGACAGCCTTTTTTATACTATAATGGCTTTAGAATAGGCGAAACTACAGTTTTTCATCATAAAGTTTTAACTGGATAAAGCGAAAAATAATCGGACAAGAAAAAGATGGACGGGGGAAAGAGAAGTGATGAAGAAAGTAATTGCTTTTTTAATAGTTAGTTTCATGTTTTTTATTTATGTACCAACTATGGTTCAAGCTGATGAAACAAGCATTCAAGATGAAGTTTTTTATCGTATCTTAGTTGACCGCTATAATAATTTAAATGTTGAACGTGATAAACAAATTGATCTTGATAATCCAAAAGCATATCATGGTGGTGATTTGGAAGGGATTACAGATAGGTTGGATACTTTTGAGGAATTGGGGTATACTTCCATCATCCTGTCACCTATTATGGCAAACGCACCAGACGGTTATCATGGTTATTGGATAGAAGACTTTTATAACGTAGAACAGCAATTTGGTGATATGGAAAGTTTGCAAAAGTTAATTGATGAAGCTCATGAAAGAGAGATAAAAGTTGTTTTGGAGCTTGTCACGAAGTATGTTGCTAAAAGCCATCCGATTGTTACTAATCCATCTAAAGCGGATTGGATCGATCGAGATGCACAAGTAAACACAGCTTGGGGGGAAAATGTTGTTGCATTGAATCAAGAAAATGAAGCAGTACAAGATTATTTAGTCGATGTAGCAAAGTATTGGAAAGAAGAAACGGATGTTGACGGTTTCCAATTACACGCTGCAGACCAAGCTTCACCATCGTTTTTAAAACTACTTTCAAATGAAATAAAACAATCTGATGAAAATTTTTATTTGTTAGCAGATGTACTAGAGGGAAAATCTGATGTAACTACTTTACAGGAAAATCAACATATTGATGCTGTTGAGAACCATAATGCACAGCAAGCAATGCGTGATGTTTTTTCTAAACCCGGTGTCTCACCGGAAAATATATTTGAAGCAACAATGCAGGATAGTGTTGTTGATATGCTATTTATGGATGACCAATCCATGGAGCGTTTTACACAAACTTTAGCGGAAAATGGCAGAAATCCATTGACAGCTTGGAAATTAGCTTTAACCTTTTTATATTCCATGCCAGATGTCCCCGTCATCTATCAAGGTTCTCATCTGCCGATGTATGGTTCCACATTGGATGAAGTACAACGGATGGTAGAGTTTAACAGTGGAGATAAAGAATTAACGGAGTTTTTTAATAGGATATCTTCCTTACGTCAAGAGTTTCCCGCCTTACGAAGAGGAAACTACGAAATGGTAGGGACAGATGGAGCAATGAGTGTGTTTAAACGTACTTATGATGGGCAAACGATGTATATTGCTATTAATAACGATGTAAAAACACGTTCTGTTACCATTTCAGATGTAGAAGAAGGAAAAGAATTGCGAGGATATTTAAGTGATCAAACCTTTCGAGCTAATGGCAACGGAGAATATCGGGTTGGTTTAGATAGAGAGATGGTAGAAATATTCTCTGTAGAAGAAGACACAGGACTTAACTGGTGGTTTATTGGTTTTATAATCGGTATATTTTTATTGTTTATCGTTGGGATAGTGGTGTTATCTAGAAAACAAAAGAAAAATGAGGGGTAAAGGAGACTACAAAGCAGGCGATCCTTGGTGACATTTATTACAATAGAAAAAATCGAATATTTTATTTGCGCATTTCACAAAGGGATTTTGCCCTCTTCGTATTGTTACTTTGCGAAGAGGGATGTAAAGTCCCTTTTCTGCTTGGTGCTTCCATTTATGCAGGGCGATCAAAATCGGTATCATTTAAAAAGAAGAGTGCAATCGTTCCAGGCCCTGAATGCGCACCTATAACCGACCCAACCATCTCAATAATAACATCTTTTACGTGAAATTTCTCCTTAATCATGGAAGCAAGTTGTTCTGCTCGCTCGAAGTCATCGCCATGGGAGATTGCAATGGTTTGGTTTGATAAATCATCACCGCGTTCTTCCATGATTTCTAGCATACGGTGGAACAATTTTTTTGAACCGCGTATCTTTTCTAAAGGAATTAACTTCCCATCTTCTACGTGAAGAATTGGTTTAATCTTTAACAAAGAACCAACAAACGCTGCTGTTCTGCTTACACGGCCACCTCGATATAGATATTCTAGGTTATCAACAGTAAAGATGTGCTCCATATGAAGAGCGCAGGACTTACTTGATTCTACGATTCTTTGTAACGCCGCTCCTTGCTTGGCAAGCTTTGCTGCATGAAGTACAACAAGCCCATACCCTAGTGAAGCACATTTCGTATCAATTACGTGAATAGGTGCATCGGGATAGCTTTCTTTTACTTCTTGTTCCATCATTTTTGCTGCTTGATATGTACCAGATAGTTGAGAAGAAAAAGCAAGGTAAACTAAAGGTTGATTTGCTTCAGCATGAGATGTAAAAATAGACTTAAAACGTTGAGCTGAAGCTTGCGATGTTTTTGGGGTTTTCCCATCACGCATTGCGTGGTAAACTGTTTTAGGATCTATTGTTTTGACATCTTCGTAATCCTTATCATCAAGCCGGACGGTTAATGGTATAAATGCTATGTCGTATTTATTATAATAATCTGCTGTTAAATCGCAAGCTGAATCGGCAAGGATTTTAATATCCATCGTTTATTCACCTACATTCCTTTTAGTAATCTTTCTTTTAGTTTATAGTTGTTTATGTAGTTAGTCAAAAAAAAGGAATGTTTAATTTTAATAATTTTCAAATAAAAAAGTTAATGACATCTAGCGTTTGGGTGTGTGTATGATGACAGACTAATTATCTGTAAACGAAGAAGGAGGCCTCTATGTTCATTTTTGAAGCAAAACGAATTGCAGTAGTCATTTTTGGAGCGTTGCTTAATGCAATATCTCTGAACTTTTTCTTAATTGAAGCAAATGTGTATGCTAGTGGGTTTACTGGTGCTGCTCAATTAGCATCTAGCGTTTTTAATGATTTCGTTGGCATCGGAATTAGTACGGGAATTTTATTAGCTCTATTTAATATCCCTGTTGCTATATTGGGTTGGTTTAAAGTAGGTAAAGGGTTTACGATTTATAGTGTCGTTTCTGTATTTTGCACGACTCTTTTTCTAGAATTTATTCCTATGGTTCAAATATCAGAAGACATTATTTTAAATGCTGTCTTTGGTGGTGTTGTTGGTGGTACTGGTGTAGGGATTACACTTAAAGTCGGTGCTTCCACTGGAGGAATGGACATTGTGGCGATGGTTCTATCGAGAATGAAAGATAAACCGATAGGTACGTATTTTTTAATGTTAAATGCGATTATTATAGCATTCGCTGGTATTTTATATGAACCAGAAAATGCTTTGTATACCTTACTTACTTTATACGTAACGACACGTGTAATTGACGCTCTTCATACACGTCATGAAAAGGTTACAGCTATGATCATTACTCGTAAAGCGGATGAACTGCAGGCTGCTATTCACCAAACTATGGTACGTGGTATTACGATTCTTCCAGCTAAAGGAGCTTATACGAAAACAGATAAGGATATGCTTTATCTGGTCATCACTCGGTATGAATTGTATGATTTAGAAAGAATTATTAATGAAGTAGACCCGAACGCATTTACAAATATCGTTCAAACGACAGGTATATTTGGTTTTTTTCGCAGAGATTAAACAAGAGAGGAAGCGGGAGCTATGTGGAAAAAAGTTTTCTTGTTTTTAGCTATATCATTAGTACTTTTTGGATGTAGTACGAAGAATGAAAAGGCTGGCACTACAGCCAAAGACACTTCAACACGAGAAGCACAGACAAACGGCGTTCGTTTTGAAAACTTGGATATGGAAGTGAAAGGTGGAATAGCTGTTTTACAAGGTGAAGTGCATGCGAATGAAACGAATGTATTCTACCAATTGGAACATGAAGGAGAGTCTCTTAGTGACGAAACGGCTTTACCTTTAGAGAAGAAGAAAGGGCAATGGGAGAAGTTTATGGTAGAGGTTGAACTGCCAGAGGAAACATTGAATGCGGAGGAACCTCCAGTAATTGTTATATATGGAAAGAATCATGATGGTGAAAAAATAAACCCGAATTATTTCCCTGTAGATGTTGAAAACAAATAACCAAAAGGGCGTGTAAGTTAGAAAAACTTGGCTTGTCGCCAAGCCAATATGGCGAAAGCAGCAAAAACTTTTTTATATTTCTATCATGTAAGAAAAGGCCAAGCAATAAGGATGCTGGCCTTTTAAAATCCATTTTTTTCTATTACTTCCGTTACCTTTGGTATTAAATCATCCCATTCTGTATCGAATTGCTTATTTACGGTAATAAAGTTTTGATATCCAAAAACATTATCTACACCTTCTACTTGCATTAAGTCATTTAAAATGTCATATTCACTCGTATCTCCAGGCATTATGGATATACTGTTTGTTCCTTCAAATATTATTTTATCTGTAGTAAATTTCATTGCATTTGGATTCGGGGTGGCTTCAGCACGAATACTCAAATTTCATCCCTCCTAAATCATACTTATTCTCAATAATAGCAGATATAAGAAGGATTAAAAAGTATTTTGTCGCTAAGCATATGTGTTAAAGGCGTGTCTTTTCGTATTTTGTTCGTAACATCAATGTATGTTAGGCAGTTCGAAGCTAAAATTGGTAATGGGAGTTATTAACTTATCCATAAGAAAGCCCCTGTTAAGGGACTTTCTAGAGGGGGTTAACCAAATACAAGTTACTAATTGCAGAGGTTACTGTATTTGATTATGTTGTCTCAATTGATTTTCCAATTGCTGTAATTGCTGTTTTTCTTCAGGTGTAGCATCCTGATAAGCAGCTTGAATCGCATTTTGTGCAGCTTGTTTATCTTCTGCATTAGAAGCATTGTTTTGCTGATTCATAAAGTTCATCACAGCATTTCTTGCTTGTTGAAATAAATTATTTTGATTGTTTTCCAACCTAAAACCCTCCTACTGTATGGTTATCAGCTTCATCTTGTTTTCTCTGCACCTCAGAGAATCTGCTTCGATAAGGGAAGCGTTCAGCATGCTTTTTTACAGAATCTGCGCTCTGTTGGGCAAAACGCTTTGATTTACTTGCTTTACTCACGATATTTCCTCCTTTGTGCATATGCACTTTTTGAAAAATCATGATTGAAGTTATCCTAGGCGTTTTATTACGTCTCCTGCTATTCGAAAGCAAAAAAGGTGAACACATGAATTGTGCTCACCCTTAGTGTGATCTTGTTCTCCATAATTATAAATGGAAATAATTGAATTTTTAGCGATAATAAGATATTTTTAAGCAGTAAAAGTGCCACTGTAAAAGAATAACAACGCCATAAGAAACAGATTTTAGCCTAGTTTTAAATAGGTTTGTAAGAAATTTGCTATTCCGTTTTCTTCATTAGAATCTGTCACGTATTTACTTATGGATTTTAATTCATCAATTGCATTGCCCATAGCTACACCTACCCCCGCGTAATCAATCATTTCTAAATCATTATCTTCGTCACCAAAAGCGATAATGCGGTCTGCGGGGATATGGAAATAATGAGCAATCTTCTGTAAACCAACAGCCTTATTCATTCCTTTGCGAACAATTTCAATAATGTTCCATGGTGCTCCCCAATTTCTGTGTTCAATAAGGTCAGCATGAAAGTCATCGAGATTCTTTCGCAATGTGGAAATATGTTCATCTTTCGGATGAATTAAGATAGAAGTAGGGTCTTCTGTTAATTTATTTCTCAGACTCCCTATTGTAAAAGGGGGGTCATTTTGTGACATATGAAATATATCAATAATGGCCTGATCATATTGATCTAAATACACATCATCCATAACTTCAGCCAAAATATTTCGTACATTTAACTCATAACACGTTCCGATAATTTTATGAGCTGTTCGAATGGACATCGGACTGTGCAGAGCATCCCATTTCTTATCATTTGGATGGTGAATAAGTGCACCATTAAAGTTTACCATCGGAGTAGTTAACCCTAATGTTTTATAATAACCAATACTTGCCCGATGTGGTCTGCCTGTTGCAATAACAACGATATGACCTTCGTCCATTGCTCTTAAAACGGCTTGTTTTGTTTTAGGGCTGATTTCTTTTTTATCGGTTAACAGTGTTCCATCAAGATCTAATGCTATTAAGTGTCTGTTTGTTTGCATATTTACAATCACCTCATCTGTTCATAGTGTATAGTCGAAACGAAGGAATGTAAAGTTAAAACTTGTCCTAACATCTATGTGTCTTGCTCTATTCTGCACATAAAGTACTGTTAGATTAAAAAATTAAAAACATATATATTTAGATGGCTTATTCGGTGCCCAAACAATTGGGAGAAAGATGCTTTATCAATTATAATCCAATAATAATGTAAGTTTTTTAATTAAAGAATGAACGGTGTAATGATTAAAAGTTGATAGGCATTCTTTGTGATAGTAGAATGAAAAATATACGAATACGTACATAAGGGGACAGTGTAGCATGATCGGAATATATGAAGAGAAAATTGACACCATTCCAAGCTTAATTATAGTGGATGCAGAAAAAAACGGCGTCGCTTTGCCCGTAATTACTTATTTCCACGGGTTTACCAGCGCAAAAGAGCATAATTTGCCCCTAGCATTTTTACTTGCTCAAAAAGGATACCGGGTTATTTTGCCAGATAGCAAGTATCATGGCGCCCGAGAAAATGGCATTCATGCGGAGGAAAGACAACTATCCTTTTGGGATATTGTAGTACAAAATGTAACTGAATTACAATATATAAAGGATTATGTAGATGAAGCTGGATTATTATTAGATGATCGCTTTGGCGTAGCGGGGACAAGCATGGGAGGAATAACGACTTCTGCTGCCATTACCCAATATGAATGGGTTAAAGCAGCTGCTATCTTAATGGGTACACCGAAGATTACAACCTTTGCTCAGGAAATTATTGATGCGTTTAAACAAAGAGGCGATCTGCCTGTAGAACAAAAAGAAATTACGAACTTGTTGGATCAGCTATCTAAGTATGATTTGTCTCAGCAACCAGAGAAGTTAAATGGACGCCCGTTGTTTATCTGGCATGGGGAAGTAGATGAAATTGTACCGTTTAATCATGCTTACTCTTTTTATAAACAAGTAGCACCAACTTATGCTAACTCTAAAGATATTGTTTTTCTAGGAGAAGCAAATCGTGGTCATAAAGTAGGAAGATTTGCCACACTTGAAACGGTAAAGTGGTTTGTAGATCATTTATAATCAAGTTATACGCTATTTTACATAAATATTCCCAGCTTACAAGCATAGGAATTCATTCAAACCGTTTTCAAACTGTTTGTAACAAGCGTTGTTTTCTTTAAATATACACAAAAATATGTTTAAATAGTAATAACATATTGGAGGAGGGAAAATGTATGGATGAAGCATTAAAGGAGAATCTTTTTGGTGCATTAGAAAATGTTATTGATCCTGAATTAGGCATAGATATTGTTAATTTAGGTTTAGTATATGATGTAGAATTAGATGAAGAAGGTATATGTAAGGTTACCATGACACTAACTTCTATGGGATGTCCGCTTGCTGGACATATTGAGCAAGATGTGAAACACGCATTATCTGATATTCCTGAAGTGAAAGAAACGGAAGTTAGCATTGTTTGGAACCCTCCATGGGGCAAGGAAAGAATGTCACGTTATGCTAAAATTGCACTAGGTATTCCGGATTAATTTATTACCGTGGAAATAAATCAAAAGCAGTTGCCTGACATAGACAACTGCTTTTTTTATTCCATGGAATCCATTGTGTTTTTATCGTGTAAAGATAATAATTGCTAGGATTCCAACTACGAAACAATAGAAACTAAAATACTTCAGGTTGCCTTTAGCCATGATGTTAGCGAACCATTTAAGGGCAAAATATGTAGCAATAATGGAAGCTAAAAAGGCAATAGCATAAGGAATCATTAATTCATTAAACCTTTCATCTTTGACAATATCACTTACTCCTAAAATCGTTACCCCAAGGCTAACGGGAATATAAAGTAAAAATGAAAAACGAAAAGCAGTTTCCCGCTTCATGCCGACAAGCATAGCAGCAACAATAGTAGCACCTGAACGGCTAATCCCAGGAACTAATGAGACGGCTTGTGCTGCACCGACAATAAGTACGTCTTTTATCGTTAAATCTCCGTCATTTTTCTTCCCGTGAAGATTACGAATTATCCATAAAGCTGCCCCAGTAATCAGCAAGGTGTATCCGACAGCAACAGCTTTAATGTCACTTATATAGTCGTTTAATAAGAAGCCTAAAACTCCCGTAGGAATGGTTGCTACAATTAGAAATACGATAAATTGAAAGTCAGCCGTTGCTTCATTATCTCTATCTTTTTGTAAAACAAATCGAAGCCCATTTTTTGTTAACCGAATTAAATCTTTACGGAAAACGACCAGGACAGCGATTAGTGATCCGAAATTTACTAAAATTTCAAATGACAATCCTGTTAATTCGACTTGTAAATGAAGGAGATCACGAAGCATAACTAAATGTCCGCTTGATGAAATAGGTATTGGTTCCGTGAAACCTTGAAATAAACCGAGTAATAAATATTTTAAAATGATACTTAAGCTAGATATAGCGTCCATGAAAAAATCCTCTCCAATATTTCTCTTTTGTAAGATTAAACTTAAATGGAAAATCAAGGTATTCATTTACCTTACAGGAAGCTTACAATTTTGTAAGCTCTTTAGCTGTACTATAGAAAACAAAACGTTAAGAAGGGCGATTTATACTCATATCCCTTTAAGAAACCTCAGAGCCTTGCGATAAAACTTGTTGCAATAGTAGATTTTGACCACTATACAAGTCACCAACCTATGGGCAAATGAATAGGCTGTGTGGTGAGGAGGCAGATAATATGAGTCACAGTCATCAACATATATACGATGTTTGTAAGGATCATATGCATGCTTATGTGCTTATTGAGTTAGTAGATGGTTCTAGCGTTGACGGGATAATAACTGGTTTGGATCACGAATCTGTATATTTAGCAGTACCAATAGAAGCGCATGAACAACATCACTCACATATGCAGCAAGGGCATAGCCAACATCACAGACAATTTGGTTATGGCTATCCAGGATACGGTGGGCCTGGTTATGGTTACGGAGGATATGGGTACCCTCCTAACCGATTTCGAAGGCTTATTTTACCATTAACTGCTTTAGCTGCACTCAGCATTTTACCATGGTATTAATGGAAACAAGAAAAAACCCTTGCCTTATACGTTAAAAAGAGGCAAGGGCTTTCCCTTTTCTTCAATTAGGCAACTGTGGGTACGGTACAAACGTACAATCCTGAAACTAGCTATGTATGGAGAATAAACTAAAGCAACGGTGTGGGCTTGCCACACAGTTGCAGTGTCATTATAAATGGACTTAGTTATCTTCTTTTAAAATACCGTCACCTAGTACGGATACCATAACAAAAAAGACGACTGATAATCCGATGGTTGCTGTTAAGTTGAATGGTTCACTTCCCATACTTGATAAAACATAGGAAACCACTGCGCCAATTAAACATGACCAGAAAAGTGTAACAATGTATCGCATGATAACACCTCGTTTTTCACAGTAACTTTATAGAAATATCTCTTTCTAGTTTACCAAAACAAAGATGAAAAAAAAAGTATAACTTGCATTTATTGAAAATCATAACATTAATGTAACGAATGGAAGAGTTCTTTTCTCCATAAGAATATTATGGAACAATGAATACTTATTCTATATCCAGTCATGTATTTGAAAAGAAAGTTAATGGAAGTAAGGAACACGTATGCTAGAGAAGCTTCCTCGGAGATAACAGGGCTTAAATGCATTATTTGCAGAAAGAAATTGAAGTACTGCCCTTGCAAGTCAGCCGTTCAAATGTTGCGGGGAGCTCTGCTAGAAGCTTTTCTGTATACCGTATATATGAAAAAAATTACGAACAGGAGTGGTGTCTTTGGTTACGGCGGTTGCAAATTGTAATCATTGGATTGGTTTTCATATCACGAATCAATTATTGGAACAAGGCATGAAAGTGGAAGGGATTGTAGACTGTAAGAAAGATGATTCACTGTCTCTTTTTTTGGGGAGAAATAGTAATTTTTCTTTTTATTCAGGTGATAAAAACGAAATATATGAACAATTCATTTGCCTTGGTTCCATCCATGAAGATGTCAATATTTCTGCGGAAGTATGTGTAACACTAGCACATCCAAGTACAGTACATGGATCTACAAGCCTAAATGGCGTATTTATTGAATTACCTCTTTTATTTGGTGAATGGATGCCTATGTCAGAGAATGGTATGTATTTTCAAGGAGAACTTGTTCCTTTTTCATCGGATTATTTTCTTCAATATGCCGTATATATTCATGATTTTATAGACGTTTTTCTTAATTGGTTAGAAATGTACGAGGTAGGTGAGGAGAAGCAAAACGTAAACAAAATAAAACTTGATAATTATATAGATATTAAGGACAATAGACCTAAAGAGGCGACAGTTAATCAGGTCATTCAACACTTTCGAAATCAACGATTAGGGAAGAGGTTCTGACCAAAGGACGTAGATTAACGGACTTGTAAGCGAACGGTAAATTTTTGAATACGTGGACTTTTTGTTCCATAGCCAGCGTTAGGTGAGCAACAATTATAAGTACACGTATTTGTAAAGTGATTTTATGAAAACATGTCTTAATGCAAATCTTTATCGTGAAAGCTGTCGTTTTTCTTATACTATAAACCTTTAAACTTTCCTATAGCATAAAAAAGGCGGTTGTCTTCATACGAAAATAGAGTGGGAGGTGTTTCTATTGCGAAATGTTTTTGTCATTATTAGCGTGTTAATGATACTAGGTAGCTGTAGTAGCCCCTTGCAAACAGAACAGCGAATACAGAATGTGGGTATGTTATTAAACGGAAACATCTCTGATCACGTATGGAATGAATAGGGTACCAAGGACTTGTTTCATTAGGAGAAAAGTATGGAATGGATGTTTATTATAAAGAAAATGTGGCAACTGAGAAGGAAATTATTAAAGCGATTGAGGAATTTTCCAATCAAGGAGTAAATCTTATATTTGGCCATAGTTCTTTTTATGGAAAACACTTTACAGATGTTGCTGAGAATTATTCCCATATACAGTTTGTTTATTTTAATGGTTCATATGTTGCAAAAAATGTAACTAGTTTTACATTTGATACGTATGCGGCTGGATATTTTGCTGGTATGTTATCTGGTAAAATGACAGTTGCAAATAAAGTGAGCATCATTGCTACTTATGAATGGCAGTCAGAGATTGAAGGCTTTTTTGAGGGAGTTAAAAATGTAAACCCGAAAGCGGAAATAGAATTAGCTTTTTTAAATGACTGGAATGAGGTGCAAACAGCACAAAGGATTTACCAACAAATGAAATCAACGGGTGTAGATGTATTTTATCCAATAGGTGATACTTTTAGTGAAGAGATTATTAAGTATGCAAAAAGAGATGAGGTTTATGCCATTGGGTATAGGACTAATCAAGCAGAGTTAGCAGAGAATACAGTTTTAACTTCGACTGTCCATCATGTAGAGAAACTGTATGAATATGCAGTGGAACATGTGAATGATCGCAAATTAACCGGACAATTAAAAAGCTTTGATTTTCAAGATGGTGCTATTTCTTTAGCGCCTTTTAGTGACCAAGTGCCCCTTTCTTATCAATATGAGATGAACCAAGCAATGGAACATTATACAAATACGGGATTGCTCCCTGAAATGTAGTTATGTTATTCATATCGATTACTATTCGGTATTGAAAGTGACCTCTCCCCCTTTTTAAGCTGAATATAAGCTGCTGTAAGATCACGCTTAATTGGACAAGTCTACAGTAGATTAAAGCTCTTCGCATAAACTTCTATGCCGTAACAAGTATTGACAGAGAATTTAAACGAACCATAGAAAAATAGACAAAGCGTTTGATGTTATAAAGAATGGACGATAAGATAATTTTCGCTAATGCCATGAAAAAGTAGTAAGATTAAAAGAAACCTTCCTACGAACCATCATTTAAAAGCTAGGTAAGATTATCAGCCTGTAACTTGCAAAAAAAATCACGATACATTAAAATTAGTACCAAGTAATAATAATAGATAATAATAATTTTAGATTATTTTTTAAGGAGATGGAAATATGGATGTTGGTGTTTTAGGTTTAGGTCATTATGTTCCTGAAAAAGTTGTTACGAATCATGATTTAGAGAAGATCGTCGATACAAATGATGAGTGGATTCGTACGAGAACAGGTATTGAAGAAAGAAGAATAGCAGAAGAGGACATGGATACTTCAGATATGGCGTTTTTAGCAGCAGAAAAAGCTATTAACAATGCAAATCTAAAACCTAACGATATAGACCTTATTTTAGTCGCAACAGTAACTCCTGACACACCATTTCCCTCTGTTAGCTGTATGATTCAAGAACGTTTAGGTGCAATGAATGCAGCAGCCATGGATATTAGTGCAGCTTGTTCAGGTTTTATGTATGGGATGGTAACAGCAAAGCAATTTATTGAAAACAACACATATAAACATGTATTAGTTGTAGGTGTAGAAAAGCTGTCAAAGATTACTGATTGGTCAGATCGTAGCACATGCGTATTGTTTGGTGATGGTGCTGGTGCAGCCGTAATGGGCCAAGTATCGGATGGTAAAGGGATTCTTTCGTTCGAATTAGGTGCTAATGGCGCAGGCGGAAAAGAATTAAAGCAGGAAAAAGATACTGGTTATTTATATATGAATGGTCGTGAAGTATTTAAATTTGCTGTTAGACAAATGCCAGAATCATCTGTTAATGTAATTAAAGCTGCTGGATATAAAGAAGATGATGTAGATTATTTAGTGCCACATCAAGCAAATATCCGCATCATGGAGGCGGCTCGACAACGATTAGGTATCGCCGAAGATAAGATGGCCCAAACAGTAAAGAAGTATGGCAATAACTCTGCAGCTTCTATACCAATTGCTTTGTCGGAATCAGTCGCAGATGGTAAAATAAATGATAATGATTTGATCGTTTTAGTTGGCTTTGGCGGCGGTTTAACATGGGGCGCCTTAGCCATAAAATGGGGAAGATAACTGGATGGAGCTAGGAGGAAAACCATATGAAACAAAGAAGAGTTGTAGTAACAGGAGTTGGTGCTGTTACGCCTGTTGGAAATCATGTTAGTACCATGTGGGAAAACATAATTTCAGGGAAATCAGGGATTGATTTTGTGACCAAAGTGGATAAAGAACTATTTCCGGCTAAGGTAGCTGGAGAAGTGAAAGATTTTGATCCAAGTGCCTATATCGAGAAGAAAGATGTTCGTAAAATGGACTTGTTTACACAATACGCTGTTGTAGCGTCAAAAATGGCGGTTGAAGATGCCAACCTTACTATTGATGATGATAATCGGAATCGTGTAGGCGTTTGGATTGGCTGTGGTATCGGTGGTATGCAAACTTGGGAAGATCAGCATCGAAAACTGTTAGAAAAAGGGCCTAAGCGAGTTAGTCCATTTTTTGTACCAATGATGATCCCAGATATGGCTGCGGGTCAAGTTTCTATTCAATTAGGTGCAAAAGGGATAAATTCATGTTCTGTTACAGCTTGTGCTTCAGGTGCAAGTTCCATAGGTGATGCGTTTAAAGCCGTGCAGCGTGGGGATGCAGACGCTATTATTACAGGTGGAACAGAAGCGCCGATATCTAATATGGCGTTTGCTGGCTTTTCTTCTGCCAAAGCACTTTCTCTTCATGAAGATCCACAAAAAGCAAGTCGCCCATTTGACAAATATCGTGATGGGTTTGTAATGGGGGAAGGTAGTGGTATTTTAGTGATAGAAGACTTAGAAAAGGCGTTAGAACGTGGCGCGCATATTTACGCAGAAATTGTTGGTTACGGTGCTACTGGTGATGCTTATCATATTACTGCGCCAGCAGAAAATGGCGAAGGTGCAGCACGTGCGATGGATATGGCGTTAAATGATGCAACAATTGCACCAAATGAGGTTGATTATATTAATGCACATGGTACGAGCACAGCCCTTAATGATAAATTTGAAACTGCTGCTATAAAGACAGTGTTGGGCGACCATGCGAATGATGTTGCCATTTCTTCAACAAAATCAATGACAGGACATTTACTAGGTGCTGCTGGTGGTGTAGAATCGGTGATTTCTGTTAAAGCAATTGAAGAAGGAATCATTCCGCCTACCATTAATCTTGAACATCCTGACCCAGATTGCGACTTGGATTATGTTCCAAACAGGGCAAGAAAACAGCATGTTCAAGTTGTGTTAAGTAATTCGCTTGGATTTGGCGGTCATAATGTTGCACTACTATTTAAGAAATACCAAGCATAGTTAGAAAGTGAGAAGAAGGAACGCTTCGTAGTTGTGAAACGTCATAAAAAATAAGAAAGCCGATCAAATTTGATCGGCTTTTTTTGTGGTCTAGGAAATTATAAAATTTTAGCAGCTGTGGATAAACTTACTAAGTTATTTAGCCACGTCCGGCGCAAGCACCCAGCAACTAGCGACTTCACTCCATTGCCCTACGCTAAGTCACCATTGGTTCGTGGTTAAGAGGAAGGCCAACTAAAAACGGGCTTGCCGGAGGGCGCCGGCATACTCCTGTTGCAGGGCATAATTCCTAAAACTTTCGTTGATTCGTTCCAGTCGCTACGTTGCTAACCGGGTGCCCAAAGCCTTTGTTCCACTATAGGAAAGTATAAAAGTTTATAGTATAAGAAAAACTACGCCTTTCGCCATGGAGAGTTGGAAAAGGGGCAGTTTTTCTAACATGTATGGTTTGGGACAAGCATAGTCTATTAAAAAGGACAAGGCAGGAGAGGGAAAATGGGATACGTGTTTTTATTTTTAATGGGCTTTGGTTTTTCTATTATGGGTGGTGTCACCATTATTGCATATATGAATTTTCTTCCAGCTGGTCTATCATGGGGGGAGTATATGAGTTTTATAGCTAGCAGAGTAGAATGTTATTTTCTTCCAGTTGGACTAATTATCATGCATATTGCTTTAAAACGTTACCCAAACAGTTAGCCGTCTATTTCACGAATGCTTGGTTGTAACTATTTAAAAAATGTTTGTTGAAAATATATAGTTCAAAACGCTCATTTGAAAAATAATATGTTGCAACTAGAATATTTTGTCTGCTAGATGGTCATAATGTATGTTAAATTCAGTTTGAAAAAGTGAGGGTTGTTTTATGCTATATATGCATGATGTTTGGGTGAATTGGTTTGAAGGAGAAGAGAATGGTTATAATGTATGTTATTTTCATGAGTGGCGTAAAGATGATGGTATTGAATTACTAGATCAAATACCATTATTATACATAACGAAAGAACTGTTCTCTTATATTGAAAATGATATGCAGGAAATCCCAAAACCGCTTTTAGACGCTATCTATAAACGTGCTTATATGCGCAAAGGGCATGATAGAACAGTTCTAGAATATGCTAGCATTATAACAGATGGCAAAGAAATCCTTATCTTTGACACTATTGGTTATCGAATCCCAGTTCGAAAAAGCAGATTAATTCCAAGGCAAGAACAGCTCGTCTACGATATGATAAAAAATGCCAAAGTGCAATCGTTTAAATATGACGGGAACAATTATAAAAAAGAATACCATATGCTTTCTATGCCACCAGAACTCATTTTTGGATTAACTAGAAGAGAGCGTCAACTAAAACAATTAATGATGATGGGGCTAGATCAGTTATGGACGACAAATAATTTGGAAGAGTTACGTTACTGGTTAACAGAATGGAATCCAAAACGTTATCCATATATTCGTTTTATGGATGAGAAAGCAGTTTGGACTGCCCTATATGAAGGTGTGAAAAAAGGTTGGAGTGATCGGCATGAGGATTTCTGTCACAAACTTATTAAAGGACAGCCTTTCTTGGAAAAAATGTGGGAAATAGAAAATGGGCAAGAACAAAATGCTTCGAAATAATGGATGTTTAGAAAAACTTAGCTTACCGCCAAATCTTTATGGTGGAAGCTGTCGTTTTCTTATACTACTTAAAAATTATACTCCCTCTATATACTAACGTTTTCTCTTGTTTTCTTTGTTTTTCTTAGAATTTCATTTTATTTTTTACTCATTAACGATATTTAAGACCGTGTAAGCATAATTTTTAATGTAGAAGGGTGCACTTAATAAGCCATCCTTCTCTTTTTGAAAAAAATGGGAATTTTCACTGCTATGATCGCACCTTCTCATCCCACAATACTCATGGTGACAAACCCTCCCACATCTCACAGCGTCTTCGCGCATACATTCCTTCGTTCGGTCTATCCATGAAGTGGGGCCGGCGTTGCTTTCCTACAGGGTCATTGCCCGATTGTATAAAAATTGCCGGCTGCTCCGTGCTTCCATTGTTATCTCGTATTTGTATAAAATGAACTTCTTAAAAAACGTCTAAACGGAGGTTTCGTTATTACTTAGTTAAGCTGCACTCTGTAAGCGAAAATGCGGAATATCA